>NZ_BMZG01000055.1 GCF_014652675.1 Formosimonas limnophila | reverse complement strand
GTGGCGGTGATCTTGAGTGCTTGATTCGCGAGAATTTGACCCGCTTGGTTGTTGAGGGTTTTGCTGTCAAGCGTTAGGTTTTGGCCTGCCGTGACAATCCCTTTTTGATTGTCTAAGCTCGATAGCAAGATGGTCGCTTGACCGCCCGCGATGTAACCGCGCTTGTTGTCTACTTGCGTTGTTCCAGCTATCGTGTTGTTTTTTATGCTCAGGCTTTCCTCGCCAATCACACCACCAGTGAGGTCAGTGTTGCTGTTGTTGAGGGTTGCTGTAATAACATTCAGTTTCTGCGCTTGAATCAACCCTTGATTTGAGTTGTCAATGGTCGTGGCGGTAACTTGGGTCGATGTTTGTGATTTGATGACGCCGTTTTGGTTGTTGATGGTGGGCGCAGTGACCGCGAGTGCGCCTGCGGTTTGGATCTTGCCTGCGGCGTTGGTGAGGTTGCCTGTGGTGATGTTGACTGAACCACCGACATCAACTGTACCGCTGTTGGTCAGGCTGCTGGTGGTTTTAATGTGACCTGCATTGAGCACAACT
>NZ_BMZG01000054.1 GCF_014652675.1 Formosimonas limnophila | reverse complement strand
GCTCAATGTAACGCAACGCCGCATCAAGTGCAGCGTTGGATGTTGAGGCGTTGGCAGGTGCGATTATCATGATGTGATTGTAATTCATGTGCCACCATGATATCACTTAAAACCCTATTTTTATAAACTCCAACCGTCGGGCAATTGTGTCGTGAGGCGTTGCCAATCCACACCTTGAATCAACCACTGCCATTCTGTTACAGACAACTCAAATGTCGAGTCACCAACACGCGGCCAAACGAACGAACCTTGATGCAAACGACGCACACAAAGCCAAACACCGTTACCATCCCACACCGCAATCTTAATGCGCGTGTGCCTGCGGTTACTAAAAATGAATGCAGTGCCCGCATCAGGCATCCGACCCAATTGGGTTTGTAACCAAGTCGACAAACCATCAGCTCCGCGACGCATGTCCATCGGCTCAATCACACACAGCAATGATTCACAGTGAATCATGCCAAACTCTTGAGCAATTCAGCCAGCCATACAGCTTGTGGTGGATGCGACCATTCGAGTATGATACCGCCCTGGAGTACA
>NZ_BMZG01000053.1 GCF_014652675.1 Formosimonas limnophila | reverse complement strand
GCATTCCTCTCATCAGACTACATGCTCAAACAACTGGCGACCGATCCAAACAACATCTGGAAACGCCTCGGCGATGGGTTCTATGAACAAAAGCTCATCAACGACCAAATCATCACAGCCACAGGCAAACGCTTCACAGGTGACTACACCAACAATGAGGCGCAATACAAAGCCCTCATGACCAACGGCATTGCCGCAGGCAAAGCGTTTGGATTCAACGTCGGCACAGCGCTCACGCCAGAGCAGATGAAGAACCTCACCACCGACATCGTCTGGATGGTTAAGCAAACTGTCACACTCAAAGACGGTACCACCCAAACCGTCCTCGTGCCCAAAGTCTACCTCGCCACCAACACGCTCGACCTCAAAGGCGATGGCACGCTCATCGCCGCTCGTCACAACTGGTTGGACAGCACAGGCGACATCAACAACAACGGTGGTGTCATCGCAGGCACGAGCAGCATGGATATCACTGCGCGCAATGTCAACAACCGTGGCGGTGTCATTGGCGGGAACAAAGGGGGCACTGTCTCCGTCAGAGCCACAGACACGCTGAACAACATCGGCGGCACCATCCG
>NZ_BMZG01000052.1 GCF_014652675.1 Formosimonas limnophila | reverse complement strand
CGTTGGCACGGCCTTTACCCATGTTGACACCAATATTGAGTGATGTAGAAGCACCCACGCTGACACCCACCGATGCGCCTGAAGACTTATTGCTGCTGGTCATGCTGTCAGTATTGACCCCTGCGAGTGCGATGATGTCGTCGTCTGCCTTGAGATGTGTACCGCCCTTGCCTGCGATGGTTGAGCCTTGGACGAGAATGTCCGAGCCTTGGTTGTTCTCAAGCGTGTCATCGGCTTTGCCTTTGCCCGTGGCGGTGAGGTTGACCTTGCCTCCTGCGGTGATGCTGCTGCCCGAGCTGGTACTTTGCTCACTGTGACTCTTGNAACCCAATGCACCCAGCGGATTACCTGTCGCCCCCTTGGCTATTTCGCGAGTGAGACTATTGGCCATTTCAGTGATGCCGCGATACGCATTGTAACCAGCCAGTGCACTCGATGCGGCCACTGCACCGATTTGGGTGCCGCCCTCTGCTTTGCCTGCTTGGTCAGCCAGTGTGCTGCCCATCTTCGCCGCATCGATGATGGGGCTGGAGACAGAAACCGACAGACCCGCTGATTTGAACTTGGTGTAGGTGTCTTGCGTGGCGGTGTCGTGTACATCGGTGATGGCGATATTCTGT
>NZ_BMZG01000051.1 GCF_014652675.1 Formosimonas limnophila | reverse complement strand
GCATTCCGGACTTCGACAGTTATTCCCTGTTTTTTGGTTTTTCGGGTGTCGGCGTTTCAGTAATTTCAACGGGTTATGGGGCGGCTTGAGGCGTTTTAGCGGAAGTCTTGTTGTAACACGTTTTTCTAATTATGCGCTTGAGCCATTGGCTTTTGGCGATGTATCGTTCGTCCATGTACACGCGCATCACTGAATCGGGCGGTCGGCGCTACCTGCAACTGGTCGAGGGCCACCGCGACGAGACCGGAAAGGTCCGCATCAAGGTCGTCGCCAATCTGGGGCGACTGGACAAGCTCAGCCCGACAAAGCTCGATCCATTGATCAACGGGCTCAATCGGGCTGTTGGCCGTTTGGAGAACACTGCTTCCGACATCACCTATGACTCCGCGTTGGGCTTCGGTGATGTCTTCGCGCTCCATGAACTGTGGAAAGACCTCGGTTTTGATCGCGCGCTCAAGCGCGCGTTGCGTTCCGGGCGTCGTGAGATTGACGCCGAGGCCCTTGTGCGGGCCATGGTGTTCAACCGGCTCTGCGCCCCGGACAGCAAGTTAGGCGTTCTGCGCTGGTTGGAAACGGTGGCGATGCCAGCCATGCCGGAAGGCATAACCCATCAGCATCTGCTTCGGGCGATGGATGCACTTC
>NZ_BMZG01000050.1 GCF_014652675.1 Formosimonas limnophila | reverse complement strand
GCACGCCGACGTTTGGGACGTTTGCTGCGCAGATTAAGCCCCTCGGCTTTGTACAGCCGATAAAGACGCTTGTGATTAACTCGCCAGCCCGCCCGGCGTATTAGAACATAAATGCGCCAGAAACCGAACCGCACTCGACTGTGTGCAATGTTCAACCTTTGCGCTCTTATAGGGGCATCGGTCGGATTCGGTGGTCGTGGTTTGCGATGCCATGTCGTCGTGTGCAGCAAACACAGCCGACAGGCTCGACGTATGGAAATGCGGTACTGCTCAATCAGATGGCCAGCCAAGGGTTTGCGCTGGGCTGGCCTCACAGCTTTTTTTTGATGACGTCTTGCAGCATCACTTTATCCAAAGACAAGTCGGCCACCATTTGCTTGAGCTTCTTATTCTCCTGCTCAAGCTGCTTCAATCGTCGAAGTTCAGATACCCCAACACCCGCATACTTTTTACGCCAATTGTAAAACGTGGCCTGGCTAATGCCAATTTGCCGGCAGACCTCTTCTACCGAATGTCCCATGTCCGCTTGATGCAGCGCAAAGGCAATTTGTTCTTCCGTAAACTTGCTGGTCTTCATGAGCTTCTCCTCTTCGTTTGGCTCAGTTTAACCGCTTTTTTCTAATTATCCCTGATACACTTTTTTGGGAGGACGTCA
>NZ_BMZG01000049.1 GCF_014652675.1 Formosimonas limnophila | reverse complement strand
GTCACAGAACAAGCACAGACGCTCAACAACCGTTCAGCGACAATCGAAGTGGGTGGTGATGTCACGCAATGGGCTGTCGCGCAGACCAAAAATGAAAACACCAAATTTAGTACTACGATCATTGATACAGTCGAATCTAGGAAACAACATATAGTCAATGGTGTGTCATATTCTGGCGAACAAGTTATGGTTGGATTAATTGACTGGGATAACAACGACGAAGGCGTAGAATCCCCCAGAAGTGGTTTAGAAAGGTATGAGGTATTCACAGGAACGGATAATGCCAACATTTCTCAATGGTTTGGTGTTGAAGCGCAAGCGTATATTGTGGTGCCTTCGAAGAAATATCCTTTTAGTCAGTTTCCTGTGATAGCTCAATACAGCGACCCAGACGCGTTAAATCCAGATGGTCCTTATAAAGTGACGAAATCGAAGTTTGTCAATTACAGTGGTTTGGCAATCAAGGATCCGTCTACCGTATCTGAATATGCGGTTATTTATGACTTTCCTGACCCTACTTTGGCATCTACCCTCAACCCAAATTTCAACCCAAATGAGATTACGCTTATAGATGCCGAAATAGATAATCGCTCTTCTGACTATTGGCGTCGTCGCAATCAAATCAGTCCAGCGTATGTTCCTCATGTTGACAATGG
>NZ_BMZG01000048.1 GCF_014652675.1 Formosimonas limnophila | reverse complement strand
TCGGTTGATTTCTTTTCCTACGGTTACTTAGATGTTTCAGTTCACCGCGTTCGCTTCGTTTAGCTATGTATTCACTAAACGATGACCCGAAGGCCGGGTTTCCCCATTCAGACATCTCTGGATCAAAGGTCATTTGCCACCTCCCCAGAGCTTTTCGCAGGCTATCACGTCTTTCGTCGCCTGTAATCGCCAAGGCATCCACCACATGCACTTATTCACTTGACCTTATAACTGTATTGACTGGCAATACCGCTATAATTCAACTAAATGTGAGTGTTGTTTTTACATGAGTACAACACTCGGTTTGTTTGCCGTAATTTCAAGTTTTAGTCGTATTCTTCATACTACTTGTTTCTTGAGAACTACTATTTTGATGCAATCTAACCCATATTCACAAACACTTGCGTGTTCGGTTTACTTGTTAAATTTGCTTCATATCATTAACCTCATCTGCTCATTTAATTGAGTTCAGAAATTAACAATAATCTCAGGTTTCTAATTGTTAAGGAAACAGCCGTTTGAACCGAAGTTCAATTCATCTTCCGTAAAAGATTAAGATTAAGCACAAAATGCTTAGTCTTAATGTCTCACTATCGTTAGCAATATATGGTGGGTCTTGATGGACTCGAACCATCGACCCCTGCGTTATCAACACAGTGCTCTAACCAACTGAGCTAAAGACCCGTCTTCATAACCCCTAAAACTTTATGGTGGAGGATGACG
>NZ_BMZG01000047.1 GCF_014652675.1 Formosimonas limnophila | reverse complement strand
TCGGTGTAGACGTAGTCACGCATTTGCACAGGAATCTCTGTGTCGTCGATGTAATTGTGGCTGATCTTGCGACCAATCTTGAACGTGGCTTGGGTTTTGCTGTTGCTGTTTCTGTGCAGCATCGCGCCTGCACTGGCGTACCAGTCTTGGCTTTTGCCCTCATAGCTCAAGTTGCTGATGTAACCCGGCACGGTTTGTAAATAGCTGCTTTTGTTATAACCCAAACCGAATGTGGCATAGCCCGTGGCGATGTCCCAGTAAGCACCTGTGGTTTTGGTATTGTGCTGATTGTTATCGGCATCCGCATTGCGGTTGTAGTTGAGCGTGAGTTGGTCGTTCAAATGCAACGGTGAATCGATGCTGATGCTGCCATTGAGCTGGTATTCGCCCGTTGATTCGCTGCCTGCGTTGTCGATGCCGATACTACCATTGATGCGCTTGATGAATGGTATGGTTTCGATTTTGTACACAATATCCGATGTACCCGCCACCTCACCAGGTCGCAAGTCTATGCTGGCATTGCCTTGGCTGGACAAGCGTTTGAGGTTCTCTAAGGCCTGATCGGCTTGGCGTTGGTTGTAGAGCTGACCCTCACGATTCGGAAACAGCATGGCCACGCTGCCAATTGGCTTGCCGCCTGCAGTCTCGTAGCTCACTTTGCCAACCGTACCAGGATACCATTCAATCATGAGTGTGCCACTGGCAATGTTCTGCTCTGGGAAATCCACTTTACTGGTGATGTG
>NZ_BMZG01000046.1 GCF_014652675.1 Formosimonas limnophila | reverse complement strand
CCAGCAACACTATCATAACTCCTATCAATCGGTAAGTTGGGCTGCGGTTGACCGTCCACCAAGTCTGGCAACATTTCATTAAAACCATTATAGAAGCCCGCTAAAGTGTTACGAATCCCTTTATTGACATTTTCAACGGTATTCTTGCTTGGTGTCAGTGCATCTTTGATCTTATCTACACGACTGCGCGTATCAAGACCTGATTGTGATGTTTCGGGATGCAGAGGATCATACACATCATTATTATTAAGTTCTATCTGGCTTGCCAAAGCCACCGCCGCAGCGTCACCGCCAACAGCTGAAGTCACACCGCCAACGAGTGAGCTGATGAGGTTGCTATAAGCCAGCTTCTGCTCTGCCGTCATGTTGGACGAATTATGAGCAATCAGATTATTAAGAGCAACCGTAGCTGCTGAACCTGCGGCAGCTGAGGCACAGTCACCACCTGTGGCGGCTGCGCCTGCGCAGCCTGCGATGCTGTGTAGGAGGCCACGGATGGTTTCTGATTGGGCATCAGGAATGATGCTGCCGTCGGGATTACGTTTTTCGGCGAACCCATCGGCGATGTCTTTGATTTCTTGCGCACCGTATTGACGGATGACGTTGATGGCGGTGTTTTGTAGCAAACTTGCGCCGCTGCCTGTGACATTGCCGCTGGCGGCGCCGACAAGGCCAGTCAGAATCATGCTGCCCGTGCCGCCGTTGCCCCAGAGGTCTTGGCGGGTGCCGTAGTTGATGGCTTGACCATTAATGATCGTGTCACCCAACTCTTTAT
>NZ_BMZG01000045.1 GCF_014652675.1 Formosimonas limnophila | reverse complement strand
GCCTGCGGCAACATCCAAACTCGATGTCGTCAATGGATACTCTGACGTCACAGTAAAGCTGCTATCACCTACCACATTCATTGAGCCTGAAACATAGCTCAAACCTGGCGCGGGTTGATCCACTAAGCTAAAGTCTTTGGCATCGTATTTGCTTGGGTTCTCAATCACCACTTCGTAGCGAACAAAGTCACCAATCTTCGCCGTTTTGGTTTTAGCGGTTTTGGTAATCAACAAGCCAATCTCCCTCACCACCAATGAGCTGGTACTGCATGTTCCACAGGAGCCATAACTCGGCAATACCGTATTAACCACTGTGCCTTGGGCTTGCTCATTTACTTTGGTAGAGTAAGTGAATACATAATCACCAACAGCCGAGCCAGCAGGAACCGTACATGACAAAGTCGAACCCGATGCACTACAACCAGAAGGCGCACTCGTTAATGTTAAACCAGTGCCGAGCGTATCAGTCAGAACCACATCACGTGTTGATGTTCCGCCAACTACCGTTGACTTCAGTGTGTAATTGATGGTGTCACCAATCCGCACATTCTTTTTTGCCGCCGCATCTGAAGTTTTGTTTGTTACAACAGACCATAGCGGATGAGTAACACTGCATGATGAGCAGCTACCAACATCACTCGTCACCTGATTGAGTACTTTCGTTGCTGCCGCTGCGTTTACCGTTGCAGTATATGTAAACGCATACTCACCCTGGACTGTACCCGTAGGCAAACTACACGTAATTTCTTGCCCTGCTTGCGTACAGCCATTAGGCACAGCATTAACCGTCAATCCAGGATCTAAAGTATCTTTAAGGTTAATGCTAGTT
>NZ_BMZG01000044.1 GCF_014652675.1 Formosimonas limnophila | reverse complement strand
GCCGTGCCCACAATCAATGCGCTGCCGAGCAGCAGTTTGGTCGCTAACTGAATCGTACTGAACCCAAACGCCTGATTCGATGTGTCTCGTGTATCGTCTGAACCTATCTGACCCACTTGGCCTTGACCAATGCCCTTACCATCGCGGCTTGCCAGCTCTGATACCGCGACCAACATGCCACGGGTTTTACTGAAGATGAGTTTGTAGGTTTGGTTGTTCATAGTATTCCTATAGATCTATTTTATTGATGACTGTCTGATGCGATGCTGGTTAAAATTGGTAGCTTATACTGCCATACACACTGGGCTTGCGCTTTCCTTGGTAAAACTCAGGGCTTTTGAGTGGATAACCCACCGATAAGTCATAGTTGATGCCGACATAGTTACCACGCACACCGATGGCCGCGCCTGCTAAAGTGGTGGCTATGGCGTTCTCTGTCGCGGGACCTTTGATCTTGCCCCAATCTAAACCGAGATAGACCTGCTGACGTTTGTTAGCACCGTACAGATAGGCAACTTCGTTGCGCAGGAGCAATCCATCCTCAGCACTGATTGAGAAAGACTCATCAAACCCTCTGACGGTGTAACGACTACCCAAGCTGAACAACTCAGAGCTTGGTGTAGGACGATTGGCGTATTGAGCTTTGAGTGTACCGCTGTATTTCCAGCTGCTGTTGTTCACTTTAAATGGCACACTGGCACTGGCGTTTAAACTGTACACACGCCATTTGCCGTTCCAATCGGGTTCGCCATAGATGAAGCCGACGGCGTTTGATTGGCTGGGTAGGTTTTGGCGGATATTAAAACCAATGTTGTACTGCTGGTCTTTGTTGTAGTGTGTGTGGCT
>NZ_BMZG01000043.1 GCF_014652675.1 Formosimonas limnophila | reverse complement strand
ATAAAGAGTTGGGTGACACGATCATTAATGGTCAAGCCATCAACTACGGCACCCGCCAAGACCTCTGGGGCAACGGCGGCACGGGCAGCATGATTCTGACTGGCCTTGTCGGCGCCGCCAGCGGCAACGTCACAGGCAGCGGCGCAAGCCTGCTACAAAACACCGCCATCAACGTCATCCGTCAATACGGTGCAACGCAAATCAAAGACATCGCCGATGGGTTCATGGAAGATGGCAAACCAACCGCCGAATCAGAAACCATCCGCGGCCTCCTACACAGCATCGCAGGCTGCGCAGGCGCAGCCGCCACAGGCGGTGACTGTGCCTCAGCCGCAGCAGGCTCAGCAGCAACCGTTGCGCTCAACAACCTCATCGCAGTCAACACCAAAAACATGACCGCTGAGCAAAAGCAAAGCTACAGCAATCTCATCGCCAGCCTCGTCGGTGGTGTGACCGCCGCAGCAGGTGGGGATGCCGCGGCTGCGGCTTTGGCAAGCAAGATTGAGGTGGATAACAACTTCCTGTATCCAGCAGAAATCAAAGCGATGATTAAAAAGATGGACAACTGTAACAGTATCCCAGTAGCCTCATCGCAAAGCCAATGTCATAAAGATGTTGAGGCAGAATATTCTCGACTATCGACAAAGCACAACAACGAAATGATCGCTGCCTGTCAATCAGATCCGAATGGAAGTGCTTGCACCACTCAGCGTGGCTATGCTAAATCTTACATAAAAGACCCAGAAATCATCAAACTTCAATATGGCTTCACCACAGCACTGGCTTTAGGGGAGACGGATAAACTGCGTACTCGTAAAGAGGCGTTTTCTGCTGACAACATCAAAGCAGAACAAAAAGAAGACAAATTAGTCAGTGCCATTGACGGGGTTAAAAAAGACGACAAACTCTTAGGCATAGCCCAGT
>NZ_BMZG01000042.1 GCF_014652675.1 Formosimonas limnophila | reverse complement strand
TTAATCTGATGGCTGATGCCAATAATTACCTAAATCGTGGCAACACCCGCGAGATTGGCAGCCAAATCAGCACTCATTCTGACCTGCAGCTCAATGCACAAACAGGCAACGTCAACATCCGCGCCAGCGAAATCAACAGCGATGTGGGCACGGTTTTAATCAAAGCCGCGCAAGGTGACGTTAACATTATGGCGGGTCAAAATACCGATAGCATTGACGTTGCTAATAAGGATAAGAGCAAAGGTTTCTTGAGCTCAACCACGAGGACGACACATATTGAGAAAACCGATGCTGACAATGTTGCCTCAAACATTACTGGGAATCGTGTGTTGATCGGTGCTGGCAACAATGTCAACATCCAAGGCTCAAATGTCGTCTCCGATACTTTGACTTGGGTTGATGCTAAAAACGACATCAACATCACCGCCGCAGAAAACACTGATACAAATAATCAGTTTTTTGAGGTTAAAAAATCAGGCTTGATGGGGACTGGTGGTATAGGCTTCATGGTCGGTAAAACACAAAACTCACTCGCCACCGATGCAACAGCAACTACCCACACAGGCAGCCTGATTGCCTCAAACGCAGGCGACGTGAAGCTCAGCGCGGGCAACACGTTGAACATAGTGGGTTCAGACGTGCTCGCGGCAAACAATGCGACCTTAGTGGCCGATGATGTCAACATCATCAACGAAACGAATCGATACACACAAACCACCGAGGAGAAGTCCAAGTCTTCTGGCTTGTCTGTCTCGCTCAGTGGTACGGTGGGCAATGCGGCGAACACCATTTATGGTGTGGTCAAACAAGCGAACGACGCCAGCGACCGAGGCAACGACCGATTAGCTGCCGCGTATGGCACCAAAGCGGCGCTCACAGCGGTGCAAGCAGGGCAGTCGTTATACACTGATTTGAGTCAAACGGCTTTGGCTAATCAAGCCTCTCAAACCTCGGCTATTGGTGTGTCCGTATCCGTCGGTTCGAGTAAGAGCCAATCCAATAGCACCACCACACAAACCGCCACACAAGGCAGCAATGTCTCTGCAGGCAATAACCTCACCATCATCGCCAGAGGCGACGGTGAGAAGGACGCCAATGGCTTCGCGACTAATGGCGATGTGAACGTGGTCGGCTCAAATCTCTCAG
>NZ_BMZG01000041.1 GCF_014652675.1 Formosimonas limnophila | reverse complement strand
ATCATGGCAAAAGGTAAGTTTGAACGGACCAAACCGCACGTCAACGTCGGCACGATTGGTCACGTTGATCACGGTAAAACGACATTGACAGCAGCGATTACGACTGTATTGACGAAGAAGTTCGGCGGCGAAGCCAAAGGTTACGCTGACATTGATGCGGCACCAGAAGAAAAAGCACGTGGTATTACCATTAACACTGCGCACGTTGAGTACGAAACAGCAGGTCGTCACTACGCCCACGTTGACTGCCCAGGCCATGCTGACTATGTTAAAAATATGATTACTGGCGCGGCACAAATGGACGGCGCGATTCTCGTGTGTTCAGCTGCTGACGGTCCAATGCCACAAACTCGTGAGCACATTTTGTTGGCGCGTCAAGTTGGCGTTCCTTACATCCTCGTATTCTTGAACAAATGCGACATGGTTGATGACGCTGAGTTGTTGGAATTGGTTGAAATGGAAGTTCGTGAATTATTGTCTAAATACGACTTCCCAGGCGACGACGTGCCTATCATCAAAGGTTCTGCTAAGTTGGCTCTCGAAGGCGACCAATCAGAAATCGGCGAACCAGCGATCTTCGCTTTGGGCGACGCTTTGGATTCATACATCCCAACCCCAGAACGTGCCGTTGATGGTACATTCTTGATGCCAATCGAAGACGTATTCTCAATCTCTGGTCGCGGTACGGTTGTAACAGGTCGTATCGAACGAGGTGTGGTTAAAGTCGGTGAAGAGTTGGAAATCGTTGGTATCAAAGACACCGCGAAAACCACTTGTACAGGTGTTGAAATGTTCCGTAAATTGCTTGACCAAGGTCAAGCAGGCGACAACGTTGGTGTATTGCTCCGCGGCACTAAGCGTGAAGACGTAGAACGTGGTCAAGTATTGTGCAAACCTGGTTCAATCAAGCCACACACTGATTTCGATGCAGAAATCTACGTGTTGGGTAAAGACGAAGGTGGCCGTCATACGCCATTCTTCAACAACTACCGTCCACAGTTCTACTTCCGTACAACTGACGTGACTGGTGCTGTATCTTTGCCAGCGGACAAAGAAATGGTCATGCCAGGTGACAACGTATCAATCAGCGTTAAACTCATCGCACCTATCGCGATGGAAGAAGGTTTGCGCTTTGCGATTCGTGAAGGCGGTCGTACCGTCGGCGCGGGTGTTGTGGCTAAAATTAACGCGTAATT
>NZ_BMZG01000040.1 GCF_014652675.1 Formosimonas limnophila | reverse complement strand
GTCAAGGCCAAGTGGGTCAGATAGGTTCAGACGATACACGAGACACATCGAATCAGGCGTTTGGGTTCAGTACGATTCAGTTAGCGACCAAACTGCTGCTCGGCAGCGCATTGATTGTGGGCACGGCTACAGCTCAAGAAATCGCCATCGACCCGAATCAAGCGGGCAGCAAACCCATCATCGGTGTCGCGGCCAACGGTGTCCCTGTGGTGAATGTCGTTGCGCCCAATGCGCAAGGCGTGTCGCTCAATCAATTCCAAAACTACAACGTCAATGCCAATGGCCTCGTGCTGAACAACAGCGGTGCCATGAGCCAAACGCAACTCGCGGGTTTCATCCAAGGCAACCCGATGCTCGGCAACAACGCTGCCCGCACCATCATCAACCAAGTCACAGGGCCGAACGGCAGTAGCCTCAACGGTTACCAAGAAATCGCAGGCAACAGATCCAATCTCATCGTCGCCAACCCGAATGGCATCTCAGTCAATGGCGCAGGCTTCATCAACGCTGCCAACGTCACCCTCACCACAGGCACACCGCAGTTCAATAACGGCGCATTGACAGGCTTTAACGTCACAGGCGGCAACATCACCGTCAATGGCCAAGGCCTCAACGCCACAGGCGCAGACAAACTCTCGCTCATTACCAGAGCTGCGCAGCTCAATGCGCAGGTCTGGGCGAATCAAGCCGACCTCATCCTCGGTGCGAATCAAGTCACAGTAGATGGCAACACCAACACCGCAGGGATTAACGCCCAAACAGGGCAGGGCACAGCACCACAGTTTGCCCTCGACGTCGCGGCACTTGGCGGCATGTACGCGGGGCAAATGCGCTTGGTCGGCACAGAGGCGGGTTTGGGCATCAACAATGGTGGCAAACTCATCTCTGAAGGCAATCTCACCCTCGACGCACAAGGCAACCTCACCAACGCTGGGCGGATTGAATCAGGCAACGACAGCAGCATCAGCGTCAAAGACCTGACTAACAGCGGTCAAATCACCACCGTCAACAACCAAGTCATCAATGCACAAGCGGCCAACAACAGTGGTAACCTCACCGCAGGCAGTGTCCAGCTCAATGCAACCAGCCTGAATAACACTGGCAACATCACCCAAAGCGGTGCGCAGTCATTCGACATCGCCGCATCAAGTCTCGTCAACACAGGCCGGATCGGTATTGTTGACCAAACTGCCAGCGGTGGCGGCAGCA
>NZ_BMZG01000039.1 GCF_014652675.1 Formosimonas limnophila | reverse complement strand
GTCAAGGCCAAGTGGGTCAGATAGGTTCAGACGATACACGAGACACATCGAATCAGGCGTTTGGGTTCAGTACGATTCAGTTAGCGACCAAACTGCTGCTCGGCAGCGCATTGATTGTGGGCACGGCGACAGCTCAAGAGATTGCGATTGACCCGAATCAAGCGGGCAGCAAGCCCGTGATTGGTGTCGCGGCCAATGGTGTCCCTGTGGTGAATGTCGTTGCGCCCAATGCGCAAGGCGTCTCGCTCAATCAATTCCAAAACTACAACGTCAATGCCAATGGCCTCGTGCTGAACAACAGCGGTGGCATGAGCCAGACACAACTCGCAGGTTTCATCCAAGGCAACCCGATGCTCGGCAACAACGCTGCCCGCACCATCATCAATCAAGTCACAGGGCCGAACGGCAGTAGCCTCAACGGTTACCAAGAAATCGCAGGCAACAGAGCCAATCTCATCGTCGCCAACCCGAATGGCATCTCGGTCAACGGTGCAGGCTTCATCAACGCCGCCAATGTCACCCTGACCACGGGCACACCGCAGTTTAATAACGGTGCACTTGCGGGGTTCAACGTCACAGGCGGCAATATCTCAGTCAATGGCCAAGGTCTGAATGCCACGGGTGCAGACAAACTCTCGCTCATCACCCGCGCTGCGCAGCTTAATGCGCAAGTCTGGGCGAATCAAGCCGACCTCATCCTCGGTGCGAATCAAGTCACAGTGGATGGCAACACCAACACCGCAGGGATTAACGCCCAAACAGGGCAGGGCACAGCACCACAGTTTGCCCTCGACGTCGCCGCACTTGGTGGCATGTACGCGGGGCAAATGCGCCTGGTCGGCACAGAGGCGGGTTTGGGCATCAACAATGGTGGCAAGCTCATTTCTGAAGGCAATCTGTCCCTCGACGCACAAGGCAACCTCACCAACGCTGGGCGAATCGAAGCAGGCAACGACAGCAGCATTGCCGTCAAAGACCTTAATAACAGCGGTCAAATCACCACCGTCAACAACCAAGTCATCAATGCCCAAGCCGCCAACAACAGCGGCAACCTCACCGCAGGCAGTGTCCAGCTCAATGCCACCAGCCTGAATAACACTGGCAACATCACCCAAAGCGGTGCGCAGTCATTCGACATCGCCGCATCAAGTCTCGTCAACACAGGCCGGATCGGTATTGTTGACCAAACTGCCAGCGGTGGCGGCAGCA
>NZ_BMZG01000038.1 GCF_014652675.1 Formosimonas limnophila | reverse complement strand
GTAAAGCACGGAGTCTGAGTTAGAATGCGGTATGAACCCAACTAATTTGTATGCTCGCCATCGTTTTCCTCCCGAAGTTATAAGTCACTGCGTATGGCTATATTATCGGTTTTCGTTGAGTTACCGTGATATTGAGCTGATGATGGCTGAGCGAGGTTTGGATTTGACTTATGAAACCGTGCGTTATTGGTGTTTGAAATTTGGTTCGCAATACGCCAAGCGCATTAAGAAACATCAGCAGTGTGGCGACCGCTGGCATTTGGATGAAGTGTACTGTCGAATTGGCGGCGAGATGATGTATCTTTGGCGCGCGGTCGATCAAGATGGTCAAACCTTAGACATATTGGTTCAGCGTAAACGCAATGCTCAAGCGGCTTTGAAGTTCCTTAAGAAGCTGAGAAAGCAGGGTGCTTATCCAAGAAGCATAGTGACGGATAAGCTCAAAAGCTATATCAAACCAAGTAAGTGTGTATTTTCTGGAGCAAGGCATATCCGAGACAAAGGCGCGAACAACCGGGCAGAGAACTCACATCAAGCCACTCGATTGCGTGAAGCCAAAATGCGCTGTTTCAAATCACTGGGTCAAGCACAGCGATTTCTCAGCAACTTCGGTTCGATTTATGATTTCTTTAGATTTGATGCACACAAAACTTCGGCTAAAACACACCGAATTTTACGTGCGCGTAGTTTTGAATTCTGGCGAAACCTAACCCAAAATCCGTCTATTGGATGAGGTGAAGCTTGGCTTTGAGGGAATTTCCAACCGTTTTAAGTTAACTTGACAATGCCGAAAAAAGTTTTTTTGATGTTGTTGTCTTGCCAAACCAGTGTTTAAGAGGCTTTGCATATCAACGCAAGAATAAGAAACGCAGAAATCTAAAAAATATCTGAAAAATAGTGTTGACAGGGGCGTGAGTTCAGTTCATAATTTCTGTCTTGGATGTGACGACGCAACAGCGACAAAGCAGACAAAAACGTATTAATGTTTTAGCGATATGCTCTGAAGTGAGATGATTTGGTTGGGGTGTTTTTAAGGGTGAGTAATTAAGTTGCAACGGCAGTAACCTTTAAGAATCAAGGTTTTAAGTGGTGAGTTCTGGCTCGTCATCCTCCACCATAAAGTTTTAGGGGTTATGAAGACGGGTCTTTAGCTCAGTTGGTTAGAGCACTGTGTTGATAACGCAGGGGTCGATGGTTCGAGTCCATCAAGACCCACCATATATTGCTAA
>NZ_BMZG01000037.1 GCF_014652675.1 Formosimonas limnophila | reverse complement strand
TTTGATACACTCAAAACCTAATCTAAAACACATCGAATCTTGCGTGCTCGAAGTTTTGAGTTTTGGCGAAACCTAACCCAAAACCCGTCTGCTGCATGCAAGGTCGATTGGCCATTAGAGGTTTCAAACTTCAAAAGTTAATTTGACAATGCCTGCTGAGGTCTAAAGTATTCAAAATTTGATTGTTGCACTTAACATTGGCCCGCTGAAGTTGAACTTTTGCAAGGTTTTGTTTCGGGTTTGATCATAATATAGGTGACGGTATGTCATTTTCACATCACCCCAATTCGTCGCATAACCAATGCCTGTAGACACTTGCCAAGTGGCAGAAGATGAGCCTGTGCCTACATCAAGATAGTAAGGAACAAACCACTTGCTATCGCGAATATTCACTTGGCCGCGAATACCCACAATGGCATCTAACAAATTTTCTCTTACTGAAAGTTTTCCTGATGGCTTAAGGCGCTCAAGTGAACCGCTAACCCCCCAGTCTAGCGAGGAGTTTAGATTCAAATTGCGAAATCCAAATAAGACGTCCATAGTAACGGATGGTTTTCGCATGATGCTGTAAAAACCATCGAACTGCCAAATTAGGCTTTTGATGTCGGATTTGGTCGTTTTACTAAGCGTCAATGACTCACCTATAGATCCTGTAACGGACCTAACGCTGTTTGTATCAGTGGACGCATTAAGGTAGATAAAGTCTGTTGACACCCCCCATCTGCCTTTGCGCGCCTCAGCGCTAAACATCATCGCAAAATCCAGTGCAGAAAGATAGTCATTAGGCGCCATCTTCACATGGGCAGTTCGATACGAGCCCAAAGGCATTTCACGCTTCAAATCACCATTTAGAGTGGGTCCCCAAATGTAGGGGCTCACCTTAAATTTCCAGCTATCAGAGGATGTTGCTGAGTCTAACATATCAGTTGCATCTATAGCATTGTTGAAAGAAGTCGTATTTAATTTGATAGGTTCTACTATAGACTCCAAAACACCAGAAGGAATTATCGACTCGGGTACATCAGCAGGAGTCGCCGACTCTTTTGCATTAATAGTCAGCAGAGGGCAAACCAATGCTAAGGCCAATAAAGTTCTTTTAGTTCTTGCTATAGTCGTCATTTTAACTAGCCTCCATATTAATACTAATTGGGCGAAACTTTAGCATACAAAAGTCGGAGAGTCCATATCATCAGCGCAGCGAGCATATTCGAAGCAAAGGTGCCAATAATCGAGCCGAAAACTCCCATCAAGCCACTCGATTACGTGAAACCAAAGTGCGCTGTTTCAAACCACTAGGTCAAGCTCAGCACTTCTTAAGCAACTTTGGTTCG
>NZ_BMZG01000036.1 GCF_014652675.1 Formosimonas limnophila | reverse complement strand
GCTCGGTGCGTGTCGATGAGTAGCCGCGTGTGGTGCGATTGGCCATGTTGCCAGTGCTGGTGGTTTGCTGACTTTGCTTAAACGCAAACAGCCTCAGCGGGACAAATCCCGCTGAGGCTGTTTGACAGATGAGCAAAAACCAACGGTTCACTTTTTGCCTCGTCTTTTTTGTTCTTTCGCCATCGCTTTACGCTCCTCTAATGTATAACCGAGACGACCACCCAACTTATTAAAATAAAAGTCTGCCGCTTCATCACCCTCCAATTGATATTCAATCTCAAACGTCTCTGGTGGATTAGCTGGGTCAGTGCGTTTACTCAAAAGAAATTTTTTGTAGTTCTCTAACGCACTAACTGCTTGCTCGTAAGTCATGGCGACTTTCATTTCTTCGACATATTCGCATCGAATATAGACAATGCCCTTGAACATGCCCCAATGATGCGCGTTGCCTGAGCCTAAGTAACCGCCATAGGGTGGGCTCTCAAGTTTGGCGGCTTCATGAAGCTGATTAATCACACGATCGGCACTGTCTGCACCTTGGATATCATCGTTTAGCCACGATGTGATTTCTCTTGCTCCATGCGATTTTACAGATGAACTAATTAAATACCAATCTACCCAAATATTTTGTGTTTTAAAAATCATTTCTTGCCTCCCCAAACTGGCCATGCAGTTGTACCAGTACCATTGGGTCTACCGTAGTAGCCTTGAATTGTTACACCACTTGGAGCAGTTCCCTGCCACTTACCATCCCCAATTGGTTTAGAATTCAAAAACGCCCCTTGAATTTCTTGTTGCACTTGACGTTGCGTCCACGTTTCTGGGTAAAAGGTGGTTTCTGCTGTCTTATTCGCCCATCCACCCGTATTCGGGTCGCGCACTTGAATGTAGCCTTTGGTAACGCCATTGCTATCAACCGCTCCCGTGACTTCGGTAACTCTGATGTTCGGTGAACGTATATAGTGCCCTCCCGAACCATTACCCGCACCGTTGATGTTACCGTTTATGATGTGGTCATAATTGATATAAGCCACCTGAGTCGGTTGGCTAGCTTGCTCTTCTACGAGCCTTGCTGGAGTAGGTGAAGGTTTGAAGTCATCTAAATAACTTCCCACGACTCGTGTCTCACCATTCACTGTGCCAGAAACGGCTCTACCTCCATAACCTGTGCTATCTACCGTACCAGAAACTGCTGAGCCTTCAGTATCTCGCACACGACTTCCGACAGAAGCCATCGCTAAATCAATCCCAATTTCTGTTAATGGACCAGCAACACTATCATAACTCCTATCAATCGGTAAGTTGGGCTGCGGTTGACCGTCCACCAAGTCTGGCAACATTTCATTAAAACCATTATAGAAGCCCGCTAAAGTGTTACGAATCCCTTTATTGA
>NZ_BMZG01000035.1 GCF_014652675.1 Formosimonas limnophila | reverse complement strand
CCCTGATTTGGTGGTTTTACTGAAATGCGTTTCGTTGAACTTGTCCTCTGCCGCAACGATGTTCACATCGCCCTTCTCACTGTCGATGATGACGCCATTCGTGCCGAACACAGTCGAGCCGCTGATGTTGGTGTCGTTGGTTGAGAGGATGTTGACCTTGTCACCCACGATTTGGCTGCCGACAGAGGTGTCGGCGTGAAATCTACCACGCGCCAATAATGACGAAAACCCAAGCGGCATAAAGCTCGCTTGGGTGGTGGGCATTAAGTAACGCATTAGTTTCAAATGTCTTTCCTCATTGCACTATTCTGAATCGTGTGAACTAAAAAGACGTTTGAGCCAGCTCTTTTTTTCGTTCGTTGTTTGCTCTTCGGCTGCAATAGTGGATGGACTATTGATTTTAACCAATCCAGGTGAACGAATAGGACTTGCCGCCTCAAACCACCTTA
Organism: Formosimonas limnophila; assembly: GCF_014652675.1. Taxonomy (GTDB): domain Bacteria; phylum Pseudomonadota; class Gammaproteobacteria; order Burkholderiales; family Burkholderiaceae; genus Hydromonas; species Hydromonas limnophila. The sequence continues at coordinate 1,048 of NZ_BMZG01000035.1, read as the reverse complement.
TCCCGTGCTCGTCTTTCATGGCATAGACAACCTCTCTTTGACCTGAATAATTTAAATTGGCTTTGGTTTTTTGAGCCAAAGCCTCAAAAAAATTTGCCAATACATCACTACAATTGCCAACTGTGCGACACTCAAACCAAATCTGCGAATTAACCAACCAGTTAATGTTCAAATCAAACTTTAAAGAATCACGACTTTCTTGTTCCTTGAACCTTTCCTCATTTTCTTGATAAACCACAGTTGTCCAATAGTCATCATCAAGTGGAAAGTCCCCAAAAACGCCGTTCACCCTGTTGGGTTCAAATTTCGTCACATCCATCCCAAATTCTTTTAATGTAGCAAAAACCTCATCTTTGGTTAAGCGCTCATCCGCCAATATATGCATAGAGTAAGACATATCACTTACCTCCCAAAACAATAACTTTGTCACCTTTAATAATCACCAGTCGCGATAAACCGTTCACAGGGTTTTTGAGCATGTACTGTGCCACACTTGTCGGTGTTAATGGCGAATCAGCTAAGTTAATCACGACATTGGGTGCTTGACCTGGTTTGCCATTTTTCCCAACAACTTTTTCATCTACTGTATCCCAAATAGAATCTAAACGACTGGTCTTCGGCGAGTAAACATCTGCCAAATCACCATTAATGCGCAAATCAGGGCTTTTACCTTTCTTAGTGTTCGGTATTTGCTCCACATTAAATCCATGCTCCGACAACGTCCGTGCGGCTTCATTTTGGCGGTCAATTGAGCGAATATATTCAGGACCTGGACGAGTGCCGTTAGGTGTTTCAGGCACACCAGTCAAAGTGCCTGGTTTTCTCGTGGCTTCGTACTCGCTCATATTAAAACTGGCATCATCCGCATAAAAATTATTATTCACCCGACTGGTCGCGGTTTCTGCCCTAACGGTTGCGAGCTCAGCCTTAGCGACACGGTATTCGGTGATAGCGGTTTTGACGGTTGGACCCACAGCGGCGAAGTCCAGCACAGTGCCGCCGATGTTAAGGACGGCACCTGTGGTACAACCTGCGCCACTGATACAGT
>NZ_BMZG01000034.1 GCF_014652675.1 Formosimonas limnophila | reverse complement strand
GGCAAAGTCCTCTCAAACGGCGATATGAGCATCACTCTGACCGATGACTTCACCAACAACGCCACGGTACAAGCCGCTAAAAACCTCACGTTGAGAAGCAGCGGCAATGTCACCAACAACGCTAAAATCCTTTCGGGTGCGACCAACAGCATCAACGCGCAGAACATCACCAACGTGGCAGGTGCAGAAATCAGCGGTGGCACAACCCAAATCAAAGCGAATGATGCTGTGACCAATCGCGGTTTGATGGATGGTAACAAGACGGTGATTACAGGCAATACTGTGACCAATCTTGGCACTGGGCGGATTTATGGCACTCATTTGAGTGTTGGTGCAAGCACGGTTAATAACCAAGGTGAAAACGTCAATGGCAAGACGACTACGGGCACTATCGCTGCACGGGAAAGGCTAGACATTGGTGCGCAAACCATTAATAACTTGAGTGGTGGTTAAGTTGGTCAACAAAGCAGTATTCTTAGTGGCAACACCATGTTCATTGGCGGATCCCTAGACACTAATGGCAATGCTACGGGCCGTGCAAGCCTTATTAATAACGAATCGTCAACCATTGAAAGCATGGGTAACATGCAATTGGCTGCTGATAAGATTATTAATACCAATAAATACTTCCTAACTGAAGTGAAGGTAACTGGTACCAGTCAGCACCTTGAGTACGAAGTTGGCGTAAATGACCCTATTTACGGTAACGACCACTTGGGTGAGCGTTATGATCAAAGCGAGATTACTATGTTGGGTGATTGTGCTTATGGCATTGCAGGCTGCTGGAGCACGCCAACTGGTTATCGAGTCGGTGAGCAATCTTTTAGCCATTACTTTATTTATGACTATACCAAGACTTACAAACAAGATACTGTCATACAGTCAGACCCTGCGCGAATCGTGGCTGGTGGCAACATGACGTTTGATGTTGGGTATTTGCGTAATGACAAGAGTCAAATCATTGCAGGCGGCACGCTTGGCGGTACGGTTGGTGGCCAAGCTGATCTGACGACCGCGATAGATAATATTGATGCCTTTGGGCAAGCGACTGTCACGACCAGTGGCACAACGACCGACACATACATTAATAAATGGAGTTCAGGGGGTAAAAACAAGCGTGCTCGTGCAACTGCCTCTATAGTTGCTTACAGTCCCACGACGCCACCGACATACATCATTCTTGCCTCTGGCGAAGTCAAGCAGGGTGTTGTTGAGAGCAATGTGAATGTTGACGCTCAAAAGGCAAATATCTTTGCTGATACTGCCGCAGGCAGCAGCAGTGCCAACGCATCGGCCACCGTCTACGCGGTCAATACGACTGATCCGACGTTGATTAAAACGGGTGCGGTCAATACCAACATGCCCAACAGCAGCCTATTCACGGTCAATCCGAACGCGGCGGGTTATTTGATCGAGACAGACCCACGGTTTGCGGATTACCGTCAGTGGCTATCCTCTGATTTCATGCTCAAAGCGTTACAAACCGACCCGAACACAATTCACAA
>NZ_BMZG01000033.1 GCF_014652675.1 Formosimonas limnophila | reverse complement strand
GCACGAGCAGCATGGATATCACTGCGCGCAATGTCAACAACCGTGGCGGTGTCATTGGCGGGAACAAAGGGGGCACTGTCTCCGTCAGAGCCACAGACACGCTGAACAACATCGGCGGCACCATCCGCGGTGGCACGGTTGCACTCTCGGCCGACACCATCAACATCGCCAGCACCACGCAAACCAGTAGCAGTGGCAACATGGCCAACCGCACCACACGCGGCTACTCATCGACGCGCACCGAGCTTGACCAAACCGGCACAGTGCAGGCACTCGACAAAGACACCACCGTCACGGATAAGGATGGTAAAACCACGACCACACCGGCTTTGACCATGGTCGCCACCAAAGACATCAACCTCACCGCTGCCAATGTCAGCAGCGCAGGCAGTGCACTTCTCTCAGCCGAGAACATCAATTCAAAAACCATCACCACAGGTGACGCCGAACAAGCTGTTTGGGCATGGGACAGTAAGCGCAAATCTGTCGAATCGCGCAGCGACTACGCAGAGACAGGCAGCGTGATTCAAGCCGCGGGCGACGTTACCATGGTCGCTGACAACGCCATCAACCTGCTAGCGGCCAACGTCGTTGCCGATGGCGCGGCCACGCTTGTTGCTGACACCGTCAATATCGAAGCAGGGCGAGCCACCCACGATGACTACAAAGAAGAGTATCGGAAGAAGAAAGGTTTCCTCTCATCTAAAAGTACACACAACATCGATACTCACCACTCAGACACCAGCGTCGGCAGTCAAATCGTCGGTGACAAGGTCAACATCCTCTCAACCAACGACACCAACATCAGCGGCTCGACTGTGTTCGGCACGAATGGCGTCATCATCGACAGTGAGAAGGGCGATGTGAACATCGTTGCGGCACAGGACAAGTTCAACGAAACGCATTTCAGTAAAACCACCAAATCAGGGTTTGGTGCATTGGGTGGCTTCTCGTATGGCAATATGAGCGATGAGAAGGGCATGAAAGGCGCGAGCACGGGTCACACAGGCAGCACGGTGGCCAGTCTCACGGGCGATGTGGACATCAGTGCAGGAAAGGGCAAGGTCAATATTGCGGGTTCGGATGTCAACAGTGCCTTGGGTGATGTGAACATCAAAGCACAGAATATCGTCATCACCGATGTACACGACACCGCCACGCAAGACACCTACACCAAGTTCAAATCAGCGGGTCTGTCGGTTTCTGTCTCCAGCCCCATCATCGATGCGGCGAAGATGGGCAGCACACTAAGNATCGGTGCAGTGGCCGCATCGAGTGCACTGGCTGGTTACAATGCGTATCGCGGCATCACTGAAATGGCCAATAGTCTCACTCGCGAAATAGCCAAGGGGGCGACAGGTAATCCGCTGGGTGCATTGGGTTCGATTTCGATTAGTCTCGGCACACAAAAGTCAGAATCAAAGAGCCACAGTGAGCAAAGTACCAGTTCAGGCAGTACAGTGACGGCAGGTGGCAAGGTCAACCTCACCGCCACGGGCAAAGGCAAAGCCGATGACACACTCGAGAACAACCAAGGCTCGGACATCCTCGTCCAAGGCTCAACCATCGCAGGCAAGG
>NZ_BMZG01000032.1 GCF_014652675.1 Formosimonas limnophila | reverse complement strand
TTTATAAAAATAGGGTTTTAAGTGATATCATGGTGGCACATGAATTACAATCACATCATGATAATCGCACCTGCCAACGCCTCAACATCCAACGCTGCACTTGATGCGGCGTTGCGTTACATTGAGCAGTTGGAATATGATGCAAAAGCATACGATGCTCAAATCAAAGAGCGCAATGCTCAAATAATGCAACGCGATCGCTACATTGAACAAATCACCAACGAGCGCGACGCACGAATCGAAGAAGCCAATCACAAGCAACTCAAAATAGACCAGCTCACCTACGAGTTGTCGCGCTACAAACGCCACCAGTTTGGCAAGACCTCCGAAGTGCTGTCCAAAGTGCAGCAAGACCTGTTCACCGACAGCATGGCTGAGGACTTTGCAGCGATTGAGTCCGAATTAGAACAAATGCGCGATGTGCCGCGCAAACCGCGTGTTGGCGCACATCGTCAACCATTGCCCGCTCATTTGCCACGTGAAGTCATTATTCACGAACCAGAGTCTTGTCAATGCAATCAATGCGGTGGCGCATTGGTCAAACTCGGCGAAGACGTGACCGAGAAGCTGCACTACACACCAGGCACATTCAGCGTACAGCGTCACATTCGCCCAAAATATGCCTGCAAGCCGTGCGAGCGCATCGTCACTGCGCCTGTCCCAGCTGCGATAATTGACGGTGGCTTGGCCACCAACGAATTACTCGCCTCTATCGTCATCAACAAATACCTTGACCACTTGCCGCTGTACCGGATTGAGCAAATCGCTGCTCGTCAGGACGTGCATTTACCTCGTCAGACCATGGCCGAATGGGTCGGTAAGGTTGGCGTGGCTTTGCAACCCTTGGTGGATGCGCTGACGCAACGCATGTTGCAAGCCAATGTTTTACACGCTGACGAAACACCGATACGGCAGCTTGATCCAGGCAGCGGCAAAACGCACAGCGCGTACATTTGGGCTTACCGAACAGCGGGCAACTCACCGCCCATCATCGTATTTGACCACCAATCCAGTCGTTCGGGCAAACATGCACGTCAATTCCTCGCGGGCTGGCGCGGACACCTCATGGTCGATGACTACTCGGGTTACAAAGCCATGTTCAATGACGAAGTGGTTGAACTCGGCTGCTGGGCACATGCCCGTCGCAAATTCCACGACGTGTTTGCCGCCAACGGCAGCACCACCGCGCACGAAGCACTAGAGCGCATCGGCCAGCTATACGCCATCGAACGCGAGGCTGCCGCACTCGACGACGCGCAACGCCACACCATGCGCCAAAACCAGTCCTTACCACTACTTGAAACGCTGCACAGTTGGCTCATCAGCATTCCAACAGTTGGCAACACCGCCATTGCCAGAGCCATCAACTACACACTCAAACGCTGGCCTGCGCTCACTCGCTATATCGAATCGGGCGCATTCCCCATCGATAACAACCCCATCGAAAACGCCATTCGACCCATCGCCATCGGCAAGAAAAACTGGCTATTTGTCGGATCCGAACGAGCAGGCAAACGTGCCGCTGCAATTCAATCACTACTCGCAACCGCTAAAGCCAATGGAATTGAACCATATGCGTGGCTCCTCGATACGCTCAATAAATTACCAACTTGGCCAAACTCAAAAATTCATGACTTGTTGCCTCTTAAAAATCAAGATGGCTGCCCCTGACGCTTACTGTCCATCGGCTCAATCACACACAGCAATGATTCACAGTGAATCATGCCAAACTCTTGAGCAATTCAGCCAGCCATACAGCTTGTGGTGGATGCGACCATT
>NZ_BMZG01000031.1 GCF_014652675.1 Formosimonas limnophila | reverse complement strand
TGGTGGAGGATGACGGGATCGAACCGACGACCCCCTGCTTGCAAAGCAGGTGCTCTCCCAGCTGAGCTAATCCCCCTAAGGATTATCGCTAACTATTAAACATCCGATAAGTGTGAGCACATGTAGCTTCTATTGTCAGCATCAGTAATAAATTACTCTGCATCTCTAGAAAGGAGGTGATCCAGCCGCACCTTCCGATACGGCTACCTTGTTACGACTTAACCCCAGTCATGAATCCCACCGTGGTAAGCGCCCTCCTTACGGTTAGGCTACCTACTTCTGGTGAGACCCACTCCCATGGTTTGACGGGCGGTGTGTACAAGACCCGGGAACGTATTCACCGTGACATTCTGATCCACGATTACTAGCGATTCCGACTTCATGGAGTCGAGTTGCAGACTCCAATCCGGACTACGATCGGTTTTATGGGATTGGCTCCACCTCGCGGCTTGGCGACCCTTTGTACCGACCATTGTATGACGTGTGAAGCCCTACCCATAAGGGCCATGAGGACTTGACGTCATCCCCACCTTCCTCCGGTTTGTCACCGGCAGTCTCATTAGAGTGCCCAACTTAATGATGGCAACTAATGACAAGGGTTGCGCTCGTTGCGGGACTTAACCCAACATCTCACGACACGAGCTGACGACAGCCATGCAGCACCTGTGTCCACTTTCTCTTTCGAGCACCTAATGCATCTCTGCTTCGTTAGTGGCATGTCAAGGGTAGGTAAGGTTTTTCGCGTTGCATCGAATTAATCCACATCATCCACCGCTTGTGCGGGTCCCCGTCAATTCATTTGAGTTTTAATCTTGCGACCGTACTCCCCAGGCGGTCAACTTCACGCGTTAGCTTCGTTACTAAGTCAATGAAGACCCAACAACCAGTTGACATCGTTTAGGGCGTGGACTACCAGGGTATCTAATCCTGTTTGCTCCCCACGCTTTCGTACATGAGCGTCAGTGTTATCCCAGGAGGCCGCCTTCGCCACTGGTATTCCTCCACATCTCTACGCATTTCACTGCTACACGTGGAATTCTACCTCCCTCTGACACACTCTAGCCTATCAGTTTCAAATGCAGTTCCCAAGTTGAGCTCGGGGATTTCACATCTGACTTAACAGGCCGCCTGCGCACGCTTTACGCCCAGTAATTCCGATTAACGCTTGCACCCTACGTATTACCGCGGCTGCTGGCACGTAGTTAGCCGGTGCTTATTCTTTAGGTACCGTCATCAGCAAGCAGTATTATTACTTACCTTTTCTTCCCTAACAAAAGAGCTTTACAACCCGAAGGCCTTCTTCACTCACGCGGCATTGCTGGATCAGGGTTGCCCCCATTGTCCAAAATTCCCCACTGCTGCCTCCCGTAGGAGTCTGGACCGTGTCTCAGTTCCAGTGTGGCGGATCGTCCTCTCAGACCCGCTAAAGATCGTCGCCTTGGTGAGCCTTTACCCCACCAACTAGCTAATCTTCCATCGGCCGCTCGTTTAGCACAAGGCCCGAAGGTCCCCTGCTTTCAACCGTAGTTCGTATGCGGTATTAGCTTCCATTTCTGAAAGTTGTCCCCCACTAAACGGTACGTTCCGATGTATTACTCACCCGTTCGCCACTCGCCATCAACCAAGCAAGCTTGGTCATGCTGCCGTTCGACTTGCATGTGTAAAGCATGCCGCCAGCGTTCAATCTGAGCCATGATCAAACTCTTCAGTTTAATATCATATGCTTTCGCAATGTGACCCTAAGGTCACTCTCAAGTATTGACTGACATTTCGACAGTTGATTTAACTCAACCATCTGCTTTGTTTCGTCAAGCATGAGCATTGTTTGTTTAAAGTCCAAATTCTCATTCAGACTCGCTACATATGCCCACACTTATCGGCTGTTAATTGTTAATGTACAGTTCTCTTTATCAAACCACCTTGGTGACTTAATCGCCGACTTGTCGTCAGCACAGAAG
>NZ_BMZG01000030.1 GCF_014652675.1 Formosimonas limnophila | reverse complement strand
CTAACCGACGCTTTGAGGTGTCTTTGCCTTGATTGTAAATATGCTATGTGTGATTTAACAGCATGCTTTGTAAGGGAGCCTCTGTATGTTGAGATTCCCTTCACTGTTTTTAGGCGTTTGGCTCCTACATGTTAAGTCCCACACTCTGCTGTACAACTTTAACTAAAAACTGCGGTAACTAATGGAGTGCGAAAATGAAGCATCTTTTTAAATTATTGCTCATTCTGTCCATGTATTTATGGGGTAATTCGGCTTTGGCTGCTGGTGAGAAGGTTTTATTTCTGACCACGGTAGAGACAGACCCCGTTGGTATTCAGATCATCAATAATGCTCGAGCTGAGTTTGTAAACGCTGGTGCTGTGCTCACCGAGCAACCGGTTCTGGGTACTGCTGGGGGTGTAACGAGTTCGACCTTCACTGCGGCTGATGGCGGTGCGTATGATCTTGTTTTGATGGTTTCAGTTTTTACCCGCATTGATCCAACTAACTGGACTGTGATAAATAACGCCATTGCCACAAGGCAGGCAAATAGTTTTGTTATGTTTATTGATGGGTGTTTGCAATGCAATATCCCATCTAATGTCACTCAAATGTTCAACGCTCTGGATTTATTATCTACGGCAAATATCACAAGAGGCACAACGGATACGCCACCTCTTTTCGCTAATCTAAACACTGCTTCGCCTAACTCGGGCAGTTTTTCTGGTTTAAATCCGATAGGACTCTTAAATTTGACATACATTGATGGTGTGCCAAAGGATAACGTATTGTATTTGTCTAGAGATGCCACTGCGCCTGTTTTAACAGACACAGCCAGTGCTTCAGCCGCTATCTTTCCTATCAAAGACTCATACAACGGAGCTGGGGCTTGCGTTATCGCCACGGCTGATGCTTCTCCCTTCCAAACACCAAATGCTTATTCATTTAATCAAGGTAGAGTTGGTTCCGCCTACTTAAAAGCCGCAGGTTTTGGAGGGTCTTGTGGTGTAAACCCTCAGGTTATTAAGTCTTTTGACAAAACGACGATTGCTGGTGGAGAGACAGCTACTTTAACCATAAAGGTGAACACTACATCAGCAACACCGGTCACAGGACTAAGGTTGGTTGATAATCTACCTTCTCCTTTGCAAGTCGGCGGAGCGGTTACCAGCACATGTTTAGGAGGAGCGCTGAATGCGCCAGTTGGTGGTACAAGTGTGACGTTAACAGGAGCTGCTGTGCCTGTTTCTGGCTGTGAGATTACTGTGCCAATTATTTGGCCTGAAAGCTCATTCTGTGGGACTGCTGGTAGAACAGTAATAAATACTATTACCCCAGGGCCAGCCCCGACGGGTCAATTTAGTTCAGATTCAGGGCAAATAAACACCCCCACTTCGGCCAGCATCTCTTGCCAAGCTCAAAAAGTTGATTTGGTACTTAAGAAACAGTGGGTTGGTGTGGGTGTTTTAAATGACGTCGTGACAATTCCTGCAACGACTGGGTTTACAAACAATACAACGCAATTCACATCTACTAACCTGAATACGGATAATGCGACAACTGGTGCAGCAGTACAAGTTGCGGTTGGGGATGTAGGTACTTTGCCTGCTGAGATTTTTAGCACACCAACCAGTGCAAATAACTATGTCGCTTCCTCATGGGTATGTAGTGATGGACAAAATCCAGCCATCATTGTGCCCCAAGGTGGCCAGCTTACTGTACCTATTGCATCGGTAGATAAAACCTTGACCTGTACGTTGCAAAATAATGCCTTGGATCCAGTTGTTGATACCACTAAAACTGCATTACCTGCAGCGGGGACGACTGTTGCTTTAGGTCAGGTGATTGAATATACGCTTAAAACAAAAGTTACTGGTGCTCCGACTCTAACTAGCATTAACCTTAAAGATACTTTAGATCCTGGATTGACGGTTAATGCTGTGCCTAATGGCTGTACGCAAGCAGGGCAAGAAATTACGTGTAGTTTGCCTACGGGTACAGTCCAGGGTGAGTAT
>NZ_BMZG01000029.1 GCF_014652675.1 Formosimonas limnophila | reverse complement strand
CCAAAGAAAGTCCCACCTATCTCTCCGCCATCGCTGCCTTAGGTGAGAACCCCACCGAAAGCCAAAAGCAAGCCGTGTTTGAAACACTGTCCAGAAATGGTACATTGGGCAGCTACTTCCAAACCAACCAAGCCTACATTGACGGCCAAAAAGACTTCGCCCCAGGTGGCAAATACAACATGGCCTCCCAAGCCATCACAGGCCTACTCGCCAGTGCCGCAGGCGGCAATCTGCAACAAGGCATTGCCAACGCCGCCGCGCCACTCCTTGCCAGCCAAGTCGGTGACTACTTCGACCGCCAACCCGACACCGAAGCGAACAACGCCGCACGTCTACTCACCCACGCCGCCGTCGGTGCCGCCGTCGCCTACCTATCAGGCAACGACGCCGCCTCAGGCGCAGCAGGTGCTGTCACAGGCGAAGCGCTCGCTCAAATCATCATCAACACCAGATACGACGGCAAAACATCCGACCAGCTCACCACCGCCGAGAAAGAAGACATCCGAGCCATCTCAACACTCGCCGCAACGCTCGTCGGTGGGGTGACAGGTGGCAGCTTTGAAGATGCCGTTACTGCGGGGGCGGCGGGGTATAATGCGGTGGTGAATAATCAATTTGCGGGAGATTGGGGTCTTGCGGATGCATCTAAAGAAATACAACTCAAGAAGATTTCTATTAGAGATGCTATTAGCATAGGGCTTGATTTTGTCCCAATTATTGGCGATATTAAGGGCTTCGTTGAGGCGGAAAGCATTGGCGATTATGTGTTTGCGACAATTGGTCTTATTCCAGGTGGTGGTGATGTCATTCAAAAATCACGAAAAGCCTATTTAACCGCTAAAGCTGCGAATGATGTTAAGGGCATGAAAAATGCTTTAGAGGAAGTTGCTCAAGCTTGTTCTGGAGGCTCTTGCTTTGAGGCTGGGACGCTGATTCAAACAGACAGCGGCTTCAAGGCCATTGAGACTTTTGTCGGTGGTGAGCTGGTTTGGTCGCGTGATGAGTTTACTGGCGCAATGGGCTATAAACCTGTCATTGCCACTAAAGTCACTACAGATCAAGCCATTTATCGAATCACTGTTCAGAACAAGGATGGTCAAACCGAAACATTCGGCACAACCAGTGAGCACCCTTTCTGGGTGAAAGACATCGGCTGGATTAAAGCGAGTTTATTAGAAGCAGGTACAGAGTTGGTTGACGCACAGAACCAAACCCTGCGTATCACGCACGCTGAGCTAACCGATGAAACCGCTACCGTTTACAACATTGAAATAGAGGACTATCATACTTACCATGTCGGTGAAATCGGTGTATGGGTGCATAATGCGAACTGTTGTAGTGTATATACCTCTACAAATCCTGTAACAGGTGCAACGCAGTATGTGGGCATTACTAATAACTTAGCACGGCGGGAAGCTGAACATCTTGCATCAAAGGGTATTCGAATTGACCCTCTATTACAAAATCTTTCTAGGTCGGACGCACGCGCTGTTGAGCAAGCATTGATTGAAATCAATGGTTTGGGTAAAAACGGAGGGATATTAATCAATAAAATTAACAGCATTTCACGTACCAATCCGAGTTATGCCGCGCAACTACAACGCGGCTATGAACTTCTTAAAACAGTTGGATACTAATTATGGCCAAAATTAAAGTGGGTGATGTTTTTTCTATCCTAACCAAAAAAGGAAAGGTTTATTTGCACTACCTTCGTGCTGAAAAGGGTAAAGAGTGCATCAAAGTACTCGATGGTTTTTTTACAAAAGATTGTAATGATTTAGAAAACTTAGTTAAAGCCCCTGAACGCTTTTTTATAGGCTTTCCAGTAGCCGCAGCATACCGAAGGAAAATTATTGTACTTGAAGGATTCGTTCCCGCTAATGATTATGAGCTGCCAAAATATACAAGAACCCCAAGTTCGATTCTAGGTGTGTTTCAAGGCTGGTATATTATTGATGAACAATCTTGGGTTCGCACATTAGTAGATGATTTAACACCAGAACAATTAAAATTGTCTCCTAGAGGCAGCGTAAACGACACTCTTTTAGTCGAATGGCTCGAAACCGATTTTTCTTTAGAAAAATGGACTACTGAATATATTTTGTCAAATTTAAAGGAAGCTGCTTTAAATGGCAAAAAAGATTAAAGTGTCGTGTTGTCGTGTCCAGACTGTGCGGATGCCGTTTGAGGGCACTGTCAAGTTAACTTGTTCTAAAGATTGTAAAGCACGGAGTCTGAGTTAGAATGCGGTATGAACCCAACTAATTTGTATGCTCGCCATCGTTTTCCTCCCGAAGTTATAAGTCACTGCGTATG
>NZ_BMZG01000028.1 GCF_014652675.1 Formosimonas limnophila | reverse complement strand
GCTTCGCATCCGTCAATACTATCGGTGTCAACGTCACATTCCCTGTGTTGCTAACTGTGAACGTGTAAGCAATCGTGCTGCCTGCCGTGTTGCCACTTGGTGTCCCTGCGGTTTTGGTGAGGCTAATGACCGGGCTAAGGCTAATTGAACTGCTCGCCGTTGCATTTGCACTAACAACGCTAGTATCTGGTGCAGTACCACTGACAGAAGCAGAATTATCAACCTTGCCTGCATCAACCTCCGCTTGTGTGATGGTGTGCGTGCCCGTACAGGTGGTGCTCACTCCAGGTGCTAAGCTATTTGAGACACACGTCGCTGGGGCGTCAAGCTTCGCATCCGTCAATACTATCGGCGTCAACGTCGCATTCCCTGTGTTGCTAACTGTGAACGTGTAAACAATCGTGCTGCCTGCCGTGTTGCCGCTTGGTGTCCCTGCGGTTTTAGTGAGGCCAATACCTTTTATAAGGGCAGTATTTTGCAACGTGCAGGTCAAGGTTTTATCTGCCGATGCAATAGGTACAGTAAGCTGACCGCCTTGGGGCACAATGATGGCTGGACTTTCTCCATCGCTACATACCCAGGAAGAACTGGCGTAGCTACTTGCATTGATTGGTGTGCTAAAAATCTCCGCAGGCAAAGTACCTACATCCCCAACCGCAACTTGTACTGCTGCGCCAGTTGTCGCATTATCCGTATTAAGGTTAGTAGATGTGAATTGCGTTGTATTGTTTGTAAACCCAGTCGTTGCAGGAATTGTCACGATGTCATTTAAATTACCCACACCAGCCCACTGTTTCTTAAGTACCAAATCAACTTTTTGAGCTTGGCAAGAGATGCTGGCCGAAGTGGGGGTGTTTACTTGCCCTTCATCTGTACTGAATTGACCCGTCGGGGCTGGCCCTGGGGTAATCGTATTTGTTACTGATTTACCAGAAAGCCCACAGAATGAGTTTTCAGGCCAAACAATTGGCACAGTAATTTCACAGCCGGAAGCAGGTAAAGTAGCTCCTGTTAACGTCACACTTGTACCGCCAACTGGCGCACTCAGCGCTCCTCCTAAACATGTACTTGTAACCGCTCCACCGACTTGCAAAGGAGAAGGTAGATTATCAACCAACCTTAGTCCTGTGGTCGGTGTTGTTGATGTACTGTTTACCTTTATGGTTAAAGTGGCTGTCTTACCGCCAGCAATCGTCGTTTTGTCAAAAGACTTAACAACCTGAGCGGTCACAGCACAAGCCCCCCCAAAACCTGCGGCCTTTAAGTAAGCTGGGCCAATTTTACCTCGGTTATTTGCATAAAGATCTGGAACACTTTGGAAGGGTGAAGCATCAGCCGTGGCAATAACACAAGCTCCAGCTCCATTGTATGAGTCTTTTTTAGTAAAGATAGCCGCTGCAGCAGTGGCTGTGGCTGTTAAAACAGGTGCGGTAGCACCTCTAGTCAAATACAATACATTATCTTTTGGTACGCCATTAATGTATGTCAAATCTGCTAATGCCACTGGGTTTAAACCAGAAAAACTACCCGAGTTAGGCGAACCAGTATTTAAATTTGAGAAATAGGCGTTAGTATCTCGTATGCCTGATGTTATAGTTGCAGTAGATAATAAGTCCAAAGCGTTGATCATTTGACTGACATTAGTTGGGGTTTGACAACACCCATCAATAAACATAACAAAACTATTTGCCTGCCTTGTGGCAATGGCGTTATTTATCACAGTCCAGTTGGTTAAATCAATGGCGCCAAAAACTGAAACCATCAAAACAACATCATACGCCCCGCCATCAGCCGCAGTAAAGGTCGCATTCGTCACCCCCCCAGCAGTACTCAGCACCGACTGCTGGGTGACAACAGCACCAGCGTTTACAAACTCAGCTCGAGCATTATTAATTATCGTAACAGCAGCTGGGTCTGTCTCCACCGTGGTCAGAAATAAAACCTTCTCGCCAGCAGCCAAAGCCGAGTTATTACACAAGTACACAAAGAGAATGAGCAGCAATCTAAGAAAATGTTTCATTTTGGCACTCCAATGGTAATTTACACCCGACAGCACAATCGATTAGTCCTTGTCAACTCAATATTAGTGTGCGATTTACACCACCATCATCAACACACGCCACATTGCAAATATTCGTTTAGATTTTGTTTCGGAATGCATCTTATTTTTTTCTGCTACACCACTAAATAATCATTTGTTTTAAATTTGTTGCCCTTGTTTAGAACCTTCCTAAAATGTTGATAAACCAGCCTTTGTGATCGTAGTCCAAATCAGTCAAGTCACTGCTGTAGTCTGTGAAGTTATAACCAAGTCCTACCTTCATGTACTTATTCACATCTTTGT
>NZ_BMZG01000027.1 GCF_014652675.1 Formosimonas limnophila | reverse complement strand
GGATGTCCGAGCCTTGGTTGTTCTCGAGTGTGTCATCGGCTTTGCCTTTGCCCGTGGCGGTGAGGTTGACCTTGCCACCTGCCGTCACTGTACTGCCCGAGCTGGTGGACTGCTCGCTGTGGCTCTTGGATTCTGACTTTTGTGTGCCGAGGCTGATGGAGAGTGAGCCGACGGCACCAAGGATGTCGGTCGGGCTGGCACCGCTGGCAAGACCTGAGAGGCTATTGGCCACATTCTTTAAGTCACGATAGGCAACATAGCCAACCAATGCGCTCGAAGCGGCCACTGCACCGATTTGGGTGCCGCCTTCTGCTTTGCCCGCTTGGTCACTCAGTGTGCTGCCCATCTTCGCCGCATCGATGATGGGGCTGGAGACAGAAACCGACAGACCCGCTGATTTGAACTTGGTGTAGGTGTCTTGCGTCGCGGTGTCGTGCACATCGGTGATGACGATGTTCTGTGCTTTGATGTTCACATCACCCAAGGCACTGTTGACATCCGAACCCGCAATATTGACCTTGCCCTTTCCTGCACTGATGTCCACATCGCCCGTGAGACTGGCCACCGTGCTGCCTGTGTGACCCGTGCTCGCGCCTTTCATGCCCTTCTCATCGCTCATATTGCCATACGAGAAGCCACCCAATGCACCAAACCCTGATTTGGTGGTTTTACTGAAATGCGTTTCGTTGAACTTGTCCTGTGCCGCAACGATGTTCACATCGCCCTTCTCGCTGTCGATGATGACGCCATTCGTGCCGAACACAGTCGAGCCGCTGATGTTGGTGTCGTTGGTTGAGAGGATGTTGACCTTGTCACCCACGATTTGACTGCCGACGGTGGTGTCGGCGTGAAATCTACCACGCGCCAATAATGACGAAAACCCAAGCGGGATAAAACTCGCTTGGGTGGTGGTCCTTAAGTAACGCAGTAAGTTCAATAAGCTAATGCTCATTATAACTACTTCACGAGTACGCTAAATAAGCTTGGCTCATCACTAAGTAACAAAGCCACAGCAAACATTCCTGGCAAAAGAATCCAATACAGAAAAAAATCCACCCTATAAGAATGTCTTCTCAATTTGTATGGGGAGTTTGGATTAACAGATATTCCTGAAAACGTTGTGACGTGCGGCAAGTTATATGCATGAGTCCTCATTAAATAAATAGCTCCAAAAAAGCACAGCCAAACTCCAGCTAAAGCACCTTTAATCCAAGCTCCAAAAAAACTGAGCAGAACAAAAATGATAAACATCACAAAAACCGTCATTTTATAAATATTTCGATTCATTTTTACCTCGTGAGTTATTTGAGAATAGTGTCTTTTGCAGCACCGCCTGCTTTATTGACAATGTATTTAACGGCTTCAACCGTTGCATCAGCTACTTTTTCTCGACCGATTACGCTCATAAACTTGAAGTTTTGGGAGTTTTTTAACTTCCTACCAACTGCTTCTGTAATAATCATAACAGTAGCACTTCCGATAGCTCCACTAAAGTCATCACTGTCTAAAACAACATCTGCCACTTCACGTGCAATTTCGCCGACATCTACAGCCATAGATAGTGTACGAGCTTGAGGTATGACAATTGCGGCGAGATTCAAAATCTCTTTGCCCGTTTCATAAGCCTTTGTCAACTCAGGGCGATATTGTAAGTACAGTTTGGCTTGTTCATTATAAACACGAGCCGAATTAATCTTGTAGCTATCCGAACCCAAGTTTTCAACCAACATACGAGCATAAAGCTCAGTAGCATCTAATGTACAAAGGCTTTGAGCACCTGAGCTTGCGCTTAAACCATTGCATGCAGAAACTAATGTTTCGCGATTAGACCTATAGTTCGCAAGCCAAGAATCTATAGAACCTGGGCTAATATCCATCTGAGAACCACTAATACCGCTCCACTTTTCGATTACCTTCTCGCACTCTGGATCTAGAACCCCTTGCCTTCCAGTGCATACTTGCTCAAACTCTTTTCTAAACTCCTTTTTTTGCACTGAGTTGAGTTTGTTGTTATCCAACTCAATTTTTGATGCCAAAGCCGCCGCCGCATCGCCACCTGCTGCTGCGGTCACACCACCCACGAGGCTGGCGATGAGGTTGCTGTAGCTTTGTTTTTGCTCAGCCGTCATGTTTTTGGTGTCGGCTGCGATGAGGTTGTTCAGAGCGACAGTTGCTGCGGAGCCTGCTGCTGCGGATGCACAGTCACCGCCTGTGGCGGCTGCGCCTGCACAGCCTGCGATGCTGTGCAGGAGGCCGCGGATGGTTTCTGATGTGGCGTCTGGTTTGCCGTCTTTCATAAATCCATCGGCGATGTCTTTGATTTGCGTTGCACCGTATTGACGGATGACGTTGATGGCGGTGTTTTGTAGCAAACTTGCGCCGCTGCCTGTGACGTTGCCGCTGGCGGCGCCGACAAGGCCAGTCAGAATCATGCTGCCCGTGCCGCCGTTGCCCCAGAGGTCTTGGCGGGTGCCGTAGTTGATGGTTTGACCATTGACAGTGGTGTCACCCAGTTTGATATTGAGCACGCCTGCTTCAATCAACTCATACGCTTGTTTATTGGTCAAAGGTTTACCATCGGCACCAATGAGCGCTTTGCCTTTATCGTCCACAGCAGGTTTGTCTGCGACAGCGTCGATGTCTTTGGCCATGTAGGACATGAATTGCTGTGTATTCTCCGAGAGCGTGCGCACGATCTCGAAGCCTGTGGTGATTTTGTCCTTGTCGCGCTCGTAGAGGTTCTCAAGCCCTGTGGCGTTTTGCATGTCGAGGGTGACGTCACGATTCAGATTGGCGACGGTTTGCTCAGTCGTTTGACCTGTGGCGGCCTGCTGTCCTGCTTCATCACGAATGGTGACAGTGCCCGCAGCGATACCTGAGCGCGTGGTGCTGTTCTCGTCGTCCTTGGCCTGCATGACGGAAGGCAAGCCTGCATTA
>NZ_BMZG01000026.1 GCF_014652675.1 Formosimonas limnophila | reverse complement strand
TTTTATTTGGTGGGCCATGTAGGACTTGAACCTACGACCAAAGGATTATGAGTCATCGGCAATTTTCAATAAAATCATTAAGTTACTTTGATTTTAAGCCTACAAAAAATCAAAATACGCGCCTCTGTATGCCTCATTATATCTGAGGCTTATTTTTTTTGTAGGTAAAAATTCCTTTGGTTTCTCTACTTTGTGGGCTGCACTTTTTTACCACGGCGAACGTATGTTCTTTGAGTGAACGATGCATCAGAGTGTCCGCCTTGGGCTGATGCCTCGGCGAGACTGTGGGAGTCGGTTTTGTCGGTAATGGCTTTTGCTCGTAAGTCTCGAAGTTGAAAATCTGCTTTTGGTACTCCAGCTTTTTTGCGCGCAGTGTCAAAGCGAGAACGTATTTTATCTTTGGTCATTGGCGTACCGTCCAAGTCAACTAACAGACGAGTTGACACGATTTTGTTCAACATTTTACGCTTACGGATTCTGTCAATTAGCGCACCAAATTCGCCGACCACTTCAATACGCATGTGCTTTCCAGTTTTACCCTGGCTGAATTCATAGCATCCATCAATGATGTGCCTCTCATCGGCTTTTAGAGAGTCCATGTTGCGCTGCCCTGACAGGTACATAAAGTCCATAAAGTCCCGCAGTGGAACGTCGGCGCAGTCATAGACTTTTTTCAGAATCTCATCGTATATGTACACTTTGCGCCCGTGCGAATTGTGCTTCTCTATGCCTGCCACTGGATTGGCCGCCTCAGTCAACCCCCAAGCGCGAGCGCAGTTGAATACATGGCTGAACAACGCCATTTCTTTGTCCGCCTGTCGTGGCTTATCGCTGTAGTGGTCAAGGTATCTGCGAATGTGCATCGGCTTGATTTCGTCAAGCATGGCTTTTCCAAACGTGAACAAAAGCCGCTTTGATTCGCTCAAGTTTCCGCGTTGAGTTTGAGGCGCTTTCTTTATCAAAACAGTTAGTTGGTATTTGTTCCATGCGTCGGAAAAGGTAAAAAAGGTTTTTTCTTTTTCATTTGCTCCTACTGTTTCTGCGTAGTTTTGCAGTGCTGTTGTAAAGTCATGTCCGAGCAAAACCCAGCATCGCTTCATTTTTCCATCAACAATTTTATTTGTGTCGAGATAATAAGCCTTGCCAACTTTCCTGTTTTCAACCCTCATTTTTGGCGGCAAATTTAGGTTCTTGGTTGGCTTGCGTCCCATGTCATCTCCTTAGCTTGCAAATTTTAATTCAAATCCTTGCGGCCTCTTGGCTTTTTTTCCGCTTTGCTCAATGTAGACAACAGGTCGGCCAAGTCCATTAATCTCAAAACGATACAGATTCGCACGCAGCCATCGTATCTGTTTTGACGGGTATTTAAAACCAGTCAATCGCTCAACGTCATCATTGCTCATGAAAAGCGATGGTTTTTCATTCGCGCCCATCATTTACTCCTTTCTGCTCGCATTGTCCATTAACTTATCAGCCGGTTAGTGTCTCAGTTTGAAATTTGCTCTTGGTGCGCGATTCACGTTTATCGTCCACCTCGTGGCTTTGCGACGTTGACAACCGCCAATCGGCTGTGCGTATCCACCCATTTCCCTGCGTAGCTCAATGCGTTGGGTCAATGAACAAGATCCAAATGACTTCGCAAATTTCAAACTGAGACACTACCATCAGCCGCAGCTTTTGCCTCTTCCGCTGTTTTGCAGTGCGAGATGTCAGCTCTTAGTCGTCTCTGCGTATTGATGTTCGTGAACGAAGCGCACCACATCCCCATTTGCGAAAACCAAATTCGGGCACTGATGTTATCAACGATTTTCTCGTAAGACTCAAAATTGGGGTCTTGCGGAACCGTTATTTTTTGCCATTCATTAATCATTACTTTGTCCTTTCTGCTCGCTCAAGCCGTTTGCGCTCGATGAGTCGCTGGGCTGGGGAGGTTTCTTTAAATTGTAGTTGCCTTGAATCAAGGCTTTGAATTATCGAAAGTCCGACGTATTGCATCAGTGGTTGTCGTTTAACCTTGTTCATTCTTAACCCCCCAAGCAGGCTTTCAATTCTTCGTTATCCAACCAGCAAAACGCGCCGCCGTTAGTCACGACTCCAACTGAGTACTCAGTTTTAAACAAGACGCCAACAGGCTCAATACTGTACGTTGTCGTTTCGATCTTACGAATAGCCAAGTCTGACATTGGAACTTCTATAACATTGTCGGATGATCCGCAATTAAATGATGAAACAGTTGGCGTTATAAAAACAGAATAACCGTCCACATTTCCCCTGTTTTTTACCTCACGAAAAAAAATACCAACAGCTTCATCTTCATTATTTGCGTCAAAAATTATCATTTGTCTAAGGGCAAATTCAGAAAATTTGTCTGTTCGTTTTTCAAAAACTGCGCTTACTGCATAGGCTTTTTTACCCACATCACACCTCAATAAAAAATTGTTCCTCGGATTTCGCTGCGCCCAAAAATTCGATGGTGTTTTTATTTCGCAACCATGCCTCAATAAGGCCGCTTCCGCCATCAAAACTTGCTGTCATATCTGTGAGGCTAATATAATCCTCGTCTTCTCTTTCGAGAACGTGAATTTCTACACCTTGCACTTCTAAAATGCCGCTTTCCTTGGTTGATACTCTTTTAGATTTCTGAAACTTCGACAAACTCGCCATTTTCATCAAGCGAATACCACACGTTCGGTTTGATGCCGTTCTCGCCTACCTTGCTTGCGCGGATGTGGACAATCTCGCCGTCATCGTTGCGGTACACCAAAACGATTGCGCATGCTTCTGCGCCCTTGGCCTTTGACTGGCGGCCTGTCGCAACTGCGACGGACTCCTTGCCGCTAACCGATGCTGCCGATTGGTAGCCCGTGTTCGATGCTGCCGAGCGGCTGCCCGTGTTCGATGCTGCCGAGTAGTCGCCCGTGTTCGATGCTGCCGAGTAGTCGCCCGTGTTCGATGCTGCCGAGCGGCTG
>NZ_BMZG01000025.1 GCF_014652675.1 Formosimonas limnophila | reverse complement strand
GTTGTTTTGAGCGATCCGCCATTTTAGTTTATCTCAAATAGCAGATATAAAAAAACACCCCAGTCTGAGACTGGGGTGTTTTGGTATAAAAGCCTGACGATGACCTACTTTCACATGGGAATCCACACTATCATTGGCGCTAAGTCGTTTCACTGTCCTGTTCGGGATGGGAAGGAGTGGGACCAACTTGCTATGGTCGTCAAGCAAAGCTTGTAGTCTGTTGTGATGCTTTACAACAAACAAAATACTTTGGCTGTTTAAAAGAACAGTCGAAACCTGATTAGAAGCAATTTGGGTTAGATTGAATCAACAAACCATTAAATCACTTAGTTGTTGTCACTGTATCAATCAGTACAGTTATAAGGTCAAGCCTTACGGGCAATTAGTACTGGTTAGCTTAACGCATTACTGCGCTTCCACACCCAGCCTATCAACGTCCTGGTCTCGAACGACCCTTCAAAGGAGTCAAGCTCCTGGGAAATCTAATCTTCAGGCAAGTTTCCCGCTTAGATGCTTTCAGCGGTTATCTCTTCCGTACATAGCTACCCTGCGATGCCTCTGGCGAGACAACAGGTACACCAGCGGTACGTCCATTCCGGTCCTCTCGTACTAGGAACAGCCCCCGTCAAATTTCCAGCGCCCACGGCAGATAGGGACCAAACTGTCTCACGACGTTTTAAACCCAGCTCACGTACCTCTTTAAATGGCGAACAGCCATACCCTTGGGACCGACTACAGCCCCAGGATGAGATGAGCCGACATCGAGGTGCCAAACACCGCCGTCGATATGAACTCTTGGGCGGTATCAGCCTGTTATCCCCAGAGTACCTTTTATCCGTTGAGCGATGGCCCTTCCATTCAGAACCACCGGATCACTATGTCCTGCTTTCGCACCTGCTCGACTTGTCAGTCTCGCAGTTAAGCACGCTTTTGCCATTGCACTTTACACACGATGTCCGACCGTGTTAAGCGTACCTTCGAACTCCTCCGTTACAATTTGGGAGGAGACCGCCCCAGTCAAACTGCCTACCATGCACTGTCCCCAACCCCGATTCAGGGGCCTAGGTTAGAACGTCAAATAATTCAGGGTGGTATTTCAAGGTTGACTCCACCATGGCTGGCGCCACGGCTTCAAAGTCTCCCACCTATCCTACACAAAACGATTCAACATACAATGCAAAGCTACAGTAAAGGTTCATGGGGTCTTTCCGTCTAGCCGCGGGGAGATTGCATCATCACAAACATTTCAACTTCGCTGAGTCTGCGGAGGAGACAGTGTGGCCATCGTTACGCCATTCGTGCAGGTCGGAACTTACCCGACAAGGAATTTCGCTACCTTAGGACCGTTATAGTTACGGCCGCCGTTTACTGGGACTTCAATCAAGAGCTTGCACCCCATCATTTAATCTTCCAGCACCGGGCAGGCGTCACACCCTATACGTCCACTTTCGTGTTTGCAGAGTGCTGTGTTTTTATTAAACAGTCGCAGCCACCGATTCTCTGAGACCCTTTCATGCTCAGTTGTTCACATCACATTACCAGGGCACACCTTCTTCCGAAGTTACGGTGTCAATTTGCCGAGTTCCTTCTCCGCAGTTCTCTCAAGCGCCTTAGAATACTCATCTCGCCCACCTGTGTCGGTTTGCGGTACGGTCTTGTGTAGCTGGAGCTTAGTGGCTTTTCTTGGAACAACATCCAATGACTTCAGTGCCTAAGCACCTCGATCCACGACCTTGGTATATGAGCGCCGGATTTGCCTAACGCTCGCCTACATCGCAGAAACCACAATCCAATAAGTGGCCCACCTTCAATTATCCGTCCCCACATCGCACTACACATAGGTACAGGAATATTAACCTGTTTCCCATCAACTACGCTTTTCAGCCTCGTCTTAGGGGCCGACTAACCCTACGCCGATGAACGTTGCGTAGGAATCCTTGGGCTTACGGCGAGGGGGCCTTTCACCCCCTTTATCGCTACTCATGTCAGCATTCGCACTTCTGATACCTCCAGCACGCTTCTCAACGCACCTTCACAGGCTTACAGAACGCTCTCCTACCATACGTGCAAGCACGTATCCGCAGCTTCGGTTATAAGCTTAGCCCCGTTACATCTTCCGCGCAGGACGACTCGATCAGTGAGCTATTACGCTTTCTTTAAAGGGTGGCTGCTTCTAAGCCAACCTCCTGACTGTCTTAGCCTTCCCACTTCGTTTCCCACTTAGCTTATATTGGGGACCTTAGCTGGCGGTCTGGGTTGTTTCCCTCTTGACACCGGACGTTAGCACCCGATGTCTGTCTCCCAAGCTCATACTCAACGGTATTCGGAGTTTGCCATGGTTTGGTAAGTCGCGATGACCCCCTAGCCATAACAGTGCTCTACCCCCGTTGGCAATACTTGAGGCACTACCTAAATAGTTTTCGGAGAGAACCAGCTATCTCCAAGTTTGTTTAGCCTTTCACCCCTATCCACAGCTCATCCCCTAATTTTTCAACATTAGTGGGTTCGGACCTCCAGTTGGTGTTACCCAACCTTCATCCTGGCCATGGATAGATCACTTGGTTTCGGGTCTACACCGTGCTACTGTCGCCCTTATCAGACTCGCTTTCGCTACGCCTCCCCTATTCGGTTAAGCTCGCAACACAATGTAAGTCGCTGACCCATTATACAAAAGGTACGCAGTCACGGAACAAGTCCGCTCCTACTGTTTGTATGCATGCGGTTTCAGGATCTATTTCACTCCCCTCCCGGGGTTCTTTTCGCCTTTCCCTCACGGTACTGGTTCACTATCGGTCGATTACGAGTATTTAGCCTTGGAGGATGGTCCCCCCATATTCAGACAGGATTTCTCGTGTCCCGCCCTACTTGTCTGTAGCTTAGTACCTATGATGTGTTTTCGTATACGGGGCTATCACCCTCTATAGCTGGACTTTCCATTCCATTCTACTAACAAATCATATATCACTACACGGCTGGTCCCATTTCGCTCGCCACTACTTTGGGA
>NZ_BMZG01000024.1 GCF_014652675.1 Formosimonas limnophila | reverse complement strand
TCGTAGTCCAAATCAGTCAAGTCACTGCTGTAGTCTGTGAAGTTATAACCAAGTCCTACCTTCATGTACTTATTCACATCTTTGTCCAACGACACTAAGAAACCACTCTTAATGCCATCATTTTTGACATCTAACATCCGGTACTCTGCCATCGCACTCCAACCCGACCAGATATTGCCACTATCGCCCCGATCACCAATGTGGTAACGTGCCTGCAAAGCTGCAAATGTGGCATTGTTCGAGTACCAACCTCCCGTGCCCCGACCAATACGCGCTTCGCTTAAACGATAGGCCAACTTGCCTGCGTACTCCCAGCGTGGATTGGCCTCATACGTGCCTTCAACTGAGAAAATCTGTGAGCGCTGGTCATAGTTGGCACCGCCCGTTTGTGCCGGGCTGCCAAGATCGTATAAGTACGTGTATTTACCCAGCGCATTCCAACGACCACCCAGTGGGCGATAAGCGAAACCAATGCCTGACTCGATGAGTTGAGCCTCAAGCTGGTTGGTCTTTTCGTTGGTGGTACGTGAGTAGTTTAAACGTCCCATGAAACGCCAGTCCTCACTGAGTTTGTAACCCACTCGGTTGGTAGTAACCCATTGATCTCGACTTTCGCTACCGCTGTCCCTGCGGTATTCAAGCTTACTGTTCCAGTCAACCACTTTGTCTGTGAAACCCGCGTTGATTGAGTAAGCCTCTCGTTTGGTCTCTTGCCCCGTTGAGATGCTGTCAAGCGTCCCCCGCTGGACATTAAAGCCAATGTTCCAACCCGTGCGCGGTGCAAACTCTAAACCAAAGTTATTCACCAACCCTTTTTGGCTACTGTCTTTGATCCATTGACTTTCATTAGTCCACCGAACTTTGTCACTAACCTGCCAGCGTTGACCAACCGTAAAACCATTTTCTTTGAAGTAGCTACGATTACCAAACAAGTCATTGCTGATGGTGCTGTCTGGAGAGTAGGTATACGACGAGTAGAGCGTGTGCTTCTCAGTGCGGCGATACTCACCTGAAGCCGTGAGCGCGTTGCCTCGGTCGCCGTTAACGTAATCAACACCAACCGTTGACAAGTTGTTGAATGTGTAACGACCACCAACCATGAAGGCGTCGTTTTTGTCGTAATTGGTGCGGTCAAATGCAACCTGACCACCAGCGTATACATCTAGGTTTTTACCAATGCGGTTGTTAAAGCGCAAACCAACCAACGAAGCCTCTCCAATCTTGCCACTCTCATTTTCTTCGACGCGCTGGAATTCCGCACTGATCGATTGATTAGGCGCATATGTCCATAAGCCATTGACGCGACTGCGTTTGAGACGTTCGTAGTCAGTGAGACCATCGCGCTTTAAATCTCGGTAGCTGGCAGTCAATTTGAAGTCGTTAGAAATCTGAGCACCACCTTCTACACCCCAATCTTTGACATCGTAACCAATATTGTCGATACGAGAGTTGGAGAAGCCCGCGTCCTTCTCAATGTACCAGCCTTTAACCACAGCTTCACGTGAGGTAACGCCGAGCTCTTTGAAGTTTATGCTGCCTTCCAAACTGTTGGCTTCGCCTTTACGCTGTGCACTGGTCGGAACCTCAAAGAAAGATAAACCACCATTGTCTGAGTAGAATATCGGCGCCGAGTAAGATTCTGAGTTGGCATTCTCAAATTTGAGATAAGTGCCTTTGCCTTTTTGGAAGGTAAGGTCAACACCTTGTAATTTGTAGTCACTACCTGAACGTCGGTCTTCAACATAAGTGCCGCCCGCAGCGAAGTGATCACCAAACCATTGCTTACCTTTAACACCCGCAACCAAGTTGCCTGAGTCAAAGCTCTCAGGGAAGTATTCATAGCTAACCACGAGCGTTTGTTGGTCACCACTGTTCGGGTTGTCTAAAATGATGTTGTTGTCACGGATGATTTGATGCAAAGGACGATTAAGAATGAGTCGACCTTGGAAGTCATCCATTTCATAATCTCGGCCTGAAACCAGCTTGGTTTCACCCAATACTCGACCACTGTCTTTGTCTCGCACCAGCACAGATACCTGTTCCGAACCCGGTAAAATGTCTGTGTTTTTGAGGTAGTACAAACTGCCGCCCGTGCCTAAAAACTCTGATTGACCCGGCGCAGTTTGTTGCTCAGAAGCGAATGCTTGCAGTTGTGAACTCGGCTCCCCAAGTTCGTTCGTCCGCTTGCTGCGAAGCTGCACCTTAGCACCATATAAACCACGGTTATATTGCGATAGGGTGGTGTCGTTTAAGTCCGTGTTGAAGTTGCCCCATAACACTTGGTTTTTATCCCAATCAAGTCGAACGTACAATCGACCTTGGGTGTCAACGTCTCGGACTGTGGTGGAGTCATCACCATACACAGGATAGTAAGCATCTGGGTCTATACGACGAAATAAGTCTTGAGCATCAGCTTTGAAGAAGCCACTAAACAACTTGTCAATTTCCTTCTCTCGAGTGTCCGCTTGAGCTGTAATCAAATATTTGCCTTGAACCTTGCCCTTCAAGTAAAACGCTAAACGACCATCAGTTTGAACTGAGTCAAATCGCTCTTTTTCTGAAGGTGATATGGCGGTGACGTTACCTGATGATTTATTCTCTGACACAGTCAAATCAGCCAAACCAACCAAGAAAAAGTATTTACCCGTCACATCAACATCAAGCGCGCTAACCATAGCCTCACTTGCCCCAGGCTTCATGGTCTGAACCTGCAACTGATGCTTGCCTACCGGAAGTATATACTCAACAACAAACTGCCTCTTTGTGTCAACAGGCACAGAGTTACCGTTGATGCTCAAAGTATAACCTTCAGGAATATTATTTCCTCGAACACGGACGCGCGAACCATTCACTTGAATGTTCTGAGTGAGCAAAGCATTGGTGCCGTACTGCTCAGTTTCAACAACGTAATTCTCTAAATTACCACCAATCTCTTGATTCGCAAGTTGCTGCGTGCCTAAACTAACATTTCCTCTTAAGTTGTCTTTTTCTTTTTCTCGATTTGCCAACGATAGTAAGCGCAACGTGCGATAGCTGGTCTCATCCCAAACACCATCTTTGTCATACACTCGCAAGTTGTAGGATAAAACTTGGTTTTCTTGTAACTTAATGGACTGATTCCATTCACCAGACCACTCAACATTCACTGTGGTGAGCTTAGGATCCCACTTAACCGGAATCACTGCCGCAGGCTTCGTGCGATCAACGTCCTCTGGCGCATAAACCAATACCTCCGCCTTCTCTATGAACGGGGCGTAATTCGTGTACACGTTAAACAAAACAGG
>NZ_BMZG01000023.1 GCF_014652675.1 Formosimonas limnophila | reverse complement strand
AAACATACAACTACTCGGGCAATAGCCGCACGCAAGACCTCAAGCTCTCGCGCATGGTTTACCGCGACGCCCACCGCAAAACCACCGCCTCGATCAAAGGCTGGACACGTTACTCAGACAACTACATCGACGACACTGAAATCGAGGTGCAGCGTCGTAAAACAGCGGGTTGGGAGCTGGGTTTAACCCACAAAGAATACATTGGCAACGCCACACTTGACCTCGGCCTTACGTACAAACGAGGCACGGGTGCCAAGAACGCTTTGCCAGCGCCCGAAGAAGTCTTCGGTGAAGGCACCAGTCGTATGAAAATCATCACCGCCGACGTGGGCTTCACTCTGCCGTTCAAAATCAAGAACGCGTCATTCGGTTTTAGTACCAGCAACCACTTCCAGTGGAACAAAACCCCGCTCACGCCACAAGACAAAATCGCCATTGGCGGCAGAAGTACGGTGAGGGGCTTTGACGGCAAAATGACCCTAGCCGCAGAGCGTGGCTGGTACAGCCGCAATGAACTCACGTGGACGTATGCGCAGGGTCATCAGCTTTACGCTGCCGTGGACGCGGGTCACGTCGCAGGGCCGAGCGCAGAGTACTTGTTGGGTCAAACCATGATTGGTGGCGCACTGGGCCTTCGAGGTCAAGTCAAACTCGGTGGTGATCTGCAATACGACTTGTTTGCTGGTACACCCATCAAGAAGCCTGAATACTTCAACACTGCCAAGTTTGCCCTTGGCTTTAATCTATCTTATGCGTTTTAAACCGCAACCTCTTAATGACATCAAGCAATTAATACAGGAATTATCATAATGAACCGCAACATATTTAAAGTCATCTTCAGCCGCAAACTCGGTCAGCTCACCGTCGTATCAGAGAATACAACGGCCAATGGTAAAGCCGCAGCAGAATCATCAGGTGGCGTGGCAAATGGCTGGGGCAGCAGTGCGCTTCAGTCGCTCTCATTTTTGTTGATGCTCGCGTTTGGCACGGCTGTTGTTTTACCTGTGCAGGCCCAAGTGATAGCGGACCCGACGGCACCAGGTAACCAGCAGGCTACGGTGCTCACCACAGCCAGTGGTGTGACGCAGGTCAATATTCAGACGCCATCAGCGCAAGGCGTCTCGGTTAATCAATACAAGCAGTTTGATGTCAATTCAAATGGTGTGGTGCTCAACAACTCGCGCACGGCGACCAATACGCAAATCGCAGGTTATGTACAGAGCAATCCTTGGCTCGCCACGGGTTCAGCACGGGTGATTGTTAATAACGTCAACAGCACCAACCCATCCTACCTGAATGGGTATGTTGAAGTCGCCGGGCAAAAAGCCGAGGTTATCTTGGCCAATCCTGCGGGCATCTCAGTGTCGGGTGGTGGCTTCATCAATGCCAGCCGCACCACGCTCACCACGGGCAATCCCATCATCAACGGTGGCTCACTTGAAGGCTACCGTGTCACCCAAGGTCAAATCACCGTAGACGGCCAAGGTTTGGACACCCGTGGCTCTGACTACACCGACATTCTCGCTCGCTCAGTTAAAGTCAATGCAGGCATTTGGGCGAACAACCTCAAAGTCACCACAGGCGCGAATCAGATTGACGCGACCAACAGCACAGCGACAGCCATGACAGGCACGGGTGCAGCCCCAAGCTATGCCATCGACACAGCCGCCCTTGGGGGCATGTACGCGGGTAAAATCACCCTCGTCGGCACAGAGCAGGGTTTGGGGGTCAACAATGCAGGGCAATTGGCCGCCAGCGCGGGCAATGTGGCGATCAGCAGCAACGGGATGCTCACCAACTCAGGCATCATCAATGCCAATGGCGCAGACAATGCCGTCACCATCAACACCACGGGCGTGGTCAACAGCGGGACGATTTCAAGCCAAGGCAACAACCACATCATTGCCAATGCCGTACAAAACAGTGGCACCATCGCCGCAGGCCGTGAACTCAAAGTCAACGCCACTGGCATCGACAACAGCAATGGGGTCATGAATGGCCAGCGGGTTGAAGTCAACGCTGCCAGCCTGAACAATACCAAGGGTAAAATCCAACAAACAGGCAGCCAAGCCCTTGCGCTCAATGCGGGCGGTCTGTCTAATATCAATGGTGGTTTGATTGGTTATGAGCCGATCAGCAGCGGTAGCGGTACGGGTTCAACAGGCGGGAGGACAGGAGGCGAGGGCGGAAGCACAGGAACAACCAACACACCCTCAACGGCTTCGGGAGGTGGTAGTGCCATCGTCGTACAACCTGCGCCTGTGGTTTTAGCGGATGGCTTAATCAATGTTGCGGGACAAGTCACCAACGATGCGGGTCAAATCACCGCCAATGGTGGTATTGACTTAACCAGCAGCAATGGCTTGACCAACAGTGCCACGCTCAATCTGAACAAACTCAAAGTCACAGGCAGTGCGCTCGACAACTCAGGCGGCACCATTACGAGCACCCAAGCGAGTATCAACACCAACAGCATCACCAACACAGCGGGCAAGTTTGGCTCAAGCGGCAATGTTGACATAACCGCCAACAGCCTCACCAACTCAAAAGGCCAAATCACCGCAGGCGGCACGCTCACATCGAATATCAGCGGGGCGGTACTCAATGATAATGGCACGATAGGCAGCGCGGGCGAGCAAGTTCTCAATGCAGGAACCCTGAACAACACACAAGGTACGATTGCCTCAACGAGCGCAGGTTTAACCGTACAAAGTGGTGTCGTCAACAACGCCAAAGGCTCTATCCAATCAGTCGCAACCACCAAAATCACCAGCACGGCGTTTGATAACACTGATGGCAAAGTCGCAGGCACAGCTGTCCACCTCAATACCCAAAACAACACCCTCACCAACACACGAGGCACGGTATCGGGAAGCAGCACAGTCCTAACAACAGGGGCATTGACCAATGACGCAGGTCTGATTCAAGGCTCGAACGACTTGACCATCAACACCAACGGTCAAACCCTCACCAATACCAATAGCGGGACAACAGGCGGTATTGTTTCGGGAGGCACACTCAAAGTCGATTCGGGCGACCTCAACAACAGCGCGGGCTATGTGAGTAGCAAAGGCAATGCCAGCATCAACGCCGCACAAATCACCAACAGCACGGGTGGGCAAATCATTGGTGAAGCCAACAACACCATCACTGCCACAGGCATTGACAACCGTGGCGGTCAAATCATCACCGTGGGCAACGCCAATATCGCAGTGGGTGCGGGTACAGTCAACAACGACAACAGCCTGATTCGCTCAGGTGGCACGACCACGATTAACGCCGCAACCGTCATCAACACCAACACTAATGCCACAGACAAAGGCATTGACAGTGGCACAGTCGTACTCACTGCCAATACGGTAGACAACACAACGGGTGCGATTCGCGCTGATGAAACCCTCTCTATTACCAGCGGCGGCACAGTCAACAACACCAACGGCTTGTTGACTTCGAGCAAAGTCATTGAGGTCAAAGACCCGAATGCCGCAACAAACACACCGCAAACCCTTGCCATCACCAACACCAATGGCACCGTGATTGCAGGGACAAGCAACACCATCACCGCCAAGAACCTCACAGGTGAAGGCAAAGTCCTCTCAAACGGCGATATGAGCATCACTCTGACCGATGACTTCACCAACAACGCCACGGTACAAGCCGCTAAAAACCTCACGTTGAGAAGCAGCGGCAATGTCACCAACAACGCTAAAA
>NZ_BMZG01000022.1 GCF_014652675.1 Formosimonas limnophila | reverse complement strand
AAACATACAACTACTCGGGCAATAGCCGCACGCAAGACCTCAAGCTCTCGCGCATGGTTTACCGCGACGCCCACCGCAAAACCACCGCCTCGATCAAAGGCTGGACACGTTACTCAGACAACTACATTGACGACACTGAAATCGAGGTGCAGCGTCGTAAAACAGCGGGTTGGGAGCTGGGTTTAACCCACAAAGAATACATTGGCAACGCCACACTTGACCTCGGTCTTGCGTACAAACGAGGCACGGGTGCCAAGAACGCTTTGCCAGCGCCCGAAGAACTCTTCGGTGAAGGCACCAGTCGTATGAAAATCATCACCGCCGACGTGGGCTTCACTCTGCCGTTCAAAATCAAGAACGCGTCATTCGGTTTTAGTACCAGCAACCACTTCCAGTGGAACAAAACCCCCCTCACGCCACAAGACAAAATCGCCATTGGCGGCAGAAGTACGGTGAGGGGCTTTGACGGCAAAATGACCCTAGCCGCAGAGCGTGGCTGGTACAGCCGCAATGAACTCACGTGGACGTATGCGCAGGGTCATCAGCTTTACGCTGCCGTGGACGCGGGTCACGTCGCAGGGCCGAGCGCAGAGTACTTGTTGGGTCAAACCATGATTGGTGGCGCACTGGGCCTTCGAGGTCAAGTCAAACTCGGTGGTGATCTGCAATACGACTTGTTTGCTGGTACACCCATCAAGAAGCCTGAATACTTCAACACTGCCAAGTTTGCCCTTGGCTTTAATCTATCGTATGCGTTTTAAACCGCAACCTCTTAATGACATCAAGCAATTAATACAGGAATTATCATAATGAACCGCCATATATTTAAAGTTATCTTCAACAAACGCACGGGCAAGATGGACGTTGTGTCCGAGCTGACCACGGCAGAAGGTAAAGCCGCAGCAGAATCGTCAGGTGGCGTGGCAAATGGTTGGGGCAGCAGTGCGCTTAAGTCACTCTCATTTTTGTTGATGCTCGCGTTTGGCACGGCTGTTGTATTACCTGTGCAGGCCCAAGTGATAGCGGACCCGACGGCACCAGGTAACCAGCAGGCCACGGTGCTCACCACAGCCAGTGGTGTGACGCAGGTCAATATTCAGACACCATCAGCGCAAGGCGTGTCGGTCAACCAATACAAGCAGTTTGATGTCAATTCAAATGGTGTGGTGCTCAACAAC
Organism: Formosimonas limnophila; assembly: GCF_014652675.1. Taxonomy (GTDB): domain Bacteria; phylum Pseudomonadota; class Gammaproteobacteria; order Burkholderiales; family Burkholderiaceae; genus Hydromonas; species Hydromonas limnophila. The sequence goes on along the minus strand of NZ_BMZG01000022.1, from coordinate 2,533 downwards.
TCGCGCACGGCGACCAATACGCAAATCGCAGGTTATGTACAGAGCAATCCTTGGCTCGCCACGGGTTCAGCACGGGTGATTGTCAACAACGTCAATTCGGTCAACCCATCCTATCTAAATGGATATGTTGAAGTCGCTGGGCAAAAAGCCGAGGTTATCTTGGCCAATCCTGCGGGCATCTCAGTGTCGGGTGGTGGCTTCATCAATGCCAGCCGCACCACGCTTACTACGGGCAATCCCATCATCAACGGTGGCTCACTTGAAGGCTACCGTGTCACCCAAGGTCAAATCACCGTAGACGGCCAAGGTTTGGACACCCGTGGCTCTGACTACACCGACATTCTCGCTCGCTCAGTTAAAGTCAATGCGGGCATTTGGGCAAACAACCTCAAAGTCACCGCAGGCGCGAATCAGATTGACGCGACCAACAGCACAGCGACAGCCATGACAGGCACGGGTGCAGCCCCAAGCTATGCCATCGACACAGCCGCCCTTGGGGGCATGTATGCGGGCAAAATCACCCTCGTCGGCACAGAGCAGGGTTTGGGGGTCAACAATGCAGGGCAATTGGCCGCCAGTGCAGGCAATGTGGCGATCAGCAACAACGGGATGCTCACCAACTCAGGCACCATCAATGCCAATGGCGCAGACAATGCCGTCACCATCAACACCACGGGCGTGGTCAACAGCGGGACGATTTCAAGCCAAGGCAACAACCACATCATTGCCAATGCCGTACAAAACAGTGGCACCATCGCCGCAGGCCGTGAACTCAAAGTCAACGCCACTGGCATCGACAACAGCAATGGGGTCATGAATGGCCAGCGGGTTGAAGTCAACGCTGCCAGCCTGAACAATACCAAGGGTAAAATCCAACAAACAGGCAGCCAAGCCCTTGCGCTCAATGCGGGCGGTCTGTCTAATATCAATGGTGGTTTGATTGGTTATGAGCCGATCAGCAGCGGTAGCGGTACGGGTTCAACAGGCGGGGGCACAGGAGGTGCGGGCGGAAGCACAGGAACAACCAACACACCCTCAACGGCTTCGGGAGGTGGTAGTGCCATCGTCGTACAACCTGCGCCAGTGGTTTTAGCGGACGGCTTAATCAATGTTGCGGGACAAGTCACCAACGATGCGGGTCAAATCACCGCCAATGGTGGTATTGACTTAACCAGCACCAACGGTTTGACCAATAGTGCCACGCTCAATCTGAACAAACTCAAAGTCACAGGCAGTGCGCTCGACAACTCAGGCGGCACCATTACGAGCACCCAAGCGAGTATCAACACCAACAGCATCACCAACACAGCGGGCAAGTTTGGCTCAAGCGGCAATGTTGACATAACCGCCAACAGCCTCACCAACTCAAAAGGCCAAATCACCGCAGGCGGCACGCTCACATCGAATATCAGCGGGGCGGTGCTCAATGATAATGGCACGATAGGCAGCGCGGGCGAGCAAGTTCTTAATGCGGGAACCCTGAACAACACACAAGGTACGATTGCCTCAACGAGGGCAGGTTTAACCGTACAAAGTGGTATCGTCAACAACGCCAAAGGCTCTATCCAATCAGTCGCAACCACCAAAATCACCAGCACGGCGTTTGATAACACTGATGGCAAAGTCGCAGGCACAGCTGTCCACCTCAATACCCAAAACAACACCCTCACCAACACACGAGGCACGGTATCGGGAAGCAGCACAGTCCTAACAACAGGGGCATTGACCAATGACGCAGGTCTGATTCAAGGCTTGAACGACTTGACCATCAACACCAACGGTCAAACCCTCACCAATACCAATAGCGGGACAACAGGCGGTATTGTTTCGGGAGGCACACTCACAGTCGATTCGGGCGACCTCAACAACAGCGCGGGCTATGTGAGTAGCAAAGGCAATGCCAGCATCAACGCCGCACAAATCACCAACAGCACGGGTGGGCAAATCATTGGTGAAGCCAACAACACCATCACTGCCACAGGCATTGACAACCGTGGCGGTCAAATCATCACCGTGGGCAACGCCAATATCGCAGTGGGTGCTGGTACAGTCAACAACGACAACAGCCTGATTCGCTCAGGTGGCACGACCACGATTAACGCCGCAACCGTCATCAACACCAACACCAATGCCACAGACAAAGGCATTGACAGTGGCACAGTCGTACTCACTGCCAATACGGTAGACAACACAACGGGTGGTATTCGCGCCGATGAAACCCTCTCTATTACCAGCGGCGGCACAGTCAACAACACCAACGGCTTGTTGACTTCGAGCAAAGTCATTGAGGTCAAAGACACCAATGCCGCAACAAACACACCGCAAACCCTTGCTATCACCAACACCAATGGCACCGTGATTGCAGGCACAAGCAACACCATCACCGCCAAGAACCTCACAGGTGATGGCAAAGTCCTCTCAAACGGCGATATGAGCATCACTCTGACCGATGACTTCACCAACAACGCCACGGTACAAGCCGCTAAAAACCTCACGTTGAGAAGCAGCGGCAATGTCACCAACAACGCTAAAA
>NZ_BMZG01000021.1 GCF_014652675.1 Formosimonas limnophila | reverse complement strand
ATACTCACCCTGGACTGTACCCGTAGGCAAACTACACGTAATTTCTTGCCCTGCTTGCGTACAGCCATTAGGCACAGCATTAACCGTCAATCCAGGATCTAAAGTATCTTTAAGGTTAATGCTAGTTTGAGTCGGATTACCAGTAACTTTTGTTTTAAGCGTATATTCAATCACCTGACCTGGGTCAACAGTCGTCCCTGCTGCAGGTAATGCAGTTTTAGTGGTATCAACAATTGGATCTGCTATCTCACCAAAGTCATAATTAATAGCAATACCATTAACAGGCAAGACCACGCCAGTAATTGAACGACCTGAAGCAGTACCTGACGTAGTGCCGTTGACAGTACCTAGATGCGTTGTGAATATTTTAGTTGATAAACTTGCTAAAGGTTGCTCAGTAATATTCCACGTACCCGACAAAACACCTTGGAAATTTGCAATAGGTGTACCAGTGCCTGTAGCATTGCCAAAAACGGTTGCCCCAGGAGCAAAAGAGTAACCACCATTAGCATCAACCACCATACTAAAGACAGTTCCTTGAACGCCAGTCAAACATGCCCCTGAAACACACTCAATTTTAACCACTGTTGATGTCAAACCTAAATCACCAGCGTTGTATGAATTGTTCATGTCAACATCTAAATAAACACGGCCTCTAATAGTTCCAGGATCCAGACCTTGCACAGTAACAGCTGAACCTGAACGAATCACTTGCGCACTTAATGGGTCACCATTAAACAAGTCTGTACGAGCCCATACTGAGTTAACTAAAGATGATGATGAGTTAATGGTAGGTGCTTGTAAGAAAATCGTACCCGTACCTGAGTTACCAATCAACATTGGATTTTCTGTAACAAAACGAATAGCCGTAACACCATCTGGCAAAGAGCCACCTGGAGTATAAATAATCCAATTGATTCCGACACTACCGTTTTCTTGGCCTGGCACTTTGACCGAGTTTTGGATGTTTAAAGCGTTATCAGTTGAATACTGAATCGCAACACCACCCATTGTCGGTGAACTCATTGCCGCAGACAAACTGGTCACTTTAAACTTGCCAGAACCAAGGCCTGTCGTACCATTATCGTCACCATCAAAAGGCAATACATCGACAAAATAACCTTGGCCTGAGTCTCGAGAACCTCCATTACCAAAATTAATCGTATAACCAAAAGTTTCATTAGGCCCGACTTTTCCTCCTGTCACACCGACTGTGCTTTTACTGGCCGTAAAAGAAGAAGCACCATTTACAACCAAATTCAAGATCTCTGTACGATCTTCACTCAAACTACCGAAATTAACGACAGCAGCAGTAAGATCATTGCTTGCAGATATGACAGAGGTAACCGTTTTAGTTGAGGCTGACGCATTGCTAACAGCCAAAACGTTAAACACCAAGGGGGTTAATTCGGTTAAGTGACCACCGTATGGTGATGTAGGAGAACCGCCAGGTGCAACAACATCACCAAGGGAAACCGTCAAGACTCCAGCCGCTCCATCATCTGCGGTGCAGGGAATGCCATCCGCCCCATAATTGCCAGGAGCAAAGGTAACGCCCGCAGGTAAGCTTGCTGTAACAGGAATAGTACAGTTATCAGGAAAAGAGGTGGTGATAGAAACATTTTTGGCGGTTAAGTCAATACCCGCTGTAGCGGCTCCGATTAGCTGCGGCGTAATTGTCACTGGAACCGTAGTACCTGGTGTAACAGGGCCAGAAACAGATATTTTGTGACGTACTTTAATTGATTGCGTCGTAAATCGCCCGCCTCTTTGCATCGCTCCAGCAGCACCCGCATATGTAGAGTTGGCAAATTGATTGGTATTGGTACTATCATCGGTGTAGCTCGTATGCCAAAACCACGGAACAACCGTTTGATCGGCTAAAGCCAATGAAGCAGCCGTTGTTGTTCTTGCAAACGGAACTCCAAAAACCATGCCATTGCCTGGTATCAGCTTATTACCATTGGCATATTTAAAACGAACCGCAGTCACTGAAGATTGACCGCCAGCAAAAGAACCGGGATTAGAAGACCAATCTGAACTACCGTCACCAGCCATGCCACAATTAGCTGCCCGTCGTTCATTATCAGACGCAAAACTCTTGGCCGAATACTCAACAACCAAGTCAGCACCAGTCACAGGCGTTGTAGCAGAATTAATTTGAGTATAAGTGTTAGCAAAATTGACATAAGGAGTACCATTAAGAGTCATAAGCTCATTATTAAATACAACGCAAATGCCTGCATTCGAAATAGTACTGACTCCAGAGTCTTTCATACTAAACCCAGAAATCGACCAAAAGCTTTGTGACGGCACAACCGTTTCACTGGTAGGATTCAGAAAATTGTTCAAAAAACTGTCATCACCGTAAATTAAATCAGCAGTATTAGGTAACTCAACCAATGCTGAAGTAACCGGATACAGAATATTAGGGTTTGGAGTTGACCTGTCAATTTGCTGACCATTACAAGCATATGATGTAGCAATAATAGTCGTTGTGCTACATGAAAAACTCGGATCCATATTATTAGAAAAGCCCGAACCAAAATTTGACTGTCCTGATATGCTATTTGGGTCAAATTTTGAATATTGATTATGCGCAATCGATTTTTGTCCAGGAGGGAAATTAGGGTCATTCGGCACAAAAATCCGTAACTCTTTAAATAATGCAACATTCGTCTGAGGGATTAACGCTGGATAATGAACAACACTATCTTTTGTTTGATGAAAATCAAGTTGAGGGATAATAGTCACAGTAACTGGAGTCCCTGGTCCACCCGGTTGACTACACGACACAGTCCCTGTACATGACGTTGGATCCATCACTGAGCCTGGCTGCATCGAAAGCTCAAACGTAGAACCAGCAGCTATTGACTCAGCACCTCGAATATCAGCAGTTTTTGGAATACCAATAGCAAACTCTGTTCGCAACATCTGACCCGCAACACCGTTAAATATAGTTGGAGCTGCAACAGCATTATTATTAAGTACTTGAAACACTGCCTTAGGTGCTGCAGAAACAGTGACTGAAGGTCCAGAAACTGGCGTTGCACCATCAACAGAAACTGTAGGCGTAATAACAGAACCATTAGCTAAAGTGTTTGCTACCAAAGTGACAGCAAATGTCTCTACCCCGACTACAGGAATGCGATTACAGGTCAATGTATTTCCTGAAAGTACTCCTCCACCAGGTCCATTACACACAGAAGCTGCTGCTGACGTTAAATCCCAAGCTGCACCAACAGGTAAAGTCAAAACAAATTTCGCATTGGTCGCAGAACTTGCTGAGTATGAAACTCTATATGTGATTTTGTCTAAGGATCGAGCAATACCGTTGTTTGCAGAGTTATCAAGCCCAGCACCACTAGTTGCATCAAATGGCGCAGTACCATCTGAAATAACCGACATAGTCAATGAGCTCACAGCAGCATTTGCACCAACCGCAGAGAACCCCAAAGCAGCAACAAGTGCCAACTTAGCAGCAACTCCTGCTTTCCACCAAGTTTTTGTTAATAATTTTTTCACAACCGTTTCAACTTTCATCCACTCACGTACGTCAAACAACTCACTCATTCTCTTTTTACCGACATTCAACATGGTTTAGAACCTTCCTAAAATGTTGATAAACCAGCCTTTGTGATCGTAGTCCAAATCAGTCAAGTCACTGCTGTAGTCTGTGAAGTTATAACCAAGTCCTACCTTCATGTACTTATTCACATCTTTGT
>NZ_BMZG01000020.1 GCF_014652675.1 Formosimonas limnophila | reverse complement strand
TTTGACTGCCGACGCTGGTGTCTGAGTGGTGAGTATCGATGTTGTGTGTACTTTTAGATGAGAGGAAACCTTTCTTCTTCCGATACTCTTCTTTGTAGTCATCGTGGGTGGCTCGCCCTGCTTCGATATTGACGGTGTCAGCAACAAGCGTGGCCGCGCCATCGGCAACGACGTTGGCCGCTCGCAGGTTGATGGCGTTGTCAGCNGCGTAGTCGCTGCGCGATTCGACAGATTTGCGCTTACTGTCCCATGCCCAAACAGCTTGTTCGGCGTCACCTGTGGTGATGGTTTTTGAATTGATGTTCTCGGCTGAGAGAAGTGCACTGCCTGCGCTACTGACATTGGCAGAGGTGAGGTTGATGTCTTTGGTGGCGACCATGGTCAAAGCCGGTGTGGTCGTGGTTTTACCATCCTTATCCGTGACGGTGGTGTCTTTGTCGAGTGCCTGCACTGTGCCGATTTGGTCAAGCTCGGTGCGTGTCGATGAGTAGCCGCGTGTGGTGCGATTGGCCATGTTGCCAGTGCTGGTGGTTTGCTGACTTTGCTTAAACGCAAACAGCCTCAGCGGGACAAATCCCGCTGAGGCTGTTTGACAAATAAACAAAAACCAACGGTTCACTTCTTGCCTCGCTTCTTCTGTTCTTTAGCCATAACTTTGCGTTCATCTAAGGTAAAGCCAATCCGACCGCCGAGTTTGTTAAAGTATAAATCAGCGGCAGCTTCGCCATCTAATAAGTACTCAATGTCAAATGTGGCAGGTGGATTAGCAGGATCGGTGCGGGTACTTAGGAGAAATTGTTTGTAGTTTTCTAATGCGCCAACCGCTTGCTCATAGGTCATGGCGACTTTCATTTCTTCGTCGTATTCGCAATGAATGTACACCACGCCTTTAAACATGCCCCAATGATGCGCGTTGCCTGAACCCAAGTAACCGCCATAGGGCGGGTTCTCAAGTTTAGCCGCTTCGTGAAACTGCTTAATTACACGTTCGGCGCTGTCTGCACCTTGGATGTCAGTACCAAGCCAAGTGACAATTTCATGAGAGCCAATATTTCTAATACTTGAACCAAGCAGGTACTCTTTAGTATTGTCCATCCAAATATTTGAAGTCCTAAAAATCATTTTTTAATCCCCCATACAGGCCAAGCAGTAGCACCAGAACCGTCAGGTTTTCCATAAAAACCTTCAATTGTTATACCGCTTGGAGATACTCCCCTCCACACTTTTATTGGACCGTTTGAAGGTGTAACAGGGGAAGAATTCAAAAACGCCCCTTGAATTTCATGCATGGTTTGTCTTTGCGTCCACGCTTCGGGGTAAATGGACATGACACCTACCAATTTCTTCTAGATTCAACTATCAAACCGTCTTTACTTACAAAAATAGGAGTATTTCCAACAAGGGAGTAGCCCATGTCCCTTGTTTGTAAAAATTTACTCGATTGATAATACACATACCAGCCTTCCGAAAACTCTTCTACACGGGTAATACTGTAAGCATCATCTTCAAGAGGAATCATTTTTGTCAAAATATACTCTTGGGCTAATTTCTTTGCATTTTGTTCAGTCATTTTCCTGTAATTCCAAATTGAATGTGGGGAAAGTTGGAAAAGTTTCTTAGTCCAGTTCCGCCTGTTTGACCATCAATATAATTTATGCGACCATTTTGTACAACCGCATTCCAAACATGCCCTGTGTCACCTGCTGAATTCATACCATAGACAACAGCTCTAGTGCCCTCTCCTGATTGGAGCAAAGTGCGTTCTAAATGGCTTTTACTAACCCATCCACTCATCTGAGTATTATATAAAGGCCCAAGTTCATTAAAAGGTAACGGTTGACTCCTTGGCAATGCACTTGCAGTATTACCCGTTGCAAGTTGATTGTCCACAACGTAAGCACAGTTAGTACAATTTTGAGTTGAACCTGTTGGGTTAACATTGGACACATTACCCACAGGTGCAGGATTTGTCCCCACCACTGCTGGCTTGCCATTGACCGTCCCATTTACCGCAGTTGTCCCATTGGTATAACTCGGTCTAACGCCGCCATTGGCCAAGGTTGTCGCCGCTGTACCCGCAACCCCATTTACCACACCCACCATCGTATTAAACGGCACATCACCCGCTACCATAGCGCGGTCGGTTTCATTCATCTGACGCAATAGGGGATAGCCTTGCGCATCGAAGCCTACCGTGACATAACCAACACCTGTTTTGGGGTCAACTTGAGCGACACCAAGCGTAAACGGTAGGGTTTCGCCCAACTGATTGCCATAGTAAATGTTGTAGGTTTTTGAGTCGCCGCGCACTAAGGTGGCTCCTGCAGCACTATTGGTGAAGTAAGCATCTCGTGCAGCCAGTGTTTCTTCATCAACCGCACCGCTCATATTGCCGATGTTCATGCCATAGCCGTTGCTGTTGAGGATGGCTTTCGGTTTGGTGCCGATATCTGGGCGTGTGTTCACCGTGGTCGATAAGTCCTGCGATAGCTCACTCAATCTGCGCAGCATATCTGGGTTGTTCATCTGCGCGGCCATGACTTCAACCTCGACTTTGAACGCATCGCTCCACTCTGGATGCTGTGCCACGAGTCGGTCAACTTCTTGTTTGGTGTAAGTCGAGGCTCCAACAGTATTGGTGCGCAAAGTCGCAATGAACTGAATCTCTTGACTATTGAGTGGCTGCCCGCTGATATATTTATCGTAGATACGTTTGAGTTCTTTGTCATTGGCTGCCGAGCGTTCGCCGAGTTTTCGAGCTGCGGCCACATCGCCGTTTTGAACAGCGGCCATTAATTTTTGTATGTTGGGACGGCTCAAGAGGTTATCATCCACCTCAATCTTGCTCGCCAAAACCGCTGCCGCTGCATCCCCACCCGCTGCTGCGGTCACACCACCGACGAGGCTGGCGATGAGATTGCTGTAGGCTTGTCTTTGCTCAGCCGTCATGTTTTTGGTGTCGGCTGCGATGAGGTTGTTGAGCGCAACGGTTGCAGCGGAGCCTGCTGCGGCTGAGGCACAGTCACCGCCTGTGGCGGCTGCGCCTGCGCAGCCTGCGATGCTGTGTAGGAGGCCACGGATGGTTTCTGATTCGGCGGTTGGTTTGCCGTTTGTCATGAATCCATCGGCGATGTCTTTGATTTGCGTTGCACCGTATTGACGGATAACGTTGATGGCGGTGTTTTGTAGCAAACTCGCGCCGCTGCCTGTGACGTTGCCGCTGGCGGCACCGACAAGGCCAGTCAGAATCATGCTGCCCGTGCCGCCGTTGCCCCAGAGGTTTTGGCGGGTGGCGTAGTTGAGGGTTTGACCGTTGACGGTGGTGTCGCCCAACTCGTAGCCTTTCTCATAGGCTTCTTTATTGGTGAGCTGACGCACGCCGATTTCGTTGCCATCTTTGTCAAACACTTTCACTGTGATGGCTTTGTTGTCTTTGCCCACAGCTGGCTTTTCACCCGCTGCATCAATGTCCTTGGCCATGATGCTCATGAACTTCTGCGTGTTTTCTGAGAGGGTTTTAACAATCTCAAACCCAGTGGCGATTTTGTCTTTGTCGCGCTCGTAGAGGTTCTCAAGCCCTGTGGCGTTTTGCATGTCGAGGGTGACGTCACGATTCAGATTGGCGACGGTTTGCTCAGTCGTTTGACCTGTGGCGGCCTGCTGCCCTGCTTCATCACGAATGGTGACAGTGCCCGCAGCGATGCCCGAGCGCGTGGTGCTGTTCTCGTCGTCCTTGGCCTGCATGACGGAAGGCAAGCCTGCATTAAAGCCATTGTAACCGCCTTGTTCACCTGTCCTGCTGTCGGTACCGCTGTAGCTGGCGGATA
>NZ_BMZG01000019.1 GCF_014652675.1 Formosimonas limnophila | reverse complement strand
CCTCAACGGTCTCACCACGCGCCTGCGCACCGATGAGGTTCATGTCCCGTCCCGCATTGAGCGTGAGTTTGTCTGTGGCGGTGACTTGGGTTTCGGTGTAGCTGGTGCTGCTGCCGTTGGCGTTGCCTTTTGCTCGATTGGCGTTGGCGAAGGTCTGCTTTCCTTTAAATGCAAAAAGCCCCAGTGGTGCAAAACCCACTGAGGCTTTTTGAAATATCAAAGTCAGCAAATGATTCATGAAACCCTTTAATTCTTAAGCCTTTTTCTTGCCTCCTCAAGAATAATTTTGTAATCTGGGTCAAATGGAGCAACTAACTGCGACTCCAACATATTCTCAATCGAAAAAAGAATCTGTTCTGTAACATCATCTTGGAAAAGCTTATCTACTTCACTCTGATTAAAAATGCAAAGCCATTCAAACAAAACTAGGGCTTCGTCTTCAGTCAAAGGAATTGATATTGATTTGTTGCTCATTTTAGACTCCATTTTTTATAATCCTCCACGACTTAATACATTTCTTAATTGAGCTGGATTAAGTTTCCAGCCACTGATAAATTCACCAGATCGAGTAGTAATAACACTCAAACCAGTTTGGGGATTTACTATATGTGTCACTGGTTGACCTCTATACGTTCCTTGAATGATTCGCACCAACGGATCTCTTATATGCCTATTAATAGCCTCTTGAAATCTTAGTGCATTTGCAGTGTTATAGTTACCTGAAACCCCAAAATCTTCAGCATGTTTAAACTTCGCCTGTAACTGTTTAGAGTCAATGTTTCTCAATTTATCATACAAAGTATATGGTATAGGTTTATCCCACACCTCTTTTCCTACTTTATAGGCAGATATCAAAGCTCTAATAGCACTTGGTCCGCCCAAGGCCAATGTGCCACCAAAAATTGCCAGCGCTCTTTGATCACCTTGAGTCAGCCAATTCGAGATGGCAGTTTGACACTGTGTATTGCTCAGCCCCCCACATTTTTCATTAATAAAGCGTTTAATACCTGCCTGATTTAACTCTGCTTGTCTTAAATCACTCATGTTCTTTTCTGCACTGGTAAATACGCCTGGGAATTCTTTCTGAAGTTTCTCCATTGCTGCGACATCACCAGCATATAAAGCTTCTTTATATCTGTCTGATGGTGACTTAAAGCCGAGGTGCATTTCATTATTCACCACCGCATTATACCCCGCCGCCCCAGCTGTGACGGCATCTTCAAAGCTCCCACCTGTAATTCCACCGACGAGGGTTGCGGCGAGCGTTGAGATGGCTCGGATGTCTTCTTTCTCTGCGGTGGTGAGCTGGTCGGATGTTTTGCCGTCGTATCTGGTGTTGATGATGATTTGAGCGAGGGCTTCGCCTGTGACAGCACCTGCTGCGCCTGAGGCGGCGTCGTTGCCTGATAGGTAGGCGACGGCGGCTCCGACGGCGGCGTGGGTGAGTAGACGCGCGGCGTTGTTCGCTTCGGTGTCGGGTTGGCGGTCGAAGTAGTCACCGACTTGGCTGGCAAGCAGTGGTGCGGCGGCGTTGGCGATGCCTTGTTGCAAATTGCCGCCTGCGGCACTGGCGAGTAGGCCTGTGATGGCTTGGGAGGCCATGTTGTATTTGCCACCTGGGGCGAAGTCTTTTTGGCCGTCAATGTAGGCTTGATTGGTTTGGAAGTAGCTGCCCAATGTACCATTTCTGGACAGTGTTTCAAACACGGCTTGCTTTTGGCTTTCGGTGGGGTTCTCACCTAAGGCAGCGATGGCGGAGAGATAGGTGGGACTTTCTTTGGCTTGAGTTTCCAAATAGCCGAGAATGGCCTCGGTGTCCCCTTTGGTGCTGCCGGTGGTGATTTGTGTGTACAGTTCTGGGTGGTTCTTTTCGATGTCTCCCATGGCTGCTTGTTCTGCTGCGGCAAGGGCTTTGTCCCGCTCTTCTGCTTTGGGGCGTTGCACTTCGGTGGCGATGATGTTGAACGTGAGTGCACCGATATCGGACACCACACTGCTCATGGCGAAGTTGTCCTGTACTTCTTGTAGGTCAAATATCGGGTTGAGCGCATTGGTGGCATTGGCTGGGTCACGAGACAAGCCGACTGGCTCAACGGTTTGGCCTCCGACCGTGATGGTGGCAGGACTGACCGCTGAGACGGTGGTGCTGGCTGCTGAATCATTTTGATTGAGCGCTGCGGGGATTTGGCTGGCGGCCAGATTGATGGCGACATTGGTCAGGTTACCAGCGCCGATGGTCGCCCCGCTGCTGTTCGCGCTGAATTCGGCTTGGTTCTCGATGTTGGTGTAACCCAAGCTGCCTGTGGTGAGCTGGTTGAATTCGGCGGGTGCCGTACTCGAAATCACCGCACCATTGAGCTGTGTGTGGCCTTTGACATTGACGTCAAACCCGCCCTTGCCTGCGTAGATGCCCGATTGCTCATTAACCGACTGGTAATTGCTGTCGATGGTTTGCTTGGTTTGCGAGTAGCTGCCCGATGCTGAGCCCACACCATAAACAGGGACTTCCACACCGACGCTTTGGCTGCGTTGCGTCGAGTCGTAGTTGCTGGTGTCCTGCAAGCTGGTGATGGTGAAGTTGCGCCCGACATCGGCCTCAACGGTCTCACCACGCGCCTGCGCACCGATGAGGTTCATGTCCCGTCCCGCATTGAGCGCGAGCTTGTCTGTGGCGGTGACTTGGGTTTCGGTGTAGCTGGTGCTGCTGCCGTTGGCGTTGCCTTTTGCTCGATTGGCGTTGGCGAACGTCTGCTTTCCTTTAAATGCAAAAAGCCCCAGTGGTGCAAAACCCACTGAGGCTTTTTGAAATATCAAAGTCAGCAAATGATTCATGAAATCATTTCAAAATATCTAGTGTAACTCTCAACCTAAGTTGCGCCAATTTTGATACCAAAAGTTTCTCGTATTCCGAGACAGGCAAACAATTACCCCAAATTGCACTTTCATCGATTCTAGATAACTCAAGAGAAATAACAGTGATTCCGTCTATTAGGAGAGTATAAATATCTTCCCCTTGTTCCATTAAGAAATCTATGATTAAAAAATTTTTAAAACTTGGAAATTTTTCCTTTATCACGTTTAATAACCTTATGTTGTTTTGAGCACTTTCTTGATTAGCCAGTATCTCCTTGCGAAGAACATCTTCTGTCATTGAATTAATCAGTTTCATCGTAAGACTCCTGGAAAAGCGGTTATTAAATTTCCCCAACCATCGGTTAATATAGTCATAGTCGAAGTTGGTTGCCAGCCACTAAATTTATCAATGCCAACATTAATATTTAAAGTTACAGTTCTAACATAGGTGTTTACCCCTTGATTAGGTATCACCTGTACAATCGGAGACCTTACAACCTCTGGGTGCTGTAAAATTGTTGAGAGTTGGTGCGGAGTAATTGTAAACTGACTCGCATTTACAGACGGGTCAAAGTGCCTTTTCATTATATGAGCCATGCCTTCTCCATCCAAGTTTACTCGCGAAATTACTCTACCAGGTATATAAGAGTTGGCTATTTTTAGGGCATCTTTGAGTATTTGGTAAGCTTTTCCCCCATATTTTACAAGCCCTTTTCCTGTCCATTTAACACCAGAACCACCTGGGAAAGCATCCATTGCTCTTAAAATCTCATCAGATAACCCATTATTCACCGCCGCGTTATACCCCGCCGCCCCTGCTGTAACGGCATCTTCAAAGCTGCCACCTGTCACTCCACCGACGAGGGTTGCTGCGAGTGTTGAGATGGCTCGGATGTCTTCTTTCTCTGCGGTGGTGAGCTGGTCGGATGTTTTGCCGTCGTATTTCTCTTTGATGATGATTTGAGCGAGGGCTTCGCCTGTGACAGCACCTGCTGCGCCTGAGGCGGCGT
>NZ_BMZG01000018.1 GCF_014652675.1 Formosimonas limnophila | reverse complement strand
TGTCTTTGGGCATCCCGCGAGTCGGGTTCTGATGCACTGGCTTCAATGTACGCTCCTTTGATTTTTAGAGCGCACAATATCTCACGTCATTTGGACTCTTTCAAGATGGCTGCCCCTGACGCTTACGCCATAGGCTCGATTGGCGTTGGCGAAGGTCTGCTTTTCTTTAAATGCAAAAAGCCCCTGTGGGACAAAACCCACAGAGGCTTTTTGAAATATCAAAGTCAGCAAATGATTCACGAAACCCTTTCAAAACATACGATGCAATGCGCTTCGCTTATTGCACCCTACCGCTCTTCATCATTATATAAAAAATCATATAACGTCGTAATAGAGCCATGATTGTCATCAATAAATGTCTTTTTAATATCACAACCCAGTAAAAATAGAAAAATTTTTACAAAAGGAAACCCTGTACCATTTCTATACCTAAAAGAATAAAATTTATAATTTTGATCATCGATTTTCATCATATCAATATCTTTTTGATCTAAATCAGAATACTCAATTTTCAAGATAGAAATGTTCTCTTCGTTATTAATTCCAAATGCCTCAATATATCCATCAGAATATTTGTAATCACCACGAATTAAAAAATTATCATCTGATTCCCAATAATCAAAATGGTAACCGATTGAGCGTAATCCAAGTTCTAGTTTCTCTTTCTTAATTTTAAAACTTCGATCAACTGATAATACAAAACTTTCCATAACAGCTCCTAAAATATTTGCTTGATATATTTAATTAAATCTTCCATATTACGAAATACCTTATAACCATTGGAAATTAATTGTCTTTGTGCGGCACCGCCAATGTCTGGGGCATAAACAATTATCTTATCTTTTCCTCCCATAATCTCCGCTTGTTTAGCAACCTGGCTGTTAATACCCGTGCCTCCACCACTTTTAACTTCAATCATTACCCCATTTGTAAGCATGACATCGGCATCGGAAGTTCTTCCTGCCCCTGAGATTCTTACCCCTACACCACTAACAGCTCCCGGAATTTCATTATTCAACCTATTTGCAGTGTTATTTACCATAGGATCTTTCGAGCCAAAAGGTTCATTTCGGCCAAAATATTTCGTGTCCCACACCTCTTTCCCAGCTTTATAGGCAGATATCAAAGCTCTAATAGCACTTGGTCCGCCCAAGGCCAATGTGCCACCAAAAATTGCCAGCGCTCTTTGATCACCTTGAGTCAGCCAATTCGAGATGGCAGTTTGACACTGTGTATTGCTCAGCCCCCCACATTTTTCATTAATAAAGCGTTCAATACCTGCCTGATTTAACTCTGCTTGTCTTAAATCACTCATGTTCTTTTCTGCACTGGTAAATACGCCTGGGAATTCTTTCTGAAGTTTCTCCATTGCTGCGACATCACCAGCATATAAAGCTTCTTTATATCTGTCTGATGGTGACTTAAAGCCGAGGTGCATTTCATTATTCACCACCGCATTATACCCCGCCGCCCCAGCTGTGACGGCATCTTCAAAGCTCCCACCTGTAATTCCACCGACGAGGGTTGCGGCGAGTGTTGAGATGGCTCGGATGTCTTCTTTATCTGCGGTGGTGAGCTGGTCGGATGTTTTGCCGTCGTATCTGGTGTTGATGATGATTTGAGCGAGGGCTTCACCCGTGACAGCACCTGCTCAATCAAACAAGCGTTGTCCGAACCAACGGCGCATAAGCACGCGCAAAACACCAAAATGGACTCAAAACCAACTTGTAAAAGAACAATTTAATCAGCCAATTATGGCTCGCCCAGCCTTGGCTGAGCCAATTTAAACCTAAAAATCTTCAAAAATCACGACATTTGAAGACTAAGAACGTAAAGACACGGTACGGACACGACAGTTAAAAGGGGGGCCGTCTATTCGAGGGCAGATCAGTTTAGTGTTTTCAAGCACATAGCTTGCAAATCAATTACTGTCTTATTAGGATGAAACAACATCAATTCTTGTAAAAATGCTATCCAATCGGCCTTCTTCCTTGATGATATCAGACAGAGCAGAAATCAAAGTTTCAGATGTTATTTCTTTGAGAATTATCATATCATTGGTTAAAAAATACAACCCATTCGCAGACTCGCCACTAGCACTATGATTCTCTAAAATTCGACTAATAGCTTTTAAAGTAATGGCCGTGCCAAAAAATTTATTGCCACCATACGTTAAATGAAAATCTATATCCCCATCTTTTTCTTCATCTAAGTTGTGCCAAATTTCAATAACAAAATTTGTTCCGAATAATTGCATTTTATTCCTTAAAAAAATAGTTTTTTGATTCTATCAATGACACCTGGTTGATTTGCTTTGCCAGAATAACCAAAAATTTGGAAAACACCATCTTTAAAAGCACCATAAATTCGACCTCCATCAACATGCCTAAACTCTGTAATACCATCAAAAACTTTAGTTCCTATGCCTGGGTTCATATTTCCTTTAGCTATTTGTTCAAGCATTTTATTGATACCAGCACTTTCTTTTTGCGATAGAGATTTTGCTTGTTTTAATAAGTAGCTATCTGTTTTAACCAAGCTCAAAAATCTTACTTGTAGAACCTTAGTTATACCACCAAAACCAGCACAAAACATAGGGCTTCCGCTCCCCCCAAAAGGTATGCAACCTTGATTAATTGCTTCCCTTTCTTCCTCTGTAAAATCTTTGAGGTCGTTGTTTAAAACCTTATCAAGGGTAGTAAGTCCATTATTCACCACCGCATTATACCCCGCCGCCCCCGCAGTAACGGCATCTTCAAAGCTCCCACCTGTAATTCCACCGACAAGTGTTGCTGCGAGTGTTGAGATGGCTCGGATGTCTTCTTTCTCTGCGGTGGTGAGTTGGTCGGATGTTTTGCCATCGTATTTCTCTTTGATGATGATTTGAGCGAGGGCTTCACCCGTGACAGCACCTGCTGCGCCTGAGGCAGCGTCGTTGCCTGATAGGTAGGCGACGGCGGCTCCGACGGCAGCGTGGGTGAGGAGACGCGCGGCGTTGTTCGCTTCGGTGTCGGGTTGGCGGTCGAAGTAGTCACCGACTTGGCTGGCGAGCAGTGGCGCGGCGGCGTTGGCGATGCCTTGTTGCAGATTGCCGCCTGCGGCACTGGCGAGTAGGCCTGTGATGGCTTGGGAGGCCATGTTGTATTTGCCACCCGGTGCGAAGTCTTTTTGGCCGTCGATGTAGGCTTGGTTGGCTTGGAAGTACGCGCCGAACGTGCCTTGTGTGGCGTGGTATTCAAACACCGCTTGCTTTTGGCTTTCGGTGGGGTTTTCACCTAAGGCAGCGATGGCGGAGAGATAGGCGGGACTTTCTTTGGCTTGAGTTTCCAAATAGCCGAGAATGGCCTCGGTGTCCCCTTTGGTGCTGCCGGTGGTGATTTGTGTGTACAGTTCTGGGTGGTTCTTTTCGATGTCTCCCATGGCTGCTTGTTCTGCTGCGGCAAGGGCTTTGTCCCGCGCCTCAGCTGCGGGGCGTTGGATTTCGGTCGAGATGATGTTGAACGTGAGTGCACCGATGTCAGACACCACACTGCTCATGGCGAAGTTGTCCTGTACTTCTTGTAGGTCAAATATCGGGTTGAGCGCATTGGTGGCATTGGCTGGGTCGCGAGACAAGCCGACTGGCTCAACGGTTTGGCCTCCGACCGTGATGGTGGCAGGACTGACTGCTGAGACGGTGGTGCTGGCTGCTGAATCATTTTGATTGAGCGCTGCGGGGATTTGGCTGGCGGCCAGATTGATGGCGACATTGGTCAGGTTACCAGCGCCGATGGTCGCCCCGCTGCTGTTCGCACTGAATTCGGCTTGGTTCTCGATGTTGGTGTAGCCCAAGCTGCCTGTGGTGAGCCGGTTGAATTCGGCGGGTGCCGTACTCGAAATCACCGCGCCATTGAGCTGCGTGTGGCCTTTAACATTGACGTCAAACCCANGTGTCCTGCAAGCTGGTGATGGTGAAGTTGCGCCCAACATCGGCCTCAACGGTCTCACCACGCGCCTGCGCACCGATGAGGTTCATGTCCCGTCCCGCATTGAGCGTGAGTTTGTCTGTGGCGGTGACTTGGGTTTCGGTGTAGCTGGTGCTGCTGCCGTTGGCGTTGCCATAGGCTTGATTGGCGTTGGCGAAGGTCTGCTTTTCTTTAAATGCAAAAAGCCCCTGTGGGACAAAACCCACAGAGGCTTTTTGAAATATCAAAGTCAGCAAATGATTCACGAAACCCTTTCAAAACATACGATGCAATGCGCTTTGCTTATTGCACCCTACCGCACTCAAAACCAAGCTGTAAAATTTTTAAATGGATTGATGCCAATAACGTGCAAAATTATTCCAATAGGAACAATCACACCAGAGAACGTAAAATCAACAAAAAACAGCCAAAACCTATTTTCCCTTTCATTAGGCGGTGCACTCAAATTGATAAGGGATGAAGAATAATATAAATCTCTTCTAAAATATTTAATGATACTATGTATGCTAAAAATACAACAAAGCAACATTGCTAATACAACTGCACTAATTAATTTTGCATTAAACAAAACAATAACTGTTTCAGTTACCACAAAAACAATTAAAAGAATTTTAAGATTGCTATCGCTGATTAATTTCATTTTCCAAATCCTTGATCATATAATTTACCAGCTATATATTTAATACCCTCTTGAGCACTATCTCTTTGATTGGTAGGAAGAGTATTCAACATAGGCACTCTCCTTACCATAGCCTCTGATATCATTGAAATAGCGAACTCTTTTGTAGCAGAACGAAAATCATGTTTTGCAACCACATCAACGACAATCTCCCCTATAGTTAAGCCACCAGAAATCATTCTCAAAGGCGGATAAATAACTGCGCCTTGGTCAATGACTTCCTTGACTGCCTCATAGCGAATGGGGTTTGTTCTTTGTAGCCAAGTGAGTTGCATCCTGTTAGAAAGCTGATAGTTCATTGTGGCTTCGTCTAAGGCCTTAATCTCTCTGGATAATGACGAACAAAGATACGATTCTGCATTTGTCGAACAATTGTTTTCTTTAAATTGACGTTCCGCCGTAGATTGCAACATGGCGCAAGCACTATCAGAAAGCTGCCCACTTTCACATTTCATTCGATTACCAACGAGTTTTTGAATGAATCCCGGAATATCAAGCTCGGAAAGTTTATTATTCACCACCGCATTATACCCCGCCGCTCCCGCAGTAACGGCATCTTCAAAGCTGCCACCTGAAATCCCACCGACGAGGGTTGCTGCGAGTGTTGAAATGGCTCGGATGTCTTCTTTCTCTGCGGTGGTGAGCTGGTCGGATGTTTTGCCGTCGTATTTCTCTTTGATGATGATTTGAGCGAGGGCTTCGCCTGTGACAGCACCTGCTGCGCCTGAGGCGGCGT
>NZ_BMZG01000017.1 GCF_014652675.1 Formosimonas limnophila | reverse complement strand
TAGGATCCCACTTAACCGGAATCACTGCCGCAGGCTTCGTGCGATCAACGTCCTCTGGCGCATAAACCAATACCTCCGCCTTCTCTATGAACGGGGCGTAATTCGTGTACACGTTAAACAAAACAGGTTCGGCTACCTTGCCATCAGAAAAACCAACGCTGGATGGCGCACTAACCGATAAATTAGGTGTGATAACCGCTGGATCTTCCGTTACCCATATCTTGCCCTTCTCCGGCAAATTCAAAACCTTATTCAACGGACGGACAACCGCTTTCTCATTACTTGACATATCATTCGACGCAGATGCCAGTGAAACAGAATTTGGCGAAACCGAGTGCTTATCGTCAAGCGACGATAAATCTTCAGGATTCAAACTAGCCGCATTTACCTCATTAGCATAAGACAACTCGACGATACCAGCAGATATCAATAAACTGGCTAAAAGAGACGTTTTTTTCATGCCAATACAATTCCAAACAGATTTCATGATTCAGCCCTCCACTAAAAACACACTATAGTATTTGCCAAACAAACCCGCACCAAGGAAAAGACAAAATTACTTATCAAAGCCCTACGCCACAAAACAAAAAGTTTATAACTTAAAGCCTGTCAAGATATAAATCCTATTTTTATTCATTTTTTAAATCAGTACTCTTTGGGTAAAATTTACACCTTTAAGGTTTTAAAGTCAACAATTTGTTACGTGTAAATACTTAGCCAATAAGAACTACAGGAAAACATCTGGTCGGCAAAGCAAGCCCACCTCATAGCCATGCCTTTTCGTGCACACCATGCTTTGAAACCGAGTCACTTTCCGCGCAGTATGGCGAAACCGACATCATCTATCGCGGCATCAAGACGCGTGTGCACCACTTTTGTATTTTAGTGCCGCATTGTTACGGCGCAAGTAAATATGACCACCGGTACGCATTGGCACATTGTTCTTGCAAGTGCCGCAAACTCGGGACAGTAGTTTTTGTGCCGACATTTACAAACACTACCAGCGTAATGAGCAAGCCTTGGTTTTGGCGATGATGTAAATGTATGTGCAAGGCGTATTGACCCGCAAGGTGCCAGCGATTACCGAAGAATTGTGCGGTACTGGTTTCTCTAAGTCGCTGGTCAGCAGTCTGTGCGTCAACTTGGATGCGCAGGTCAAAGTCTTTACCAATAGGCATTTAGATGGTGAGTATCCCGTGCTCATGGTGGATGCGATGTACATCAACGCCCGTAACCATGACGACCGTGTGGTTAGTCGCGCCGCACTCACCATGTCAGCGGTGCGCAGCGATTGCTATCGTGAGATTGTTGGGCTTGAAATCGACAACGGTGAGAACGCATTTACTTGGAAAGAAGCCTTTACGCGTCTCAAAGCACGAGGTTTGAAAGGCGTGCAGCTTGTGTGCAAAATAGCATACCCCGCCTGCATCCATTCGCACCGTCGTGCCCCACAGTTATTACGGACGTGCCCGCACGAAAATTATGACACGCCCGCATCTTCATTGTTCCTACTTCCTAGCCTTAATTTTACGCATTGATTCGCCTTCAAGTGCCAAACAATAAGCCCCATGAATCAAACGGTCTAAAATTGCATCAGCAATAGTTGGGTCGTTGAACAGATCATGCCAAGTTTTGTGCGGATATTGACTGGTGATAATCACAGCCCCCGTCATCGACTGTTGGTCAAGTATTTCCAGCAAGACATGCGCCAAGTCATCAGGTACACCGCCCATCCCCAAATCATCAATCACCAACAAACTCTGTCGTGTCAAACTTCGCTTCAGTTTCAATATTGTCCCATCGGCTTGGCTCAATCGAATGTTATCAAACAATGTCGTTGCCGTCATATACAGTACCGACAAACCATGCCGACAGGCTTGAGTGGCCAGCGCACACGCCAACCAACTCTTACCCGTGCCAGTCGCCCCCGTTAAAATCACGCTGTGTCGATGCTTCACCCACTCGCAATTAGCCAAGTTGTTAATTTGCAATCGCTCCAACTTTCGGTCAGATTTGTAAATCACATCTTCCAGCGTCGCTTGCGCGTAACGCAATTTCGCCTTTTTGAGTAATGCAGTAATCCGTCGATTATCCTTGCTCATGATTTCCGCCTCAATCAACAAACTCAAGCGATTGTCAAA
This sequence comes from Formosimonas limnophila, assembly GCF_014652675.1. Lineage (GTDB taxonomy): Bacteria > Pseudomonadota > Gammaproteobacteria > Burkholderiales > Burkholderiaceae > Hydromonas > Hydromonas limnophila. The sequence continues at coordinate 7,779 of NZ_BMZG01000017.1, read as the reverse complement.
TGATGATTCTTGGGTTTTACGGTCTTTGGATTGTTTGGCCAACTCAGCCGCCATGCCAGATAAGCGTAGTTGCTGCAACCCTGCTTCAATGGATTGTGTCATACCACACCTCCAGTATTGCCCGCATAATAATCCGCACCACGGATATTGCTGTGGTGAATCGGTTTGGTAGTACTTTGGGTCGGTTCAAACGAGTGACGTTTCAGTACAGAACGAAGCCGTGATACGCTAAAACACTTCATATGAATTACGAATGCACAAGCCGCCTCTAAACTGGCTTGCCAATCATGCTGCCGCACCTCACGTTTCAGGTTAATCAGAGACTTCAACTTCGCGGCATAATGGCGCGTGTCTGATAAGTTTGCTTCCACAAATTGCAAAGTTGCAATGCCTACGTTTCTTGCCCAATCTCGCATATTATCGGGTGTCGTATCATTGGCAAACTGATGATTATCCGGACGATGTGCAGGGTCACTGGTCACCAAGTCCGATGTGACTGCATGACGAGCAATTCGCTCACGTTGCCAAAATACTTCCACTACATCATCTGTCGCCCGCACATCAACGGTTCGATGGGCAAATTGATACGGCACAGAATAACGCTTACCATTGAACAGCACATGGTACGAATCATCCACACGCTGATTGTAAGCCCAAGCACTGTAAGCGTAAGGCAAAATGGGCAATCGTCGCAGTGCAGGTCGATCAATGCTTTCTAATCGTTCAGTTCGGCTGACGGTATAGGTTTTGGTGATGCGTTGGTTCAACTCAATCATCCAATGCTCAATTTGTTGATTGAGTTCATCCAAACTAAAAAACACCTGATTGCGCAGCCGCGCTAAGACCCAACGTTGCACAATCTGCACACCTACTTCAGCCATTGCCTTGTCTTTTGGTCGGCGTGGTCGTGCTGGCACAATGATGAAGCCATAGTGCTCTGCCAATTCAGTATAAGCGCGGTTCAACTCGATTGTCTCTTTGGTGTTTTTAATGACCGCTGACTTGAGGTTGTCGGTGACGATGTATTTGGGCACGCCATTGATGTGTGCCAACATTTGCATATGCGCACTCAAAAAGTCTGTAATCTTTTGACTTTTGACGGCAACAGCAAAAATATAACCCGATGCGCCACATACACCAACAAACACTTGCGCCTTCCAATCCTCACCTGTTTTTTTATCACAAATGGGCATGGTGCGCCCACAGAAATCTATGAAAATGGACTCGCCCGCTCGATGGGTTTGGCGCAGGCTGACTTTTATAGTCTTACGCCACTGGCGGTACTGACGGCAGTACTGTGAATATGAAATCCCGTCATTATTGATGGTGCGATATTCTTCCCATGCCAACTGCATGGTCATATCGCGCTTTTGCATGTCGTTGTGCAAAGTTTGCCAATCAATTGTCGATGTGGCGTGTACTGTGACTTTTGAATGACTGAATAGGCGATACAAGTCATTGTCTTGTATTGTCCGAACATCAAGGTGTTCTGTTTCGATTCTGACTTGAATGCGTTTGACGGTTTTATGACAAACTTGGCACAACCTTGCAATGCTACGGTGGCTTTGTGCCGGATCACTTAATAACTTGCAGACCAAGCGAATGGTTTCTATTGAGGTTTGCATCATGCTTCCTTAAATTTAGGGTGCAGACACCCATGACATCAAACAAAGTGCTTGACATCGAATTGATTTGGAAAGACAATACAAAAAGTCGCCTTGTGGGGCTTGACCGTTTGCATTTAAAAAGACTCAAAGTTTACGGCTTTGGGTCTTTTGTCTTTTTAGGTGTGGGGGTTTAAAGTTGGCTTATCTCGTATACATTCCTTTCAAAACAATTTAAAATAAGATTAAGTGATTGGCTATTGTTTTTCTGGATTGGCTTTTAAGCCCAGCTTAACGGCGATTTCATGCGCTTGACCATATTGCGCCTTGTCAAAGCCGTTAATCACACGATACACAGCATTTCGACGGTAACCATTGTCTGCTGCCCATTCGGTAAATGTCTTGCCTTCGGCTTTAAATTTTGCTTTGATTTCATCTGCAGTCATGGTTGTCCTTTATGAATGATGTTGTAATGCAGAAATCTTACATTAAAAATCCGTTTGGCGCAAATTTAGCAAATAAAAATCCATTCGTCCCAATTTGGGGCTGTAACCGAAAAAGGATCAGTCTTGATAGACCCAAATTCAATAGGTCAGCGTCTTAAAACAATTCGTGCAGATGCCACACAACAAGAGTTTGCAGACCGTTTGGGTGTTGGGCGTGCTACGCTTGCAAGATACGAGGTAGGAGACCGAACGCCAGATGCCGAGTTTTTGCTCAAAGCTTTTTATGCTTGCCAAGTTGATCCACTTTGGCTGCTGACAGGACGTGCTGAATCTGCATCAGTGCTCAGTGCTGACGAGCAAGTACTCATCACCAGTTATCGGGCATTGAATCAAGATTTACGCAATGCAACTTTGCGAGTGGCACTGGGGGGCGTAGCACCGCAAGCCACGTCTGTACCGCTTAATTTTGGGGTTGTGGTTTCAGGGAATAACAACAGCGGAATCTCGGGGCGTGACTATTACGAAAATGGTCCGAAGAAAAGCGATGACGGTTCAAATTGACGGCGATGGAAATCATCACATAGCTGGGCGTGACCTTCACCATGAAACGCATCAGCACTTCTATGTTGAGCATTGTATCAATGTCAGATGTCGCGTCCCCCTTGTTCAAAACGAAAAAGATTATTGCTATGCGTGTCAGGCACAAAAAGACAGAGAGGAAGCTATTGGTTATGTGACCATGCTCTTAATTGGTAGCGTGTTTGTCCTGTGGGGTAATGCGAGTTTTGCGGAATTCATCGGCTTGGGTGAATATGCCAACACGATTGCCTTGATGCTTTATCCATTTGAATGCGCATTTATCATTTGGATTTGGGTGAAGTCAACGTAAAACTGCAACATATATGCAACAAAACAAAACCATTTCAAAAATAAACTCGCTCTCGAACAGGATACATTCACAATCTTGAGCAGCAGCAGCAGCAGCAGCAGCAGCAGCAGCACGGTGAGGGTGAGATTTTGCAAATAAATTTGCCGCGAACGGCTGATAAAAAAGGAAATTTCGCACATGCCGCGCCAGTATTACTACGTAGCCGTATCGGTTTGCGGTTGAGTGATTGAATTGGTACAATGTGCAGTTCTATAATCGACCATAAAAAGACTTTATTGTGAAAACAAAAACATGCTTAACCGTACAAGCGGCAATTTTGGCTATGGCTTTTACCATGAATAACGCTTTTGCTGATACCCCTATAAAAGTTGAAGATGCTATAACCGATAAAGGAAAATTAAAGGTAGATGTTGGTGTTACTTACTCCAACAGTGACAACCAAAATTTTGCAGTGGGCGAATCAGTTTTAGTGCAAACGGGTACAAACTCGTTTGTACAAATTCCCAGCTCGATAAGCGAACAACGAACGAACCAAGACCATTTAATCGGCACTCTTGGCATTCGTTACGGTTTGACAGATAAAGCAGAAATATACAGCCGAACCAGTTACCAATACAGCCAAATACGGAGTAGTGATTCAAATGGTACGTATCAATACAACGAGAATCGGTTAAGTGATACGTGGCTCGGTGTTAATTATCAGTTTAAGAAAGACACTGAAACGCCCGCTGTATTGGGCTTTGCAGAAGTGGCTTTAGCAGAGCGTTACCCTGATAAATTACGCTCGTTTCAGTCTGCTATGGTGGGCGTAACTACGTATAAAGTCATTGACCCCGTTTTATTGTCCCTCAATCTCGCATACCGTATGAGCCGTGCATCAAAACAAGGAGAAAACCGATATAAATCAGGAAATTTCCTAGTTATCAGCCCTGCGGTGGCTTTTGCCGTGAATGACAAAATCACATTAAACGGCGGCGTTCAATGGATTTATAAAAATGCGGATAAGTATAACGATAAGCAAAACACCCACAACCAAACAAGCACCGATATGTTGTGGGGGCTGACTTACTCGCCATCAAAAGATAATATTTTTGATTTGAGCGTGAAGTCTAATATTTCAGGTCAAAAGGGGGCAGACCTGAATTTTAAATGGCAGCATCAATTTTGATGCGTCAAAACCATTGTCCCTATTCAAACTTTAAGGAGTGAAAATGAAAAAAGCAGTTATGGCTTTCGTTATGTTGTTATCGAGTGTATTTTTAGCAAATTCTGTGGCATTTGCAGACGATGTGAAAATTCAAGAACCAACGCCAGTTACAGCCGCAGCACCCGCAACATCGTCCATTTTTGAAATGGGTAAACAGGCAGCGGCTCAATCGCCAGAGGCTTGTGCACAGGCACAGTTATTGTCTCAAGCTGAATTGGACGATACAAAAGGTGCAGCACCGCGTAGCTATACTTATACATGTGTTACTTGCGGAGCTCGTCACGGTGGTGTTTACAGCCCGTACTACTGCTTCAACTGCTGGGGTAAACGTTAATCGTTTAATGATATAAAAAAGAAGATGAATTCATCTTCTTTTTTTCAATGTGATTTTTAAAGGTTATTAAATGCACGAATTACCCGCTGGAATTGCCCCCCATGATGGGCAAGAGTTAGATTTAATGCTTGCAGGAACAAAGCATATAGCCATGCTCGAATGCGTTTATGAAGAATTTGAACCATATCTGCAAAGTGGCCAACTAAAACATATTGAACATAACGAATACACTCATATCATCTATACACCTGATTATGAGCAAGAGGCACAAGAATTTATCAGACTCATAGACGAAGCACGGGCGCGGGGGTTTGTGGCTGATTTAGAGCGGAAAATCGGACGTGCGCTGGGCTATAGTGAGCAGGATATTGAAGTATATCTGCGTCATATTGCTCACTTACTCGTTGAGTGAAAATGCTAAAAAATAGAGGTTATTTATCATCTGTCAAAATTGACCAAAAAATCGAGATTGATTTTAACTCTTACCCGTTCGATATTGCCGCTGTGCAAAGCATCGGAAACATCGAGTTTCATCCTCAAGTTACCTTTCTTGTTGGCGAAAATGGTTCGGGAAAATCAACTGTATTAGAGGCGGTAGCATTGGCATTGGGTTTTAGTGTTGAGGGCGGTACTCAAAATTTTTCACTACGCACGACCGAAGCATCTACTTCTGAATTATATCGAGTGCTGCGATTAAATAGGGGTGTGCCGTATCCAAAAGACAGCTATTTTTTACGGGCGGAAAGTTTCTACAATGTCGCAACCTACATGGATGAAGTAGGTTATTTAGATGGCTATCAAGGCTCATTACATACCCGTTCACATGGCGAGGCATTTATGGCGGTTTTGCTTCATAAACTCACGGGCAAGGGTTTATATTTGTTTGATGAGCCTGAATCAGCATTATCGCCAAGCCGTCAAATGGCGGCACTGTGTGCCATACATAAATTGGTAAAAAAGCAGTCACAATTTATCATTGCCACGCATTCACCCATTTTATTGGCGTACCCTCATGCAAAAATATTGCAATTCGATAAGTCGGGTATTAGTGAGGTTTTTTATGAAGAAACTGACCATTACGCCGTAACACAAGACTTTCTCAATAATCACAAACGGCGCATTGAACAACTGTTATCAGATGAAGACGATTAAATTTATTTTACTGTTGTCACTTTTTGGCACGCTTCGAATTGAAGCCGAGTTTCTCCCGTTGTTACCTACACAGACTATCGTTAAAAACGATTGGAAAAGTCTACGTGATTTATCAGTTGTAAAACAGAATTTTGAAAGTTCTTGCGGTGGCGCATCGTTAGCCACGTTGCTCACTTTTTACTACGGGCAAAAAGTGAGCGAAACGGACATACTTAAAGCACTTGAGAACAACGGGAAAAAAGCCGTGTCTTTCTCTGAGATGCAAAAAATATTGCCTCAATTCGGTTTTCAAGGGCAAGGGTACGCAGCAGGTTATGAGCAACTAAAGCAGTTAAAAATCCCCGTTGTTGTTTATATTAAACTGCGGGGCGAAGACCATTTTTCTGTATTACGCGGCATCAATGATGATACTGTGTGGCTGGCTGATTCTTCGTATGGAAATGTAACATTGAGCAAAGAGCAGTTTTTAGAAGTGTGGCAAACAAGGCAAAATGAGAATAGCGACTTAAAAGGTAAATTTTTGGCGGTATTACCTACGAAGACCGATATTAAAGCCGCTGATAATTTTTTTACAAAACAGCCAAAAAAACAGACTGATTTAGCAATTCGTGCGATTGGAATTTTAAGAAATTGATAGTTTGAGTAATCTTTTGCAAAAACTCGAATTTTCATACAATTTCAGAAAAAGCAAATTCTTTAAGTTTTTTATGTGGGGCGTTGAGCGCGAATAGGTGGGGCGTGTTGATGCGATTAGGTGGGGCACGTCATGCGATTACGCAGCTTGTGGTTTCAGATGCGCGCGAAGGTATTATTGAGTCGGTCAAGCAGCAATTTTCGAGCGCAAGCTGGCAATGTTGCCAAGTCCATTTAATGCGCAACATTTCCACCTGTGCGCCCAGTAAGCTCAAACCTAATGTCATAGAAGCGGCGCGTTTGGTGTTTCAAGCATCCGATATGACCGAGGCACGGCGGAGATTAAAGGACTTGGCTGAGGCATTTCAAGCCCGTGCACCCAAGTCTGTTGACTGTTTGAATGAGGCATTCGATGATGCCATGGAAGCGATAGCGCTTCCGCTCAAGTACCGCAAACGTTGGCGTTCGACCAATATGCAAGAGCGTTTGAATCAGGACGTCAGAAGACGCGAGCGAGTGGTGCGTATATTCCCTAATGATGCTGCTTTCCGCTTAATCGGAGTTGTACCCGCCGATATGAATGAGGCTTGGATGGAGCGGCGATACTTGGATATGGCTGAGTTTTATGAGGCGATTTGTTCCGAGGACTTTTCAAAACCCGAAAAGGCATCAGCTTGATTTTTTAGACCGTATTTACTCGTTGAAACTGAGGGAAATTTACAGTAAATTTTAGACTTGACGCAAACATTGTGCTTTGTCATGCTCTCGCTCCATAGGCAGTAAGTTAGTGAAAACTCATTTTACCTGAGGGCTTGACCTCTAAAAATTACAGCAGTTTACGGGCTTAATCCGTTATTGCCACTCACCTCTTTCAGAGACCAAGACACGCCCTTTACGGTCAATAACCTCCAACGTACCATCTTCTCGAACATTATATTTAACATTGCCGTTTTTAAATTCATAACCTAAAAACTGGCAAGGGGTAACACCATCCCCACACATGCGACTCTTAGAAACACCCTTTAGCTTAATGGATTTCCCATTCGACTTACTCGTACCTGTGTACGAAATCTTTTGGCAAGAGACCTCGCCTTCTGAGCAGTGCTCAACAATTCGCACAATATAGTTTCTTGTGTCTAAAACTCGAGTGGTTTCTGCATGGCTAACGGCGGAAACAAAAAAGAGAGCCAATAATAATTTTTTCATATTATTTCTTAATTGGTTTTTAAAATTTAACTGTTACATCCCACACACTGTTATGTGGATTTTGAATAAACAAACTATCGTTTTCACGGTAGGTGTATAGTATATCGCCAAATGGTGTTCTACAGTTTAACACGATCCGTTTTTGGTTAAAGTTGTACAAGAGAATGTGAGACTTAACATATAGGAGCCAAACGCCTAAAAACAGTGAAGGGAATCTCAACATACAGAGGCTCCCTTACAAAGCATGCTGTTAAATCACACATAGCATATTTACAATCAAGGCAAAGACACCTCAAAGCGTCGGTTAG
>NZ_BMZG01000016.1 GCF_014652675.1 Formosimonas limnophila | reverse complement strand
TCAATAAAGGGATTCGTAACACTTTAGCGGGCTTCTATAATGGTTTTAATGAAATGTTGCCAGACTTGGTGGACGGTCAACCGCAGCCCAACTTACCGATTGATAGGAGTTATGATAGTGTTGCTGGCCCATTAACAGAAATTGGGATTGACTTAGCAATTGCTTCAGTAGGCGGGCGCGGGCGTAATCCAGAAAACACAACGGTTTCGAAAAATGTTGATGGTACTGGCTATGGTCAACAGACTATTAGTGGGACGCTTAACGGTGAATCAGCTGTTATTGGTACAAGACCAACACCAAGACAATCAGAAATTGATGTCGGAAATACTTTACCAGAAGGAACTCGATCGCAAGTAAGCTATTTGAATGGTCAGGAAGTTCCTTATGGGACGCGTGGTAGCGTGAGGCCTGATTTTTGTGTTGGTAACTCTTGTAGCATTGAAGTCAAAAATTACAATGTTCAAACGAATCAAAACGGCCTAGTCAACAACGTAGTTCAGCAAGCCTTTGACCGAGCAAATAATTTGCCAACCACTATGACACAAACTGTCACTATTGACGTAAGAGGTCAGACGTTAACACCAGCGATAAAGCAAAGCATCATTGATGGCATTTATAAAAAGTCAAATGGAATTATCCTGCCAAATCAAATTACATTTTTTGGAGAATAAAATGGACAATCGCAAGAAGGTAAAAGATATTGGTTTTTTAGGTATGAACTCAATTTATTCCTTAGGTCCGCCTGTAGATGTAAGGCTTTTTTTTGATTGCATCAGATTTTTTGTAGTGCCAAAATACTCCAAAGAAGACTGGGGTTTGGTTACTGATCGTCTATATAAAAGGTATGTTCGGTTTGAGGATATTTCTGAAACGAAAAGACTTTTTGAAATTATCAGAGAGGAGTTTTTGAAAATAAGCTCTAACGAAATTAACTGGACAAAGGACTTTCTTAATGGCAATATTGTCACTAAACTAGATTTGAAAAGTACAACTTTGCTAAATCTTTTTGCACGATATTTTTGGGCTTTCGACAAACACATGGAGTTTGTAGATTTTAGTGTTAAAAGCAAATTAGATTATTACACACCCATAAAAATAGGTAGAGCAGAGATTACTTGGAGTATTTATGAGAATGGACGCCCTTTAGCGGAGTATGATGAGTTAGAAGGAGAGCCGTTTTGGAATCGAGCAGATTTATAAGTCAATTTTTGACGATACAAAAGCGCGGTAGGGTGTAATAAGCGAATTTTTATGATCACATGAAACCCGTACTTTTTTGATCTTTAAAAGAAGTGTCCCGTCCATAATGCGGACACAGAGGTAGCCTCATGTTTTTCCAAAAAATTTAAAAAATTTCATTTCAATTTATATTAGTCACTGTGAAAGTGGCTCATTTTTTATTGTTTTTATATGTGGACCACAGGCCATTGAATAGCACTGTGCAAATTTGCCATTTGATCGATGAGCGAATGCTTGCCCCGTGTGGACACGCTGGTATTCTATAAGTTGGTTGTAACTTTTACAAGTTTGTGTATTGCTCAGTACTAACTGCTTGTTCATAATACACTTGTTACTCGGGCGGGATGTAAAATCCAGTCAGTAATCCATCTAACGCAGAGATTAATGTTGGTTTGTTTTTGGATAGTAATTTGTTTTTTATCTTCACTCGCCCGCATTGTCGCAATACTTCAAATGGTGTTTGACCACCTAGGTTTTGGTGAGGGCGAACATAATTGTAAAACAGGCTGAATTCATTCAATGTCTGCTGAAACTGTGTATTGCCATAAATGGATAACTCGCGCAGTATCGGCTTGAGTGTACCAAAAAGTCGCTCTATCCTACCATTCTGCCACGGTGCATGTGTGTCAATGGTCTGGTGTGAAATACCGACCAACTTAAGGAATGTTTTGAACGTCCAACTGGCAAACACCAGCTCATTGTCTGAGCGTAATCGTTTGAGTTTGCCGTACTGACCAATCGCCAAACACAAGTAACCCAGCAATGTCCATGAACGTCGATTCACCAAAGCTTTTAGCTGCACTACGGCTCGTGAACCATGATCAATAATTCCTAAAGCGCATCGCTGCACATTGCCTGCATCTTGATAAAAGGTCAAATCCATTGCCCACACTGCGTTGACTGCTACCGAACGGGGCAACTTGGCACGTATTTCCCGTCGTTTGATTTTGATTTGGTACTGGTGCGTTTTAATGACTTGTGCCACGAATGATTTATCCACAGTCATATTGCGAGCCGAGCGGCCATGTAACCGATTAAATGTCATTGACAGAGTACGACAGCCCGCTTTGGGCGTCAGTGCTTTTAAGCGGATCAACTCCTCAGTCACCCAAGCGGGCTTTGGCATATTTCGATGAATGAACCAATGTTCAGGGTTGTCTGTTGCTGATACTGCTCGCCGCCTCACCCTTGAAAGCTCAGTGAAATACTTTTTATGTTGAGTCCAATAATAAAACCCAAACAATACGCAAATCAAAGCGTAATACGATAAAATCAAGTCGTTCATAAATTCAGGAAGTGTCAGTATTGCGCAGAACTCAAGCAATCAGTTTGATAACAGTTTTATCTTGCTGGGTAATCGCATCTTCTAAAATCCTGAGAGCATGTGTTTTTTCTTTAAGGTAGTCGTAGGCATTGTAGTGCTTATTCTGAATCCCAGACACTCCATGTGATTGCAAACGTCCGCGTATTTCTTGACTGATGCCTCTTGATGATAAGAATGTTTCCACCCCACTGCGTACTCGTTTAAGGGTGAAGCGTTCGATTTTTTGGCCCACGATCTGTTGTGCCCACTTGAGTAACGTTTTTTGCCAAATGACCGTCTGACCATGAGTGGTAGAAAACAAATAACCACCAATATTGTGTTGTTTGAGTATATCCAAGTCTTTTTTAACTCGACTTGACGTAGGCGTGCTATAGGGCTGCGGTTGGTCGCGTGTGCCCTTGAGGTCGTACAATGTAAAATAATTGTCGCTAATATGCTCTGCTCGTAAACGTATCAGTTGCAAGGGGCGTAAGCCACCAGTGAGCAAATGAATGCGTAAGGCTGCACCTTTGATGCCCTCAACATCTTTAATTAACTGCCAGTAGATGCGCATGTCAGCCAAGCTAAATGGGTCTTTGTCAGCATTACCAGTGCCTTTGGCGGGTTTGGTTCGTGCAACAGGATTGATTTCGATTTTAAACTGTTTAAACTCCAAGGGTATTGATGGGTCAAACGGCGCATTGTAGGCTTTGTTGTAAGCGGCCATGACAAATGAGCGTAGTTTATCGGCTGAGCGCGGTGCTTCTGTAGCTATTCCGCGAAAAATGTCTGCCCATGCGTATGCGTCAATATCGCTCACTGTGGTTTTGAGTAGTTTCGGATGTTGGGTTTCTAAATGTTTGCGGTAAGTACCTAGAGCATCATCACGAGTTTTCTTATTAGTAAGTGTGTCAGCGTAAAGTAAAAAAAGCTTCTCAAAGGTTTGATTCTGTTTCTCAAAGGCCGCTTGTTCACGCTGTTTACGCTCAGTAATTCGTTTCTGAGTAATTTCCACATGGCCGCCCCCTTGATTAGCTAAACTCGCTTTATGTTCGCTGGCGAGTGTTTCAGCTTTGCGAATGGCTGCATTCAAAGAGTAAGTGCCTCGCTCTGTGGGTTCAATACTACGGGGTGGTGCGCTGCTGTCATATTGTCCAACTAATGCCCAGCCATTTTTGCCATCAGCATTGTAGAGCCAGTAAAACAATATTGCGCCGTCAGCTTGTTTACGTGCCCATAATGAGCCTGCGGGTTGTATTTTGTCAATGCGGGTTCGTTTACCCGTTACCAAGCTATTGAAGTTGAATTTTGTCAATGTAATGCGCCCCAATTCCGTGTAATGTTCGTGTAATGGTTTTACCGTTTTTCTGGCTGGTGTAACGTCTGTGTAATGTTTTTTGTTGGATGAAGTGTTACTTCATTGGAGTTTATTGTACACTGAGACTCTTGTAAAATGGGCTTTTTGTGGGTTTTTGTTAAACAGGCATGTCTAATGCTATCTAATGACCCCCTCTCTTGTAATCAGGGGGTGGTGGGTTCAAGTCCTGCAACGGGCACCAAGTGTGCAAAATCCCAGTCTTCGGACTGGGATTTTTTTATGCCTGTTCGTGTCAAAAAATATCAAAATAACAATAAAATCAACGTGTTACGATTGTTTGGTCAAAATGTACCACTTCGTACTGTGTCATAAAATATCACTACAGCGCATACCGAAAACGGATATATTGAAAAAAATATCCGTTTTTATAGGCTAAAACACGTGCAAACTACCGAAAATACTGATATTCCAACCCCAAACCCTAGCGCCCACTTTGAAGAATAAAGCCTTGAGCGATATTGCGGTTAAACAAGCGAAGCCGAAAGAAAAAATTTGGTATTTAACCGAAGGTGATATCAAGTATAAAGGCTTAGGATTGGCGGTTAACATTCAAGCCGATTGAATGAGTTTTGTGTTTATCCAACCCAAAATATGGAACTCTCCACACCTACAAAACGGGATCGCAATGTGCCAAACTATTGGGAGTAAAACCAGATAGTTAAACGTAGATAGGAGAGTCCATATCATTGCTTACTGGCACAAACCATCTTTGCGTGGTCGACGACCCAACTGACTTTTGGAACAAAAAGCGTGACACCACTCACTTTGCCCCCTTTACTTTTGCCATCGTAGTGCCTCGCAGCCTCTGGAAACCACTGACTCAAAGGACTGTATTGATAAATCGCACGCTGAACCTCTCGCGAGCTTGTCTCTTGCCCCGTTAATGAACAGGGTAGGTCTTAAATACCAACTGCTCTTCCACCTTAGCCAACGCACTGTGTATGAAGCAACCACAGCAGACCAGTATCAAAAAATGTATTTTCTTTATCATTTTTTCTCAAACAAGCAAATGGCTTGCGCTCCCAATTAACCCAATCACCACAACCGCTCCAGCTCATACCCAATCGAAACCGCTATGAAATAAAAACCCTCCAAAAGGAGGGTTTTCGTCCAGCATTGCAGCTGACCAAGCCAAGTTACACCACGAATTACTTCGCTACAGCTGGCGCAGTTGCAGGCATAATGCGCACAATTTCACCACTGGGCTGATATTTGGCTGCATTGATGGGGCTATTTTTGGTTATGTAGCTCTTCAAGACTTCGGCATCGACAAACCCAGAGTTCACGTAGGTCGGATGAACGCCTTTGAGTTTCGGATAGCCGTCACCACCTGCAGCGACAAAGTCATTGATTGCCATGCGATAGGTTTTGGTCATATTAAGCGGTTGGCCGCCAATCATGACGTCCCGCACTGAGCCCGTCGCACCATCATACGTGGCTTTCACACCAGAGAACTGAGCGAAACCACCTGAGCCTGCGCTGATTTTCATCACAGCAGTGAGGTAGTCCATTACTTCTTTACCTGAGAGCTCTGCGTAACCAAGTGTGTTGCCAAACGGTTGTACCTTGAGCACATCTTTGTACGTGACTTTACCTTCGGCAATCGAATCGCGCACGCCACCTGAGTTCATGACAGCAAAATCAGCCTTGAATTTATCCTGCATGGACGCGGCGACCAAAATACCCAATGATGTGGGCTGGGTGCGCACATCCGCGCGGTCGCCATTGAGTTTACCATTGGTCGCACCGATTTCAACACCGAGGACTTTTTGACCTTTGTCTTGGTAAGGCTGCAATAGCTTGAGCATGTCGCTGTTCTCTGCGATTTCTTCGGTGTACACCACTTTGGTTTTTTTGCCATCCGCACCCGTCACTGATTTTTTCAGATTAATCGGGATGAGAGCGTATTTGTCCAAGGTCAACACACCATTTTTGTACGTGAAATCAGCGCGTCCCACGTACTTGCCCCATTCGTGGGCTTGAACAATGTAAGCGCCGTTTTGACGGTCAGGCTTGCACTCACCACCCGGAACATAAGCATCATCACGTGTGTTCTCAGCCTTCATGCACACAGGATTCTGTGAGTGACCACCGACAATGAGATCAATGCCTGAGACCGCACGCGCCATTTCGACATCGCCAGGTGCGTTGCTGCCATGTTTGCCGTCATTGTAATGTCCCATGTGTGTGGCGGCGATCACGACGTCCGCTTGACCCCGCAAAACAGGAACCCATTTTTTTGCAGTTTCTATGGGGCTGCGAAACTCGATGCCGGCCTTGCTGGCTGGATTGGTCACACGTCCGCTTTTCCAAGTTGCAGAATAAGCCAGGTTCTCTGGGCTAACCATTTTTTTAGTGTCATCTGTGGTTAGACCCAGCACCGCAATCTTCAAACCACCTTTATTAAAAATGCGGTACGACTCAAACATGGGTTTGCCACCACGGTAAATATTGGCTGACAGCAATGGAAAGTTTGCCCACTTTTGTTGCTTGGCCAACACACTCAGCGGATTATCAAATTCGTGGTTACCCAATGCCATTGCATCGTAGCCGATTTTGCTCATGCCTTTAAAATCAGGCTCTGCGTCTTGCAAATCAGACTCTGGTACACCAGTATTCACATCACCACCGCTCAATAGCAACAATTGACCACCTGCGGCTTTAACCTCCGCGCGGATTTTATCAATGGCGGTTTTTTGCGCGGCCAAGCCGTATTCACCATCACTATTTTTCCAGAATCGACCATGGTGGTCATTAGTGTGCAAAACAGTCAAATGAATGACCTTGTCTTTCACTGGTGCGGCATGGGCAACACCCATACTCATGCAAGACAAAGCACTGGCGACAATTAGGGCGGATGCGGTTTTTTTCATCGCGGGTCTCCAAAAAATCAAAAAATATTACGTAGATTCACTTATAGTTAAGAAAACCAATTATGCATGATTTGTGGATATCCCACAAGCACCACTTTTTGAAACATTTAGGATTGTGCTAGACCCGTTTTAAGCCAAGCCTGCCACTCCTCATCCAAAAGATAAGCACTCAGCGGAAAGTGCGCTTGCCAAGCCTGCCCCACGGTCCACGACACGCCATCTTTAGAAACCATGATGTCCAAATCAGGCGCGTCAATCTGTGTGCGCGCATGGCACACAATCACCGCCAAACGCAAGCACAATACGGCACGAACAAACGAGTCATTCCCCAAGTGATTTTGCCACTTTCGCAAACCACCGCGCTGTGCCGCGATGAGGTCAGCAATGTGCGCCTGCTCAGTGAATGAAAACCCAGCCAAATCCGCATGGCGCATCAGATAATCGCCGTGTTTGTGGTAGCTGCTGTGCGACACTGCCATACCAATTTCATGCGTCAATGCAGCCCAAGCCAACCAATCACGCGCAGCAACGTCGCCGTTGTCGACCTGCGCCCAAAATTGCAAAGCCATGGTTTGTACTCGCTCGGCCTGCACCACATCCACAAACCAGCGTCTGGCCAAACGCGCAATGCTGCTATAACGGACATCGGTGCTCATGTCATGTTCGGTCAAACGTTCGAGCAAGTCAATCATCACACCTTGACGCAACGCGCTGTAGCAGGGGCGCATCTTGTCAACTTTTAATGCAGCAAATAAGCCCATTAAAACAGCCAAGCCACCAGCGAGCACCTGCGCACGCTGGGGCTTTAAGTCTGCGAATCCCCATTTTTTGCTGTCCGCACCCACGATGCGTCCAAAGATTTTTTCCATGCCGGCTCGCGTGATCAATTCAGGCGCATCGCCCAGCTCGGTGCACAATTCAGCGATGGTCTCAATCGTCCCAGAAGAGCCATAAGCGAGTTGCCACTGATGCGCCCCAAACTGCTCAACCACTTCCTCAAACCGAGCCGCTGCGGCGGTCACCGCTCGCTCCATCGCCTTGGCCGTTACTCGCCCATCAGGGAAAAACTTCAGCGTGTGCGACACACAGCCAATCCGCAACGACTCCATGTGAGACGCCTGCGTATTCACACCAACAATCAGCTCTGTCGAACCACCACCAATGTCCACCACCAAACGCCGATGGTTGTCTTGCGGTAAATCATTCGCCACACCAAGGTAAATCAAGCGGGCTTCCTCTGGTCCTGAAATAATCTCAATAGGGTGACCGAGTGCTTCTTGTGCGGGCACGAGAAATGCTTCAGGATTTTTTGCACTGCGTAAACTCTGCGTCGCTACGGCACGTACCACGGTAGGGCGCAAGCCACTCAAACGCTCAGCAAAGCGCTTTAAACACGCGCACGAACGTGCAATGGATTCGGATGTGAGATGACCATTTTCATCCAGTCCAGCGCCAAGGCGCACAGGCTCTTTGTAGTAATCCAATCGTACCAACTGACCGTGGTCTAACCGCGCCATTTCGAGGCGAAAGCTGTTAGAGCCCAAATCCACCGTGGCTAAAATGTCACCATCACGCATATTGTCCTTTATTATTTGTCAGAGTGACATGCCCACAAAGCACTGCTTTTCAGGCACACCTTGTTTAATCGAGCAACGCATCAACAAACTCCACCGCATCAAACGTTTGTAAATCATGCACCCCTTCGCCAACACCGATGAAATACACGGGGATTTGACGATCAACCGCCAATGCTGCGAGCACGCCGCCTTTAGCAGAGCCATCGAGCTTGGTCACTATTAAACCTGTTAACCCAACCGCCTCATCGAACGCTTTGACCTGCATCAAGGCATTTTGTCCTATACTGCCATCAAGTACCAAAATCACTTCATGCGGCGCTCCCGCCATGGATTTATCCGCCACCCGTTTGATTTTTTTCAACTCATCCATCAGGTGAAGCTGTGTGGGCAAACGACCCGCGGTATCCGCAATCACCACATTGGTTTTTTTCGCCTGCGCTGACGCAATGGCGTCGAACACCACAGCGGCAGGATCGCCTGACTCTTGCGCAATCACAGTCACGCCGTTGCGCTCGCCCCACACAGCGAGCTGCTCACGCGCTGCAGCACGGAAGGTGTCACCTGCAGCAAGCACAATGCTTTTGCCGCTTTGTTGTAAATGGTGAGTGAGTTTGCCGATGCTGGTCGTTTTGCCAGCGCCGTTTACGCCCGCAATCATGAGTACGAGTGGCAGATGGGCATCGACATCAAGGACTTTTTCAAGGGGTTTTAGAATTTCAACCAAGACGTCTTTGACGACCTGTTTGACGTTTTTTGCATCGTCAATTCGTTCTTTTTTGACACGCGCACGAACTTTTTCCATAACTTGCGCTGTGGCATTGACACCCACATCGGCCAGCAGAAGGGCGTCTTCAAGCTGCTCAAATAAGGCTTCATCGACTTTGTGCTCGATAAACACATGCTTAATGCCTGTGCCTGTTTTGGCCAGACCTTGACGCAAACGCACCAACCAGCCGACAGACTCTGTTGGCGCAGTGGCTTCTTGTGTGGAAACTTGAACGGGGTTTTCAGCCTCTCCCTCAACCACAGAGTCGGGGGTTTCGGTCGCTTCTACAGTGTTGAGCAAACTTGGCTCTTCAAGTGGTGGCGTGGATAACTCAACCACATCAAGTTGCGCAGTGGGTAAGAATGCTATTTCAGCCAAATCGGTCACAGATTTTTCTGCGACTTCATTTGCCCCATCATTGACGGATTCAACCACGAGTTCTGGTGTTTTTTTACGGCGGAAAAAATTAAACATAATGGACTTTATGAAAGCAAAAATAGGACAGTCATGTGACGATGGCGTATTGATTCAGGCGAATGGCCAATCAGCCACATCGAAAACAACGCTATAATCACCCCGTCAAAATACTTTGCCATTGTACGGCAAGCCCCACCGTACCACAACCTAACCCATCATGAATCCCTCCACCAAAAACAGCCAACATCCAACAGGCCAAGTCCGCATCATCGGCGGTCAATGGCGCTCACGACGTCTACCCGTGCTCATGGCAGATGGCTTACGCCCCTCCTCTGACCGCGTACGCGAAACTGTCTTTAACTGGCTAAATCATCTGTGGGGCGGTGTTTGGGGGAATAAGGCAATACTGGATGCTTTTGCAGGCAGTGGCGCACTGGGTCTTGAAGCTGCTTCGCGCGGTGCACAGAGTGTGCACCTTGTCGAAAAAAGCCCAACCATCGCCTCACAGCTCAAGACCAACATTCAAACATTACAAGCCTCACAATGCCACGTGCATGCACAAGATGCTTTAGTGGCGTTACCTCAACTCACCGCCAAATCTTTTGATTTGATTTTTTGTGACCCGCCGTTTCATCAACGCTTATTGCCCAAAATCTTGCCCTTGGTAACTAATTTATTAAAAAATGACGGCTTGCTGTACATTGAGTCTGAGAAAAACGTCGCACTACCCGAGTCAAGCTGGCTGCTATTGCGCGAAGGAAAAACCGCTCAAGTGCGGTTTCATGTGTATCAAAAAGTGGGGTAAGAAACCATGAGGAAGTACCTCTTTGTTCGCAGGGTTTAACCTTAAGCTCACCCCTACATGAGCGCACAACACAGGGACATTACTCACAAAAAAATTTGCCGATGACAGGTAAGGTTTTTGATTGGCGACGCCATCAAACATTAGAAATTAAATTCACGCCCGCATTTGTCGAAGCACCATCATTATGATCACGCAAAGAGCCTTGCACGTGATTTCATAAAACAGGAGGAAAGTTCATTATTGACAACAGTTGCATGTTTATTTATTTTAGCATCAAGAAAACCTCGCGCAAAAATAGCATCAGTGACACCACCATCCCCACCATCGCCAAAATAAACAAGACCGCAATCACTCGCGATACTTCAATCGCCATCAACGCGCCCACAAAAGCCCCGACAACCACCAAGCAAATCATCAGGGCCGAAAACACCGATGACAAAATCGCCAAATAAATCACCCTCAAGCGATGCACATGCACCACACGCTCATCGCGCAAAGCCGCAACCGCCACGGCATCAACATGCTCAATCAGCAGTTTATCAATTGCACGGCGACGATCAATGCTGCGGCTCAAGCGTGCATTGAGCACGTTAATCAATGTCGCAATAGCGGTAAGCAAAAAAACTGGCGCAACCGCAAGCTGAATGGCATAGGCGATGTCGGCAATGTGGGTTTCCATGGCTTTTGTCCGTAACTGAATGAAAAAATGGCGGCGAAAAAATACGAGACGACTGATTTGAAACAGATATAATGCTTTTCCTATATTTTAGCCCTGTTTAAGGACAAACCATGACCAAAATCGCCATTTATCCTGGCACATTCGATCCGCTCACGCGCGGCCATGAGGATTTGATTCGCCGCAGTGCAAAAATGTTTGATAAAGTCGTGGTAGGCGTTGCTGACTCTAAAAACAAAAAACCTTTTTTCACCCTTGAAGAGCGCGTCAGTATCGCCAAGGATGTTTTAGGCCACAACAGCAATGTCGAAGTCATCGGATTTTCGGGGCTGCTCAAAGACTTCATCCGCGCAAACAACGGCGATGTCATTTTGCGCGGTTTACGCGCCGTCTCAGATTTTGAATATGAATTTCAAATGGCAGGGATGAACCGCTATCTCATGCCAGACATCGAAACCATTTTCATGACACCATCAGATCAGTACCAATTCATCTCTGGCACCATCGTTCGCGAAATCGCCGCGCTCGGCGGCGACATCAGCAAATTTGTCTTTCCGTCTGTCGAAGAAGCGGTTAAAGCCAAACATGCCGAGCTCGGTGTATAATCATTTGTTTTTAAAAGAAATTTAAGCAAAAGATTATGTCTCTCATCATCACCGACGACTGCATCAACTGCGACGTCTGCGAACCCGAATGCCCCAATCAAGCCATCAGTATGGGGCCTGAGATTTACGTCATCAATCCAGACTTATGCACTGAATGCGTCGGTCACCATGACGAGCCCCAGTGTCAAATCGTCTGCCCAGTCGACTGCATCCCGCTCGATAAAAACCACACTGAAACACGCGAACAACTACACGCCAAATACGAACACTTAAAAATGGCATTGTCAAGTTAACTCATCTTAACCTGAAGTTTGAGTTAGAGCGAGCGGATGAACCCAAAGAACCCTTATTCCCGCCATAGTTTTCCGAGTGAAATCATTAGCCACTGTGTGTGGTTGTATTATCGGTTTTCGTTGAGTTATCGAGATATAGAGCTGATAATGGCGGAACGTGGTTTGGAATTGACGTGTGAGACGATGCGATATTGGTGTTTGAAATTCAGATCTTTGTATGCCAAGCACATCAAGAAGCACCAGCACAGAGGTGACCAGTGGCATATGGATGAGGTCTACTGTCGTATTGGTGACGAGATGATGTACCTTTGGCGTGCAGTCGATTAAGACGGTCAAACATTAGATATTTTGGTTCAACGCACACGCAATGCCCACGGGGCATTGAAGTTTTTTTAAGAAACTGAGAAAGCAAGGTGCTCATCCAATAAGCATCGTGACGGACAAACTAAAAAGCTATGTCAGCCAAGTAAGCGGTCTTTTCTGGAGCGATGCCTATTCGAAGCAAAGGTGCCAATAATCGAGCCGAAAACTCCCATCAAGCCACTCGATTACGTGAAACCAAAGTGCGCTGTTTCAAACCACTAGGTCAAGCTCAGCACTTCTTAAGCAACTTTGGTTCG
>NZ_BMZG01000015.1 GCF_014652675.1 Formosimonas limnophila | reverse complement strand
GCTACATGTGCTCACACTTATCGGATGTTTAATAGTTAGCGATAATCCTTAGGGGGATTAGCTCAGCTGGGAGAGCACCTGCTTTGCAAGCAGGGGGTCGTCGGTTCGATCCCGTCATCCTCCACCACCCTCGAAGTTAGGCTTGGCTAATTTGGGCTAAACAGCTCTGTAAGCCACAGCATCATTGAGGATTGTCTTTAACGAAACATCATCGGCTGTTAGGAACGGTCATTTGAGGTTATCTATTTTCAGGGTATATTTGCAACGAATATACCCCGTCAATGAAAGGATACCCCAAAGTGCTCACAGACCGCTCAATCAAAGGCTTTAAGCCAAATCCCAACAAACAATTTAAGAAGTACGACGGCGATGGTCTATTTATGATCGTCACCCCAGCTGGAGGCAAACTCTGGCGTTTTCGCTATCTCCTCAATCAAAAAGATAATACCATCGCTTTGGGAAAATATCCTGAAGTGAGTCTCCTTGACGCGCGTCTCAAACGAGACGATTGCGCTCGTCTCATCGCAGAAGGTAAAGACCCTGCCGATTACAAAAAATCCCACTTTAAGTTTGATCCCTCAGATGTCAGCGATGCACCGAGCTTTGAAGCGGTAGCATTGGAATGGTTTGAAAAGAACCGTAGCAATTGGTCAGAAGGCTATGCCTTTCGTACCAGACGCATCATTTTTGAAGACCTTGCTGCCAAACTCCACAAACCCATCAACCAAATCGAATCACCCGATGTGCTGCATTGCCTTGACTCAATTGATGACCGAGGCACCACAGAGACCGCCATTCGCGCCCGTGCGCTGGCCAGTCGCATCTTCCGTTACGGTGTCGCACGTGGCTATTGTAAAACCGACCCAGCCGCAGTATTGGTCGGTGCCATCATTCCCAAGCCTGTGGTCAGTATGGCCGCCATCATTGAACCCAAGGCGGTTGGCCGCTTGCTGCGCAACATCAGCAAGTATGATGGGTTTATCGTGCGCCACTATCTGCGTTTTGTGGCTTATGTGTTTTTGCGCCCGACTGAGGCACGCTTGTTGGAGTGGACAGAGATTGACTGGGACAAGAAACTGATTGAAATCCCCGCCGAGAAGATGAAAATGGGGCTACCCCTACTCGTGCCCATGTCGGATCAAGTCATTGCTTTGCTCACCGCCATGAAAGCTGTGACAGGTCGCTACAAATACGTGTTTGCCTCAAAGGTCAAAGCCAATCGTTCGATTTCGGATGCCACCGCCCTTAAAGCGCTGCGCTTGATGGGCTACAAAGCCGATGAGATTGTGGTGCATGGTTTTCGTTCGACGGCATCGACCAACTTGTATGAGTCAAGACTCTGGCGTGGTGAAGTCATTGAACGACAACTCGCGCACGTCGAGAAAAACAAAGTGACCAAAGCCTATAACCGAGCGTTGTACATTGAAGAACGTACCGAAATGATGCAATGGTATGCCAACTACTTAGATGACTTGATGGCAGACCAAGTTAAATCTGCTGAACCGAAATCCGTGCCTATTGAACCTCAGACGGTTGTGGATGAGCCCAGCTTGGCCGAAATCAAAGAACGCGCCGAGTTAGCGCGCTTGACCGCCAAATACATGGCGGGTGTGTCACAGCCTCAGCCAGTCGCCGAAGTTGTGTGAGCGGGTTTACAGCGGTGTGTCTTTCAAATACTGGCGCCATTCCGACCAGTCATACAAGCCCATTGGGTTGGGTTTGGGGGCATCGGGATGGCTATTGCGAAACAGTTTGAGTTTGGACACGCTGCACCCGAGTTTGACTGCCAAATCTTTTAACTGCAAGTAAGGCTCATTCAATGGGTTGCTTTGTGCGACGATTTCCTTTTGTAAGGCCTCAATCTTTAAAATCAACGGTTCAATCGCTTCAGTCACACTCAAACGCACGGCATGAATGATGGCTTGTTCAATGCTGTTCATGTTCTAACCTCCTTAGAAAATCATTGATTCGTTGACCAATCCAACGTATGACGGGCACGGCCATGGAGTTGCCCAAGGCGATGTAGCGCGGTGTGTCTTTTGCGGGACCACCACGGTAGGGAACTTGGGTATAGTGGTCGGGAAAGCCTTGTAAGCGTTCGCACTCCACAGGCATCAAACGCCGCACTTCATACTGATGGCATACGGCCACTTTTTCTGCGCTGGTGGTCAGAGTCGGCGTGAGTTCTTCAAACACAGGCATACTGATGGCCGCCCCTGCATTGGATTGAAACGAGACCACGTGCATTTGGGCGCTGGCCAACAAAGTCGGAGCGGGCTTGTCAATCACCATGCTTGAACGATTGTGTGGGTTGGTGATTTGTGTCAAGTCAAAGGCCACCGCGTGACGGTCTGCGCTGGTCAAAGTGGGTGATAGGCCATCTTGTCCGACACCCAAGCCATTCCCGCCATGTTGCGGGGCTCGATCAATGATGTTGCCACTGATGGCGACGACATCGGCCACCAGAGTCTCCGAACCCAAGCCATTGGCTCCACCGGATGCCCGCAGTGTGCCGGCCACATTGGCTGGGCTAAATTGCGCAAAACCACTTTCGCTAAATGCTGGTGTCACTGCGGTACTGCTTGGTGTACCACGCTCGATAGCGCCTGTAACAGAAGATTTGGCAGTCTCTTGCCGCGTGTCACGGCTCGGCGCAAAATCCCGGCGCAGGCGGTGGTGCTCAAATAGTATTTGCGTGGGATCGATGTCGGTACGAGCACTTGCGATAAGAAAGACACGCTCGCGTCGTTGTGCCACGCCGAAATATTGGGCATCAAGAACCCGCCACGCGATGGTACGTTGGTGTCCATACACACAACCAGATTTTGTCCAGCGTGTCCCTGAAGGCTGCAATTCACAGCTGGCCCCAGCCAACGCCCCCAAAAAACAGCCAAAGGCGTTGTCTTTGGTGTTGAGCACGCCAGGGACATTTTCCCAGACGGCAATGGCTGGGGCTTGGTGGCGGGTGTGTCTAACAAGGTCAATTGCATCTAAAATCTCCACATAGGTGAGGGTTAAATTGCCACGGGCGTCTTGCAGGCTTTCTCGATTGCCTGCGACACTGAACGCTTGACAGGGTGTGCCACCCACCAACACATCTGGTGCAGCGGCTTCGCCTTTCAAAATCCGTGTGGGCAGTGTCGTCATATCGCCGTGGTTGACCACGTGGGGGTAATGCTCTGTCAATACGGCACAGGCAAAGGGATTGATTTCGCTGAACCACGCCGCTTGCCAACCCAAGGGCTGCCATGCCACCGTGGCCGCTTCAATGCCGCTACACACCGAGCCATATTGCATCGCTTGGGCCGCCATGACTACAGTCCCCCCACCAAATACTCAAGCGCTGCGGTGTCTCGGCTGTACCCATGCTGATGCGCAAAGATAATGAGCTGGCGCAGTTCTTCTTGCAAATGCGCGGGCAACTCTGCAACGGGGCGCGATAAGTCCACTGGATGGGTTTTGGGGGCATGGGTGCGTGTGACAGGGGGGCTCTCTTTCAACCACTGGGCTGAGACACTCTGCACTTGGCTGGCGGCTTGTTTCATAGCCAGTGCCTCCTTGTGTGCACCGATGCGCACACTGACCAACGCCGCAAAGTCGTCACAGGCTTTGCTGGCAATGTGGGCCAAATCGCCAAACAAAAACCGATAATCGTTAAAGTCCGCCAAATGAGCCAAGTTGGCCTGAATGATGCGAGCCTTGCCGTCAGCCTCGATTTTGAGGCGAGCCAACTCGTCAGACAGCGCACTTTGCATACTCGCTGTGCTCTTCTTGCCTTTGATCACCTCCGCAAACCGCACCGCAATCGGCGGCAATGCCGCACCCGCCAGTTGGGCATTCCAATCAAACACGTGGGCATTAAAGGCTTGTTGGGCTTTGACAATCAGATTGGTTTTGAGGGCATCCTTTTGTGATTTGACCAAACGCTCCAAGGTCAGGCGTTTGTTGCGCAGTGTCGCCGAAATGTGGTCTATGGTGCGAAACAGCTCATCAATGCTGGCGGTTTGTGCCAGTGCCGCGTCTTTGACCAGCACCAGCTTGTCTTCAGCCTCTTTACAAAACTTGACTGACTTCTCTGCTTGCGCAAAATCATCGTCTGTCTTTAAGTCGGTGTTGATGCCTGAAATGAAAGACTCGGCAGCCTTTTGATAAGCGGCGAGATTGCTCGATTTGACTGTGCCAATCAGCTCCAAGCTCAAGGCAGGCAGCGCCACAATTTCGGTGGTCTGTGGCACGCTGGCGGGTGCTACTGGCACATAGTCGGCCAAGTCTTTCTCAAATTGCAGCCAGCCATCGGCGATTTGCTGGGCCAGTCCTAAGTCCGACTCATACCAGAACACCACCTTGTCCACGAAGTTGTCTTGTTTGTCCCAATCAGAAGCCACAAACAAGCAGCGTTTCGCCCCTGATACCATCATTTGTTGCTCCATTTGGATTTTGTATTCCATCGGCAACTCTGCGGCAGAGCGACAGGCCTTTAAGGTCTGATTGAGCATTTTGTGCTCAAAACACACACGCTCATCCATGGGCAAGCCATCGAATGAGGCGCTGAGCTTGCCATCGACACCCACGCAAGGGTAGAGCTTCTCGCCGACAATGCCCTCGGCAATGTGCTGGCGTGCCAAGGCCTCGAAACGGTGGCCTTTGTCGAACAGCTTTTGTGTGAACGCATCAAACTCGGGTTTGAGTCCTGTCGCGTATTCGTGTAGTAAGGCGGTGCGGGTCTTCTGTGACGACTGAGCCATCATGGCGGGCGCATCACTGGCATTCCAGTGGGTTAAGCGGTGCTTGTGCCATTCGGGCGTGCCTTGGGTGAGGTTAATGGTTTGCATGAGTGGGTTCTCCTAATGCGGCCAGTGCCGCCAGTTGTGATTCGGTGAGGGTGTAGGTGGTTTCGAGCTTGTGGCGAATGCTGTGGCTGGTTTGACCATGGGTAATGAGACTGGCCCAAGCGGGCAGGCTTTGGTCAAACAGGTCTTGTGGATAGAGGGGCTTGTCTGGTGCGGTTGTGGTGGCAGCAGCAGGTGTTTCATGGACATGGGTGGCCACGTCAAGCTGATTGCGTGGATTCAATTCTGCTTGATGCCACAGGCTTAAGGCGGCACCGAATCGCATGGCTGCGTTGCGCAGCGCGTCGCCGATGGTCTCTTTGATGGCGTTGCCACCGACCTTGCCATCGGCGTGGCCGTAACCCAAGCGGGTCATGCCACAGACGGTCAATTTGATCCAAAGGCCGCCATAAGCATCAAACCGAGGCGTACCATCTTCATGAGCGGCCAGTGGTCGCCAATCCCACAGCGGGTCAACGGCCAACAAGCGTTTAGTCAATGCCGCATGGCCGACGTATTGAATGTGCTGAGCGGGTTGGCCGTGATGGCCGCCACAAGTCTCGCAATACTCGGCGGGTGCATTGGCATGGAGGGGTTTGGCCAGCAGCTTGATGTCCTCAGACGCAAAGGCATCTGATAACTGGCGCAATTGGTTGATGGCCGGCTTCATGCCTCGCCTCGGGGGACGTTAAAACGGGATGGACTGGTGAAGCGTCCAGCAAAAGAAGTTAAAAGCATGAATGGTCCTATCTGAAATCATGAGAAGCCAGATAGTAAAGCAATGCTTTTAATAAAGTCAAGCAAATATGGTTTATTCGCTTTATTAATCGTGCGCACAAAAAAAGCCGCTGAACAAACGTTCGGCGGCTTTTTTGTTATCGCTGCGTGTGGACGTACTGCTTGAGTGTCGCTACTGCGGTGTCGTACAGACTGGCAGGAATGTCCTTGTACGTCTTGGCGCCTGTGGCTTGGCTGATCTTCTCAAACAGCAGGGCTTGTGTGTCTTTGCAGCCGTTGTGGTGGCTGAGCAAAGTAATGCCTCTGACGATGGTACGAAGATTGCAGGCCTGTTTGTTGCTGATGACGGGCGGGTGCTCGATGGTTATGATCGCTTTTAAATCAATGTACGCATTGATAATCAAGTCGCCTGCCACAGTGATGTGATGAATTTGCATATTGTTATTGCCATCCCCACTGATTCTTTGCTGCTTGTCTGTCATCTATTGACTTCTCCTTTCATTTGCCGATGGTGATGTGGCCCATTTGGGTGTTGGTATTGTGATTCCCCTCAATGGTCTGTACATGGCTCGGCGGGTTGACTGCGGGTCGCTCATCGACTTTGCAGAATAATAAAAACATTTTAACGAATTGCTCAGAATCCAAATTGCCAACCGCTTGAGCGGCGGCATAGGCCTGAGCGGCAGCCTGCTTGGCCGTTTCAACAGGAATGCCCTGTCCGCTCATCACTGGGGCGGTGCTGTCCATGCCTGTGTGGTTTTGGTTGTTGATCAGCCACTCCAGACTCACATCGAGTGCCTGAGCGATGGCCGACAACCAGCCCTTATCTATTCGTCCTGTGGTAATCCAGCCACGCATCGCTTGGCTGCTCGGTGGTTTCACACCGAGAATCGCCCCTATTTTCTTGCCCATGGTGGTGCGCTTCATGTCTTTTTGCTTGAGTACCGCGTCGATTTTGTCGCCAATGTGCATGTCATGCTCCATTTATAAAGTGTTACTTGATTTTTGACAGTGTAGCGCACAAACAAAAAACAATCAATGTTTTATAAATTCGGTTATTGGTTGACTTAATAAAAGCATTGCTTTACTATTTGCAACAAATCACGGACAGGAGGTGACATGAGTCACAAGCAAAAAACGGTGGTCAATGAGGTGATTGCTGTGTTTGGCACAGCGGTCAAGTTGGCCAAAGCATTGAACATCACGGCACAGGCCATTCATTGTTGGAAAAGCAAAGGCGAAATTCCAAGGGCTCGTTGTATTGAAATTGAAAAAGCCACAGGCATCGCTTGCGAGCGTCTGAACCCCTCGATTGATTGGTCTTATTTGCGTCGAGAGGGTCCCGCCAGAAACTAAGGGAAGCGGATTATCCACGAAGTTTCACAAAAAGTCACTTAAAAATCGAATAAAAGCCTAAAAAAGGATGTCATGAGTCGCAACGAAACCATTTTAAAGCATTTGCAACGGGGCCAGTCCATCACCAACATGGCGGCCAGCCGTTTGTACCACATCACCAGTTTGCAAGAGGCCATCCGTGACCTGCGAGCGGCGGGGCACGTCATTCTCACGCAGATGGAGTTCCGCAATGGCAAACGCTATGGCCGCTATGTGCTGGTGGGTGAACCCGTATGAGCGTCAAGGTGATGTCCGCCGTGTTTGAGCGCTACCCCAATGGCGGTGGCGAAATGCTGCTGGCGTTGGCCTTGGCCGACCACGCCCATGACGATGGCACACGGGTGTTTCCCAAGGTGGAAACACTGGCCGAGAAAACCCGTCAATCCGTGCGCAGTGTGCAGTATCAGTTGCGCGGGATGGAGGCCTCTGGCTGGTTGATTTTGGTGAATAAAGGCAACGGCGGGCGCAGCTACACCCGAGAGTACTGTATTTGCAGCGATTGGCTAAACGGTGCAGAAATTGCACCGTTAAAAAAGGAGGCTGCGGAAGAGGATAAAGGGTGCAATTTGGAACATAAAGGGTGCAATCTGACGCATAAAGGGTGCAAAACAGAGCATGAAAGGGTGCAAACCGTTGCACCCGCATATAACCATCATGAATCATCAGTAACCATCAAAGAAACATCAACGCGCAAAAAACGCTCACCGTCGGCCACACCCTCCAAGCAAAAAAACAAAGCCGCACTGACCGTGGATGATTTGGTCGCCCTTGGTGTGAACGAGCAGGTGGCCATCGACTGGTTCGCCGTTCGGCGCGACAAGGGCAGCAAAACCCTGACCGTCACCGCCTTGAATGCGGTGGTACGAGAGGCGGCACAGGCACAACTGAGCCTGTCTGACGCCATCAAAGTCTCGATAGAGGCCAACTGGATTGGCTTTCGGGCAACGTGGTATGCCAGCCGCAACAAGGCCAGTCAATCCGCGTTTGCCGCCAGCAACCCAGCACAGAATCCCCGTGATTACAGGAAAGGTATTGGTTCCGATGGACGTTTTTAAACCACATCCGCAGCTTGCTCAGCATCAAAAACTCCGTGAGGTCAAGCGGGTTTGTCCGACCCACGGTGCGTATGTCGCAGGCGTGTATCGCTGGGGCGAAATGAACTGCAAGGCCTGCCATGAGGCCGCCCTGCGTGCCTCCGACAAAATCGAGCGCGACAGCCAACGCTTGGTCAGCATGGCCGAGCGGACTCGGCAAGCGCTGAATGCCGCGCACATCCCTGAGCGATTTGAAAACCGCTTTTTGTCCAACTACCAGCCGAGTTGTGAGGCATCGGCCTATGCGCTATCTGCCGCACAGCGGTATGCACAGGAGTTTGATGAACCGCAAGCCAAAGGGCGCAGCTTGATTTTCTGCGGCAACGTCGGTAATGGCAAAACCCATCTGGCCATCGGCATTGCCCATGAGCTGATTTTGCAACGGCGTTATCCGCTGTTTGTGTCGGTGCTCAACGCGGTGCGACACGTCAAAGACACATGGCGCAAAGACAGCCCGAGAAGTGAATCACAGGCCATCCGTGACTTCATTGAGCCGGACTTGTTGATTTTGGATGAAGTGGGTGTGCAGTTTGGCTCTGATACCGAAAAGCTCATCCTGTTCGACATCATCAATGGCCGCTACAACCGCAAAAAGTCCACCATCGTGCTGAGCAATTTGATGGTCAATGAATTGTCTGCCTACCTTGATGAGCGGGTGATTGACCGCTTGCGTGAGGGCGGTGGCATAGCCGTGCCGTTTACTTGGGCCTCTTACCGTGGCTGAGGTTTGGGGATTGAATATGAGTCGAGATGCCATGCACTGGGCCAGACATGCGACGACTCGCTCAGCCTTGCTCAATGTGATTGCAGGCTATCAGCGCCGTGATGCTCGATTTGAGCGGGTGGTCGATGCCCACCTCAAAGCAGGGCGGCTGTGCTGGGACGACGGCGTACTCAAAGTGGGGCAGTCGAATACCACCCATCACATCACCACGCCCTCTGGGCACACACACCATCTGTGAGACAACCATGATTCATAAAAAACAATTCATTGTGGTCAACGACGCCATTCGTGAGCGAGCGATAGCTGCACTTCAAGCCTTGCCACTCGGCATGGCGGTGCTCATGCAGGACACCACGCGCACCTTGGCACAAAACGCCGCCTTGTGGCCTGCCTTGCGCGATGTGGCCGAACAGGTGCTGTGGTGTGGCAAGCCACGCACCAAAGAACAATGGAAAGACATTTTTACAGGTTCATTTTTTCAGAGCGAATACGTGCCCAACATCGACGGCACGGGTGTGATTGCTTTGGGGCTTAAAACCAGCCTGTTGAGTAAGAAAGAGTTTGCTGAATTGCTTGAATACATCTATGCGTTTGGTGCCAACCATCAGGTGGAATTTAGACGAGACCGTGCTTATTGGCTGGCTTACTACCATCGACTGACCCAACCGAAGCGAGCCGCACATGCTTGAGAACACCATTGATGCAGCACAGGACTCATTCTACAGCCATGAGGCAGGCATTCACCTGTACCAGATGGACTGCATGGCTTACATGGCGCAGTTTCCCGATGGCTATTTTGATTTGGCGATTGTTGATCCGCCGTATGGCTTGCCCAAGAGTGCCAGCCAAGGGCGAGGGCGACTCAAATCGCGCTTGCTCAACACGGGCAACATTGGCCGTTGGGATGTGAAGCCAAGCCCTGCTTATTTCAAAGAGCTGTTTCGGGTCTCCAAGCAACAAATCATTTGGGGCGGCAACTACTTTGACTTGCAACCGACACGGTGTGTGATTGCATGGGACAAGTGCCAACCATGGCCGAACTTTAGCCAAGTCGAATTGGGCTGGACATCATTCAACAAGCCCGCCCCCTTGTTCAAATGCAGCAACCGCAGGGGCAAGAAAATACACCCGACCCAAAAACCGATCGAGTTGTACGAGTGGCAACTCCAAAAATTCGCCAAACCGGGTGACAAAATTCTCGACACCCATCTGGGCAGTGCTTCGAGCGCCATTGCAGCTTACAAGCTCGGCTTTGAGTTTCATGGCACCGAGTTGGACGAGACCTACTTTAAAGCCAGCGTTGAGCGATTCAAACAAGCCGTTCAACAAATCAACCTTTTTGAAAGAATGGAATGGACGCCTCCCCCTAACGGGCGAGGTCGATGATATTTGAGAACTGAAAAAGGTTCTCACTGTCAACGGCATCAAAGTGCCAAAATGGAGTTTCAAAACATACCATTTGAGACAGGAGAACCCGAAATGAATACTACCGTATATGGCATTGATATTGCAAAAAATGTATTTCAGTTGCATACCGTTGATATGACAACGGGCGAAGTGGTGAACAGACAAGTGAAGCGAGCCGTATTTTTAGAGCAGTTCGTCAACCTTGAGCCATGTTTAATTGGCATGGAAGCATGTGGTGGTGCGCAGCATTGGGCACGTAAGCTGACCGACATGGGTCACGAAGTCAGATTGATGTCAGGCAAGTTTGTCAAAGCCTTTGTCAATGGCAACAAAAGCGATGCAGCTGATGCACGGGGGATTTGGGTTGCTGTTCAACAGCATGGCACAAAGGTTATTGCGGTTAAAACTGAAGAGCAACAAGCAGTACTGGCTTTACATCGAATGAGGTCACAACTGATTAAGTTTCGTACGATGCAGGTAAATGCTCTTCGTGGTTTGCTGACTGAATACGGTGAGGTCATGGGAGTGGGTCGAGCCTCACTCAATCGCGCCATGAATGATGTGCTGGCAAGGTTAAACGAGCGTTTGCCAGCGATGTTGATTGACACGTTACGCGAGCAATATGCTCGACTAACACAACTCGACGAAGAGATTGCACAGATTGAAAGACGTTTGAACGATTGGAAGAAAGAGAGTCCAGCCTGTAAAGCCATCGCCGAAATACCTGGCGTGGGATTGCTTACTGCGACAGCGGCAGTCGCCACAATGGGCAACCCCAAAGCATTCAAGTCGGGGGCTGAGTTTGCGGCATTTTTAGGTTTGGTGCCCAGTCATACGGGTACAGGTGGCAAAGTTAGGCAGTTGGGCATGAGTGGTCGTGGCGACACGTATTTGCGAACGCTGCTGATACATGGTGCACGATCAGTGTTGACCCACGCTAAGCAGCCGACGATTTGGGTTGAGCAGATCAGTAAACGCAGACCCAAGAACGTGGTTGCAGTGGCATTGGCCAACAAAATGGCCCGAACGATTTGGGCGTTGTTGGCACATGACAGGCAATATCAGAAGGATTTTATCAGTGTCAAGCCAGTATAAAGGCTTTGGCGCAAACAACGCGCTCCTTGGTCTTTTACAAACCAAAAGACCAAGGTTTGATTAACAACTTTTAAAAGGATTGGCACGTCAAGCGTTACGCAAGCAACAAAAGAATGGGTATATAGGTTAGACCGTGATTCACCAAGCCTGAATGGTTGGCGGGGCATAAGCCCGTTGAAAGAATGAGGCGTGAATCAGCGAATTTCCATTGGAGTCCGCAGAAATCGTATCTTGTTATTCTGCAATAAGACTGGATATAGATTTGCGACCAACCTGCCATAAACATTCAATTTGTTCTTGCTTAACTGGAGGCGTCCATATAGCCAGCCATGAGCCACTACCGAAACGAGAAACTGCGCCGCGCGGTCGCCAGCTTGCCTTGTCAGGCAGAGGATTGCGGCATTGAGGGGCAAACACAAGCGAGTCACTCCAATCAATTGCGCGATGGCAAAGGCATGGGCATCAAAGCACACGACTACCGATTGGCCGCTTTGTGTGTGGCGTGCCACCAGCAGATTGACCAAGGCCGTGACTTGAGTCGGTCAGAGCGTCAGGAGCGTTGGGATGAGGCGCACCGCCGAACCATCGGCTTGTTGTTTGAGCGTGGGTTGGTGGTGGTCAAGTGATGAAATTAGTAACAAACACAGGAGGTGAATTATGGCTGTGATCCAAAAGAGCATCAAACAAGACCGCTTGTTTCGTGAGGTGGGTAAAACCCTGCGGGCAGTGCGCCACCACTTGAAATATTCATTGGATGAGGTAGCTGTCGGTACAGGACTCAACAAGTCCAAAATCAGTGAGATGGAAACCAATCAAGTGCCCATCAATCTATATGCCTTTGATGCACTGTCTAATTTTTATGGGGTATCAATGGACTACTTGGTGGGGCGTTCGTCAGAACCTTCTGAGTTGCGCAGTGCCGCCACCTACACCAAAATTTTCAAAGACACGCTCATGGGGCATTTGAATGCCATAGCAGTGATGTCGGCCAGTGCCATTGTCAACTCACGCGAGGGAGCCGAGTCTGCTTTGGCTTATAAAGCCGAATGTGAGCGACTGATTGCGGCATTCAATCGGTTTGTCGAACTCAATCCAGAGTTTGAAGACATGCGTGGTGGCGCATCGTTGGCTGCCAAGATAGAGCAATTGCGTACACAGGTCAATCGACACAACCACGAAGAGGTCAAACTCAAAGTGTCCTCCAATCCCTCGGACTGGGTGCGCTCGATTGGTGTCACCAAACAGGCACTGTCTCAACTCGATGGCGGTTTGAGCGATAACGATTTATTGATTGTCAGTCACGCGTTGAGCAAGGCTGCCAATCAGAGCAACGGCACAGGCTCGTTGTTTGAGGAGGTGGGCAGTGAGTGAGCATAGAGACAAAACAATCACCAAGACCACTAAACCACGTAAGCCAAGGGTCGCCAAGAAACCCACCAGCGAAGCGATGAAGCGTCACCTCAATCAAGTGCGTGTGACTGCACCCAAGGGAAACAACTATGCTAATGGTCATGGTCGCCCCACCTTGTATCAGCCTGAGTATGTGGCCGCCATACTCAAGTATTTTGATGAGGGTTGGCATCGTTGCTTAGAGGTGGGAGAAGATGCCCAAGAGAATACCAAAATCGTTGCCACTGACTTTGTGACGTTCAATGGTTTTGCTCGCACCATTGGTGTGAACGAAACCACGCTCAGAGCTTGGGCTCAAGCGGTTCATGAGGATGGCACACTCAAATATACAGAGTTTTCCCACGCTTACAGCCTATGCAAAGACATTCAGATTGACTTGGTGATTCGCGGCGGATTGACAGGGGCGTACAAAAGTGGATTTGCCACCTTGGCAGCCATGAACATCGCTGGTTGGAAAACCCAAGCCGAGACCACCAACGAGCACCACCACACAGGTGAGTCGGTTGAGCGTTTGCGCAAAATCACCGAAGAGAATCAACGCAAATCACAAGAGATGATGAGTCGAGTGGTGCAGCGACGTGAGGATGCTCAAACACCGAACAGCAAAGGCCAAGCCTAACCAGTGAGTCCCAATCTGCTGAATGATCCACGTTATGAGCGGTTTGTTGAGCTGTTTCAGAACGACCCGCTCGGCTTTGTCATGGGTGTGTGTGGCAGCTTGGTCAGTGATGACCAGCGCGAGTTACTCGAAGCGATTAAGCCCAACACCGCCCGCGTCTCGGTGGTGTCGGGCACAGGGACGGGAAAAACCAATATGTATGGCCGCATTGCGCTGTGGCACATGCTGTGTTTCCCTGTGGCGTATTACGATGGCAAGTACGAAATCGGCAGCAACACCTACATTGGTGCGGCCAAGGTCGAGCAGGTTGCTGAAGGTGTGTGGAAGGAGATGAACGACGCGCTGCTGCAAATCAAGCAGGGTGAGTTTGCTTGGATTGTGGACTACATACAAGCGCAGACAGACAGCTTTTACATCAAGGGCTATAAAACCCAGTGGTTTATTCACAAGTTTGCCATGCAAAAAGGCAGCGCGGTCAGCATTGCGGGCAAACACCGTTACTGGCAACTCATCATTGTCGATGAGGCCGCTGGTGTCGCTGATGAACACTACGATGTCATCAATGGCACGCAAACCCAAGGCGGCAATCGCACTTTGCTTGCCTCACAAGGGGCACGCAACGCAGGATTTTTTTACAACACCCACCACAGCTTATCCATTGCCAATGGCGGCAATTGGCACGACTTGAGGTTTTCGAGCGAAAACTCGCCGTTTGTGACCTTGGAGTGGCTCAAGAATGTTGAGTTTGAAAGCGGTGGCAAAAACAGTGTGGAGTACCGTGTTCGTGTGCTTGCTCAGTTTGCCGAAAATGAAAACGAGAACCTGCTTACCCGAGCGGCGCTTGAAACTTGCATTAAGCAACCCAGCCCGATACGAGCTGATGATGCATGGGGCTGGTTGTTGTTGGTGGACGTGGGCATGGGCGAATACCGTGATGATTCGGTGTGCGTGCTGGCTAAGGTCTGTGGGGATGATGATTTTGGTGACAATGCCCGTCGTATCGAATATGTGGATATTCCGATATGCACCAACAGCAAAGACATGACCGACTTTAGGGGGCTGGTCAGTGAGTTGTACGATAGTTTATCCAATGCCACCATTGTGGTTGATGCAGGCGGTGCGGGGGCTGAGTTTGCCAAGTTGCTGGAGCGTGACGGTAAAAACGTCAAACGCGTCAACTGGGGCAATCCGTGCTTTAAGAAAGCCTACAAGAACCGTTATTTTAATCTCAGGGCTTGCGCCATGGTTCGCTTCAGGGATGCGGTGCGTCAAGGCCGAATCAGCATCACGCCAAACCTTGAGCGTATTCTGAAAACCAAACTGCTGTTACAAGGTTCACGCTTACCGTACAGCTTCACAGAAGAGGGCGCACTGCGTTACAAGATGATGAGCAAAATTGACATGCGTGCCAAGGGCATCAAGTCACCTGACATTATTGATGCGATGAGTTTTGCATTTTTAGAGGATGTTTACTACAACGTTTCGGATGCGGCGCTGGATGTGAGTGGTGAGGAAGAGACAGCGGCAAATTTCCTTGAGGAAGCCAAGGCGTTGTTTGCTGAGATAAAATGAGTTTTTAACCACTTAGCCATTGATCAATATGACACACAATACTTTGACTGAAATTTTAGAGAAAATTGAATGCTATACGTGTAACTCCCGCTATAAGTTGATTCGTCATTTACCCGCTGAAAACAAAGGTGAGAAAGTACTCAGGCTATTGTTTAGCTGGAAAGGTTTTATTGCCTTGTGGTTGTTAGGGATGGTGCTGTTGTTTTGGTGGGTGTCTTATGAAATAGCGGATTTTTGGGCTCAATTTGTACGGGAATCATGGAGATTTAGATTCATCCTGTTTTTTATTTTTACTCTTTTAAGTACAGGTTTTACTATTTTATTTCAAGCCATAATTGGACTATTGGGCAAAGAGTTTACTGCTAAAAAGCTATTGCGAGAAGGTTTTACATATCTGCAAAAAGACAGCAGAGATTTTTTGGTGTTGCAGCGTTTTTTAGCGAGTAAAGCCTTGCCTGACCTGCAATGTGCCCATATTTTTTTTGCGAATAGCCCGCCGTTTAGTGTTTTTGCTATGCCTTTAAAAAAAGCAGTGGCTTGGGTGTTTTCATTTTTTGCAACGACTACGGCTGTGTTTACTTTTTTGTTAAAAGCAGGTGAATCTCAATCGCTTCTCAAGCAGTTAGAGTCCATGATAATGGCATCCAAAATGGAAGCGTTCCTTGCTTTAGAGATTGTCGTGCTAACATTCCTGTTGGTGGCTGTGTATTACATGACAACTGCCAATTGGTATGAGCAAAAGAACAAACGGGTGATTGCGTTGTTGGCACTGTTGATTGATCAAAAGCAGCACGATGAGTCAAAAGGCCAAAGGGCGAAAGGCTCATAAAAACGCTGCCTGCCAATGATTTAATGCTCATGTGTCACTGATGCATGAGCTCTTTTAAGGCAAGTCAATCACACAGTTAGCGTCATGATATGCCACAATTAACTAGGCTTTAACTGCTATTAATAATACAGCGAGCGGCGCGTACAATTTTGCTTCGTTGTCTAGTGCCTTAAAAACTATCTTGTTTTATTGTATTGAGTCTTATCCCCAAAACCCGTGAATAACCCTGTGGATAAGATTGGGACAAGGATAAAAAACCCTTGTGCGTCAATGAGTAAACCAAGATTGCTCAAAGTTTCAGCAGTGTAGATACTGATTCAATAAAAAACACGGTTTGAGTGACCGTGTTTTTTCATGTCTGAACCCCCAACTGTTTGAGAGATACCGCCACTTAGAATTGACCTTTAGCATTCGCAAAGCAAAAGGCAAGTATGGCACTCAAACACGACAAAGATGGCTTCTTAGTGGGGCGTGGCGGTAAAGATATTTTGGAGGTCATTCACGACAATACCGAAGAGATATTAAACCATGTCAAAGCCGTGCCACCCGCCCAGCCATCACCCAAACTGCACATCGGTTTAAAGCTGCCCAAAGCCAGTCCTCCAACACCACAATCCAAACCACGCAAGCAATCCCATGGCATTCGCCACCGT
The DNA here is from genome assembly GCF_014652675.1 of Formosimonas limnophila. Lineage (GTDB taxonomy): Bacteria > Pseudomonadota > Gammaproteobacteria > Burkholderiales > Burkholderiaceae > Hydromonas > Hydromonas limnophila. The sequence continues at coordinate 3,893 of NZ_BMZG01000015.1, read as the reverse complement.
GATGCCAATGGCCGTTTTATCGAACGTGGTGCATTGCCGACAGCACAAGACAAAAAAATCAATCAAAGTCATGCGGTCACACACAAGGCGCAGCAGGAGCAAATCAAACTGCTCAAGCGTATGGCAAAACAAAAGACCTCTGACAAATCTTATCAACCCACGCCCAGTGTTTTGAGGGGCAAGGGGCTTAATCGAGCCGCAATGGAATTTGTGCAAGGTAAAGCGGCTGGTCAGAGCAGTGGTGCACCATCGAGCAAAACAAGTGGTTTTTTGGGAGGTTCAAAGAAACTACTCGGTGGAGTGGCTCGGGCTGGCGGAGGCTTGATGCGCCGACTGCCCGTGTTGGGTACGTTACTGGGATTGGGCACAGCGGCGTGGCAGATGTCGCGCTTGGGTGATGCCAATTTACCTGATGAGCAAAAGGGGCATCAAAAGGCAGGCGTTTGGGGCAAACTCGGTGGCGGCTTGGCAGGCGCTGCCGCAGGTGGTGTGGCGGGTGCCACCATTGGCTCAGTAGTGCCTGTTGTCGGTACGGCATTGGGCGGCATGATTGGTGCTGCGATTGGCAGCATGGAGGGTGAGCAGATCGGACAAAACGTTGGTGAATGGTTGTACCAAAAGGATTGGAAAAGCGCGTGGGACAACACACGCCATGACATGACCACATTGTTTGGTCACAGCACCCGCTCATTGACTACTTTTGCACAAAATGCCTTTGAGCGTTTCCAAGCCACGTTTCCGGTGATTGCAGGCCATATTCAAGCCATGGCGCAAAGTGTTCAAGATGTTGCTAAAACCGCCATGTCAAATGTCATGGATGGGATTCAGGCTGCAAAAGACGCGTTTCACGACCACAACGTGCAAGGCGCTAATCCCGATGGCACGCCAACCACAGCGCAGAAAATGGGGGCAGCGGTGGGTAGTGCGACCAGAACCAGCGTTGATTGGTTGAAATCAAAAAATCCATTTAGTTACGAGGGACTCAAACTCAAAGCGGGCGCGACCAATGGCGGTACAACTGAGAATGGGCTCACAGCCATGGTACATGCGATCAATGACCGATTTGGTAAAGACGTATTGCGTCACGCCTCATTGAACGATGAATATCATAAAAACATGGGTTATCACTCATTGCACAAAGATGGCTTGGGGTTTGATACCACGTTTGACTCGGCCAACCAAATGCAAGCCAAGGGGCTCAACAATGGCAAAAACACCGCCGCCAAGCAGCGTTACAACGAAATCAAACAATACGTCGAATCCATGGGCTTTACGGTGGGCGGCAAAGGCACAGACATTCAGTTGATTGACGAATACAACAACAAATCCAAAAAAGCCACAGGCGGTCACATTCACTTTGCGTTTCGCAACAAGGGTGCGGCCAAGCGGTACGAGGACATGGTGCGCCATGGGCTACCCAGCTTGACCCAGTCAGCCGTCCCATTGACACAAACCACACCAACCATCACTACAGGTGCAAGCCAGCAAATCATCAAACCCAAAGGTGCTAAAGGCTCATTCACCATGGCACAGTTGAATCAAACCTTTGCCCTCGATGACAAACTCGGTTTGCAGCGTGGGATGGTTGCGGGTCAAATGTACCAAGAAAGCAAACTCGATCCCAACGCAGTCAGCCACGCGGGTGCGAAAGGCTGGGCACAAATCATGCCAAAAACTCAAGCGGGACATGAGGCAGATGCCAAACGAACGTTCAACCCTGCCAATTTTGAGGATGCCCTCAAAATGCAGGAAATGAGCCTAAACACATTCCGTTATAAGAATGGCAAACGCGCACTGGGCAAAGTATCAGATGAAGCCATGTTCAGAGGCTATAATGGCGGCTGGAATGGTCAAGCGGGCAAACTTAATGGTGCTGAGAACCGAGAATACTATGCCAAGGTGATGGCGGGGCGGCAATTGGTTTTAGCGGCCATGGGCAACGTATCCACACCGCCCAAGTCTAAGACAGCACAACCGAATAAACCCGCTTATCCCATTACAGGTGTCACTCCTCAAACCATTGGCTCACCAATGATTCATCAAGTTACCGCACCAAGCATTCAAACCCCAGCCATTGCCACACAGGCCATCGCTGTGCCCAGTATCACCGTAGCGAGCAGCTCAAGCCAACGCACGCAAGTGCCTGTTGTTCCAGACTCAAACCCACCACAAGCCCCTTATTTGGCACACAAAAGTCTGTCTCAACGAGTCAGTCATGACAAAATCGCATGGGCGGTCTCAGGAGGGATTGGCATAGCATAGCCATTAGGTCAAGAGAAGGTTTTTGAGTGACGGGCGATAATGTGTAAAAAGATAAATAGCTTTTAGCATTGGGCTTCACATGATGCCCCCAGTGTGCAGGTGGCACAAGAGGTTGGTGACCGAGGAATGGGGCGCATCGCCTCGGCTGGGTGTGTGTGAGGAGGGGTGTTTATGGCAGTCCCAATTGACATCAGTGAAATCAATAGAGACTTAGCGGATTTGCTTCAAATTATTGATGACTGGCTTTGGCGCGAATAATTAAATCAATCAATTGAATCATGGCTTGTTGTTCTTCTTCTGACAAAGTGCTGATGCGGTTAAATAGCATAGACTGTGTCGGCGAGAACTGGGGTAAGTCATCGGGCGATTCATAACCTGTGCGCAACCAGTGCACGGAAACATTGAACCAAGCAGCCAAAGTCAGGAGGTATGGCTCCGATGGCATGAACTGACCTGTCATCCAATAATGCACAGCTGTGTCGCTGACAGGTTTGCCTTTGTGTCGTAAGTTAAATTGAATTGCCACTTCTCTGGCGGTTTTGAGTTTGGGGGCGACTGTTTCTAATAGTAATAGAAACCGCTCGGTAAATAATTGTGCTTCCGTTTGAGTCAGAGTGTTCATGGGCAAATTATCCAACCATGACAAGACCAACAAAAAAGTATAGATTTGATTTATTTTAAATAATAGCTTATAGTCTCGGAAATGCTGAGTTATCCCCCAGCATTTAATTGCCAGTCCTCTTGCCAAAAGGTATAATGGCAGGTTAATTTTCTGCTCAATACCATAAGCCCCCTCATTCATGCGTTTCAATCACAGCGTTCGGATTTTGTTCACCGCAGGCATCTTGATGATGCCTGTGCTTTTGCGTGCACAAGCAGCGCCAACATTGCCAGACATCCAAACCGACGAGTTGCGCCGTGCCCAAGATCGAGCAAAGCAAGTACAAGAACAGCAGCCACCGGCGCCTGATGTTCGTTTGGATGGAGAGCAGGCCAAAGATAAGCCTGTCACCATCACGCTGCCATTGACTGAATCGCCGAGCTTTCTTATCAAGCACATTGAGCTGGTTGGTGATTCTGCGCAGACGTTCGGGTTTGCATTGGATAAAGCCCTGAACCAAACGGGTTTGATGGCGATTGACACACAGTCAGGCGAGCGCATTATTGTCACGCAAGCGAATCATCGAGTGAAAGGTCAACTNTCATGACCGCTGCACAGAACGCTATTATTGACCGTGGTTACACCACCACACGCATTCTTGCGGAACCGCAAGACCTTAAAAGTGGCACTTTGCAGCTCACCGTCATTCCTGGTCGAGTACGCAACATCACATTTGACCAAACGAACGCGGATAAGACCAATGTCACGCGTGCGCATAGCTTCAATGCGCTACCGATTAAAGAGGGCGACATCCTCAATCTGCGTGACATCGAAATGGGTTTAGAAAACCTCAAACGCGTGCCCACAGTTGAAGCCGACATCAAAGTCGCACCGGCTGACAAACCCAACGAATCGGACCTCATCATCACTTGGGCACAGAAGTCCATCCCGTTTCGTGGCAACCTCACATTAGACGACACAGGTGCTCGCAGCACGGGCAAATATCAGGGTGGCGCGACGTTGTCCATCG
>NZ_BMZG01000014.1 GCF_014652675.1 Formosimonas limnophila | reverse complement strand
CGCCGAACTTCTTCGTCAATACAGTCGTAATCGCTGCTGTCAATGTCGTTTTACCGTGATCAACGTGACCAATCGTGCCGACGTTGACGTGCGGTTTGGTCCGTTCAAACTTACCTTTTGCCATGATTCTATCCTTACAAGATTAGTCAAATTGATTAAATATGAAGTGGTGCTCATGGGCAGGATCGAACTGCCGACCTCTCCCTTACCAAGGGAGTGCTCTACCACTGAGCCACATGAGCGAGACTGGGGAAACCTATGCTGGAGCGGGAGACGGGAATCGAACCCGCATCATTAGCTTGGAAGGCTAAGGTTCTACCACTAAACTACTCCCGCGCATGATTGCTTAGGAAGATACCCTTTGAAACACTATGGTGGGCAGGGCTGGATTCGAACCAGCGTACTCTGAGAGAACGGATTTACAGTCCGTCGCCTTTAACCACTCGGCCACCTACCCATAGAGAACGCGATTATCAAGGGTATTTAGAATTCTGTCAAGCACTTTGCGCAACATTTACATGATTTTGGCAGTACTTTTCATGAACATTCGAGCATTGCAGGACAAAAACCACAAAACCCATTAGACTGACGGCGATTTATTTTCTTTATTCTAACCATTTTTTTCATTGAGGTTGCGATGCTGTCACCCAAACGTATTATTAAGGCTTTCACCTATTCGATGAAAGGTTATAAAAGTGCATTAGAAACCGAGTCAGCGTTTCGAGACAATTTGATATTGGTGTCATTGGCTCAGCTGATTTGCCTCTTGCTACAGCCTGCGTGGTTTTTATGGCTGCTTTTTTTGGCATGTCACATCCTTTTGATTGTGTGTGAGTTATTCAATACCGCCATTGAGTATTTGGCCGATCAAATCAGTTTGGAACACCATGATTTGTTGGGCCGCGCGAAAGACGTCGGCAGTGCAGCTGTGTTCTCTGCCTTATTTTTGAATGCGGGCACACTGGCCGTGATTGTTTGGCAATTTTTCCAACCCTAAAAGTAGGAGTAACTCATGCGTTCACATGAAATTGATTACAAAGTCTTGGGCGAAGGCATGCAAATCGTCGAGATAGAATTAGACCCGAACGAGACCGTAATTGCCGAGGCTGGCTCCATGCTGTTTATGGAAGAAGGCATTACGTTCGAGACCAAAATGGGGGATGGCTCACAACCGACTCAAAGTACGTGGGGCAAGATTTTTCAGGCGGGCTCACGTGTATTGATGGGCGAGTCATTGTTCATGACACACTTCACAAACCGCGGCGGCGGCAGCAAGGCAAAAGTCGCATTCGCCGCGCCTTATCCCGGCACGATTAAGCCCGTGGATTTGGCTCAAATTAATGGCAACACATTGGTCGTGCAAAAAGACGCGTTTTTGTGTGCTGCATTGGGTACAAGCATTTCGATTCACTTTAACCGTCGTTTTGGGGCTGGCTTATTTGGTGGTGAAGGCTTTATCCTCGAAAAAATCCAAGGCGATGGCATGGCGTTCATCCATTCTGGCGGTGTGGTGATTGAACGTCAATTGAACAACGAAACATTGCGCGTAGACACGGGCTGCGTGGTGGCATTTGAGCCGCAGTTAAGCTTTGATATCGAAAAATCAGGTAGCTTGAAATCCATGGTTTTCGGCGGCGAAGGCCTTTTTCTCGCGACTTTGAAAGGCACAGGCAAAGTATGGATTCAGTCACTACCCATTTCTAAACTCATCGCACGCCTCTCGCCCATGGGCGGCAACGCTGGTGCAGAGAGTGGCTCTGTATTGGGCTCATTTGGTAGTATTTTTAAAGATTAGGTTAAATCGTGGGTCAGCGTTTGCTGACCCATTTTTAACCAACACCCAGCCGCCACAACGAGGTAACTTCTTTGCCGCGAGCACTGTGCAACGGATCACTTTTGTCAAAAACCTTGCCATGTTTGGGTTTGACATCGAGCTTACCCAACACAATCAAACCAGCAGCCTCAATCCATGCAAGCAACTCTTGACGCAACCGCAAACCCAAATGCTCAGCCAAATCAGAGAGGATAAGCCACCCCTCCCCGCCAACATCCAAATGAGCAGCCAAACCATTTAAAAAGCCCTTGAGCATCCGACTGTCCGGGTCATACACAGCATGTTCAATCGGCGCGTTCGCCTTTGCAGGCAGCCATGGCGGATTGCAAACAATAAGCTGCGCCTTTGATTCATTTGTAGGAAATAAATCCGCCGCTTGCAATACAATCTTTGCCGAGAAACCCATACGCGTTAGATTCTCAGAAGCGCAACGCAACGCTCGCTCATCCATATCTGTTGCGACAATACGCTCAACGCCTCGCTTGGCCAAAACAGCAGAAAGCACGCCCGAACCTGCTCCGATATCAAATGCCAACGAAACGCTCGAGGACAGCGGTGTGCGCGCTACTAACTCAACATATTCACCGCGCACTGGTGAAAAAACACCATAGTACGGATGAATCGTGTCATTGAGCGCCTCCACAAACACGCCTTTTTTACGCCATTCGTGTGCCCCGATTAAACCTTGCAACTCACGCAGAGACAAGACCATCACCCCACAAAATGCCCCAAACGATTCATTTAATGCCAACACTACATCGGGCGCACGACGTAAATTCACACGATACGACTCATCCACCTCAATCAGCACCAAACCCAAAATTCTTGCACGCTGAATCTGCGCTGCACGATTTCGGTGAAAGGCCTCTGTAGGCGAATCAGCAATTTTGGCTTTTTTCTGACGCGCTTTATCTACGCGACGCGCCAAGGCTTGCAGCAACTGTTTTGCATTTTGAAAATCCCCGCGCCAGAGCAAACCCACTCCCTCACAGACCAAGCGATAAGCCACATCCGCAGCCAATGTATCATCGGCCAACACCACTCGCTTGGGGGGTGCGGCATTGGCCTCTGATTGCCAAATTGCCATCCGAGGCTTGTCGTTTTCTGTCCAATTAATGAATGCTGAGTTTGGTATGGTCATTGTTCTGTTGTGGCAAATGCTGATAAAGGTGCATCATAACAAACCCCGCCATCATGGCGGGGGTTTAACTTCACTTAAACAGGCCAAACAGCGACCTAATAAAACACAATACATTCACTCGACAGTACAAAGGCTTGGCCACAACAACAAACAGATAAAGTTAACAATACAAAGCCTTCACATTTCATTAACTCACAGCTCAGTCAAGCAAAAGACCACTGATTATGACTCATGACTGATCATGATGTGCCTTGGACATGTGTAATCTTCCAGAGCATAGCCAGATAAATCTTTGCCGTAGCCTGAGCGTTTCAAACCACCATGGGGCATTTCTGAGACGAGCATAAAGTGCGTATTCACCCAAGTACAACCATACTGCAATTTCGCCGACACACGCATCGCACGACCTATGTCACGCGTCCAAACGCTTGAGGCCAAACCATAGTCTGACTGATTCGCCAAACGAACCACTTCATCCTCAGTACCAAACACCGTTACCGACACTACAGGGCCAAACACCTCACGGCAGACAATCTCATCATCTTGACGTGCATTAGCAATCACCGTCGGTACGTAGAAAAAACCATTGCCATCAAGCTTCATACCGCCCGTGGTGATTTCGATGTATTTTTGTGCAGCAGCGCGCTCAACGAAGCTGGCGACGCGCTCTTGTTGACGTTGCGAGATCAATGGGCCCATTTCCAAATCTTCGCTACTGTACTGCATGCCTGATTAATTGACGATACCGCACTGGTTAGTTCAGCGACGAAGGTGTCGTACACTTTTTTCTGCACATAAATGCGACAGGCCGCCGTACAGTCCTGCCCAGCATTGTAAAAGCCAAACACCTTAATACCCTCCACCACCGAGGAAATATTCGCATCATCAAAGACAATCACTGGGGCTTTTCCGCCTAACTCTAAATGCGTGCGTTTAAGGGTTTGCGTTGCAGCTTGCAGCATTTTTTGCCCTGTGCTGATGTCACCCGTAAGCGAAATCATGCGCACATCGGGATGATTAACAAGTGGCGAACCGACAGAATCTCCGCGCCCTGTGATGACATTCACCACACCCTTTGGCAACACGTCAGCCAAATGAGTCGCCAACGCCAACGCCGTCAACGGCGTCTGCTCGGATGGCTTCAAAACCACCGTATTACCCGCTGCAATAGCAGGCGCGAGTTTCCAAGCCGCCATTAACAATGGATAGTTCCATGGCGCAATCGACGCCACCACCCCAATCGGGTCACGACGTATAAAGCTGGTGAAATTCGGCAAATACTCACCTGCCAAAGGCCCTGTTTGCTGACGCACCGCCCCTGCGAAAAATCGAAACACATCGGCAATCGCGGGAATCTCATCATTACGCGCAGCATTAATGGGCTTGCCGCAATTGGTCGACTCAAGTTGCGCTAACCTGTCACCATTTGCTTCAATCCAATCAGCAATCACCAACAATACATCCCCACGCTCCTTGGGTGTTGTCTCGCGCCATGTCTCAAATGCCGCCGTTGCGGCATTCACCGCCGCCTCGACCTGCCCCGAGTCTGCCTCATTCACCACGCAGACCACTTCGCCCGAGGCGGGATTGATGATGGATTCTTCTGGGCCTTGGCCTTGAACCAGTTGGCCATTGATGAGTAATTGATTCGGATACATGCTATCTCCTGTGCAAATGGTGTAGGCAAAAGGCCAATCACCGATGAGGCAGTATAAGCAACATCGCAGCGCAACAACAAGCGAAAAACCCGCAAAGCCAAGATGACTTTACGGGTTTTCATGGGGCTGTCGTGAAAAAACGCTGACGCACCATTATTCAGACAACTGAACTCACAAAATATACTGTGATAGGTTCTCATCCTTTATTAATGTGCCCAAACGAGCGTCAACAAACGCGGCATCAATACTCACCGTTTTACCTTCATACTCATGCGCCTTGTACGAAACCTCTTCGAGTAGCTTTTCCATCACAGTGTGTAAGCGACGCGCACCGATATTTTCAGACTTGGCATTCACCTCACAAGCCATCTGTGCGAGTCGTTTGACGCCATCATCAGTGAATTCAACTGTGACGTTTTCGGTGGCGAGCAAAGCCGCGTATTGTTTGGTCAAGCACGCATCCGTTCCTGTCAAAATTGCGCAAAAATCGGCTTCGGTCAATGAAGACAACTCGACCCGAATCGGAAAACGACCTTGCAGCTCAGGAATCAAGTCCGAAGGCTTGGATAAGTGAAAAGCCCCCGATGCAATGAACAAAATATGATCGGTTTTAATCAAACCGTATTTCGTTGTCACGCTCGTGCCTTCAACCAATGGCAGCAAATCACGCTGCACACCTTGGCGAGAGACTTCGCCACTGCTGTTGCTGTTTTTGCCAGAGATTTTGTCAAACTCGTCAATAAACACAATGCCGTTTTGCTCAACAGCCTCGACCGCCAGTGCACGCACTTCATCTTCATTGACCATTTTGACGGCTTCTTCATCAACGAGCATTTTGTACGCGTCTTTGACTTTCATTTTCTTTGTCGTGGTTTTGCCTGCGCCGATGTTGGCAAACATGCCGCGCAGTTGCTCGGCCATCTCCTCCATACCAGGCGGGCTCATGACGTCAAACTGAGCTGCTCCTGCAGACACATCAATATCAATTTCTTTGTCATCTAACTCGCCTTCACGCAGTTTTTTGCGGAATTTTTGGCGCGCAACCGAATCAACGTCAGCGCGTGAGTATTCGCCAGTGGTCACATCTCTTGCGGGTGGCAGCAACGCGTCAAGAATACGGTCTTCGGCAGCGTCTTCGGCGCGGGTTTTCATGAGTTTAGCGGCAGCAGCGCGGGCATTTTTGACCGCGACTTCAGTTAGGTCTTTGATGATGGATTCAACATCTTTACCGACATAGCCGACTTCGGTGAATTTGGTCGCCTCAACTTTAATGAATGGCGCACCCGCCAATCGCGCGAGGCGACGAGCAATTTCAGTTTTACCTACACCAGTCGGCCCCATCATGAGGATGTTTTTCGGTGTAACTTCGATGCGCATGGCTTCAGAGAGTTGACTGCGCCTCCAGCGACTGCGCATGGCCAATGCTACAGCTTTTTTGGCATCAAGCTGACCGACAATGTGCTTGTCAAGCTCAGAAACAATTTCTTGCGGGGTCATGTTAAAAACGTTGTTAGACATAAGGACTTTCTTCGAGTGTCGAACAAATGGCTCAATGCTTCGATTGCATTGACCTCCATTCAATCAGAGTGTTTCAATGGTGTGGTTTTGATTGGTGTAGATGCAGATGTCACCCGCAATCTCAAGCGATTTTTTCACAATCACTCCGGGAGCAAGCTCGGTGTTATGCAGCAAGGCCAACGCCGCCGACTGCGCAAACGCACCACCTGAACCAATGGCGATTAAACCATGCTCAGGCTCAAGCACGTCGCCGTTGCCCGTGATGATGAGAGAGGCTGTTTTATCCGCCACGGCAAGCATCGCCTCCAGACGACGCAGCACTCGATCCGTGCGCCAATCTTTGGTTAAATCAATCGCCGCTCGTGTCAGATGACCATTGTGCTTTTCCAGCTTTTCTTCAAATCGTTCAAATAAGGTAAACGCATCGGCTGTCGCACCCGCGAATCCTGCAAGTACCTGACCGTTGTATAGTTTACGCACCTTACGCGCCGTGCCTTTGACAATGGTATTGCCCAAGGTCACTTGGCCATCACCGCCAATGGCCACCAAATCTCCGCGTCGTACTGAGACAATCGTCGTACCGTGGTATTGTTCCATCTATGTTCTCCTTAGAATATTGTGTACATGGCGTCATCTATAAAAAAATCAAGGATGCCCGCAGACATCCTTGATCAAATTTAAATCATTTTTTGCAACTTACTTTAAGCTATTACCTAATATTTTTTGCCATCAGGCGAGAGTGTTAACAAAATGTTTTTACTCACATCATTCGCTTTTAATTTGCCATCAATATGAACCAAAATTTGCGGTTTACCTGTTGATAAATTACTATCCATGCGAATACCACTGACTTGGTACACGGAATACTTTTCATCCATTTTTGGTTTTAACGTGTCGATGTTTTTTTGAATCGCAGCATAATCAATGCCACTGACAGGATAAACCACGTCACTCAATTTAAAGGATTCCGCATCGCCAGAGACCGAAATTTCTACAGGAATAGGGCCTTCGATTTTGCCAGTTTTCATATCCATGCGATAACCAACTGCTTTTTTATCATTGGCAGGGTCTTGGATTTTGAGATCGCAAGTTTTCATTTCACCGCCTTTAGCCCCTTTATAATTAACCAATCCCTTTTGCATCAATCGTCTCGGGAAGGGCATAGTAAGTGTTGAAATCCAAAACCTTAAAATCTTGCCCAATTTTTTCCTTATAAGCGTTCAAGCATGCTGCAGGTCCATCCGTCAGGGTGCATTTATAAGTATTTTCTGATTTGGCAGTCGCAGGAACTGAAGCTGATGCGGTTTTTGATGGCTCTGACAACTTATCATCAGGTTTTGACTGATTAACAAGCAGTCAAAACCAATGCACCGATTACAGCAAAACCTGTTAATTTTAAATTAATTGCTTTCATTTAATAGCCTCCACTAAAGCACCGCGTTAAAAAATCGTTCCGACTTAATTCTTAAAACTCACTCAATCACCGTACATTTTTTGTACTTTTTCACGACGCTCTTGAGCTTCCAGCGAAAGAGTGGCCGTTGGACGCGCGAGTAGGCGACCCACACCAATCGGTTCTCCCGTCTCCTCGCACCAGCCATAATCACCCGAGTCAATACGCTCGATTGCCTGAGCAATTTTCTTGAGTAGTTTGCGCTCACGGTCTCTGGTGCGAAGCTCCAATGCGTGCTCTTCTTCAATCGTGGCACGGTCAGCAGGGTCAGGCACCACTTCGTTCTCGCGCAAGTGTTCGGTGGTGTCATCTGCGTTTTGCAACAACTCCGCTTCCATATCAAGTAACCGCTGCTTAAAGAAAGCCAGCTGCACGTCATTCATATAGTCTTTGACAGGCATTTTGAGAAGTTTTTCTTCCGTGATACCGCCTTTTCGATCTTGCGCCATAAATAACCTCTTTAAAATATCCAATTAAACTGTTGGCATCCGACTCATGCCGTGCAAGCCTCGATTTGAGCCCTCATCTGCGCCACAGGTAAATCATGCCCCCACAACCAAAATTGAGTTTTCGGTGCATCAATGCCCTGCCAAAACCCCACCAAATCAACCGCCCAAAGATGGCAAATGGATTGCACATAAAGCGGCGATGGCTCGCTTTTTAGGCAAATCATGGCCTGCAAGCGCAGCAGCTGGTTGGCATACTGCGCACGCCAATCATCGAGCACATGGCGCAATTTTTCGCCATCAAGCTGCAGCTCAAACGACAAATATACCACTTTACGTGTACCCCATGCATCTGAATCGGCTTTTTTTATCGGCTGACGCCACTGCGGGGCATCACTGGCATAGGCATGGATGGGTAGAAGCAAATCGGCGTCCTGCGAGAAACCATCGTCAATCCACACAGCCAAAGGATTAACCGCACGCATATACGGCACAAAATCTGGCTTATAAACATCACCATCAAAGCTCAGCACCCGATCAGCGAACAGCATCCGCTCGCGTGCCAATCCATCGGGTAAATTGTCCCATAACCGATCAAGCTGCATAAGCATCAACACTTCGTCGAATTTTGCCCCGTGGCTTGGTAAATCCATCAACATGCGCTGCACCCATAGTGCGACGCTGGCGCGTGCTGGCAATATAAAAATGAGCTTCTGAGCCGACGTGGCTTGCGCATTGGTCACTCGCAACGTCACTTGATTGTCAACATCATCGTCATAAACCACCTCCCCTTTCATGACATGACAGGACAAACCTCCTCGTGCATAAGCCGTATGCTCATGAGCCACCACACGAATGGTTTGATCCATATGCGCTTGTGCAAGCTGACGAGCCCACATCGGGATGCGAGGGTTAAAATCAATGTCGTTCTGATTTTCAAACCAAAGTGCCACAGACAACGGTGTTTTCATAACTTCTCCAAAACTGATGTGCTTACCACTGCTGTCGAATGATGTTTTTGAGCACATGCAAATCACCGTGAAAGAAGTGACCTGCACCTGGAATAACCGTTACGGGCAACTTTTGCGGTTCTGCCCAACGCATCACAGCCTCCAGTGGAATGACATCATCTCGCTCACCATGAATCACAATCGCATCTTCGGGCACTGACTCCACAGCCCATTTACCAGCGGCAGTCCCCACCATTACAATGCGCTGTATGGGCTCATTGCGTAAACCCAACTCTTTTGCCACGCAACTTTGCACAAAAGAGCCAAAAGAGAAACCCGCCAAAACCAAGGACGAAAAACCACTGAACTCAGCCCGCATCCAATCAATCACATGCAAAGAATCTTGCGTCTCAGCCACACCGTGGTCATGCTCACCCGATGTCTGGCCAACACCACGAAAGTTTGGCCGAACCGCAATGTAGCCCAAATCGGTCAAGGTACGCGCCAATGTTTGAGCGACTTTGTTGTCCATCGTGCCGCCAAACAATGGGTGCGGGTGTGCCACCAATGCCAAGCCAATCGCCTCACCATTGGGTGAGTCGATGGCGATTTCAATGTCCCCCACCAGTCCTTTAATGAGTCGCTTTTGTGTGCCTGCCATCATTTTTTATCCACCAACAAGCGCTCAACGATTCGGTCATTTTGTAAGTGCTCGGTCACGATTTCTTCCAAATCGGCCTCATCAACGAACTGATACCAGACATTGTCAGGATAAACCACACAAACAGGACCATGCTCACAACGGTCAAGACAGCCCGCCTTATTCACACGCACTTTACCCGCACCAAGCAAGCCAAGCTCGTTGGCTCGCTCTTTAACATAGGCCTGACCATTGACCGCACCATGACGTGAACAATCCCCGCGCGGGTCATCCGCGCCACGTTCATTGAGACAAAAAAAGATGTGATGCTTGAAATGCCCGCTCATGTCGCCATACCTTATATAATGTGTTCATGCAAAATCTCATCGCTTACCCACCAATTGCGCTGCCCACCCTCCAACAGTGGTGGACAAAAAATAGTCAAGCCACCACGCCATTGGCCATCAAATACATGGCGCAATGCGAATCAACCAATGCGCAATTATACAGCAGCGCACGTCAGCACAACACTTTGCTTGTGACCGAACAACAAAGCCACGGCAAAGGTCAGTTTGAGCGAACGTGGGTCAGCCAATCAGGCGATTTAATTTTTTCTGTAGGATTGCTTTTACACGCGTCTCACCTACCTGCACTGTCTTTGCGCATAGGACTTGCGCTCACGCAAGTTTTTAAACAGCATGATTTGAATGTTCGGCTGAAATGGGCCAACGATGTCATTGCCAGCCATCCAGACACAGGCCAACGCGGTAAACTTGCAGGGATATTGGTACAAAGCACCGCCACAGCGCAACCCAACACCCTGTGGGTGGTAGTTGGCGTCGGTATTAATGTGGCAGCGCGACTTTTGCCACAAAACATCTCGCCATCGGTTTTCGTTCCCATTGGATTAGCACAGCTGTCCTCAAAATGGATGAGCCCGCCAGCAGGCGAACGTGAAGCACTACTGATGCAATTGGTCGACACCATCCTTGTGCACATCGAAACTATTTCAGTCCAAGGCAGCTTAGCCAACCAATGGAACCCACATGATTTGTGGTATGACCACGCGATGACGCTCACAGATGCACAAGGTAACGAACATACGGGTATCGGTGCGGGCATTAATGACTCAGGTGAGTATCAACTACTTAGCAACAACACCCTAAAATCTTTCCACAGCGGCCAACTTCGCCCAGAGAAAACCTCATCATGACCATCTTATTTATAGACATTGGCAACACCCGCATCAAGTGGCATTTCGAGACAGAGGCGCAACCACTGACCGCAAACACCACCCCATCGGCATTGAGTCATCACGATACACATTGGCTCGATGAGCTACAGAACGCATGGGCTAAAGCTCCATTTGCAAAAAGCTGCTACATCAGCAATGTTGCCCATATCAATGTTTTGCAACAGATTGATGATGTAATTCATCGCCTATTCCCCAGCTGCGTGACACACAGACTGACCGCACAGAAACAACGCCATACACTCCAGCTCGCTTACGAACACCCCGCACAAATGGGGGCAGACCGATATGCTCAACTACTCGGCGCACAAAGTTTAGCAGCCGATAAAAATCACCTCGTTATCAGCGCAGGCACGGCCACCACCATTGATGGCGTGCTCACTGGCGGACAACACATTGGCGGCTTGATTTTGCCCAGCGTGGATCTGATGCGAAAAAGCCTTCATGAATACACAGCAAAGCTCCCTCTTGAGGGTGGTCAAATCACTCTCGAGCGCGCACCATCCAACACCACCGACGCACTCGCCACCGCCGCGCACCTTGCCAGCGTCGGCGCGGCACATGAATTTGCAGCACGCTACATGCCTGATGACTGCGACATCATTCTATGCGGTGGTCATTCGGACGATTTGGCTCGCGACTTATCACGCACACACAGCGTTCAAATCATCCCATCGCTGTGTTTGTTGGGTTTAAAAACCGTGCAGCTTTCCGAGCAAGACAAACTGTAGTAACCCCAGTACTCTTATTGCCAACAGACTTTATAAACTTACAACAGCTTTATTTTTTCTAATATTTGCCAACACAAGACATCATGCAAAACCCCCGCACTCATTCAAGCACGGGGGTTTTATCTATGAGCGGTTAATCTGCCAGTTGCCGTATGCGCGTTTTCATGTGGATGAGCAACCACAATCCAGGTATCGCCATCACAGTGGCAAAAATAAAGAAATGTGGCCAACCAATGGTCTCGGACAGCACCCCAGAAATTGGTCCGACATAAATCCGCCCCAATGTCGCAAAAGCCGAGAGCAGAGCATAGTGAACCAAACTATGGCCGCTGCTTGACAGCCCCATCAACAACGCGACAAATGCAGCGGTACCCATGCCGCCCGTGATGTTCTCAAAGCACACCACAAACAACAATAACCAGTCAACCACCACGTCTGCACCACTGGCCTGACTGCCTGTCAGTACCTGGGTCACCGAGCCTGTCGCCAACGTGAAGTGCCCCCAAGCATCTTTACCGTACTCGGCCAATACCCAAAACCCCAAATTCGACGCCGCTTGCAACAACCCAAACAGCACCAACGAGCGAAACAAACCCAAACGCAGCATCAACGCACCGCCGAGCAATGCACCGCCGATGGTGGCAAACATGCCAAACATTTTATTGACCAATCCGACTTCGGTTTGTGAAAACTGCACACCCTTGAGTAAAAATGTCGTGGTCAAATTCCCCGCAAACGCATCGCCCAGCTTATAAAAAATAATCAACCATAAAAACAACCATGCCGCATCACGGTCAAAGTAATGACGCAACGGCGTGAGTAATAACTGAAACCGAGCCAAACGCGCGCCCCAGTAAGCACCCGGTAGCGCAAATGTCAAAATAATTAAGGTTTCAGCCAAACTAACCCATTTGGGCACAAAAGCCACCGCCAACCCCGCCTCGGTAAACTGTACCGTCATCCAAGGATTAAGCCATTGTGCCAACGCATCACCAATGTAGTAACCGATGAGCACACCAAACAACATGTAAATAAAGCCATTCACATCTTCACGTGCTTCAAATTTCAGTGCATTACCCATAGACACAGAAGCAAGCAGTGCGCCTGCCAAAGGAATCAAACCAAGCATCACAGGACGCAACATGCCCAAACTATCGGGTGCAGGAAACACCCACTGAACGAGCAGCCAGCGAACCATATAAAACCCCAGTCCAGCCGCTGTGGCCATCAAAACAAAACGACCAAAGTCACGCTGACGTTGGGGTTGTTTCTCATCGTCAGGAATCAGCGGCGTAAAAATTGAAAATACGGCCAAGCCAACCATGACCATCGCCATCAGTCGATACACCGCGCCCCAACCCCATGCATCCGCCAAAATAAATGAAATCCCACCAGAAACAATCATACCGATGCGATAACCGAAAACCCCCAAACTGGCCGACAAACCACGCTCTTCTTTAGGTGCGATGTCGGTGCGATACGCATCAATCACAATGTCTTGTGATGAAGACAAAAATGCCACAGCCACAGCCATGAGCGAAAACTCTAAGGTATTTGCGACAGGATCAAGCTGTGACATCAGGAAAATAATTAAGGCCAGCAGCAGTTGCATCATCACCAGCCAGCCACGCCGCCGCCCCAGCAAAGGTGGCTCAAATCGATCCATTAACGGCGCCCAAATGAATTTATAGGCATAAGGTTGCGTCACCAAACTGAAGATCCCAATCGCTGCCACAGACAACCCTGCCGTCGTCAACCAAGCCTGTAGCGCTTGCCCCGTCAAGGCTAAGGGAAGACCTGAGGCGAAGCCCAAAATCAACAAACTGGTCAAACGCCAGATGCGTGTATTTAGTGGTGCCGCTAAGCTGGATAAATTCATGAGGCTCTTAAGTGAAGGAAAGGGTGAAAATCAAAGGTGCATTTTTTTGGATGGTTGTGGCATCACAGATGACTTGTGTAGAACACTTTTTGATTGTGCTGTTTTTAAGTCATGTACGCTCTGTGCGTGGCTCGCCATCCTACGCTGAATGATTAAAGGGTCATGTCATAATCCACAATGACGGGTGCGTGGTCTGAGAACATGACATCACGGTAGACTGAGGTGTTTTTCGCTTTGTCGGCGATGGCGTGTGACGCAAGCTGGTAATCAATGCGCCAACCGACGTTGTTCGCGCGGGCTTGGCCTCGATTGCTCCACCATGTGTATTGCTCGGTGTTGGGGTGCAATGTGCGATAAACGTCTTTAAGTTCCGCTTCTGCGAGCAGTTGTGTCAACCAAGCACGCTCTTCGGGTAAAAATCCCGAATTCTTCAAATTGCCTTTCCAGTTTTTCAGGTCAATTTCGTTGTGCGCGATGTTCACGTCACCGCAGACGATAAGTTGGCGACCTTGGGCTTTGAGAGACAAAATATGTGGGAGAAATTGGGCAAGAAAGCGAAATTTAGAGGCTTGCTTGGCAGGCTCATCGTTCGAACCTGACGTGAAATAAACACTAACAACAGAAAGATGGCCAAAGCGCGCTTCGACGTAGCGCCCCTCATTGTCAAACTCGCCACCACCATCAAAACCTATCATCACTTCATCGGGTGTATGGCGCGTGTATAAACCCACACCGCTATAACCTTTTTTTTGGGCATACTGAAAGTACCCCTTCAATCCAGCGGGGTTAAGCATTTCATCAGTCATGTCGGCGGCCTGCGCCTTTAACTCCTGTACGCACAAAAAGTCAGCGTTTTGTGTGGGTACCCAGTCAAAAAACCCCTTGCGCTGGGCTGCGCGAATGCCGTTCAGGTTCGCCGTGATGATGCGTGTGGTCATGGTGCATTGTTTGTTTCGTTAATCGTGAAGCGAATTTTAACTGAAACAGCGACTGGGGTGGTTTGAAATGTTACTTGACTGTATCGAGCGACGTGAGGACTTTTAGGATTTTGACTTGATTGTCAAAGCGCCCGACGGACATTTGCCGACGGTTTCGACGATTTCGGCCGAGCTGGCGTTCTGGGATTGTATCCATGGTTTTTCTTTGGGGTGGAATACTTGTGGCAAGTTTTTCACGCATTCAGCGGCGTGTTGGCATTTCTCGGGTTGCCAGATTATGGTGACGTCGCCGTTGGTGTATTCTTTGGTGGTCATGGTGTGCTCCTATTTTTACGGTCGTTTGGTTAAAACCCTTGCTGGGTTGGTGGCATTGGCGCTGTTCGGCTCAAAAGTTTTATAGAACATCTCCGTACTCAGGCGTTTTGTCAAACACACTTTTGGTAAATGGGCACAGAGGGATGATTTTTAGGCTTTTTTCGCGAGCGAATGAAACGGCGGCTGCGACGAGTTACTTGTCTGCGCCTTGGCCTCGGAGTTCATCGGATACTTCGGTGTGGTCAATGATGAATTTTCATTACCCACCCAAACGTAGGTCATTTCAGCGAGTTCGCGGTGGTCTTGTTCGACGAAAAACTTGCCTTTGAAGCCATCATCGGTGTGTTTAATGTTCATATGTATTCCTTAGATTAGTTGGCTTTACTGTTAGCGTATATAGCTCACTGGGCTTTGTCAATTGACATTCATCAACTGATTGGTGGTTCAAGGGAATTGATGCATGCATTTAAAATCATGTGACCGCACCAAAATCGTGCATGACCAGTTCTGCAATCACCTGACTATTCGGTTGTTTTGCCATTCGCCTGCTCTTATAATGCGGCACAAACATTGCGCCAACAAACTTGGCCGATTATTATTAGATGAACAAAAGAGAAAGAGGACTGAGATGACCGACACAACCAGTGGCGTAACTTCTGCTATGGATTTGAATCAAGCCTGGGCTGACTTAAAGCCCGCCGAACGTGAAAACGACCCCGCACATTTAAAAACCGAAATTTTGGCGAAGCTCGCCTATGCCGTGGGCAAAGACCCTGTGGTGGCGAACAGCAGCGACTGGCTGACCGCCACGATTCTGGTCGTACGCGACCATATCGTGGACAGATGGATGGCGAGTACGCGTGAGAATTACCGTGCGGAGAAAAAGCGCGTTTATTATCTCTCATTGGAGTTTTTGATTGGCCGACTGTTTCGTGATGCGATGAATAATTTGGAGTTGACCAGCGGCATCACGCAAGCGTTGTCAGAATTGGACGTAGACATTGATTTCATTCGTGAGCTTGAGCCTGATGCAGCATTGGGTAATGGCGGCTTAGGTCGCTTGGCCGCTTGCTTCATGGAGTCAATGGCCACCGTGGGTGTGCCTGCTTATGGTTATGGCATTCGCTACGACAATGGTTTGTTTCGCCAAGCGATTGAAGATGGTGCGCAAGTTGAATATCCAGAAAACTGGCTAGCGTTTGGTGACCCATGGGAGTTCCCGCGTCGGGAAGCGGCTTACACCATCGGCTTTGGCGGCAGCGTTGAAGTGACCAAAGACTGGGATGGCGCAACCACGTCAAGCTGGAAACCACAAGAAACCGTGATGGCAACAGCCTACGACACACCCGTTGTCGGTTGGCGCGGTGAAAAGGTCAATACACTGCGTTTGTGGCGCGCGCGTCCGACCAGCCCGATTAAACTTGACTTATTCAACAGTGGCGACCACATGGGTGCGCTGTCTGAGAGTAACCGTGCGAAAAGTATTTCTCGTGTGTTGTACCCAGCGGATTCGTCTGAGGCTGGCCAAGAGCTGCGCTTGCGTCAGGAGTTTTTCTTCACTTCGGCGTCGTTGCAGGATATTTTGCGTCGCCATTTACAACAATACGACACGCTCGACAACCTCGCTGACAAAGTCGCGGTGCAGATGAACGACACCCATCCTGCGTTGGCTGTGGCTGAGTTGATGCGTTTGCTCGTTGATCAGCACAACCTCAAATGGGATGAAGCATGGACGAAGACCCAAGCGGTGCTCTCCTACACCAATCACACCTTGCTGCCTGAAGCATTGGAAACATGGCCTGTCAATTTGGTAGAGCGCATGTTGCCACGCCACATGCAAATCATCTACACCATCAACGCGCGTCTGCTCACTGATGTGAAAACCGCTGGCCACAGCGAGGAGATTTTAGAAAAAGTCTCGTTGATTGATGAGCATGGCGGCCGTCGTGTTCGCATGGGTAACTTGTCGTTTGTTGGTGCACACAAGGTCAATGGCGTTGCAGGATTACACTCCGACTTGATGAAAGTCACGGTATTCAAAGAACTACACCAAGTATTCCCTGACCGCATCACCAATAAAACTAATGGCGTCACCCCACGCCGCTGGCTCATGCAAGCCAACCCCGGTTTGACGCAGCTCCTGCGCGACACCATCGGTGACGGCTTTATGGACAACACTGAAAAATTGCGTGACTTGGAGCCATTTGCCCAAAACCCTGCATTCCGTGCGAAGTTTGCTGCGGTCAAATTGGAGAACAAAACACGCCTTGCGCATCTGATTCACGAACGCACTGGAGTTAAGGTTGACCCGACCGCCATGTTTGACATCCAAGTCAAACGCATGCACGAATACAAACGCCAGCACCTGAACATCCTCGAAACCATCGCGTTGTACAACGCGATCCGTGCCAACCCGCATAAAAATTGGGCGCCGCGCGTGAAAGTGTTCGCAGGCAAAGCCGCCGCCAGTTACTGGCAAGCCAAATCCATTATCCGCCTCATCAATGACGTGGGTAATGTGGTGAATAACGATTCTGCTGTACGCGATTTGCTCAAGGTCGTGTTTATCCCCAACTA
The DNA here is from genome assembly GCF_014652675.1 of Formosimonas limnophila. Taxonomy (GTDB): domain Bacteria; phylum Pseudomonadota; class Gammaproteobacteria; order Burkholderiales; family Burkholderiaceae; genus Hydromonas; species Hydromonas limnophila. The sequence continues at coordinate 18,629 of NZ_BMZG01000014.1, read as the reverse complement.
CAACGTCTCAGCCGCAGAAGTCATCATGCCCGCCGCTGATTTGTCCGAGCAAATCTCTACAGCTGGTTTGGAGGCTTCAGGCACTGGCAACATGAAGTTCGGTTTGAGCGGCGCACTCACCATCGGTACGCTCGATGGTGCAAATGTCGAAATGCTCGAACACGTTGGTGCTGACAACATCAAGATTTTTGGCATGACCGCCCAAGAGGTCGAAGCCTTACGCATTAAAGGCTACAACCCACGCGCCACCATTGAAGGCATTCCTGCTTTGAAAGAAGTGCTTGACGGCATCGCCAGCGGAATCTTTTCACCATCCGACAAAAATCGCTATGCGGGACTCGTGGACTCGCTGTGGAACTCTGACCACTTCCTCGTCGCCGCTGATTTTGAAGCCTACACTGCCGCTCAACGTGAAATGGACGCGCTTTGGCATGATCAAGATGCATGGATGACCAAAGCGGTGCTCAACACCGCGCGTATGGGTTGGTTCTCATCCGACCGCACGATTCGCGAGTATGCACAAGAGATTTGGAATGTGCCGACGGTGTGATTTCGACCAATGATTGCTGCATGGCAGTCGTATCTGCCATGCACACCAACCGATTGATGCGTTGAGAAAACCATCACATTTGGTTGGTCAATTCGGGTACAGTACAACTGATTCCAAAGCATTGAGCTTATAATAAAAACATCAGAGACAAGAGGTTTGTATGAATGACACCCTCACAGAAAATGCCATCCTTGCCGCGAGTATTCCCTTTGCGGAAATGGAGGCAATTATTGCGGGCAAGCACAGTAATGTTTTTGCCGTGCTTGGTTTGCATCAGACGCCCTATGGGGACTGGGTGGCTCGGGTGTTTGCACCCAATGTGGCTCAGGTAAGCCTGTACACATTATCAGGTGAATTCATTTCGAGATTGGCTCGTGTGCATGACGCGGGCTTTTTTGTCGCAGCGATTCCTGTGGCACATCATCAACCGCTGATTATTGAAGCGACGACTTGGGGCAATGTGTATCGCTGGCGGTATGTTGATCCGTATAGTTTTGGGCCGATTTTGGGGCCTGTGGACGATTGCTTGGCGGCGGCCGGGGAGCATTTGGCACTGTATAACAAGCTCGGTGCGCATCCGCAGATGCACAGTGGTGTTTCGGGTGTGCATTTTTCAGTGTGGGCACCGAATGCCATGCGTGTCTCTGTCGTCGGTGATTTTAATGAGTGGGATGGCCGTCGTCACGTAATGCGCCGTCGCTCCAATGGTGTCTGGGAAACTTTCATCCCTGATTTGCCTGTTGGTTCGGTTTATAAGTACGAATTGCTTGATGCGGCGGGACTGCCGTTGCCACTCAAGGCGGACCCGTATGGTCAAGCGGCGCAGATGCGCCCTGATAATGCGTCCATTGTGACCAATACCACGCAGTTTGTTTGGCATGATGCCGATTACCTTGAGCAGCGTGAACAAGGTGACAATCGTACCAAACCGATGTCGATTTATGAGGTGCATCTTGGTTCGTGGCAGCGTGGTGAGAACAATCGCTTTTTGACCTATGATGAGTTGGCTGAACGTTTGATTCCGTATGTCAAAGATTTGGGATTCACGCACATTGAGGTTTTGCCGATTACTGAGCATCCACTGGATGCCTCTTGGGGTTATCAGCCGACAGGGTTGTTCGCGCCGACCGCACGTTTTGGTGACCCTGATGGATTTGCGCGATTTGTTGATTCTGCGCATTTGGCGGGGATTGGTGTGATTTTGGATTGGGTGCCTGCGCATTTTCCGACAGATGCACATGGTTTGTCGTATTTCGATGGGACAGCGCTGTATGAGCATGAGGACAAGCGCAAAGGCTTTCACCCTGATTGGAATACGGCGATTTTTAACTTTGGGCGCACTGAGGTGAATGCGTATTTGGTGAACAACGCGCTGTTTTGGATGGAGCGTTATCATCTCGATGGCTTACGCGTCGATGCGGTGGCGTCGATGCTGTATTTGGATTATTCACGCAAAGCGGGTGAGTGGATTCCAAACGAGAACGGTGGTCGTGAAAATCTCGAAGCGATTTCATTTTTACAAAAAGTGAACAGCAAGGTTTATGAGCGTCACGCGGGTGTGATGACCATCGCGGAGGAGTCCACGTCGTTTCCCGGAGTATCGCACCCTGTACACAGCGGTGGTTTGGGCTTTGGGTTTAAGTGGAACATGGGCTTCATGCACGACACGCTCGACTATTTCAAACAAGAACCGATTTATCGCCAGTACCACCACAACGATTTGACGTTTGGCCTGATGTACGCGTTTTCAGAAAATTTCGTTTTACCGCTGTCTCACGACGAAGTGGTACACGGCAAAGGCACGTTACTCATGAAAATGAGTGGCGATGATTGGCAAAAATTCGCCAACTTACGAGCGTACTACGCATTTATGTGGGCGTACCCAGGTAAAAAATTATTGTTCATGGGGCAAGAATTCGCCCAACGCGCAGAGTGGAACGAAAACATTGGCTTGGATTGGCATCTGACTGACTACGATAGTCACGCTGGCGTGCAATCGCTCGTGCGTGATTTGAATCGCGCTTATGCTGATTTGCCATCGCTGCATGAAAAAGACTGTGATGCAACAGGCTTTGAATGGTTGATTGTTGATGATGCCACTCAGTCGGTATTTGCGTGGTTGCGTCGTGGACAAGACAATGCAGCACCTGTCGCCATGATTGCCAATCTGACACCTGTAACGCGTTTGCACTACCGCGTGCCACTGCCGCATGCGGGTCGCTGGCGTGAAGTGATCAACACCGACGCTGCGATTTATGGCGGCACAGGCGTGGGTAATCTAGGCGAGGTTGTTGCCATGGATGATGGACATGGCTGCGCTTATGTTGATTTAACACTGCCACCGCTCTCGACGCTGTATTTATTGTTTGAAGTATGAGTGTTGGCCTAAATAGACCACAATCACAAAAATCGCAGAAGGCAAGCAAAGTTTTATGATAAAAATGTTTGGATAATAGGAGACAAAAATGCAATCAAATCATTCACATCAACGCCTCGCCAAGGACGCGATGGCTTATGTGCTCGCAGGTGGGCGTGGTTCTCGGCTGATGGAGATGACGGATCGCCGCGCCAAACCTGCGGTGTTTTTTGGCGGTAAGACGCGCATCATCGACTTTGCGCTGTCCAATGCGCTCAACTCGGGCATTCGCCGCATCGCCGTGGCGACGCAGTATAAATCGCACAGTCTGATTCGCCACCTCACGCGCGGCTGGAACTTTCTGCATCCCGAGCGCAATGAAAGCTTTGATATTTTGCCCGCCAGTCAAATGATTTCGGAAGACTCGTGGTACAAAGGCACGGCAGACGCGGTTTATCAAAACATCGACATCATCAACGGCTATGCGCCCAAATACATCGTGGTGCTCGCGGGCGACCATATTTATAAAATGGATTACGAAATCATGCTGCGTCAGCACGTCGATTCGGGCGCAGATGTCACGCTCGGTTGCCTCGAAGTGCCACGCATGGAGGCAGTGGGCTTTGGTGTGATGCATGTCGATGAGCACGACACAATTATCAACTTTGTCGAAAAACCTGCCGATCCACCATGTGTACCAGGCTCACCCGATGTGGCACTCGCCTCAATGGGTATTTATGTATTCAACACCGGTTATTTATTTCAACTGTTGTGTGAAGACGCGAACAACCCGAATTCATCGAACGACTTTGGTAAAGACATCGTGCCATACATTGTTGAGCACGGCAAAGCCGTTGCGCATCGGTTCTCACAATCGTGCGTGCGCTCTGATCACGAAGTCGAAGCATATTGGCGCGATGTCGGTACGGTCGATGCGTATTGGGATGCCAATATCGATTTGACGGACATTGTTCCCAAACTCGACTTATATGACCACGAATGGCCGATTTGGACGCACTCCGAACTCACACCGCCCGCTAAATTCATTCATGACGAAGACGAGCGGCGCGGCATGGCGATTAGCTCATTGGTTTCTGGCGGTTGCATTATTTCAGGTGCAAGCTTGCGCAAATCTTTGTTATTCACAGGCGTGGTAGCACACTCCTATAGCCACGTCGAAGGCGGCGTGATTTTGCCGAAAGTCCACATTGGCCGTCATGCGCATCTCACCAATGTGGTGGTTGACCGTGGGGTCATTATTCCTGAAGGCTTGGTCGTTGGGCAAGACCCAGAGTTAGATGCCGCACGCTTTCGCCGAACGGATAAAGGCATTTGCTTAATCACACAACCAATGATTGACGCTCTGAAAGCATAAGACATTATGTTATTTGGTGGGCGTTACCCACCATTTGAATGCTTGTTTGCAGCACATATCCGTCTGCTATATTCAAGTCAGGGCAGGAAACCCACCATTACTCCATTTTAATTGACAGGCTGATTGTATCGGCCCATTGTTTAACAAATCAACCATGACCAAAAATAAAAAAACCACGGATACCATCAGTACGACCGCTGTGGCGACACCTCTGGTGGAGTTGACTAAGTCAGTCAGTACTGTACGGGGCAAAATCTCAGTACTGTCGGTCGCTTCCGAAATGTACCCATTCATCAAAACTGGTGGGCTGGCTGATGTGGTTGGGGCATTGCCCGAAGCACTCGCAGAGCAAAACGTCTCTGTGACTACCTTTTTGCCCGCTTATCCTGCCGTGAAATCTACGGTGGCAAATACAATACCCGTACTCGACTTACCTGCGTTTTTCGGCGGCAATGCCAAAATCCTCAGCGGACAGGTCAATGGCTTGTCGCTGTTCATCCTTGATGCACCACATTTGTTTGAGCGTGCTGGCAATCCGTACTCGGATGCATCAGGCAATGATTGGCAGGACAACCCAGAGCGTTACGCCGCACTATCAATGGCGGCGGCAATGATCGGCTGGGGCGCGATTGAAGGGTTTAAACCCGATATTGTACATGTGCATGACTGGCAAGCGGCATTAACACCTGCCTATTTGCACTATCTCGGTGAAGGGCGTCATCAGCCAAAGACAGTATTGACGATTCATAATCTTGCATTTCAGGGGCAGTTCCCTGCGCACGTCTTTGCGCGATTAAATTTGCCGAACCATGCCTACTCGATGGAAGGTGTGGAGTATTACAACGCGGTGGGGTATCTCAAGGCTGGTATTAATTTCGCCGACGCGATTACCACGGTCAGCCCGACCTATGCGCGCGAGATCTGTAGTGCCGAGGGAGGCATGGGGCTGGATGGTTTACTGCGCAAGCGTGGCAATGCGGTGAGCGGCATTATCAATGGCATTGATATTAATATTTGGAATCCAGCGTCCGACGCGCTACTCGCCAGCTCGTTTGATGCGACAAGTATTGAAAAACGCTTGATGAACAAACGTGCGATTGAAACACAGTTTGGTTTGCCGCAAGCAGACACACCGTTATTTTGCCTCGTGTCACGCTTGACATGGCAAAAAGGCATTGATTTAATCATTGACTCTATTGATGCAATGGTTGGTATGGGTGCGCGGTTGGTGGTGCTCGGCACAGGAGATCGCGGGCTTGAAGCTGCTTTGTACGCTGCCGTCTCGCATCACCCAACACAAGTGGCTGTGCGCATTGGCTATGATGAGGGTGTGTCACATTTGCTGCAAGGCGGCTCAGACGCGATTCTCGTGCCATCACGTTTCGAGCCATGCGGTTTGACACAGCTGTATGGTTTGCGCTATGGCTGTGTGCCTGTCGTCTCGCAGGTCGGCGGATTGGCTGACACGGTGATTGATGCAAACGATGCGGCCATCACAGCGCGTGCAGCGACGGGTGTGAACTTCCACCAAATCACACCCGCAGGATTTCAAGCAGCGGTTGACCGAACCATCAAACTGTATCATCAGCACGACGTCTGGCGCGGTATGCAGCAAGCCGGCATGCACTCGGATGTTGCGTGGCGACGCTCAGCAGCTAAATATGTGCAACTGTATACGGGGTTGTTGCGTTAGTTTCAGTATGAACGGTTGGTCGTGCGCTATCAGAAGTAGCCATAAAACACATTCGCTTTTCACAATCATTCTAATGATGAGGGACTCATGAACATTCAAACCATCTCAACCCAACCATTTGATGGCCAAAAACCTGGTACGAGCGGCTTGCGCAAAAAAGTCACGGTTTTCCAGCAGCCGCATTATTTGGCGAATTTTGTCGCCTCGATTTTTGCGGCGGTCAAACCTGCGGATGGCTTTGTAGGCAAAACGCTCGTGCTCGGCGGCGATGGCCGATACTACAATCTTGAAGCAGTACAAATTGTCTTAAAAATGGCATCTGCCGCTGGTTTTGCGCGTGTACTTGTCGGTCAAAATGGCATCTTGTCAACGCCTGCGGCATCGGCTGTTATTCGGAAATATCAAGCCTTTGGCGGCATTATTTTATCCGCGTCGCACAACTCGGGCGGCGTCGATGGCGATTTTGGGATTAAGTTCAACGGTGAGAACGGCGGGCCTGCACCTGAAAAAATCACCGATGCTATTTATGAACACACACGTGTCATCACGAGTTACGAAATGGTTGATGAGGCTGATGTCGATGTAACGCGCCAAGGTGTTTACGATATTGCGGGCATGGTGGTTGAAGTCATCGACTCGGTGGCGGACTATCAAGAGTTGATGGAGCAGTTGTTTGATTTCAACGCGCTGCGTGGTTTATTTCAATCGGGTTTCACCATGAAATTTGATGCCATGGGCGCAGTCACAGGGCCGTATGCGCACGCGATTTTTGAGCGCGCGCTCGGCGCAGCAGCAGGTACAGTGATGAACGGCACGCCGTCGCCCAATTTCAATGGCCATCACCCCGACCCCAATCTTGTTCACGCAAAAGAACTCTACGATTTACTCATGTCAGACAACGCACCAAATTTCGGTGCCGCATCTGACGGCGATGGCGATCGCAATCTCATCATTGGTCGCCACCAATTCGTCCCGCCATCAGACTCACTCGCCGTACTCGCCGCCAACGCTACCGCAGCGCCCGCCTACGCGAGCGGTCTCGCAGGCGTGGCACGCTCAATGCCGACCAGTGGCGCGGTCGATAGAGTCGCCGATAAACTCGGCATCCCTTGTTATGAGACACCCACAGGCTGGAAATTCTTTGGCAATTTATTAGACGCAGGGAAAATCACCCTGTGCGGCGAAGAATCAGCAGGCACAGGCTCGAACCACATCCGCGAAAAAGATGGCATTTGGGCGGTTCTGCTTTGGCTCTCCATCCTCGCCAAAACAGGCAAAAGTGTGCAAACCATCATGAAAGAACACTGGGCGACGTATGGCCAAAACTACTACACGCGCCATGACTATGAGGAAGTTGACACCACTGCTGCGAACGACGTGATGAACCACATCAAAGCGCAACTGCCCACGCTCGTAGGCACACAACTCGGCAGCTTCACCGTCGCTGCAGCCGATGACTTCAGCTACCACGACCCGATTGACGGCAGCGTGTCGAACAACCAAGGCCTGCGAATTGTGTTTAACAACGGCTCACGCATTGTCTATCGCCTCTCGGGCACTGGTACAGCAGGTGCGACCATCCGTATTTATATCGAACGCTTTGAAGGCAATGCCGCGCAGCATGGTTTAGAAACCCAAGCCGCGTTAGCAGAATTGATTCAACTCTCGCGCCAAGTATCAAAAATTGAAGCCATCACAGGGCGGGTTGAGCCGAGTGTGATTACCTGATGACAATTGGATTTTGTAGGGCTGATTGCCGAAAGTTATCAAAAGACCCGCTTTTGCATCACCCTATAATATTTCATTGGCTGTGTTTTAACAAAAGCAATTCACGAATCGCTTTTATATATTTAAGTTAAGGTGTTTTATGAGCACGAACAATTCAAGAGTTAATATCACTAAAACAGAAGTGCTATCTGACGATTGGTACACTTTGAATAAGGTCACATTTGATTTTCAGAAAAAAGATGGGACATGGGAAACCCAAAGTCGAGAGGCGTATGACCGTGGCAATGGTGCAACGCTATTGTTGTATAGTCGAGTCAAACAAACCGTGGTGTTGATTCGTCAATTCAGATTGCCGACTTACGTTAATGGCAATCCAACAGGCATGCTGATTGAATCCTGTGCGGGATTGTTGGATGAGGATAGCCCCGAAGTCGCCATCAAGCGAGAGGTTGAAGAGGAGACGGGTTTTCGTCTCGAACAGGTGCGTAAAATATTTGATGCTTACATGTCACCAGGTTCTGTTACGGAAATGATTCACTTTTTTGTTGCAGAGTATACCGATGGAATGCGGGTCAGTGAGGGTGGTGGACATGCGAGTGAACAGGAAAATATCGAGGTCTTAGAAATTCCATTTGCTCAAGCCTTGGAAATGATGAATACGGGCGAAATCAAAGACGGAAAAACAATAATGCTGTTGCAATACGCATCTATTCATAATTTGTTAAGAATATGATCGAATTGATATTCAATGAAATTTAAATCAAGTGATAATGGCTGATTGATAAATCAAGTTACGGCTCAAATATTTGATGGGCCTTTCTCCAGTTAAAGAGATTGCGGGTCAACCCGAAACGACACATGGAATGAACGAGGCGATACTCAATCCATAAATGGAAAATCATATGAACCCTTTAAAAATATCCAACGGCAACGCCCATCACTTGGGCGTTTGTTTTGTCGATGCGCAGCAGTCTGCCATCAATATCGCTGTGCTTGCGCCGAATGCGCAGGCGATTTTTTTCTGCGTGTTTGACGCAGCCAATGTTGAGGTAGCACGGGTTCGGCTGCCGATGCGCACAGGGCAGGTGCATCATGGGCGTGTCGATGGTTTGCTGATTCCTAATGAGGGTTTGCGCTATGGTTTGCGGGCGAGTGGGGTTTATGCGCCTGCTAAGGGCTTGTTTTATGACGAGGCGAAGTTATTGGTTGACCCGTACGCGGTTCAATTGAGCCATGCATTTGTTTATGATGATGCGTTGTGTTGTCAAAATTTTGGGGTGGAAACGAGCGTGCTGGTGCCTAAGTCAATTCTGCGTCATGACGTGCCGATGGCCGATTTGTCGGTGATTGCACGCGAGCCACGGGTGATTTACGAGGCTTCGGTCAAAGCATTGACCATGTTGCATCCTGACGTGCCGCAACATTTACGCGGCACAGTGGCGGCCTTACGCGAGCCGTGCGTGATTGAGCATTTGCTAAAAATCGGGGTTGATACATTGGAGTTGATGCCGATTACCGCGTGGGTCAATGAGCGACACCTGCATCACTTGGGGTTGTACAACGCGTGGGGTTATAACCCGATTGCGATGATGGCAGTTGAACCGTCGATTTGCCCTGGTGGTGTGGCTGAGTTGCGTGAGACGGTGGCGGTTCTGCGCACACATGGCATTCAAACGATTTTGGATGTGGTGTTCAATCATTCGGGCGAGTCGGATGTGGGCGGGCCGAGCCTGTCGATGCGCGGTTTGGACAATCGATATTATTATCAGCACGATGATGAATTTAATTTAATCAATGACACAGGTTGCGGCAACACGCTGGCGTGCAAACAAAGCGGTGTGGTGCAATTGGTGATGGACAGTCTGCGCTATTGGGTTCAGGTCGCGGGTGTGGCGGGTTTTCGTTTTGACTTGGCACCTGTGTTAGGGCGTATGGATAAAGACTTTGACACTGATGCGCCATTGCTCGCGGCGATGCGCCAAGACCCTGTGCTCAATAAAGTTTTGTTGATTGCCGAGCCATGGGACATTGGTGTCAACGGTTATCAATTCGGCCACTTCGGCGCGCCGTGGTTGGAGTGGAATGATCAATACCGCGACGATGTGCGTCGCTTCTGGCAAGGTACAGGATTGGTGTCTAAACTCGCCACTCGAGTGGCAGGCTCTTCCGACGTGTTTGCGCCGTCGTATCGTGCGCCACTGACCAGCGTCAACTTCATTGCGGCGCATGATGGTTTTTGTTTACGTGACTTGGTCTCATACAACCAAAAACACAACTGGGCCAATGGCGAGGACAATCGCGATGGCAGCAACGACAACATCAGTTGGAACAACGGCACAGAAGGAGAAACCAACGATGAGCAGATTATCGAGCATCGTCGGCGCGATGTGCGTGCGTTATTGGCCACGCTTTTTTTATCGCAAGGCACCGTGATGATTACCGCAGGCGATGAACTGGGTAAAACCCAAGGCGGTAACAACAACGCTTATGCACAGGACAATGCCAGCACGTGGATAGATTGGGTCAGCCAAGACCATCAATTGATTGATTTTGTAGCGCAGCTGGCCAAACTGCGTGCCGAGACTGACGTATTGCCGCTCGTGCGTTTTTTAACGCCCGATGATGTGACATGGCTGCGTCCTGACGGCCAAGTGATGAATGAGCACGACTGGCACAACAACAGCCTCACGTTGGGCATGCGTCTGCGCGCAGCGACGGGGGATTTGTTGGTTTGGTTCAATGCAGCTCACAATGATGTTGCCATATCGCTGCCCCATCTGGACGATGGTACAACGTGGCACACGATTTTGAGCAGTGCAACCACCACTGAAACAAGGGTTGCCGCTCAACGCAGTGTTCTGGTGTTGCAATCGCGCGTTTTGTAACGCATCAAAGGAAGCTTAGCGATAAGTTAAGATGCATTTACTTATTGTGCAGCGCGCAAGAGCGGTTCAGCCTTTACACGCCGACGAAACAACAATACGACAGCTTGATCCCGGCAGCGGTAAAACGCACAGCGCATACATTTGGGTTTACCGAACAGCAGGCAACTCACCACCATCATCGTATTTGTCCACCAGCCCAGCCGTGTGGGCAAACACGCACGCCAATTTCTAAACCATTGGCGTGGACACCTCACGGTCGACGACTACTTAGGTTACAAAGCCATGTTCAATGACGAAGTGGTTGAACTCGGCTGCTGGACACACGCCCGTCGCAAATTTCATGACGTGTTTGCCGCCAACGGCAGCACCCCGCACTCGAAGCATTAGAACGCATCGGCCAGCTATACGCCATCGAAAACGCCATTCGCCCCATCGCCATCGGTAAGAAAAACTGGTTCTTCGTCTGCTCCGAACGAGCAGGCAAACGCGCTGCCGCAATTCAATCACTACTCGCAACCGCTAAAGCGAACGAAATTGAACCAAAGTCTTGGATGCCAGGTAACTCACCAATGTCGATCAGTTTGGATGAGTTCGTCAAAAAATGGGGCGGCATTCAATCAGATTATCAGCCATTGATTGATTGGTTTGAATGGGCACCTATGACAATTTCTGGTGACAAACAACAGTACAGCAGAATGTGGAACTTAACATATAGGAACCAAACACCTAAAAACAGTGAAGGGAACCTCAACATACAGAGGTTCCCTTACAAAGCATGCGGTTAAATCACACCTGGCATATTTACAATCAAGGCAAAGACACCTCAAAGCGTCGGTTAGGCGCCAAACACGCGATGGTTGCCGCAGACTTATTGCCTGGGCAATTCACCAAAGGCTTGGCTGCGCCCATTCCCTCAATCGTAATCAAGCTCTCATCAATGCCTTGACTCACTAAAAATGCTTTAATGGTTTCAGCTCGTTTAAGTGAAAGCTTTTGATTATAGGCAGCCGAACCCAAACGATCAGTGTAAGCAGATACTTTCAACCCTTTTTGTGTCTTCGAGTCTTCCAATAAATGCTTAGCCAAATCAGCCAGCTTCTTACGTCCTGCGTCCAACAAATCAAAGCGGTCATACTCAAACAAACCATCCGCTGAAAGCATCACAGGATAAGATAACGGCTTACCTGGCTCATACGTACTGAACGGCACACGGAAACCAAAGTTAAACAAGCCAGGCAAACCTTGAGTCAAACGTTTAACCAGTGGGTTTTGCGTTGTAGAAACAGCGCCCTCAGGGACAGTAGCCACATCGACCTTCACAATGAAGTTACTGCCACGCGCCCACTGACCTGGATTAATGCCTTCAATATGGTAGCGGCCATATGCATCGGTTTCGATTAACAAGCCTTCTACCGTCGCCAGACGAACCCCAGGAATTCCTGGTTCACCGTCATCCTGCATGCCATTCCCATTGCTGTCTTCAAAGACCGTACCGAGTATTCGGCTGTCCTCAAAATCAGGATCTGCCGTGCGTGTAATTGAAGCACATGAGCGGTTACTTGTCACGGCGGAAGAGTCGTCCCGTGCTTGCGCACAGTTCTGTAAACTACCTTGCCCTGCACTTGCACCAACTCGCATCATGTAAGTCAAAGTCATCTTCGACTTAGACGCCAACTTCAAGCCTGAGACTGTCAATGGGTACTCAGCAGTAACAGTAAAGCTTTGTCCCCCACTGATTTGAGCTGAACCAGAAACATAGCTTAAACCTGGTGCGGGCTGATCAATCAACTTGAAGTTATCTGCATCATATGCACTAGGGTTTTCTATAATCACTTCGTATCGGACAAAATCACCAATTTTTGCTGTCTTCGTTTTTGCTGATTTTGTAATAAGTAAACCGACATCTTTAACAACTTTCAACTCAACAGTACAAGTAGCACAAGTTCCGTAACTAGGAGACACTGTATTGACAACTGTGCTTTGAGCTTGTGTGTTCACTTTTGCCACGTAATTAAAGCTATAGCTACCAGCAGCAGAGCCAGAAGGAATCGTACAAGATAATATCTGGCCAGCAGAAGTACACCCTGCAGGAACAGAAGACAAAGTCAAGCCGTTACCTAAAATATCCGTCAAAACTATATCACGTGTTGAAGCTCCCCCAGATATAACAGATGTAAGAGTGTAATTAATAGACTCATCTATTCGCACCCCTGACTTTCCTGTAGCACCAGATGTTTTATTGGTAGTTACAGACCACAACGGATGAGTCACCGAGCATGAAGAACATGTGCCAAAACTAGAAACAACACTATTCGAAACACTCACACTCGCAGCGTCAGTTACTGTTGCTTTGTAGGTAAAACTGTGCTCACCTACTGCCGCCCCAGATGCCAAAGTACAAGAAATTTTCTGACCTGAAATAGAGCAACTACTTGGCACTTCTGCAACCGTCAAGCCAGTACCCAGTGTATCGGTCAACACAATATCTCTCTGCGTTGGGTTACCAGAAACCGTTGTTTTCAAAGTGTAACTAATTGTGTCTGCTGGCGCGACTGCTGTACCAGCAACAGGCAGAGAAGTTTTTACTGTATCAAGCAACACACCCGAGTAAGTCACAGTACAAACAACGTTTTTACCGGAATATATATTTGATAAAGTAAACGAACCCCCAAACGAAACTTGAACATCTGGATTAAGACCATCTGAACATACCCAATTTGCTGAACCCACATAATTGAGTTGATTGCTAGGAACAGCGAAAACTGGAGTTGGTAAAGCAGCTGATGCTCCAATCAAAACCGTAACATCATTTGATGAAATATCGTTCGTACCTGTGCTTTGCGCGCTAAATGCATTGGTATTAGTATCTAAACCTGTAGTAGCAGCAACATTAACGACTTCTCCTGGGGTTGCACCAATCCACTTCACTTGTAACTTCAACTGTGCACTCGGAACCGTCGGCGTTTCTTGACAGGCATCAGCAATTTTATCTGTACCACCAATACTCAATATTGCTCTGTTAAACAGACCGTTTGCTGGCTGCGTGTTACACGTATTATTCGAACTACTGCCATTCAATTGAACTTTAATACGTACATTGACATCATAAGTCTCAGTAGTTGGCGTAGAGACCGATCCTGCATCAATACTTTCGCTACCGATAATGCTTACATTTAAGCCTTGCCCTGTAAATCCAGGATTAACAGTTCCTGAGACATTACTTCCTTTTGTAACGGTCGGCGCACCAACAACTGTTACATCAGACTCAAAGCCAAATGCATCACTCAACCCATAAACAGTTGGATTAGCATTGGTATTTGATACAGTGATTCGGTAAACCATGTCAAATTGGTCACTCAAACCCTGAACAGGCGTAGGACCCGAAGCAACAGTTTTTGTGACAGATACTCCGTCAACTAAACTTGTGTTCGTGAGAGTACAAGTGAGAGTTTTACCTACGCTGGCACTCGGCACAGTTAAATTTGCTCCTTGTGCAACAGTAAAGGCAGAATTTGTACCATCAGAACACGACCATGGACCCGTACCATAATTAACAGCATTTGCAGGTACTGCAAACACCTCTGTTGGTAATGTCCCAACCTCATTGCCAGCAACAACTACTGCGCTTGAAGAAACGCTGTTCGAACCAGTAGCTGCCGCATCAAATGCTGGAGTATTCACACTGAATCCAGTAGTGGCAGGTATATTTACACTTTCTCCAGGTACCGCACTAACCCAAGTCTTTTGCAGAACCAAATTTACCCCAGCAACAGCAGGTGTGTTTGAACACGCATTTGCACTCTGATCTACAACACCAGAAACACTTAATACACCAGTGTTAAACAAACCTTGCCCAGAAGTCGTACCTGAACATACATCGTTTGCAGTTCCAGAACCTGCTGGAACGTTAATACGCACCGTCACATCGTAGGTTTCTGTTGTTGGCGTCGCAGTTGAACCTGCCGCAATCGATTCGCCTGCAATAATCGTGCTGTTGGCAGTCGTGCCATTGAACGCACCATTAACTGTGCCTGATACATTTGCGCTTTTAACGATCGTTGGGCTACCTACGATTGTCACATCACTGTCAAATCCAAAAGTATCTTTCAAATCATAATTTTGGGCAGCATTTCCAGTGTTGCTAACAGTCAAGCGATAAGTCGTATCAAACTGCGTCGGTTTGCCCGAGACGACTGTTGGAGCCGATGTAACGGTTTTGGCAATCGTCACTGTAGGCGATAACTTATTAGTCGCAGTGATCGATTGTATACCGCCATTTGGCATCGTAGTGGGACTTAACGCAGTGAAAGAAGGCGTTTCCCAAAAATATTTAGAATCAGGAGACGCTGGCAAAGTTTCAGCAACAGTACATGTCGCCCCTGCAGCAATGCCAGTAATGCTGACAGTTGTGTTAGTTGGAAAGTTGTTTAAAGTTGCTGATTTTTGAGTATTGGCAACTGGCAAGTCACAGGTGGCCGTAAATGTAAAGCTTAGTGGCCCTGTGATGCCAGATGGCAATGCCAACGACTTAGTCACTTCAATAGTACCGTCTAAGAAGCGTTCAGCAAAATCATAATTCACACCAATCGCATTCGTTGGCATAACCACGCCAGTAATTGAGCGACCTGCAGCTGTCCCGCTCGAAGTACCATTGACAGTACCAACATTGGCTTGAAAAATGGTAGTTGCCGGCGTTCCAGAAGGCGTTTCTGTTATCGTCCAAGTACCCGCAATCACCCCTTGGAATGAAGCAAGTGCTGTGCCAGTTGCGGTACTATTTGGGAAAATTTTATTGTTGGTTGCTGCACCTGGTTCAAAACCATAACCACCAGAAGCAGGGTCAACAAGCATACTAAACACTGATCCTTGATTGCCATCCAAACATGCGCCAGCAGTACAAGTAATCGTCACAACCGTACCAGCCAAACCAGTCTCTCCAGCATCATTGGTGCCATTAGCATTTGTGTCAATAAAGACTTTACCACGCAAAGAGGCCGCGTCCAAACCTGTAATAGTGACAGGCGAAGCCGAGCGGATATTCTTAACCGTAGCAGGATCACCGCCAAATGGTAAGGTGTTACCAAACACATCATTTGTAATGGTTGTTGTCGAATTAACAAACGGTGCTCTTAACTGAATGACGCCTTTACCAGAGAAGCCTGAATTTAAATCGCCAGATGTACTAAATCTGACAGCCGTAATACCAGCGGGCAAAGGATTTCCCGTAACCCAAGAAGTCCAATTCACACCTGTCTGAGCACCTTCATTGCCAACTGTTTCAATAGCTGTCTTAATAGTTGCGGAAGGATCTGTTGAGTACTCTATATTGACTGTGCCTTGGGCAGCAGAATCCATTGAGCCACTCAAACCTGTGACCACAAATCCTGGTGTGCCTAAGTTTGTCGTGCCGTTATAACCATCAAATGGCAACAAATCAACAAAGAATGCTTTACCTGTATTGGTTGAACCGCCGTTACCAAAAGCAATGTTGTATGAGAAGGTCTCAGCAGGACCAACCTTACCATTGGTCACACCTACAGTTGTCTTTGTCACACTAAATGCTGCCACACCGCTGACGCTATAATTGACGGTTTCTACGCGATCTTCAGTACCCACACCATTAAGGTCCGTAAAATCTGTCGGCGAGCTGCTCACACTGCTCAGTGTAGAGTTGGCCACTGGGGCATTTACCGTTGTTTTTAATGCAATTGAAACAGATGGATAGGTTGTTGGATGTCCGTCATATGGATTAACTACAGAACCACCAACTGCGGCAAGATCACCGAACGAAACCACCACACTACCAGTCGAAACATCATCTGCCGTACAAGGAATGCCGTCTGGACCGAAATTACCCGCTGTGTAAACCGCGTTGCTCGGCAATGCACTTTCGACGGGTAAAACACAGTTACTAGGTAAGTTCAAAGTGACTTTCGCATCTTGAACAACACCATCGACACCAGCCACGGGCGAGCCAATCGTTGTCGGCGTAATCACCGCATTGAAGGTTTCGTTGGGCGCAACAGAAGCATCGCTAACTGTAATGGTATGACGCAATAAACCTTTGATCAAGTGCATATTACCACCTTGGTTGCTGATCCCAGTGCCGCTATAGGTAGACTTAACCAAGCTCATTTGGTCTGATTTATACTGAGTGAACCAGCGTGTAGTGCTTTGATTCGCTACACTGGTGTCGGTCGTCATTGTAACCGGTACGTGGTAAATATACTGATTCGCGGCAGCAAGACCATTGGGCGCCAAAAAACGAACCACTGTCGCACTGCTCATACCGCCACTAAGCGAGGCAGGGTTTGTTACCCATCCAGACGCACCATCGCCTGCAGTACCGCAGTCAAATGCCTTGCGACTTGCGTCGTCCGAAAAGCTTTGGTTACTGTATTCAATAATAGCACCTGCGACAGGAGACAAAGCACTCAATGCAGGATAGGCACCAGCAGATGTAGCACTTGTTCCAATAAACGCATTTCCGCTCAATTTGGCATCCGTGTTATCCCACACCATGCACTGAGCGGTGTTGGTATGGGTTGTTAAGTTAGACGGCCCACTGAACAAGCCAGCCATCATGAGTACTTTTTGACCCGGTAAAATTGCCTCGGTCAATTCGGTTGGGCTATTATCAAACAGAGTATTATCACCATAAACCGCCGACATATCGACATTGGCCAAACCTGCGTTCTGAGGATTTAGTGGCTGCGCAACTGCGGTTGCTGTTAATCGCCCACATGTCTTGGTGGTACTTCCCACTGGACACGTAAAGGTTGGATCTTGTCCTGGGGCTGTTCCAGAACCAAAGTTAGAGGCTCCAGATACACTGACAGGATCAAAACCAGAGATTTTCGCTGTAATCTCAGTCGTTACACCACTTGGGAAGTCCGTAACAGGACGAGACACCTTGACATTGGTGCGAGTGTTCATATAAAAAGAACTGTCAATCGCGTTTGTTACACCAAAATAATCCGTATCGGCTCCAGTCACCGTCACAGTGATCGGCGTGCCTGGCCCACCCGCTTGAGTACACGTGCGAGTACCAGCAGTCAGGCTCGATGAAATTGTGACTGGGGTACACGTTTCCAATTTTGTATTAGGTGATACCTCAATAGTGTATGAAAAAGAGGGGCCTTGTAATGACTCATACCCTTTGAAAGGATTGTTGACTGCTGGCGCACCCGTATAAGTCAAAAACAGACCTGAATAAGAATCAACCCCATTGATTGTTTCTCGATTAGGCCCTAAGCCAAGAAGCTGAATCTCTGTTTTCGGTGTCGCAGAAACAGTCAAATTAGCAGAATTAACCGTGTTACCGCTCGCTGAGAAAGACGTACTAAAAGTAGTGTTGTTTGCCAGACTAAGCACTTGAGCGACCAAGTTAAACGACTCTGCACCAGGTGTAGGTTTGCGATTACATGTCAACGTGCGCTGATCAACGCTTAATGTACCGCCACCAGTGCCGTTACAAACACTTGCACTCGTCGCAGTTGCATCCCAAATAGCACCAACTGGCAGTGTAAACACCATAGGCACGCTCGTATTGTCAGACGCGACATACGAGACAGTATAGGTAAATTTATCCATCGTCCGGACAATACCATTACTTGCAGAGGTATCAAGCCCAGCACCGCTAGTTGCATCAAATGGCGCAGTACCATCTGAAATAACCGACATAGCCAGTGAGCTCACAGCAGCGTTTGCGCCAACCGCAGAGAACCCCAAAGCAGCAACAAGTGCCAACTTAGCAGCAACTCCTGCTTTCCACCAAGTTTTTGTTAATAATTTTTTCATAACCGTTTCAACTTTCATCCACTCACGTACGTCAAACAACTCACTCATTCTCTTTTTACCGACATTCAACATGGTTTAGAACCTTCCTAAAATGTTGATAAACCAGCCTTTGTGGTCGTAGTCCAAATCAGTCAAGTCACTGCTGTAGTCTGTGAAGTTATAACCAAGTCCTACCTTCATGTACTTATTCACATCTTTGTCCAACGACACTAAGAAACCACTCTTAATGCCATCATTTTTGA
>NZ_BMZG01000013.1 GCF_014652675.1 Formosimonas limnophila | reverse complement strand
GATGCAGCGCAAAGGCAATTTGTTCTTCCGTAAACTTGCTGGTCTTCATGAGCTTCTCCTCTTCGTTTGGCTCAGTTTAACCGCTTTTTTCTAATTATCCCTGATACACTTTTTTGGGAGGACGTCACTGACTGTTCACGTAGGTTATCGCACGATAATTTTCGCTGAAATTATAATAATTCTTAGTCGCTCCATAAATTAACCAATTACTGAAATACATGCAGATTAAAAAAACGTATCTTGTGCTTTCCACATAATAAAAAATAAGTGTTACTAAACAAGCTTGAGCGACTATAAAAATGAGAATATTTTTTTTCATCATTCCTCCTTTATTAAACCGCGAATTAAACTACGAAAGGCAATTTCGTGAAATTTACAGCAATTTTGGGACTTAACCCTAAAATGATCCATATCATTGCATCAGTAATTTTCGCCATTTTGGGAGGGGGGCTATAACCTTGCACAACGCACTGACAGGTATTAGTATCGGAATTTAAGCTCTATGAGTGGAGGTGGCTAAGTACGGGAAATACAAAATGGGAGAACACAGAACAGATGCTCCCCCATTTTATTAACAACAGGCCACTAAAACAATACCACTGTTAAAAGTTAACCCCCACTGGTGTCTGCTAACTCACTTGCTTCGAAGGGATCAGCGGCGGTCTTATGGTGATGGTTTGACTCAGGTGATTTTGTACCTGGTAGTAATTCAAAATTAGGCACAAAGCGGACAATAGACGTACGTAGTAAATCAAAATATTTACGATCGCCGTCAAGTTTAGCTTTACCATCTGCAATGAGCTGATCAAAAGTTGCAGTCCCACCCATGATTTTTTCCAGCTCAGTGCGATTGATAGTTAGCGTTAAGTCAGGCTTAGTTGCCTGTTGGCCCTTGATGTTTGTGAGTGCGCTGTTGCTTAACTCCACAACAAATTTTTCACCGTTATCTGGCAGCACAAGGTTCATGACAAAATTAACGCCATCTACTTTTTTAACGTCCATGGCAATTGCCAATGAGTTTAACCATAACTCGGTCGCCATCGCTTTAATCATATCTGGTCCATTTGACTTCGGTGGTGTGCCAGATGGCATGCCATGACGCAGCTCATAAGCAGCAGCCAAAAAGCTGTTCCGAACACTAGGGCTTTCTTTTTGGTAGCCGATTTGCTCAAAAGAGTCCGCCAATAAGTCTTTAGCCTCTTGGTTTGTTGGTTCAGCATAAACCAGCTTGTTCAAAATCTCCATTGCTGCTCTGTATTCGCCTTTGTCATTGAGCTCTTTGGCTTTTCTTATGATTTTCTTAGCACCCCCCATCATTTCAACATACAAAGGGGCTGAGTCTCTGGGTGACAAAGGAATCAATGTTGCAGGATTGGCATCCCAATAGCCTAAGTAGCGATTGATGACTGCGCGACTATTGTGCTCTTCCGAGCCATGATAACTATGGGCGTGCCACTTATTTTTCAAGGAATCGGGTACTTGATATTCATTGTGAACTTCATTGATAGTGACACCTTGATTAGCCAAATGCAAGACTTGATTGTTCAAATGAGCATAAGCATCGCGTTGGGTGCGCATGACATCTTGGACACGTTGGTTGCCAAAACGTGGCCATGAATGTGATGCAAACATGTATTCTGCTTGTGTACCGTAACGATACAAAGCGTTATTAATATGTTTAGACCAAGCTAGAGGGTCACGTACCAAGGCACCGCGTAGCGTATAAATATTGTGAATTGTGCCTGTGATGTTTTCAGCAGCCCAAAATGCTTTAAATTGAGGAAACCAAGTGTTCATTTCAGAAGGAGCTTCTGTACCAGGCGTGCTTTGAAACTCCATGGCCACGCCATCAATTGTAATAGTCTCGAAGTCTTTTGACACATATCGAGATGGTTCGATTAAGCCTAAATTACCCGAAGCCGTGTTTTTGCCAATGGATTGATCAACATGGCCAAATGGGCTACGCGGCAATAATACGCCATATTGAAAGAACATCCGTCGGTTCATGGCATTGCCCGCATATACATTTTCAGCAACAGCATGCTCCATAAAGCCTGCTGGGGCAATAACAGGTACTTTGCCGCTTCTCACGTCCGCCTCATCCACGACACCACGCACACCACCAAAATGGTCCGCATGAGAATGTGAATACACAACGGCCACTACAGGTCGTTTGCCCAGTTTTTCGTTAATGAAGTCCAAGGCTGCTTTAGCTGTTTCTTTAGCGGTCAATGGGTCAAATACAATCCAACCTTTGTTTGTTTTCACGAAACTGATGTTTGCCAAATCAAAACCACGGACTTGGTAGATTTTCCCTGGGACTACTTCATATAGCCCATAGGCCATATTCAAAATAGCTTGACGTTGTAAAGATGGGTGAATGCTGTCAAAATTTTCGCCTTCCTTTAACAGGTAATCATAGCTGCCCATGTCCCAAGCAACGTTACCAGCTTCAGCCATAATTTGTTTGTAATTGGGAGCAGCTATAAAACCCTTTTTTGCTTCTTCGAAATCAGTTTTATCATCAAACGGCAACGATTTGCGTAAACCGTTTTGCAATTCAATTGTAAATTCTGATGGCATTTTTCCTTTTGGATCAAAATGCTTGCCCTCCTTCGCGCCTGGATCAACGATGATCGCACCACCACCAGCAGCTAGAGATGATTGGTTGCTGGCGAGCAGAAATATAAATGGCAATGCTAATTTACTTAAACGAATAGTGTAACTCATAAATTTCCTTTGCTTTCTTTGTGTATTGGAAAATGAAAAACACACCTCAATTTAAATTTGAGGGGAGTTTAAAAACTAAATTATTATCGTGAATTAAACTACGACAGGCAATTTTCAAGAAGTTTCAAAGTGAGCACTTGAGTCGGAGCTTAGTGATTGAAATAAACCATGTGATGCTTCACTTGGTCTTTTTCAATCTAAGTAAATTGCTATTCGTACTATACACCCATTTTAATAATGGTTTATTTTATTGTGCTTAAATGACCACTGTCAACTAAAGTTGACACTTGCCTAAGTTAGGCTTAGGCTGTATTTGCATAAAAATCAGCCCAAGTGAGCACTTTGTTTTGCTATGCTGAAGATTTTCTGACATCAATGCACGATGGGATTACAAGAGCCTAGATAAACCACGCAGTAAATAGAAGAGCAATTATCAAAATCGCAAGAAAGTTCTTTTGCCTACAACCCTCATTTAGAACATCCAGTCTATTCAGATCTGAGTCATAGCTGGAAAGCCACATGACGTGGCATTTGAGTATTCACAAAACCCCAAGCATTTTCAAGAGCAGGCGACCCGCTATTGGGTGCTCTTAACAACAACCGTGCGGCTGGTGCTTTTGGGATCATTTAGTTGTTGTAATGAGGCAGACTCAACTTCTTGCTCTCTCAGTGTTTCAGGAGATGACTCCAAAAACTGATTAATGTAGCGCACATCGTCGTCATGCAATTGACCAATCGCTGCTTTTAAGTTCACATTACCGATGATAGTATTGTACTGAGCCTGTGCCAAATCAATCTTGGTCTGAGCGTCGGTTTGTTGCGCATTAAGCACATCAATGTTGATCCGCATACCCAAATCATAGCCAATGAGGTTGGAGCGCACCGATGCAGCGGACGCTTTTTGAGCCTCCTCTAGCGCCGCGATGGTCTTTAGGCCAGAAACAGCTTGGTTGTATGAGCTTCGCGTGCTCTGAGCCACCTGCGTTTGTATGCTTCGCACCGTTTGAATGCTTTTGGTTGCCAATGCTTCTGCTTCGCGGACCTGTGCACCAATCAAACCACCATCAAAAATAGGCATGGACAATTCGAGTCCGACACTGGTGACTCGACTTTTAACATCTTTGTCGTGATTCAGTTGTGTGGCTTTCCACGTCTGGCTGGCCACAAAATCAAGCTTGGGTAAACGTGCTTGAGCGCGCTTGGTTACTTCGAGCTTGGCAATGTCCAAAGAGAGTTTTGCAATGCGCACATTATAGTTTTCGGCTTGAGCACGCTCCACCCATTTAGCTTGGCTATCTGGCACGGGCATTTTGAGCTTGAACGATGCAGTAAGCGCCGCCAAAGGCTCATTAATGGGCTGGCCAATCATGTCCTCTAACGAGGCTAAGGCATTATCCGCATTGCTTTTTGCCGTAATCGCCTCAGCTTCAGCACGATGATAAGCAGCCGTAGCTTCTTGAACGTCAATGATGGTGGTATTGCCCACATCAAAATTGCGTTGTGCCATTTTGCGCTGTTGCTCAGCAGTGGTCTGTTTGTCCATCGACACTTGCGCTATCTTTTGAGTCAAGAGTGCATTGCAATAAGCCTGCACAACCCGAGAAATCAAATCCTGACGAGCTGCTTGCAATGTCAGCTCGCCAATATTGATATTGGATTTGACCTGTTTGAACGCCGTCAAACTATCGAGTTGAATCAAAGGCTGAGTGAGCGTCACAGAGGCACTGGCAGGATACGTTTCAGACACCCTGTCTTGATTATGAAAGGTTTCGCGGGTTGATCTTAACGCCCCTGCCGCGACAACCGTAGGCAAAAGTACCGCGCGAGCTTGCTTCTTTTGCTCATCGGTGGCTATTTTTTGTGCGCTGGCAGCCTGATACGTTGCATCATTGGCTTGCGCCAACTCATAAGCCTGCCATAAATCAAGCGCGTACACTGGCCTGACCAATAAAGCACTGGCAAGACCGAACACACTGATGACTAAACTGGTTTTTTTCATGGCAGACACTTAAAATCGAAAGGTGTTGCTTGGGTTTGGCTGCTTCAATGCAGGCACAAGCGTTTCAAACAAAACAGTTGATGACCAACTGTTCTCTGATTCACGCTCTACCAAACAGGCGTGCATAACAGGTGCATCAGCAGCACCAATTACCGCAAACATCCGCCCACTCACTTTGATTTTTTGCTTGATGGCATCAGTCAGCACCGACACACTGCCTGCCAACACAAAGGCATCGAATTTCTCACTACTGTGCTTCAAACCATCTGATAACTCAAAATTAATGTTGCGCACATGATGCGCATTCAAATTTTTCTGTGCGAATTGTAAAGTGCGCTCATCAAGCTCATAGACTGTCACACTGCGTGCAAACCGGGCCAGTAAAGCCGCGAGATAACCGTCACCCAACCCCACCAAACCCACTTCATCGGTGGATTGAAGTGACAAGCTTTGAACAATGCGAGCCACCACGCGAGGCGGCAACAAACGCGTACCCGTGTCCACCCCATCAATCACCAACGGCAAATCCGTATCCATATAGGCAAATGACCGATGCGTTATAGGCAAGAACGGCGCACGAGGGACGTCATTCAACGCTGCCAATACCGCAGTATCGTGCACATCCCATGGCCGAATTTGCTGCTCAATCATGTTAAACAGTGCGTCTCGTTTCATCGAACTTCCCTCAGTTTTTATTCAGTGCTTCAGTGTGTGTGGGGATCAGGATTGTTTTTGGCAAATATTTTGCGCAACTTGTGTCCCCAATCATCCAAGTAGGTGTAGACCACGGGCACCACCACCAAAGTCAGCAGCGTCGAAGTAATCGTACCGCCAATCACCGCCTGTCCCATCGGTGCACGACGCTCCGCGCCGTCACCGAGTGCCAGCGCCAGCGGAAACATCCCAAAAATCATAGCAAGTGTGGTCATAAGAATCGGTCGCAAACGTATCTTCGCCGCTTCCATGATGGCCTCTGTGCGCGATGAGCCTTCGGCACGCGCTTGGTTAATGAAGTCGATTAATAAAATAGCATTTTTCGTTACCAACCCCATGAGCAGCACGAAACCCACCATAGAGAACATATTAAGTGACGATTTGAAAATCAGTAGTGCCAAAAAAACACCAATCAACGACAAAGGCAACGTACTCATAATGGCCACAGGCTGCAAAATACTATTGAACTGCGACGCCAGTACCATGTAAATGAACACCACCGCAATTGCCAAAGCGGTTAGAGCATAGCCACTTGACTCTTTTTGATCCTGAGAATCACCAGAAACGACGTAGCGATAACCCATGTCCCATTTCATTTTGGACAGAACCGCTTCCATGTCTTTGGCCACATCGCCCGAGCTGCGTCCCGCAGGATTGGCATCAATTTGAATCTGACGTACAAGGTTCTGGCGCACAATTTCATTGGCCGTCTCACCCTCAGTCAATGTCGCCACATCACCAACCCGAACCAGTACAAGCGAGCCATCGGCATTGGTCGCACCGCTGGCTATGCGCAAGTTAGCAATGTCTGCGGGTTGCGCGCGCTGAGACTCTGACAAGCGCAGTGAGATATCGTAATCTTCATCATTCGGGGCACGCCATGTACCCGCAGTATCGCCCGTGACCAAGTTGGCCAGCGTGTTCGCCAAGCCAGTGGTGTTCACACCAAGATCCGCGGCACGTTGGGCATCCACTTTAAGGTCAATGGCCGGCTTTTTTTCAGCCACAGATGACTCCAAATCTTGCACACCTGAGACTTCTTTCAGCTTAACCATCGCCTCTTTGCTGTAGGCTTCGAGCCGCGTTAAGTCAGGACCTTGAATGTTATAGACCAGCTGCTTGTTGCTGCCTGATGGACCGCCTTCTTGACCTGCCACCTTTGAGATACTGATGCCAGCGATTTGACTCAAACGACCACGTACGGCAGTTTTGAGCTCATCTGTTGAGCGAGAGCGCTCACCTTTTGGTACCAAGCGAATATTGATTCGAGCTGAATTACTGCCCGACGTACCACCACCGATTCGAGCAAAACTGTAGTCAACCTCCGGGAACTCGCTTTTCAGGACTTCTTGAACCTGTTGGGTTTTTGCTGTCGTTTGCTCAAGCGTACTGCCCACCGGCGTTTTGAAACTGATATTCATTTCTGAATAATCACCCTGTGGCAAAAACTCCGTGCCAATGAGCGGAATGATGAGAAAGCTGCTTAAAAACGTCCCCAACGCAATGGCCAAAGTGGCCAACCGATGACGCAAAGACCACCCCAATAAACGCTGGTAGGTCTGAGAAAATCGCTCAACATAACCCTCAAACCAGACCAAAACTTTCGCACCACGTCGTTTTTCCAAAGGCTTATTCGCTTCAGGGTCGTACCAAATAGAAGACAACATCGGGTCAAGTGTGAATGAGACAAACATCGAAAGCAAAACCGCCACCACCACCGTGATGCCAAATGGGTGAAAAAACTGCCCAATCACACCATTCATGTAAGCAATCGGTAAAAACACAGCCACAATACTCAGCGTGGTCGCGAGTACCGCCAAAGCAATTTCCTTCGTGCCATCAAGTGAAGCGGTGTAATGATCTTTGCCCATCTGCACATGGCGCACAATGTTTTCACGCACCACAATCGCATCATCAATCAACAAACCGACAGACAAAGACAGTGCCATCAGCGTCATGGTGTTGATCGTGTAGCCAAGCAAAGAAATAAACGCAAACGTCCCAATCATGGCAACAGGCAAGGTCAACGCGGTAATCACGGTGCTGCGCCATGAATGCAAAAATAAAAACACAATCATGATGGTGAGAATCGCGCCTTCAAAAATCGTATTACGCACCTCATCCACACTCGACTTAATCGACACCGACTGATCTGTGCGCACCGCAATATCAATGTCTGCCGGCAAATTTCGCTTTAAATCATCAAGCACCGCGCGAATACCTGTGGCAACCGAAAGCGTGTTCGTTCCACTGGATTTAGAGATGGACAATGCCAGTGTTGGTTGACCATCAGTCAGTGATGCACTACTTTTTTCTTTGATACCGTCCTCAACTGTCGCCACTTGAGACAAGTACACAGGTTGGCCACCACGTACTCCGATGACCAGCCGCCTAAAGCCCTCAAGGTCAACGATTCGGCCTTTGACCTGCACGATGATTTGTTTCTCTTGGTTGTCAATCGTCCCAGCAGGCAGCTCTTGATTCGCGGCCTTAATCGCATTGGCAATCGCATCCACACCAATGCCCAAACTTTCTAATTTATTCGCATCCAAAATGATGTTGATTTGGCGAGTCACGCCTCCAAAAACGCTCACTTCACCCACACCCGATGCTGTTTGCAGGCGTGGTTTGATGGTGTTTTCCGCGATGTCGGTTAATTCGCGTAAGCTGCGATTGTTGCTGGTCGTGACGACCAATGACATAATCGGCGCGGCATTGGGGTCATTTTGTGACACCACGGGATCGTCGACTTCATCACGCAGACTACGTTTGGCCCGATCAATTTTTGCCCGCACGTCTTGCATGGCTTGATCCATGTCCGTATTGAGCTCAAACTGAGCCACCACCACAGACACCCCCTCATACGATCGTGAAGTGAGTGTTTTGATGCCATTGACAGTATTCAATGCCTCTTCAATCGGCCGCGATACATCATTCTCAACCGAGGTTGGCGCAGCACCCGCATAGGTGGTTTGCACCACAATCACAGGCAAGGTCACTTCAGGAAACTCATCAACCGCCATTTTTTGATAGCCGATGACGCCCAAAACCACCAATGCCAACATCATCATGACGGCAAACACGGGGTTTCTGATACTGACTTTGGTGAACCACATAGAGACAGGCCTTGTGAGTAAGTTTTATTGGGCGGGTGCAGGAGTGATCGCTGCATCATTGAGAATATTGACGGAAACACCTTCTTTCAGCTCACCCAAATCCAATCGGATGACCGTGTCATTCGCCGCCAAACCCGATGTGATTTCAACCGCCGCATCTATCGCATCACTGGCACGCGTACCAATTGTGACAAACTGCTTAACCAACTTGCCATCAGCAACTTTATACACATAAACCTTACCCCCGACCGTGTGAAGTGCCGTCGCTGGCACAGACAAGGTATTCGGACTGGTCGATAAGACAATCTTACCTTGCGCAAACATGCCTGCCTTAAGCAGCCCTGTTGGGTTATCCACTCGAATATACACGAGGTAACTGCGCGAACCGCTTTGCGCCGCAGGATTGACCCGCTCAACCACACCATCAAATAGCTGAGCGATACCTGTCGCAGACAGCTGAACGGTTTGCCCTGCACGAATCATGCCTACCTGCTCTGCAGAAATGGGGGCTGCCAACTCGAAGCTGTCAATATTCACAATCACAAACATCGCTGTATCGCTGCCCACTGTGTCACCCTTTTGTGCCGAACTGCTTGCTACGTAGCCCGCGACAGGGGCGCGAATCACAGTTTCGGATGCGGATTGTTTGGCAATAACCAAGGCTTGTTTGGCATTGTCGAGCTGGGTCTGCGCCGCAGCCACGTTCACATTGAGTTTATCCAAGGCCATCTTTGAGATGAATTTCTCTTCGAATAGCTGTTGGTTGTTTTTATAGTCCTGTAAGGTCACATCGAATGAGCGCTGCGCCGAACTGACATTGGCCTGAGCTTGCGCTAACTGAGCCTGATAAGTCGTGTTAACTAACTCGGCTAAAACTTGATTGGCCTGCACGGCTTGACCTTCTCGCACCAAAACACGCGCCACCTCACCACTGGCACGCGGCCGCACAGTGGTTTGCACATACGGATTGAGCGAACCCGATAAAGGCAGAGTTTGCTCAAAAGTGCTGCCCCCCACAGACACCAGCTCGCCTTGTTTGATTTGCACCTCAGTCACAGGCGCTGGCTTGGCACGCGCCGCTTGAGTCAACGATTGATATAATCGCAGCGCAATCAGTGCAATCAATGCCAACAACAACACCCCCAAGGCAATTTTGAGCCAAGAGCGCGACGAAGCTTGTTCGGCTTTGGGCTTAAAGTAGGGATCAGAATCTGGCATAAAAAATCTCGTTTCTCACAAATTTGGTCAAACAAAAAACTCAAGTGCGTCATCGTAAAGCAGTTTCATGGATAAATCATGAGGCCACAAGCCAAGTATCAGCCCTTAGCCATCAATCTAAAATCCCGCACACGAAAGCCCAAAGCAAACAAAACAGCAAAGTAAACCAACGCACCAGCTCCAATCACAGAAAAAAGCACCGTAATTCGCTCGACTTTTGACTGCCAGCGTCCGTCAGCCACCAACGCTGTCCAATCAACCCAGCGCACCAAGCCATAAACAACCGCCGCCATAAACATCAGCGCGACAAGCAGCCGAACAAAAAAAACCAGCCAACCCTGATGTGCTGACAACGTACCACGCCGCACCAGTAAAGCGGCCAAAATACTGGCATTCAAACACGCCCCCAAGCCAATCGACAAAGCCAACCCCGCGTGCCCGAACAACGGTACAAAAATCAAATTCATGCCCTGCGTGGCCACCAGCACAAAAATCGCGATAAACACAGGGGTTTTGATGTCTTGCTTAGCGTAGTATGCACCGGCCAACACCTTGACACTAATAAGGCCAATTAAACCCACCGCATAGGCTGCTACAGCGCGCGACGTCATGGTGACATCATAAGCATTGAACTTACCGTAATGAAACAACGTGCTCGTCAAAGCCTCAGACATCAAGCCAAGTCCCACAGCTGCGGGCAACGCCAACAAGAACGTCAAGCGCAAGCCCCAACGCAACAAGTCGTTATACTCAGCCACATCATCTAAACTATGCGCCCGAGTCAAACTGGGCAACAAAATCGTTCCCAAGGCCACACCCAAAATCGCGGTCGGAAACTCCATCAGTCGGTCAGCATAGGTAATCCAAGACACCGCACCGTCGCCAAGTCTCGACGCCCAGTTGGTATTGATAATTAAACTCACCTGTGCGACAGACACCGCCAAAGTCGCAGGCAGCATCAGCTTGAGCACACGGCGCACACCCGCGTCCTTAAACGCCGATGATAAATCAAATGAGATTTTTGGCAACATGCCAATGCGTCTCAAAGCGGGTAACTGCCAAGCCAGCTGCACCGCACCGCCCACAAAAACACCGATGGCCATCGCCAAAATCGGCGGTTCCATGTGCGGTGACAACCAAAGCGCAGAGGCAATCAAGATTAAATTCAGTAGCACAGGCGTGAACGCTGGCGTCTTAAAGTCTTTCCACGTATTGAGAATCCCCGCCGCCAAAGCCGCCATGGACATAAAAATGATGTAAGGAAACATAATCTGTGTCATCAAGCTCGCTTGGTCATAACGCAATGAGCCCACTTCAATCCCACTGGCCATGATGAACATGACGCCACTGACCCCCACAATGCCCAGCAACGTCACCATGCTCACCACCCAGAACAGCATGGTCGCCACACGATCTACCAAACGCTTTGTCGCATCTTGGCCATCAATATTTTTACTCTGCGCCAAAATCGGTATAAATGCCTGCGAAAATGCCCCCTCGGCAAACAAACGACGCAACAAGTTCGGAATCCGAAACGCAATAAAAAACGCATCCGTGGTTGCACCAGCGCCAAAAATCCGCGCCATTAATGTTTCTCGCACCAAGCCCACAATGCGCGAGAGCAAAGTCATCCCGCCCACAGAGGCCAAAGTTTTTAATAGATTCATGAAATCACTTATTTAATCAAACAGCAAAGAGCACCACACAAAAATCATGGCAAAAAACCACAATTTTTCACAGCACAACCGACCACAAAACCAACGAAACGTAAAAGTCGTTGCGTCAATCGCCGAAAAATGGTATATTTTACAGCTATTTTCTTGAAACGCCCTTAATTTTTATGGCCTAAACGCCATTTAAACACACAAAGAGCCGCGAAAAAAGTGAGCCGCGCGTTTTGCGCAAAGCGCGTATTTCATCGCATCAAGAATCCAGAAAATCGATT
The DNA here is from genome assembly GCF_014652675.1 of Formosimonas limnophila. GTDB lineage: Bacteria > Pseudomonadota > Gammaproteobacteria > Burkholderiales > Burkholderiaceae > Hydromonas > Hydromonas limnophila. The sequence continues at coordinate 33,154 of NZ_BMZG01000013.1, read as the reverse complement.
TTCAATTCACAAGTATTAAGGAACCCTTAAAAATGGCAAATTCAGCTCAAGCTCGCAAACGCGCGCGTCAAGCCGTCAAACTCAACGCACACAACTCATCTTTGCGTTCGCAATACCGCACAGCAGTTAAATCTGTTCGTAAAGCTGTCACTGCTGGTGACAAAGTCGCTGCGGCCGCTGCATTACAAAGCGCGATGAAAATCATCGACTCAATCGCCGACAAAAAAATCGTTCACAAAAACAAAGCCGCTCGCCACAAGAGCCGCTTGAACGCCAATGTTAAAGCATTGGCATTGGCTGCGTAAGCGAGTCATGTTTGTTGAGCACGCAGTGCTCTACACAAAAAAAGCGAAACCGACGGGTTTCGCTTTTTTTTGCGCACCGTTCCGAAACAAACGGTTGTTTGAGAAAATATAGACCGAGGCCAAGCAAACACAGGCGGTCAATACAGTCTATAATCAAATCAGGATCCAAAGACACAGGAGAACGACATGTTCACATATGCTTGGTTAATCGTTGGGGCGATACTGCTCGCGGTTGAGCTGACCACAGGCACATTTTATTTACTGATGCTGGCTATCGCCACCATCCCAGCGTGGGTGGCAGATCGACTTGGCGCATCATTTTTCACGCAGTCACTGATTTACTTGGTCTGCGCTACAGTGCTTGTGTGGTTGGTGCGACGCTACCGTAAACAACTCAATCTTCAGCCCAACACCAAAACGCAAGTTGATGACTTGGATGCTGGCGCCATAGTTCAAGTGGTCAACTGGCAAGATGGTGTCGGCCATACCAGTTATCGCGGAACAAATTGGCAAGTCACACTAACCCACCCAACAGAGAAGCCCACAGAAGGTGCTTATCGGATTGTGCGTCTTGATGGCACACGATTGTTGGTTCAACCCATTTGAAACCCGTCTAATTAATCAAGGAGACTTCCATGGAATTCATTACATTCCCACTCATCATCCTCGTACTTGCCGTTGTTTTTGTCTTGCAAGCTGTCAAAGTCGTGCCACAACAAAATGCTTGGGTGCTTGAACGCTTTGGTAAATACAACCGAACGTTATTACCTGGCTTGAACATCATCATCCCATTCATTGACCGTGTCGCTTACCGCCACTCGCTCAAAGAAATCCCCATGGATGTACCGAGCCAAGTTTGCATCACCAAAGACAACACCCAACTGCAAGTAGACGGGGTGATTTACTTTCAAGTCACCGATCCGATGAAAGCATCTTACGGTTCGTCAAACTTTATCTTTGCCATCACACAGCTGGCTCAAACCAGTTTGCGTAGTGTCATCGGCCGCCTCGAGCTCGATAAAACTTTCGAAGAACGCGAAGTCATCAATGCTCAAGTGGTCAATGCTCTTGACGAAGCCGCCACCAACTGGGGGGTCAAAGTCTTGCGTTACGAAATCAAAGACCTCGTACCACCAGCGGCTATTTTGCACGCTATGCAGGCACAAATCACCGCCGAACGTGAAAAACGCGCATTGATTGCAGCTTCTGAAGGCCGTAAACAAGAGCAAATCAACATCGCCACAGGTGAGCGCGAAGCCTTCATCCAACGCTCAGAAGGTGAAAAACAAGCCGCCATCAACAAAGCTCAGGGTGAAGCCGCCGCGATTTTGTCCGTTGCCGAAGCCAATGCCTCAGCCCTGCGCCAAATCGGTGAAGCCACACAAGCGACTGGCGGCCAAACCGCGATGAACCTCAAAGTAGCCGAACAATACGTCCAAGCCTTCCAAAACATGGCCAGCAAAAACAATACATTGATTGTGCCTGCGAACATGGGCGATATTTCAACACTAATTGCCAGCGCCATGAAAATCGTCGAAACTCAAAAGCAATAAATCGGCTTTGCCGCAAACAAACATGCCGTAATAGTGATCAAAGGATCGCAGCCCATACGGGCTGCGATTTTTAAACAGAGAAACAAAACACCATGCCCACACTCACACTCGAATACACACCAAACCTGTCGTTCGACAAACAACACGTCCTCACTGAGCTAAATCGCACCCTAATCGACTCCAAACAATTCTCCGAAGCCGATATCAAAAGCCGTGCCATCTGCATGACAGACTTTATGATTGGGATCAGCACTGAACCTCGCGCCTTCGTCATCATTAAGCTCGGCTTACTTTCTGGCCGCAGCATCGAAACACGAGATGCCATCGCAGATGCATTGCTGAGCAGAACCCAAGCCTTGATTCCAGCGCCCAATGGCGTTCACACCCAGTACTGCATTGACCTCGTTGAGCATGAGCGCGAACGCTATCGAAAAGCGGTTGTCAGCCACCCTCATTAATCACATCCCCACGCAAAAAAGCCTGCGATGACCGCAGGCTTTTTAAATGCATTGAATCAAATACTACACAGGATCATCTTCAGCAGGCATTTCTTCTACTTTCGCTGCTTTGGTTGATTTTGACTTGGGCTCCTCTTTCAACGCACGCATCACAGCGCGTGATTTAACACCGAGGTGGTCTCGAACCAAATTCTCAATCTCGACCGACAATTCAGGATTTTGACGCAAGAACTCACGGGCGTTGTCGCGACCTTGTCCCACACGCTCTTTGCCATAGCTGTACCATGCGCCTGATTTATCCATGATTTTTGCTTCGACTGCCATATCAATGATTTCGCCTTCGCGCGAGATACCTTCACCGTAGATAATATCAAAAATCACTTCTTTGAATGGAGGAGCGACTTTGTTTTTAACGACTTTGACGCGAGTCTCATTACCGACAATTTCATCGCCTTTTTTCAACGAGCCAATGCGACGGATGTCCATGCGCACAGAGGCGTAGAACTTCAGGGCATTACCACCCGTGGTCGTCTCTGGCGAACCAAACATGACACCAATTTTCATACGGATTTGATTGATGAAAATCACAGTACAGTTACTGCGATTAATCGATGCGGTTAATTTACGTAATGCTTGGCTCATGAGACGTGCTTGTAAACCAGGTAACGAATCTCCCATATCGCCCTCAATCTCGGCACGCGGCACCAATGCCGCCACAGAGTCGACGACAATCAGGTCAATAGAGCCTGAACGCACCAAAGCATCAACGATTTCAAGCGCTTGCTCGCCTGTATCAGGCTGAGACACCAGCAACTCTGTCAAATTCACACCCAGCTTCTCGGCATACGCCACATCCAAAGCATGTTCGGCATCGACAAACGCACACGTTCCACCGAGTTTTTGCATTTCAGCAACCACATGCAAGGTGAGCGTGGTTTTACCAGATGACTCTGGACCATAAATCTCAATCACGCGTCCGCGCGGCAAACCACCCACGCCCAGCGCAACGTCCAACCCCAACGAACCAGTTGAGACCACTTGAACATCAGGCTTATCGGCTGAATCGCCCAAGCGCATAATGGAGCCTTTGCCAAATTGTTTTTCAATTTGCGCCAATGCGGCGGCCAATGCCTTGGCTTTTTCGTCACCAGTGTTTTGTTGAACTGCTGGTTTGCTATCGCCTCTTGCCATGATTTGGTATCCTTTTTCGATGAAGTTTTCGGGGGTTTTAACACATTATTAGAATCCGCACTCTAACATAAATCCATACAAAAAGCCCTTATCAGAAGAATTGTTCAGATAAGGGCTTGAAACAGCACCACGACAACTCACGCCTATGATTTTTTCTTGCGTGAACGCTCTTCTTTACTGAGCATACCGTCGCCATTGGTGTCTTTTTTGGCCAAACGTTTGTCCACCCCTTGTGCCGAATGAGCTTTGTATTCATCCCACGTAATCATGCCGTCTTTATTTTGGTCTGCGCCTTTTGCTACAGTCAGTTTTTTGCCTTTAATCTCATCCATGGTGACGCGACCATCACCGTTGACATCGGCTTTTTTGAATTTTTTCTCCGCTTTTTCATAAGATGCCGCCAACAATTCCTCTCGACTAAAGTTGCCATCCTTGTTGGTATCTGTCGATTTAGCCATCGCCACGCCACCGACAAAAATACCCACCACCAACATGCCTAAACGAATTTTCATAACTTTATCTCCTTATCAATTGTTTTTTAATACACAACTCTATTTTTCTGAACCATTTCAAGAAAATCTCATGGCACAGCGCAAAAAGTATAGCAATTAAAGGCGAGAGACTCAAGACGGACAATCAACTTTATACAGCTTCCTTTCAACACCGATGAATAGTTATAAAAAAACACGAGAAAAGGTGAAAACCCATTTTTCCCGTGTTTTTTAAGAACGAGAAGGTTGCGTGAGCAAACCCACAATGACTTAATCGCTATTAGAGCCCAATCAATAGGTTAAGGTTAGATATTTCTTATTTTTGGTGCGCCATCGTCAAGTCCTTGTAAGCGGCAGGAACATTCAACCTAGGGTTGACCCAGTCAAACAGCGCATAGCCACGAAAATCATCCATGCTCACCTGAGCGACAGTTTGCTCAAGCGTCAAACCTTTGTCAATCGCCGCTTGAACGCGAGATTTAATGGCAGCTAAGTAATCAATGTGCCACTTGATATCCGTTTTGCCCATCACAGGACCGTGACCTGGCACGACTCTGGCATCATCAGGTAAAAAATCGTAGACTTTTTGAAGCGTGCTGAGTGTCTCAACCAAATGACCGTCAAGCAGCCACGGCAATGCAGGCTTTGGCGCGATAATCGCATTGCCCGCCCACAAAATTTTATCGTTTTCATACCAGACAAATAAATCACCACCTGTTTGAGCAAAACCAAAGTCAATCACATCAACTCGCACACCACCCAAATCCAGCGTAATTTTACCGTTACTGCCCACCAAAACATCGGCATCTGTCGGGCGAATGTCTTCAATGCCACGGCCTTTACCAAAGTTTTGAATCATAAACTCTGTATCTGCTTTGAAATGCTGATGGATGTACATGCTGGTGTTGGCATGTTGAACAATTTTAACGCCTTTGGGCAAATACATATTGCCATAAGAATGATCCCCATGCGCACTGGTGTTCAAAGCGTAAAGAATCGGTTTTTTGGTTTGTTTGGCGATTAAATCCAATACTTGTTGACTCAAACGCTTATTGAGCATTGTCTCGATGAGCAACACCCCTTTTTCCCCAACAATGAAACCACCACTGGTGGCAACAGGCTTGCCTTGTTTGCTCAACTTAACAGCATCGTTTGCGTAATACGCAAAAATATTCGGTGCCAATTGCTCAGACTCAAGCACAACCTTATTACCATCCCAAACGGGTTCTTGTGCTTGGGCAACATGTGCTGTGAGCGCAAGAGTTGCAGCTGTGCTGAGCACGAGTTTAGTCAAAACATGTTTCATAAAAAATCCTTAGCATTCAAAAAAATTGATGACCACCCTACTTAAAAAACACAACAAAACAGCCGAAAAAATGCGAAATTAATATCTCTACCAAAGACCCATATTGAATTACAATCGTATTCCAATGAGCATCAAAATAAAAACACTGGCCATCCTTTTGATTTTATTGCGATTTTCATAATGCGCCACTTGATTAAGCTTTTTAACCCAAACCACTGACAAAACAGACTCGCACTTTTCAAGCTTTTTATCAAGCATGGTTTACATTATAAGAAGAAAGTATCGCCGAAACTTAAAATATTTTGCATTGAACAATCAAATAAATCGAACATACTATGAGTAAACTAAATTTAGATGCCATCTCCGTCATAGATGCCATTGACCGCTACGGCTCATTTTCAGCCGCTGCCGAACACTTATCCAAAGTACCTTCGGCCATATCATACACAGTGAACAAATTAGAAGAACAGTTGGGCATCTCACTGTTCGAACGCAACGGCTCCCGCGCATCACTCACGCCAGCAGGTTTAGAGCTGCTCCGTGAAGGACGGTTTTTACTGCGGGTTGCTCAGGACTTAGAAGGTCGTCTTCAAAGCATCGCCACAGGTTTTGAGTCTGAGCTTCGCATCTCCATTGATTCGATAGTCCCCATTGAAACGTTGATTCCACTCATCGCCACATTTGAAGCACTCAACTGTGGCACACGACTTCGTCTGAGCCATGAAGTCATGTCGGGAGCATGGGAAGCACTGCGAGACAATCGCGCGGATCTGATTATTGTTGGAGGTGAGGTTCACTCATGGGCACATAGTATGGGTTATCAAACCGCCACATTAGCCAGCATCCCTTTTGCCTTCTGCGTCGCCCCCACGCACACGCTCACACAGACGCAGCGAACGCTAACACCCAATGACCTGAGAGAACACACCGCCATCGTCGTGGCTGATAGCGCTCGCAGCCTCCCCACCAGAACAGCAAGGCTACTATCTGGACAAAAACACATCACAGTACCAAATATAGACTGCAAAATCGCCTTACAAATAGCGGGTTTAGGTCACGGATTCCTACCCCGTGCCACAGCACAAGCTGCACTCAATGACGGCAGCCTCGTCGAATTGCCTGTCGAACAAACCCGCGAAAACGAAACCCTATACCTCGCTTGGCGTAGTGCGACAGCAGGTCGGGCAATGGCATGGTGGCGTGAGCAATTCAAACAAATTTCGCCACAGCATTGGTTGTAATCGCGTTGGGCGTGTGGTCTTTAACGAAATTGAAACATTGTAACCACCGTCGCCCAAAAACCACACTCAAAACTTTTTTAAATACACCTCAAAGAGCTGCGACTTCCCAACACCGTCATTTGGGCTTAGAATCACAGCAACAAACAAGCCAACCACACCAAAAGGGGAATGCCATGACGGCCAACCTTGCCAAGACACCCGCACAATACAATCGCTGGATGAATAGGCGCTTATACGAGACATGCCGTGAACTCACGGATGAGCAATTAAGCGAAGACTGTGGTGCGTACTTCAAATCCATTATCGGCACACTCAATCACCTCTCCATCGACGACAGTGTTTGGATGGCGAGATTCACGAATCAGAGTAGTCCATATCAACAACTAAATGCCATCATTTACTCTGACTTCACAACACTCAAAATGGCACGTGAACGATTGGACGAAGAAATTGTATTGTGGGCAGACTCTGTCACACTAGAGCGTTTACAAACGACCCTGCATTACACCAGCGTGGTCAATCCACAGCCCAAAACCCTGAATATGGATATCGCTGTCACCCATTTCTTTAACCACCAAACCCATCACCGAGGCCAAGTCACCACACTGCTCTCGCAACGCGGCATCGACATGGGTGCGACCGATTTACCGTGGATGCCCACAGACAGTCTCTAAATCATGACCGACCAATCCATCATCGAAGCTACCGAAAAGTGGCTCACCCGCGCTGTCATCGGCCTAAACTTGTGCCCATTCGCCAAAGCTGTCCACACCAAGAAACAGATTCGTTATGTCGTCTGCCACGCGGACAATAAAGCAGACTTAGAGTTAGCACTTGCCCAAGAGCTCGCGCTGCTTGCCTCAACACCTACCCACGAAATTGACACGACATTGCTGATTCACCCCTTTGTATTGACTGATTTTTTTGATTACAACGATTTTTTGAGTGACACCGAAAGTCTGCTCACCCGCATGGAGTTGGATGGTGAGATTCAAATTGCCAGTTTTCATCCTGATTATCAATTCGCTGATGCGCCCCCAGACGACATTAGCCATTACACCAATCGTTCACCTTACCCCACTTTGCATCTGATACGCGAGGCGAGTATTGACCGCGCTGTGGCGGCCTATCCTGACGCGGCGGTGATTTATGAACGCAACATTGAGACATTAAATCAGCTGGGGTTGGATGGTTGGCGACGAATCATGAGCGAATAACACCCTTGCTCTCAGAGTGTTGTATCATGAGACAGGAGCGCCAATGATAATGGCGTAATCGCGATTACCAATAACCCATCTATTTCAAGAGACACTGAAAACCCAATAATTTACACCATTCAATTTGCTCTATAAAATACGTGACTCAAAAACCCCTAAAAAGCCCCACCATGAAACTTTACTCAGACAGCTTTCCCAATCAAGGCGTGATTCCTGCTGAATTTGCATTTGCAGTCATAGATGAAAAAACACGCGTCAAACTCTCAAGCAACAAAAATCCTCATCTGGCTTGGTCTGAAGCGCCCGCAGACACTCAGTCCTTTGCGATTTTGTGCGTTGATGCTGATGCGCCAACCGATGCGACAGACGTCAACCAAACAGACAGAGAAGTCCCCGCTGACTTACCGCGCACAGACTTCTCTCACTGGGTGCTCATCAATATCCCAGCGCACATCAATGAAATCACCGCAGGTCAGTTTTCACATGAAGTTACCCCGAAAGGCAAGGCAGGGCCTGTCATAGCAGGGCAAAAAGACTCGCTGATGCGTCATGGGATCAACGACTACACGCACTGGTTCGCAGGCGACCATGACATGGAAGGTGACTACTATGGCTACGACGGCCCATGTCCACCGTGGAATGACTCGGTCGTACACCGTTATACATTCACCGTGTATGCGCTTGACACGCTCGAGTTAGCGCTGCCTACCGATGGCAAGCTCAACATCGCGAGTGTCCAGCGCCGCATGGCTGATCATGTTTTAGACAGCGCCAGCTGGACTGGGGTGTACACACTCACACCTCGCTTGGCTGCAGCACTGGCGATCTAAGCCAAAAGAATCGTAAAATCGGGCTCGGTGCCATGGGCGCACCGATGGCGTCGCACCTGCTGCGCACATTCGGCTCGGTCAATGTTTATAACCGCACACACGCGAAAACCCTCTGGTGGTGCGAACAAAACATCGGTAGTCAAGCTTTTGACAACTTAGCAGAACTTGCCAAAGCCTCTGATGCAGTATTTTTGTGTATCGGCAATGACGATGATGTGCGTCACACTATACAAACCATGCTGCCACACCTCAAGCCAGCCAGTGTCATTGTTGACCACACCATCACTTCACGCGCTTTGGCACAAGAAATGGCGACATTGTGTGCGAATCATCAAGTCTCATTTCTCGACTGCCCCGTATCAGGCGGTCAAGCAGGTGCACAAAATGGTGTGTTGACCATCATGGCTGGTGGAGATGAAGCGACTTTTGAGCGAATCCACCCGTTTTTACAAGCGTTCTCCAAACACCAACAATACTTCGGTGTCAGCGGCAACGGCCAATCCGTCATTAAGTGTGTACACAAGTGCCTTGCCTGCGACGGCGAGCTTGGTCAGGCCATAGGTAGCCAAGCCGTCAGTGACGAGGATGACGAGATCGCTGTTGTCACTGGGTTTGAGTGCATCTAGTCGAGTCGCCCCGTCGTATGGCGTTTTTTGCAACAAGTCGAGCAAGCTGGACAGGTTATCTCGTGTAAGTGCGATGGTTTCGAGTGTCTCGACACGGTTGCGCACGAGGTGGACGGTAATGTTGGGTGTCACATTTTGATTGAGCAATTGATTCAAATACGCCTCAATGGCAGCAATGGCACGTGTGGTCTGTGCGTCGTTCGCTGAGGCGGATGCGATGCGTCCCAAAACACATCAATATGATTTGGCAAAACACGCGGCGCCTCGATGGCAATTTTGCTGGTGCCTATCGGTAACTGTGCGAGGACATAACGCTGGTTGCCACGCGTTTCAATGTGCCACTAATCGCTTATTTTTCTCGGAATACTAAAGGCAAGCCAATCTTTAGCGACGTAATTCTTCGCGCTGAATGTGAGGTTTTTGCCATTTGATTGAACATTTGGCAGGCCGCGAGTGGCAGTGACTTTTTGAGAGGAGCGCACGCTAAGAGCGAAGTTCTGAATACTGCTCGAGAAACTCATCGGTAGACGCAGTGCGTAATCATCACCACTGACCGTGAGCAATTGATCAATTGTGATTTGTACCGTGCGTGTGCCATTTGCGGGAATTGGGTAGACACGCAAGCGATAAACATTGCCCGCGTTTTTCTCTAATAAACCGGGGTCAAGGTTCTAACGGCGAATTTCTTCAAAGACCTCTTCCGCGCGGGCTTTCGGCACGGATGACGCTGAGCGCAATTTGCCATTGATGTCCAGAGCGAAGCCGCTCACATGCTGCTCGGGCAACAACGGAAATTCGAAACTTCCTTCAAGTTGACGGCTGTTCGGGTTTTTAGCACCACAATAACGACTGTTCGCGCATGATTGGCAAAACTTGGGGGCTCATACTCACGTCTTGCAGCACAATCGGCTGCATTTTTGCGTCATTGATAATGACCCGAGCAGGCGGTAAAAAAGGCGCATCCAGTGTCTGCGCCTGCGCAAAAGGCATAAGCAAACAAAAAAACAGCTGAAGCAATCAGTGTACGGCGCATGGTTTCTCCCACGAAATATCTTCACTTAAGGTATGAGCACAGGCTCGGTTGACAGGCTATTGTCTCAAACCAACAAAAATAGGGTATTTAAGAGCAAATCTAAAGCAATTATCAGGCAAACTTATCATTTCAACTAGCGGCTCAGGTTTGACAAAACCTGTCAAACCCCGTACATTATTGCATCCGTGCGGAGAGGTTCAGACCATGTATTTCACGACTGAACGCCGAAGGTGTAACCCACAAACTCTCAGGCAAAAGGACGCGCGGATGGCTTTGTTTTTCTGGAGAGCGGCAGCTTGGACTGCCCACCGAAGGGGCGTGGCGCTTGATGGTGGCCACACAATCTCTCAGGTATCAAGGACAGAAGGGAATATCTGCAAACTTGATACCGAATACTCCCTCATGATTTTTGCAGCGCGTTGCTTTTGACCCACCCAAGCAACGCGATTTGGTTTTTAAGTTCAATTCTATTCACCATTGATTTCATTCTTAAAGGACACACCATGTTTGACCGAACCAAGAACAACTTAAGCAACACCGACCCAGAGCTTTTAGCCGTCATTCAATTAGAAAACCAACGTCAACAAGACCACATCGAGCTCATCGCTTCCGAAAACTACACCAGCCCAGCGGTCATGGAAGCCCAAGGCTCACAACTGACCAACAAATACGCCGAAGGCTACCCAGGCAAACGCTACTATGGTGGTTGTGAACACGTGGACGTTGTTGAGCAACTCGCCATCGACCGTGTCAAACAACTGTTTGGTGCAGAAGCAGCAAACGTGCAACCCAACTCTGGCTCACAAGCGAACCAAGGTGTTTTTTTCGCCGTCCTTCAACCTGGCGACACCATCATGGGCATGAGTTTGGCCGAAGGTGGTCACCTCACGCACGGCATGAAACTAAACCAATCAGGCAAATGGTTCAACGTCGTCTCCTACGGCCTTGATGCCAACGAAGACATTGATTACGAAGCGATGGAAAAACTCGCACGTGAAACCAAACCCAAGCTCATCATCGCTGGTGCTTCGGCATTTGCATTAAAAATCGATTTTGAACGTTTCTCTAAAATAGCGAAAGAAGTCGGCGCGTATTTCATGGTGGATATGGCACATTACGCAGGCTTGATTGCGGCAGGTGTATACCCGAACCCTGTGCCCCACGCTGACTTCGTCACCACCACCACACACAAATCTCTGCGCGGCCCTCGCGGTGGTGTCATCCTCATGAAGGCCGAGCACGAAAAAGCGATTAACTCAGCGATTTTCCCAGGTATTCAAGGTGGCCCGCTCATGCACGTCATTGCTGGCAAAGCCGTCGCTTTCAAAGAAGCTTTAAGCCCAGAATTTAAAGCCTACCAAGAACAAGTGGTCAAAAATGCAAAAGTGCTCGCTGAAACATTGATTAAACGTGGCTTACGCATCGTTTCTGGTCGTACTGAATCACACGTGATGCTGGTTGACTTGCAGCCGAAAAATCTGACGGGTAAAGAAGCTGAGCGCATCCTAGGTTTAGCACACATGACCTGTAACAAAAATGCCATCCCGAACGACCCACAAACCCCATTCGTCACCAGCGGCATCCGTGTCGGCACACCCGCACTGACCACACGCGGATTCAAAGAGTTAGAAACCGAAAAAATCGCCAACCTCATCGCTGACGTACTAGACAACCCGACAGATGAAGCTATATTGGCTCGCGTACGTGATGAGGTAAAAGTGTTGACGGATGCATACCCGGTCTATCGCTAAAAAACGAGCACCATTCACTCAAAAACCAATGGTTTTGAAGAATAGCAAACCATGCATCGCTTTATTTTTGTCATCAAATCAAAGACATGCATGGTTTGCTTTATTTTTAGAATAAGGCTCCTTGGCTCAATCGACACACCCATCATTTCGCAAAGAACCCATAATTTTTAGGAAAATTGCCATGCTCGTTCAAAAAACCATAAAACCCTTCTTCATATTTATCGGGATTTGTGCAACACTTTTGTGCGCAGCCTGCACCACACAATCCACCCCCATACCTGCCTCAGTCTTAAGAGCGATAAAACAAGAAGAGCTAAAGCACAATGCACGAATTGGTGTGGTGGTCTTAAATCACGAGCGCCAAACTTTAATTGATTACAAGGGGAATGAACGTTTTCCAATGAACAGCACATTTAAAGCTTTTTTGTGTGCAGCGGTATTAAAAAAAGTGGATGAACACTCGTTATCACTTAACGAAGCAATTAAATTTGATAAACGTAATTTAATCACTTACTCGCCAGTCGTCGAAACCATATTATCAGGCACAACCAACCCTTCGGAACTGTGTAACGCCACATTAACATACAGTGACAATACAGCAGCCAACCTCCTACTTTCCAGCATTGGCGGACCTCTTGAGTTCAACCGCTTTATGCGTTCGATCAACGACCAAACGACGCGGCTTGATCGAAAAGAACCTGAATTAAATGAAGCCACACCTGGCGACTTACGAGACACTACAACACCTTTAGCAGCTGCAAAAAGCCTTCACTCAATACTCTTATCTGACGCCTTACAACCACTCTCAAAAACTCAACTCACGCAGTGGATGATGCAAAATAAAGTTGCAGATGCACTATTGAGAAAAGCCTTGCCAGAAAATTGGAAAATTGCCGACAGAACTGGGGCAGGAGGTCATGGCTCTAGATCAATCATCGCTGCGGTCTATCCTCCAGATCAAAAACCTATGATCATCGCGATATACATCACACAAACCAGCGCAAACACACAAGAGACCAATGATATCATTGCTAATATTGGGGACAGCATTTTTACAACCCACATAAACAAAGTAATCCAGTAGCTGCTGAGCTCAATCCTTGCATTTCTCACGCTACTCATCAACTATGAATGAAATATGACCATTTCAACTCGCACACTAAAATTGCTCATCATTTCCCTCACGCTCTTATCGTGCGTGGCGGTGATGTTTATTGCGCCTATTTCTCAGGATGCGGCCTACCATCATTTCGCAGACAAGAGAACGCTGATGATGATTCCGAATTTTTGGAATGTGGTGTCAAACCTCGGCTTCTTGATAGTGGGGATTTGTGGATTGTACCAACTATGGTTCACCCATTCATTGCGTTTGGTAACAGCAGTTAAGACTTCGTATATTGTATTTTTTGCTGGAGTCAGCTTAGTGGCTTTTGGATCTGCCTATTATCATCGGTTTCCATCAAATGTGACACTTGTTTGGGATCGATTACCGATGACCTTAGCATTTATGGCCTTGATGTCATTTTCGTTGGCCGAGTTTTTATCCATTACTTGGGGAAGAGTGGTTTTATGGCCGTTGTTGTTAATGGGTGTCATCTCTGTGGTTTATTGGTACTGGGGCGAGTTGCGCGGTTCTGGCGATTTACGATTTTATGCGTTAGTTCAGTTTCTTCCCATGATTTTATTACTAGTCTTATTTACATTTGGACACCGAGTATTCAAAGATAACTCTGGATATTGGTGGCTGTTACTCGCATATTTGCTGGCAAAAGTAGCAGAGCACTTTGACATTCAAATTGATCAATGGACGTCTGGTTTGATGGCTGGTCATGCATTAAAGCATATATTTTCAGCATCTGGCCTATGGTTATTGCTACGTTGCTTTACAAAACGTACAGAAGCAATGAGCAAGACGCATGGATGATTTTTATTTAAATCGGTCTCTTATTTTAGCGGAGCAAGCCATTAGCTTATCTTCACCCAATCCTCGTGTTGGGTGCGTATTGGTGAAAAATGGTCAGATCATCGGCGAAGGTCATACACAAGCCGCAGGCTCTGCACACGCCGAAGTCATGGCCATACGCAACGCGACCGAACGCGGACTTGATGCAACAGGTTGTACCGTCTATGTGACACTCGAGCCGTGCAGTCACTTTGGCCGAACGCCGCCCTGCGTCAACGCACTAAAGTCAATCCAACCCGCGCGTGTGGTGGTGGCGTTGCTTGATGTGAATCCGCAGGTGTCGGGGCAAGGCGTTTCGGCGTTGCGCTCGGCGGGCATGCTTGTGGATGTGTTGCCTTCGTCTCACCCTATCGCCGTCGCCACACATGAGTTGAACATCGGTTTCATCGAACGCATGACGCGTGGCAAAGTGTACACACGCCTAAAAACTGCAGCCAGCTTGGATGGTAAAACCGCATTGCCCGATGGTCACAGCCAGTGGATTACCAGTGATGCAGCACGCACGGATGGCCACAGGTGGCGCGCGCGTGCAGACGTCATCGTCACGGGCATCGGTACAGTGCTGCACGACAATCCGCAGATGAACGTACGTGGCGCGCGCGTCGCGCACCCACCGATGAAATGCGTGCTCGATAGCTACGCGCGCACGCCACTGAATGCGCGGCTATTTGAGGATGATGCGTCAGTGTGCGTGGTGTGTGCAGATTTAGATGAGTCACACGATGAGCACGCGGGGCAATCGGCGCGATTGGCTGCGTTATGCGCCGCTCACACTGCTGTGCGCATTGTGCGAGTGCCGATGTTGAATGGACGTGTTGATTTGGCGGCGCTGTGGGTGTATTTTCATGAGCAATCATTTAACGAAATTCACGTTGAGGCGGGTGGTGTGCTCAATGCGGCATTGTTATCTGCGAGGCTGATTGATGAGTTACTCATTTACCAAGCACCGCGGGTTGTGGGTGCTGGTTTACCGATGGCTGATTTCGGTGATGCGTTGATTTTAGACGACTTGCAGAAAAAACCAAACTGGCAATGGTTGGATGTGGTGCGTTTGGGTGAAGATGTTCGGTTGCGTTTGCGTAAAACACAACACCATAATGAAACGTGAATCATCCTGCTCATAAATACAATCCAAACACACCACTTTCATCTGCAACAAACAACCAAAGAAGCGCACATGAACCTGAACCTCACCGATAAAGTCGCTATCATCACTGGCGCGAGTCGCGGCATTGGCCGAGCGATTGCACAGAGATTATCCGCTGAGGGCATGAAATTAGTGATTGCGGCGCGCACGGATTCATTACTCGATGAAGTGGCACAATCATGCGCGACGGAGGTTTTGCCCGTGGCCCTCGATTTACGTGAAGCGACTGCGGCGCAGAATTTGATTGACCGCGCAGTGGCGTATTTTGGCGGCGTGGATGTATTGGTGAATAATGCAGGTGCGACCAAACGCGGTGAATTTCTCACACTGTCAGAAGATGACTGGACGGATGGTTTTGTTTCAGCAGTGTGTGCTGCGCTCGCGCAGCGTGGCCGCATTTGCAAACGCGTCATGGTGCCATCATTAACATCATCGGCGTCGGCGGGCGCACAGGCAGTGCGGAGTTCGCCATCGGTGGCTCAGTAAATGCGGCATTGATGAATTTGACCAAAGTGCTCGCGGATAAAGGCTTAGCAGAGGGCGTGAAAGTCAACGCCATCAACCCAGGCTCCATTGCCACCGAACGACTCCAAACCCGCATCGCCAACGTCGCCGCAGAGCAAAACCTATCGCCCGAAACCGCAGCCACAAGAATGGCGAGCAAACTCGGCGTCGCACGCTTCGGCACACCCGACGAAATTGCGCGCGCCATGGCATATCTCGCAGCATCGAGCTACTGCCAAGGCGCGGTACTGGATGTCGACGGTGGGCAGACACGCACGTTGTAACGTCTTGTGCATCTATAAAACCACGGTATGAAGGAGAAAATCATGTCGAATGCCACACTCAAAGGCGGCTGTCAATGCGGCCACATACGTTATCAGCTCACAGGCGAGCCACTCATGACCGCACTGTGCCACTGCACCATGTGCCGTCGCGCAACTGCAGCACCTACAGTGGCGTAGGCCATGTTCATGCAAGAGCAGGGCGAATTCACGACACAATCACCAACACTTTATGTATCTTCTGACGAAGCCCGCCGCGGTTTCTGCCCACACTGCGGTACGCAGATTAGTTTCACGGCAGACTACATTTCAGGCTTGATTGACATAACCATCGGCAGCCTGGATGACCCGAGTCAACTGCCCCCGAGCTTTGACTACTGGGACTCAGAGTGTTTACCGTGGTTGAGCATTTCGGATGATTTACCACGCCACGCCGAGTTCCCGCCAATCGAATAAATAAGATTAGTCGCCCTCAAACAAAAACTCAAACTCTTGGCTGAATGACGTTACAGACACCTGCCAACGCTGCACCATTTACTGCGCTGGATCACGATGCACCCAACGAATCGCATCAATTGATTTAAGCAGCTCTTCTGATAGCGTCACTTCATGTGCATCAATGCATTCATCGAGCTGCGCGATGCTGGTCACGCCGATGATGGTGCTGGCGACTTTGGGTTGTTGGTAACAATACGCCAGTGCGAGCTGGCTCGGCGTGAGGTCGTTGTCACACGCGAGCTGGTTGTAGAGTTTCGCGATGTTGAGTGATTCGGGGCGTCCCCAGCGTTGGTTGCGCATCGAGGGAAATTTCGTCATGCGACCTTCAGCGGGTGCGCCGTCGCCTGTTAAACCCGACGCGTCGTATTTACCCGTGAGTAGGCCGAATGCGAGCGGTGAGTAAGCGAGTAGCGAGACGCCGAGGTGGTGCATGGTTTCGTCAAGGCCGTTTTCATAGCTGCGGTTAATCAGTGAATAGGGATTTTGTACCGTGCTGATGCGCGGTAGGTTGTGTTGCTCAGCGAGACGAACGAACTCGTGCACACCGTAGGGTGTTTCGTTTGACAATCCCACCGCTTTGACTTTGCCTGCTACGACAAGCTCGCCCAATGCGGCGAGCTGCTCGTGCATGGTGTCGGTCACGCGCGTGTCATCAGACGGATTGAAATAAATCCCGCCAAACATCGGTGCGGTGCGGCTCGGCCAATGAATCTGGTACAAATCAATCACCTCGGTTTGCAAGCGGCGCAGACTGCCTTCGCACGCGGCGATGATGTCGTTGCGCGTCAGCTCGGCGCTACCACCGCGTATCCACGGCATACCACGAGAAGGCCCTGCGACTTTAGTGGCGACTGTCCACTGCGCCCGCGCACTCGGATTGGCCGCGAAGTAGTTGCCAATGATAGTTTCAGTCGCGTTGAAGGTCTCGGCTTTCGGCGGCACGGCGTACATTTCGGCGGTGTCGAGAAAATCCACACCACGCGCCAATGAGTGAGCGAGGATGCGATGCGCATCGGCTTCGTTGACCTGCTCGCCAAAGGTCATGGTGCCGAGGCAAATCTTGGGGACAGCGATGTCGCTATGACCGAGTGTCGTTTTTTTCATGGGATTGGTTTTTCTTAAAGATGATAAAATTGGCTGATTCGTATTTGAAACTCTTGGAGATTTTACATGTTTACAGGCATTATTGCCGCCATCGGCAAAATCAGCGATGTTGAGCCACTCGGCGACGCTCATGCAGGCACACGACTGACAATACAGGCAGGCGATTTGGATTTATCCGACGTGGCGTTGGGCGACTCAATTGCGATTAACGGCGCGTGCATGACGGCGGTGGCGATTGACTCGACGGCAAACACATTCACCGTCGATGTCTCACGCGAGAGCCTGAACAAAACCACGGGTTTATCCAGCGTCGGATTCGTGAATTTAGAAAAAGCCATGCGACTATCCGACCGCCTCGGCGGCCATCTGGTCAGTGGTCACGTCGATGATGTCGCGGTCATCGACTCCTTCAAATCTGTCGGTGAGTCGTTCAAGCTCATCATCAAAGCCGATAAAAAATGGCAGCGCTTCATGGCAAACAAAGGCTCGGCCACCATCCACGGTACCAGTCTGACCACGAACCGCGTTTGGAGCGACGAGACATCGGTGTATGCTTCCATCAATCTGATTCCACACACCATGAGCCGCACGATTTTTCAGTACCTTCAAGCTGGCAATAAAGTCAATTTAGAAATTGATTTACTCGCACGCTATGTCGATCAGCTGATGAGCCAATCAGAGTCTTCATGACAACCCACGAGATGGTGTTGTATGAAGCACAACAAAATTAAAAAAAAGCGTGTTGAATCACTCAACACGCTTTTTTACGACACTCACAAGCCCAAACCGCACCATAACCCATCGATTTTTTGTTTCACATCGTCTGTCATCACAATCGTTGTCCCCCATTCTCGCGTGGTTTCGCCTTTCCATTTATTGGTCGCGTCCAACCCCATTTTTGAGCCCAGTCCCGATACGGGTGAGGCAAAATCAAGGTAATCAATCGGTGTATTGTCGACCAGCGTGGTATCGCGCGTCGGATCCATGCGTGTGGTTATGGCCCAGATGACTTCGTTCCAATCGCGCACGTTGATGTCGTCATCGACCACGATGATGAATTTCGTATACATGAATTGTCGCAGATACGACCACACGCCAAACATGATACGTTTGGCGTGGCCAGCATATTGTTTTTTGATGGAAACCACCGCCATGCGGTATGAGCAGCCTTCGGGGGGTAGGTAAAAATCCACAATTTCTGGGAATTGTTTTTGCAGTATCGGTACAAAAACCTCGTTAAGCGCCACGCCGAGCACAGCGGGCTCGTCGGGCGGTTTGCCTGTGTAGGTACTGTGGTAAATAGGGTCGTGGCGCATCGTGATGCGCTCCACAGTAAAAACAGGAAATGTTTCTTGCTCGTTGTAATAGCCAGTGTGGTCACCATAAGGCCCTTCAAGCGCCGTCTCATTCGGGTAAATCACGCCCTCAAGCACGATTTCGGCATTGGCGGGAACAGTCAATTCGTTGCCAATACACTGAGTTAATACAGTGCGAGAGTGACGCAATAAACCTGCGAATTGGTACTCCGACAAGGTGTCTGGCACAGGCGTAACCGCGCCGAGAATGGTGGCAGGATCGCAGCCGAGCACGACGCTGATGGGAAATGGCACACCAGGGTTTGCAATGCAATGGTCACGAAAATCCAACGCACCGCCACGGTGAGCAAGCCAGCGCATAATAAGTTTGTTGCGCCCAAGCAGCTGTTGGCGATAAATACCAAGGTTTTGGCGGGTTTTATGTGGGCCTTTTGTGACCACCAAGCCCCACGTGACGAGTGGCGCAACATCACCTGGCCAACAAGTTTGAATCGGAATTTGCGTCAAATCAACATCATCGCCTTCAATCACAATATCATGCACCGCAGCACCTTTAATGACCTTGGGGCGCATGTCCCACACGGCTTTGACCATCTCGCCCAGTTTGCCAATTTCTTTGATGCCCGCAGGTGGCGTAGGCTCTTTGAGCGCAGCGAGCAAGCTGCCAATGTGGCGCAACTCTGATATATCTTCCGCCCCCATGCCCAGTGCGACACGACGCAGTGTCCCAAACAAATTGGCCAACACAGGCATATCGTATTTTTTGACACCGTCAAAAACATTTTCAAACAGAATCGCAGGACCTGCTTTTTTTAAAGTTCGGTCAGCAATTTCAGTCATTTCAAGGACGGGTGAAATCGGCTTTGCAATGCGCTTTAGTTCGCCCATTTTTTCAAGTTGCGCCATAAAGTCGCGTAAATCAGTGTAGTGCATATTGGCCTATTGGTTCATCAAGTAAAATTGCTCAAAAAACGCCGCCATCACCCCAAAGTCATGGCGGCGTTTCTCAAGTCTGCATTGCGCCGTTTTGATGCCATCAAATGGTTTGAGTCTTGGCTTTAAAACCACCCAGCGCATCCGCTGACAAATGCAGGGCATGGGTATGGTAGGTTTTTAGTTGTTCATGATGAGAGACGCTCACCAAAGTGATATTCGGCAAAAACTCCAGCAAAGTGGCATACAACGTCTTTTCATTCTCAATATCGAGCGACGCTGTCGCCTCGTCCAAAAACAGATAATCAGGCCGCTGCAAAAACACTCGAGCAAAAGCCAAGCGCTGCTGCTCGCCACCAGACAAAACCTGCCCCCAAGTGTTTTCTTCGGACAATCGTGTCTTCAAGTGAGACAATTGACACATTTCCAAAACCGTTTCATAAGCCGCGTCTTGATACATATCCGCAGGCGCTGGATAAGCCAGAGCTTCACGCAAAGAAGCAATCGGGAAATAAGGCCTTTGGGGCAAAAACTGGATTTTACCTTTGCTTGGCACATCAATATGCCCCTTGCCATACGGCCATAAAGCAGCCACCGCACGAAGGATGGTGCTTTTCCCTGAGCCAGATGCACCAGTCACCAACCAGCGCTGCCCTTGCGAGATTTGCCAATCAATTCCCAATACTTGAGGTTGCTCATGCATCACACCAAAATCATCAAACTGTGGACGGTTGAGAGAAACATGACCCAGTGCAATACCACCAACATTATTCGGAGTGACAATGAGTGGTGAGCGTTCATTAAAAGCATCTACCTCAAGCATACCCTTCTCAAGGGTAAACAAACGAGTAGCAGTACCACGCAACTCAGCAATGTTTTGATATTGATCAATAAACCATGACAAGCTTTCTCTTAACTCACCAAAGGTTCGTAAAATTTGCATGAAGTTACCCCAAGTCATGGCCTTATCTGCAAAATATTTAGGTGCCATAAGTAATATGGGCACGATGACAGAAGCTTGGTTATAAGACAAGCTAGAAAAGCCTAAGAACTTCAAAGCCCACATACGAGTGTTCCAGTTACTGCGTACAATACCAAATAAACGACGGCTCTCATTATTGTGATTCAACTCTCCTCTCAAAAAGGTAATACCTTCAGCATACTCACGAGCACGAATCAAGTGATAGCGGAAAAATGCATTGTATCTCTGGCGCAAGACCTCAACTTTAATCAAGCGACGACCAACAAAGCTAATAAAGATTGAACCAAAAATCGCATAAACCACAGCCGTCCAGAACAAATAATCAGGAATAATCACATCAATGCCAAAGCGGGTAAAAGCCAAATCCCCAGAGATTTCAATCATTAATTTAGAAAACTCGTACAAAGAGGTAATTGCAATATAAGCCCCAAAATACAAATAAATGGCCAACTCAGTGAACTTATCTAAATCTTCAGCAATGCGCTGGTCTGGATTTTCTTGTTTGCTTTGTTGGGACAAATAATAAAAACGGCTTTTGTCAAAATATTGTGTCGAAAAAATCTGCGTCAGCCATGTTCGCCAGCGAATCTGTAGCAATTGCTGAAAAAACTGCCTATAAGTTCCAACCAACACCCAAAATACTGCCAATACTGTGAAAACACCTGTCTGAATCCAAAACTCGGGCTCATTCCGATTCTGAATAGCATCGTAAAATGACTTAGACCAGAGCGCAAACGCTACATTCAACTTCACACTAACAGATGCCAAAAATAAAGTGAAAGCGCTCAGAATCCATGCACGCACAACACGAGCCTCAGGATGCTTTTTGGAGTGCCAACGATAAAAAAGCACAGAAAACGACGCGATTGATACAGGCAAACCAACCAATAAAAACAAGTCTTGCCCAGATGACTGCTGAACACGCTCCATCCACTTCATAAATCGCTCTTCGACTTGTTCACTGGTTGTCAAAAAAGCAAAAAATGCAATCAGCACCACAGACCCAATCAAAGCCCACAAACCGCCCCAATAACGAGCACTGAATGAAAAGATAGATGAGTAGGTAGCCAAATCTCGATAGCCAATGGCTCGCTCATCCGCACTGAGGTCGGGTAGCCCATCCTGCTCCCAGCTCAGTTCTTGTTTTTGTGATACATTTGATGTACTGATTGTCATACAGCCCTCTATAAATCAAACTATTTTTTACGAGATTTACTAATTGTAGTACGCGGCCGCCTCACCACAAACTTCGCAGCCAGAAATGCCGCCGTGACGGTAATCAGCACACCACGTACATCAGTTGGAAAAAATGCCAGCGCAGGCCAAATGCCTTTGGCTGCCATGCCAAACCAGCCGACCAGCAGACTGGCCGCACTGGCAAACAATGTGACACGAGACAATGGCGCTGGCGAACCGCTGGTTTTTTTCACCACCAGCGCGACGATAAAGCCCAAAAGAATGAGCCAGAGCTCTTGTTGTAAAAACATAAATGACGTGCCTTGTGTGACGCAAGATGACTTGAGCACAAGGACTAATAGCCCTTGCGCGGATTGCCGAGTATAATACCAAGTTTCCTGCGGCCCTTTAAACGATTTGCCGCGTTTTTTGCCCGAAACTCTGATTTATGCCGCTATTTGTGATTGGATTGAACCACACGACTGCTCCGCTCGCCTTGCGCGAGCGTGTCGCGTTTGCACCATCAGAATTAAGCCACGCACTGCCTACGCTATGCGATGCGCTCGAATCTGGCGCACAAGTGGCTGTGCTTTCCACCTGCAACCGCGCAGAAGTATACGCAGTGGTCGAATCAGCCGAGCAATCAACACAAGCAGCCGCGCGTGCTTTAGCATGGCTAGCCGATTACCACCACGTACCGACAGCCGACTTGGCGCAGCACATCTACGTGCTGCACGGTCAAGCAGCCATCGAACACGCATTTGCGGTCGCCAGCGGTATGGATTCGATGGTGCTCGGCGAGCCGCAAATTTTGGGTCAAATGAAGCAGGCCATACGCATCGCCAGCCACGCAGGTACGAATGGCACTGCACTACAGCAATGGTTTGACAAAAGTTTTACAGTGGCAAAAGAAGTGCGCACCCAAACAGCCATCGGCGAGCACTCGGTCTCAATGGCAGCGGCATCTGTCAAGCTCGCGCGGCACGTGTTTGATGATTTTACTTCCCTTCGCGTGTTGCTCGTCGGTGCAGGTGAAATGATAGAGGTTGTCGCCGCGCATGTCGCAGGCCAAAACCCTGCCAATCTCTCCGTCGCCAATCGCTCGTTAGAGCGCGCCGAAGAGCTGCTCGCCCCCTATCAGCACCTGACCACCACTGCGCTGCGACTGGCCGAACTACCAGAACAATTATCCGACTTTGATCTCATTATCACCAGCACTGCCAGCACCTTGCCCATCATCGGCTTGGGTATGGTCGAATTCGCACTAAAGCAACGCCGATACCGACCCATGGTGATGGTTGACCTCGGCGTACCACGTGACATCGAAGCGGCCGTCGCCAAGCTCAATGACGCTTATCTATATACCATTGATGACCTATCAAATATCGTCAAGCACAACAGCGCACAGCGCGAAGCCGCTCTTACCGACGCGCAAAAAATCATCACCAGTCACGTCGCCCAATTTGACATTGAGCGCACCCGTCGCAATCACAGCTCAGACGTCCAACTGCTGCGTCAACACTTTGACCGATTGCGTCAACAAGAATTAGACCGCGCCATAAACGCCTTCACAGGCCAAACCAACATCAGCCATGAAGAGCTGCGCACAGCCATGAGCCAAATGTCGCAACGTCTCATCAATAAAATCCTACACGAGCCCACCATCGGCATTCAAAGCACCGACGATGCCACACGCCAAGCATGGCAAACCGCCATGCGCGAGTGGCTGAACAACGACTCGTAGCATTTCATTGTCCCACGCCCATAAATCAGGTTGATAAACCTGACTTGAATCCACCAACACACTGAAAAGCAGAAACACACCATGAAAAACTCCATGCGCGAAAAGCTCGCTCAACTCGACCTGCGTCAAGCTGAAATTGACGCCATGCTGCAGCAACCAGACGTCACTGACGACATCAATAACTACCGAAAATTATCCAAAGAGCACGCCGAAATCACCCCCGTCGTCGAAACATTCAAACAATTCACCCAAACCGAAAAAGACATCGAATCCGCCCACGAGCTGCTCACCGACCCTGATTTCAAAACCATGGCTCAAGAAGAGATTCAAACAGGCAAAGACAAACTTGAAGCGCTCAAAGACGAGTTGCAAACCATGCTTTTACCCAAAGACGAAAATGACGAGCGCAACATCGTTCTCGAAATCCGTGCAGGCACAGGCGGTGACGAGTCTGCCTTATTCGCAGGCGATCTTTTGCGTATGTACACACGCTACGCAGAACGTCAACGCTGGCAAACCGAAATCATGAGCGAATCCGTATCAGACTTGGGCGGCTACCGCGAAGTCATCGTGCGCATCGCAGGACTCAACGTTTATTCCAAAATGAAATTCGAATCAGGCGGCCACCGCGTCCAACGCGTCCCCGAAACCGAAGCCCAAGGACGCATCCACACCTCCGCCTGCACCGTCGCCGTCATGCCCGAAGCCGATGAAATCGGCGACGTCCACATCAACCCAGCCGACTTGCGCATCGACACCTTCCGCGCGTCAGGCGCAGGTGGGCAACACATCAACAAAACCGACTCCGCCGTGCGCATCGTCCACATCCCAACAGGCACTGTCGTCGAGTGCCAGGATGGCCGTTCTCAACACTCGAACAAAGCCACCGCCATGAAAATCCTCGTCACGCGAATTCGTGATGCCCAAGTCCGCGAACAACAAGCCAGCGAAGCCGCTACCCGAAAATCCCTCGTCGGTTCAGGTGATCGCTCTGAGCGCATTCGCACATATAATTTCCCACAAGGTCGCATCACAGACCACCGCGTTAACCTCACGTGGTATAAAATCGACGCCATGCTCGACGGAGACCTTGACGACATGTTCAACGCTCTATCTGCCGAACACCAAGCGGAGCAACTCGCCGCACTCGGAGACGAGTAAGCGTTAAAACAAAGCCCTCAAACAAGCTCATTAATTTACGTATAATGCAACACCTCACCCACAGGAGTTCACCATGAAATCATTAAAATGGGCAGCCTTGACTGCCGTTGTCGCTCTCACCGCTTGCACCCAAGAAACCCAAAACCAAATCGGTCGAAGTGTCCAAAACTGGACAGGAACCAATGGCGTTTTAGAGGTGTATGCAGGTCAGGTTCTGGTCAAGCGTTTCCTGCAAGTGGACAAGCTCTCCACTGCCTATGGCACCAACGACAAAGAGGCACGTCCCTATCGATTTGGCAATGGCCGCATTGATTTAAACCTAAACGGCAAAGTTGACCCAGGTGAAAACAAAGTGTATTTTGAGTTCAGCGACTACTCAACCAATTATATTTTTTACGAAGCACCGTAATCGGTCTCTATCGATTTTCGCCGTACAAAAAAACCAGCATTTTTGCTGGCTTTTTTGGTGCTTGCTTTTACTATTGTTCACATACTATATTAGTTGAAAATCATTACGCTGACACAGGTTTGGCAATGTACACAGGTGCGGTCAAGCCACTTTCAGATGAAGACACATCCGCTTTGCTAAACCCCAAACCATCACTTGAATAACCCGCTTCTTCATGACTGGCGATATCGATACCTTGTACCTCATCCGCCTCAGACACACGCAAACCGATGGTGAATTGAATTGCTTTGAGGATAATGTAAGTTACCACGGCAGAGTACACAATCGTCGCACCAACCGCCGTCAATTGAATCACCACTTGTTCGCCAACAGGTTTAGCGGCCTCACCCAACGTTGAAAAGGCAAAAGCACCTGTAGCCACCGCACCGATAATACCCGCTACGCCATGGCAAGCGAACACATCAAGCACGTCATCAACACGAAATGCTCTTTTATACTGAACAGCCCAAAAGCTGCCTGTCGCGCCCAACACACCAATGACGAGAGCATAAGCAGGACTGACCAAACCAGCCGCAGGCGTAATAGCCACTAAGCCAACCACCACACCTGTTGCCGCACCAACAGCACTCATAGCATGACCAGAGATTTTTTCCCAAACGAGCCATGTAGCCAACGCTGTACCTGTGGCGATTTGAGTCGTCAACAACGCCAAGCCCGCATCATCGTTCGCACCCAATGCACTGCCGGCATTGAAACCGAACCAGCCGAACCAGAGCAAGCCAGAACCGAGCATAACGAAAGGGATGTTATGTGGAATCGCTGTTTGACGAGATGTTTTTAAACGCGGGCCGAGCACAATCGCAGCGACCAAGGCCGACACACCAGCATTGATGTGTACCACCGTACCACCAGCAAAGTCGAGCGCACCGATAACAAGCAACCAGCCAGAAACATCCCAAACCCAGTGAGCAATCGGACTATAAACCAGTAGACTCCACAAGGCGATAAACGCCAAATAAGCACTGAATTTCATGCGATCAACCAACGCACCGCTAATCAGCGCCGCCGCGATGATGGCAAAAGTCATTTGAAACATCACAAACACATATTTCGGAATGGCGTGACCATCGGCCGCCTCAAATGTCCCCACCAAAGTCCCCATGTCCATGCCTGCCAGCATGATATTGTCAAAACTACCGAAGTATGCACCCATAGGATTGTCACCAAAAGCGAAAGAAAACCCAGCCACCGTCCAAACAATGGTCACCACGCCGAGCGCACCAAACGACATCATCATGGTGTTCAAAACGCTTTTACCTCGCGACAAACCACCGTAGAAAAAGGCCAAAGCAGGTGTCATTAAGAGCACCAGAGCCGAGCAAATCAGCATAAATGCTGTGTCACCACGATTAAGTACCAGCTCAACAGCCGCAGGAGTGGGGGCATCTGCAGCAGGTGCTACCACCTCAGGCGTTGCCTGCGCCAGAGCCACACCCGAAGCGAGGGCCAGTACAAGGAAGGTTAAATATCGTTTCATGGGATTCTCCTGTTGATTCTCGGTGGGTTTTATGAATAAAAGATACAAAACATCATCTCTCGATGAAAAGTAGAAAGCTGCAGCAATCAAAAATCAGTGAACCGCTCTTTCTAAGTCTGTTTAATGCTTAATGATCAACAGGCGTCAACGCACTGTTGTCCAGCTCATTCGTGCGAATCCGCACCACATGGTCTAATGGCTGGACAAAGATTTTGCCATCACCCACGTCACCTGTTTGTGCCGCCTGACAAATCGCATTGATGGTGACATCGACAAAAGTCTCACTGACAGCGATTTTCAATTCGATTTTGTCGTGAAACTCCAGTTTGACTTGTTGACCACGCTAGTGCTCCAAAACCTCATGCTCACCACCATGTCCTGCCACCTTAGCCAAGCTCATGCCTGTGAAGCCAACCTTGAACAAAGCCTCCTTAACATCAGAGAGCTTTTCTGAGCAAATGATTGCGGTGATAAGTTTCATGACGTCTCCTTTTGATAAAACAGGGTAAAACCGCACCCTTTTGACCTTAGTGTGCCCAACAAAACCCGATTTGTAAAGTGCTGCAACGCGACAAAATACACTTTAAGCCATTGATAAAAAAGAATTTTTGCAACAACCCAGTGCACAACTGTCAACAGTCACACCAATAACACACCAAATCAGAGCACAAAAAACTCCTGCAATCTCTGAGCCATCAAAAAGCGCACCAAATAGGTGCGCCAAAAATAATTCAAAAAAAATAAAAATGTTGCAAAAAAGTAGTACCAGCCCGAGTCACCGCCCCGAATCAAACAATTGATTCACAGCATCAATTGCACACTGCGTCCGTACAGGGCCAATACCACGCACTTCGGCCCATGGCGTATGTTGACTCTTCAAAATCTCTTTATAAACTTGATATAGCTTATCGCGCGTCTCCAAATCAGGATACTCGCGCAAATGATCACGTGTCCAAGGCAAATCAGGACAAGCCAACAAATACATATCATACTCTCGCCGTGCGCGCTCTTGCTCAACCAGTTCATGCTCTTTGCCAAAGACAAACGTGCTCCACACATGCATCACGTGCATGTCGGTATCAAAAAACAAATAGGGCGTGCCCTCACGCACTGCCAGCGCCGTCGCAGCATCTTCCAAAGCCAACTGGCCTTTGGCGATGGTCAACAAATCCTCAAACGAATAATCTGTTCCATGCTCAGTCAAGTATTCACGAGCAAACTCTCGCACCCACAAGCCTTGATAATGCTCTGCCAACGCTTCGCATAAACTGCTTTTTCCCGTTGACTCTGGCCCCACCACCACAATTTTTTTCATCATTCACCTCAATTAATTAACTACATCCATAACTAAATTTGGTGAAAATAGTAGCATAAAAAAACGCTCATCACGCTGAAAAGCCCCTCAAATGCTGCATCGCGACTTGACTTTTTCAGTCGCATCCGCCATCCTTGCGTGCTGCATCGCGACTTGACTTTTTCAGTCGCATCCGCCATCCTTGCGCCTTGTTTCACCGCAGGCTGGGCAAAGACCCATCACTCATGTCGCCTCGGTTTATCGACAGATACTATTTCGCACAAAAGGAGCTTTTATGCAGGACACGGTTAAGATTAAATCACGAGGGCGCACGTTACTCGAAGACCCTTATTTGAACAAAGGCACGGCATTTTCCATCGAGGAGCGCCGTGCCTTTGGCATTGAAGGGCGTTTGCCACAGCGTGTCGAAACATTAGAAGAACAAGTCGCACGCAGTTATGAGCAGTACCAAAAATTCGCCACACCACTCGACAAATACGTTTATCTGCGCGCTTTACAAGATTACAACCGCACCACGTTCTATGCTCTAGTGATGGCACACATCGAAGAAATGCTGCCCATTGTGTACACCCCCACAGTCGGCGAAGCCATTCAGGAGTTCAGCCACATTTACCGTGAGCCGCGCGGCTTGATTGTGACCGAAGACAATTACCAGCGACTCGATGAGATTCTCGCCAGTTATGGCGAAAATGACCTCGCGGTGGTCACCGACGCAGAAGGTATTTTGGGCATTGGAGATCAAGGTTTCGGCGGTATCGCCATCTGTATGGGCAAGTTAAGTTTGTACTCACTCACAGCTGGGATTGACCCAGCACGCAGCCTGCCCGTGTTACTTGACTTCGGCACGGACAACAAAAAACTCCTTGAAGACCCATTCTATTTAGGTGTGCGCAAAACACGCATCCGTGGCGATAAATACTTTGAAATCATTGATGCGTTCATCGCCGCATGGAAAAAACGCTTCCCGAAAGCCTTGCTGCAATGGGAAGATTTGAGCAAATCATCGGCATTTGAAGTCCTTGCCCGCTACCGCGACGTCGTACCATCGTTTAACGACGACATTCAAGGCACAGGCGCGACTGCACTCGCAGGCTTACTCGCAGCGACCGAGCAAGGAAAAACTTTACCAGACCAAGTGTTCCTCGTCAGCGGCGCAGGCGCAGGCGGTATCGGGGTGGCCAAACAAGTGAAAAACGGCCTCGTCCGCCTCGGCTTGTCTGATGAAGAAGCAAAAAAACGCATCTATGTACTGGACTCACGCGGTTTGATTTTAACCGACCGTGAAGGCCTTGAAGATTATAAAATGGAGTTCGCACACCCACGCAGCGATTTGGCCAACTGGGAATTCGCGAGCAAAAACCCAAACTTGATTGAAACCATCCGCAATGCGAAAGTGACCGTATTGCTCGGTTTGTCAGGCCAAGGCGGCTCATTTGACCAAAAAGTCATCGACGAAGTGATGAAAAACACCCCTCGCCCCATCATTTTCGCGATGTCAAACCCAACCAACCTCACCGAAATCTTGCCGAAAGACGCCATTTGCTGGACTGATGGCCACGCCATCGTTGTGACAGGCAGCCCATTCTCCCCTGTGGAGTGGAAAGGCAAAACCCACCAAATCGGCCAAGGCAACAACACCTTTGTCTTCCCTGGCATCGGTTGGGGTGTCGCCGCCGCAGGTGCACGCACTGTTGAGGCAGAAATGATGACAGAGGCCGCATTTGCCCTCGCCACACAGGTCACATCAGAACGACTCGCCACAGGCGCAGCATTCCCGCCCATCACTGACCTAATGAAAGTCACTAATCACGTGGCACGTGCGGTTGCTGAGTGCGCATTCAGACTCGGCGTTGCGACAGTAACACGAGAGGAGATGGAATCACGACTGGCTGAACGAGATTGGGTACCAAAATACTCGACTTATGAATACGACCCAAGCTAAGTCACGTGTAAACCACGAAACCAACAGAAAGCGAGCATCATGCTCGCTTTTTGCTTAATGCTGCCCACTCTTTCTGATATTATGCGCCCTGTTTGTAACCATCTCACAGGCAGCATCATGACGACCCCATTCATCATCGGCATCGCAGGCGGCAGCGGCAGTGGCAAATCCACCGTGACCCGCAAAGTCATCGAAGCGGCAGGCACCGAGCACACGGCGGTGATTATTCAAGACAATTATTATCGTGACCAAAGCGATTTGACATTCGAGCAACGCATTCACATGAATTATGACCACCCACATGCTTTTGATTGGGCATTGATGGCAGAGCAGCTCGATGATTTGCGCAACAACGTACCGATTCAAATGCCCACCTATAACTATACCGAGCACACCCGTGCAAAAGAAACGGTTGTGGTCGCCCCCGCCACGGTGATTGTTCTTGAGGGGATTTTTGCGTTGTATGACAAGGCATTGCGTGACATGATGTCGCTCAAAATTTACGTCGATACAGATCCCGATGTTCGCTTCATCCGCCGTTTGACTAGAGACATCCAAGAACGTGGCCGTTCAATGGACAATGTCATTTCCCAGTACAAAGCCACCGTTCGCCCGATGCACAACCAATTCGTCGAGCCGTCGAAGCGATTTGCCGATGTGATTTTGCCACACGGTGCGAATGACCCTGCTGTGGACATGATCACGGCGAAAATCATCAGCTTGATACAGTCTTCCTAACGACCAAGCGATTCAGCTCTGGCTTGTTGTTTTGTTCTATTGCTTGAAAACATGCTGATTAAATCACACGAACCAATGTTTATTCAAAAGCAGGCCCTCGCAGGGTCTATCTGCACGGAGCATAATCGCGTACAATGCCACCTATAAGCGAATCTCCAACCGTGAGGTACGCAGCAATAAATAGGAATTTCACATGATTGAGCAATTCAAACCCATCATCTCAGGTAATGGCTTACGCATAGGTATCGTTCAAGCCCGTTTCAACGAAGAGGTCTGTGAAGGTCTCTATCAAGCTTGTATCAATGAGCTGCTCGCACAGGGCGTGCTTGAAGATGACATTCTCTACATTACTGTCCCCGGCGCACTCGAAGTGCCGTTGGCATTGCAAATGCTGGCTCAAACCGAAGAGTTTGATGCATTGATAGCACTCGGTGCGGTCATTCGCGGTGAAACGTATCATTTTGAACTGGTTTCAAATGAATCAGGCGCAGGCATCACGAAAGTTGGTTTGGATTTCAACATGCCCATTGCCAATGCCATTTTGACCACCGAAAATGACGAACAAGCCATCGAGCGCATGGCCACCAAAGGGTCAGAAGCAGCGCGTGTCGCTATCGAAATGGCTTGTCTGTACGAAGGGCTTGATGCATTCATGGGCGGCAATGCCGTTAATGCAGATGATGCTGCAAACATCTGAACGTTCAACGAACGAGATTACGACACTTTTATGGTGAGGCAGCACTCAGACACTTGTCACTGCTGCCATTCCAAAACTCAGCAATTTATTGCATAAAGCGCCATTCACGAACAAAGTCATTGCTTACTTTGTTCTTTTTCATTAAGGACAAAACATGAAAAGTGCACGCAGACGCTCGCGTGAATTAGTGGTACAAGGTTTATATCAATGGCTCGTTACAGGCGAAGACATCGGTGCCATTGACGCCTTTGTGCGAGAAACGCCAGACTTTCACAAGGCTGATGAAACGTATTTCAAGCAATTATTCTACGGCGTGGTCAAAAACACCGATGATTTGCGAGCCAGTATCGCCCCGCATTTAGACCGCACCATTGATGAACTCAGTCCCGTCGAACACGCTGTTTTGCTTGAGTCGGCCTATGAGTTGACCCACGAATTAGCCGTACCCTACAAAGTAGTCATCAACGAAGCAGTGGAAATCACCAAAAGCTTTGGCGGAACAGACGGCTTTAAATATGTCAATGGCGTGCTCGACAAAGTCGCAGCTGCTACTCGTTCATTAGAAATTTCTGCAGAGCAAAAATAGCTAAAGATGTCAGACGAGTTCTCGCTCATTAAAAAATACTTCACTCAAACCCCGCATCAATCAGGTGCGGTGAATTTGGGAGTTGGGGACGACGCCGCATTATTCACCATCGCAGATCATCACCAATGCGTCATCACCACAGATGCCCTGATTTCAGGCAGGCACTTCTTTCCCGACACTAACCCTTATCGGCTTGGTCAAAAGTCTCTTGCGGTCAATCTCTCAGATTTAGCGGCCATGGGCGCACAGCCCATCGCATTTACTCTGACACTTGCGCTGCCTCAAGCCGATGAGTCATGGCTATCAGCTTACAGCCAAGGACTGTTAGATACCGCCGCTGAGTTCAACTGTGACCTTATCGGCGGTGATACCACCGGCAGCGATCTACTCATGATTAGCATTACAGCCATTGGGCAAGTACCGCGCGGACAAGCTATTCGCAGAAATACAGCTCAAGTCGATGATGACATTTGGGTGACGGGTACGCTGGGCGACGCCTCTCTTGCTTTGTCATTGCTAAAAAAACACATCAATGACGAGCACCTAAGAATCATCAGAAGTCGGTTAGAGAGTCCTACACCACGAATCAGCACAGGAATGCAACTTCGTCACATCGCTCATGCGATGCTCGACTTATCCGATGGTCTTGCTGGCGACTTAAAACACATATTACAAGCCTCTAAAGTCAACGCGTGCATTGATTTAGATACCCTGCCCACCTCACCGACGTTGCGGCAATACCCAACACTCACCCAATGGCAACATGCCATCTCAGGCGGTGATGATTATGAATTATGCTTTACTGCCCCAATCAGCCATCGCAGCTCAATCAACGCCCTTCAAAACCATACAGGTGTACATTGCACGCGTATTGGAACAATCACAGCGCCGACATCTACTCAATCCCACATCATCAGCTGGCACTCGCGCAAATACCCTGAACAAGCAGTCAAAACACAAGATTGGTCTGGCTATACGCATTTTTAAATGAACACAACCTTGCCCATCAAACACTGGCAGAATTTGTTCAACCAAAAGCAAGCGCCAGAGTTGCACAAGCATCCTTCATTGTTTCTGTTTTTGGCTTGATTTGGTTTTATCGCCGTGTTGTTTTGAGCG
>NZ_BMZG01000012.1 GCF_014652675.1 Formosimonas limnophila | reverse complement strand
GCTTCGTGCGATCAACGTCCTCTGGCGCATAAACCAATACCTCCGCCTTCTCTATGAACGGGGCGTAATTCGTGTACACGTTAAACAAAACAGGCTCGGCTACCTTGCCATCAGAAAAACCAACGCTAGATGGCGCACTAACCGATAAATTAGGCGTGATAACCGCTGGATCTTCCGTTACCCATATCTTGCCCTTCTCCGGTAAATTCAAAACCTTATTCAACGGTCGGACAACCGCAGAACGACCATCTGCCGCTTTTCTTTCAGGCGGCACATCAGTCACTACGTCAGATGTTTGTGAGTTCGTATCTCTATCACCACGTCCAACTGGCTCGCGCCCTACAGTTTTTCCATCTGCCCCAGAGGGTGACGAAACCACCAGCGTAGACTGAACAGCGACATTTGGCTCACTCAATGAAACAACCTCTTGAGCATAGCCAGGCAATACGCCAGATGAAACCAATAAACACATTAGAACCGACAACTTCATTTTGTTAGAGTGCATTTTCAACCTCTTCTTTGTAAACAACCTGACATAATCGAAGAATAATCTTACAAAAAACTTACTCAACAGAATAAAATCGATATAATCACGTAGACTGTTGTAAAATTAATGAGAAATACCCTCAGATAAAATAAGTTTTAACAAACTTATTGCATATTTCAAACCATGCAACATCAAGTGAGTATGACAAAGCAAAGTGCCTGATAGCCCCAAGCGTATTGGCTGGATTACTGAAAACCCCTGAAGGTTTGGTTAATTGGCGCAAGGTGTATTAAACAAAATACTGCAAGCGAAAATAAGTAAACGCGTCACAGACCACAATCATAGTACGATGCCATCGAACAATTTTTTATAGAAGATATCCCCATGATTACCCCCACACTCAGCTGGATCAGTGCAGATCAGGTAGCGCTTGCAACGCCTCTGTTTGACGATTATCGTCAATTTTATAGACTACCTTCAGATTTATCACTGTCACATGATTTCCTACATGCCCGACTGAGCCAAAACGAATCGAAAGTTGCCATTGCACAAAATGAGCAAGGACACGCTATCGGCTTCATGCAGCTTTATCCTTTACTCTCTTCGCTGACTCAGAGTTTGGAGTTCTCTAAGGTTTGGCTGCTGAACGACTTATATGTCACCCCTGAAGCACGCGGACTGAACGTCGGAAAGGCTTTATTGGATTTCGCACAACAACTCGCTCACGACAGCGACGCCGCCGCTCTGATGTTGGAAACCGCAAAAACCAATATCATCGCACAATCGCTCTATGAAAAATGCGGTTGGCAACGTGACAATGAGTTTTACGTGTACCACCTCGACTGTACAAAATAGACTGCAAAAAACCACAAAACCAGTAAAAAACACTGGCAAAATCAAGTAATCTTGGTCAATCCGACGTTTAAATATTTTGGGTTGAAAATGCTTGTGCTATAATTTTGTGTTCTTTAGAACTTGATTTTATTGGTTTTTTTGAAATTTTCTTAACACAACAAAGGAATGGCAACATGGCAATCGAACGCACTTTATCTATCATTAAACCTGACGCAGTCGCTAAAAACGTCATCGGTCAAATCTACACCCGCTTTGAAAACGCTGGCTTAAAAGTCGTTGCAGCGAAATTCACCCAATTGACTCAAAGCGAAGCAGAAGGCTTTTACGCTGTTCACAAAGAACGTCCTTTCTTTAAAGACCTCGTGAAATTCATGATTTCAGGCCCAGTGATGGTAACAGCACTCGAAGGCGAAAACGCTGTTTTGAAACACCGTGATTTGATGGGTGCAACCAATCCTAAAGAAGCCGCTGCTGGCACCATCCGTGCTGATTTTGCTGAGTCTATCGACGCAAACGCAGTTCACGGATCTGACAGCTTGGAAAATGCTGCGATTGAAATTAAATACTTCTTTGGATAATTCAAAAAAAAGTAATCCTACTTTTTTGAGTCAACGTTAGCAAATTTTCACGGGCAAAGCTCGAAAAAATTGAACAACAACGACAAAAAAGCCCCAGATGAATACCAATTTATTGAACTTCGATGCCAAAGGCATGAACGACTATTTCGCTGAACTCGGCGAGAAGCAGTTTCGTGCCCGTCAAGTCATGCGTTGGATTCATCACTTTGGGGCGCAGCGATTTGACCAAATGACTGATTTGGCCAAATCATTGCGCACTCAGCTCGAACAAAACTGCTCTTTGCCTTTACCTGAGATTTTATTTGATAAGACCTCCATCGATGGCACACGCAAATGGTTGATTGACGTCGGCCAAAACAACGCGGTTGAGGCGGTTTATATCCCAGAAGCGAATCGCGGCACACTGTGTGTTTCATCGCAAGCAGGCTGTGCGGTCAACTGCCGCTTTTGTTCGACAGGTCATCAAGGCTTTAATCGCAACCTTTCGACAGCCGAAATCATCAGCCAACTCTGGTGGGCGAATCATGCCTTGGGCGCTGATCCAAAAGCTGAGCGAAAAATCACCAACGTGGTCATGATGGGCATGGGAGAACCACTGCTCAATTACAACGCGCTGGTACCTGCATTAAATCTCATGCTCGATGATAACGCTTATGGCCTGTCGCGTCGTCGTGTCACCGTCTCCACATCAGGCGTTGTGCCCATGATGGATCGACTCAAAGATGACTGCCCTGTCGCACTGGCGGTTTCGCTTCATGCGCCGAACGACGAGCTGCGCAACGAGCTTGTCCCTCTGAATAAAAAATACCCATTGCGCGAACTCATGGCCGCATGTCAGCGCTACCTCACGCGCGCACCTCGCGACTTCGTGACGTTTGAATACATCATGCTCAAAGACGTGAATGATAGCGTCGCACACGCCCGGGAATTGATTGAACTCGTGCGCGATGTCCCGTGTAAATTCAATTTGATTCCGTTCAACCCATTCCCAGAGTCTGGCTTGACCGTCTCGACACCCCAGCAAGTGCGTGTATTTGGCGAAATTTTGCTCGAAGCTGGCATCGTCACCACGATTCGCAAAACACGCGGCGACGACATCGATGCGGCCTGCGGTCAGCTTGCAGGCCAAGTGCTCGACCGTACACGCCGCAACGAGCGCATGACCGAGCAAGAGCTGAAATTCACACCTTATGTGAAAAAGGAAGAAACCCTCACAACCTCTGAAACGCAACGAGCGGTGATTTCGTTCGAACAAATGCAAGCACAAATTGAACAGCAAAACACCACTGAGGTGAAATGATGTGGCGCACTCTTTTTTGCTTCATCTGCTGTACCTCGATGCTGACCACAGAGGCCAAAACAGCCAAAGAGTCAAAATCACACGCAACCGCACGCATTCACTCTGAGTTAGCGGCTCACTACCAAACCGCAGGCCAAGTGGCTGTGGCAATTGATGAGTTAAACCTCGCGCTAAAAAGCCGCTCTGACTACGTGCCTGCGCACACGCTTTTGGGTATTATTTACGAACAACTTCGTCAAGACGAACCTGCCAACACACACTTTTTAGCTGCCCTGTCCAACGCGGGCAACCAAAAAATCAACGACACCGATATTCGCAATCATTACGCAAGATTTTTGTGTCGCGCGAATCGCGGTGATGAAGCTCTGGCTCAATTCACGCTTATTTTTAATGACCCAGTCTACCCCAATATGGGGC
This sequence comes from Formosimonas limnophila, assembly GCF_014652675.1. Lineage (GTDB taxonomy): Bacteria > Pseudomonadota > Gammaproteobacteria > Burkholderiales > Burkholderiaceae > Hydromonas > Hydromonas limnophila. The sequence goes on along the minus strand of NZ_BMZG01000012.1, from coordinate 53,341 downwards.
AAGCGCTAACCAATGCGGGCATCTGTGCCGCGCGTCTCGGCCGAGATGAGTTAGCACTCGCTTACCTAAATGCGGCATTGGAGCGAGACTCTGTCAATGCAGAGGCACGCATTTATCGCGGCCACGTATTCGTACGCTCAGCCCGATTTGACGAAGCACGTGCTGATTTACGCATCGTACAGACACAAAATAGCCATTCCGCCGCTGTGCTGTGGCTAGGCATTCGACTCAACCAGATTCAGCCTCAAAGCAACACCGACGGTATGATAGCAGAACTCATTGCCCAGTTCCCGACCAGCCCAGAAGCTGTGTGGGCACGTGAGCAGCAGTATCAATCTTTCTAAACACTAAGACAACAAATTAGAGCGCGCCATGAGACAAGATACACAATCCGACTTGAATTTAGAACCCCCATCGATAGAGCCCTTATCAGACAACATGACTGCTGGTCAGTGGTTGGTACACATTCGCCAGTCCAAAGGTCTAACCGCACAAGATATCGCCTCCCGCACCAACCGAGCCTTGGCCCAAATCATAGCATTAGAAGCGGAGGACTACAGCCGCGTCGGCGAAGGTGTCCTGCTACGCGCCATCGTTCGCCACTACGCAAAAGTCGTCGGAGCAGATCAAGACGAAGCCATCCGTCATTTGCCGCTCAAATACCAAGCAGCACAGCCCACATTGCCCGACGCCATCACAACAGAGCACCCAACACGCGGAACACCTCTCAAATCCCCCTGGATTGGCCGTATTTGGCTGATTTTGTTGGCATTGGTGGTTTTCGGTTTGCTCGGTTACTGGATGTTTGTGTCTCGTTTTTTACAAACCAACGAAGTCGCCCAAAAAGTCACAGAACCCAACCAAGTGCAAGTAGTCAGCCAACCTGCAGCACCCACAACCAACACAGAAACCGCCCCCCCTGCGACAGCACCAGCCACAGAGCCGCCCATGGTTGATTCAGACACAGCGGCACTGAATGCACCGACCGTCGCGCCTAATGCAGCCATTAATTCAGGGGACACCCTGACACTCAAGTTCAAAGCAGACAGCTGGGTAGAAATCAAAGATGCAGAAGGTAAAGTACTCCTCAGCGGCTCACAAATCGCCAACACCGAACAATCCGTATCTGGTAAAACACCACTTAAGGTCAAAATCGGTGGTGCGTCACAAGTAGACGTCACGTGGAAAGGTGCACCGTATGATTTAACGCCACTCATCAAGGGTGATGTTGTGCGCATCAACGAGTTGAACTAATCACGAAAACCATATGAGTCAGCACATCACCTCTCGCCACCACACACACACTGTTAAAGTCACTCATGCGGACCACACCGTCCACATTGGTGGCTCACACCCAGTGATCGTGCAGTCCATGACCAATACAGACACCGTTGACGCATTGGGCACAGCATTGCAGGTAAAAGAATTGGCGCAGGCTGGCTCCGAACTCGTGCGCATCACTGTCAACTCGCCCGAAGCGGCTGCGGCTGTGCCGTACATCCGCGAGCAACTCGATAAAATGGGTGTGTATGCGCCGCTCGTTGGCGATTTTCACTACAACGGTCATAAATTACTCACCGATTATCCCGACTGTGCGCAATCCTTGAGCAAATACCGCATCAATCCAGGCAATGTCGGCAAAGGCGCAAAAAAAGACGCGCAGTTTGCGCAGATGATAGAAGTCGCCGCAAAGTATGATAAAGCCGTGCGCATTGGCGTCAACTGGGGCAGCCTTGACCAAAGTGTGCTTGCCCGCATCATGGACGAAAATGCCCAACGCGCACAACCATGGTCGGCGCAACAGGTCATGACCGAAGCCCTAATCACCTCGGCTTTAGAATCTGCCCAAGCCGCGCGCGACATCGGTCTATCTGAGAACAAAATCGTCATTTCGTGCAAAGTTTCCAACGTACAAGACTTGGTCGCGGTTTATCAACAACTCGCACAACGTTGCCACTACGCACTCCACCTTGGTTTAACGGAAGCTGGCATGGGCAGCAAAGGCATTGTCGCCTCCACCGCCGCATTGTCTGTCTTGCTCCAGCAAGGCATTGGCGACACCATCCGCGTGTCATTGACACCAGAGCCGAACGGCTCACGCGCAACGGAAGTTGTCGTCGCGCAAGAGATTTTACAAACCATGGGATTCAGACAATTCACCCCCATGGTCGTCGCCTGCCCTGGTTGCGGACGCACCACCAGCACTGTTTTCCAAGAGCTCGCCGCCGACATCCAAACATACCTGCGCGAACAAATGCCAGTGTGGAAAACTAAGTATGCTGGCGTTGAATCGATGACCGTCGCCGTCATGGGCTGCGTCGTGAATGGACCAGGCGAATCCAAACACGCCAACATCGGTATTTCGTTACCTGGCACGGGCGAAGTACCCGCTGCACCTGTATTTGTCGATGGTGAGCGGACGGTGACGCTGAAAGGTGACAACATTGCCGTGGAGTTTCAGGCGATTGTAGATGCGTATGTGAAGCGGAAGTATGGTGGGTGAAACGGGTATGTGGTTTTGTAGTGTGTAATAAGCGCATCGCATTGCATCATTTTTTGAAAAATGGGCAAAGCAAAAACATGCGGCGTACATTACCGAAAAACGTTTATTGCGCACTACGGGTTCCGAGTAGCAAATTAATTTCAAGTGACGGGGAGTAACGTATTATGGATTTATACCCAGAAAGATTTAATGCTGGCTCTATTCAGTCAATTTATCTTGAAATATATTTTTCTGATGAATTACACAGAGAGTCGATATGCCGTAGTGGGACAGGTTTTTTAGTTGCCAATTCAAGCGAAAGTCCTAGAAAAGTATTTTTGGTGACGGCAAAGCATAATTTTACGGGGTTGGATTTTTTCACTAACGATCCTTTAGGCGATCAGCCAAGGTTAATAAAAATATTTTTACCACATCGGAAACAACTGAGGTGGAAGCCTATTGAAATACCGCTCTACAATAGGGAAAATAATCCACTCTGGATTGAGCATCCAACCAAAGACACTGATATAGCTCTATTAGAAGTACATTGTGACGAATTGCTGGAATATGGTTTGCCTTATGTTGATCATATTGTTGTTAACCCCAGATTAAATGTAACAGATTCGATAAGCGTCGTTGGTTTTCCTTTAGAAAGAAAAGGGCAATATTTGGCAATATGGACTACGGGCTTTGTCGCTACTGATCCTGAACTTGACTTCCACTTTAAAGGTGAGGAATATCCATTCTTTTTAATTAGCGCAAAGACTTGGCACGGACAGTCTGGTTCACCAGTTTATACAGGACCATTCGCTTGGTTTTCAAGGTCTAATGAGCGTTTCTATTGTGATAGTGGTGGCTTTATTCATTTGCCCCATATGTACTCAGGTCGTTTAAATCCAAAAGAAGACGGCAAAAGTTCAGATGTTGGTATAGTTTGGAAAAATACGGTAATTAGAGAGATTTTTCATCATGCCATAGGCACTACGTAGCCTAACTTGAGCCGTAGACAAAACACGGGTTACGTTTTTCTTCCTAATTGTTTATTTCACCCTACATGATATGATTTTATGAGTAAAGAAAAATTTAACGCCGTCAAAGGCATGAACGATATTTTGCCTGAGGATGCGGCTTTATGGGAGCACCTCGAAGAAGTGCTGCGCGGTTGGTTGAAAAGCTATGGTTACCGCAATATGCGCGCGCCGATTTTGGAAAAAACGGGCTTATTTGCCCGTGGGATTGGCGAGTTCACCGATGTGGTTGAGAAAGAGATGTTCTCGTTCATCGATCGTCTCAATGGCGATGATTTGACCTTGCGCACCGAGTTCACGGCTGGTGTGGTGCGTGCGGCGATTGAGTCGAATCTCACCTACAACGGCCCGCAGCGCGTGTACAGCATGGGTCCCGTGTTTCGTCATGAGCGGCCGCAAAAAGGCCGTTATCGTCAGTTTCACCAATTGAGCGTGGAGTCGCTCGGCTTCGGTGGCGCGGATATGGATGCAGAGCTGATTGTGATGTTGCGCGACTTGTGGGATGAGTTGGATTTACGCGGTGTGCGTTTGGAACTTAACACATTGGGGCAACCTGAGGAGCGTGCGGCGCATCGAGTGGCGTTGATTGCGTATTTTGAATCGCACAGTGAGTTGCTCGATGAGGACGCACGCCGTCGCTTACACGCCAATCCGCTGCGGATTTTGGATACGAAAAATCCTGCGATGCAAGCCATGGTGAACAATGCACCGCGTTTGACCGAGTTTTTGGGTGACGAGTCTAAGACACGCTTTGAGCAGGTGCAACGGTTGCTCAAAGACGTCGGGATTGATTTCACGATTAATCCGCGTTTGGTACGTGGCTTGGATTATTACAATCACACCGTGTTTGAGTGGATTGTCGATGGCGAAACACTCGGCTCGCAGGGTACAATATGCGGTGGTGGTCGTTACGATGGTTTGTTTGAATTGCTTGGTGGTAAGCCGACGCCTGCGGTGGGTTTTGCGATTGGTTTGGAACGTTTGATTTTGCTCACGCAAGAATCGCTCAAACTCAATTTAGATACAGCGTGCGACGTTTATGTATTACACCAAGGCGACGCAGCAGCACGAGCAGCATTTGCAAGTGCGAATCAATTGCGCCAAATGGGTTTGTCGGTGGTTTTACACTCGGGTGGCGCAGACGGCGCGGGCAGCTTTAAATCGCAGATGAAAAAAGCCGATGCCTCGGGTGCTGCCTATGCGTTGATTCTCGGTGAAGACGAAGTGAAAAATCAAACCGTGAGCATTAAATCTTTGCGTGGTGATGGTGGGCAAGTGAACGTCGCTGCGGCGGATGCCGCCAGTTACTTGATGCAAAAAATAGCAGGACAATAGAGACAATGGAGTGTGGCTAGTGCCACGCCATTTGAGTTTTAATATTTGATTTTAATTTTAAGGATGGTTATGGCTTTCGATTTAGAAGAACAAGAGCAGTTAGAAGCTCTCAAGGCTTTTTGGGCAAAATGGGGTAAACTCATCAGCGGCTTAGTTACGCTGGTTTTGGTGGTCGTTTTGGGTTGGCAAGGCTATGGCTGGTATCAGTCGAGTCAATCTGCCGCTGCCGCCAAAGTCCTTGACGTCTACAACTTAGCCATTGAAAAAAAGGATGGTTCTGAAGCAGCATCATTGACCCAACTGCAAAAAGACTACCCGACATCACGCTACGCTGCATTAGCCACATTCAATACCGCAACAATCGCCGCGACGAACAAAGAGTGGGACAAAGCCGCCACAGCCCTGCAATGGCTCGTGGCAAACAGCACGCCTGACAATCAATCAGCGGCACGTATTCAACTGGCTGATGTGCTGGTCCAGTCCAATAAAATAGACGATGCACTGAAAGCTTTAGACACCTTGCCTCAGTCCGAGTTCGCAGCGGCCTTTGCGAATAAAAAATCCGATGTCCTCATTGCCAAAAACGACATCTCAGGTGCGCGCGCCGCACTCGAAGAAGCCATTAAGCTCACCGAAGCACAAGGCGCCTCTGCGAAAACGCTGAACGAGTCTCTCAAAAGAAAGCTCAATTTTTTGCCAAAATAATTGGACAATCTGTCACACCAAAATAGATGGATACTCAAGCCAGCCTGAAAGCTGGCTTGTCTCACTCTGATACAGCAGTACGATAAGCGCTTGGCGTTTGAATCGCTTATCAAAACCTTTGAAAGAAACATCATGAAACCAGTCATCGCGCTGGTCGGACGCCCTAATGTAGGCAAATCGACTTTATTCAACCGCTTAACCCGTTCGCGTGACGCCATCGTCGCAGATTTTCCAGGGTTAACACGAGACCGCCATTATGGCCACGGTCGCATGGGCGATCGTCCATTTCTCGTGATTGACACAGGCGGTTTTGAGCCAGTCACTAAAGACGGCATCTACCACGAAATGGCCAAACAAACACGCCAAGCCGTGGTGGAAGCCGACATTGTGATTTTTATCGTCGATGGTCGAGCGGGTATGAATGCTCACGATCAAACCATCGCAGATGACTTGCGTAAAACAGGTCGCACCGTCATTTTGGCTGTCAATAAAGCCGAAGGGATGCGCCATGCGAATGTCACCGCAGACTTCTACGCCCTAGGCTTGGGCGAGCCTGTGGTGATTTCGAGTGCGCATGGCGAAGGCGTGCGCGAGTTACTTGAGTATGCACTCGACACCGTATTGGCACCTGCACAAGACGATTGGCTCGAAGGTGCGCCAGAGGCCAATGATCCGTTCGCGCATTTGGATAAATTGGCTCGTGATGCTGCCATCGAAACAATCCTCAAAGACAAAAATGGCGAAGCGGACGACAGCGATGAAGACAGTATTGATGTAGAAACCATGCAACATGCCATCAAAATCGCCGTGGTTGGCCGCCCAAATGTCGGCAAATCCACGTTGATTAATACCTTGATCGGTGAAGAGCGCGTGATTGCCTTTGACATGCCAGGAACCACACGTGATGCGATTGAGATTGAATTTGAGCGTCAAGGTCGTCAGTATGTATTGATTGATACGGCTGGTCTACGCAAGCGCGGTAAGGTGTTTGAGGCGATTGAAAAATTCTCTGTCGTCAAAACTTTACAAGCCATCTCAAACGCTAACGTCGTGGTGCTGATGCTTGATGCGTCACAAGACGTCTCCGAACAAGACGCCCACATTGCAGGCTTCGTGCTCGAATCAGGCCGCGCACTCGTCGTTGCGGTGAACAAATGGGATGCCGTCAACAGCTACGAGCGTGACCGTATCAAAGTCGATATTGTGCGCAAACTCGTTTTCCTCGACTTCGCCAAATTCCACTACACCAGTGCACTCAAAGGCAATGGTGTTGATGCCCTACTGGCCTCCGTACATGAAGCCCACGCAGCAGCGTTCGCCAAACTGTCCACGCCACGCCTGACGCGCGTCCTCTACAATGCTGTAGAACACCAAGCGCCACCGCGAAAAGGTAGTGGCGGTGCACGCCCAAAAATGCGTTATGCTCATCAAGGTGGCCAAAACCCACCAGTGGTGGTTATTCACGGCAACACCCTTGACGACGTCCCTGAGTCTTACCGCCGCTATCTCGAAGGACGATTCAGAGACGCCTTCAAATTGCAAGGTACGCCGCTGCGGATTGAGTTCCGCAGCACAAAAAATCCTTATGCCGATCGCAAAAAGCGCTAATCAGTCGGCTGCGTGGCGTTGAATTTTTGACACAACGCAGTAATCACAATAAGTAAAAATACTTACCTCGACTGGCTTTGGTGTATCCTTTAGGTCTGTTGTAAGTCTGGCACTTTTGCCCAAACTGGGTTATGATGACCAGTATTGATGTTTTATCTGGTTTTATTAACAATAATTTTTTTGCTACTTGGAGAATATAAAATGAACAAAGGGCAACTTTTACAAGATCCTTTCTTGAATGCATTGCGCAAAGAGCACGTTCCTGTCTCGATTTACTTGGTCAACGGTATTAAATTGCAGGGCAATATTGAGTCATTTGACCAATACGTCGTTTTGCTGCGCAACACAGTGACCCAAATGGTGTACAAACACGCCATTTCGACCATCGTTCCATCGCGCCCTGTGAATATTCAAGAGATTCAACAAGCGGCTGAATAATTCTATTTTTGCATCATTGCAAAAACGCCCGCTTTTTTAAGCGGGCAATTTCGTTTTTATGTGAACCATTAACGAAATATTTAACCGCACAATAAAAAAGGAACATCCATAATATGCGAACCATCATCGTCGGTTTAAATTTCGGTAAAGGCGACTTCGACGCCTCCATGGAAGAACTCCATCTACTCGTCAACAGTGCAGGCGGCGAAGTCCTCGCAGCCGTCGCAGGTACGCGTAAAGCCCCCGATGCCAAACTCTACATCGGCTCGGGCAAAGCAGACGAAGTCAAAGTCGAAGCCCAGATACATCGTGCAGACTGCATTGTTTTCAATCACGCCATCAGCCCCGCCCAACAACGTAATCTCGAAGAGTTTTTCGGTGTTCGCGTCATGGACAGAACTGCCTTGATTCTTGATATTTTCGCTCAACGCGCCAAAAGCCATGAAGGCAAACTCCAAGTTGAAATGGCGCAGCTCGAATACATGCAATCACGTTTGACAGGTCTGTGGACCCACTTGGAGCGTCAGCGCGGTGGTATCGGCATTCGCGGTGGTATGGGTGAGTCACAGCTTGAAATCGATAAACGCTTGATTTCAGAACGACGCATGAAGCTCAAAGCAGAGCTCGCCAAATTTGAGCGACAACACAAAACCCAACGTCTTGCTCGCACACGCGGCACAGGACTGAATATTTCGCTGGTTGGCTACACCAACGCAGGCAAATCCACTTTATTTAACCACCTGACCAGCGCAAAAACCTACGCTGCAGATCAGCTATTCGCCACACTCGACACCACTACACGAAAGGTATTTGTCGAAGGCGCTGGGCAGCTCGTGGTCTCTGACACCGTAGGTTTCGTGCGTGATTTGCCGCACCAGCTTGTGGCCGCGTTTCGTGCGACATTAGAGGAAACCATTCAAGCCGATGTCTTGTTACACGTCGTGGACGCCGCCAGCTCAGTGCGCATGGAGCAAATTGACGAGGTCAATAAAGTGCTCAAAGAAATCGAAGCCGAACACATTCACCAAATCCTTATCTGGAATAAAATCGACCTCACCGCCCACGAGGCAGGCATTGAGCGAGATGAAAACGGCAAAATCGCCCGCATTTACATCAGCGCGAAAACTGGCGAAGGTATGGCTCAGTTGCGTGAAGCATTAGTTGAGCTGGCAGAGAACCACACACCCGACTGGAAACGCGAACGCGAACAAGCCAATGAATGGGCGAACGATCCGAGGTTCCGTAGCAATTAATCAAGGCTGACAAATAACAAGCCGACAGCAGCACCTGTACTGATAAAGACTGGGAGCGAGGACAACAATGGCATACACACCCATTTGGCACTCTTTGAATGAGACAGGAACGCACAGCGCGCCCGTGTACAGTGAACACGAACGCTTTGAGATTCGTGGGCATTTTGCTTTCCCTCCCCAACATCTACTGGATATTGGTTGCGCTCAAGGCTCTGTCAGTGCAGCCCTTAAACGTGACTACCCCGAATTATCAGTATGGGGCATTGAGCTAAACACAGAAGCGGCTGATATCGCTCAGCAGCGACTCGATGTCGTTTCTCGTCTCCCCCTCACCGAACAGACACCGAACGAGCTAACTGAGTTGGCCAATATCGACACCGTTCTGTTGCTTGATGTGCTCGAGCATATGTATCAGCCGTGGCAAACGTTACAATTTTTGTCACATCATTTAGCCAAGCATGCCCAAGTCATCGTCATTCTACCCTGCGTGATGCACATCAATCTTTTGCATGATTTAAGTCATGGAGATTGGCAGTATCAGCAGTGGGGCTCACTGGATGTCACACATCTTCGCTTTTTCACGCCTTACGAAATGCGCAAGATGTTTTATGAAACTGGCTTTAAAGTCGAAAGTGTCAGCCACCAAGTGCTTCAAACCGAAGCAAACCAGTCGTTCAGCGCAGACAGCGTTTATCCACAATGGCTGGAGTTTGAACACATGAAGTTGAAGGTTCGAGATTTTGAGCACTGGTATGATCTTCATGCAGTCGGCTTGATTTTCCGCATTCGCATCGCGGATGACAACGAGCTGAGCGCGGATGAGTATGCGTTACGCCATAGCCCTCATCGCCCTACCCTTGCCTTCGGCGGTTGAAGCTAATTTTTTGTTTGATGTGACCACTCCCCAAGCACGTGTATCGATTCTCACTTTATGATCTCATCGCAATACATCCGCCAAATCAGCTTACGTCGAGACGCCATTGATGATTTCAACAGATATCCCTTTTCATTACCGGCTGTTCATCACTTAGACACCATCAAATTTCACCCCAAAGTGACGTATTTTGTCGGTGAGAATGGCTCAGGCAAATCAACACTGTTAGAAGCTATTGCCGTGAGTATGGGCTTTAATCCCGAAGGCGGTACTCGCAACTTTAATTTTTCCACCCGCTCATCGCACTCCCAGCTGAGTGATTATTTACGTGTGGCAAAAGGCTTGCGTTCGCGTGATGGTTTCTTTCTACGGGCCGAAAGTTTCTTTAACTTGGCAACGAATATTGAGGATTTGGACAATGCGGGCGGCCTCGGCCCTCCGATTATTAGCCACAACGACAACTCGCAGCAATGGCACGCATGCACCAACTCATTAAGCAGAACTCACAATTTATCATCGCCACGCACTCACCCATTTTAATGGCGTACCCAGATGCTTTGATTTACCAATTCGGTAGCGATGGCGTGACGCTGGTAGATTATAAGAGCACCGAGCACTTTAAAATCACTCGCGATTTTTTAAGCAATCCCAAGCGAATGCTTGACATGCTGTTTGAGGATGAATAAATCCCTGAGGTCTTGTACCTACCGCTTCTTTTCATTTCACCAAGCACATTTATAAAAGAGTAAAAGAAAAACCTGCTGAAAAAATCAGCAGGTTTTTTTGCATCGCTTGGTGCCCGGGGCCGGAATCGAACCGGCACTCCTTTCGGAACCGGATTTTGAGTCCGGCGCGTCTACCAATTCCACCACCCGGGCAACGCAGAACCGAGATTATGCCAAGGTTTACGGATTTTGGCAAGTCAAGTTTGATTGATTTCACAAAAAAATACGGTTAATTCGTAAGAACCGCTTTAAAGCGATGAAAGACAGAAGCATTTGAGCGTTATGTACCAATGACGCCATCAATCACAGACGTGAGAACTTGTTCTAAATGCTTCGTATGTTCATTAAGACAAGGAATGTAATGATACGTTTGTCCGCCCTCACTCATAAACTCTTCGGCAAGCTCGTGTTGAACCTCCTCAAGTGTCTCTAAGCAATCAGCGGCAAAGCCTGGGCAGAGAATATCAATACGCTTCGTACCAGCCTGAGCCAAGGCTTTCAACGTGGGGCTGGCGTAGGGTTCGAGCCATTTTTGCGCCCCAAAGCGAGACTGGTAAACAATGTGAGCTTGTTGCTGATCAATCCCCAACTCGGCAATGAGTGCATCAAAAGTGGCTTGGCACTGTCGCTGGTAAGGGTCGCCTTTGTCCACCAGTACCTTGGGGATACCATGAAAGCTGACCATGAGTTTATCACCCGCTAGCCAATTTGGCACCCCGACTTTAGCCCAATGTGATCGCACACTCTCAGCAAGTGCCTTTACGTATGATGGATGCGCATAATAGTCGGTGATGGTGGTGAGCTTGATGTTTTGACCACTGTAGGCTTTGAGACTGCGCTCGACTTCGTCAACAACAGACAAGGTCGTGGTGGTTGAGTACTGTGGATACATGGGCAACAAAACAAAGTGACGAATGCCATCTCGGTGCATTTGCTCAATGGCGCTCTCGATACTGGGGCTTTGATAGCGCATGGCCCAGTATACTTTGTGTGGCATCTCGGCAGCCAGACGAGCGGCTTGTTCCGCCGTAATGCGTTTGAGCGGTGCGCCATCAGCATGGTGCTCACCCCTCCAAATCGTTTGATACTTAAGTGCGACTTTTGCAGGACGGGTACGCAGGATGATACCATGCAAAATCGGTTGCCAGAGTATTGCAGGCAGATTCACAACCCGTTTATCACTGAGAAATTCTTTCAAGTAGCGTTTGACCGCGTCAGGTGTGGCCGCGTCAGGCGAGCCGAGATTTACAAGTAAAATACCAATAGATGCGCTCATAGGGTCAATACTCAATGTTCGTGGTTGTAGAGGTATGGCTCAGCACACGCGACAATATCTGTGCGGTGACATTGACCAAAGGAATCATTTTGTCATAAGCCATTCGAGAGGGGCCAATGACACCAAGCGTGCCAATAATCTGATTGTTCTCTGAGTACGGTGCAGAAATAATCGACACCCCGTCAAACGGCAAAACATCGGACTCACCGCCAATAAAAATCTGCACACCATCTGCCGTACTGGCCTGCTCAAGTAACTGCAGCAATCGTGTTTTTTCATCAAACAAGTGAAATGTCTGGCGCAATCGGTTCATGTCACTGGTCAGTTCATTGACGTTGAGCAAATGCCGCTCACCCTTGACAATTAAAGCATCTTCCAGCTGTGTGGTAGCATCCTGCACGGGCTGACTAATAGCCGCTTGCATGAGGTCTGCCACACGTTGCTGCAAATGCGACAGCTCCTGCTTGATGGTCTTTTGAATTTGAGACAAGGGTATGCCTGCATAATGGCTATTTAAGTAATTCGCCGCCTCAACCAATTGAGACGCGCTGTAGGGTTCTGCCACATGCAACAGACGGTTTTGTACATCGCCATCAGGCGTGATCACGATGACCAAAATACGTTGCGTGGACAACGAGAGGAATTCGATTTGTCGAAAAACTTGTTGTCCCGATCGTTTGGGTGTAGAAATCACACCAGCAAATTGTGACACCTGCGATAGCAAACTCGCAGCGGTGGCCACCAGACGCTGTGGTGTATCAGGCTGCAACTGGGCTTGTAACAAATCATCTTCCACTGACGAATACTGCCCCACCGTCATCATCGCATCCACAAAAAAACGATAACCCTGTGGTGTCGGTACACGCCCTGCAGATGTGTGAGGACTCACAATCAAACCCATGCGTTCTAAATCAGCCATCACATTTCGCACTGTCGCAGAAGACAGCTCCAAACCTGCATGCTCAATCAAGGCTTTAGAAGCAACAGGTTGCCCCTGCCCAATGTATTGGGCAATCAAGGACAGCAAAAGCTTTTTGGCGCGATCGTCAAGCATGGTTATGGTGTTTGTTTACAATGGGTGTATTTTAACTGAAATGCCACACACAGCCTTGTTAAATGAAAAACGGCGCCGATTTTTCGACGCCGTTTTTTTTAATGTGAAGAATAATCAACCTTCTTCATTAACCAGTACCTGTTTACCACGCAGTTTGAGCAATAAAGGCACCAAAACCCAAGCTGCTGAAATCACCAACAAAACACAAGACAATGGTCGCTCAACAAATGTCATCCAGTCACCTGAAGAACGCACAAGGGCATTGCGCATATTGTTTTCCATCATCGGCCCCAAAACCAGACCGAGCAGAACGGGAGCCAATGGAAAATCATTTTTCACAAGGAAATAACTGATAATCCCTGCTGTGAACAAAACCCATAAGTCAAAAATCGAATTTTGCACTGAGAACACGCCAAACACTGAAATGGCAATAATAATCGGCAACAGATATTTTGCAGGGGTGCTAATAATTTTGGCAAAAATACGCACAAGCGGCATATTCAAAACCAGCAAAATCACATTGCCGATGAACATACTGGCAATCAAGCCCCAAGCCACTTGTGGGTGCTCAGCAAACAACAATGGGCCAGGCTGAACATTGTACATAATCAATGCACCCATTAAAATGGCTGTCGTACCAGAACCAGGAATCCCCAATGTGAGCAATGGAATCATCGCCCCACCTGCGGCTGCGTTATTGGCAGACTCTGGTCCAGCCACTCCTTCAATCGCACCTTTGCCGAATTTTTCAGGATGCTTAGAGACTTTTTTTTCCATGATGTAGGAAAAAAACGAGGCCAACGTCGCACCAGCACCCGGCAAAATGCCAATAAAAAAGCCCAAAAATGAACCACGTACAATCGGCCCCGTACTCGCCTTAAACTCTTCCTTCGATGGGTACAAGTTGTTGATTTTAGCCAACTGAATGTCTTCTGTGGCCTGCTCCAGCACAGTTTTAAAGACTTCACCAACCGCAAACAAACCGACAGCCAGTGTCAAGAACTGAATCCCATCCGCCAAAATAGGCGACCCCATGGTGAAACGGAACGTACCCGACTGATCCACGCCAATGGTTGAGAGCAACAAACCAAACACAGTCATCATCAACGCCTTGGTCATCGACTTACCCGCCAAGCCACTCACAGCACACAACCCAAGCAACATCAGTGAAAAATACTCAGCATAACCAAACCTCAGAGCCAACTCAGACAAAGGCTCCGCCACCAAGACCAACCCCAGCAATGTGACAATCCCCGCAAAAAATGAACCCATGGCAGAAATCGACAACGCACTGCCTGCGCGCCCCTGCTTAGCCATTTGATAGCCATCCAATGCAGTCACCACTGAGGATGATTCACCAGGGGTATTGAGCAAAATCGAAGTGGTGGAACCACCATACATCGCACCGTAGTAGACGCCAGCGAGCAGGATAATCGAGCTGGTTGCAGCAGCCTCTGCATTCAGCCCCAAACCTTGGGTCAGTGTCGCCGTGACAGGAATCAGTAAAGCCACACCACTCATTGGACCGATGCCAGGCAACACACCAACAGCGGTTCCCAAAAACACCCCAACAAAAGCAAACAAAAGGTTGTACCACGTAAACGCCGTTGCAAAACCGTTGATTAGATATTCCATTGTAGACATGTCTGCTCCCCCTTAAATAAAGCTCGGCCAAGCAGGTAAACTGCCTTTGAGCAAAACCACAAACAACAAATAAATCCCCAAAGAAAACCCAGCCGCAATCAACAAGGTTTTAACGATACTGCCGCGCTCCATGGCCTGAAAACACACCACCAAAAATAAAAAAGTGGTGATGACATAACCAATCGGTTCAAGCAAAAGCACGTAAAAAAAACAAGCCAAAGCTATGACTGCAAAACGCTTGTAAAACAAAGGTTCGGGTTCTTTCTTAGCAGCAGCTGTTTTTTTCAGAGTTTCAATCATGAGTAAAGCAGACAGCCCCAAAAGCGCCCAACCAAAAACCAGAGGAAACGTTCCAGAGGTAATGCTGCTACCATAAACAGCACCAGCCATATCACGCGCCCCCATGACGAACAAGATACCAAGCGCCAAGAAAATCAAACTGGCGACGAAATCAAAACGATGGGACATTCTATTTGCTCCTATACGCTCAATGCATCATGGCACGAGTCGTTTTATCATCAAATAAGCACTATCAAAGAGAGCTTATCTAACTTTTATGTTCAAACGCGCTGCCCACGAAACACATCAGCAGACTTCTGAAAAAACGCTTGTCATCAGACAAGCGTTTTTGTTTGGATTACTTCGCCATTTGCAATGCAGTCAAGACATCTTTAATCAAAGTCTCTTGTTGAGCCAAGTATGCGGTGAACGCCGCTGCATCTTTGTAGTCAGCTGTCCAACTTTGTGCTTTGAGTTCAGCAGCCCACTCAGGCTTCGCACTCAAATCAGCCAAGGCTTTTGTCCAGTAAGTTTTAGCAACTGGACTCATGCCTTTAGGGCCGAACACACCACGCCAAATCGTGAACTCAGTATCAATCCCTGCTTCTTTGTAGCTCGGTGCATCAATACCCTCGATTTTTGTTGGTGACGATACAGCCAAAACGCGAACCTTACCCGACTTAACATATTCACCGACGCTTGATGCATCTGTTGCAATCGCTTCTAGATTACCACCCAACAATGCCGTCATCGCTTCGCCGCCACCATCGTGTGGCACGTATTTCACCTTGGTCACATCAACGCCAGCTTTGTACAAAGGCAACATGGCCAACAAATGATCCATACTACCGGGAGAAGAGCCACCTCCAATGGAAACTTTAGAAGGATCAGCCTTAACCGCATCAATCAAACCTTTGATGTCTTTATAAGGTGAGTCGGCTTTCACAACAATCGCACCGAAGTCTTTAAGTAAGCCAGCCAAAGGCGTGACATCTTTGTAGCCAACAGGACTATTACCCTCTTTACGCAAATTATTGATCAAAATTGGAGGAGAATTCACGAACAACTTGTTATTGTTTCCCACATCCTTGGTTGTGTATGTGGCCAAGAACTTAGCCCCAGAAGCACCTGGCACATTCTCAACGGTCATCGGCGCATCAACCAATTTAGTTTCACCCAACACTTTAACCACCGAGCGCGCTGTTTTATCCCAACCACCGCCTGCACCAGATGGTGCAACCATTGTCACGGCTTCTGGCTTATAAGTGGCATTGACATCTGTTTTTTTGTCACCGCAAGCGACCAGAGCTGTTGCCAAGGCAGTCATGGCCAATGTGGCGAGCCATTTTTTTGTATTCATGTACGTCTCCTAAGACTTAATATTGAGTAAACAATCTGTGGTTTTTAAAGAAATCATCGTGCGCTTTAATCGCGCCTTCTCTTCGCATTGTTCCATAAATCCTACACAAAGCGCAAGGCGTTTCATTGTTCTTTTTAATTGATTGGCATTGCACATCTCTGGTAAACAAAGCAACAGACAAACAAAAAGCCGCTAAATAAATTAGCGGCTAATGCGTCTCAACTCAATCAAACTGGTGCCCGGGGCCGGAATCGAACCGGCACGCCCCTTATTCAGGTAAGCGGCGGATTTTAAGTCCGCTGTGTCTACCAATTTCACCACCCGGGCTACACATGTCCAAATGGAGGCGGGGGTCGGAATCGAACCGGCGTCCACGGCTTTGCAGGCCGCTGCATAACCACTCTGCCACCCCGCCATTTTGGCTGGTACTCGTGAACAAACAACGATCAAGAGATTTAATAAATAAAAGAGGAAGCTGTTAGGCTTCCCCTTTCGAATCTGGAGCGGGAAACGAGGCTCGAACTCGCGACCTCAACCTTGGCAAGGTTGCGCTCTACCAACTGAGCTATTCCCGCGCTGCAAGACAGAAAACAATTATAGAGAACTTTACTTTAACCGTCAACCCCTTTTGTAAAAAAATTATAAATTCTTATTCGGCTCTGCATGGAAGCTATCTCTGCAAAGAGCAAAGAGGTTTTTCAAATCGCGCCGTATGAATGCAAACCCGACAAGAAAATATTCACGCCCAAAAACGCAAAACCAGTAATCAACAAGCCAACCAATACCCAGTATGCACTGAATACACCTCGCATACCTTTAACCAAACGCAAATGTAGCCATGCCGCATAGTTCAACCAAACAATCAACGCCCAAACTTCTTTGGGATCCCAACTCCAATATTTGCCCCACGCATCAGCCGCCCACAGTGCCCCAAGAATCGTTGCAATTGTGAAGAATACAAACCCAACCGCAATGGACTTATACATGATGTCGTCGAGCACAGCAAAGCCAGGCAAGGTCTCAGCCAATCGATGACGCAACATTAAAATTAAGCCAACGACAATCATCCCCACGGCTAAGTAAATCGCCCAGTACGTTGAGAAATAATCCACCGTCATATTCGGGCGAAACAACAGCGGCTCGATGAACAACAAGCTACCCAAGACCCACAACACAATGGTGGCCACGCGTGTCCGTTGGGCATGGATGGCCTTTTTCTGGCTTAATGACTGCTGATTGAATGCGGGGTCGGAACTATTCTGTAAACTTTCAGGCAACGATTCAAACGGCGTCCCCAAATACTTAATCAAATAAGCAAAACCCACCATCGCAGCCAATGAAAACGTACCGTATCCGATAAAGTTCGCTGGCACATGAATTTTCATCCACCATGATTGCAATGCGGGAATCAGCGGCTTGATTTCGTGCGCGCCACGTTCAACACTGTACCAAAGCAAAAACCCCACCGCCGCGCACACCACGAGCATCACAAATGCACCCAGCTGACGTGTACGATAGTGGTTTTCGTAATATAAATAAAACGCAGTGGTGAGCAACGCGAATAAAATAAATACTTCATACAAATTGGACACTGGAATGTGTCCGACATCAGTCGCAATCAAGTAGCTCTCGTGCCAACGCACCATCAAGGCCACGCTGCCAATTACAAGCGCCGCATACGCCAGTCGAGACGCCAGCCAGCCCAATGTATCTCGCGGTACAAATGCGTTGACCCAATACGCCAATGTTGATAGTACAAACAACACACTCATCCAAAGCACCGCTGGTTGAGAAGCGAGCATGTATTTAAGCCAAAACACTTTTTCGCCGTTATCCAAAGCACCCGCATAAGCCTGTACCGCCGCGAGCGATAATAAGGCCACGGCACCAAAGACCAGCTGAAGCGGACGCCAAAAACAACCCAACGCCACTACTGAAATGGCTGTGCCGGCCAAAATCACCTCTTCATACACATCCATCAAGGTACGGTTTTTTAACCCACCATAAACGAACAAGGCGACCACCAACAGAGCGAACAACCCATCACCCCACGATAGGCGACGATACCAAGGCACTGTGGGAGACAACGATGCGAGGCGTTTAAAAGATGAATCTAAATCAATAGTTTCCATGGAGTTTCCAAGTCATAACAATACAATTACAAACAAAAACAATCACAAGTTGAAAAGCTTTTAGAGCAACCTTTTAATCAATTCATTCTTATCAATTGATTAGTTGCACACAAAAGTCTCATCAACCCATACCACGCAAATCCGCCAGTACTTTTTGCCACTGGCTCAAATAGTCAAACGTCCGACGCGTGCTACTCGCAGCCACAGTGAGCACCTGCTCTCCGTGTTCATTCGGCTTAATGTGCAACCACAAACGTCTCTCTCGGATAAAGGTCATAGCCAACGTCCCCAACACAAGCATCAGAGACCCCAAGTAGACCCAAAACTGACCGGGTGAGCGCGTCATCTGAAATACTGATGCTTGCACTTGCTCAAAACCTTGTAGCTGGACATAAACAGGTGAGCCGTATTCCAAACTGTCTGAATAACTCACCATCAACATGCGCGCAAACTGTCGGCTTTGCTCGTTATCGGGCAGTGGCTTTAGGCCTTCAGCCACACGTGCCACATTCAGCAGCTCCCAAAGGTTACCTGCCAATGCTTTGGCCAAACTACTGGCCATTTGATCGCGCTGTTGCTCGGGCAAATCACGCTCAAGCAGTTGACCCAACTGCCCCAAACCACCTTGAGCAAAAACATCCAACATCTTAGTCGTACCGCTGACAAACTGTTCGGTATCCGCACCGCCGCCCAAAGTTAAAGCATACTGACGAATCGCCCGATCACGCAGTGCACTATTAGACAATGCGGCTCGTAGACGCATGAAGTCACCGATACTTTGCTCGCCATCTGCGGGAATACGCAAGTAACGAAAGTCTTCATCAGGGTTGGTTCGCACGCCACTTAGAATAACTGCTTGACTATCCAGCGTCACAGGAGATGTGTAGTTACGAAACTCAACACCTTGCCCCGTCTTATCCCTTAGAACGAACTGGATTGACGGCCCTAAACTCTCGAATTTTTTTTCCATGCCCGTCGGACGCATCGCATGCGCCAAAGGGGAAATGTCTTGTGCCGCTTTCGTTACCGTTCCGCTGATATCCTCAACGTTAATCGCTTTGAACTCGCGCCACTCAATGGTGTACTCATTACCAGCAACGGCGATTTGGTGATTTTTAAACATCACCGCATCAGCCATGGCTGGCTGCGATACAGTCCCTGTCATCGGGTACAAACCCAGCTTTAAACTCGAGCCACCATCCGTGAATGAGGACTGATAGATCGCCACGCCTTTATAGCGCAAAGGATGATTGACCTCAATCGTTTGTTTAAATGTCTCACCTGTGGTTTTATCCTGTACGGAGACATCACTGGCAAAGCGTTTGGGCATACCAGTTGAGTAATAGTCAATCGTGAATTTATCCAAATGCAGATTAAATGGTAGCTTTTGTACCAACTGGGTATTTTGATCATAGTCAAGTAACACATAATCAACGGTTTTACCCTCTGACACGCTAACATTACCGCGATAGCTCAATGTGTCATTCGACAAAATCCCATTGTCAGGAATTTGAGTCGCCACATTACTAAACGGCTGTTTGCCAAACAGAAGCACCTGCGCTCGAATCGACAACTCAGAGTCCAACAAACCACCAATACAAATCACGATAATCGCCAAATGGGTAAAAATATAACCGAGGCGATTGTAGCGACCACGCTTGGCTGCGAGATAAACACCGTCGGCATTTTTGGATGCTCTAACTTGATAACCGTGCTTTTGGAGGATCTGCGCAGCAGAATGAGTGAGTATTTGCACACTCTCTGTGCTTTGCCAGCGATCATGCTCGTGCAAATGCAGCAATGTGTTGGTGCGATTGTGATTTTTGAATTCACGCATGTCACGCAACATTTTAGGGGTATTGCGAATCAAGCAGATGCTGGTTGAAATCAACAAAATCACCAAAATCACCAAAAACCACGGCTGGTTGTACACATCGTACAAACCCAAGCTACCAAACCACGGCGCCCAAAAAGCACCAAACTGATTCACGTAGTTAATCATGGGCTCATTTTGCTTCACCATTGTGCCGACCGCACTGGCAATCGCCAAAATAGTCAACAGACTAATCGCCAAACGCATAGAGCCAAGAAAGTCCCACCACTTTTGAGAAAGTGGCATTTGACGCGGGGCAGATGAGATGTTTTTTTCAGTCATAGCCAATAAAAAATGAGCGGTGAATCACCGCTCATTATAGCTGATTAGACATGATACCGTTATGGCTTCGCAGGCGCTGCTGGTTTGGGCTCAGTCGAAGCTGGAGCTACGGCAGGTGCTACTGCATTTGCATTGAGACGCTTACCGGCCATGTAGTCAGAAACCGCTTTAATTTCATTGTCAGTCATGCGTTTGGCAATGTCGCTCATGATCGGGCTATTACCGCGCACATCCTCGCGGAATGCTTGCAGTTGAGCGACCATATAGTCAGAGAACTGGCCTGACACCATCGGAAAGGCATTCGCACCTGCACCAAGCTTACTGGCATTGAACATACCTTGACCTGTCGGGCCATGGCAGCCTGCACAAGCCGGCACACCTTTGCTCATCACACCACCGCGGTATATTGATTGTCCCAAACCGACGGTATCTTCATTTTTGGCAACGTCTGGCGAGTTATTTTTTTGTGATGCGAACCACATGGCCAGGCTCTGAACATCTTTATCAAATTCTTTTGGGTCCGCCGACAAACGCGCAACCTGAGCAGCCATTGTAGAGGTTTTGGCTTTGCCATCGGTCACATCAACCATGTTTTGGCGCAGCGCATTTTTACCTGGTTCTGCTGCTTTAAAGTTATACAGTTGTTTGGCAATATAACCCTCGTGCTGACCAGCCAATTTAGGCCACGCTGGTGCTGTGCTGTTGCCATCAGCTTGGTGGCACTCAGCACAAACACCCACCGCAATGAGCCTACCACGCTCTAAACCGACTTCCATGCCTTGAACGCTCTTGATGTCAAACAGCGGCATAGCGGCTGCAACTGTCGCATCGGGCATCGCCGTATTCTGCGTGGTTTCGGTTTTGGCTGGTTCAGCGGGTTTGGCTGTGTCTTTTTGTTGTTGGGCAATCGCAACCCCTGAGACTGTGGCCACCACGGCCAAGCCCGCGAGCAATAAAGAATATGAACGTTTCATGAATGCGCCTGTAAAAGGTGTTCGAGTTGTGGTGTAAATAACAGATAAATAATGGACGTCATTGTACAATAAGCGGGTTAATAAACCAAGATGTGCGACGCAGAACGACGTCTTCATCTTTTGAAAGCCTCTTATGTCACTTTTGCACCACAGTCAGTTTTTCACTACCGTCAATCATTTCAAGGACTTACCGACGGCCAACTTCCCCGAAGTGGCTTTCGCAGGTCGTTCAAACGCAGGCAAATCCAGCGCGATTAACGTGCTATGCAACCAAAAACGCCTCGCGTTTTCTAGTAACACCCCAGGACGCACACAACACATTAACTATTTTACAGTCGGCCGCAGAGAAGAAACCTACGGCTATTTGGTTGATTTGCCAGGCTATGGCTATGCGCAAACCCCACGCGACGTCAAAGACCACTGGAATCGCTTGCTCAGCCAATACCTTGAAGAGCATTCGCAAATCAAGGGATTGGTCTTGATGCTTGACATCCGCCGCGGCTTCACAGACCTTGATCGCCAGATGGTGAGCTGGTTTGCGCCACTAGCAAAACCGATTCACGTTTTGTTGACAAAGTCAGACAAAGTGACGCGAAACATTGCTCATCAAACGTTATTTAAAGTCAAAGCAGAGTTAAAAGACATGGCTGGCGACTGGGGAACCGCACAATTATTCTCCTCATCGAATCGCGTCGGCTTAGAAGAAGCGACTGAGGTCATCAGTAACTGGATTATGAGTGACCCTGTGAATGCCCACCGTCTTGAGCAACCTGCTCCTTAGTGTTAAGTACCAAAGTATGGGATTAGGGGTGCTTGAAAAAACGGAAAATACCCCCAAATCATTTGCTCAATATCAAATCCACTCTTCACTGAGAAACGACATTTCTCAACAGCATCCAAAGGCACACCATGGTTCCTCACCTGCGTACGGCACTGACAGGCCCTCTGTCTGAACTCGAAACCAAAATGCTGGGTGCCACCCCCATGATTGAGCGCTGGTTTCGCATGGAGTGGCAGGAGCACACACCGCCGTTTTATTCATCCGTGGATTTACGTAACGCCGGATTTAAGCTCGCGCCAGTGGATACCAATCTTTACCCCGGCGGCTTTAATAATTTAGCCGAGGAAATGTTCCCGCTTGCCACGCAAGCTGCACTCGCCGCCGTTGAAAAATACTGTCCTGACGCACGCAACCTGCTCATCATTCCCGAGAAACACACACGCAACCCGTTTTATCTGCAAAACGTCGCACAACTGTCCAAAATCATGCGTTTGACTGGTCTGAATGTGCGTTTGGGTTCGCTCGATGACACCATCACCCAGCCAACTCCGATCACACTGCCCAATGGCGAAACGCTGATGCTTGAACCGCTTGAGCGCAACGGGCGACGCATCACACTTGATCATGGCACGTTTGACCCCTGTACCATTTTGCTCAACAACGATTTATCTGGCGGCCAGCCCACCATTCTTGAAAACATCAAGGAGCAAACCTTACTGCCGCCACTTCACGCAGGCTGGACGGTGCGTCGCAAATCCACCCACTTCTCGGCTTATGATGAAGTGACCAAAAAATTCGCCAAAGCACTCGACATTGACCCGTGGCTCATCAACCCAATCCACACGCAAATTTCTGGCGTTGATTTCAACACCCAAACAGGCGAGGACGCACTCGCCACCGCCGTTGAAACCACACTCAAAAAAATCGCGAAAAAATACAAAGAATACGGCATCACCGAAAAGCCATTTCTCATTGTCAAAGCCGATGCGGGCACTTACGGTATGGGCATCATGACCGTGCGCAGCGCAGACGACGTGAAAGAACTCAATCGCAAACAACGCAACAAAATGGCAGTTGTCAAAGAAGGGCTCGAAGTCCACGACCTACTCATTCAAGAAGGCGTACCGACCATCGAAACATGGGGCGGCAACACGGCTGAGCCCGTGGTCTACATGATTGACCGCTATGTGGTGGGTGGTTTTTATCGCGTCAATTCTGAACGCGGCGTGGATGAAAACCTCAATTCCGCAGGTATGCACTTTGAAACACTGTCGTTTGTCAAAGAGTCCGAGCGACGCGCCGATGATTTAGGACTGTTGCACAATCGTTTTTACTCATACGGCGTGGTGGGGCGTTTGGCCATGCTCGCCGCATCACTTGAATTGGAAAAAACAGACCCATACCAAGAAATGTACGCCTAAGCCCCCTACTGCCCACATTAAACAAAGCGCCCATCATGCACCTTCTCTTTATCGCCGATCCGCTCACGCAGTTCAAAATCCACAAAGAAACCACCTACGCCATGATGCGTGCGGCGCAAAGTCGTGGTCACCACATTTGGGCCTGCACTTCATCGCAAATGTACTCGAATGCCATGATCGGCACGACGGCACAGCAGATTAAGTTGCTCGACTCGGCAACGCAAGCACACTGGTTTGATGTCGTCGAAACAAGCACCAAAGCACTCAAAGAGTTCGACGCGGTCATCATGCGCAAAGACCCACCGTTTGATGTGAACTACGTCACCGATACTTGGCTGCTTGATGCCGCTGTTCGCCAAGGTGCTGTGGTGTTCAACGCACCGACAGCGATTCGCAATCACTCCGAGAAAGTATCAATTTTAGAATTCCCAGAGTTCACTGCCCCCACGCTGATCACCAGCGACAAGTCGCTGATTAATGAGTTTCATCAAACGCACAAAGATATTATTCTCAAACCGCTTGACGGCATGGGGGGCGCAGGTGTGTTTCGTGTGACGGAGCAGGGCATGAACCTTGGTTCAGTGATTGAAGTGTTAACGCAAAAGAGCACGCGTCCCATCATGATTCAGAAGTTTCTCCCTGCGATTTCTGAGGGTGACAAACGCATTTTACTCATTGGCGGTCAAGTCGTACCCTACGCCCTCGCACGCATCCCGCAAAATGGTGAAGTGCGCGGCAATATGGCGGTGGGTGGCAAAGCGGTTGCCCAACCATTGTCTGAGCGTGATTGGCAGTTAGCCAATGCGCTTGCCCCTGTGCTGTGGTCGCGCGGTATTTTACTCACAGGTTTGGATGTAATTGGCGATTGCATTACTGAGATCAATGTCACCAGCCCGACGGGATTCCAAGAAGTTTTTAATCAAACAGGGTTTGATGTGGCTGGCTTATTTATCGAAATGCTTGAGCACGCCAGCAACTGATGAGACGATAAGATAAGCTCATCAGCCCTCAATCCCCATCGCAGGCAAGCTTAAAAAATACTTGTGTCCCCAAACCCAACTCACTGTGAAATGTTAATTGGCCTTGGTGATGGCGCACCACTGTCATCGCCATAATAAGTCCGACACTGAGGCTGCCTGCTGCATCAGGTTTTGCATGAGCAGCAGGCAGCATGTTTACACCCTGATTGAGTTGCTTCAATTGTGCGGCAGTCATACCGATACCATGATCACGAATGCAGCAAATCGCCTGATTATTATTCACTTGCAATGTAATCTCCATAACTGAATCAGATGGGCTGTAGCGAATGGCATTGGTCAACAGATTCACTAATGCTCGGACAATCATTCCACCGTCGGTGAGTACGTAGGCCTCATCAAACAACTCATTCATACCCTCATCCACCCGCAGCTCGATATTTTTCTCATGGGCTTGTGGCCAAACCTGCTGTGTTGCCGTATAAAGCAACTCGACCAAACTCAGCTCGGTCATGTGGTACACGTGTATTGAAAATCATAAAATTAGATCTAATCCCATAATAATGTTGCATGAGAATCATGTTTCTTCTGTTCATCATGCGGTTATAAAAAGTGGGGACATCGAAGTGGACTTCACAACAACCTTTTACGGACTTTATATTGTCACCAATCAGAAAAACGTCAATCATTGACACTTTCTTCTGTTGGTTTGAATGGTAAATCTTGCTGGCCAGCTTGTTTGGCGAGCATAGCTTTGAGCACTTCGATCCGTTGCTTGGGTGTGACTTGCGGCACGTCTTTGAGATTTTCGCGCGCGGCGTCGGATTCGTGTTTCATTTCTTTGACGAATCGAGAGACTTCTCGGTTTTCGAAGTCTCTTCCACGGCGGCGTTTTTGGCACCACGTGATGTGTAGACTTTTACGGGCGCGTGTGATGCCGACGTACATCAGGCGGCGCTCTTCTTCGATGCGTGTTGGGTCTTCGAGGGCTTCGTCACGTGAGATGTGTGGCAGTAAGCCTTCTTCTACACCGACGAGAAATACGTGTGGGTACTCTAAGCCCTTTGAGGCGTGTAGAGTTGATAAGCGCACGGTGTTTTCTTCGGCATTGCCTTTGTCGAGCATGGAGATGAGCACCATGCTTTGAATGACTTCAGAGAGCTTTTTGTCGTCTTCTTCTGCGCGGCGTTTCATCCATGCGACGAACTCATTGACGTTTTGCCATTTGTTCTGTGCTTGTCGCTCATCAAAATGCTCGTAGAGATACTGCTCGTAACCAATAGCTTTGATGAAATCATCGAGTACTTCTGGGGCTTCGTCTTTGGCGGCGCGTTCTTCGAATGTATTGATGAATTCAACGAACTCAAGCAGCGGTTCTAGCTGGCGCGCAGTTGAAACGCTGGCAAAACCCGCTTCAAAAACCGCTTCAAACAGCGGTATGCTGCGTCGCCCAGCGTACTGGCCGAGGTGTTCTAGCGTGGCGGCACCAATACCGCGTTTAGGTGTGGTGACGGCACGGATGAATGCGGGGTCGTCGTTGATGTTATTGAGCAGTCGGAAATATGCCATGATGTCGCGAATCTCAGCGCGCTCGAAAAACGACTGACCGCCTGACATGACATAGGGAATACGCTCTTTGCGCAGAGCTTGCTCAAACACGCGGGCTTGATGATTGCCGCGATACAGAATCGCATAGTCAGAGAATTGAGCGTTGTTGGCGATTTTGTGCGCTTGGAGTCGCATGACGACGTTTTCAGCTTCTTCCTCTTCATTCGCCATCGGGATGACGCGAATCGGGTCGCCTTGTCCGTACTCACTCCAGAGCTTTTTATCAAACAACTTCGGATTGTGCGCAATGACCGCATTGGCCGCGTTCAAAATTCGCTCTGTGGAGCGATAGTTTTGTTCCAGCTTAATCACCTTTAAACGGTGAAAATCTGTCTGCAATAATTTTAAGTTATCCAGCGTTGCACCACGCCATGCATAAATCGCTTGGTCATCATCACCCACTGCGGTGAACATCCCGCGCACGCCAGTGAGCAGTTTGAGCAATGCGTACTGGCAGCTATTGGTGTCTTGGTACTCATCGACGAGAATGTAACGCAGCTTGGCTTGCCAACGGTTGCGGACTTCTTCGTTTGATTGCAACAACTCGACAGGCAGGCGAATCAAATCATCAAAATCAACTGCTTGATAGGCCGAAATGGTGGCGTTGTAGTTCGCGTAGACGCGAGCGAATTGCAACTCTTGCTCATCCTTGGCTTCTTTTAAAGCCTGCTCAGGTGTGGTCTGACCATTCTTCCACAGCGAAATCGTCGATTGCATGGTTTTAATCAATGCTTTGTCCGTCGTCGCGCACAACTCTTGCAAAATCGAAAAGCAATCGTCTTGGTCAAGGATTGAGAATTTTTCTTTCAGTCCCAAATGCTTGGCTTCATCGCGCAAAAATCGCACGCCGAACGAGTGAAACGTCGAAATCGTCAAGCCTTTCAGATTCGCCGATGAGCCGCTCATGATTTTTGTCACGCGCTCAGACATTTCTTTTGAGGCTTTATTGGTGAATGTTACCGCGAGGATGTGTTTCGGCTCATAGCCACAGTTGTTAATCAAATGTGCGATTTTTTGGGTAATCACCCCTGTTTTGCCACTGCCTGCTCCCGCAAGCACCAAACAAGGACCGTCGAGATAATCAACGGCGGCTTGTTGCTGTAGGTTCAAACTCATTTTTTTCGGTGATGCGTGTGTGGCCATGGACTGCTTTTTTGAATTTCGATAGGGATAAAAAAAGCACTGCGCAGAGCGAAGTGCCTGTAGTGTTTCATGGGGTTATTGTACCGTCTATTCAATCCTGACGAGCCAAATTAACCCGTGTATTCAGCACAAGATCAAGTGAAAAAATGTCTGAATCGGCAGAGTGTCTCAAAAAAGCAGCATTCACAATAATAACCATAATTTTTATATGGATTTAGCTGAGGTCGGTGGGTTTTCAGATTTGACAGGCGTATATAACTGAAATAACCCATCAACAGAAGGAGGTCACAATGGCGGCAATCCCCCATCAAATCAGACAAATACACAACTCAATGGTCAATCCCCAAAGCCATCATCCGTCAATCAAACCAAAAAAAATCGCCACAAAAATACCACACGCCAACGCGCATTGACGAAACAGCCCATCACCAAGCAGGCAGAAGCTCTGCCGCAAGCAGTGCAAAACGACATCAGCGAGCGCCAAAATGCCGCGGTATATACCAATCTGCAAGCGGTCGGGGATATAGTGAACAATACCATCGCAGGGGAAATCGTCATGTTTGACCGCTCATGGTACAACCGCACGGGTGTTGAACGGGTTATGGGGTTTTGCAGCGATCAGGAATACACTGAATTCATGCGTCAGTGCCCTGAATTCGAGCGCAATTCGATGCGCAGCGGTATCATCCTCGTCAAGTTTTGGTGCTCAGTCAATCGCAATGTTCAGCGTCAGCGTTTCTCTGAGCGAAAAAATCACCCGCTCAAACAATGGAAGCTCTCGCCGATTGATATGGCCTCGCTCGATAAATGGGAGGACTACACAGCCACCAAAGAAGCGATGTTCTATCACACCGACACCGCTGATTCACCATGGACCGTGATTAAGTCTGACTGCAAAAAACACGCACACCTCAATGCCATGAGCCACATCCTGCAGCTTTTGCCATACAACAACAGAGATGTGCAGGTTGCAGTGCCCGTTGACGCGTTATTGGTCAGCCGCCCAGGCATGGGGCATGTGCTGGAAAATGGCAAGCGCAACGACACGTTTGATTAAAAAGAAACTGCTCTAAACGAAAAAGCCAGACATCTCGTCTGGCTTTTTCGTAATCATGATGATTATGTTTTTATGCAGCAGGCTCGCGCAGCGTCAACCCATGTGCAATGGTGCGTCGCGCCAAGACAATGAACACCCACATACACGCCGTCGTGAGCACAAGGTAACCTTGCATACCAAAATGCAAATACGTCCATTTATACACCTCCACCGCCACAGCCAAAACCGCCATAAATACCACGCTGACCGCCGCTGCTAAAATTCCTTTGGGTGCATCGCTGCCCGTGAGCGCGAATCGGTAATACACCGACATCGACAAACCATCGACAACCCCAATCAACGCTGTAATCAGTGCCAAAATCCACACCGCAGCACCGATAGTAAACACCAGACCGAGGCCGAGCAATGCAGCGCAAGCAGCAATCCAAAGCCCGATGTACAAGCTGCGCTGCAATGGCCAGCGGCCTGTGACATAAGCCAAAAATAAATTCGCCGCAATCAGGCAGCTAAACACAGGAATTTGCCACAAGGCAAACTCGCGACTGGACAGTCCAAAATCATTCATTAAAATCATCGGCCCCAACCCAATCCAGCCGAGCGTCGGGGTGATCATGAGAGCAGGGGTCATGCTGTTGCGCCAAAAGTTTTTGTCTTCGGCCAGTGCACGGTATTGATGAACAAGGTGTGATAAAAATCTCAGCAGATTCGGCGCACTGCGCATGGTGGATTGTTTGACCTCAAGGGGCAATGTTTCGGGCATGCAAAAGAACAAACCGACGAAAGCGATGAGCGCGAGACTGGCATTGATGGCGAAAATCGTCTGCCAGGGTGCCCACTCGATAATCCACGCACCGAGTAAAGGCCCCAGAAGTGGCGCGATGAGCGAAACATTCGCCATGAGCGCCATGATGCGGATGGCGCGTTTTTCCTCAAAGCCTTCTTGAATCGCCGCATAGCCGACCGCACCAATGAAGCTCATGCCCATGCCCTGCAACACGCGCAGCAGCATAAAGCCCTCAATGTGCGCGATGAAGTGAGTCGCCAAACACGCGAGGAAAAACAACGCCACACCCGTGAGCAACACAGGACGCCGCCCCACAAGGTCAGAGTACGGGCCAAGTAACCAGGTCAGCAACCCACCGCCAATCATAAACGCCGTCAGCGCCGTGGCAATCCACGCGCTGCTCACACCATGCTCCGCCACCACACGCGGCATGGCGGGCTGAATCATGTCGTTCGCGGTGTACACAGACACCTCAAACAGGACCAAAAAAATAGGGAACCAGCCCCACCAAACATGAGGAGCTTTGGTTTTTAATGAGATAGGCATAAAAGTCGCTTTGATGGGAATGTGCGTAAAGATTGGTCATGGCGGGCTTAGCTATTTGCCAGCGTCCACAATCTCCTTATCACTCATTCAGGTGTTTTTAAACCAGCGGTGACAAATCAGGATTCGCTTGTGTGATAATGCCGCCACCCAAGCACACCTCACCATCGTACAGCACGGCGGATTGGCCCGGTGTCACGGCCCATTGTGGTTCTCTGAAGTTCAGCTCAAAGCCCAACTCGTGCGTCGAAAACACACACGCCGAGTCGCTTTGACGATAGCGGCTTTTCGCCGCGATGTTGGTGCTCACTGGCGCGTGACCTACGACAAAGCTGACATCTTCTGCAATCAGCATGGAAGATTGCAAGGATGAGTGCTCGTGGCCTTGGGCGACATACAAAATGTTTTTCGCAATATCCTTGTGCACCGCAAACCACGGCTCGCCCGTGCTGTGCTTGTCACCGCCGATGCCGATGCCTTTGCGCTGACCCAATGTATAAAACGACAAACCGACGTGCTCGCCGACCACACGACCATCAAGCGTACGCATCTCGCCTTTGTGTGTCGGCAAGTATTGATTGAGAAAATCACGGAACGGGCGCTCACCGATGAAGCAAATCCCCGTGGAGTCCTTCTTCGCAGCATTTGACAGCCCAAGCCGATGTGCGATGTCGCGCACTTGGGTTTTCGGCATTTCGCCCAAAGGGAACAATGTTTTAGAGAGCTGCGCCTGATTCAAACGATGCAAGAAATAACTCTGATCCTTCGTCGCATCCAAACCCTTGAGAAGCTGAAACTCACCATCTACCTCGCGCACCCGCGCATAGTGACCTGTCGCGATGTACTCTGCGCCCAGACTCATGGCATGGTCGAGAAACGCTTTGAATTTAATCTCAGCGTTACACAACACATCAGGATTAGGCGTGCGCCCCGCGCTGTACTCGCGCAGAAACTCAGCGAACACACGATCTTTGTACTCGGTCGCGAAATTCACCGCCTCGATGTCCACACCGACCACATCGGCCACCGATGCTGCGTCGAGCCAGTCTTGACGCGTCGAGCAGTACTCGGAGTCGTCATCGTCCTCCCAGTTTTTCATGAATAGGCCGATGACCTCATAGCCTTGCTCTTTGAGCAGCCACGCCGTCACTGACGAATCCACACCACCTGACATACCGACCACCACGAGTTTTTTTGTCATGCCAAACTCCGTAAGTCTTTCACCAGTGTCAAATCAAGCCGTTGGCCATTGAGATAATCATTCAAACACTGTGCCACAATCGGATTGCGATGTATGTCACGCAACTCCATCACCTCGTCCGCCGTGAGCCACATCGCCTCAATAATCCCGTCATCCAAATCCGAATGAACAGGTGCATCACCCACCGTGCCGATGAAAGTCAGGCGCAGATACGTCACCGAATTATCCTCTTTTTCTGACACATAAATCCCGAGCAGAGCCGTCGGCAAAAACTCAAAACCAGACTCCTCAAGCACCTCGCGACGCACCGCATCGAGCAAAGACTCGCCAGCCTCCCAGTGACCCGCAGGCTGATTCAGCCGAATCCCATGGCGCGTGTGTTCACGCACCATTAAAAATCGGCCATCGCGTTCAACCACAGCGGCCACTGTCGCGTGTGGGGTCCAAACTGGTTCGCTGTGCGGCATCATAACTACCCAAAAATTAAAACATCTATTTTAGCACGAGACACAAAAAAGCCCAGCGCCAAGGCTGGGCAATCAATAAGTTTATCCATCAGACAAACCGATGGGTGTTACTCCACGCGGAATGAGATTTTGCAAATCGCGCCATAAGAGGTTACTTCACCGTTGCTCACGTATGCCTTAATGTCTGTACAGCCACAGATACGATTTATTTTTAGCGGTGTTCAATACCGTTGGTGCGGTTTTTTTGTTTGTCAACTTGAGTTAAGGGAATGGCGGACTGTGCCGGCAGGTACAACGCGATAGCTTAAGTTTGATTTTGAGCCTCCTTCAATACAATGACGGTATTAGCACAGGGCGAGATAGGTTGAAAGCAAGGACAACATGGGCTGTTTCTAAACGTGGGACGCACGATGAATATCTTGCTCGTATTCGTGGCTTAAAGGCTGATTTGGCGTCTTTGATATAATTCCCGTTTGCGTGATTTGTCTGAAAGCTGTTTCCGTTAGGTAACGGCTATAATCAATTTTCGCCACACCGTTGTTTTTGTGTAAGTTTTGCATCTTTTTTGCACTACTTGTTTTGCTTTACGGTGCAAAAAAATGCAAAGTAGTGCAAAAAGCCACCCGACGTTACAGTGACTGACGGCTGGCTGACGGAAGTGAAAACCTGACTCTTTTAAAGCAAAAAAACGGCTTACATTCTTGTAAGCCGCTTGTATTCTGGTGGCCTGGGGCGGAATCGAACCGCCGACACAAGGATTTTCAATCCAACCCGAACGGGTTTGACAACCTTTGATAAGGTTTGATTATACCGCATTAATTATAATTAAAACAACAGGTTATGAATTATCGTGCTACCATTTGCATAGATTTACCTTGATAACTTTTGATATTTACTGGCTACATGATGGCTACATGTAGCAGAATTATACAAAAGCATTTTGTTTAAACTCACATAATTAAAACCACCCCATGAGCAATAAAATTCCCTTTACAGAAGTCCGAGTGAGTTCCTTAACTTGCATCACAAACAAAGCCCAATCATTTTACTGGGATACTAAAACCCCGTGCTTAGGCGTTCGAGTCACATCAACTGGTGCAAAAGCCTACATCTTTGAGGTCAAACTTTTCGGTAAGACCATCCGAATTACCATCGGCAACACCGATAGCTGGGCACTAGGCCAAGCTCAAAACGAAGCTCGTCGTTTAAAAGTGCTGGTAGATGCAGGCATAGACCCCCGCCAAGAGAAAACGGACAAGCAAGCACAAGCCGAAGCCAAAGCAGCAGAAATCAAGCGGCAAAATGTCATTGTTGCTGACATGTGGACTGAGTATATAGAAGCCGGTAAAACCAAGTGGGGTGAGCTGCACTGTAACGATCATATTCGTTTAGCCAGTGCTGGAGGCGAAAAGAAACAACGAACCAAAGGGGTGCGCAAAGCAGGTGTCTTATCATCCCTCATGGGACTGCGATTTGTCGAACTGACCGAAGAGGTCCTTATCGCTTGGTTACAGAATGAAAGCATTGAGCGTGCAACGCAAGCCGCACTTGGTTATCGTTTATTGCGAGCCTTTGTCCGTTGGGCACATGAAGACCAACGTTACACAGGTATTGTAGACCCGCAAATTTTCGGTGTGCGCAAGGTCAAAGAGAAAGTGCAAAAGCCCAATGCCAAGAAAGACGATACCCTATCGCGCGAACATTTAACCGCGTGGTTTGATGCCGTGCTGAACATTCCAAATCATTCAATACGAGTTTATTTAATATCCTTAGTACTGACAGGAGCTCGACCCCACCAAGAAATGGCTATGCTCAAATGGGATGATGTGGGTTTTGAATGGGGTGGACGTTTGGTATTGCATGACAAAATCGAAGGTGAGCGCATCATTCCATTGCCTCCCTTTTTGGCGCATCTAATTAAACAATTGCCACGAATAAATGAATATGTTTATTGGAGTGAAACTGCTGAACACGGTCACATCACCAACGTGTACAACACCCACAGCAAAGCATTAAAAGCGGCAGGACTGCCACATGTATCGTTGCACGGTCTGCGTCGCTCATTCAGCAATTTGGCTGAATGGGCCGAAGCTCCCGAAGGAGTGATTAAACAGATTATGGGGCATGCACCGACCGATACGCATAATCGCGTTTACAAGAATCGCCCACTTGATCTGTTACGCCTGTGGCACCACAAAATTGAAGCATGGATATTAAAAGAGGCAGGTATAGAATTTATACCTGCCCCTGTACCCGCTAAAAGCCATCTGCGTGTGGTCAATGGCTAAAAGCGAATGAACCCTTTGCACGCCGCCACACTTCTCTTGCGGCGTGCCACCTCGTAACCCTCACGAGAGCCTTCATCATTGGTATTGCCCTCAATTGTCCAGATGGTATTGCCATCGACTTGCTGCACAATGCCCGTATGTCCCAAGCCTTTACCATAATCTAAAATCATGATGTCGCCCACTTTCGGTTGACTGTGACGGCGCGTGCTCGAAGTTTCATTCCACTGTCTCAGCACACCGCCCGTCTTAATCAACGGATTGACGATAGCTAACTCTTTGGCCGCTTCATGGAAACACCAATAGACGAATGCCATACACCATGAATAGCCTGAATTCAGTCCGACCGATTTTAAGTACTCATCAACTTGTTTACCACCGTTTGTGCCTTTGGGTGACTCAGCAACATTTAACTGGGTTTCCGCTTTTGCCAAAGCCTGTTTAGTAATTTCGCTCATAGGCGCACTCCTTATTTATAGTTGGTTGTGGATTGATGCCTGCCATGTGGCTCTTTGGTAGAGTCTCTTGAATGAACGCTTGTTGCGCGTAACAAATCTGAGCCAACGCTAAAACGATCCCCAATAGAGCAAATGCATCCAATAGGCGGCAGGCGTATTGACCGTATTTACTGAGAGCTTTCATGATCGCCTCCTGATTTTTGGCCTTGGGAACTAAACCAATCTTTGATCTTGTGCAAGGCCAAACCCTTGATCATCGGTGGAATGGCTTTGCCCGCATAACCATAGAACAGAGCAATCACGCCATTGAGGGATCGCATCAAATCTTTGTTGTTCAAATCATTTGGAAACAACCAATCATCCAACATCGAGGCTGTCAGTCCTGTGGCAAACAAACCAATGAACAAACCAGACAACAAGGTGATCGAATGGTCGGCTGGATTGAATTGGCTTTTGCGCAAGTCGTTAAGCACCGTAATCAAAACGCCCACGCCAGCCCCAATCACAGTCACCATCGGGACTTCCACCCCAAGCAGTAGGATCGATGCACTGGACATCACCACCCCAGTGATGGCTATGATTTTTTGTAATACGGCATCGCATGAAAGTGACATAAGTAAATCTCCTGTAAATTACGTAGTGAAATGATGACAGCTTAAAAAGTCAGTTCCTGTGGACTTTTCCAAAAGCAGCTACCGCATTTTCATTAAACGCAGCCAAACCACACTAAATAAGCAATTGATAGTAAGATGCCATGAGACTTTTATAGGGAGAGGACAGGATCATTTTTTATCCGTCTAATGGCCAACTTTGATTTAACTTATCTAAACTTATGAAGCTAATAGAACCAAAATACATTACTTGGCCACGCTTGCAAAAACGTAAAACACTTGAAATCACGAGCAATCAAGTCTTGCTCGACCAGCTAACGCTACGTCCAGTTTCCATCACCAGCACAAGCATCAAGGCTCCTTGGTACATTCCTCTTTGGTTTGGCTTTAATAGGTTATTAGTGGAGTACAAAACCACGGAAGAATCGCAAATCTTCACATTCTGGGATACGACAAGTAACATCACGCAAGCGAATGAGCAAATTCAGCAAGTTGTTCAAGCACAGTTGACCAATTTAATTGAAGAGCAACAGCAAACCATTCATGAGATTGAAGAGCGCAGAACTGCTTTATACAAACCATCACGGTATGTACGACACTCTCAAGCGCACCGTTTTGCTCTCAACGAAGTTCATGACCACAATCGCGCCAAAAGCATCACCGCAGACGTTAAACGACACCCGATGGTTACAGATAAACTCGAAAGCCTCATCAATGAGCTTCAGATGTATGTTGATATCCAAACTGCATCCATAAACAACACAGAGCCAACACGTCTGGCACACAATCAAACGTACCTCAAAGACAGTAAGAGAAATCATTCCGAATATTTTAGGAGTGTAGAAAGCAGCCCTTTAACCGATGAGCAGATTGATGCGGCACTAACCTTTGAAGACATCACGCTGGTGTCCGCTGCGGCAGGCTCAGGTAAAAGCTCGTGTATTGTCGGCAAAGTAGGTTTTGCACTCAAAACAGAATTGTTTCGGGATGATGAAATTCTCATTTTGGCATACAACAAAGATGCGGCGACAGGTTTGCAAGACCGCCTTAACGAGAAGTTAGGGCAATTGCTCAATCGCCCGATCAATGTGGCCTCTCGGACATTTCATAAATTTGGCTTGGACACCTTAATCGAGTACCACGGTGAACAATACAGACCCAAGGTTTTCAAAGAAGATGAAGACGAAGAAGGTAAAATGGTCAAAAAATTGATTGCAGACCTTCTAGCACAAAGCACACGCTTTCAGAACGCAGTCACTGATTGGTATGCCGCTGCGCTTTATGACGCACCCGAACCGATTGGTTGTCCTGATGATATTGACGATTGCGAAAAGAATTATGAGGAACTGTGCCAAAAACGCTTGCGTGAAAAGCGCGATACACCTGCACAAATAAAAGCAGACAATGCACGAAAGGTTTACCAAGGCACCATTCCGACGTTACGTTTAGGCCTGTATGTGCGCTCGTTTGAAGAAAGAGCCATTGCCAATTGGCTGTTTATGCGTGGCGTCAAGTTTGAGTATGAAGCAGCCGATTGGGGCGGGGCCAAACGCATGGGCAATCCCGTCAATAAAAACGGCAATAAAATTCCGTTAAGCCCTGACTTTACCTACACCCTCACGCGCACTTTGCCTACAGGCGAATCCAAAACCATCACCGTGATACACGAGCATTTTGCACTCAACCAAAAAGGGCAAGCCCCCGAATGGATGGGGGGTGATCAGTACGTCCAAAGAGCCAAAGACAAACGGCTCATGTACCAAAAATGGATGAAGGCTTCAAAAAACACCACCAAAGAAGTGATTTTCTTTGAAACCCGCAGCAGTCAAATACGCGATGGTAGTATTTTTGCATACCTCACGGAGCAATTGAACCTGCATGGTATTGAAATCGGATCAGTGGATGAGGAAATCCGTCAAGAAGCCCTTCTAAATTTTAGCAAAATCAACAGCGCAGAACGATTGATCAACAGCTTTGTGGTTCAGTTCAAAAACTCGGGCTTGAGTAAAGATGCTGTTAAAGAGCGGGCGATGCGATCTAATGATCGTTACCGTGCCCTTCTGTTTTTGAAAGTGGCTTTTATGGTATTTGACGCTTACGAAGCCGAGCTTAAAAAAACGGACAAAATTGATTTTGCGGACATGCTGCACAACGCCATGGAGTTATTACAAAGCCACAACGTCAAAACACCCTACCGCTGCATCATGGTAGACGAGTTTCAAGACATTTCTGGGTTAAGAGCTGATCTGATTAAAGCGATACTGGCACAGTCACCTGATGATTCAGTCGTGTTTTGTGTCGGTGATGACTGGCAAACCATCAACCGTTTTGCGGGTTCTGATGTGGGCATCTTTACGGATGTGGCGCAACATTTTGAACGTCATACTCAAAAGCTGGAGTTGACAACAACATTCCGCTGCGCACAGGGGATTGCTGACGTATCGCGTGCATTGATCATGAAAAACCCAAATCAAATGGATAAGCACGTCAATGCTTTTAACCCCGTGCCCAAACTGACCACAGGGGTGCGCCTTGTTTTACATGACTCTACTGAAAACGACCGTAAACAAGCTCTTGTCAGCCAGTTGGAGCATATTACCAAAATCGCCCCTTCCATCGGCTTACCACATCCCACTGTTTTACTGCTACGCAGAACCCGACGGGGGCCTTACACATTGGAGGGCATGCGAGACGACGAATACCTCGATGGTCTATGCAATGCGTTTAAAACGCGCATGGATATAAAACACATGACGATGCATGGCTCTAAGGGATTGGAGGCTGATTTTGTGATTGTGCTGGGTTTGGACTCAGGTGAGCGCGGTTTTCCGAGCAGTCTCCCACCCGAACCTCTATATGATTTGGTCTTGCCAGAGCAAAAAAGTCACATTGAAGAAGAACGCCGATTGTTCTATGTCGCATTGACACGAGCCAAGCATCAGGCCATTGTCTTGACCGATGCCCACAACCCCAGCCTGTTTATCCGAGAACTCAGTCGCATCAACAAAGACTTTGATGCCATCAGATCTGTGGATTTACGAGCCAAGGCAGAGGCTTAAATTATTCGAGTATCAGCGGGATTTTGCCAGAACCTTAGCCACCCCATGAATCGACTTGAGCAACACACCCAATCGCTCATTTTCAAACTTCCCGTGTTCTTTGTACTCGTCCGAATCGAACAAGCCCGCTAGCTCAGACAAGGTGCATTCATCGGCCTGCCTAAAATCCCAACCCAACTCAATCGCGGCGCGATGCCGCGCTTGTTTGAGCTTGCCCGCTAAGGCGTAGCGTCCACTCGGTAAAAAAGGCATCACGGCGAAATCGCGCAGGGTTTGGATTGCTGCCCCCTGCCTCCTGTTCATTGTCTGAATCGGTGGATGGGGCTGTGGGCTTGGATAAAAACACGATGCCATGGTCATCAAACCCGATGTTGAACAGATGCGCCAACTTGTCCAAGCCGTCAATAAACGCCACAAACAATTCTAAAAACGCACTTTCGGGCAAGCCTTCAAACACCTGCATCCGTGCCTCAAGCCACTCACCGTAGGCCTTGGGGTTTTGTGTGTAACTTTGCTCCGCTGGGGGCTGTT
The DNA here is from genome assembly GCF_014652675.1 of Formosimonas limnophila. GTDB lineage: Bacteria > Pseudomonadota > Gammaproteobacteria > Burkholderiales > Burkholderiaceae > Hydromonas > Hydromonas limnophila. Next base: position 15,093 of record NZ_BMZG01000012.1, on the reverse strand, counting down.
CTTTATCAGGGCGGTACAAGGCAGCAGCCATAAAGCCCAATATCCACGTGAACCGCTCGATGGGTCGTGTTGCCCCCATCACAATCTCAGCCTCCACCCCTTCGGCCATATCTCCCGTGATTTGACTCACCGCCCAATCATCGCCCGCGCATTGACCAAGATGAACAAAGTCCAGCTCGTGCTGTTTGCCCGTGAAGAAGTCCGCGTATTTCAAATGCCCAATATCAAAGTTCGGGTGTTCACCCACCATGGACAAGTATTGCCCTTCAATAAAGATGCGTTCCTGCACGGTCAATTGTTGCGGCGTGGCCGTCTCGCCCGTTTGATGCCAAATGAGTGATTCGGTAACTTTCTCGATTAATAGGGATTTGTCGCGTTCGATAAACCCTTTCTCTCGGTTGAGCAACGCCATGGCTGAACCAATCGACATCTCTTTAAGCCGAAAGGTCAGGCGGGCAGTTTTACTCGGTGCACTGGCAATACTCATTAACTCACTCCAAAATAGATTTTACGGATGTCGGCCTCATCCAATGCCGTCAATGTCGCCAAGGTAATCGACAATTCCAAACTGGCGTAATGACCGTTGCTGGTGCGCGGTGAAGTGATCGGTTCTGAAATGGATTCAATCACCATCGGGCTATAAGTGCGCCCTGCGTATTGGAACGCCACCAGACGTGGCGCGATCGAGGGCATCAACGCGTACACGGCAGCCTCTTTGATGCTTTGCTGCTCGGTTGATTTCATCAAACCCACAATCGCGCCGTCGGGTGACAGGCTTTGTGGCAAAGCCCATTGCAGCAATTGAATCAACGGGGCTTCAACTTCGAGCTGCGCATCGCGGTAGGCTCTGAAATACAGCTTGACGGGAATTTTGATGGGCGGCATGTCACTAAAGACTTGCGTAGAGTTCAACTTGGTCAAACCCGTTCGGCCTTTGAATAGATCGAGCATGCTGTTACCCTCTTGCCGTTGGGCTTCACTGGTTGTACCTGTCAGGGATTTGGTCATCTCAACCAGACCACTCAGATAGCCGCTTTGTAGCATGGCCAGCAAGGCAGGGGCTTTGCTGTTGGTACCCGAGTTTTCAAAGGGGGATTGCCAGTTGAACACGTATTCAATCTCACCACCGTCGATTAACGGGGCGTGCACGCTGGTGTTGCCGTCTTTCTCATACCGTTTGGATTCGCCCTCACCCACTTGCACCACAGGGTAAATGTGGGCAATCAGGTGTTTGTTGAGTCCCTGCCACGCCGAACCAACCGACAAATCAAGGCTTGCGCCCTCAATCTGTCCGCCACTGCTTGTGTCACCCGCCCATGCCATGGCCTACAGACCCATTTTCAGGCGTGTGTGGTTTGAGCGAGCCCGTCGAAACTTGGCTTGTGCGGTTTGTGCTTTGAGCTGCATGCGTTTGAGATTGGCTTTGACCTTGGCCGATAAACGAACCGTGCCACTGATGCGCACATTCTTGAGTACCTTGCGACCATTGCGGATGACGGTCTTTTTCTTATAAACGGCATCGAATAAAGCCTCTTGTGCCTGCTCATCGAACACAAAACCGTTCAGCTCCTCATCTGCCGCCTCACCATCAGGCATGCTGCCCGCCAAGAAATCCAGCACGCGATCTGCCGCATCACTGTCCCAATCATCGAGCAATGCACAGGCATCCTCATCCGACACACCTTTACTGGTTAAGTAATCCGCGCCCGCATCGAGCAAGGCTTCGGCAATGGTTTGCTCATCGTCCGACAATTCGCCATCTTTGTCCCCATCAATCACACCAATGAACATGGCCTTGAGTCGATCCGCCAAGGTTTCACCTTCGTCCAGATCATCGGTTTCTAACCAAGTGGTGATAACATTGGTTGCATCGCGCTTGAATGCTTGTTCGTTGAAGGTGGTTTGAGCGGTGGATGCGCCACTCTCGACACCATCCAAATAATGTCCTCTTTGAAGTGGTGCTTGAGGAGTCGGCTTGGGTTGCTCTTGCCGCCCCATACCTGCCTCTTGATAAACGCCGAGTATGTCGAAACTCATGTTGCTCCTTTCAATTGTTTGTCTGTGTTTTGTGTGTTTGGTAATTGGTGTGGCATGTCGGTTCTTTACAGCGTCACTGTGACTGTGATGTGTACCTGTCGCGCCACCCCTTCGGGTCGGCAGATGATGTAAACCAGTAACGTGTCGGTCGGGCGCATTTCGCTTTTGACGATTTGCACCTGATACGGTGCACCGCCGAGTTCTTCAACGGGCAGTAACCACTTTGAGCCGTAGCAAGCTTTGAGCATGAGCTCGACTTGTTGCGTCCCGCCTTTGATGCCCTCGTCCATGCCCTTGAGCACCACAAACGACTTGGCGATCTCAGCGGCCATGTTTTCAATAGAGGTGATGATCTCAACCGCCGATGACAAATTGAAATGGCTGTTGCGCTTCTTCGACAACGTACACACATCCAAAAACGCGTAACGTCCACCGCCAATATAGGACTCATACACGCACGGTGTGATGCCTGCATCCGCGAGCAATGACAATTCTTCTTGCTTTGGCATATAGGTTTGCTTCATGCGTGGGCGCGACACACCGTAATCTCGTCCCGCAATCGGTTGGTGTTTTCTGGGCAAGCCGTAACCATTGACCATGGCATTACGGGCGCACGCATACGCAATCCGCAAATGCCCCGCACCGTAATAGCCCATGCCGTTGATGCCCGTCTCATCCAAAGCCTTGACGGGATGCCAGATCGCAGTAAGCAGCTTTTGATCTAAGTTGAGCTGATTGACCCAAATTGCTGCCTGTTCGGGCGTGAAGGTCGGCGGCACATCAATTGCGCCCGTGGTGTTGGTGTCGTACACGAGCTGATTGAGCTTGTAGACCAGAGCCACTGACTCACTCATCAATGACGATACATAGGTATAACGATACGTTGAGTTGGTCAAACCGAATACCGCTTCATCGTACTGCGCCATGGTGTAACCCGTACCACCTTCATCAAAAGCAAACAGCACCTCAGACAAGGCTTCTTTTTGTTGGCCGAGTTTGTTTTTACCGTAGGCGTTGTTTTGTGGCAAGATTTGTGACGAGGTGGTGAGTAGTAACTCGACATCGTCGGGTAGATAGTTTTCGGCAAACGCGGCGATGTGGTTCGGTAAACCATCCTCATCTTCACTGTGCAAATCCAATGAGCCCGTGATGGTGTGCAATAAGTTTTTGCGATTGTCATATAAGTTGATGGTCACCACCGTCGCGGGCAAACCCGCACCACCGATGTCAGAAACAGCAGGCGCGGACAAGCCCACACGGATACCATCATTGAAACAGCCCAGATGCTTGATGGCAAAAACAAAATCCTCTGCATCGGTCGGTGCATCGTCTTGTACGCTGTAGCGTATTTCGTTCGTACCGTCCTCATCGTATTCATTCTTTGCCACAATCCATTTGATGCGTGCCCCTGCCCCGACCAGTCGCCACACCACGGCAGCCTTCGCCCCTTTGCTCAATGCCTCACGTAAATTACGCTGGGCAATGTTGAGTGGATTAAGACGAATCGGCTCAGGTGTGCCAATCACCTTGTCCATGTTGCCCTTGTGCACCAAGATCGGCTGACCAATCTGACCACGTTTTAAACGGCACATGGCTGCAAACGATTGCTCACGCGTGGCATCAGTGGCAAACCGTTCAGAACGATCTTGCGTTGGGTTAAGCTGTACACCAACCTCAGAACCAAGCTGGCGCGTAAATGCGGTGTTGCTCATGCGACCGCCCCTGCCTGCTCAGACTCGTTGCCTACTGGAGCTTTTTTAGTGGATGCGGCTTTTGTGGTTTTACTGGGCTTGGGCTCTGGTGGCGTTTCGACGGCCTCTGATGAAGCGGCAGACGCGCCCTGTGGTTCTTGTGCATCATCTTGTGTTCTCTCCATTTGGGTGGCTGTTTCAATCTCTGCCTCGTCAATGTCAGACGGTGTTGGCGTGGCTTCTGGTTTTTCAACAGTGATCGCATTGACCCAGCCATTGATTTCACTGATCATTTCAATGTCAGTGGCAAAACGGTTCAACTGATCGCTGTCCCGAAACACAAATGTGCCTGTTTTAGAATCACTTGAATTGCTGCCCAAAGCCACCCCCGCATCACCAAACACCAAGGGCACGGGGACACGACTGGTCAAGATCAGTGTGAGTGGATAGGTCTCAGCGGCAAATGCCCCTTTGACCAGAGTATTGTTGTCTTTGCCCGTGAGTGACGGTGCACCAAGATTGATTTTCTGATTGTTTGTCATGCGATTCCTTTTAATGGTTGCGGGTTGAATGGTGTCGTTTTGTCCAACCGCTGTGTAAATGAGACTGCATCAAAGCCTGTGCAACTTGTGGTCTAAACACCACCAAGACACTCGGAAACGGTGCCGAATTTTTAGCCCCGCCAAACTTCACTCGGCCTTTTAAAAATGTCACCTCGCCATGTATGCAGTAGTGATGCCACCATTTCGTATCGACACGAGCGGGCAAGAGGCACACCACGGTTGCTTGATGGGTCTGCGTGCTTTCAAAGGCTTTCTTGATCCATTGATTAATGGTTCGGCCATAAGGCGGGTTCATCCAACATGTGCCTGACCACACTTGCAACAATCCATTTTGAGCTGGCGTAAAGAACCGCTCGCACTTGGCATTCTCAGGCACAGCACAAACATCTGTTTCAAACTTGAATACAGCGTTAAGCGCATCAAACAGAGCTTGTGGCGTTGCCCAATCATCGCTGTGACTGGAAAATAAGGCTTTGGATACCATCGTTTTGTCCTAACTTAAATGGCGTTGAGAATATCCACCACCCCGCAGCTTTTGGCGTACTGGGCAAATGGGTTGGGTTGAATCACCGACGAGCCTGTCATCAAATACACCTGATTGGCGTTGTCAAACTGCTTCACAGTCGGCGCATACGGTGAGTAGGCAACAAACGGGTTGAAAGAGACTTGCTCTTGATTCGCACCAACCATCACAAGTCGGCCATTGGTGGGTGGCAAGCCTTTACCTTTACCACCCATGTGCAACAGGCCATTGCCCGCAAAGTAGACTTCATATTGGTTATCCAAACGCCCCAAGCGGTAGACGTAAGGACGTTTGGGTAAACCCGAGGGCACAAAGATGGTGCTGTCAAGAGACGCCAAAAGCGCGGCGGCTTTCTCATCGGCATAAAGTATGTTGCCGCCGTGTGAGCCGTTGTCCATGGCCATCTTCTGTGACATCTGATTGAGCGTGACCCGTAAGTCTTTCATGATTTCCGAGGTGGTCTTTTGGTTCATCTGATCGGCTGCGTTGAAGTTAAAGAGCATGTAATTGCTGTGCAAACCAATCACCATGGCATCTTTGATGGCGGTGTAATGATCTTCAATCAGGGCTTGGCGTTGCGCAGCAGCCATGCCGTCGGTCGCAGGATCAATACCGATTTCGTTTTGAAACTGTTTGCGTGACTCTGGCGTGACTTCGACAAACAGACGGTATGGCACGGCGTAAATGCTTTTCTTTTGTGCACTCACACCAATTTGTGGTGTGTAGCGCATGTCTTTGTCTTTTTCCATATCCACAAACCCCACCGCTTGCACAAGCGTATTCTCAGGCAAGTCTGGTATGAATTTGGCACTGACCTCGCCCGTGTCCATAGTGATACTGCCACTCACAGCGTAAAGATCTGTGCCAATCTTGAACGCATTAGAAAACACTTCGACATTCGACTCTGATGCCGAAGTCGCTACCACCACGCCATTGACGCGAATCTGGGTTCGGTTTTTGAGTAAGGGCACCACCATACCGTCAGGGTCGCACTGATACGGTGTCACCATGTTGGCCGTGATTTTGCCATTGCCGTTTTCATCTAAGAGGGTGACGCGCTGCGGTGAGACCAAACGTTTGCCCGCGTTCGCGCCGTCGATGTTGCCGTTTTCTGGGTACAGGCCAAGGGCTTTGATCGCATCGTGTGACGCAATGATGATTTTGCCTTCGTTTGAACCGATGTCCTGTGGCAGATAGGCTGCAAAAGGGACGGCCGTTGCCACTGATACGCGGGTGGCGACGATGGCGCGGTTGGCCTGCATGGAAAGGGAATTGTGTTCTGTGCCAGAAACGCTATCACCTGCGACACTGTCCAAATATCCTTGACCTTGTTGGATGGCATGACTGATGACATCAGCGGTTGGTGAGCGGCCATGGGCGGTGATGAATGCGTCAACCCCTTTGCTCAAGGCCTGTGCCACACTGTCTCGGGCACGTTCGCCGTTGCCTGTGGCCGTGGCGACACTGTCGATATAGGCCTCAATGGTTTCGGGTACGTTTGGGTTACTCAATTGCTGGCTGAGTCTGTCGGTATCGACTTGGGGCGTTGTGGGCGTGATGCCCACTGAATCCATGAAGTGCTGCACTTCGGTATCGGTGGCATTGGTGTATTGCGGCATGTCTGTCCTTTGTCTTTGAAATCAGTCTGTGGGCAAATGGCCTCACATGCCGCAGATTATCAAACACAAAAAAACAGGCTCGGCTCGGTTTTTCCAAAACCACGCTTTGCCTGTTGACGACCTATTGACTGCCTGATGACTTTTCTTGAACCTATGCCGCTGCCAGCTTGCCCTGCACCTCGGCAATCGCTTCATCCAGTGCGGCGATTTGCTCGATCAGTTGCGCTTCAATGGTTTTGACCGTGCTTTTTAAACCTGCCTCTGCTGGGGTTGCGGCCATGGCTTTGGCGAGCTTGGCTTGAAAGGCCGAACGACCCCCCGCCAAACGGTCTGTGATTTGGGCAATCGCTTTGAGCTGATCATCTTGTGCACGAATCGCCAAGTCTTTGCCATTGAGCTTGACCTTAAAAATGTCACCGCTGGACTTGATCTGAAAAATGACGTTCTGCGAATCAGCAAAGGTCAATGACATTTCCCGATACGACACGCCACTGGTGCGCTTGGTGGTTGAGACGTTGGCTGATACAACGGGACATGAGGCCTGCGCAAAATACTTGACCACGTTTTTGGTGGCCGCATCTTTTTGCGTGCCCATTTTGTCAAAATCAAAAATGAAGTTAGGCGATGGCATACTGGTTCTTCCTGTGTGTTGTGTGGGTAGTTATTGTGGTGAGTTGGTGGTGGACTTAAGCCCCGTTGTTGCCGTCTGAATCTGTCATCGTGCCGTCTGCTTTCATATTGCCCGTGCTTCTGATGTTGCCCTGAACAATCAAGTCACCGATAATGGTGGTAGGCGCGGTGATTTTGGTTTGAGCGGCGGCGATGTTGAACTGTGCATCAGCGGCCATTTCAATGTTGTCGTGGTGTAGGCGGCGATAGCCTTTGGCTGTGCCTGTGTTTTTGTTGCGAAACCCAACCACAAACGGCTCATTGGGATTGCCGTTATTGAACTCAACCCACACCGCATCACCTTTGAGCAGTCGAAAATCGGTGTGTGCGGGCTTATCACCCAGCGGAAAACACACTTCGGCCTGTGGCTGCACATTGGCACCATCGGTGTAACCGTCGATGCTGACACGACAAATCTTGCCGTCCCATGAATGGATGGTGGCGGGGATTTTGTTCATACGCGTGCCCCTGTGTACAACTCACCCAGCCAAAAACGTGAACGGTCGGTGACTTGCAAACCATGACCGCCTTGAATGCGTTGGTGAGCGGCAGTGATGACCACGTGGTTTTTACCCGCGACGTCGATCAGGTGGCCTGCGGCGATTTTGGGATTGTAGCGGGTGGTCCATACTTTCTTTTGTAACAAGAAGGTTGATAGGTTGTTGAGCATTTGTTGGTCCGCACTCAAATAGAACTGCGCAGAACGATTGCCCTTGTTGCGGCTATTGGCTAAACTGGCATCATCCTTGGCTGAGAAGTAAGACGGTGCACCATGTCGCTCAAGAAACTGACTGGTCAAGGTTTGCGTGGTGTCCACGGGCAAACGTTCAACAGGCTCCGTCTTGAACATTTCGGCCAAGCGTTGCACACGCACTTGACTGCCTGTCCAGAACAAAGCGGCGGCTTCTTCTTGCAAAGCACGCGCAATCGCAAAGCTCGGGGCTTGACCCACATAGCAGTAAAAACGTTTGACGCGAATATCGCTGCTGATTGAACACGTCGCCCCTGCGGCGCGGTAAATGTCGGTCAGCGGGGCGTTTTCTTTGATGATGGCGGCGTTGCGAATGAAGGCGACTTTGTGACAGGATTCGAGCAAGGCGATGATTTTGTGAAACCCCATCAGACGGTTGCCCTGCACTTGTGCCCCGTCAGCCATGCGGCGGTTGTGAATGATGGTGTAGGCAGCATGCTCATAGCCTGCTGTGATGGTTTGGCCTTCTGCCAATAAGGGCGCAAGCTTATCATCCAATCGCACAACCACCTCTAAGGTGGCTGGTACGGGCGACAGGTCTGTGCGCAGGGTGACACAGGGCGTTAAATCGGCTCGCAGCCATTGGCCGTTCGACAGTTGAATGTCCATACTTCACCTACACCGTGACAATCGCAAAGTCAAAGGCCAAACCTTTGAGCTCATCTTCTTTGATGCTGATGTCACTGGCGATTTCGCTGGACGAACGACCGTATAACTCCACCCCATAAATGCTGGCAGATTCCAACGCGGTGGCATTGGCACGCTCAACATACAGACGAAACAAGGGCATGATTTGTGCCCACTCGGACTGACTGACCATGCTGTCGATGCTCACCATTTGCACATCGGTAAAGTCATATTGGGCGTGGGCAGCATAAAGTCGATAAACATCAACCGCTTGCGTCTGCACCGTGACCTCATCAATCACCACCCCGACCGCACTGGCAATGTACTCAGCGACCCATTCGGCCAAGTTTTGGCGATAAGGCTCAATCGATGTAGCAAGCGTTGTGTCCATGAACCTCAATACCCTGACAGCAATTTACGATTACCCATTTCTTGACGGCCATAGTAGTGATAGCTGATGTCCCCTTCAATCAACAACACTTCGGTATTGCTCGACATATCGGTTTGCGTGCCCGCCGACAAGGCAATGTGCGCGTGACGCAGGTACATGCGATAAGTGTAGTTTTGAGGGTCACCATGATACGCCCATGCATTGAAGTACCCTGCTGGACCACCTGCAATGCCAACAGTGGCAATTCGTGCAATGGTGTTGCGCACATAGGCATCGACGGTTTCCATAAACGTCACCGAACCTGTGAAATAGGTTTTGTTCTGCACAGCCTCACCGCGTTGACCACCCAGTGGCAACGGAATTTCAATCGTGCCTTGTGAGGCCGTCGTCGGAATCGGAAAACCCTTGGTGCGCAGGTACAGTGATTCAGCCCCAATAATCTCTAATGTGAAGTCACTGGTGACGGCATCCGCCCCAAGGGCTTGGGTTTGGTCGTGGAATTGCTCTAAGTATTGGGGGGTATTTAAGGCCATGTGTCCTACTGTGGTTGCATTGGATGATGCAACGATTGTAGGGGGCTTATTTTTAAGGGCGGCTGGGTTTTTCCAAAAACAAACAGACCACAGTTGGGGGATATCAATATGACCGTACTAAAAAGCAGAGTCGCTTGTGCATTTTTTACGGGTGTGAACTTTTACACCCCGTGATTCATACTAATTAAAGTGCTTTAATCGCTCACATCGGCACCTATCAATAAACTAGCAGCATTGGTGGCGAATGACGTACCTGTATCACTCATCACTCAATAGACGAACCAAACCACAACAACTGGAGAAATCGATATGAAACAACGGGACTATACTGTTCTCATCACCGTCTTGCTGATTGCCACTTTGCAAAAGACACACCAATTTGACGGTCAGCTCAATATGCAACACAACGCACAAAGCAAACACACTTCGACATCATTGCTGTGGCATTACTCAAGAGAGTAAAAAGTCGTGGGCATTGAGTTCAACAAAATCATTGCTAATCACCACTCCGTTAGAGACAGACATTAAAACCCAATGACCGTTAAGCCTGCTGTTTCGGCCTGCGCTTTGACTTTATCCAGCAACACATTGGTATGCGAGTCTTTGAGTTCTTGTGGGTCTTGCTTCCCATATAGAGCGATGGTGTCTTTGGCGACAGTGAGTGTGGGCGTGTTGTCCATTAACAGCCATTCGTACACAGGGCTGTAATTGGGTTGGTTGCTGCACACGCGCTGATAACCAGGCTTGCCTGCCACACCGTAAGTTTGGCAGGTGTATTGCCAGTAGGTATCGACTTTTTGCAGCGTACCGATTTTGGTCAGTCGAAACGGGCCGTCATCAGGTTTGACTTCATACACACGCAAAGTCTCGGCATAACGGTACTGACGAATCAGCGGTTTGGCTTCCCCCTGCTTCTCAAAGTTCATCGTGAATACCGCTGGTGCAAAAGCATGGGTCGTTTTTCTATTGGCCTCATTGATTTGCTTGAGCTGGTTGTCGTATTCAGACGACAACACAAAATAGCCCTGTTTGCCATTGGCTTTGACCTGCTCGGGTTGTATGGCTTTGGGGCCAAAAAGTGCACAGCCCGTCAGAGACAAGGTCATCACTGCCAGCATCATTGTGCGCGATGTGGCGTTTGAAAGGGTTGGGTGGGGATTTTTCATGCGAGGCTCGGTGCTGGTTTGAGGGCATTAAACAATGAAGTGATTTTACAACGCTTCGGTAGTTCGATGTCGGACTCAGAGACAAAACTACTCAGGCTGCCATTGTTTAATAAGTCGCCGAATTCGCATGAACCGCACCTCTTTTTTAAGTATCCCCATTTGTTTGGCTAAGTCCTCATCGGGCAATGTACCCAGCATCGACAGATATTGCTCTGACCAAGACTTTGGTTCTGAGGGCATGGTTTTTGGTGTGGGTTCGGACGGCATTTCTAAAGAATTGGTTTGGGTATTAATAGGCTGGGCTTTTTTGCCATAAGGGGTAATGCCCTGCGCATGGCGTTTAAGACAGACCACTTTAGTGCCAATACCAAACTGTTTGGCCAAAGCACGATCCGTGTCCGTTCCCAGTTTATTGAGCATGTCATCAGTCCAAATCGTTCTGGTCCGTGCTTTGGGTGGTTTAACATGAGGCGGTAGATACGCCTTGATGCCAAGCAAGCGGCGTTTGTCACCCACACAAGCATGGTGAATGCCCAACTGTTTACCGATGGCAGCATCAGAGTGTTTGCCCAATAATGCGATCGTCTCATCCGTCCATTTAAATGCAGGGGCTGTGGCATGTGCGGCCTTGATACCTAATTGCGCACGCTTCTTATGAACAACGGTGTGTGGCAAGTTGAGTCGAGCAGCAATGACACTGTCCGCATCTGTGCCTAAGACGGCCAGCATCTCTGATGTCCAGACGGTGTTGGGGGATTTTTGATGATGGGCAGGGATTCCGAGTCTTTTGCGCCTTGTGCTGACCTTGTGGGCAGGAAAGCCCCACTGATTGGCTAACTCTTTATCGGGGGCTGTTCCCAATAACGCCAATTTGTCAGGTGTCCATTCGGGTGTTGGGCAAGCGGGAATGTTTAGCTGCGTGCGTTTGGCTTGGATGCGGGTACCACTCACACCCCATAAACGCGATAAGGAAGCATCAGACTGTGTACCCAACCTAGACAACATCTCATCAGTCCATTGTACAAGTGGTGCTGGCTGTTTGAACGGGGCTATCCCCAACTCTTTGCGCTTAAGTGCAATGGGGGTGTGAGCGATACCGAAACGTTGACTAATTTTTGCATCAGATACTTTACCGAGTAAGGACAGGATTTCGTTTGTCCACTCAATTCGGTAGATGGGTTTGAACGCTTCAATGTTCAAACGCACTCGCACGTTACTGACATGACTTTGACTCACGCCAATTTTACGTGCAGCATCGGCATCGCTCATGGTCCCAAGCAGTGCCACGTCAGCCGCCGTCCAAACGTGCGAGGGGCGGCGTTTCCTGATTTTAGGCTTCACTTTGCGTTGAGGTACGCGTGAGAAAATTAATGGAGAAGTTTCTTTACGTCGAGGCATTTTTTCGTGGATTCGAAGTTTCTCTTTTCGGCTATGATGGCAATTTAGTCTATGACAATCTTACAAAGCTGTGTGTGGCTCATTGTGCTAATGGTTATTGCTGTTGGGTTAAAGTACTGGCTTTACTCAAAGAACAGAATCACACCACCATTCAAACGAACAAAGCTCAAACAAAATATCACTCATCATGAATCATTGGTGATTCACAGCAGCGCACCCAAACCCGCTTGGGTAAAAGATGAGCTGATTCGTTTGAAAGCCCTGATGCCCAATGCAGGCTGTCGGTCACTGTCACTAACATTTAATCGACTCCACGGCAAATCATCACACCACGTGACTGTCGGCAAATCGTTTGTCGCACAAGTCATCAAGAACCATCAATACCAAATCACCATCAAACGCCGAGAAATACGTCGCCGTCCACCACGCCCAGTAGTTATCAATGACACATGGGCTTTGGATTTAACATTTTACCAAGATGCAGGACATGTGCAGTGTTGTGCGCTGGGCATCATTGAACATGGCTCACGCACTGTGGTGCAACTCAAGGCATTGGTTAATCGCCGTTCATGGACATTATTGGGCTACCTGTGTTTAGCGATTGGGCAGTACGGCAAGCCAAAGCGAGTACGTTCTGACAATGAGCGTGTCTTTACAAGCTGGACATTCAGAACGTTTCTCAAGCTAACAGGCATTCATCATCAAACCATTGACACTCATGCACCGTGGCAAAACGGCAAAATTGAGCGGCTCTTTGGTACACTAAAACCCTTGATACGTCAGTTACGCCTCCACGGCAATCTGCAGTTTCAAGCCGCTTTAAACGAGTTCACAGCATTTTACAATCATGTTCGACCACACCAAAATCTTAGTGGACAAACGCCTATAGAGGTATTGCGACAAAACGGGCGTGTCAAAATCAAAAATCAACCGTTCCCAAATAAGGAATCAATTCTCATATCTGCCATGGATGGATTGCTCACGGGGTTTTATATACCACCTGAGTAAAACAGCTTGTTGAACATCACCAAAAAATGCTTGGTGTGTCCGCACTGGCAAGGCATTTGGCTGCCCGTTAATCACCCAATTTGCACGATTCAATCGATTGGACTGTATCGCGTATTAAAAATGCAGTGTAAAACGAGCCAGTTTTAAATGGCTCGTTCTCAATCAAGCAAAATTTTATGAAAATTTCAGAGAAAATCTGATGGCTTTTTAGTGTCCATATCGTGGACGGGACAGCGTGTATGAACCGCCTGACTAAAAACATGACTCACAACTCAAAAACACAATTCAGAAAAACAAATGCTGTCCGAACCAGTAGCACACAAACTCACCTAAAATCCTAAAATAGACTCAAAACCAAACAGCAAAAGAATAATTTACTCAGCCAATTATGGCTCGCCCAGCCTTGGCGGGGCTAAATCAAAACCTAAAATCTTCAAAAATTACGAATTTTGAAGATTGAAATGGTACGGGTGCCACTGGACATGACAGCTTCGCTTATTGCACACTACCGCGCTTTGAAAAAACTTTCCGAATTATTATTTCAGTAAGTGAAACTAACAACCATAAAATCGTAGCCCAAAAATAGCAAATTACGATAGCTATTCCTCCATAAGGCAAAGTTGGTAATACGTGATTAATAATTTTAGCGTTGTTAAAGGTCAAATTATCTTGCTGATAATCTTTATACAAACCAAAAGATAGCAATATCAAAAGAATAATTGAAACAACGCCCCAAATGATAAATGCATTTCTTTTGAAAATTTGATTCGCTTTCAGAGACATCTTATATTCCCACTATAAAAAATGCTTTTTCACAAAGAGCATCATAAAAAAATTGAAAACCAAGTCATCAAATTAGTCTGAAGAGTTAGTCTTAAAAGATATGGGAGCTTAACCAAAAATCAAAACTCTCAGTGTGACAATCACCCAAAAAATATATATTACCGTTAGAAATATTAGGAACCGAATAAATTGTTTTTTCATAGTTTCTTTCTTTAAGCAAAGTTACTTTTGCATTTAATTTCCTAAATCTGGCCAAAGAGACTTGCCAAGTCTGTCTCGCACATTTTTTCTGACATTGGCATCTAAATTTCGGAATAAAGGTATGCCTGCGACGGTATTAAATGTTGCAACAGTACTTGCACTAGCGGTTACTAAACCAACAATAGACCGTGGTTGATTTACACCTTCGCCTATTGTGAGAATTTTCACATCACCATTTGGTGTCACCATGATGCTTCTTTGAATATATCCATCGTGAAAAGTATGATTTTCATAAGTTCCGTTGACCACAGTCATACCTGATCCTGATAAATATTGAGTAATAACATTTCCACCGAGCAGAGCGTGAGCGGTATTTATACCTGGTTGTGTACAGGCAGATTGTCCTGGTGCAGAATTGCAAGCAAGTTCTGCTTTTACCGCATCCAAACAACCTGAATCTTTATTAATGTTACACATAGCTGGACTTGTTAGTTCATATTTATGATATCCAGGTTGAGTTCTATCCCACTTTTTCGATGTGCACTCGCTTGCTAAACAGTTATTCACCGCCGCATTATACCCCGCCGCCCCTGCTGTGACGGCATCTTCAAAGCTGCCACCTGTCGCCCCACCGACAAGTGTTGCTGCGAGTGTTGAGATGGCTCGGATGTCTTCTTTCTCTGCGGTGGTGAGCTGGTCGGATGTTTTGCCATCGTATCTGGTGTTGATGATGATTTGAGCGAGGGCTTCGCCTGTGACAGCACCTGCTGCGCCTGAGGCAGCGTCGTTGCCTGATAGGTAGGCGACGGCGGCTCCGACGGCGGCGTGGGTGAGGAGACGTGCGGCGTTGTTCGCTTCGGTGTCGGGTTGGCGGTCGAAGTAGTCACCGACTTGGCTGGCAAGCAGTGGCGCGGCGGCGTTGGCGATGCCTTGTTGCAAATTGCCGCCTGCGGCACTGGCGAGTAGGCCTGTGATGGCTTGGGAGGCCATGTTGTATTTGCCACCGGGTGCGAAGTCTTTTTGGCCGTCAATGTAGGCTTGATTGGTTTGGAAGTAGCTGCCCAATGTACCATTTCTGGACAGTGTTTCAAACACGGCTTGCTTTTGGCTTTCGGTGGGGTTCTCACCTAAGG
>NZ_BMZG01000011.1 GCF_014652675.1 Formosimonas limnophila | reverse complement strand
GTGACAACGTATCAATCAGCGTTAAACTCATCGCACCTATCGCGATGGAAGAAGGTTTGCGCTTTGCGATTCGTGAAGGCGGTCGTACCGTCGGCGCGGGTGTTGTGGCTAAAATTAACGCGTAATTGATGTGCCGTCTTTGGGCGGCAACCCATAGACGGGATTCTATAAGTGTGTTAGAATCCCGCTTCTGTTTTAAAATAGTGTTTTTCGGTGTAGGGGCATAGCTCAATTGGTAGAGTGACGGTCTCCAAAACCGTAGGTTGGGGGTTCGAGACCCTCTGCCCCTGCCACAGCGAAAAACTAAATACGTTATGTAGAGAAAGAGGCTATGTCTCAAACTCAAGAAATTTCTGACGTCCGCTCCTCGAATTGGGGAATCTGGGCGTCAATTGTTATTTTGGCGGCCGCATTTTTGGCCTATTTTTTCGCGCCTCAGTTGTTAGGCGCCGCTTTGCCTGCATACGCGAAACCTGTGATTCTCGCTGTTGGTTTTATTTTGGCGATTGTATCGTTTTTTGTATCGCCAACAGGTAAGACATTTATGGTCTTTTCACAAGAGTCTTTCCGTGAAGCTCGTAAGGTGGTTTGGCCGACGCGCAAAGAGGTTTTGCAAATGACTGGTGTGGTTTTCGCTTTCGTGGTGGTGGTTGGGCTTTTTGTTTGGGCGGTTGATACTACTATCTCTGAGATTTTGCGTCTGTTTGTGGTTTAAGGAATGAGCATGGAAAAACGTTGGTACTTCATCCAAGCTTATTCGAGCATGGAAAAAAATGTAGAGCGTGCCCTCACTGAGCGTATTGCCCGTTCTGAATTTGGTGATTTGTTTGGTCGTATTCTCGTTCCTTCGGAGGAAGTGGTCGAGATGCGTAATGGCAAACGTGTGGTGGTTGAGCGACGTTTGTATCCAGGTTATGTGCTGATTGAGATGGCCATGACTGATGAGACGTGGCACTTGGTGAAAAGCACACCAAAAGTCTCAGGTTTTGTGGGCGGTGTGGGCAATAAGCCTCATGCCATACCTACTGCGGATGTTGAAAAGATTTTATCTCACATGACTGGCGATCGCCCACGACCCAAGGTTCAATTTGAGGTGGGCGAAGAAGTGCGTGTATCAGAAGGACCTTTTGCGGACTTCAATGGACATATTGATGAAGTCAATTACGAGCGTAACAAGCTGCGCGTGAATGTGACGATTTTCGGGCGTGCGACGCCCGTTGAGCTTGGTTTTGATCAGGTTGAAAAGCTGATTTAAAAATAAATAATAGGTTAAGTGATTCTGCCTAGACTGGTTTTCAGGCTGGTTAAAAATGGATTGCAAGAGGAGCTTTAGTAGGCAATTGTTGATTGCCGAACTAGCGTTACCACTCACTTTAGAGGTGTAAAATGGCAAAAAAGATTATCGGCTTTATTAAGCTGCAAATCCCAGCGGGCAAAGCAAACCCGTCTCCCCCAGTTGGTCCAGCATTGGGTCAACGTGGTCTCAATATCATGGAGTTCTGTAAAGCATTTAATGCAGCGACTCAAAGTATGGAACCAGGCTTACCAGTTCCTGTTGTGATTACCGCTTTCGCAGACAAGAGTTTCACCTTCGTGATGAAAACAACGCCAGCCACGGTGTTGCTCAAACGTGCTGCAAAAATTACCAAAGGTTCAGCGCGTCCTCATTCGGACAAAGTGGCGAAAATCACTCGCGAACAAGCGGAAGAAATCGCTAAAACCAAGCAGCCTGATCTCACGGCAGCTGATTTGGACGCGGCTGTACGCACCATCGCTGGTAGCGCGCGCAGCATGGGCATCACGGTTGAAGGAGTGTAATCATCATGGCTAAATTAACCAAACGTCAAAAAACATTGGCAGCAAAAATCGACCGCAGCAAATCATACGCGGCTGATGAAGCGTTGAGCTTGATGAAAGAATGCGCTACAGCTAAATTCGTTGAGTCTATCGACGTTGCTGTTAAGCTCGGTGTTGATCCTAAGAAATCTGACCAAACTGTGCGTGGTTCTGTTGTGTTGCCAGCAGGCACGGGTAAATCAGTGCGTGTTGCGGTATTTGCTCAAGGCGAAAAAGCGGAAATCGCTAAAGCCGTAGGTGCAGACATCGTCGGTATGGAAGACTTGGCTGAACAAGTTAAAGCGGGTCAAATGGATTTCGATATCGTCATCGCGACACCAGACGCTATGCGTGTGGTTGGTACGTTGGGCCAAGTCTTGGGTCCTCGTGGTTTGATGCCAAACCCGAAGGTCGGTACTGTGACACCAGACGTTGAAACGGCTGTGAAAAACGCGAAAGCGGGTCAAGTACAGTTCCGTGTGGACAAAGGCGGTATCATCCATGCAACTATCGGTCGTGCGAACTTCGAAGTGGCTGCGTTGAAATCAAACTTGGCGGCTTTAATCGCTGAATTGACCAAGCTCAAGCCAGCATCAAGCAAAGGCGTGTACATTCGTAAAGTTGCTGTTTCATCAACCATGGGCGTTGGTGTAACAGTGGACTCAGGCTCGATTGCAGGCTAAGTCATAAAATTTGCAAACTCATTAATAATCAGTGAGTTTGCTTTCTGAACTTTGGGTCGCTGTTTGTTTGAGGTAATCAAATAGATGGCGAGCTTTCAAAGACCGTTGGTTTTCAGTTGAAATATTGAATTTAATCGCTTTGATGCTTCTTTAAATCATTTTTAAAAAGCAATGAAGCTGCCAACGCAGAATGCGACCCCGAATCCGTTTTTGTATTTTGATATTTATATTTAAAGCCAAAAACCTCGGTTAGTCGTTGGGCGTTATGAGTTTTCATAACATTCTATTAACCTTGTAGGAGCACTATTGTGGCATTAAATCTTGAAGGTAAAAAAGTCGTCGTGTCAGACGTGAGTGCGTTAATTGCTAACGCACAAACCGTGGCCGTGGCTGAATATCGTGGGGTTGGCGTTGCTGCTTTAACTACATTACGTAAAACAGCTCGTGAGCAAGGCGTACAAATTCGTGTGTTGAAAAACACATTGGCACGTCGTGCTATTGCGGGTACTTCGTTTGAATCTTTGTCAAACGACTTGACTGGGCCTTTGCTCTATAGCATCTCTGAAGATGCTGTTGCAGCAGCCAAAGTCTTGAATGATTTTGCTAAAACCAATGATAAGCTGGTCTTGAAAGCAGGCGTTTACAACGGCTCTTTGCTCGATCAAGCTGGCATTAAAGCGTTGGCAAGCATTCCAAGTCGCGACGAATTGTTGGCGAAATTGGCTTACGTGATGAAAGCGCCGGTGTCGAAAATGGCTCGCGCTTTGGGCGCAGTTGCGGCACAAAAAGCAGAAGCTTAAATTTTGCGTTTAACTATTTCATCGAGATGTTTCTCGATACATTAATTATTGGAGTTTAACATGGCAGTTACTAAAGACGACATTTTGGAAGCCGTATCGGCAATGTCAGTAATGGATTTGAATGACTTGGTATCAGCATTCGAAGAAAAATTCGGCGTATCAGCCGCAGCTGTATCAGCTGGTCCTGCAGCTGGTGGTGCAGGTGCAGCCGCTGCGGAAGAGAAAACTGATTTTGACGTGGTGTTGACTGACGCTGGCGCGAATAAAGTATCTGTGATCAAAGCAGTTCGTGAAATCACTGGTTTGGGCTTGAAAGAAGCCAAAGACCTTGTTGATGGCGCACCGAAAACTGTTAAAGAAGCTGCTCCTAAAGCAGATGCTGAAGCAGCTAAAAAGAAATTGGAAGAAGCTGGCGCGAAAGCGGAACTCAAGTAATTCGAGTTTGTTCTTCTGGGTTGAGGCTGGGTGCGACGCACTCAGCCTTTTCCCGTCTAATGAGATACTAAAATTCAGTACTTGTTTGAACGAATGTTTGACGAGTTTTGAGTTTTATTTTCTTAATCGACTGCAAGAAAATAGCCTTTGGTCGGGCTCGTTTTTGTCCATGGTTCGGGTGTTGCATCCTGTGTAACGTTCATCCCAAAACCTGCTTAGACGCGTCGTCCGCCAGCGCTTGGTAGTGGCCAAGCACCAAATGTTCATCCGCCAGTCAACGTCAACCCCTTGTGCAGCGATTCGTGCATCAGTGTGAATTGTGTTCGTGCAAGACCCTTTGGAGTGATTCATGGCTCAAGCCCAAGCTTACTCATACACCGAGAAGAAGCGTATTCGCAAAAGTTTTGCGAAACGTGAAGTGGTGCAAGAAGTTCCCTACTTATTAGAAACACAACTGCGTTCATTTTTTGAATTTTTGCAAGCCCATGTTGCGCCGATGGAGCGCAGCAACACTGGTTTGCAAGCCGCATTTACCTCTATTTTCCCGATTGAGTCGCACAATGGCATGGCGCGTCTCGAGTTCGTGTCTTATCAGCTCGCTGACCCTGTGTTTGATGTGAAAGAATGTCAACAACGTGGCTTGACATACTGCTCAGCCTTGCGTGCAAAAGTGCGTTTGGTGTTGATGGATAAAGAAGCGTCAAAACCAACCATCAAAGAAATCAAAGAACAAGAAGTCTACATGGGTGAAATGCCTTTGATGACAAATACAGGCTCCTTTGTGATTAATGGCACTGAGCGTGTGATTGTGTCTCAGTTGCATCGCTCGCCAGGTGTATTTTTTGAACATGACAAAGGCAAAACACACAGCTCAGGTAAGTTGCTGTTCTCTGCGCGTATTATTCCTTACCGTGGTTCTTGGCTCGATTTTGAGTTTGATGCGAAAGATGTGCTGTATTTCCGTGTGGATCGTCGCCGTAAAATGCCTGTCACGATTTTGCTCAAAGCGATTGGCATGACACCAGAAGAAATTTTGGCGAAATTCTTTGAGTTTAATCAAGTGACTTTGGCTGCAGAAGGTGCACGTACACCAGTGCTGCTTGAGCGCTTGCGAGGTGAAGTGGCGCGTTTTGATATTGTGGACAAGTCTGGTAATGTGCTTGTGGCACGTGACAAGCGCATCACAGGTAAGCACATCCGCGATATTGAAAAATCAGGCCTCAAAGAAATCACTGTGCCTGAAGATTTTCTGCTGGGTCAAGTTTTAGCGAAAAATGTGATTGATGGTTCAACAGGTGAAGTGATTGCGAATGCGAATGCTGAGCTGACTGAAGAATTGCTAAAAAAATTGCGCGCTGCCGGCATCAAAGAGCTCGAAACACTTTATACCAATGAGTTGGATCATGGTCCATTCATCTCCAGTGCTCTGCGTTTGGACGAGACTGCTGACCAAAATGCCGCGCGTATTGCCATTTATCGCATGATGCGTCCTGGTGAGCCACCGACTGAAGATGCGGTTGAGGCTTTGTTCAATCGTTTGTTCTATTCAGAAGATGCCTACGATTTGTCACGCGTTGGTCGCATGAAATTCAATCGTCGTTTGGGTCGTGATTCTGATGAAGGCTCAATGACCTTGGATAATCAAGACATCTTGGATGTGATTCAAACTTTGGTTGATTTACGCAATGGCAAAGGTGAGGTTGATGACATCGATCACTTGGGTAATCGTCGCGTGCGTTGTGTTGGCGAATTGACTGAAAACCAATTCCGTTCTGGCTTGGCGCGTGTTGAGCGTGCGGTCAAAGAGCGTTTGGCGCAAGCTGAATCAGAAGGTTTATTGCCGCATGATTTGATTAACTCTAAACCGATTTCGTCGGCGATCAAAGAGTTCTTTGGCTCAAGCCAACTGTCTCAATTTATGGATCAAACCAATCCGTTATCAGAGATCACGCACAAGCGTCGTGTCTCCGCACTTGGCCCAGGCGGTTTGACGCGTGAGCGTGCTGGTTTTGAGGTGCGTGACGTTCATCCAACGCATTATGGTCGTGTGTGCCCGATTGAAACACCAGAGGGTCCAAACATTGGTTTGATTAACTCAATGTCGATTTATGCACGTTTGAACGAATATGGTTTCTTAGAAACACCTTATCGTCGCGTGATTGATCAAAAAGTGACCGATCAAATTGACTATTTGTCAGCGATTGAAGAGGGTAAATATGTCATTGCACAGGCCAATGCGACGCTCGATAAAAACGGTAAATTGACCGACGAATTGGTCTCGGCTCGTGAAGCGGGTGAATCGATGCTTGTTACGCCAGACCGTATTCAGTACATGGACGTTGCGCCATCACAAATTGTTTCTGCAGCGGCATCATTAATCCCGTTCCTTGAACACGATGACGCGAACCGTGCATTGATGGGCTCGAACATGCAACGTCAAGCCGTTCCTTGCTTACGCGCTGAGAAAGCGGTTGTGGGTACGGGCATTGAGCGTACTGTAGCGGTTGACTCGGGTACTGCGGTACAAGCGATTCGTGGTGGTGTGGTTGACTACGTTGATGCGAACCGTGTGGTGATTCGTGTGAATGACGACGAAGCAGTTGCTGGTGAGGTGGGCGTGGATATTTACAGCATGATTAAATACACACGCTCGAACCAAAACACCAACATCAACCAACGTCCAATTGTCAAAAAAGGCGACGTGGTTGCGCGTGGTGATGTGATTGCTGACGGTGCATCAACTGACTTAGGTGAATTGGCTTTGGGTCAAAACATGATGGTTGCGTTCATGCCTTGGAATGGTTACAACTTCGAGGACTCGATTTTGATCTCCGAAAAAGTGGTGGCTGATGATCGTTACACATCGATTCATATCGAAGAGTTGTCAGTGGTCGCTCGTGATACAAAGCTCGGTGCGGAAGACATCACACGCGATATTTCTAATTTGGCAGAAGCACAGCTGTCTCGTTTGGATGAGTCAGGCATTATCCACATTGGCGCTGAAGTGCAAGCGGGCGACGTGTTGGTGGGTAAAGTCACCCCCAAAGGCGAAACACAATTAACCCCTGAAGAAAAACTCTTGCGTGCGATTTTCGGTGAAAAAGCCTCTGATGTGAAAGACACTTCTTTGCGCGTTCCTGGTGGCACGACGGGTACGGTGATTGACGTCCAAGTCTTTACTCGCGAGGGCACACAGCGTGATGCGCGTGCTGAGTCAATCATTCAAGAAGAGCTGAATCGTTATCGTCATGATTTGAACGATCAAATGCGTATCGTTGAAGGCGATGCATTCATCCGCCTCGAAAAAATGTTGACGAATAAAATCGCCAACGGCGGCCCGAATAAGTTGGCCAAAGGCGCGACGATAACCAAAGACTACTTGCACGATTTGGCTGATAAGTACAAATGGTTTGATATTCGTTTGGCTGATGACGCCTCTGCAACAGCAATGGAAGCGGTTCGTGAATCACTCGAACAAAAGCGTGCGCAGTTCAATAACGCTTTTGAAGAAAAACGCAAAAAACTCACGCAAGGCGATGATTTGCAAGCAGGTGTCATCAAAATGGTCAAGGTGTATTTGGCTGTAAAACGCCGTTTGCAACCAGGTGACAAAATGGCGGGTCGTCACGGTAACAAAGGTGTGGTATCTCGCATCGTCCCGGTTGAAGATATGCCGCACATGGCTGACGGTACACCCGTGGATATCGTTTTGAACCCATTGGGTGTTCCATCACGTATGAACGTGGGTCAGGTCCTCGAAGTGCATTTGGGCTGGGCGGCCAAAGGCTTGGGCTGGCGCATTGATAAGATGCTTGCTGAGCAAGTTAAGGTTGAAAAACTGCGTAAATTCTTGAATGAAATTTACAACACGTCAGGCCAAGCCGCTGATATCGACTCCTTGACTGATGAAGAAATTGTGAATTTGGCGCACAACCTGAAAAACGGTGTGCCATTCGCGACCCCCGTCTTTGATGGTGCGTCTGAAAAAGAAATTCGCAAAATGCTCGATTTGGCATTCCCTGATGATGATCCTGCGACGGCATTGCGTGGTTTCACGCCAAGCAAAACCCAAGTGCGCTTGTATGATGGCCGCACAGGTGATGCATTTGAGCGCCATGTCACCGTTGGCTACATGCACGTTTTGAAACTGCATCACTTGGTCGATGACAAAATGCACGCGCGTTCAACTGGTCCATACTCTTTGGTCACGCAGCAGCCACTCGGCGGTAAAGCGCAGTTCG
Source organism: Formosimonas limnophila (assembly GCF_014652675.1). Taxonomy (GTDB): domain Bacteria; phylum Pseudomonadota; class Gammaproteobacteria; order Burkholderiales; family Burkholderiaceae; genus Hydromonas; species Hydromonas limnophila. Next base: position 58,472 of record NZ_BMZG01000011.1, on the reverse strand, counting down.
GTGGTCAGCGTTTCGGTGAGATGGAGGTGTGGGCACTTGAAGCATACGGCGCGTCATACATCTTGCAAGAGATGTTGACAGTCAAATCCGATGACATCAATGGTCGTACGAAAATGTATGACAACTTGGTCAAAGGCGAGCACGAAATCGATGCAGGTATGCCAGAGTCATTCAATGTATTGGTCAAAGAGATTCGCTCACTGGGCGTTGACATTGATTTAGAACGAAACTAATAGGAGCGTGAAATTATGAAAGCATTGCTCGACTTATTTAAGCAAGTCCAACAGGACGACAATTTTGAAGCCATTAAAATCGGACTGGCTTCACCTGAAAAAATCCGTTCATGGTCTTTTGGCGAAGTCAAAAAGCCAGAAACGATTAACTACCGCACGTTTAAACCTGAGCGCGACGGTTTGTTCTGCGCGAAAATCTTTGGCCCGATTAAAGACTACGAATGCTTGTGCGGCAAATACAAACGCCTCAAACACCGTGGTGTCATTTGTGAGCGTTGTGGCGTTGAGGTCACTTTGACCAAAGTTCGCCGTGACCGCATGGGTCACATCGAGCTGGCTGCGCCTGTCTCACACATTTGGTTTTTGAAATCTTTGCCTTCACGCCTTGGTATGGTTTTGGACATGACGTTGCGTGACATTGAACGTGTTTTGTACTTTGAAGCATACGTGGTGATTGAGCCAGGCATGACGCCATTGAAGCGTTGCCAAATCATGACCGAAGACGACTTTCATGCAAAAACCGAAGAGTATGGCGATGAGTTCCGTGCTTTGATGGGGGCAGAAGGTATTCGTGAGTTGTTGCAAAACATGGACACTCAGGCGGACATCGAGAAGCTGCGCGCTGATTTGCAAGCGACTTCAAGTGACGCAAAAATCAAGAAAATCGCCAAACGTTTAAAAATCTTGGAAGCATTCCAACGCTCAGGCATCAAGCCTGAATGGATGGTGATGGAGGTTTTGCCTGTATTGCCACCAGATTTACGTCCATTGGTTCCATTGGATGGTGGTCGTTTTGCGACATCGGATTTGAACGATTTGTATCGTCGTGTGATCAATCGTAATAACCGTTTGAAACGTTTGCTCGAATTGCGCGCACCAGAAATCATCACGCGCAATGAAAAGCGTATGTTGCAAGAAGCGGTCGATTCATTGCTCGACAACGGTCGTCGCGGTAAAGCCATGGCGGGTGCGAACAAACGCGCGTTGAAATCTTTGGCCGATATGATCAAAGGTAAGGGCGGTCGTTTCCGTCAAAACTTGTTGGGTAAACGTGTCGATTACTCAGGTCGTTCAGTGATTGTGGTTGGTCCTCAGCTTAAATTACATCAATGTGGTTTACCGAAATTGATGGCGTTGGAGTTGTTCAAACCATTTATTTACAACAAGCTCGAAATTCAAGGCTTGGCCAACACCATTAAAACAGCCAAACGCATGGTCGAGATGCAAGAGCCAGTGGTTTGGGATATTCTCGAAGAAGTCATTCGTGAACATCCAGTGTTGTTGAATCGTGCTCCAACCTTGCACCGTTTGGGTATTCAAGCGTTTGAGCCTGTCTTGATTGAAGGCAAAGCGATCCAGCTGCACCCACTCGTCTGTGCGGCATTCAATGCCGACTTTGACGGTGACCAAATGGCGGTTCACGTCCCTCTCTCGCTCGAAGCACAAACTGAAGCGCGCACACTCATGCTCGCGTCGAACAACATCATGTTCCCTGCGTCTGGTGAGCCATCTGTTGTGCCGTCTCAAGACATTGTCTTGGGTCTGTACTACGCGACACGTGCGAAAACCAATGGCAAAGGCGAGGGCATGTTCTTCGCTGACGTGAACGAAGTGCGTCGTGCTTATGAGGCGGGTGAGGTGGCCTTGACCACACGCATCACCACGCGTATTGCCGAAGTGGACATCGATCCAGAAACAGAGGAGCGCACCACGCGCTTGAAACGCTACGAAACCACTGTGGGTCGTTCGTTTTTGTCTGAAATCTTGCCAGCGGGTTTGTCGTTCGAAGTCATGAACAAAACGCTCAAGAAAAAAGAAATTTCTAAACTGATCACGTTGGTATTCCGCAAATGTGGTTTGAACGAAACTGTTTTGTTTGCTGACCGACTCAAGTCCAATGGCTTTAATTTGGCAACACTCGCGGGTATTTCAATCGCGATCGACGACATGCTCGTGCCAAGTGTCAAAGAAGACTTGATCAATGCGGCTTCTGCTGAAGTTAAAGAAATTCAGCAACAATACGCATCAGGTCTTGTGACAGCGGGTGAGCGCTACAACAAAGTCATCGACATCTGGGGGCGTGCCTCTGACCAAGTCGGTAAGGCGATGATGGAGCACTTGTCAACTGACCCAGTGATTGACCGCCATGGCAATGAAACGCGCGAAGAGTCATTCAACGCGATTTACATGATGGCGGACTCAGGTGCGCGTGGTTCAGCAGCTCAGATTCGTCAGCTCGCGGGTATGCGTGGTTTGATGGCAAAACCTGATGGCTCGATCATTGAAACGCCGATTACTGCGAACTTCCGCGAAGGTTTGAACGTACTCCAGTACTTCAACTCAACGCACGGTGCGCGTAAAGGTTTGGCCGATACCGCTCTGAAAACAGCGAACTCTGGTTACTTGACGCGTCGTTTGGTGGACGTGACTCAGGACTTGGTCGTGGTTGAGGACGATTGCGGCACCGAAAACGGTGTGGCGATGAAGGCTCTGGTTGAGGGGGGTGAAGTCATTGAAGCGTTGCGCGAACGTATCTTTGGTCGTGTCGCAGCCGCCGATGTGATTAATCCTGAAACACAAGAAACGGTGTTTGAAGCGGGCACATTGCTCGAAGAAGACCACGTTGAATTGATCGAAAAACTCGGCATCGACGAAGTCAAAGTCCGCACCGCATTGACCTGCGATACACGCTATGGTTTGTGCGCGAAGTGCTATGGCCGTGATTTGGGTCGTGGCGGCTTGGTGAACAAAGGTGAAGCGGTGGGTGTGATCGCTGCTCAATCGATTGGTGAACCTGGGACACAGTTGACGATGCGTACATTCCACATTGGTGGTGCGGCGCAGCGTGCAGCGGTTGCGTCAAGCGTTGAAGCCAAATCGAACGGTACTTTGCGCTTTACCAACACCATGCGTTATGTGACCAATACCAAAGGTGAGCAGATTGTGATTTCTCGCTCAGGTGAAGTGTTGATCGCTGATGATTATGGCCGTGAACGCGAGCGTCATAAATTGCCGTACGGTGCCACATTATTGTTTGTTGATGGTGCACAGATCAAAGCGGGTACACAGTTGGCGACATGGGATCCATTGACGCGTCCGATTATCACTGAGTATGCAGGTACGATTAAGTTTGAGAATATCGAAGAAGGTGTGACCGTTGCCAAGCAAATCGATGAGGTGACTGGCTTGTCAACTTTGGTGGCGATTGATCCGAAACGTCGAGGTAGCTCAACCAGCAAAGTGGTGCGTCCACAGGTCAAATTGATCAATGATGCGGGCGAAGAAGTGAAAATCCCTGGCACAGAACATCCTGTGACCATTGGTTTCCAAGTTGGTGCGCTCATCATGATTCGTGATGGTCAGCAAGTGGGTAAGGGTGAGGTTTTGGCGCGTATTCCAATGGAATCGCAAAAAACCCGTGATATTACCGGTGGTCTGCCGCGTGTGGCCGAGTTGTTTGAAGCGCGTTCACCAAAAGACGCGGGTATGCTCGCAGAGGTGACAGGTACGATTACCTTCGGTAAAGAAACCCGTGGTAAGCAACGTTTGGTCATCACGGATTTGGATGGTCAAATGCACGAGTTTTTGATCGCTAAGGACAAACACTTGTCTGTGCATGACGGTCAGGTGGTGAATAAAGGTGAGGTCATCATTGAAGGGCCTGCCGATCCACAAGACATTTTGCGTTTGTTAGGCATTGAAGCCTTGGCGACTTATATTGTTGATGAGGTGCAAGACGTTTATCGCTTGCAAGGTGTGAAGATCAATGACAAGCACATTGAAGTGATTGTGCGTCAGATGTTGCGTCGTGTTCAAATTACCGAGGCGGGCTCAACTAAGTTCATCCAAGGTGAGCAAGTGGAACGCTCTGAAATGTTGATTGAAAACGAACGCGTAGAAGCGGAAGGTGGTTTGCCTGCGAAGTATGTCAACGTATTGCTCGGTATTACCAAAGCGTCGTTGTCAACTGACTCGTTCATCTCTGCGGCATCGTTCCAAGAGACTACACGTGTCTTGACAGAAGCTGCGATTATGGGCAAACGCGATGATTTACGCGGTTTGAAAGAAAACGTCATCGTGGGTCGATTGATTCCTGCTGGTACAGGCTTGGCATTCCATAAAGCCCGTGTCAACAAGAAAATCCATGAACAAAATCGTGCGCAAAAAGAAGCAGAGCTATTTGAAGTGGCTGAAGAGGTCTTGGACTTTACCCAAGCCTCTGAATTACCAGAAGCGCCAACTGCTGAGTAATTGGTTGTAGCAAGATAAAAACACCCCCGCTTTGCTGGGGGTGTTTTTTTTGAACATAATTTTGTAAAAACGTCATGCAATTCATTGATTGCGTGCCCGAATCAGTTACAATTTCGCTCATTCAAAAGAGAGAACGATATGGAATCAAACACAGCAGAACTTAAAAAGCCACGACCTGCAAAAGGTGAGCGACGCATTCAGATTTTACAGACGCTGGCGCAGATGTTGGAGAATCCCGCTGGTGATAAAATCACCACGGCAGGCTTAGCCAAAACCATCGGTGTTTCTGAAGCGGCTCTGTATCGGCACTTTGCCAGCAAAGCTCAGATGTTTGAAGGATTGATTGAGTTCATTGAGGCAAGTCTGTTTGGCTTGCTCAATCAAATCGCCCAGTCAGATGCAAGTGCAATGGAACAACTCAAAAAAATGATTCATGTGCAATTGGTGTTTGCTCAAAAGAACCCAGGTATGGTGCGCGTGCTCATTGGTGATGCCCTAATGCATGAACATGAGCGTTTGCAACAACGAGTGACTCAATTACTTGAGCGTTTGTCTGCCACGATGAAGCAAACACTGCGAAATGCCACAGCAGAAAATACGTGGCAACCCATCACTGATGTGGCGGTATACAGCGAGTTTTTGAGTGCTTGGTTGATGGGGCGCTGGCATGCTTATGTGCGAAGTGGTTTCACGCGTTTGCCCACGGATGGTTTTGATGACGTCTGGTTTATGCTGGGGTGGCAGCGTTAGAGGCTTGATAAAAAAACCGATGACGAATCATCGGTTTTTTCATTTTTTGCGATGCGAATAGAGCCAATTGAGCCACATCGGTGATTTGAATCGAACCAATCGCCAATAAATCCAAACATAACTAAAAATAAATAACAAAGAGAATGCAATCAGCACCCAAGTGTGCTGTGCAAATAATGTGGCAGGCACAACGGCCATTGAGGACAAAACCCACAAATAAGGGGATGTCATGGCGTTTCTTTGTTCCGCAGAAATATGTTGGAAGCCTAACGTCCAGCGAATCATACGACGATAAAGTAGGCTGTGTAGATGCACGCCATCAGGTACGCTGGCGGCTTGTTTCTTGATGAATCGGCGGCGATAAATAGAAAACAACGTTTCAACCAAGGGATACATAAACAGCAATACAGGATACCATGCCGATACACTGGGATGCCGATTGACCAAAATCACTGCCAAATCAGCTACCAAAAAACCAATCAAATAGGCACCACCGTCCCCCAAAAAAATATTGCCAGAGGGATAATTCCATAAGAAAAATCCGATAATTGCCCCAATGAGTGCGAGAGAGCAGGACAGCACCATTGAGTCATTGACACTGAAGGCGACATATACCAACGAGAGCAGCATCGTGCATACCACGACGGAGGACAATCCATTAAAGCCATCAATGATGTTTACGGCATTGGCAATGCCTGAAACACAGAAAGCTGTGAATACAATACCAACAATGCTGATGCTCATCAGCGCATCCAACCCCCAAATGTCGAGTCGATCAATGGTGGCTTTGAGCAGTGCGCTGGCAAGGATTGCGGATACTGCGGTGGATAAGAGACGCCACATCGGTGAGACGCGCTTGGTGGTGTCTTCTAAAATTCCCGCAAAAAAAGCAGGTAGTGCACAAATGAGCAGTGTGGTTAATAAACTTGCTTGTGGATGATTCCGCAGTAGCGCCAAAATAGCGAACCCAGCCAAGCCCACTGCAATACCCACACCTCCGATGCGTGGCACGGGATTTTCATGGAATTTTTGAGGACCACTCAAGTCATGGTCGTGCGAGATGTGGCTGTGCAGATGGTGGCTGTGTACCAGCCACATCGTAGTTAAAAAAGACAACAAAAACGCAACGACAAAATAGCTCATGAATTCACACTCTCATTAAAACAAACGATGGAGATGCCTGCACATCTCCACACGACGCATTTATTTCATCGCCCCAAACATGACTTTGCCCAACTCAACGCCCCATTGGTCAAAACTGTTGACGTGCCACACAACCCCTTGCAAGAACGTTTTGTGTTCATACATAGCAATTAATGCCCCCAGAGTTTTTGGAGTGAGTGCTTCGAGGTGGATGCGGCTATTCGGTCGATTCGCAGGGAAGTGACTGTAGCTGGGTTTGGTTTGCCATGCATCGCGTAGGCTGGCGGGCAGCGCGGCAATGCCGTAGGCGAGAGCGTCGGATTGTGCTTTTGCGAACAGGAGTAAATCATCAGCGCGTGTGTCGCCGTCGTGACTGCGAATGGCGCGTGTGGCCGATAGGCTGATGATGTCCAGTGGCACGAGGTGTGTGCCTTGATGCAGCATTTGGAAAAAGCTGTGTTGGGTGGTCGTGCCCAAGCCGCCGAATAGTACAGGTGAGGTAGCGTAGCTAACTGGTTGACCATCTTTGTCCACGCATTTGCCGTTCGACTCCATTTCTAATTGTTGCAAATAGTCGGGCAGGTAGCGCAGGCGTTCGGAGTAGATGATGACACCGTGAGTTTGTGCACCGTGAAAGTTGGTGTTCCAGATGCCGATGATGGCGAGCAGGGCAGGCAAGTTTTCGGACAATGGTGCGCAGAGGAAATGCTGATCCATCTCATGCGCGCCTGCGAGCAGCTCTCGGAATCCTTTTTCACCAATCGCCATGGCGATGGACAGGCCAACGGCTGACCATAGTGAAAAACGACCGCCGACCCATTCAGGCAGGGTAAAGCAGCGATCGACGTTGATGCCCCATGCGCTGACGGCTTTGATGTTGTTTGAGACGGCGCAAAAGTGTGCGGCTTTAATGGCAGCTTTGTCAGCAGATGAGTTTGCGCTTAGCCAAGCGACGGCAGCTTCCGCGTTCGCTTGGGTTTCCACAGTGGAGTAGCTTTTTGACGACAGAATGAATAAGGTCGTCGTTGGGTTTAAGCCGTGCAGGACTCGTTGCATTTCAACAGGGTCAAGGTTGGCGACGAAGTGCACACGCGGCGTGGCGTTTTGGTCGGCCAGTGCGTGGCAGATGAGGCGTGGCCCAAGGTCAGAGCCACCGATACCGAGGTTAATCACGTCAGTGAATGCTTCGCCTGTGTGACTTTTAATCTCGCCACGGCGCACTGCTTCGGCGAAGGTAAAAAAGCTGTTTTGGGTTTGCGCCACTTCGTCGTTGATTCCCGCGTCGGTGCCATTATAAGAGCCGCGCAGAGCAACGTGGAGCACGGCGCGATTTTCTGATGTGTTAATCGCTTCGCCACCGAACATCTTCGCTTGCCATGTTTTCCAGTCTTGTTGTTCTAATAATTGGCCGAATAAATTCAGTGTGTCGTCGTTAATGAACTGACGCGAAAAATCAAGTGAAATGCCTGCTGCGTTGGCTGTGTACGATGTGCCTTGTTTGAGGACGGCTGGGGTTTGGGTTTTGTGAGTGGTCAGTAGCTGCCATGCAGGTTGCTCTGTCGGTTGTCTGGTTGTCATATTTTCCCTCGATGTGGTTGTTGGTTTGTTGGCCGTTTTTGACTTTGATGGTGAGCGGCTCGTGTTATTTTAACGAAAATCGGCGGATAAATGGCGACACATTGGTACAATGTGTGGATATTTATTTGAGTGGGTGAACATCTCTATTTCAGGAGCTGAGCAATTGTTATCGCCGCATATATTTAAAGCCAATGACATTCGTGGCATTGTTGATGAGACATTGACCGAAGATGCCGTGCGTCAAATAGGCCACGCGTTGGGCACGCTCGCGTACGAGGCGGGCGTGGCGACACTGGTTTTGGGGCGTGATGGGCGGCTCTCGGGTGAGCGCTTGCTGCGTGCTTTGTCTGCGGGGGTTGTGCTCGCGGGCGTTGATGTGATTGACATCGGTATGGTTCCGACGCCGACGGTGTATTTTGCCACGCAGTATTTTGAGACAGGTTCGGGCGTCGCCGTTACAGGCAGCCACAATCCGCCGCAATACAATGGTTTGAAAATGATGCTTGCAGGCGCGACACTGAACTCAGGCGAAATCACGGATTTACGCGAACGGATTTTGAGCGGGAGGCTACACACCGCAGCGGTCGCAGGAGATATACGTGCAGAAAATATTTTGCCTGCTTACATCGATGCGATTGCACATGATGTGCAACTCGCTCGGCCAATGACGGTGGCGATTGACTGTGGCAATGGTGTCGGCGGTGTGGCGGCGGTCGAAGTGTTCCGCCGATTGGGTTGCACCGTGGTTGATTTGTTTTGCGATGTCGATGGCAATTTTCCCAACCACCACCCTGATCCAGCAGACGAAAAAAACCTCGTTGATCTACAAAAAGCACTGCGCGACACCGATGCCGAAATCGGTCTTGCATTCGATGGCGATGCCGACCGACTCGGTGTGGTGACGAAAACAGGTAATATCATTTATCCTGACCGCCAAATCATGTTGTTTGTTGAAGATGTTTTGGCTGACCAGCCTGGTGCGCCAATTGTTTTTGACGTTAAATGCAGCGCACACTTGGCAATTCTGATTGAGCGGCATGGCGGTGTGCCTGTCATGTGGAAAACGGGCCACTCGTTTATGAAAGTCAAAATCAAAGAAACAGGTGCACCCTTCGGTGGTGAGATGAGTGGGCATTTGTTTTTCAACGACCGCTGGGGCGGCTTTGATGATGGCCTCTACTCAGGTGCGAGACTACTCGAAGTGTTGTCAAAACTTGCAGACGTGCATGCCATCACTGACAAGCTCAATCAACTCCCGCAAGCCGTTTCTACGCCAGAGTTACACATCCCTGTGGCTGAGGGTGAAAACCGCCAGTTGATTGAACAATTCGAGCGGCGTGCGAATTTCAACGGTGCGACCATCAACACCATTGACGGCGTGCGCGCAGACTACGCTGATGGGTTTGGTCTTGCGCGCGCGTCAAACACCACGCCCGTGATTGTACTGCGTTTTGAGGCAGATGATGAAGTCGCACTGATGCGAATACAAAATGATTTCCGTGGCGTATTTTTGGCAATAAAGCCTGATGCGAAACTGCCCTTTTAATGACTCACCTAAGGATACCTATGACACACACAGAATTTTTCCACGATATTTCATCCACCCAAGTCATCGCATTTCACGATGCCTGTCTTGCACGGGCTGACTTCATCTACGTGCCACGCCAGTTTTCAGAGGGTGTTTGGGCATGGATTGAAACCAATCACTTTAATAACGCTTCTCTTTGGGCAGAAGAGGATCTCGCTCGTCGTACCACCGTCTCAGGCGATGAAATCGCCAAGAACAAACGCGCTATTGACGGGTTTAACCAAGCTCGCAATGACGCCACAGAACGCGTGGACGAAGAAATCCTCGTGCGCCTCGTCGATGTCGCGCATCAAGCTGATGCGAGACTGAACTCTGAAACCGCAGGCTCAATGATTGATCGCATGTCCATCATGAGCTTGAAAATCAAAGCCATGCGCGCACAAACGCAGCGTACCGATGTGGATGCTGTCCACATTGCCTCGTGCGAGCAAAAACTCGCGACGCTCATTGAGCAGCGAAATGATTTGGGTGGGTGTTTGGATGCGTTGTTGACTGATGCGCAAGCTGGCCGCGCGTACTATAAAATTTATCGTCAGTTCAAAATGTACAACGACAAAACGCTTAACCCTGAGTTGGTTAAAGAAACCAAATAAATGTAGAGTTAAAAACGGCCTGAATCTCAGGCCGTTTTTTTACACTTTGTTCAATACACGGGGCATTGCGGGCTTGACCCGCAATCTTTTCTCACAACTGCTTTTTTAACAAATACAACGCGTCCAATGCCTCGCGTGGCGTCATTTCATCGGGGTTGATTTTCGCCAGTTCATTGAGCAGGGGATGCGGTTCGTATTCGACGGCGACTTCGGTATCCGCTGCGCTGTCCATGACGACGGGTGTTTTGAATAAGTCAAACTGAGTGTGCTGGTTTTGTTGCTCTTCTAAAACACTCAAATGCTTGCGGGCTGCGCTGATGACGGGGCGTGGGACGCCGGCGAGTTGCGCGACTTGCAGACCGTAGCTTTTGCTGGCAGGGCCGTCTTGCACTTGGTGGAGAAAGATAATTGCGTCGCGCTCTTCGACGGCGGATAGGTGGACGTTTTTGACGTGGGCTTGCGATTGCGCGAGTTGGGTGATTTCGAAATAATGCGTGGCGAACAGCGTGAGGCTGCGTTGCGTGTTTAGCAACGATTGTGCGATGGCGAGCGCGAGTGCAAGTCCGTCAAATGTCGATGTGCCTCGACCGATTTCGTCCATGAGCACGAGGCTGTTGGGGGTGGCGTGTTGCAAAATTTGCGCGGCTTCAGTCATCTCGACCATGAATGTCGAGCGGCCACTTGCCAAATCATCGGCCGCACCGATGCGGGTGAATATGCGGTCAATCGGCCCGAGGCTGCATCGCTCGGCGGGCACGAAGCTACCGCAGTAAGCGAGTAGGGTGATGAGGGCGACTTGACGCATGAAGGTCGATTTACCGCCCATGTTCGGCCCTGTGATGACCCAGAGTCGTTCATCCGTTGACAGGTGGCAGTCATTGGCTATGAAGGGTGAAACCTGCTGCTCGACGACGGGGTGTCGGCCTTTTTGGATGTGGATGGCGGGTGAGTCGACGAGTTCGGGACAGTGCCAATTGAGCGTGAAGGCGCGTTCAGCTAAGTTGGTCAAGACGTCGATTTGAGCCAGTGCCTGACCGATGCGCTGTAAGTCACTGATGTACGGATGCAAATCGGCTATGAGTGTGTCGTAGAGGAATTTCTCACGCGCGAGGGCGCGTTCTTTGGCGGAAAGAGCTTTGTCTTCAAAGGCTTTGAGTTCGGGCGTGATGAATCGCTCGGCGTTTTTGAGTGTTTGGCGACGTTGGTAGTCCAGTGGCAATGTGGCTTGTACCGCTTGCGCCGCGGTTAATTCGATGTAAAAGCCATGCACGCGGTTGTATTCAACTTTGAGCGTGGGGATGCCTGTGCGCTCCCGTTCGCGCGCTTCGAGTTGGAGCAGGAATTCGCCGCTGTTGGTTTGTAAACCACGCAATTCGTCTAATTCAGAATCGAAACCATCGGCGATAACGCCGCCTTCGCGTACCACCGTGGCAGGCTCTGGTTGGATGGCGCGTTGGAGTAAATGAGACAACGCTTCGGGGTGGTGCAAATCGGCACACAGCTGTCTGAATAAATCTGAGTCGCAGTGACTTAAAGCGTTTTGTAACACGGGTAAATGATGCAGTGAATCACGTAAGGCGGCGAGCTCTTTGGGGCGCACACTGGTCAGTGCAATACGCGTGCTGATTCGTTCGACATCGTTAATGCTTTGTAAAATAGGGCGCAGTTGGGCGTGGTAGCGGCCGTTTTGTAATTCGCTAATCGCGCTTTGCCGCGCACGGACGACACTCGCATCGCGCAATGGATGATGTAGCCAACGTTTGAGTAATCGCGCACCCATAGTGGTGGCTGTGTGATCGAGCAGTGAGAACAGCGTCGGAGATTCTTGTCCGCGCAGTGTCTCGGTGATTTCGAGATTACGGCGGGTGGCTGCGTCGAGTGTAAGGTATTGTTCACTGCGCACGACCTGTAAGCGCTGCAGGTGCTTGAGTACTTGACCTTGCGTGTGCTGTGCGTAGGTTAGAAGACCTTTGATGGCGGCCAAGCCGACGGTCAAGTGTTCGGCGTCAAGTTGCGCAAGGTGCTGTGTGCCCATCTGTGCGAGCAACGTGGTCTCGCCTTTGTCTGCATTGAAATATTTATCAGTAAACGGCGAAACAATGGCGTTTGGATTGAGCGTTTGATAATGTGCACAGAGCTTATCGGATACCACCAGTTCGGATGGGCGGATTTGCTCCAACCATGCGGGCAGTTCGTTCGCGAGAATTTCGGTCACATAAAAATCGCCACTCGCCATATTTAGCCAAGCCAAGCCGAGCTGTTTGCCCGTACCGTTGCCACGCTCGGCGATACTCATCAGATACGCATCCGACTTATCCGAGAGCAGTGCCGCGTCGGAGACTGTACCCGGTGTCAAAACACGCATGACTTTGCGCTCAACGGGGCCTTTGCTGGTGGCTGGGTCGCCGATTTGCTCACAAATGGCGACGGAGCGGCCAAGCTTGAGAAGCTTGGCCAAGTATTGCTCGGCGGCATGGTATGGCACACCCGCCATCTTGATTGGCTCACCATTTGATGAGCCACGTGCGGTGAGTGAAATACCGAGTAAACGCGACGCCTCTATTGCATCATCAAAAAACAACTCATAAAAATCGCCCATTCGGTAAAAGAGCAAAGTATTGGGATGGTCTGCTTTGATGGTCAGATACTGAGCCATCATGGGTGTGTGTTTGGCGGTCATGGCGGGTGACGTAATGGGTGAGATGATATAAAGAACATTCCCACGCATTGCGTGGGAACCAGTTTTTAAGCGACGATGAATTTAGGCAGTAGTTTCGGTTACTTCTTTCAACAATGCGGGCAACAATTTTGGTGTTGCCGCGACAATGTTGCCATTCATGTAGTCACCTTCGCCTGTGAGGTCGGTGACGAGGCCTCCCGCTTCTTTGATGAGCAGCACGCCTGCGGCGATGTCCCATGATTTGAGGCCGACGCCAATGAAACCGTCGAGGTAGCCCGTAGCAACGTAAGCTAAATCAAGTGCGGCCGAGCCTGTGTAGCGCAGACCTGCGGTATCAAAGCGCAGCTTGGTTTGTAGGTCGATGAGGGCTGGATTGGCTTTGAGCTCACGTGAAGGAATCGCGTTTGACAGCAGTGCATCAGAGAAGCGCACACGTGATGAGACGCGGATACGTCGGTTATTTAAAAATGCGCCTGAGCCGCGGCTGGCCGTGTAAATGTCGTTGGTACAAGGGTTATAGATGAGGGCATGTTCGATTTTTTCGTCGATTTCGAGCGCCATGCTGACAGCGAAATGCGGAAAGCCGTGGATGAAGTTAGATGTGCCGTCGATGGGGTCTACAATCCATTTGTGGTTGGCGCTTTTATCGCCTGAGAAGCCTGATTCTTCGCCCAAAAATGCGTGTTTGGGGTAGGCCGCGAGCAAAGTTTCTTTGATGAGTTCTTCGGCTGCTTGATCGATTTCGGTCACGACGTCTTGCGAGCCTTTGACGCCGACTTTGATTTGGTCGAGGTCTAATTGTGCGCGGTTCATGAGTTGGCCTGCGGCACGGGCGGCGGCAATGGCGGTGTTGAGCATGGGATGCATGTCGTGTCCTTTTTCGATAATTTTCAATGAGCGATGTGTGGCGTTTTTTGTGCAGTTCGTGAACTGATTTACGCACGTAACCCTGTCATTTTACTGTATATTTATGGGTTATTCATTAAAAAATCACCTGTGTCCTTCTACTATTATGAGCAATTCCCCCGATTTAGCTAAACGCCTGCAATGGCTTAACCACATTCGCATCATTCTCGTGCGCACCAGTCACCCCGGTAACGTCGGTCAAGTTGCGCGCGCGATGAAAAATATGGGTTTGCATGAGTTGTATATTACGTCGCCACGCTTTGCGGATATGACGGCGCAGGCCGATGCGATTTCGCTGGCGTCGGGTGCGACAGATGTGCTGGAGACGGCGCAGATTGTGGCTGATTTGGCGGCGGCGCTCGATGGTGTGCAGTGCGCGTATGCGTTCAGTGCACGTGAGCGTGATTTGGCGCCGCCGCTGCGCACGTCGGTGACGGCGGCAGCGGAGGTTTTGCAGTTGTTTGACGCAGCGGCGTCTGCGGGTCAGGCTTTGCCGAAAATCGCGTTTGTGTTTGGTGCGGAGCGCAGTGGGCTGGTCAACGACGAGGTGATGATGTGTCAGCGGTTGTGTTACATCGAGGCGAATGAGGCGTACAATTCGCTTAATCTGGCGCAAGCGGTGCAGGTGATGACTTATACGTTGCGCCAAATCATGCAGCACGATGGCTTGGTGGGTACGATGTCGGCGGAGGCGTTGCCGATACTCGATGCGGCGGATTTAACCAGTGTTGAGGGTATGATGATGCATTGGGAGTCTATGTTGACTGATTTGGGTATGATTAATCCTGATACGCCGACCGAATTGATGCCACGCTTGCGGGCGATGTTTGCGCGAACACAGTTGTCGGTGAATGAAGTGAATTTTTTGCGTGGCGTAGCGAGTAGTGTGCAAGGCTTGGCACGGAAAGTCGCAAAAGATGGCACAATGCCGATACAGAAAAACTGATGCCCCACCGTCTGTTTCATCCTACTTATTCTTAAATCAGCCACATCATGCCGTTTCCTCATCTTAAAGAAGACATCCAAACCATTCGCCTCAAAGACCCAGCCGCGCGTTCGACGTGGGAAGTTTTGACGTGTTATCCTGGTTTGCATGCTTTGTTTTTTCATCGCATGGCTCATGCGCTGTGGCTCAATCGGTTTCATTGGCTGGCGCGGTTAGTCTCGCACTTTTCACGTTGGATGACGGGGATTGAGATTCACCCAGGTGCGACCGTGGGGCGGCGGGTGTTTATCGACCACGGCATGGGTATTGTCATCGGCGAGACGGCTGAGATTGGTGATGACTGTACGATTTATCAGGGCGTGACGCTCGGTGGCACGTCACTCACGCGTGGCGCGAAGCGTCACCCGACGTTGGAAGCTGGTGTGATTATCGGCGCGGGCGCGAAAGTGCTCGGCGGTTTTACCATCGGTGCGGGCGCGAAAGTTGGCTCGAACGCGGTGGTGGTCAAGCCCGTGCCTGCTGGCGCGACGGCGGTGGGTAACCCTGCGCACATTGTTGGCAATCGTGATGTAGCGGCGAAGGAGGAGTTCAGCGCATATGGCGTGAGCGTCGCGGGCGACGATGACCCGATTGTGCAAGCATTAAATAACTTACTCGCACATTTAGAAAAAAGCGAAGCCGAATACCGAGACATGCGTGCGCGGCTGGTCTTAGCAGGCATTGATTGCGGTGCAGCGCAACGTGCCACTAGTACTGAAATTGCACAGATTCGCGAATTGCTGAACAAATAAATCACCCTGCGTGACACACCAAAAAACACAATGACATTACACACCAAAGACGACCCAAAACACGGACAGCACATCGCCAATCCACCAGCGGAAAAATACACAGCGATGAGCGGCACGGCCTTTTTATCAGGCATACAGGCGTTGGTGCGTTTGCCCATCATGCAAAAATTACGCGACGAGCAAGCGGGTTTAAACACCGCAGGTTTCGTCACGGGTTATCGTGGCTCACCACTCGGAGGCTTGGATGACGAATTGTGGCGCGCGAAAAAATTCCTCGAAGGTGCAAAAGTCAAATTCGCCCCTGCGGTGAACGAAGACCTCGCTGTCACCGCGGTATGGGGCACGCAACAAGTCGCGCTGGTCGGCGAGACCACCGTCGATGGCGTGTTTGCACTGTGGTATGGCAAAGGTCCTGGTGTGGATCGCAGCGCGGATGCAATTAAACACCTGAACTATGCGGGCACATCGCAGTACGGCGGTGTGATTCTTGTGGCGGGCGATGACCATGTGGCGCATTCATCGTCATTGCCCCATCAGTCTGACCATGTATTGATTGCGTCGATGGTGCCGATTTTGTACCCGTGTAATGTGCAAGAGTATTTGGATTTGGGGCTGCACGCGTGGGCAATGTCGCGTTTTTCTGGTTGTGCGATCGGGTTTAAAGCCTTGGCTGATACCGTTGAATCGAGCGCGTCAGTCGACATCAATCCATTTCGAATTGAAACGAAAATCCCGACTGACTTTGTGCAACCCGCAGGCGGCATGAACATCCGCATGCCCGACGGCGGTGTGTCCAGCCACGCGAGAGCGCAAGAAGTATTAATGCAGGATTATAAAATCTACGCGGCGTTGGCCTATGCGCGTGAAAATCGCTTGAACCGCATCACGATTGGCAGTGCTGATAAACCCGCTAGTTTGGGCATTGTCGCGTCGGGCAAGTCGTATTTGGATGTGCTTGAAGCACTTGAGCAGCTCGGCATCACCGAAGAGCAGGCCGAGAAAATCGGTATCCGAGTGTACAAAATCGCTATGCCGTGGCCGCTCGAACCCGATGGTATTCGCGAGTTTTCAAAGGGTTTAGACGAGATTCTCGTTGTCGAAGAAAAACGCCAAATCGTCGAGTACCAGCTCAAAGAACAACTATACAATTGGCGCGACGACGTGCGCCCGCGCGTGATTGGTAAGTTTGACGAAAAAGGCGAATGGGTTGCGCCGCGCGGCGATTGGTTGTTGTCACCGAAGGGTGATTTTTCGATTGCTCAAGTGGCAAAAGTCATCGCTGCCCGCATTGAGCGCTTTTATGTATCAGATGCCATCAAACAACGCGTCGCTATCATTGACGCGAAAGAAGCGATTCTCACCCAAACCGTGCCGACGCCACAGCGTCCGCCGTACTACTGCTCAGGCTGTCCGCACAACACCTCCACACATGTGCCCGAAGGCAGTCTCGCGCTCGCAGGCATCGGCTGTCATGCCATGGCAACCGCGATTTACCCGACCGAAAATCGCCTCATGACCCACATGGGCGGCGAGGGCGCAACGTGGATTGGTCAAGCAGCGTTCAGCAAAGTGCCGCATGTGTTTCAAAACTTGGGCGATGGTACTTATTTTCACTCTGGCTATCTCGCCATTCGCGCCGCGGTCGCCGCGAATGTTAACATCACTTATAAAATTCTCTACAACGATGCTGTCGCCATGACAGGCGGGCAACCCGTCGATGGTACTGTCACCGTGGACAGCATCGCCGCGCAAATGGCCTCAGAAGGCGTCAAACGCATTGCGCTGGTGTCGGAAGACATCACGCGCCACATTGACACGGGTTTGCCATCCATCGTCACCTTGCACGACCGAAAAGAGATGGACGCAGTGCAGCGCGAGCTACGTGATTTTAAAGGCGTATCGGTGATTATCTACGATCAGACTTGTGCTGCTGAGAAACGTCGTCGTCGCAAAAAAGGTCAGATGGAAGACCCGAACCAACGCCTGTTCATCAACGCCGCTGTCTGCGAAGGCTGTGGCGACTGCGGTGAAGCGAGCAATTGCGTTTCGCTCATGCCACTCGAAACCGAGTTTGGCCGCAAACGCACGATTGATCAATCCTTGTGCAACAAAGATTACTCTTGTGTCAATGGCTTTTGCCCTAGCTTTGTCACTGTCGAAGGCGGAAAATTACGAAAATCCGCTGCGGCCAAAAAAGACGAAACCGCTTGGCCAGAATTGCCAGAACCTGTCATCCCATCGTCAGCAGAAACCTACAACATCATGATCAACGGCATCGGTGGCACAGGCGTCATCGCCGTCGGTGCATGGCTCGGTATCGCCGCGCACCTTGAGGGCAAAGCTGTCTCAACGCTTGATATGACTGGGATGGCGCAAAAAAACGGCGCGGTTACCTCACACATCCGCATCTTTGACAACTCTGATAAGGCGGCTGAGTTGCATTCGCAGCGCATCGCCACAGGCGAAGCCGATCTCGTTCTGGGTTGCGACATCCTCACTGCCGCCGCACACGATGCGATTGCCAAAATGCGCGTGGGTCGCACGCATGCCGTTGTCAACACGCACCAGCAACCCACAGGTGTATTTGCTCAGCAACCCGATTGGCAGTTTCCACTTGAATCGACCAAAGCGTTTATCGAGGCATCTGTCGGCGGAGCCGTTGATTTTGTTGATGGCACCAAACTTGCCACGGCGCTCATGGGTGATGCCATTGCCACCAATGTTTTTATGCTTGGTTACGCTTACCAAAAAGGCCTCATCCCAGTTTCTGCCGCGTCGCTTGTGAAAGCCATTGAAGCGATTGGTGTCGCTGTCGCCTCAAACGTTGCTAGCTTCACATGGGGCCGTCGTGCTGCCCATGACTTGGCCGCCGTGCAGCGCGTTGCCGCACCCACGCAAACCATCGCCGTGACCATGCCGCAAACCCTTGAAACCCTGATCAAAAAGCGTGCTGACATCCTCACCAAGTACCAAAATGCCGCTTATGCACAACGTTACTTGGATTTAATGGATAAAGTCAAAGCGGCGGAAAATCAGTTGAACAATGGCCAACGTTTATCAACCGCCGTCGCCAAAAACGCCTTTAAACTGATGGCTTATAAAGACGAATACGAAGTCGCTCGTCTTTATATTGATGGTGCATTCACCAAAGCACTTGAGCAACAATTTGAAGGCGACTACACGCTCAAGTTCCACCTCGCGCCACCTCTATTTGCTAAAAAAGATGCCAAAGGTCACCTCATCAAAAAAACCTATGGTTCATGGATGATGCGTGCGTTCAAAATACTCGCCAAACTCAAAAACCTGCGTGGTACAAAGTTTGACCTCTTCGGTTACACTGCTGAACGTCAAGCTGAGAGAGCCATGCGTGACGACTACATCGCTCGCGTTCTCTCGCTCCTGCCAAACTTATCCAATGACAACCTAACCCAAGCCATCGACTTTGCAAGCATCCCCGAAAAAATTCGTGGTTTTGGTCATGTCAAAGAAAAAGCCATCGCCAAATACTGGGCTGGCATGAAGTGATGGCGAAAAAGTTGCACCAAAAACGAAAAACATGTATAGTTGCGTTTCTTTCCAAAAGAAGAAGTTGGCCAGGTAGCTCAGTCGGTAGAGCAGAGGATTGAAAATCCTTGTGTCGGCGGTTCGATTCCGCCCCAGGCCACCAGAATACAAGCGGCTTACAGCAATGTAAGCCGCTTTTTTGTTGTTTGAAATTTGGCTCATGTAGCCACCATGTAGCCAGAAAAAATCAAACAAAATACAGTCTTTCAGGCTGTTACAAAAATACAACATGGCTAATTTCTAGATATTTCAAGCATCATATCCATCCCCAACAAAGCCTTTGTTGTAAAAATTCCTTGCCTGTGCCACAGCATCCAAACAAACCAACGACATCAAATATGTCGCTTTGGGTGACAATTCTGTACTGCATTGGTGGGCTATAATCCCGATTTTTTTGTTGGCGTGGAGTCATGCCTATAAAACAATAATGAATGTTCGCATGCACAAAATCACATTGAGTGATGAGACTTATCAAGGGCTGACAGGTTACTGCCCGCTATTTTTGGAAAAATCCACATTTGATGTTTTTGAGCCTCCTTATCATGGCTGCTAACGCTAAACAAAGCGCAATCCATGATATAGCTAAAGGAGAAGCTCATGAAGTCAACAGCCATCACAAGAGAAACAAACGAAACAGCGGATAGTTCTATCCCAGCAATTCTCACCACTAAACAAGCTGCCGCAGCACTAAACCGTAAACCACAAACCCTACAAAAATGGGCTTCACTTGGCATTGGTGGCATTACCCCAGTCCGTATAAATGGTCGTCTTGCTTGGCGTGCTAGTGATGTACGTGCTCTCTTATCGAGCAACAAGGCTTAATCATGAGGCTCTTAATGCAAGCTCATCGCCGAGCTCTTGGAGGGCATTTATGTGCGTAGAGGCCGTTACGTGGGTGCTCAAACAAGAGATCAAACCTGCAAGTGCAAAGCATGTGTTGATGGTTATGGCTAACTGCGCCAATGCAATTGATTTTGTGTGCTATCCCTCCATCGCTTACTTAGTCAAAGCCACCAGCCAAGATCGTAAAACCGTTATTAAGAACATGGAGTTTTTACGGCAACGTGGCTACATTAAAGACACAGGAAAATTTACTGGTCGTTCAGCACAGGTGCATGTCTATCAATTGTGTGAACCAATCAGTAGCAAGCTTAATGAGGAACAAGAAGCTACCAGTACCAAAAATGGTACTGGTTCCAAAAATGGCACTGGTTCCGCTTTTCCCATTGACCAGTACCGTTTTTCCGCGTTACCAGTACCGTTTTTGGGACACGGAAAGGTAATGAAAGAAAAAGAAAGTACTAGTACTGTACCCATACATGATTCAAATTCTCAAAAACAAAATACACCACCCAATCCGAAAATAAAACCCAATGATGAAAAAAATGATGATTGCCCAGTAGAGGAAATCATCGACTTGTTCGAGTTACATTTTCCGATGGCACGCAAAAGTATTCGACCTTTGAACAATCTAACTCAAGCAGGGGTAAAACGCATTGCTGCTATTCGCGCTCGTTGGAACGAAGCTAAAAATATGGATGCTGCTCCATTTGGCTTTGTTGATGTTCATTCGGGTTTAAAAGCCTTTGACCGATTTTTCAAAATTAATGCACTGTCTAAATTTTTGCGGGGTGAGGCAGAGCCATCGTCAAATCGAAAACGTTTTATTCCTAACATAGACACTTTCATGTCGCCATCCTTCTTTGTCAATTGCTTGGAGTACAAGTACCACAACGAGGAAGAGCTCTATATCGAAGTTGAGGGGGCGGATGACACATTATGAGCAACTATCACGCCCACAACCCACTGGTCAGCATTGAGGCCGAGCAGGCAATTATTGGTAGCCTACTGCTGAACAATGATCAAATAGATCATTTGGCAAATCTCAAGCCAGAGCACTTCTCGGACTCGGCACATCGCTTGCTGTACCAAATTACCTGTAAACAAATTTTGCATCCTGAGCGTCGTCATGCTAATCCAATCACCGTGTTTGAAGCGTTGGAGCGACATCACAAACTCGATGCGGTTGGCGGCATGTCATATATCCATTCCTTGGTTATGGGGGTGGGCGGCTATGCCAATGTCCGTCCTTACGTGAATATCGTCAGTGACAAGTTCAAGCTACGTGCGGTGCACAGTGCAGCCAATGCCCTTAATGAAGCCTGTGCCAATCAAGGTCTGACAGGACAGATGGCCATTGAGCGTGCACAGCAGGTACTCACTGAGCTGGATGCACAAGACGAACACGGTGAGTCACTCGACATGATGAGCTGCATCAACGACATGCTTAATGACGTGCAGGCACGCTCCATGGGTGAAAGCAAAGCGATCATTCCGACAGGCTTCATGGACTTAGATGAAGCATTTAATGGCGGTTTTGAGCGTGGCGATGTGGTTGTGATTGCTGGACGGCCAGCCATGGGTAAAAGTGCATTTGCATTCCATATCGCGCTGAACATGTCACTGTTTTACAAATCATTGGCTTTTAGCATGGAAATGAGTCCACGCCAGTTGACCCGTCGCAGCATTGCCAACTTGGGCGGTATTGAACTCAATAAACTCAACAAAGGCATTAACCCTGACGATGATGACGCGTGGTTACGATTGACCAAAGCCTCAGATGATTTGTCGCGCCGTCACATGCACATTCAGAAAGGCACTGCTTTAAACGCTTATCAAATTGCTGCCACATGCCGTAAGCACAAACGTCAGTATGGTTTGGATGTTGTGGTGATTGATTACTTGGGCTTAATGGATCACGGCAACAGCAAAAGCACAGATGCTTACAAAATTCAGCAGACCACCAAAGCCATAAAGGCTATGGCTCTTGATTTAGATGTTGTAGTTCTGTTGTTGTGCCAGCTTAATCGTGATGGTGGAAAAGGCGAAGTGCAACGTCCCAACATGACCCATCTGCGTGACAGTGGTGGCATTGAGCAAGATGCGGATGCGGTGATTCTGTTACACCGAGATGACTACTATCGGAAGGAGGAAGACAAAACACACGATGGCCACACCCACCTGATTATTGACAAAGCGCGTAACTGTGAACCATGCACCATTGGCATGGCATTTGAAGGTAAGTATGCGCGTTTTAGTAACTGGTCAGGTGGTTTACCCCGACGTTTTGAGAAGCCCCATAGCAAGATGGTCAAGCGTGTTGGTTTTAAGGGGTAATGCATCAATCACAGCAGCAACAGTGCATCATTATTAAACTGGTTTTAGACAAATAAACAAATGGTAAAAGCAATGACAGACAATAAAAAAGTAGGAATAAATCAAGAGGGTAAAGTTGATGATTTGGAGTTGGATATAAAATTTGAATGCCCTCCAGTGCGCACCAAGCGACATGTTTTTAGTTTGAATGTGAGCCGTAGGCGGATGAAAATTGCTAGAGACATTGCCTGTCTCACGCGCTCGGAAGCATCAACGGCATTAGGCTATGCCAATACCGCTATTATTTCTAAAATTGAGTCGGTGCAAACCATTAACAGAAAACTTCTATCCTTAGATTTGATTGTTAATGCTTCATGTGTTTATGGGGTGTCGGCTGATTACTTGTTGGGTATCTCAGATTATCCAGAGCGCGACCCTGAAACAGTTGAGCAGTTAGCGGTGTACACGGCTATACGACACAATTTAAATGATGCGTCTAAGGCACTCATGTTGCATGTGATTGGTAAAACGCAAGAGCAGTTGCACTCTGCCCGTACCCGAGAACTGATCAATCAAGGTATAGCCGTATTCAACTTATTTGATCGGCTGTATGAGTTAAACAATGAGAGTTTTGATCAGCATATGAGGGGTGGTGCAAAACTGTTGCAAAAGGTTAATGAAGCCAGACGATTGTTTGAAACCGCAGACCAAGCCATTAAGAAGGCCAAGCACATTGCACAGGCCAGAAGAAAAAGCTTTACGGCAGTGTTGGATGAAAGTGAGGAGCTGGGGGCTAATGAATAAGCGAGCAAGTAAAACCAAAAGCTCAAAGATCAAAGGGGCGGTCGGTGCACCGCTCAAGATTACTGATCAAGAAATTCAAGATGCCCTCATGTTGTACCGCGAGGAAATTTTGTCGCC
This sequence comes from Formosimonas limnophila, assembly GCF_014652675.1. Lineage (GTDB taxonomy): Bacteria > Pseudomonadota > Gammaproteobacteria > Burkholderiales > Burkholderiaceae > Hydromonas > Hydromonas limnophila. The sequence continues at coordinate 35,372 of NZ_BMZG01000011.1, read as the reverse complement.
TAATGCTCGGTTTGTCCAAGCCAACAAGATTGGTAACGCTGTTAGTTTTACGATGCCAACATTTGAACGCGCCGCATTGCGCTGTGGTCTCACGCGACAATATTTATATGAACGATGTTGTGCAAAGCATGAGGATGGTAGCCCTAAAAATGCCGAATTATCTGACAGCTATAAGGTGCTTAAAACCGCGATTTCGATGGTTTGGCTGGAGGCGGGTTTGTGCAAGGCTTTGAACCCTGCTATGGCGATGTTTGCCCTGTATGCCAATAAAATGTATGAGGAAGGGAATGGGATGCAAGTCCCTGCACAAATAGAGCAAAGCCATCTAAAAGCACAGCAAGAAGAATTGGACTCTGCCTATGAAGAAATACTGGCCGACTTGCGAGTGGAAAAGGAAGCCATGCGCCAACGTCGTTTGGCAATGTATGATCAGTCGGGTGTGATTGATGCGTAGTGGTTTTACACCTGTATTGCCCCTACAGCTAGACCCACGTTACATTTACACCGCGAAACGTTTTGCAAAAGATTTGACGCGTTTTGCGGTTGAGGTGTGTGGTCTGAAGGTTACGCATCAACAACGTGAGTTGTTCAATCATGCGCAAATGATTGGCTCACGTGTCAGTGTGGCATCGGGTCACGGCACAGGTAAAACCAAGTCATTCGGGATTATTGCGCTGTGGCATTTGACGATGTATCACGACTCCATCACCAATGTGGTTGCGCCAAACATCGCGCAGGTGCGCAAACAGGTATTCAAAGAGGTGGCCTTGTGTTTGTCGAGTATGCGACGTGGGCCGTATGCTTGGTTGGCCGAACACATTGAATTACTGGTGGACAGCATCCACATCAAGGGTAGTAAAGAGACTTGGCATGTATTGGCTAAAACCGCCCCCAAGGGTGCGCCAGAAAATCTGGCAGGATCGCACGCCAAACACCTTTTATTTCTTGTTGATGAAGCCTCTGGCGTGGATGATGCGCATTTCGGTGTCATGACTGGTGCGCTCACCGAAGAAAACAACCGCATGATTTTGGCAAGCCAGCCAACACGCAATACAGGCTTTTTCTATCGCACGCACCACGACTTGAGCATATTCCAAGGCGGTGCGTGGTATCCGCTCACCTTCAACTCCGAAGAGTCACCGCTGGTCACAGCGGAGTTTATCGCTGAGAAGAAAAAGCAGTACAGCATCGAGCAATACGACATCAAAGTGCGTGGACTGTTCCCAGATAAGAACGACGGCTATTTGATCGGTGCGAAAGAGGTGCGGGCAAGTTTTGGGCGCGATGTGTTGGGGGCACGTGATTGGGGCTGGATATTGCCGATTGATGTGGGCGGTGGGGATTACCGCGATAGCTCGGTCATGACGGTTGTGAAAGCATCAGGACATGGTTTATACGGCGATAATGCCCTACGCATTCAAATTGTCGATATTCCAGTCCTATCAAACACCATTGACCCGATAAAGTTCACAGGACAGGTGCACCACAAATCGTTGGAGCTGGCCGATGCGTCTACTTTGGTGGACTATGGGGGCATGGGCAATATCTTTTACAAGCAACTGCAAAATATGGACACCCCCAACCTTGAAAAGGTCGTGTGGGGGAATCCCTGTTTCAAACGAGAAAACAAGGAGTGTTTTATCAACCTACGCAGTCAAGCGATTGTGTCACTCTGTCGTGCCATCAAGGAAGGACGCTTCGGTATTGAACAATCGGTTATAGATCGCTACGGTGAGCGTATTGTGGGTGAGTTGACCCGCATTCCGTTCGATTACGATGAGAAAGCCCGTTATGCGGTCAAGAGTAAGAAAGAAATGCGCGGCATGGGTATTCCATCACCTGACATTGTTGATACGTTCGCTTTTCCGTTTTTGGAGGGCATTAACTACATCATCAATGATGCTGGCCGAGCCAATGGTGATGATATCCAGGTTCAAATGCTAAAAGCCGCAGCGGTAGAAGCTTTTTCTGATTTAAATTAGTCCAGCCATCCTAATGATGCTTCGCCTTTATTTACATTCCAAGCTAATTTTTGTAACTTGTCTTTTTCTTTATCATCTAAGGACAAGTAACGGAGCAAATTGAAGTTCTCGGGGGTGAAAAAACGTATGAGCTGCGATAGAGCTGTATTAAGTTGTTCAAAAACCATTTCAATGTTGTTAGCTTTAGTAATAAGCTTCCTAAGTTGGGGCGTGGTCAAACGTGCTGTATCGCAATCTAATATTTCTTTAATGTCTTTATCCAAATTTTCCCAATAGACATTTTGAAAATCAAACGCTATACCATCAAGCGATGTAAAGCTCCCAACATCAATCTGATAGTACCTGTGGTCTTCTCTTTTAGAGCGTGGATTTAGCTCGTGTAGCCGTTTGATTTCAGCAGGTTTTCGTTCTTTTTCTTCTTGTATAGTCAAATTGTTCCTGCGCGCTCGTTCTGATAAACGATTGAAAACGTCTTGCCCAATTGCCTTTCTTAGGTTGATTTTTGAGCGAACGGCCCAAGCAACACCATATGGGCGATTACTAAGCTCATCCAAACGTTTTAATAAGCTTTCTTTTTCTGCTTGAATTGAGAGTAGTTTGTTGATTTGTTGTAATCGCTCTCGTTTTTTCCTTTCTAAATCTCGGCTAATGACAAAATTTTCACCAAAATGAGTTCGTCCACAATCTTTACCGATGTTAGTTTCTCGCCCGTCCTCAATGAGTATCAAATATCCATGTTTGTGAGGGGTGTGACAACCCTTTAAATTGCAGGTGATTTTGTTTTGAAAAGTATAAGGGGCTAAGACTTCAATGAGCTTTGTTGTTTTGGAGTCAACATCATAAGTGAAGTTTTTGCGGTCAAATAAATCATTGGGAGAATTAATTTCTATCATCAGTTGCGTTTTTCCTTTTGGATTGAGAAGTTCGAAAATAATACCATTGAATTGCTAGAGTGTTTATAAATGGAAAATATTTTCTCAAAAACGGTGGTTTATGAGAATGAAGTGGAACAATCTGTGAGACATCCAAAATCAAAGGTTTGCCATTCTCATAAATGGTTCTTGAAATTAAATTATCAATAACCTATGATGCGGCGAGTTTTGAGAAAACAACTTCAAGGACAAGAAATGCTGATTGGATACGCCCGTGTCTCTACCCAAGACCAAAATCTACTACTGCAACATGAAGCCTTAAAACAGGTAAAGTGTGACCGTATCTTTGACGATATGGCCAGTGGCCGTAAAATCGAGCGAGAAGGTTTAAGCCGCGCTTTGGACGTGTTGCGCGAAGGTGATACGCTGGTGGTGTGGAAACTTGACAGATTGGGGCGCACTGTCAAGCAGTTGGTGGACTTGGTTACCGAACTGGCAAACAAAGGGATTCATTTTAGAAGTCTCACAGATTCAATTGATACCAGTACGCCAGCGGGGCGGTTCTTTTTTCACGTAATGGCAAGTCTGGCACAGATGGAGCGGGAATTGATGATTGAACGTACACAGGCTGGATTGCAGGCTGCCAAAAACATGGGGCGCATCGGTGGGCGTAGACGTAAGATGACGGACAGCAAAATCGAAATGGCTAAAAAGCTGCTCAATGACAACGTGCTGCCTGTGGACGTGGCACGAGAGTTGGGGGTGTCCGTGCCGACGTTATATCGGTGGTTGCCAGCCTCGGTTGTTGATGAATAGAGATAGATGCTGGAGGAGATATGGATAACGCATGGCATGTGTTTGCAAACGAAAGTCGTTTTAACAACGAAAAAGTAATTGTCACTGCTCGACAGGTCGGCACACGAGAAAACGCACGTAAAATGTGGCCTTTGGTTACAGTAGATGAACCGCCTGTACTCTTGACTTGGGTTAGCCCTGTGTTTGAAGGCAGTAAACTGCGCCGCCGTTCACACTTTCGCAAGCTGCCCAAAGCAAAATCAGTCAATGCAAAAACACACTTTGATGCTGAGGAACAAGTGCGTCGCAACCAAGTGGCGGAAAGTGAACGACATCGGAAAGCCAAAGAACTGATCATTGCGGAGTTACGTCATCGAGTTAAAACGGGTCTGGCAATGTCTTGGTCATTTAAGGATGAGGCCGCCTCTGATTTTCATCTGGAGGGCAATTTTCTATTGAATGCCGATCAGGTTGAGGGTGAATATCGCCTCAAAACGCAATTTGGTAGTGAATATCGACTGGACGTAGCGATATTGGCTCAACCGATAGCAGGTAGTGAGATTCCGCTGGTTTTGGGTGGGGTGGAAATTGAGTTGAACCATGATTTTGATGGTCGAAAAGCCCTACTCTGTAAATCTTTGGGATTTCCCCTAATCTCTGTGGATATTACAGGTATGCTCTTGGGGGAATTGACTGAGCAGTGGGCACGCAAGGCATTAAGCGAAACCACAAGTAAAAACACTACGGGCTGGCGACGCTCTTACGTGTATGTGCACGAAATTCTGTATCCTTTGTTCGTGCAGTTGCCATTGTTTGTCAACAAAGAGCAACGACATCAATATCTGATTTTTGCACCTGACTCCACCCTTGATAAGTTGTTGATGTACTTTCACAAAGTATCGAACAGCTTGGGTTATGAAAAGACGGATGTGGTCGTCAGCGTGATCAATGGTAAAAGCGAGCAAGCCCGTCTTATTTTAGAGAGAGTGGGTGAAATCACAGGAAGGGATTGGCACACATTCAACGCCAATCGGTGCATTCGTCTGGTATTGCCTCGTCCCTTAAGTGTGTCCGACAAGCAAACCCATTTACTACATTTCAAAATTATCACGGCCTTATTGGCGCGTCCCGATGTTTTGGTCGGTTATCAATACAAAAATACTGCGTTTAACGAATTCCCAGAGTCGAGTTTATGGATTCGCAAACAATATTTTCCTCAAGAAAATCGGAGTGAAACTTATCGTGTATTGCCAAAACGATTGTCAGAACCAGTGGGCAAGGTTTTGGACTTTGTCAACAGTCTTTCAAACGATAGAGAGGATTGAAAGAGTCACGATTGAAAGTACCTCGCTGAAAAGCCATACTCACTGAGTGCGTGATCGATAATAGATAAAAACCAAATACAACCTCAAATCAGCGGGGAAAAGGTCAACGTTTATTGCATAAAGTGCGTTTTATCGAGTAGGCAATAAAATGTTGCAAACAAAGCAAATACCTCAAAAAAGCGGGTGACAAGCTCAAGTTTTTGCGGGTACAATCAAATCGTGACGGTAAAAACACTGATAAAACAGTGCAAAATAACTGCAAAAGCACTTGTAAATAGCGGTTTATTTCGATAGAATCGCATCCCAGTTTCTCTCCGTGCGTACGCGTACGGATCCTGATACCCTGCGGTATCAGATTTTCCTGCATGGTACGCCATGCAGCCCCAACACCCTGCGGTGTTGGTCATTTCTCTCTATGTGGAAACACATAGACCCCGACACCTTGCGGTGTCGGTTTTATTTTGGGGGTCGGCTTTGACTACTGGAACGCGCGTGATGGTATTTGTGGATGGATTTAATCTCTATCACGCACTGGATGACCTGTGCAAAAACCTAACAAAAACCACAGCTATTAAGCACAATCATCTTAAATGGCTGGATTTGCACGGTCTATCTAGCGCATTTATTACCAAAGCGGATTCTTTGGCGGGAGTTTATTATTTCTCCGCCTATGCAACATGGCGACAAAACGGCTCATATCAGCGGCACCAAACTTATGTACAAGCCTTGCAGTCAAAAGGTGTTGCTGTTGTTTTGGGTAAGTTTAAAGAACGCCCCAATCAATGTAAAAAATGTGGGGCGCAGTGGATTAAGCACGAAGAAAAAGCAACCGATGTGAATATTGCCATCCATTTGGTGCAAGCTGCATACGCTGATAAATTTGATCGTGCTATTGTGATGACCGCAGACACGGATATTGTCCCTGCAATACGAATGGTCAAAAAATTATTTCCCAACAAGCAGGTGGATGTTGCTATCCCTGTGGGGCATACGGGAAAAACTGCCGAGTTGAGAATGGTATGCGATAACACCATAACAATGAAGCTCTCGCATTTTCAAAGAAATCGTTTACCTGAGACCTTCACAACAGCCAAAGGTACGACAGTCACTGTACCCGATGCTTATAAAATCAAGTAAAAAATCGAGTTGGTTTATTGAACTGATCGCAACAGTCCGTAAAATACGGGCTGTTTTTTATTTGTGCTTAACGCTCAAATTGGAAAATTCCCCGCCTGCCCTAAAAAAACCATGCGATATTCCCCGCATGAGTACCTCCCAAATATCCACCCAAGAAATAGAGCACATGGTTCGCCACTGGCTGAACACGCCCATGCACACCTATTTGGGTGATGATTACGGTTTTGACCGCTCGGCCTTGCTACTTAAAGCCAGTGACCAAATCGATGCAGACACCGTCATTGCCAAACTCAAGCGCGATGTGCCAGTGCTCGACATCTTGCCCAATGGCAGCATCAACTTATACGGAAGTCGCGATGGTTTGGATAAACTCACCTTCATTTTACAAATCGCCAATATTGCCATCGAGATTTAATGTATACAGCAGACGACTTTCAGAAAAAAATTCGTGACGCTTCACTTGCCAACGAAACTGTGGCCGCCTTGTACCATGCGGGCGACCCGCGCATCTATCGCTTTGAGCGTTCAGTGGCTCAAATGTTCGGCATGCTCAGTCAACAAATCGAAGTGGCCGCCATGGAGGTGTTTGAGAAATCCCGTGACACTACGGTACTGGCCGATGCCGCATTGAAGGGCTTGCTGTTCACCGCTGAACCCGCCATTATTCGCATCAAAGCTGACAACTTAGCACATGAAGATATAACCATCGGCACAGGCCGTCAGTTGATTGATGCCAATGGTATGGTTTGGTCGGTGCTCAATCCCGTCACAGTCCCTGCCACCGCACAAGGCGATGGCAACTTGTCGAGTGCCACATTCACTGCCATACAATCCACCACTGAGACCCAAACCTTCAACGTGACAGTTGGAGAGCCATTCTTTGAGCTGAAAGTCATTCCACCAGAGAATGATGCGTACATCAGTGAGTTGCGCGTCACAGTCAATGGCGCAGCCTATGCCAGCTCGTACCGCTTCAATGGTGTACAACCCGAAGACAAAGTATTCCACGTCATATCCAACGAATACGGTGACTTGCTCATCAAATTCGGTGACAGCAGTGTGATTGGCACCAGCATTGAGGCAGGCGATCAAATTCAGATACTTAAAACTTTGTGCTTTGGCGATGTGCGCCCAGAGCTGGGTAGCCCCGTGTCATTCGACTACATCCAAAGTCCGAACGAGTCTGCATTAAACCTCACTGTGGCCGCCATTGAAAGCCAAGGCGTGAATCCCGTGGACATTGCCACCTTGCGCGAGCTGTGTAAATACCCGAGTATCTACGATGAGAATGCAGTGTTTATGGGCGAGTTTGACGTGGCTGTGCGCAAACGGCTGCACCACCTGCCTTTTTTGTCGGTGTGGAATGAACAACGCGAAGAGTTAGCACGTGGTCCGAATCAGGACAACGTCAACGGCATGTTTATTTCACTGGTGTTGCCTGATGACAGCACACAAACGGTAGCCGATGCGTTCAATCAGGCCTGTACTATCATTGACAATGCCGATGCTTCATACCATTACACATACGTTGAACCCTTGGAAAGCGAAATCAACGTTCACATCGACATCGCTATTTCACGGGTGCACAACACCGATGTGGTAATTGACCAAATCAAAACCTTGCTCCTCAAAGCCTATGGTCGTGGCGCATTCGCCGTTAAGCGTGGCATGTTCATTCCCAAAAACAAAGATGTGCACGACATGCTTAAAAAAGGCATCCCCGCCTTGCAAGATGACGGGGCAGATTTCAGCTTAACGATAGAGGCACAAGGCGCGGTTCTACCCGAAATGTACCGCTACATGAGCAAAGACAGCGTCACCGTCAACGCCAGCCATGCCAACTACAACGATGGCGCATGGGGGCACTGATGCACGACAACCTACTTTCCCCCAAAGTATATGACAGTGACGAACGACAGCTCGACGAAGCCTTGCGCGACGTTGTCAGCCAAGTGTTTGAGGGCACACTGCGCACCAAAATCAACGATATTGACGTGTACGGCATGCCACACCTCGGACGCTTTGAAGTGGTCGAGCGGTTCGTTAAACGCGACGGCTTGACCTTGCTGCGCATCGATGATGAAGAACGCATGCGTTACTTGTTTAAGGCTTGGAAAGTCAAAAACCCCAAGCGTGGGCTGCATTTTCTGAGAACGTTTTTGCAACTGTTGTACCCCAATGAGTGGGCAGCCGATCAAATGTGGCAAGAGAAGAACAAACCCTATCCGTTACACCTTAAAACGGCCAATGAGATTAAGGGCAAACAAACCCGCTACTGGCTCACTTCACGTGTTCAGGTCAGTATCTCAGACTTGGCCGAGACAGGCGAATACCTCTTGCGTGTATTGCCTGCCCTGCGTTCGGTACTTGGTGCAAAGTTTGTGCTCATGATTGCCATCATGCGCCGCTTCGTCAACAGCAATGACAACGGTATTGGCTTGTACGGGGTGGCAAACTTATCAGCCTTGGACATGCGCACCGTCGATATGGTTTTACCAGCCCTTGCCAATGGCTTACAACTCGCAAACATTGCCCAGCATGCCCACGTGCACTTCATTCACATGGAACTTCACAAATGACCACAAAAACCAATCCAACCAAATCACAAGGTACATTAACCGCCATTAAACGCAGCGGCCTGATTCGCTTCAATGCCAAACAGCGCATGCGCACCTATCGCGGTCAAAGTCGTGACTTCAATATCCCTCGCTTGATGGATGCTGTCAACTCATCTGCCGTTCAGGAGCGCGTGCGCAAGGGCGACATGCAAGGCTACTACGGTCATTGGCCGCGTCGGGTGTTTGGCATGGAGCCCGAAGAGGGCGGCATTGTCGATGGCAAAGTGGTCACGCTTGAACCGTCACACCGCATCATTTACCTGCGTGGTTACGAGAATGGCGACATTGAACATGAAGTCGAGTTTTTAGACAATGAAGCAGGACGCACCGCCTATCAGAATCACATGGTCAACAGGGTGGGTGGGTTTTCGACGGTGATCAGTGGGCGTGGTGACAACTACTGTTTCCATGGCATGGATTTTGTGATGGAGCCGAATTTCAGCGGCAATCGGGCATTTGCCACATTGGACAGTGCGAGCCAAGCGGCATCCTACGATGTGGTTTGGCTTGATGGTGTCAATGAAGCCGATGATTTGAGCGAATCGCAAGCCATCCAAACCCTTAAAGCAGCCATGATGCAACTCAAAGAGCATAACAACCACCTGACGCAAGCCTTAAGCCTATCGAGCGAAACATTGGACAGCGTCATCACTGAACGGGACAAAGAAATAACCCCCAGCGAGTCCAGTCACTTGCACCCGATCAGTGCGCAGGCTATTGAGCAAAAGGTCAAAGCTTTTCTGTCACTGACATTGGACTCAGTGGTGGACAGTGAGCAGCAGCAAGAAACTCAACGACTGGCACGAGAACAAGACGCTTTGGCACAACGCATGATGTTTTAAGGTAAAGCACACAAATGGATCATCAAAGTTTAAAGGCGGGGGTGGTTGATTATGTCGCCCGATTTATTGAGCGTGAGTTGGTCGCCACCAGCAAACCACTGCGCACGTTCATGGCACGCCCCACCATTGCAGATAAGCTCGCTTTGGTGGATGGCCGCATGGTCGATCAAGCGGATCGCATGCTCAAAAGTTGGCGTGAGGCGGCCCATGAGGGTGGACAAAATGCCCCTTTGCCTGTGGTGCTCGTGGCAACCAGTAAGGACTACGCCAGCACCTCATTGAGTAGTGCACGTCCCATTGCCCAGCAAAAATACATGCACATTGACGGCAGCGGTAATCGAATGCACGTGCGTGTGGATAAAAACGACTTACGGGTACAGGTGGCATTCTTTTGTGCGGATGGTGACACCGCCTCGTCGATGGTCTCGCAATTCAAACTGTACTGCACGGACTTTAGACACCGTTACGCCTCGGCATACTTTGAGCATTTGGGTTATGCCTACGCATTTGCCATGCGGGTAGAGGACAGCAACCTGTTTGCCTCAAATGTCGCGGTGGGGGAACAAACCAACCTCACTGTCTTGGTGGTTGATTTAACCTTTAACTGTGAGATTCCGTACTTTAAACCTCCATCACCCGATGATGGGTTGACTCTGGTCAAGCATGTGGTGTTGGTCAAGCCAGATGAAGTGCAACGCCGTCATCATGTTTACACCACTACGCACAACAGCGATGCGTTTGTGTTCAACAGCACCGACCCCACACTTGAGACTGTGGGTTACATGGATCAGTTACCATGACAACGACCATTAAAACGCAATTGATTCAGGCCACGATGGTGGGTTATGCAGGTGCAAAGAATGGCGGTGCCACGATATATGCTTTACTCGACTTGAGCCACAACACGTTACACATACACGAACAAAAGCCACGAGCCGAAGCCCGTTTCAAAACCGCTGCTTTAATCAGTAATGACATAGCACTGACGCAATGTGATTTTTTATTTAAGGATAAGGACATCAAAGCAGCAGTAGATGCCTATTTTTACTATCAGAACAGTGGGCGGCTGACATTCAGTGACAGTACGGCAGGTACACGGCCAAACATTGAAACCCATGCGCTCACCGAGTCAGGGTTTGATGTAAGAATTTACGATGGAGTTACCTGTGCGCAAATGGCAGTACTTGCGGCTTGCTTGCAGGCACAAACCAGTCGTGAGATTATGAGAGCACTTAATGCGTTTGAAAAAACAAACGGTAGTGATGATTTGATCATCACTACCGTTTAGCAATTGGTGCGGAGAGGAGGAATCGAACCTCCTGCGTTCACTTTTGGCAAGAATATAAATCAATACAAATCAATATCTCGTCTGGGTTGGAAATTTATCTTACCAAAGCCTCCGCAGGAACGCCATTCCGCACCAAACACTTAATGCAATAAAACTGTTAAATGAATTTTTCATAATAACTCCTGTAATGATGAGTAACGAACCATAAACGGAAATTAGAACTTCCAACCCAAATGAGATTTCAACATGTACCTCAATATATCCTTGTAACTCCACCAAACCTGTCATGCCGATGTGATTTTTCACACGACTTAATTCAAAAAACTTTCACTCAATTTATCAGGTTTCACATTGTTTTGCAAATAAAGGCGTTGGGGTTTTGGAAAAATCCACCAGACCCTAAAAAATCCATGGCGATAATGTTTTTTTTTCAATAGAACAATCGCCCCATGGTCACAGCAGCCCCCACAACCAATGCCTTACGTCCCTTGATTACTCAAGCTGGATTAGCCAGTGCGGTTGGCCTTAACGGTCAGTCCGTACAGGTCAACATCACCCATATTTCTTACGGCACTGGTCAATACACACCGACAGGCCAAGAAACCGCCTTACGCTCAGAAAAAATCCGTGTCCCGATTGCGGGTGGCACTAAAGTCAGCCCGACCGCTCATCAAGTCTATGCGGCGGGATTGCGTGCGCCAGCAGGTGCACCATGGTTTGCCTATGAAGTGGGGTTTTGGGCGGGCGATGTTCTGTTTGCGGTCTATGCCAACGTTAGCGCACCAGTCATTTACATCAGCGACACCGTTGATGTGGTTGGCGCGTATCTACTCGGCACCAGTGCATTGCCCAACGATGCGATCAGCGTTGTGGTTGATCCGAATGCGGCGAGTGTTTTTAATATCCTCGCTCAATTGCCTCTGGTGCGCTATGACTTGCAAGCCCTCTCACCAGTCCAACAAACTCAGGTACAAAAAAACTTAGGCTTAGATCAGCTTTTTGCCAAGTTCTCTGATGTCGGAGCCAATAATAATCTGTTGACCAATGGCGGCATGGACATCTGGCAGGAGAACACCAACTTTAATATCCCTAAAGTCACTTTACCGTACACCGCTGATTGTTTTGTGGTGCATGGCGGACGTGCCACCGATACGGGAGGTATCAATGTGGTGATGGCGCGTTGGCCAACTTCACCCTCGCATTACGGCGCGGTTTCACATGGGATTGATGATGATTTGCCGCGTGGCGTTGATCGGTTTATGGCCTGTTATCGGGGTGGGGCAGGTCTGGTCAGTATTCAAAACCGCTCTTTACAGAATTACTACACCTACGCAGGGCGACGGGTGGTGTTTTCTCTTTATGCTCGAATTGCGGGCTACAACGGCCAAGCCTACAACGTCACAGACCATTTGCCAGAAGAAGGGCCAACCTTACCATGTCAATTGGGGGTGCAGCGCGTGGTCAGTCAGACGGGTTCGGGAAGCATTATCAAAACGGCAGAAATCACACCGTACTGGAAGCGAATTTACGTGGTGCTCGATATTCCTGCACCTGATGAGGTTAATTTTCCACTGTCTATCCCCAAAGAGCGCAGCTATGCAGGGATGTTTTTCCAAGTCAACTCAGCAGCGTCGATTGAAATTCACACCACCGCATGGAAAGTCGAAGACTGCTTGTACCCAAGTGATTTCCCCATTGAGAACATCAAGCCGAGTCCTTGGTTGCCCAAACCATTCAGTGCCGAGTTGATGGAGTGCCAGCGGTATTACTGCAAAAGCTATCCCACCTATGTACCTGTTGGCACTCCGTTTACTGACCATTTTCAGGCGTCTGGTTTCAAACGCACCATGAACGATATGGGCGACCAGATGATCAACACCATCTCCACACAGTTTCCGATAGAGATGATTTCTAAACCAGCCATCACGATTTACAACGCGGTATCAGGCACTGCCAACAATGCGGGTTTGGTCACCAGTGCAGCAAATCCGACATTTGCAGTAGCGGGCATAGAGTGGGGGGTGAAAGGCATTCATAGCATTCACTTTAACGGCTACACCTCCAACATCGCCCTTGAGTTTCATTATTCAGCCAACGCTCGACTGTAAAAAAGGAAAACACATGCACGCGACTTACAGCACCGCCAATAACCCACCCACCGAAAACGCTGCCATCGACACAGACAAACCGCATTACCAATTCATGCGCAACCTCAGCACAGGGGCATTGGATGTGGTGCACAACTTAATGACAGGCGCATTTGTGCCACTGGATGTGCCCAGCCCTTTACTCGATGCGTACACAAGCTATGTCGCCATGGGTGGCAAAGTTTTGGATGAACAAAGTGTTTCAGCAGCCGAGCAGTTGAGCACAGCCAAAACCCAAAAACTGGCTGAAGTGGCGCAAGCCGCACAAGACTTTATCGACAACGCAGTACAAGATCCCGCTCCACGGGTTGAGCGAGACACTTACCACTTACAAGCGGCAGAGGCTGAAAGCTGGGCATTGGACAACAACAACCCCACACCCTTGCTTGAAGGCATTGCTGCTGCCCGCAACATTGACTTGAACGAGTTACGACAACGCACCCTCGATAAGTCACGCGCATGGCAAGCCCTATGCGCCAGTGTCATCGGTCAACGTCAAGCATTTGAGGATCAAATCAAGCAAGCCACTGACATTGATCATGTGATCAACATCGTGCCTGTGTTCCACCTGCCCACTTTAGGATAATCATGTTTCCATTGCCAGAGTCATCAACGCCACATTCATCAACAGCAACCTCTTCAAGCCAACCAATCAATCGCGTCTACTTTGGTGACTGTCGCACCTCCATGCAACAAATGGTCGAACAAGGCGTCAAGGTACAAACCTGTGTGACCTCACCGCCGTACTTCGGGCTGCGTGATTACGGTCATGGTGGGCAAATTGGGCTGGAGTCAACCGTCGATGAATACGTTAATCATCTGGTTGAGGTGTTTCGTTTGGTACGCGAGCTGCTCACCGAGGATGGCACGCTGTGGCTCAATTTGGGAGACAGCTACAACGGCAGTGGCAAGGGTGGCACAAACCCTGAATATCAGAAGCGTCACCAAGCCTTTGGTAAGCACTTAGAGGTTGGGCGACACGGCAAACCTGTGCACCTTAAAAACCTCAAACCCAAAGACTTGATTGGCATTCCTTGGCGGGTGGCATTTGCGTTGCAGGCCGATGGTTGGTTTTTACGGCAAGACATCATTTGGGCAAAAAACAACCCGATGCCTGAGTCTGTCAAAGACCGCTGCACCAAATCACACGAGTATGTATTCTTACTCAGTAAAAACAAACACTATTACTTTGACCACAACGCGATTTTAGAGCCCGCCGCTTACGATGGCCGCAAAGACACGCTCATGAAAGGCAGTGCCAAATATGAAGGCCATCAGTTGCCCAATCAAACGAGACAGAGTTTCCATGCGAGAGGTTCTGCGCGTTGGCAGCGCAATGAGAGTGGGGCGTTCTTGCGCAACAAGCGCAGCGTGTGGACGGTATCCACTAAGCCTTTTAACGGTAAAAAGCTGTTGACCGATTATGTGGGTAGCGACGGCAAAGCCTATACCGCATCGAGACATTGCATGGCGCACCAACACCTCTCACGCCAGAAGTGGGGGCGTAAAAAAAGTAACCCCACGCTACCTGTACCGCCACACAGCGCAGATTGTCTGTGTCAGGAGGTCAGCGTGGATCATTTTGCGGTGTATCCGCCTGCACTGATTGAGCCGTGTATTTTGGCGGGCAGTCGCGTGGGGGATGTCGTGCTTGATCCATTCTTTGGCAGCGGCACCACAGGGGTGGTGGCCCAACAGCATGGCCGCCAGTGGCTGGGCTGCGAGCTCAATGAAACATACGCCGCACTGCAACAGGCCAGATTGAGTGATGGGCCAATCTTAGAGCCAGAGCTATGTTGATTGAGTCGAACAGCATGGCCTGTGCACACTTCGTCAAACTGGTGCGTGATTTCTCCGTGCGGGTCAAACCGTGGCAGCCTGCGATTCGCTATCAAACCAAACCCGATGAACGGCACGACTTAACGCTGGTGTCGCGCCGTGTCTATGGTATTCCTGATGAGTTTTTAACCGTGATGGCCGCAGCGGGTTTGAACAGTGTAGAAACCCCCATGAGTGAGCGGGTGTTGGTTTTACCCACACCACAAAAACTGCGCGAGCTTAAAAACCTTGCGCAATTCGACAACTTACCCGCATCACGAGGCTTTCATGGGCAACATCGTTAAACAAACCCGTACTCCTGCACTTCGTACCCCGCTCACCAAAATCGCAGGCACGGCCAAAGAAGCCCAACAGCGAGCCAAGTTGGACTCTGAGCGGCGCAAAAAGGCGGTGGGCATTCTCGCCCCCGAAGTCATTGCTCATGGACGCGACACGAGCGGTCACGACAAATCAGCCAATGGTAAACCTGTCAACAGCAGCCACACAGCCTATCATCTTTTAATGACCACCTTGGATGGACAACCACGCAGGATCACGGCAGGTGATTTGGCACGGTTCACTGACCATGTTAAACGGGTGGGCAAGCAGTTCAAGGGCGGTATCACCGCCCAGCAAACCATCAACTTATCGGCAGGGATTGACCGCAAACGTGCCAATGAGCACATCAAGTGGGCGATGTTTGCAGGCGCACGGGGCAGTGTATTTCGTTTTGTGACATCGGCCAGTGGCCGAACCAAAGGCGTGCATCGGCATTTTGTGGAAGTTGATTTTTTGGAGTTTGCCAGCGCGGTGGCCTCCCCCATGACCGCTCCAGCGGCAGCACTGCGCATGAGCCGTGGTCACTTGCGGTTTAACTGTGACTGCGGGCGACACACGTTCTGGTATCGCTACATTGCCAGCATTGGTGGTTTTGCCTTGGGGCGCATTGAGACGGGTTTTCCTAAAATCCGCAACCCCAAGCTCAATGGGGTGGCCTGTAAACATGCGCTACGGGTCATGCACATGATCACGACCAAAGACACCACCACTTTGCAGGCCATCAGCAAGGCGATTGATGCCCAGCGCATCGGTAAAAACACGGTCAGCGTGACACAAAAGCAGGCCGACGATCATGCCAAGGCCATTGAAGACAACCATGCCACCATTCTCACCAGCACAGAAAAACTGTCCCCGACCCGTTTACTTAGCAAGGTTGGCCAAGCCTTGCAATTGACCAACAACAAGGAGCGCATGGCCGCCGAGAAAGGCCTATCGGTCATGCAAAAACTCGGTGTGATCAGTGGCGGCATGGCACAAAAGCTGCTCCATAAAATTAAGGGCCGTTTATGAACCGACATACAAGCCTTGGCATTCAAGCCAGCCTTGCCAAACAAATGCGCCAAATCACCCTCAACCATCCGAGCCGTGTGGATGTCTTGTGTTTCCGAAAAGTGTTTGATGGTGTAGCACAGGGCGAAGAGCCGACAGTGGCAAGGGTGCGTGTTTTGGGTGGTCATCGGGATGCCGCAGATTACGACTGGTTGCCTTTGGGTGAGGGCGGTATGTTGTTCACGGTTGAGTCATTCGGTCATGACAATGGTGTGGGGGCGGGTGTGTTTGTCAACGACGAGCGACAAGGCATTTATGCCCTCATTGAGCCGATAGAGGTGGACAGTTTCACCATTCAAAAATCTGATGTGGTCTATGTTGTGTTTGATGGCGGGGTGGGCTTGGCGTATGAGGTGGTTGAACGGCAATCCCCCATGGGCTTTCCCAATGGTTTGGCTGCTTGTAAGTACCTACTCAATCGCCGCGATGATTTGGACTGCATCGACGCATTTCCTCAGTAAGGCTGTCCGAAACAATCTGCCAAGATGAGCCAACAACACCGTCCGTGGAAAAATCCACGGGCGGTGTTTTTTTGCCCTTTTATGATGGTGTGGTTAAACAATCAAAGGACACCGTATGGAATCAATCACCCCCGTCTATTGGCGGCAGGGCGTACCTGTCGGGGTGACGCTCGACGCACTGGTTTATCGCTTGAATGCCACAGATGACATCGGCGCAATGCAAGAGCCGATGCGCGTGGCCGACATAGTGGCTGATGAGGAGATGTTGCACTTGGATGCAATTGTTGTGCCCATGGCAAAACTCACCCACAAAATGAACCAGATGCAAATGGCGATGGAGCGCAGCAGCCAGACGGTTAAGCCGATTGCCGTGCAAGTGTCAGAGCCATTCACTAAAAATGGCTCGGCCAATGTCGCTGTGGT
Organism: Formosimonas limnophila; assembly: GCF_014652675.1. GTDB lineage: Bacteria > Pseudomonadota > Gammaproteobacteria > Burkholderiales > Burkholderiaceae > Hydromonas > Hydromonas limnophila. Next base: position 18,275 of record NZ_BMZG01000011.1, on the reverse strand, counting down.
ATTTGAGTTGTCCGATGGGCAAACCATCACGGTGTATTTCCACGCCGCCGATGCCACATCCAAAACCCTGCAACCCCAAGACCCACTCATCAGTTGGGCGTGGAAGCTCAACAAAAAAGACGTGACGATTGTGGTTGCCCCTGAGCGTGGCAAAGACATTGCGGTCATGGATGTTGCCAAACGCATCATGCTTTTAGCGACCAAAAACAGTGCCAATTTTGCCCGTGCCAATGGCAAGCGCACTGACCGACTCAAAAACATTGAGACCCTTAAAAACCAAGTCGCACAAAAGCAGGCGCAACTGGCGGATTTGACGGCGCAGTGGGACAGTCAACAAGCCGCAGCCGTTACTGAACCTGCCGTTGACCTCAGCGCGAGTGAGCCTGTTAGCCCAGAGGCGGTTGCCAAGGCACAAGCGGCAGGATTCAAACCGTTCAATATGAGCCTATTAAGAATGCCTAGTGCCAAACAGCTCAAAGTGGATATGAGTGCACAAAAATACAGCGAAGGCTCGTTGTACACGTTTGAGGGGGGCTGGAGCAATGGGCATATTTTGGATTTCAGTATTCCCGCTGTGATCAGTGACCAACTCAAATACATTCAAAGCATCACCGATGTGTCGCACAAAAATATTATTCAGTCACGCCTTAAAACTCTGACCCAAACGAATGTGGATCGAGTCACCAACCCCGCCCGAGATTTGGCTGACGTTCCCGTCGTACCGACTGCCAGCGTGAGCGGCAAAGCTGCTGCTGTGGTTTTAACCAACCCAGCCGAAGGGGTGGCGGTGTCTGTGGCAGTGCCATACTTGGCCTACTTTGCCAAACAGTATAAGGGTGCACAGTTTTATGCGGCGAAGGACAACAGCACGCCGATTGCGGTCAAACACAACGGCCAACTGGTCGGTGTGCTCATGCGCTTGCAGGGCACTGACAATGAGGCCTTGCTGCGAAACGCCGTTGCCATCGCCAGCACAAAAAACAGCCCCGCAAAACAAAAACCCATGTTACCCGAGAAGCCGAGTTTGCCCGCTGACGAGGCCTATCCTTTCACGGGCAGTGAGGCCTTTAAAACCTTTATTGCTCGCTGGGTCGATCAGCCAACGGGTGCATTTGCCACTGCCAAAACTATTGACATGCATGCCAAAACCTATGGTGCACAGGTGAGCTGGGACTTGGTGGGGCAGGCGGATGCGGTGTATTTTGATGGGGTGATGGATCAGGCCGATCACACGGCAGTCAATCAGGCCTTGCTGCTGGCCTGCCATTACTTGGATGGTGTGACGTTAAGCTGTCGTGATGTTTCGCATGCTGAGGCGCAATTACAGATGGCGCTTGCCAATGTGACCCATAATTACCCGCTTCATCTGGCGGCAGGGCACATTGAACAAGCTGAATTGGATCAACATTGTGCCCGCTCGTTTGAGCACGCGCTGGCGGTATTGGCGGCTCAACCTCAAGAGCATGGTTCAGACTTGTTTGGCGGTCAGGGGTTTTCAAGCCAATCTGACGAGTCAGACATCCCAAACATTGTCCCGATTTTGGATGCCGTTGAAACAGCCCCCAGTCCGAACGACACCACGCAAGTGGTCGGTACGGTGCGCCTGAACCACAGTGTGCTGGGTCGTGCCATCGTCAGTGCCGATGGCCGTGCGTTGATGTACACGGGTGAAACAGGCCGCACATCGGCCAACGGCAGTGATGCCCCCGTCTCGGCCAATCAAGCCACCACGCTGGTAGATGCGTTACTGGCACAACCCGCTCATCCGATTGAGCCGCCAGCCACACAACCCGAAGTCGAAGACCTGACCACGGTGAATGGCATTGCCCGTGCCATACAGATAGCCATCGCTCAAAAGACGCATGAGGTCGCCTTAAAGGATGTCAAAGATGGACGCTGGGGTGGTATCAGCATTGAAGAGTTAAATGAGCGGTTACGCACTCACATGGCTAAACCACCTTTGCAGGCCTACATTGACACGGCCACTGTCATCATCAACAAAGACGTGGACAAACTAATTGATCAGTTTGTGCACAACTACTATGGTACTTCTGAAAAAATCTTCACCCGCGCCACGGGAGTGCGCTTGGCTCGTTTGAGCAAAGACGCCAAGACCCGTGTCTTATACCAATGGTCGGGCATGAATGAGGATCAAGTGGCGCAACGCATGGCGAGCAACAAAGCCCAGCAAGAGGCTGCACTCAAGGCGCAAGAGGAGGCTGACAAAGCAAAAATCGCTGCCGCCAGACAGGCACAGATTGATGCGTTAGATGGCTTTGGGGCGCATTTGTCGCCCGCCTTGCTGTCCAAAGCCACACAAGCTCTCACCAAAAAGCTGCGCATTGAGGGCTCGGTCATGACCCATCAGGACTTCATTCGCCAGTATGTTGCCAAGGGCTATGTGATGAGTCGTGCAACACCTGAGCGATTTTTTCACAAAGACGGCACAGGCTATGCTGAAAAAAACATCGGCAAACTGGTGTTTGACTACGCGGAGTACATGATTTCCCAAAACCAAACAGGTGGCATGCCGACACCCGAAGCGCAATTCAAAGTAGGTGATTGGGTTGAGAACGGCAATGTGTCCGAAGCATTTGGCGGTGTGCGCCGCGTGCAGGTGGCGAGCGTGCGCTTTGATGAAACACAAAACCAGTTCATGTACACGATGCAAGGGCAGAGTGACGAAGAGGTTGCGCAGGCACACCTGACCTTGAGCAACAACCAGCAGACGCCAAGTCCTCCAGAGGATCACGAGGTGAGCGAGTTTTTAAATGGTGTGGTCAAGGGTGACATCGACGCGAGTACAGGGGCTGCACGTGAACGCTTGCGTGCGCTGGCACAAGTCATTCTTGCTGCTGATCCCCAATACGGCTTATTGAACAATGCGGTCAAAGCCACAGCGCAGCGTGTCAAGCAGAACGCGGCCAACGTTTTGAGTAAGGCGGCCTGATGTTTATTTCTCACACCATCTCACAAAACCCGTCTGGCATGGCACTGTATTTAGACCGCGTCAACGCACCCGTCAATCCGATGGCCTTGATGGATGCCATGGACGCGGTCAACCAATGGCTGGACACGCTGACCAAGGCCGCCGATAACCCCATCGACGCGCTCGATGCCATGGATGAATTGACCGAGGCGGTCACGGCATTGGATGAGCTGCTGGGCAATTCGGTTGACCAAACGCTTGCGACACACCCGCTGCCTCAAGGGGCGTTTGAGTACGATGGCGGTGACACCAAAGTCACACCCGCCCAACGGCAAAAGCGCAACAACGAGGCAGTCGCTTTGCTGCGTCAATTGCAAAGTGGTGCACTCCAGAAAGAAGAACTCACCGACGAGCAACGCTTGGCACTGTCGTTGTATTCGGGCAGTGGTGGTAACCTGTTGCGCGATGATGGTTTGTCTGGTTCGGCTTATGAGTATTACACACCCAAACCGATTGCACAGGGCATGTGGGACTTGCTCACAGTCAGTGGTTTTGCGGGTGGCTCTGTGCTTGACCCTTGCGCGGGCACGGGGATTTTTAGTGCCACAGCACCCAGTCATGCGCTGATTCATTCTGTTGAATTAGATGAGGTATCGGGCGGCATTAACAAAGCCTTGTTTGATAGTCCAAACAACAAAGTCCATATCAGCAACTTTGAAACCATTGCCACCAACACCGACGACGGCCAATACGATGCCGTGATCACCAATGTGCCGTTTGGCGATACATTGGCGCGCGGCAAACACCGATTTGATGATCCGCGTTATCAAAATGAGGGATTAGAAAACTATTTCATTCTGCGCTCACTCGACAAACTCAAGCCCAACGGCTTGGCAGTGTTCATGTCGGGCACAGGCTTTATTTCGGGTAAGTCGCGTGACAAAACCCGCCTATCAGCCTCACTCAAAGCCGAATTCATGGGGGCGTATCGTTTGCCCAATAAATTGTTCGAGAGTGCGGGCGCGGATGTGGTTACCGATGTCATGGTGTTTAAAAAGCACAGTGCGGATGCGGCCCTCAAAATAGATGAGCTCATGAATGGCAATCCCGATGCCTTGCGCCAAGCCAACGTGTTGTGGGCTGAGTTCATCGACGGTCAATACTTCAGACAAACGGGCAAGTCACATGTGTTGGGGCACACCCAGACAGGCAAGAATCGGTTTGGTAAAGAGGTCGAGCGCGTCATCAATGACGACTCGGTGGTCAACATCGCACAACTCATGCGCAAGCTCGGTGGTTCACGGATTGACTGGGACGCACTGGACATGGAGGAAGGCGTGCCGATTGAATACAGCGACGGTGATGTGTTGAGCTTTGGTGGTCAAACCATGCAATACCAAAATGGGGCATTCAGCCCTGTCACCGACAGCGAGACCCAAGCCCAGCGTACGGCGTTGTTTGACAAAGCACGCGGCCACAGATCAGCCATTACGGTGATTGAAGATGATTTACCGTTCGCCCCGATGCGTGATGCGTGGCTGGCGGCCAAGCGCATTGCCAATTATGAGGACATTCACACATGGGTGCGCCCGCTCATGCGCTATTTGGAACACAACGAGCTTTTGCAGGATCAGCAGACATGGCGAGCCTTGGTCACGGCCATGGCGTTTCATGACATCAAAGAGCGTCATGCGGGACAAGCGGGGGTGGACTATCTGACCCGATACCCCAAGGTGTCGAATCAGATTCGCACCTATTGCCGCAAAAAGCCCGAGTTACCGAACAACTTACCCAAATTCGTCAAGGAGTCGGTCAAGTCCATGTGCGGTAACTTTGTTTATGACAAAAAGACCCAAGCCTTCTCGTTGTTCTGGCAGGGCGAGGTCGGCGCGATGGCTGCCAAGAACCTCACCGAGTTACAACGCTACGAGGCGATCTTGTACCGCGATTCAACCAACCGTGGCGAGGCGATGAGTGTGCCATTGGATGAATTCATGGCTGAATTGCCAGAGGTGAACGTCTACACAGATAAGGGCTGGTGCTTGACCAATGACGGCACTCGGGTCATGGCGGCCAATGATTATTACCATGGAGCTTATGATGGCTTGAAACAACATTTGGCATTGGGCATTGAACGCTGCACGGACGATAAACTCAAAGCCAAACTATTGGCACAATCCTTAGAGGCAGATACCCGTGTTGATCGGGTCAATGTCAAGGCCATGACCTTTGACTTGTTGTCGAGCTTTGTCAAAGACAGCACCAAATTGGAGTTTTTGAAAAGTTATGTGCATTCGAGCTTTACGTTCAATGATGGTAAGTTTGCTTGTAAGGGTGCGCCAAAAAGTGAGCAAGGGCGCAATATGCGCCGCTTGGCCAATTACCTCAATACCGAGGGCAGTTTCACGACCAGTGGTGACAAAGACGATGTGGAGCTGGAGGCGGAACGGCTCAAACGCCTGAAAGAATCGGTCAAGATTTCCAACCTGCAATTTGATGCCTACGTTAAATCCAACAAGTTTGTTTTGCAGGAAGTCGAAGGCGCACTCAACGCCGATGAAGCCCTATCGTTTGTCACTGCTGAGGACGTTGATCCATTGGATATTGCCAACGTCAACCCTGCTTTTGAGCCACACCCTTACCAAAACGCCTTCATTCGTAGTCAGGCTCGCCACATGGGTGGCATCTGCGGATTTGATGTGGGATTGGGTAAGACCGCCACGGGCTTATTGACCGTGCAGCATTTGCAGAACATCGGTGTCAAACAAAAAACCATGTTCATTGTGCCCAACACCACACTCACCAATTGGCGCAAGGAAGCGGCGAGTATTTACGCCGATCTGGATGACTGCTTGTTTATTGGTTTGACGCAAAAAGACGATGGCACCAGTGAGGTCAAGGCCAGCAATTTTGGTAAAGATTTGAACCGCATTTTAGAAAACCAACATTCTAAAATCTTTCTGACTATTGAAGCCTTTGAAAAAATCCCACTCACCAGCAACACCTTAACCAGTTATGGCAGTTTCTTGAGTGTTCAAGAGCCGTATTTTGATGCGCAAGCCAGTAAATCCAAAGATGTTGAAGCGGGCAATGCCCGCTTGGGTGCTTTGGAGCGGGAACTGACGAGTAAAATGGACTTATCCGTCCCTTATTTAGAAAACATGGGCGTGGACTCTTTGGTCATGGATGAGGCACACGTTTATAAAAACTCCAAACAGTCCAAGGGAGCGCGAGGGGTGGCGTGGTTGTCGATTTCCAATGCGTCGGCGCGTGGTCTCAATGCTCAGGCCAAGGCATGGTACATCCGTGACCGCAACAAGCCCAAAGAGGACGGTGTGCTGGCTCTGTCGGCCACGCCCATCACCAACAGCCCATTGGAGATTTACTCGATGCTCTCACTCGCCATGGGTGAGAAGGAGCTCGCCAAATCGTTGGCGGGTTGTAAGGGGGCTGACGACTTCATTAAAGACTTTTGTGATGTCGATTTTCGTCTGCTGCCCAGTGTGACAGGTGAAGAACGAGAAGCCAAGGTATTTGCGGGCATCAAAAATGTGGCGTTGCTGCGCAAAATCTTCAAGTCGGTGGCAACCATCAAGACGGCACAGGATGTGGACTTTCTGAAACTGCCTGAAGGGGTGGACATCCCAACCGATGTGGCTCTCACATCCGAGACCAATCAGACCATTGCGCAACTCAAACGCGGTTACACCTTGGCAAGGGAGTTGCAGGACAGTGCCAACATGGTGGGGGCAGATGATCCCCGACGTCAGGAATTGAACAGCTTGCTCGCACCAGGTGAGACGGCTGAATTGCTGGCACACCCGTTCAACTTCATCAACAAAGTGTCTAAAGCCATTTTGGATGTCGAGCTGTACCAGCAGGCGACGATTTACCGCACCAAAGCCAATCAAGCCGATCTGGCACACAAGGTGGTGGATGCCTTTAATGCCAAAGCCTTTAAAGAGGAACGCGAACGCCCAAGCCATTACACAACATCAGAGGCCATTCTCAAAAGTGCAGTCAATCAAGACAGCGACACGGGTGAAGTCAAAACCACCCTGACGGTACAAGTGATGGCAACCTTCAAAGGCAATGGCAAAGGTGGCACGATCACGATTGATACAGAGTCGTTCAAAACGCAATCAAGGTTCATCGAAATAGCCGATAAGTTGGGCCTGAGTTTGGATGTGACGATTCCCCCCAAAATCGCCGCACTACTTGAGAATGTCAAAGCCGAGCGTGCCAATCCCAAAGCCAAAAACGGTAAATGCAAACAGATCATTTTCTGTGATGCCTTGGGTTTGCACCACAAAATCAAATACGCTCTGATCAATCAGGCGGGTATTCCCGCCAACAAGATCAGCATCATCAATGCTGAGGCGATTTCGGATGCGGGGCAGTTGCAAGACATTCAAGATGGCTTTAATGGCGATGGAGATGACAATCGTTTTGAGGTCATCATTGCCAACAAGAAAGCCGAAGTGGGCATCAACCTGCAAAAGGGCACGCAAGCCATTCACCACTTAACCGTGGGTTGGACACCTGACAGTTTGCAGCAGCGCAATGGCCGAGGTGTGCGCCAAGGCAATTACGTCGAAATGGTGCGCGTGTACCACTACGATGCCAATGGCACGTTTGACAGTTACAAGCGCACGCTGGTCAACAGCAAACGCGATTGGATCAACGAGCTGGTCAATGGGGATGGTGAGCGTGTCACGATTGAGTCGGGCATGAGCAAAGAAGATCAGGAATTGCTCGCTTCAATGGTTGGTGATGCGGATGCCTTGGCTCGTGCGGTGGAGACCATCGCTGCACGCAATAAAAGCCGTGAGCAGCGCACCGCCAGAGAAACGTTGTTTTCGAGTATCAAAGTGATTGAAGTGCAACAAAAGGCTTTTGATAAATTGTCAGACTTTGCCGCGTGGTGCATTCCCAACTTTGAGGAAACCTACAAGCGGTATTTCAGCGTCAAAAAGGCTGAGGAGCGTTTGGCCACATTCAATAAGAAATATGGCGATGCCGCCGAGTTGACCGAACAAGAGCAATATGAGAAAGACCGTCATACCGCTTGGCTGACGCGTTGTCGTGAGTTGTATCAAAAACGCAGTGCTGTTTTAGCACCGAGCATTGGCGATTTTGAAGCATGGCTCAGTGCTCATACGCAACCATCGTACACGCAGGCAGTGCCCAAATACAATCCGATCGAACCCTATGTCAGAGCCTATTTCAGGCAATTGGACAGCGCAGATTGCGAAAAAATGCCGTTGTATGCTGATTGGCAGGAGGAGCTCGACACGATGGGGGCGATGATTGTTGATATGCAAAATAAAGCCATTGAGTTGGAAGCCAAAGGAGGGCTTGAAGCGGGAACGTTAGACAAAGTCAAGGAGGGCCTGTCTTTAGCGGTCAATGGTGAGGTGGTTGGCAAAGGTGATTTTGTGGTCATGGATGATAAAGTTCTGTTGATCCAAAGTGATTTTAAGAAGAGTCTCTATTCGGGACACAACGCCTATGTTGTGGTGGTGAGTCGTGAGCCTGTGATTGCTCATTCTGGGGATGAGACCCCGTACCTACGCAGTCAAACCCTTGATGCTGAAAACGTCATTTACCATGGCAAGCCGATCATCAAAGGCTCGCAAGAACACCACGAATGGCTCAGTGTCTTAGCCAAACGGGATGAGGCCTATTTGGATGCCAACCATTGGTCTGTATCGGTGATGAATGATGATGGCCGTTATTACCATCAAATTCTCCCCGAGTTATTGAGCCTGATGTCGCGTCAACCGATTGGTACGGTTGATGGTGATAGAGCCCGTATGACGGGGGTTGATGATTCACCGTACTTTTTACCAGAGCTGGCGGCTAAGGCGCAAACAGATCTTATGCAGGCGATAGTTAAATGCCATGCCGAGCGTGGTTTTACTTATGCTGATGGTAAAATCGTCGCTTCATCTGAGGCGGTTGGCATCACGTCGGCGTATCCGCAAGACAAAGATCGCCAAGGCAGTGTGGTACTGTTTGCGCTACAGCATGCCAAACCCATCACACCAATGGACTTGTGTGTGGTTAAGGGGGAGGCACTGAATCACGAGGCGGTTGTTGATGATGCCCGTAACTGGTTGGACACACTTCTGGGATGTAAGCTGGTCAGCGTTGAAGGGGCATTGGCGTTTTATGAGCAGCAAAAGGCTCATGCACCAGATGTCAATTTATACCACGTGTTCAATCAATATATGGTGGAGACCTTGGTGCAGGCGCGATTGATGGGTGCTGACTTTAATCAAGACTGGTTTGTATTGAACGTAGAAAATTCGATGTCGTATTACGGCAGTTATTCTGTGCTGGCGCGTGGGTTTGAGAGCCAAATTGAAGCACAACAAGCGGCAGAGCAAGCCGAACGAGATGCTGCACAGTCAGAGCAGGCAGCGGAACCAGCGACACAGGGCACCCAAAATCCACAGCCTGTTTCTGAGGAACTGACAGCAGAGCCAGACGATTCAACAGCGTTACCACCAAGCGGTTATGTTGCGATTGTCGGCCAAACCTACCCGATGCGCGTGCGCATCAAAGCGGTGGCGGCAGATGCCAACGAGCCGATTGAGTTTTTTGATTTGGACAAAAAAGCCTTACGCCGTAAGCCGATTGCCAGTCAGCAATTGCCTTCGAGATTGCCGAACAGTCAGATTGAGCATTTACTGGCTGGTAAAGTCGCGTGGCTCACCACACAAAAGGTATTTGATGCATTGCTGGCGCAGTACCCCAACGAATGCAAACAGTACAACATCATGGCCAAGCTGATTTAACGACAGCGGCATTAAACACAGGACACCGTTATGGAATTTATCGAATTCAGACCGAACAGCCCCCACTTCATTGAGTTGTACGACAATGAAAAGAACCAGTACAGCGCCAAGAACCCCGATAAAAATCTGGAAGAGGATGTTTTTACGGTGGTGTATGGCTATATCCAACGTCGGCCTGATGCGTTTTTATCATTGGGCATGTACTGGTGGGCGGTCAAAGACATTTTACAAAAGCGTGGTTTTGAGCTGGCGGGGTATGTTGAATCACCTGCTTTGGTGGATTTGTATTCAGTCAAAAACCCTGATGGCAGTATTCATCCACAGGCAACCATGGTGGCAGCGTTTGGGTTTCGAGACTGGTATTTTGAGCATTACTTTGAGGGCAATCGGGATTTTGTGATTAATGATGACACAGGCGATGTGTACACACTAACCGATGATGAGTTTGAGTCGAATTGGCGTGGATGACTGGAGAAAGGGGGGGCTTGCCAATAGGAATGATGTGCTCTAAAATGGCGTCAGGCTTTGAGCATAAGCCTGATGCCCACCATTGCAAAACTGTTGACAGCACTGCTCTTTGTTTTAGGTTTGATCATATTTTTCAGGGTCAAGCGTGGTTGGTGGGTAACGCGTTCGATTAATCTGGAGAAACCAATGGTCAATCAATCGATTCGCCCGTCCACCATCGTGGGCATCAAACGTCTAGCCACCCAATACCAAAAGCAACAAACTACCAACGGGAATGTACTATCACGCTCTGCTGCGCTTAACTTGGCAGCGCAAGTCGCTGGGTTTGAGAATTTTCGGCATGCACAAAACCAACTGAAACGCTTAACCAGTCAAACTCAAGCAGAGTATCCAATCCATCTGACCGCGTATTGGCAAGAGCGGCAGGGTCAACAGATTGGAAAAGAGCGACTAAGCATTTCATTACATAAACCGTTGAACGAGCTGTTAAAGCCAGCGGACTTGAAAAAACTCAGTGAGTTACATCGCTACGAGCAGGTCAATACAGACCATTTACAGCGGTCTGACTATTGCAGAAATCAAAGTATGGCACGTTCCTCTGTTTGTACCGCCGCGCGAATACTGCAATTTATTGCAGCGACAGGTTTACGTCCATCAACAGGTTACAGCAAGGCATATCCGATTAAAAAAGGCGAGATTCAAGTGGTACCAGGTCAAGATCATGTGAGTATTTGGTTGGATGGCAACAAGCGGTACTTAATTGTTGATGAACCCTATGGTGATATCCAACAGAATCGCTTCACGGCGCGAGAGGCGTGGTGTCGCACTCATGGTTATCAAGAAGCCAAACCTGATTGGTTGGGAATGCACAACCCATTTGGAGGCACAGAGCTGTATTTATTATCTCATAACGAAAGAGGTGTGCCGTTAGATCCGATACTCACAGCCTTGGCTCAAATAAGGCATTCTCCATCAGAGCAAAATTGGCAAGGTGAATCATCTGTGAGGTGAGCGTAGTTATTCATCTCAAATGTCTGCATTGTGTTATGCTATTTTCTCATTCACAGCAGTACCTCAGAGCCCTTCGCGCCTTTTGGCCGAGGGGCTTGTTTTTGCTTTGGAAAATTCCACCTGTCGCAAAAATCCTCAATGCCACAATACCCCTTTCATTTTGGGGTGGGTATGGCCGCACGAACGGGTACACGGATTGAGGCGATCAACCGCAGTTTATCGAACACATGGCGCAAATGGTTTGGTAGGAGCAACCAAACCCAAGCCACAACAGAATTTGCCACTCCCATCCCCGAAGACGATGTTTTAACCGCAGGCATCAGCACCCGTGCGTTGATGGTGGGCGGCAAGCATGGTGTGCGTTCACGCCAAGAGATTTACGCGGCTTGGGGCTTGATGGAACGAGACCCCATGATTGCCCGTGCCCTTGACTTACATGTCACAGCCGCCTTGGGCGGCCATGAAACCAACGGCAACCTCATTTTTATCGAAAAAAGTGGCTCGGCGACAGACCAAGACGATGCCATTGTGCAAGAGTTGAACGATGACTTGGCTGTCATGTTCAACAAAATCGTTAAATCGGTCGCATTCAGGGGCTTGGCTTTTGGTGATTCGTATGTGCGCCTGTATCTCAAAGACAAGCAAGGCGTGATTGCCATCAACGATGATGAAATGCTCTACCCACCTTTGGTATTACCCTATGAGAAGGGAGGTAAAACCATTGGCTACATTGTCTCCAATGGCGACGGTAAATCACTTGGGCGCATGACCACCGATCAGGTGGCACGGTTTGAGCTGCCGCGTACCTCATGGACCACACAAAGTGAAGTGACCTTTAAAGCCCAACGCGCCAATATCTTAGAAGACGAATACGATCAATTGCCTGTCTTGCCCTCGATGGTGGGCGGCTCACTGCTCGACTTGTGCGAAGAATACTTTTTCAATTTTTACACGGCTCTGGCGGGGGTGGTCGGTCAACGCTGGGTCGATTCGATTGACGAGGCGATCATTGGCTACACCCTCAAAGGCGGCTCAGACGAGCAACACAAACGCTTTAAACAAAACCTTGTTGACATGTTCACCGCCTCTAAAAACTTGGCCAAGCAGGCCATGACGGGCAAACCCATGTTGGAGCGGGTGCGTCACATCATCCCCCAGACAGAAGACAAGCAAGTCACGCTCATCGGTGACGGACTCGGTTCAAAACGCACAGGTTCGATCACCATTGACGATGTCATGATGCACGCTCGCTTGATGTCGGGTGCACTCGGGGTGGATTTGGCAATGCTGGGGTTTTCGGATCAGTTGAGCGGTGGCTTGGGTGATGGGGGCTTTTTTAGAGTCAGCGTGCAAATTGCCGAAGGCAGCCGCATCATTCGCGCCGCTTTGACTGAATTCTTCAACACCATCATCGACACCCATCTGCGTGTCAAACACCAAAAAGCCTTTAAAGATGGCAAACGCCCGTACACCATCAGCTTTTACGGCTCACTGTCGGCCTATGAAGCTGAAAAGCAAACCACCAAGGCCAATGCGATCAATGGCGCAGGTTTAATGGTGCAAACCTTGGCACAGGCCAAAGAACTCATCAGCGATGAGGCTGCCATGACGCTGTTTCTCACCAAGCAGATGCTGCTCGATGAGGATGAGGCACTTACGTATGCCAAAGCCATGCTCAAAACCCCAGCCGAATCAGCCCCCGCTCAAGAGGGCTCACCATGAGTATTTTTGACGAAGTCATGAACGACTTAGGGCTCGGCTCGGTGCTGGGTGGCGCATTGGGCGAAACGCTGGGCGGCTATGTGGCGGGTCAAATCGCGCAACGCATCCCCATGAGCCAATTGCCGATGGTGCGGCACGGAGCACGTGCGATCAATGATTTGTTGCATGGAGACATTGCAGGGGCACTCAATGAGGCCGTTAATGCGGGGGTGCTTAATCGCCTGTTTGACCATGCGGGTATTGCCGTCGGTGAATACGACCGTTTCAACAGCAAAACCGAATACCTCGCTTACAAGTCCCTGTTTGAGCATGAACAACTGCTCGATGCCCACATCAATCTGCGGCTGGGTAAAAAGAACCTGTTTTTGATTGAGTTTTCGGATGAGGCAAGTAGCTTGGCTGCCAGCGGGTTGATGGGTGGCGTGGGTGGTATGGCTAATACTGCTCTGAATGTTGGCCTCGGTTACTTATTGGGCAATCAGCCAACCAGTAGCCCTGCCACGGGTACAGGTCTGACCTCGGTGTTCAACTTGTTGGCTGCTGATGTGAGCTACAGCGCGATCGGCATTGAGGGGGACAAGGTCAAGCTGGGTAGTAGTGTTGCGGATCGAATCACGGGCGCAACCGCGACCGAGGTACGCGTGACCACCTTCGATGATGAAAACGGCACCATCAAACGCTGGTTCAAGGCCAAAGCCAGCCAAGCGGCACACAGTGATGGCACGGTCGGCGTGATGAGTGACTACTTGCTGCGTATGCGGATTTTGCATTCGTTTGCCGATGATGAGTCCAATCAAGGTGGTTTTGAAGAAACCTTATTGTTGCGCCCGAATACCATCGAGCATGAGTTGTCACGACGTGAGCAAGCTGTCAGTGAGTTCACCATGACCTTCACCCAAATTGACACTTTTATGGAATAACGATGCTGGCACATGACTCCACCGGTTTTTTAACGGGTACACGTATTGATGGTTCAGATGTGGATCGAACACTCACCGCCATTCACAGTGACACCAGTGCCATACGGCGGTTATTGACGCAGCGGTATGGTCAAGCGGCCACTGCACACGTTCAACGCAACCAGAGACCTGCCGCAAACGGCGTGTTTGGTCAGGCGCACCATGCGCTGATGCCCTCACGCACAACGCCCAAAAGGGTGGCATCAACTCATCAAAATGCGACGTCACAACTCACGCCTCAACCCACCGCGATACAACAAACGATAACCACTGAGGTGCGACGAACACCAGTCAGAGTCAACAAAAACAGCACAGCATCAACACAAAATGGTGAGCAAGTGCACGTTAATAAATCACAGGAGGTGTCGAGTGTAAAACCTTCACCGCCCACGCGAGACAAGCAAGGCCGTTTTATGGCTCAAGGCAACCTGAGCAACAGCGATAGTACCGCCTATGACAAGTCGCAACGCCTCATGACGGAAATGGCCGCAGACATCAAAAGTATGGGCAGCAGTCTCATGCAAGACAATGACGAGCTTGATCCCATGATTGCTGGTTTGAGCGAGGTGGGGCAGTTTTTGGGGGCAGGTAAAGAAGCACTCACGCCTTTGGGGCGAGGCATGGCAAAGGTGTTTGCCAAACAAGAGCGCATGCAAGCGGGCTGGCTCAATCGGATTTGGCAAGCACTGACCAAAAGCCAGACAACGCAAAGTGAGTTTTCAAAAGCAGAGCTCAAACACCTCAAAGCCATTGAAAACAAACCTGTGGCTCATGCGGCTAATACTGGCTTGTTGTCTGGATTGCCTAGCTTGTCAGGTATGGGTGGGCTTGCCAGTGGTGGCCTTAAACTATTCTCCAAAATTCCACGCATCGGCAAAATCGCCGCACTGGCTGGGTTGGCCTTTGGCGCATTCTCAAACGACAGTGAGGCCGATGAGATAGACAAACCCATCAACAAAACCAAAAAAACGACGGGTTTGATTGGCGGACTGGCTGGCGGCGCAGGTGGTTTGTGGGCAGGAGCTGCTGCGGGTGCGGCGATTGGCTCTGTTATTCCCGTGATTGGTACGGCCATCGGTGCGATTGTGGGCGGTGCGGCGGGTTACTTTGCGGGTGACTCAGCGGGCGAGTTGATTGGTCACTGGTTGGCGGATGTCAACTGGCGTGATGTGGGTGACAATGTGTCCAGCACTTGGCAGAACGCCACATCCAACATGAGCAAAGTCTGGGACAGCGCGGTGGCAAGTTTGACGAGGGCGTTTGGTGACTGGTTCAAACAGGCGGGGCAGGTGTTCAGCCAAATGGGTGCACAGGCCAATGACTCTTTAAAGCAACTCACTGGGGTGGATGTCAAGGGCATGGCCTCAACGGCGAGCTCATTTTTGGGAGGTTTGGTGGGTCAGGCCAAACAAGGCTATTTGGGCATGACGGGGCAAATTGGCAGTCAAATAAGCGGTACACGGTCAGCGGTCGGTGGCGTTAAAGATTACGGCGAATTTTTGGCGAGCAATTTGAACGGGTACAGCACGGAGGAGACCCGTGCCTTCATGAACCGCATGATTCACAAAGAGAATCGGGGTGGTCAACTTGACTTACAGAACAAGTGGGGCTATACGGGCTTGTATCAGTTTGGCGCATCGGCTTTGGCACAAACGGGCATGATTGATCGGCGCAAGTTTGATACCGCCGTTCTTCAAAACAAAGGCATTGCCAATGGCAGTGACATCAAAGCGCATAAAGCCTTTTTGGCTGACCCGAGCAATTGGACTGTTGCGGGTGGCTTATCAGCTTACCGAAACAGCAAGGCCTTACAAGATGAGTCGATGCGTCGTTTGATTGAGTCGAACATCAAGACAGGCCAAAAATACCACAAGGGCAACAAAGCGGCAGCTTTGGGTTATGCGGCAGCGGCGCACATTGGCGGGGCGGGTCGTGCCAACAAATGGTACGGCCAAGGGATTGACAGCGTGGATGGCAATAAAACCAAGACTTCGAGCTATGCGGCATGGGGTGAGGCGGCGTTGCAGGGTGTGTACCGAGAACAACCACTGACTCAAGCAACCCCAAATACAGCCAATCGTTCAAACCCAGCCACGAGCAACGGCGAAGTAGTCAGCAAGGGCTTTGCATTCACGCAAGCCAATAATGGTATTGGCTACAGTGCGGCGAGTCATGGCTCACTGGCGGCAGGTCAAGTGGATTGCTCGCAATGGGTGTATGAGTTACAAACGGCTGTGGTGAGCGATATGAATCGCGCGCTGGGTACACGGTTTGACCCCAAGCTGCTGAAAAAAGCCAGCACTGCGGCAGGACAAATTCAAGCGGTACAAAAAGCCACGGGGCAGATGTGGGCAAATAGAGAAATCAACGAAACCTTGCTCAAAGAAGGCATGTTGCTCGGTACGTCGAATGGTAAGAAAAATCAACGCTTCAACGACATTGATCACATTGCGCAAGTAACCATTGATGCAGTGGGCAAGCGTTGGATCAGTGAAAGCCATGGTGGTAAGAATGATGGTGTGCACCAGTATGCTGCCGATAAATGGCTTGCCCGTCAACGAAAGAAAGGCCGGGCGATGTATGCGGTTGACCCGTATCTGGAGGGTCGCCAACAACCAGCACACAAGGTACAAAGCCCCACGGTGACAGCGGGCGGTATCGGGGCGGCACTTGGTCAAACGTCAGGCAGCACCATCAACGCATCAGTGCCGACACAAGCCGCTATACCGAAAGCGAACATCAACGTGCCCAAAGACATTCATGAGTGGTTGGCGCAGTCGGGCAAAAAGGCCAGTAGCTTTGACAATGCCATGAAGCTCAATCAGAACAAGCCAGCACCCACTGCTGAACCTGCGTTTGAAATGCCGCTGACGCAAGATGTGTCGGATCGAGACATTGCCAGAATTGTGACAGGAGGGATTGGCGGGTTGGCTGCGAAAAACTAAGCCTCGAAAGATTCAGTTCACTTTTGAGGCAGTGCGCATTACATTTTAGTCTGTGGCTTTTTTTAGTTGGTCGATCAATTCGATCAGTAATTTCTTTTGTTGTTCAGATAAGACAGTGAAGCGTTCCAAGAGCATATACTCCAAATCAGTCAATTCGGGCTGGTCATCAACTGTATCGTAGCCTGTTCTCAACCAGTTGGTTGATACGTTCAGCCAATTAGCCAAAGTTTCTAAATTATAAATCTGAGGGAATGCTTGTCCTGTGAGCCATTTGTGCACGGCTTGATTGCTCACAGGCTTTTTGGTGTGGCGCAGGTTAAATTGAGTCGCCACATCGCTTGCCGTATGTATTTTTGGGGCGGCAGCAGCCAGAGCTGCTTTGAGCCGCTCACTGAATGCTTGCTTTTCTTGTTCGGTGTACATGGGCGAATTATCTAATCACAGCCCCATCGAAAGAAAACTAATAAATTGATTATTAAATAATTTAAAGTTTAATCAATTGAAATGTTGTGTTTTATTTGCGTATATCTTAAAAATGTACATGCTATAATGGACAAATACAGTTAAAATCAGACATTCAACATAAGCTTAATTTCTGCTCAACTCATATAGATGCGCCTTACTCGTACTGCTCGGTCTTTAATGGTAGCAGGCATTCTCACAATGCCTGCTTTTTTCGTGCGTGCTCAAACCGTACCCCAAGACATCCAAACAGACGAGTTGCGCCGCGCCCAAGATCGAGCCAAGCAAGTACAAGAACAGCAGCCACCGGCGCCTGATGTTCGTTTGGATGGAGAGCAGGCCAAAGACAAGCCTGTCACCATCACCTTGCCATTGACTGAATCGCCGAGCTTTCTCATCAAGCACATTGAGCTGGTTGGTGATTCTGCGCAGACGTTCGAGTTTGCATTGGATAAAGCCCTGAACCAAACGGGTTTGATGGCGATTGACACACAGTCAGGCGAGCGCATTATTGTCACGCAAGCGAATCATCGAGTGAAAGGTCAACCNATGACCGCTGCACAGAACGCTATTATTGACCGTGGTTACACCACCACACGCATTCTTGCGGAACCGCAAGACCTTAAAAGTGGCACTTTGCAGCTCACCGTCATTCCTGGTCGAGTACGCAACATCACGTTTGACCAAACGAACGCGGATAAGACCAATGTCACGCGTGCGCACAGCTTCAATGCGCTGCCGATTAAAGAGGGCGACATCCTCAATCTGCGTGACATCGAAATGGGTTTAGAAAACCTCAAACGCGTGCCCACAGTTGAAGCCGACATCAAAGTCGCACCGGCTGACAACCCCAACGAATCGGACCTCATCATCACTTGGGCACAGAAGTCCATCCCGTTTCGTGGCAACCTCACATTAGACGACACAGGTGCTCGCAGCACGGGCAAATATCAGGGTGGCGCGACGTTGTCCATCG
>NZ_BMZG01000010.1 GCF_014652675.1 Formosimonas limnophila | reverse complement strand
ATGCAGCGCAAAGGCAATTTGTTCTTCCGTAAACTTGCTGGTCTTCATGAGCTTCTCCTCTTCGTTTGGCTCAGTTTAACCGCTTTTTTCTAATTATCCCTGATACACTTTTTTGGGAGGACGTCATGGCAATATCGATAAAAAGGTTTAGATGTGAACAAATTAGGTATTTTCTCTGCAAACATTCCATACCCAAGCAATCCTTGAAATAAAGAATCGGCATCTAACTCAGCAAATTGAGCGTGATAACTTTGAATTGTTTTATGAAACTTCATTATTTAACCTCCAACTTCGCCACATTCAACGCCAAACACTTAATTCCATACGACCCACCAAAATTCACATACGCACGCGTGTCCTCGCCCGAGCCTTCGAGTTTGACCACCACCCCGTCGCCAAATTTGGCGTGATGCACCGCTTGGCCGACGCGAAAGCCCATGGTGTTGTTCTCATCTTTTTTATACGAGCCGAATGATGGCGTGGCGACTTCAGAGGCGGTGTTGTCCCACGCGGTGTAGACTGAGGCGCGTGGCGTGAGCCATTTCAGCGACGCTTCGGGTAGCTCGTCGAGGAAGCGCGATTTGATGCCGTAGCGGGTTTGACCGTGGAGCATGCGCTGTTGTGCGAGGGTCATATAGAGGCGGTCTTGGGCGCGGGTGATGGCGACGTACATGAGGCGGCGTTCTTCTTCGACGCCACCTTGCTCATTGAGGCTATTTTCATGCGGAAATAAGCCCTCTTCTAAACCCAAAATGAATACGGTTTTAAACTCCAAGCCTTTCGCAGCGTGCACGGTCATGAGCTGCACGGCGTCTTGACCTGCTTGGGCTTGGTTGTCGCCAGCCTCTAACGCCGCGTGACTGAGAAAGCCTGCGAGCGGTGTGATGATGGTGTTGTCTGTGTCGCTTTGTAGAGCCGTGGCGTCACTGGCATGGCCTTCGATTTGGGTGAATGCGGCAGCGGCGTTGACCAATTCGTTTAAGTTCTCGATGCGGTCTTGCCCTTCTTTTTCGTTTTTATAATGCGCGATGAGCGTGCTGTGTGCGATGACGTGGTCGACGAGTTCAGGCAGCGGCAAATGCTGCGTGTCAAAACGCAATGCATCAATCATGCGGGTAAAGCCCATAAGTTTCGCCGCGCCCGAACCCGTGGCAAAAGGTACAGCTGACCACAGCGAGCAATTGTGTAGACGTGCAGCGTCTTGGAGTAGTTCCAATGTACGCGCACCAATGCCACGCGCAGGAAAGTTCACAACGCGAATAAATGCGGTGTCGTCATGGGGATTGTCCAGTAGACGCAGATACGACAGCGCGTGTTTTACCTCTGCACGTTCAAAAAATCGCAAGCCGCCGTAGACGCGATACGGGATACCTGCGTTAAACAAACCATGCTCAATCACACGCGACTGCGCATTCGCACGGTACAGCACGGCGATGTCGCGGCGCATTTGGCCTTCGTTAATCTGCGCTTTGATTTCTTCGATGACAAACTGTGCTTCTGAGAAGTCACTGGCCGCCTCATAAATCCGCACAGGTTCGCCGTGGCCTTTGTCTGTCCAGAGATCTTTACCGAGTCGGTTGGTGTTTTGGCTAATCAGCTCATTCGCCGCGTCGAGGATGTGGCCGAATGAGCGGTAGTTTTGCTCTAACTTAATCAGATTGTTTTTCGCAAATTCGGCTTCAAACAAGCGCATATTCTCCACTCGCGCGCCACGAAAAGCGTAGATGGATTGGTCATCGTCACCGACGGCCATGAGCACGGTGTTTTGTCCTGCGAGTAGCTTAATCCACGCGTATTGCAGATTATTCGTGTCTTGAAACTCATCAATTAAGATATGCGCAAAACGAGCCTGATAGTGCGCACGCAACGCATCATTTTTTGACAAGACTTCATAAGCACGCAGCAATAACTCGGGGAAATCCACCACGCCTTCGCGCTGACATTGGGCTTCGTAGGCAACGTAAATCTCGACCATTTTCCGTTGAAAAAAGTCACCCGTGTCACAGTCGGCGGGACGCAAGCCTTCTTCTTTCGCACCGTTGATGAAGTATTGCACTTGCTTGGGTTGGAATTTTTCCGTATCGATGTTCATCGCTTTAAGCAAACGCTTAATCGATGATAGCTGATCGGCCGTGTCCAAAATCTGAAACGCCTGCGGCAGATTCGCATCACGATAATGCGCACGCAAAAAGCGATTGCACAAGCCATGAAACGTGCCGACCCACATGCCTCGTGTGTTAATTGGCAAGAGGCTCGACAAGCGCGTCATCATTTCTTTCGCGGCTTTGTTGGTAAAAGTCACGGCTAAAATGGATTGCGGCGTGACCTGCCCCGTGCTAATGAGCCACGCCATGCGCGTGGTGAGCACGCTGGTTTTGCCCGAGCCTGCACCCGCGAGGACGAGTGCAGATTGACTGGGCAATGTAACCGCTTGCAATTGCGTGGGGTTTAAGCGAGACATTTGTTGTTCGAATGGGGTCATGCGATGATTTCTGAAAAAGTGAACGTTGTTCGGTGTTCAGTGAGGCTTAAGATTTAAGATACAACCAGCCAGAATATCAAGGTGCATCAATGCAAGCCATACGCTGCATGATGACTAAACCCCGACATTTTACAGGCTCAGCCTGCTATCATGATGCCTTTCGTGCGTCTATTTCTCTCCTCAATGAACACAAGCCCCACCGCCTTATCCGTCTTACAAAACACCTTCGGTTACCCTGATTTTCGTGGTGAACAAGCTCAGATTGTCGAACAAGTCATAAATGGTGGCGATGCGCTGGTGCTCATGCCAACGGGCGCAGGTAAATCATTGTGCTATCAAATCCCCGCGTTGGTGCGCGAGGGCGTTGGCGTGGTGGTATCACCACTGATTGCACTGATGCAGGATCAAGTTGATACATTGAAAGAATTGGGCGTTCGCGCGGCGTTTCTGAACTCCACCCAAAGTTATGAGGAAGAGGCGGCTGTTGAGGCTGCTTTGCGCCGTGGCGAACTTGATTTGCTGTATGTCGCGCCAGAGCGATTGCTGATGCCGCGTTGCTTGGGTTTATTACAATCCTGCAAGATTGCTTTATTTGCGATTGATGAAGCACATTGTGTGTCACAGTGGGGGCATGATTTTCGTCCTGAGTACATCAAATTATCGGTGCTACACGAGCTATTTCCGAACGTACCGCGTATTGCACTCACTGCCACGGCAGACGCTCAAACGCGCGAGGAAATGGTGCTGCGCTTGCAGTTTGAGAATGCGCGCAAGTTTGTCTCATCATTTGACCGCCCTAACATCCGTTACACTATTGTCGAGAAAACCAATGCACGACTACAGCTAATTAACTTTATCAAAGCCAACCACGCCGATGAAGTCGGCATTGTCTACTGCCTCTCACGCAATAAAGTCGAAGAAACCGCTGATTTTTTGGTCAAAAATGGTTTCGATGCCCTACCTTATCACGCAGGGCTACCACTCGAAGTGCGTCAAGCCAATCAAGCCAGATTCCTACGAGAAGACAACATCATCATGGTCGCCACCATCGCATTCGGCATGGGCATTGATAAACCCAACGTGCGCTTCGTCGCACACCTTGATTTGCCCAAAAGCATGGAAGGCTACTACCAAGAAACCGGCCGTGCAGGCCGTGATGGCGAGCCGTCAAACGCCTGGATGGCCTATGGCCTGCAAGACGTGGTACAACAACGCCGCATGATTAGCGAATCCGATGGCTCAGACGATTTCAAGCGCGTACAAAACAGCAAACTCGACGCCATGCTCAATCTGTGCGAAACGCTCACCTGTCGCCGCGTTCACCTGTTGCGCTACTTTGACCAAACCAGTGAGGCGTGTGGCAACTGTGACACATGCCTGAACCCACCGCAATCCATTGATGGTACTGAGCAGGTACAAAAACTATTATCCTGCGTGTACCGCGTCGGCCAGCAATTCGCCACAGGTCACGTGATTGATGTCTTACGCGGCAATACAACTGAGCGCATTGAGCAGTTTCGCCACACAGACTTATCCACTTTCGGCATTGGCAAAGACACGTCTGAAGCCGAATGGCGCGCAGTGATCCGTCAAGCCATCGCTCAAAATTTATTATTCATTGACTTTGATTTATACAACGCACTCAAACTCAGTGATGCCGCACGTCCCGTTCTCAAAGGCGAAACCAGTATTCGCCTGCGTCAGTACAGCAAACCTGCCAAACAAAAAATCAGCAAAGCCAGCAGTGCAAACATCGGTGATGCAAACTTGTCCGATCTTGAAAAATCCATCTTCAACGCCTTGCGTTCGTGGCGATTCGATACGGCAAAAAACCACAACGTGCCTGCTTACGTGATTTTCCATGACGCCACGCTGCGTGAAATCGCCTTAGAAAAACCCATGCACGTCTCTGACTTACGTGGCTTATCAGGGATTGGCGACAAAAAATTAGACAACTATGGCGCAGCGATTGTCGAAGTGGTGACTCAATTCATTTAGACCGCGCATGAACGCACACCATGAACTTTTGTTAGAATCACATCTTTACCTTCACAAGAGCGCACATCATGGGTTCACTCGACTTTTACTTTGATTTTTCATCGCCTTACGGCTACTTCGCCAGCACACGCATCAACGAGCTGGCCAAACGCTACAACCACCGAGTCGATTGGCATCCGTTCGCAGGTGAAGCATTCAAGCCTTCAACCACAGGCACATCACTCGTGCAAAATCCTGCCAAACGCGATTACACTCGCAAGGACTATGTGCGCAGCGCAGCTTTTCACCAAATCCCCTTTAAATTGCCTTCTGTATTTCCACTCGAAACACGCATTGCGGCACGCGCCGTCATGTGGACAGAATCAAAATTCGGTGAGGACAAAGGCATCGCTTTGGCGCAAGCGATTTTCAAAGCCTACTATGTCGAGGACAAAAACATTGGCGATCCACAAACACTTGTGGCGATTGGTGAAGCCCTCGGCTTAAATGGTGAAGAACTCACACAAGGTATCAACGACTCCTTCACCAAAGAGCAGGTTCGTGCAGAGCTCGACTTGGCCACCGCGCGTGGGGTGTTTGGTTCACCTTTTGTCCTACTCGATGGCGAGCCTTTTTGGGGCTTTGACCGCTTAGACCAACTCGAAGCTGCCCTGCAAGCCAAATCTGCTTAACCCATCATGCGGCCAGCAGACAGACTCGAGATGTTTCGCCGCCTGCGCGAGGCCAATCCGAACCCCACCACAGAACTAACCTACACCAGTCCTTTTGAACTGCTGGTCTCTGTGGTGTTGTCCGCACAAGCAACCGACGTCGGCGTTAACAAGGCAACAGCAAAGCTCTATCCCGTTGCCAACACACCCGAAACCATCTACGCACTCGGCGAGGATGGCCTCATCCCCTACATCAACACCATCGGCCTGTATCGCAGTAAAGCCAAGCACGTCATCGGCTTATGCAAAATGCTCATCGAATTACACACCAGCACTGTGCCAAATGACCGAGCCTCACTCGAAGCACTGCCTGGTGTGGGTCGAAAAACCGCCAATGTGGTTCTGAATACAATATTCAAACAACCCACCATGGCCGTCGATACCCATATCTTTCGACTCGCCAATCGAACAGGCTTGGCCACAAGTAAAACCGTATTGGATGTCGAAAAAAAACTGCTGAAAAATATCCCAGCAGAGTTCATGCTCGATGCACACCATTGGCTGATTTTACATGGGCGTTATGTCTGTCAAGCACGCAAACCCAAATGCGGTGAATGCATCATTGTGGATTTATGCGATTACAAAGCAAAGACGGTTTAACGCATTTCAAAAAAAACGGGCAAAAATGCCCGTTTTTTGTTTTGCCCTTTAATCACTTCACACTTTTAAGCTCTGCGCCATTAACTCAGCCTGCTCTTTTGCCAATTTCGCATCCTCTGCTTCGACCATCACACGAATCAATGGCTCAGTGCCCGATGCGCGTATGAGAATACGGCCTGTATCACCCAACGCTTGCTCAGCCTTGGCTTTCGCGGCATTTAGCCCTGCGTGATTCTGCCAGTCAAAACCTTTCTCAACCCGAACATTAATCATCGTTTGCGGATACATACTCATCGGCTGCACGAGTTGTGCCAGCGTTTGACCAGATCGACGCATTGCAGCGAGCACTTGTAACGCACTGACAATGCCGTCACCTGTGGTGTGTTTGTCCAAACACAAAATATGCCCTGAGCTCTCGCCACCATATAACCAGCCACGCTCCTTGAGCTGCTCAAGCACGTACCTATCGCCCACTTTAGCACGAGCAAACTCAATGCCTAAGCGTGTCAGAGCTTTTTCTAAACCCAAATTGCTCATAAGCGTCCCGACCACGCCTGTGATGGGTGTGGCTGCGTGCTGCGTCGCTGCGATGGCATATAGCAATTGATCGCCGTCATAGGCCACGCCGCGGGCATCAACCATCACCACACGATCAGCGTCGCCATCAAGCGCAATCCCCAAATCTGCATGATTCGCACGTACACTGCGCATCAACGCATCAGGCGCTGTCGCCCCCACTTGATCATTGATATTCAGACCATTCGGGGAAACACCGATGGTAATAACCTCAGCGCCCAACTCATGCAGTACTGGCTGGGCGATGTGGTATGCCGCACCATGTGCCGCATCAACCACGATTTTTAGACCGCGCAAATCAAACTCATTGGGAAATGTCGATTTACAAAACTCAATGTAACGCCCCGCCGCATCTTCCAACCGTTTGGCTTTACCTAGCTTTTCAGAGCTCACACAACTCATTTCTAAATCAAGTTGCGCCTCAATTTCCAACTCTTTTTCGTCGGACAACTTGTCGCCTTTGGCAGAAAAAAACTTAATGCCATTGTCTTCAAATGGGTTGTGAGAAGCCGAAATGACCACGCCAGCCTGTAAACGCAAAGCACGAGTCAAATAAGCAATCGCTGGTGTCGGCATCGGCCCACACAGCATCACATCGACACCAGCCGCTGCAAATCCAGCCTCTAAAGCTGCTTCGAGCATATAACCCGAAATCCGCGTATCTTTACCAATCAGCACACAAGGACGCGCCACAGCAAGATCATGTGCCAAAACTTTACCAGCAGCATAACCGAGCTTCATCACAAAATCGGGGGTAATGGGGTACTGCCCCACACGTCCGCGCACACCGTCGGTGCCGAAATATTTACGTGCCATGAAAGTCCTTTGATGATGTTATTGATGTTGTATATGACAGAATGGCAAAGCTACCCTGTTAACATCCATACTTTATATTTTTTAGAATAAACCCACAAATTAAAAAGGGTTCTAAAACGAACCCAATTATCTCACATCAAGCTTGTTGACTCAATGCCGCCCAGACGTTCAATGCATCAACCGTCTCCGCCACATCATGCACACGCACCACATGCGCACCTCGTGTCGCTGCATACACTGCCGTGGCCACACTACCCGCCATGCGCTGCGCGACGTCTTTACCTGTCAACTCACCAATCATGCGCTTTCGAGAAGCTCCGATGAGCACAACGGCCTGTGTTTGCTGACGAATGTGTTCTATCGCATTAATGAGCTGGATGTTATGAAACAGGGTTTTACCAAAGCCAATACCTGGGTCAACACAGATGCGATTGGACTCAATGCCCACGAAATTCATTCGTTCAATTTGTAACGCCAAAAAATCGGCTACCTCCACCACCACATTGTCATAGCTGGGTTGCTCTTGCATGGTCTGAGGCTTGCCCTGCATGTGCATAATGCACAAGCCACACCCACTGTCAGCCACAGCGTCAATGGACACCGGATTATTAAAACCACACACATCATTTATAATATCTACACCCAACGCCAACATTTCACGCATCACATAAGGCTTGTAGGTATCAATCGAGATTGGCACACCACAGTCTTTGAGCGCATCAACAATCGGCAACAACCGACACAACTCCTGACACACCGATAACGGTTGAGCCCCTGGACGCGTAGACTCGCCGCCTATATCGAGAATATCCGCACCCGCAGCAATCATCTCCTGCGCACGAGCCAGTGCTGCGGCAGGTTCAACGAATTGCCCCCCATCCGAAAATGAGTCATCCGTCACATTCAGCACCCCCATGATATAAGGACGCCCACGCTGCGTCAGAGGTAACGCATAACGACCGCACTGCCAAACATTAAGCGCACTGTGTGTTGAATTGAATAAGTACTGCTGAGTTGATGACATGAGTTCCTCTACACGTTCTTTCGGGCATTATAGTGGGTTTAGAGTCCCTTTGCAGAAACAGTAATCCAGAACAACTCAACCAAAAAACCGTTTAACATTTACGATTGAGGGATTCATTCTCATGGTCAGTAGAAACAAAACCCGTCAAGGCCTACAATACTTAGCGGGTACACTAGCCTGTGCCATGATAGCAACAGTAGCAGGCTTGTCAGTCTTATCCATCACTTCACCAATAGTTTAAATAGCAGGAGCGTCAAAAGGCTTCTATAGAAAAACGCCCACAATACTGTGGGCGTTTTATCAAAACTCATCAAATTTTTGATGTTTCAAACTTAGAACAGAGGTGGCTTATTTCCATCAGCCCCGTTGTTCGGCGACGCCACAGGAGTCACAGGTGGGGCAGCCACGGCATCCGCAACAACAACTTCCGGCGTGACCACTGGTGGTGGCGCGTCATCATGAGGTGCAGGTACCGCATCTACTGAGACCTCTTTGGGTGGACGTGGCGGGAAACCTGCCATGATGTCTTTGACCTGATCCGAGTCAATGGTTTCCCACTCCATCAAAGCCGCTGTCATGGCCTCAACTTTTTCGTAATGTGTGCGCAGCAAGTGCATCGCCAAGGCATATTGCTCATCGAGAATACGGCGAATCTCCGCATCCACGCGTTGTTGGGTGTCTTCTGACACCGAGCGATTAAAGCTCATGCCTGTTGGGCCATTGTCATTGTCAATGTAAACCATAGGGCCGAGCGCATCGGTCATCCCATAACGAGCCACCATATCACGGGCCAGTGCCGTGGCGCGCTCAAAGTCATTGGACGCACCCGTACTACGCGCACCCAAGAAAATCTCCTCCGCCGCACGACCACCGAACAAAATCGTAATTTCTTCCAATATATTGTGCGCATACTTTGAGTAGCGGTCATGCTCAGGCAACTGCCATGTCACACCGAGTGCCCAACCACGCGGCATAATCGTCACCTTGTGTACCGGGTCAGCATTGGGCAACAAAGCCGCGACAACTGCGTGACCAGACTCATGATAGGCCGTCGCACGACGTTCTTCTTCGCGCATCACGGTTGAGCGACGCTCAGGCCCCATATACAGCTTATCTTTCGCATCTTCAAAGTCAATCATTTCGACCAAGCGTTTGTTGCGACGAGCGGCAAATAATGCTGCTTCATTGACCAGATTGGCCAAATCAGCGCCCGAGAAACCAGGTGTCCCGCGTGCCAACACAGACAAATCAATGTCTTTGGCCAGCGGCACTTTACGCACATGCACGCCCAAAATTTGCTCACGGCCACGGATGTCTGGCAAACCCACATACACTTGTCGATCAAAACGACCTGGACGAAGCAAGGCTTTATCCAGCACATCAGCTCGGTTGGTTGCCGCAATCACAATCACGCCTGAGTCGCCTTCAAAACCATCCATCTCAACCAACATTTGATTCAATGTTTGCTCGCGCTCGTCATTGCCCCCGCCCGTACCCGAGCCACGATGACGACCGACCGCGTCAATCTCGTCGACGAAAATGATACACGGTGCTTGTTTTTTCGCCTGCTCAAACATATCACGAACACGCGAAGCACCCACACCAACGAACATTTCCACAAAATCCGAACCAGAAACACTAAAGAACGGCACACGCGCTTCACCAGCAATGGCTTTTGCCAATAACGTTTTACCTGTCCCTGGAGGGCCGACAAGCAAAACGCCATGAGGAATAGAGCCACCGAGCTTTTGGAATTTTTGGGGGTCTTTTAAGAAATCAACGATTTCTTTAACTTCTTCCTTCGCCTCATCACAGCCAGCGACATCCGAAAAAGTAACGCTTTTCGCCGATTCGTCTTGCAGACGTGCACGCGAACGTCCCACGGACATCACTCCATTTTTACCACCTTGCATTTGGCGCATCATGAAAAACAACAAACCACCAATCAACAACAAAGGCAGCAGCGAGAAAAACAACTGTTGCAAAAAGCTTTGACCCTCAACTTCTTTGGCCACCACTTTGACATTCGCAGCCAACAACGTCTTGACCATCTGATCATCAGGAGGCGCAACCAATTTGTAAGGTGAGCCTTCAACAGGGGTCACCATTAACTCATTGCCTTGAATTTGCACTTCTTTAATTTTGCTAGACTGTGCAGCCGTCATGAACTCACTGTAGCTCACAGGCTCTACCTTGGGCTTTCGACTCGTTTCAATGCCTTGGAAAACGCTGTAAACCAGCATCAAACCAAGCACCCAAAAAGCGATGCGCACTAAACCATTGTTTTTCAATTCACACTCCTCGTGTTTTAACCTTGTGATTATACCTTGTTACTTCAAACCGCGCCCCAACAGATAGACTTCGGCCGACTTATCGCGCGAAGCCTTTGGCTTACGTGTGTGCACCACTTTAAAGGTCTCTCTAAATCGTTTCACCATCGCATCAAACCCCGCGCCATGAAAGGCTTTAATCAACAAAGCCCCATTCGGCTGTAAATGCGTCGCTGCGAAATCAAGCGCCAATTCGCACACATGGTCAATCCGCGCCGCATCCACAGAAGGGATACCACTTAAATTGGGGGCCATATCTGATAAAACAAGGTCCACCGACGCGCCACCCAGCATACGAGCCAGCTCATCGAGCACAGCGTCCTCACGGAAATCGCCCAAAATGAAATCCACCCCCGCAATCGGATCCATCTCCAACATATCCAAAGCCACAATACGGCCATTGATTTCACCACTCTTGACCAGCTTCTCACGCACCACTTGAGACCAGCTCCCTGGCGTCGCGCCCAAGTCAACCACGACCATACCCGATTTAATCAGCTTGTCTTGCTCATCAATCTCTTTGAGCTTATACGCAGCTCTGGCTCGATAACCATCGCGTTGCGCCTGCTTCACATACGGGTCATTGATGTGGTCGTGCATCCACGCCTGACTGAACTTATTTTTTTTCAAAATACTCAACACCTCATGCAAAAGCGAAACCCGTGCGCAATTGGCCGCAATCAAGGATAATAACGCTTTGCTTAAAAATTAAAGAAAACTCATAGAAAATCATGGCCATTTTACCCTTATCCGCAGCCCAACGCTCAAGTTTACGTGCCGATGCACACATCATCTCACCCGTCGTCATGATTGGTGACGCAGGCTTGACCGAAGCCGTTATCAAAGAAACCGACGCAGCCCTTTCTGCCCACTACCTGATTAAAGTTCGCGTGTTTTCTGATGAGAAAGATGTGCGTGCCGAATATTTCGACACCCTATGCGACAAACTGGGCGCCGCCCAAGTTCAGCACATTGGCAAACTACTCGTTCTGTATCGTCCTGAGTCCAAAACACCAAAGAAAAAAACCTTTGCTCAAACCCTCGCTTCCGAAGATGGTTTTAAAGGCGCCGCACCGCGTCGCGTCACCGTCATCAAATCAGCCATCCCCAACCGCGCAGTGAAAACCAAAAAAATCACTATCAAAGGCAACGAACGCGTCACCCAAGGCGGTAACGTCAAACGTGGCAAGAAAAAAACCGTTAGCGCCAAAAAGAAAATGGGTTGAGCATCGCATCAAACCACACTGCTGCCAGCATCTGAGTTGTTCACAAAAAAGGTTAAGTCTCTTGCTTAACCTTTTTTATCGGCTTTTTATTAGCGCTCATTGAGGGATTTAATCAACTCAACCGTTTATCAAAAAAAACCATTCAACTTTGTCGCTCCACAATCACATAATGTTTCTTCAAAGGTTCAATCACCTCAAACACCCCCTTGAAACCAGCAGGAATCACCACGGCATCCCCGACTGAGAACGCTTTCGTCATCGACTCACCAACAATTTGACCCCGCCCTTCCAAAACATAAAAATACTCATCCTCCGTCGGCCCCATCTCAATGTGCCACGAACCTACCTCAGATGCCCATACGCCCATATAGACTTCACCGGAGTCGTTCACAAAATGAGACCATGTCGTGCGCTTTGGGTTTCCCGTCAGCAAACGATCCGCACGCGGAAAATCGAACTCAGGCTCAGGACTGCATTCACCGAACAACTGCACAGTTACTTGATTAGATTGAACAACTGTCATCTTTAACTCCTTGATTCAAAAAATAAAAATACGCATATACATTCTACAATAACCCACTCAATAAAACCGCAACCACCTAAGCCATCACAAACCAACCAATTATCCGATTTATTTTGCAAAATTCCGTTGACAGAAATCTTTTTGCACCTTATAATTTCTCTTCTTTGGGACGTTAGCTCAGCTGGTAGAGCAGCGGACTTTTAATCCGTTGGTCACAAGTTCGAATCTTGTACGTCCTACCAAAAATAAAAAGCGCTTTAGTTTTGACTAAAGCGCTTTTTTATTTCTCTGCCCGAATCAGCTTCTGAATGGCACCTCGCCAGCAGCATGCAATCTTTGCAAGATTATTATTTGCTTCATGCACCAAACTCAAGCTTTACCGATCTGTCGCCGCTCCCTAAAAAACTGCTGCAACAACGCTTTGGCTTCCTCAAGCAGCACACCGCCCTCAACTGTCGCATGGTGATTTAGCCGAGCCTCGTCAAACAGATTTAAAACAGAACCTGCCACGCCTGTTTTGGGGTCAGGTGTGGCGTAAACCACTCGGCTGACTCGCGCATGAAACATCGCCCCCGCACACATCAGACATGGCTCTAACGTCACATACAATTCACAATCAGGCAAACGGTAATTCTCAACGCTTAATCCCGCCGCACGCAGGGCCTGCATTTCGGCATGAGCTGAAGCATCGTGCGTCGTAATGGATTGGTTGTAACCCTCGGCAACAACCATGTTGTCTTTCACCAGCACCGCCCCGACAGGCACTTCGCCTATGTCATAGGCTTTTTGAGCGGCGGCGAGCGCATAGCGCATGAAGAATTCATCACGCTGCAGCTTATTTTCCCACACGATACTCATGGCGAGACAAGTACCATGTTGTTGCGGTGCATGAGCTCGGCTTCATCCATGTGGCCAATGAGTTGCTCGATTTGCTCGGTCGTGTGTTTTGCCATGCGTGCAGATTCTGGGCTATTGTAATTGATGATGCCACGAGCGATTTCTTTACCCAACTCATCCACACAAGCAATGACGTCGCCGCGCATAAATTGGCCTTCCACGCGGACGACTCCAATAGGTAAGACACTTTTACCATTGTCTCGAATCGCTTTTACAGCACCTGCATCGAGAACGATTTTGCCACGCAATTGCAGATGATCGGCAATCCACTGCTGACGAGCAGTGAGTAGCGGCGTATCCGCACGAAGCTCTGTGCCAATGCGCTCACCGCTGGCAAGTCGCGGCAGGACGTTGATTTCGCGCCCACTAGCGATGATGGTGTGTGCGCCGCTTTTCATGGCGCGTTTGGCGGCGAGGACTTTGGTCAGCATGCCACCCGTGCCGATGTTACTGCCTGCGCCACCCGCCATTTCTTCGAGGATGGCCAAGCCCGCGGGTGCAGTTTGAATGAGTTCTGCTTGCGGATTTTTACGTGGGTCAGCGGTAAATAAACCCGTTTGGTCGGTGAGTATGACAAGCGCGTCAGCTTCGATGAGATTGGCGACGAGTGCGCCGAGCGTGTCGTTGTCACCCACTTTGATTTCATCGGTAATGACCGTATCGTTTTCGTTGATGATGGGCACGACACCCAAACGAAGCAATGTAAACAAGGCCGAGCGTGCATTTAAATAACGCGTGCGATCAGCCAGATCAGCATGAGTGAGCAAAATCTGCGCAGTGGTAATGCCAAACACAGCAAACTTTGATTCATAAACCTGCGCCAAACCCATTTGCCCAACGGCGGCAGCGGCCTGCAACTCATCAATGTGCGTCGGGCGCTTTGACCAGTTCAAGCGTTTCATGCCTTCAGCAATCGCGCCACTGGATACCAAAATCACCTCTTTACCCGCAGCACGCAAGTTGGCGATTTGTTTCACCCAACTGGCGATGGCAGCCTCGTCAGCACCCGAACCTTCGTTTGTAACCAGACTACTGCCTACCTTGACCACCACACGCTGCGCGCCGTGAATCGCCGATGGCATGGCAAGCACAGTGACATCATTCCATACCGTCATGCATTTTCTCCATCCTGCTCTGCTTGTAATCGACGCGCGGCACGCTCAGCTTCTCGAGCGGCGATGCGCTCTGCCTGCTCACGCTCGGCAATGATGCGCTCAGCGGCTTCGCGCTGCATTTGCTCTTCTTTCGCGCGTGCGTCCTCGATTTTCATCAAGTCGACGTAATCCTGAATTGCTTTCATCAGGACATCGCAACCCTCACGTGTCGCCGCAGAAATTTCAAAAATCGGCCCAGTCCAGCCATAATCCTTAACGAACTGCGCAACGCGCTCAGTACGCGCTTCGGTATCGAGCATATCTAGTTTATTCAACACCAGCCAGCGTGGTTTGTTGTACAGCTCTTCGTCGTATTTGCGCAACTCTTCAACAATCGCACGCGCCTCGTACACCGCATCAACATTTTCGTCAAACGGCGCCAAGTCAACCAAATGCAACAACACACGCGTGCGCGCCAAATGCTTCAAAAACCGATGCCCTAAACCCGCTCCATCAGCCGCACCCTCAATCAACCCAGGTATATCCGCAATCACAAAGCTACGTTCGGCCGCCGTGCGCACTACGCCTAGATTGGGATGCAGTGTGGTGAATGGGTAATCAGCGATTTTCGGTTTGGCATTTGACACCGCGCTAATCAGCGTGGATTTACCTGCATTCGGCATACCGAGCAGCCCAACATCAGCCAATACCTTCAGTTCCAAACGCAAGGCAAAACGCTCGCCCTCCGTGCCTAACGTGCGCTGACGCGGCGTGCGGTTCGTTGATGATTTAAAGTGAATATTGCCCAGTCCACCGTCGCCACCTTTGGCAAGCAAAACGCGCTGACCGTTTTCGGACAAGTCGTGCAATAGCTCGCCCGTCTCAGCGTCATAAATCATCGTGCCAACAGGTAATTTTAAAGTGATGTCATCGCCACCTTTGCCGTAGCAATCCGCACCGCGTCCCGCCTCGCCTTGTTTGGCCAAGTGTTTTTTCGTGTAGCGATAGTCAATCAGCGTATTCAGATTGTCATCGGCTTGGCCAAAAACGCTGCCGCCTTTGCCGCCATCACCACCATCAGGGCCACCATCAGGTTTGTATTTTTCGCGGCGAAAACTCACCACACCATTACCACCATTGCCTGCGATAACTTCGATATTTGCTTCATCAATAAACTTCATTTGCTGTCCAATAAAAACTGTCGGTGAATAGCGACATTATAAGCCATCAACACAGGGGTTTCGCTGAAAACGACATGAATGCCCAGAAAAGAAACATCATGAATTTTTGGTGCGCGTAGAATGTCGCTTTGGCTTTGATGATTCATTGTCTTTTTCCCCGTGCACGCGTCGCTACTCCATCAAGTTTCAACACCGCACCCTTGAGATTGACCACAAAAACCATCTTTCTCTTTACCAATCTAACACCCCATTACGCATGAGAACCAACGACTTTATCCGCCAGACGCCTTATATTGCTTGGGCATTGATGTTTGCTACATTATGCTGGGGCTTAT
Source organism: Formosimonas limnophila (assembly GCF_014652675.1). Taxonomy (GTDB): domain Bacteria; phylum Pseudomonadota; class Gammaproteobacteria; order Burkholderiales; family Burkholderiaceae; genus Hydromonas; species Hydromonas limnophila. The sequence continues at coordinate 59,982 of NZ_BMZG01000010.1, read as the reverse complement.
TCAGCAATTTTTATGGCAGTCTCACACCTGAGATTTCGGTGACACTCAGTTTGACACCACAAAATCTCGGTGCACTCATCATGCTTATGAGCGCCGGCGGTGCACTGGGCGCATTTTTGGGCGGCGATATCGCCCAGCGGTTTGCCCCTGCGCCACTTCTGATGGTGTATTTGGCATTGGTGGCGGTCAGTCTGGTGTTAATTGTTTCAAGCGGTGACTTTGCTTTGGTATGTGTCGGTTATTGCCTCTACTCGGCGACCAGCACGGCGATTATAACCGTGTCGCACAGTATGTTGGCTCACTTGAACTTATCTGATGGCATACGCCCTCGGTTACTTGCTTTGTTAGATGTGGGGTTTAGCGTCGGCGCGACGATTTCGCCGCTGTGGGTGACACTATTGCTGATGTGGCACCACGATTGGCGTTTGCCTTATGTGATGTTTGCCTTGCCATTACTGATAATTGCGGCAAGTTTATTGCATCGAAAAGCCCGCGCCGATTTCGCACAAATCGTCACGGACACCGCCGCCAATCAAAGTCACAACCACACCAATGGCACCAGTCAATCCAGCTATCTCGCAGTCATCCGCGCACCGTGGGCGCGATGGACATGGCTGTGCGGCATACTCATCGGCTATGCAGAATGGGGCAATGCCTACTGGTTCGTCAACTACGCCACCAATGGCCGCGAAATCGATGTAACCCATGCCCGCATAGGTTTGGCAGCGTTCACTGGTGGCATGCTCATCATCCGCATCTGGCAAGCGTTTTATCACAGTCGCTGGAGCAACGAGCAGCGCATGAAGCGTTTAACTGTTGTGGGAACAGCAATGTTCATTGTCCTTCTCGCGTTGCCCAACCATGCTCATGTGCTTTTCGTCAGTATGGTTAGTTTTATGGCTGGCTTGGGCATTGGGATTATATTTCCCATGCTGCTGAACCATCTCATCGAACAAGTCCCACATGATGCATCAAAATGCTCAGCTCTACTCATGCTGTGCATCATCCTCGGTTCACAGCTCGGCGGTCTCATCATTGGTTTTTTTGCCACACATGTTGGTATTTTTGCGGGGTATGCAACAATTTCTATAGCGATGGTGGGGTTTACATACGGGATTTGGCGAGTCTATGGGGAAATAAAAACACCATCAGCACCTCGCTCATAGTGATGGCTTTTATTTCATACAAGCATTCAGGCAAACAATCGTAATCAATCGTTGACCAATAAAAAACCCCTACGAATTTCGTGGGGGTTTTTAAGTCGTCAATCGAGCGGTTAGGAAACAACGCTGACTGTACGACGCTTCAAAGCGCCTTTGACTGAGAACTCAACTTTGCCTTCAACCAGTGCAAACAAAGTGTGGTCTTTACCCATGCCGACGCCAACGCCTGCGTGGTATTCAGTACCGCGTTGGCGGATGATGATGTTACCAGGGACAATGTGTTCACCACCGTACATTTTAACGCCCAAGCGTTTCGATTCCGATTCACGACCATTTCGCGTAGAGCCGCCGCCTTTCTTTTGTGCCATTTTGAGCAACCTTTTTTTCAAACTTGATTCAAATCATTGAATCAACGTTGTTAACAAACAAATTACGCCGATTAAGCATTCACCGTTTCAACTTGAATTTCGGTGTAGTTTTGGCGATGGCCTTGACGTTTTTGGTAGTGCTTACGACGACGCATTTTAAAAATGCGGACTTTGTCGTGACGACCTTGTGAAACCACTTTAGCAACGACCGACGCACCAGACACCAACGGTGTACCCACAACCAAGCCTTCGCCAGAACCAACAGCGAGTACTTCGTTCAAGGTAATTTGTTGTCCAATGTCAGCAGCGATCTGTTCTATTTTCAATTTTTGACCGGCGATAACACGGTATTGCTTACCACCAGTTTTTATGACTGCGTACATGAATATTCCTTAAATTTAAAACCTCTTTGACGCACCATTGCGTAAAGAAGCGAGATTGTAACTGACTTTAGGCAAGTAAATCAAGTAAAACAAGCACTTAATCGCAAACCTCTGCACTGATTGTGGTCAAATTCACACTGATTACATCACATCCGTGAGCCAATCAGAGGTGCTCAGATGTGATGCAATCGGCTCAATTGAAGTTTTTCGCTGTGCGCACCATGCCAACGAACTCGTGACGATAACCATGCTCATCTCGTCCTTTGGCGTTGCTTGCCCAGTCAAGGATGGTTTGCCATGAGGTTTTATCCAATGCGGCGTTGTGACGCAGTTTTTGGCCAAAAGCAGCCACAGCGACGGTAAAACGCATATCCACCGAGCCGTCAGTAAAAGCGGCGAGCTGGTCGGACGTGTTAATGACCAAGCTGGCTAACTCGCTTTTTGAACCTGCGGGGGTTTTCCAACGCATTTTGAGAAATGCGGGTTCACGGCCTGAATCTGATTTTGGCTTTTCATTTTGGTAACTCAATGAGTCAGCTTTAACATCACCCTTACTGCCTTTGAGAACCAACTCATACAAAACAGTGACACGTTTGCCCGCGCCGATGTCGCCCGCATCCACTTTGTCGTTATTAAAGTCTTCGCGAGCAAGCTGGCGGTTTTCGTAACCGATTTGACGGTATTCGACCACTTGAAAACTCACTGAGTGTTTTAATGATCGTGAGCCCCAAAAGCGTCAAAGATGGCTGCATGGTTTATTATTTTAAAAGCTCGTTGGTTAGAAAGCGCTTTGTCATACGAGGGCACACTCGCATTTCATCCACGTTCTGCCGTTATGATGTATTTTTACCCAAACTTGGTACTCATCATGAATTTATTTCCCATCATCGTGACATCTTTATTGATTCTTTTGGCCGCTTATATAGGCTGGCGGTTGGTACCGTCGCGAGGGTTTGTCGGCTGGCGGGTGCTCGCTTGGTTGTCGATTGTGGCATTAGCGGCGTGTGTGCCATTTGGGTTCATATTGCGCGGGAGTAATAGCGTCTGGTTGCCGTCGGTCAACTATGGTTTTGGATTGTATTCGCTGCTATTGGTATTTGTGTTTTTGCGAGACGCGTTGCTGCTGGGGACAAAATTTTGGCCAAAAAGCCAATCAGCATCGCTAGAACGACGTGAGTTTTTAAGAGGTGCATCTCGCGTGGGTGCAGTCGGTGCAGCCGCTGCGGTATTTGGTTACGGAGCGGCACGTGCAGCGGCATCACCGACGGTGGTGCACATGGATGTATTGGTAAAAAACTTGCCTGACAGCCTAATTGGCACAACGATTGTGCAGTTATCTGATGTGCACATAGGCCAGCTCGCAGGTGAAGCAACGTATGTGCAGCGAATCGTGACGACAGTGAATGAGCTCAATGCAGATATCCTTGCTCTCACAGGTGACTTTGTCGATGGCTCGGTGGCAAGATTACGAGAAAACTTCGCGCCATTGGGCCAACTCAAGGCGAAGTATGGCGCGTTTTTTGCCACAGGCAACCATGAGTATTATTCTGGCGTGGCAGAATGGATGGAGGAGTTTCGTACATTAGGCTGGGATGTCTTGGAAAACGAACACCGGGTACTGAACATCAACGGTAGCCCGCTCGTCCTCGCGGGCGTACATGACTACAAAAGCGGCAGCCGCTCAAAAACCCATCGCTGCGACCCAGCGGCGGCGCTCGCCAACGCCCCCGCCGATACACCACGCATTCTGCTTGCACACCACCCCGACACAGCATTGCTCACCGACGGACTGAATGTAGACTTACAATTATCTGGCCACACTCACGCAGGCCAATACTTCCCAGCAACGTGGATTGTCCACTGGGTGCATCAATACGCCCAAGGATTAAATCGCCGTGGTGACATGAACATCTATGTCAATTCGGGGACAGGTTACTGGGGGCCGCCAATTCGCACCACTGATATCACAGGAGAAATCACTTTAGTGACCCTTAAAAAAGCATAAATTCCACCAAAAAGAACGTGCGCTCACAGCATAAACCGAATATTCTTTTGTCTAACGCGCCAAATCTGCCAATAAATCACCAATTGTGTGTAAATTTTGGAGGGTAAAAACCACCCACCAATGTTAGCATACGCCCGCAACATTTTCTTTTGTTCACAACAACATCAACATGCGGGCTGGAGACTGTAACTTTATACACCCGCACACAAAGAGAAGGATGGTTTTATGGAAGCGTTTCACGGTTTTATTAATGACATCAACGGCATACTTTGGTCGTATGTTTTGGTTTACCTACTGTTCGGTGTGGGGATTTACTTCACCATCCGTTTTGGCTTTTTACAATTTCGTGGTTTAAAACGTGCCTGCCAAGTCACATTCGCCAAAGCAGGCCCAGGTGAAATCAGTTCATTCCAAGCATTCGCCACAGGTTTGGCCTCTCGCGTGGGTATGGGGAATATCGCAGGTGTCGCCACAGCCATCAGTGTTGGCGGCCCAGGTGCTGTGTTTTGGATGTGGGTGACGGCATTGCTCGGTATGTCATCAGCATTCGTCGAAGCAACGTTGGCTCAGATTTTTAAAGTCAAAAACGGTGACGGTACATTCCGTGGTGGCCCTGCTTACTATATCCAACAAGGCTTGGGTTCACGTGGCTGGGGTATTGCATTTGCGTTGAGTCTATTGCTTGCATTCGGTTTGGTATTTAATGCGTTGCAAAGCAACGCGATTGCCGAGTCCATGGAAGTCGCATTTGGCATTGACCGCACGTTGATGGGCATTATTCTGGTTGCAGCCTCTGGCGCGGTGATTTTTGGTGGTGCACGTCGCATTGGTAAAGTGGCTGAAATTCTCGTGCCTGTGATGGCGGTCATTTATCTACTCGTCGCAGTGTACGCCATCATCACCAACATTGGTGAGTTGCCACGCGTTCTTGGCCTGATTGTTTCTGCTGCCTTTAACCCACAAGCGGCTTTGGGTGGTGCTGCAGGTGTTGGCTTGAAACAAGCGATGGAAATGGGCATCAAACGCGGCTTGTTCTCTAATGAAGCAGGTATGGGCTCTGCACCAAATGCGGCAGCTTCTGCCTCAACACCACACCCTGTTAACCAAGGCTTATTGCAAATGCTCGGCGTGTTTGTCGACACCATCATCGTGTGTAGCGCGACAGCACTGATAATTTTGCTATCGCCTGCCTACACCGCAGGTGATGAAGCGAAAGGGATTGCGTTAACGCAAGCGGCGGTTAATCACCACGTTGGCGCAGGTGGTCCCGGCTTCTTAGCTATTGCCATCTTCTTATTTGCCTTCACTTCCATTATTGGTAACTATGCTTATGCAGAGAGCAACATCAACTTCATCAAACGTAGCCCAACACTGGTGTTGATTTTCCGCTTAATGGTGCTAGGTATGGTGATGTTCGGCGCAACAGGCAGCTTGCCACTCGTGTGGGACATGGCTGATGTCAGCATGGGCTTCATGGCATTAATTAACTTAGCCGCCATTTTGCTTCTTTCTAAATTCTCTTTCGCGGCATGGAAAGACTACGCAAGCCAGCTCAAAGCAGGCAAAGAGCCTGTTTTCAAAAGCGAATCAATTGAAGGTTTGAAAGGTAAGTTAATGGACGACAACTGGAAGTAATCCTTTGCCGTTTGATTGACCAACAAAAAAGCGACGCCGCTGAGGCGTCGCTTTTTTTTACGTCAATCAATTTAGACCACAATTGAGCAAGCACCCAAAAAAACAGATAAAATGCCTTATCTTTGGTATTGCTCTTGAAAATCAAAAGCGCATCACCAGTTAGCCCATAGATTCTATTCACACCACAAGGAAAACCCATGAGCACCCTAAAGCATGTTACCGACGACACTTTTGAAGCAGACGTTTTAAACGCCGCCACCCCAGTATTGGTGGATTTTTGGGCTTGCCCCAGTATTGGACGAATTATCAAAAGACTACGATGGCAAAATCACCATTGTGAAAGTCAATGTCGATGAAAACGCCAACACGCCTGCCAAATTCGGTATTCGTGGCATCCCCACTTTGTTGTTGTTCAAAAACGGCACAGTCATGGGCACAAAAGTCGGCGCAGCGAGCAAATCACAATTGGCCGCTTTCATCGACAGCCACCTTTAATCAAAGCACACAGCGCGGTGGTTATAACCGCGCTGTGGCGTTATTCATAAAACCCTCACCTTACCCTGTTTTTCAGCTATAATCGCGCATCTTATCGATTTTCGTGTCGCTCGACACATTCTGCAATACTTCTTATTTCCCCTCAAAAAGTTATTTCCGCCGCGTCACTCGCACGCATCTTAATGATTGTTCATCATGCATTTAAACGAATTAAAATCCCTACCCATCAAAGAACTCGTCGAAATGGCGCTTGAGCTGGGCATCGAAAACGCCAGCCGTCTGCGTAAACAAGAGCTCATGTTCGCCGTGCTCAAACGTCGCGCCAAAACAGGCGAGTCGGTCTTCGGCGATGGCACGCTCGAGGTTTTGCCCGATGGTTTTGGATTTTTGCGCTCACCCGACACATCTTATCTCGCCAGCACGGATGATATCTACATCTCACCCTCACAGATTCGTCGTTTCAATTTACACACAGGCGACACCATCGAAGGTGAAGTACGCACACCGAAAGACAACGAGCGCTATTTCGCCCTCGTCAAAGTCGATAAAGTCAACGGCCTTGTCCCTGAGCACACCAAACACCGTATTTTGTTCGAAAACTTAACCGCGATTCACCCGAACAAACTCCTGCCGTTAGAACGCGACATCAAGGCCGAGGAAAACCTCACAGGCCGTATCATTGACATCATTTCCCCCATCGGTTTGGGACAGCGTGGCCTCATCGTCGCCCCGCCCAAGTCGGGTAAAACTGTCATGCTGCAAAACATCGCTCACGCCGTTGCCGAAAACCGTCCTGACATTGACTTATTTGTCCTATTGGTTGACGAGCGTCCCGAAGAAGTGACCGAAATGCAACGCGCTGTCAAAGGCGAAGTCATCGCCTCAACATTTGATGAGCCAGCCACCCGTCACGTCCAAGTCGCCGAAATGGTCATCGAAAAAGCCAAACGTTTGACCGAAACAGGTAAAGACGTCGTTATTCTCGTTGACTCCATCACCCGATTGGCACGCGCATACAACACCGTCATTCCAGCCTCAGGTAAAGTCCTCACAGGCGGTGTCGATGCCAATGCCCTACAACGCCCAAAACGTTTTTTTGGTGCAGCACGCAACATCGAAGAAGGTGGCTCACTGACCATCATCGCCACCGCGCTCGTGGACACGGGCTCACGGATGGATGATGTGATTTTTGAAGAATTCAAAGGCACGGGCAATATGGAACTGTGCTTGGATCGCCGCATGTCAGAGAAACGTGTTTACCCAAGCATCAGCTTGAACAAATCATCCACGCGCCGCGAGGAGCTTTTACTCAAACCAGACGTTCTTCAAAAAATCTGGATTCTGCGCAAATTCCTCTACGAGATGGACGATATCGCAGCCATGGAGTTCATTGTCGACAAAATGAAACAAACAAAGAACAATGCTGAGTTTTTTGAAATGATGAGACGCGGCGGGTAATCAACGCCATCAAAAAATCAGTACTGTAGCACTGATTTTTTTTCGATCAGTCTTACACTTGAGTAACCTTGATTTTCCCTCTTGAGAAAACCATCGATCATTTGTAAAACCGCACTCATTCACTCAGCGATATGGGTAGCCTCACAGTCACCGTTGTTCACCGACCTAACTCGCTTTTAACAACCAAATGCCCTTGATGCCGCATAATAACCGTTCGCGCCATCGCAAACCCAACATCAAGACTATTTGCAGCATCTGGTTGCGTACCCTGCGTATGTGGGATGAGCTGCAGACCCAAATTCAATCGTGCGAGTTGCTCGTTTGACATCCCTCGCCAGCCATCAATAATACGACAGATGAACCCACTGGGGATTAGAGCCTTCCGTGCACACAGCGACTCTGACCACACTGTCGCTTTCGCTATAACGAATCGCATTGGACAACAGGTTATCCAAGGCACGAATCAGCAAAGCACCATCACACAAAACCCAGATACTTGTGGCAGCTAATCTGTCTGCCTCATCGAACGTCAGTTCAATGCGTTTAGCCTGCACCTGAGACCAAACATGCTCAACGGCTTCATCGAGTATCTGAGTCGCATTTAGCTCATTCATTTGATATTGGTTGACTTTGACCTTGGATAGATCAACCAAGTCTACCGCCCAATCCAATGTTTGGTGTACTTTATCTACAATTTGGCTATAAAACACCTCATCATCCACACGACTGTTCGACTGCCGCTGTAACTCCAATCAACGACAGAATCGAAACTTGAGGGCTGCGCAAGTCATGGGACAAAAACTCAATCAACTCACCACGCTCACGCTGCATCAAACATTCATTTGATAGATTCAAAAAATTCACCAACCACACACTGCTTTTGCCCAAAGTATTTGACACCACTGCAGTTTTACCATCATCGGTCAGTGCCACTTTTTTTATAATTAAGGTAATAACATCACGCAATTAACCATCATCTGTTATTTTGTATAAAGTGCATATCACTTAGATGCCTTAAATTCGGCCATACGACAGCACGTACCCATCATCTTGACGCACATCTAATTGCGCCACTCGACCCACAGGTAAAGTTAGCTTGTCTCGAACATGCCCAAATGGCAGATCGGTCAAAAGCGGAATATCGATGCGTGAACGCAGATGTTTGACCATTTCATCAAAATCGTAGCCCGCATCATTTTCATAAAGTTTGTAACCGTTAAACTGCCCAAGAATCATGGCTCTCTGCTGGGTTAAAATCCCCGCCTCTCTCAGCTGGTAAATCGCTCGCTCGATGCGATAGGGATGCTCATTGATATCTTCAAGAAACAAAATACCATCTTTAACTTCTGGCAAATAACGACTACCCACCAGCTGGGACACCATAGTCAAGTTCCCCCCCCACAACATGCCTTCTGTTTTGAACTGATACGGCTGAGCCACTCTGACTTTTATGGCGTCAATACCCGCGCCCAGCAATTCCCAAAAGTGGTGTTGCGTAAAAGAAGAAGGCGAATCAGCACCGAAATCAAAACACGTCATCGGCCCACTATAGGAAGCCTTACCCGTGAGAGCATAGTACGCCAGTGTGAATGCAGTAAAGTCGCTGTGACCGATAAAAACTAAATCTGCAGCTGCCAAGCCATCAAAATCAATACGATCAAGAATGCGCGACAAACCATAACCACCACGAAGTGCCATAACAAGGTCAGGCTTACTGTCTTTGAATTCGGGCTGTGCGTATTTGGTCAAAGCATTTAGCTCAGCCGCTCGCTCGTCGTCCGTTCCTGCGAATCTCTGAAAGTGTCGCAGCGCAGAAGATTGGCCTTTGACCTGCCAACCTTTTTCTTGAAAATAATCAACAGCACGAGCAACAGCGTCCTGATCCTGAGGGTCACCTGATGGGGCAATGAGATGTAAGAGAGGCATGGTTATCAACAAAAAAGAGGTGAGTGAAACAATAAAGATTCATTGTACCCTTTCCTCACGCCCGTGTGAACGTATGCAGATAGGGCTTGTGCACTGCGACACCTAAAACCACCAAGTGGATTGTGTGTGTCTGCAATATTGGTATCCAACGTATCCAACAAATGAAACAAAGACGCGATCAATCGCGTCTTTGTTTTAAATTCTGAACCCTAAGTACCATTTAGTCATTCAATCCTTGGCTATCGAGGTAAGACTCATAGTCACCTTTGTAATCAACAATGTTTCCATCGCCTTTGACCTCAATAATCCGTGTCGCGACGTTGTCAATAAACTGGCGATCATGCGACACAATAAACACCGTGCCTGTGTACTTCTCCAATGCCAGCTGAAGCGACTCAATCGACTCCATATCCAAGTGATTGGTTGGTTCATCGAGCATCATCACATTGTGACGCCCCAGCATCAAACGACCAAAGCTCATACGGTGTTTTTCACCACCCGAGAGAACCCGTACTTTTTTACCCACGTCCTCGCCAGAAAAAAGCAGTTTACCCAACACGCTGCGAATCGCTTGATCATCATCGCCTGCCTGACGGAATTGGCCCATCCAATCCATCACCAACTCATCTGAGTCAAACTGCTCAGCCACATCTTGCGCCATGTAGCCAATATCGGCATTCTCAGACCATTTGACTTTGCCGCTATCGGGTTCGAGCTCACCTTTGAGAATCCGCAGTAGCGTGGTTTTACCCACACCATTGCCACCAATAATGGCGATTTTCTCACCTGCCTCAACCATGGCGGAGTAGTTTTTGACAATCGGTTTATCAAAGGTTTTTGCAATGGTCTCAACTTCAACGGCCAAGCGATGCATGACTTTGTTTTGTTCAAACCGAATGAAAGGATTTTGGCGTGATGAAGGCTTCATCTCGACGGTGTCCCCTTTGATTTTTTGAATCATTTTCTGGCGTGAAGTGGCTTGACGAGCCTTGGCCTTGTTCGCCGCAAAGCGCTGAACGAACTCTTGTAACTCCGCAATCCGTTCTTTAGCTTTTGAGTTGCTGGCCATTTGACGAGCGCGCGCCTCAGCCGAAGCCATCATATAGTCATCGTAGTTGCCCGAATACACCGTGAGCGTGCCGTAATCCATATCGGCCATGTGGGTACACACCGCGTTCAAAAAATGACGGTCATGCGAAATGATGATCATCGTGCAGTCTTTTTCGTTAATCGCGTGTTCCAACCAACGGATGGTATCAATGTCCAAGTTATTGGTTGGCTCATCCAGCAGCAAAACGTCAGGATCAGAGAACAGGGCTTGTGCCAGCAACACACGAACCTTCAAACCTGGAGGCACAGCACTCATGAGACCGTCGTGATAACTATTGACAATCCCTACCCCAGAGAGCAACTCACCCGCACGAGCTTCGGCAGTGTAGCCGTCGTATTGGGCAAAGACCCCCTCAAGCTCAGCCGCTTTCATGTAATCGTCTTCAGTCGCTTCCATGTTGGCATAAATCGCATCACGCTCGGTCATGGCGAGCCACATCTCAGAATGCCCCATCATGACCACGTCCAGCACGCGCAAGTCTTCGAAAGCAAACTGGTCTTGACGCAATTTACCCACGCGCACATTGGGCTCAACACTGACATTACCCGCACTCGGCTCTAAATCGCCGCCGAGGATTTTCATGAACGTTGACTTGCCACAGCCATTAGCTCCGATGAGGCCATAACGATTGCCTTCGCCAAACTTAACACTGATGTTTTCAAACAAAGGCTTTGCGCCAAACTGCTGGGTAATATTTGCTGCTGATAACACGTTAAACTCCAAAATGAAAAACAAAAGAGCAGTCACCTACTTTTTTGTCGCTCAGTTTAAACAAGTTGCTTGGGAGCCTATATCACTCGGCCAAAGCCCCAAACACAATTAAAACCAAATTTAAAAAACAAGTGCTCATCAATCAATGATGCACGCTGTCCTAACAATATTTTTGTCGCGACACATTGACAACCGGAACACCACAACAAACAAGGCAGGGATTACCCTGCCCAGCTTTGGCCATTAAGCCGTTTCTTTTTTAGCCGCGACGATTAACTCAGGATACGTTTTCACACCATAACGTGCACGCAAAACCTGTAAATAAGCCGTTAATTGCAGCTGCTCTGCCACGCCGCTCCACTCCGCCAGCAAACCATCAAAATTGGCATTATTCGTGTCAAGCGGCGCACCTTTGCCCAAAACCCGGACCAGCTCAATTTTATCACTGCCCGCACTAAGCAACAGCTTTGGTGCACCGTCAGTAACACCCAAAACCTGCGATACCGTCGCTGAATCCAACCCATTGCCCTGAACCAGCGCAACGGTTTGTAGCGGGCCAATACTTGTAGCTGCACTCATAACGCTGAGTTTGCCTTCGTAGTCTTTACGCGCAGCCGTGACAGCCGCCTCTGTCCTGAGTATTTGCTCAATGACTGCTTTAACAACCTCCAACGGCTGCAAGCCCCCTGGGGTTTGTCGCGTGACCTTACCAACAACCAGCGTGTAATCATCCGCTTGGACTGGGTTACTGATGGTCTTTTTGGTAACATGCTCGCCACTGAGCAACACTTCGCGAACTTCCGCGCGAACCAATGGGGTGTTTTGTAAAGCTGGAGCCACTTCACCAGCACGTGACACATTTTGAGCAGAACCGAGTCGAGCACCAAACGTTTTTACTAAAGCAGTCAAGTCACTGGGGGTTTTAGCCAGTTCTTCACCCAGCTTCTTTGACATATCAGACACACGAGCGGCAGCGGCTTTTTTCATTACTTCTCGCGACTGATTTTGATCAGCACGCACCTTCGCGTATTGCTCTGCAGTCCCTTCACCAAAAGCGAGTTTAATGTCCTCATCGGTGATGACATAGTTTTCCGGCAGAACAGGAATAATCGCATACTCAACATCGGACTGGTCTGTCACTGTAAACTTGGCAGGATTTTTTGCATAATACCCCTGCACCTGCTCCGCAGTGACGGACACATTCGCCAAATAAGGCGTCAAATCAATCACCCGACGCTCGATTTGTCGAGTTTGGCTAAGCAAAGTCTTTAGTGCTGCACTTTGTGCAGGCAATAGTCCCAGAACTGAACTCATTGAATTTGATAAAATGATTTGCGCTTGCTGCTCACGCAACCGTGATTCGTAGACAGCTACCGTCATACCATTGGCTTTAACCATGTTTTGATAAGCCGCCGTATCAATTCGACCGTCTTCAGTTTTGGGCAGATTAGCAGCAATACCTGCCTGAATCGCTTTACTCAACGCAAAATCAGACACTTCTATACGCTCGTCTTTTGCCGCTTCTTTAATCAACGCTTCATTAACCATGGACTCTAAATAAACCGCACGCTGCTCGGCGGTATCAAACTGTGTCGCATCATAAGCACTACCCAACATTTGTTGCACCTGTCCCAATCGATTGCTAAAAGCTGCTTCAAACTGCTGCTGCGTGATGTGCTGAGAACCAACGACAGCCACATTAGGCGAACGCGCTGTGTCATTAAAAAATTGCCCCCCTGTTAACACCAACGCGGGCACCGCGATAGCAAACAACAAAACTTGAGCGAATCGCTTATTTCTCTGAAAATACTCAATCATAATCGTCCTTAAATCTTGAATACGTCACCACCGCCCCAAACCATCCAACCCGAGCAGAGCCAATCGCGTATTATATAGTGATTCACAAACCTGTGGTGCGCTGTTCGCCACCTACATGTGGCTCAACCAGCGTGATGAGCGCAACAAAAAAGGTGAACCAATCGGTTCACCTTTTATATACTGGCGGAGCGGACGGGGCTCGAACCCGCGACCCCCGGCGTGACAGGCCGGTATTCTAACCAACTGAACTACCGCTCCAGTTTACTGCATCGGATACGTGGTGGGTGTTGAGAGGCTCGAACTCCCGACCTACGCCTTGTAAGGGCGCCGCTCTACCAACTGAGCTAAACACCCGCATCCATTTTGTCACTGCATTCTAAGCAAAAAATACTCAGAATAAAAACGCGAACCTGAGTTCGCATTTTTGTTTTGGCGGAGCGGACGGGGCTCGAACCCGCGACCCCCGGCGTGACAGGCCGGTATTCTAACCAACTGAACTACCGCTCCAAAACTACTATTTTAAGACTGGTGGGTGTTGAGAGGCTCGAACTCCCGACCTACGCCTTGTAAGGGCGCCGCTCTACCAACTGAGCTAAACACCCAATCTTAAAAAATTAATTTACTGCGTCTTTCAAACCTTTACCTGGTTTGAACTTAGGTACTTTTGCTGCTTTGATTTTGATTTCAGCACCAGTTTGTGGGTTACGACCCACACGAGCGGCGCGCTTGCCAACTGAGAATGTACCGAAGCCAACCAAAGTTACTGTACCACCTTTTTTCAAGGTTTTTTTAACGGCTGTTGTTACTGCGTCCAAAGCGCGACCAGCGGCTGCTTTAGAGATCTCTGCTTCAGCTGCGATAAAATCTACTAATTCTGACTTATTCATAAAGATTCTCCACTTGCAAAATATGATTTACGTCCTTGCATTGCATCCACAAAGACACCGTGTGTCATTTACAACAGCCGTCATTAGAACACAGCTTATCGAGCCGCGTCAAGCCACTTATCGATTTTTTTCTTAAAGCCCTGAGATTTGACGGGTGCTCGAGGCTATTTCTCATCTACAAGCCCCAAAAATTCGCTTTAAAAACAAATGACTTAGCACAGACTTTAGAGATAATTACCTAATTAAAACGGCGTGTCCAAAAACATCAAGAAGAATGCCCATACTTTTCAGCATGGGCATTCTTAACTAAGCATCACATGATGTGATGTGATAGAAAAAGATGCTCTTTTTTCTACGACTTTTAGTGAGCCAATCCCTCTGGCTGCTTCGAGCCAGCACTGCTGGCTTCGGGCGTAATGACTTCTGGCTCAATGATTGGGTTAATTGGCTTTTCGAGCGAATGCTTGAGCACCTCATCAATCCACTTAACGGGGATGATTTCCAAACCATTTTTCACGTTGTCTGGAATTTCAGTCAAATCCTTAACGTTTTCATGAGGTATCAAAGCCACAGTGATACCGCCACGCAATGCAGCGAGTAGCTTTTCCTTCAAACCACCGATGGCCAATACTTCACCGCGCAAGGTAATCTCACCCGTCATCGCCACATTAGATCGAACAGGATTGCCCGTCAAAGCAGATACCAACGCCGTGGTCATAGCGATACCTGCCGAAGGACCATCTTTCGGTGTCGCTCCCTCTGGTACATGGACATGGATGTCTTTTTTCTCAAACACGCCGTTTGAAATACCAAAGGCGTTGGCACGAGAGCGCACCACAGTCCGCGCCGCTTCAATCGACTCTTTCATGACATCACCCAACGAACCTGTGCGCGTCACCGCGCCTTTGCCAGGCATGGTTTGTACCTCAATGGTGAGCAATTCACCACCGACCTCTGTCCATGCCAAACCAGTGACTTGACCCACTTGGTTCTCTTTCTCTGCCACACCAAAGCTGAAACGGCGTACGCCAAGGTAAACATCCAAGTTAGAGGAGTCCACAGTCACCATTTTGAGCTCTTTGTTGAGCAACAGCATTTTGACGGCTTTGCGCAGAATTTTCGAGATATCACGCTCTAACGAGCGCACACCAGCTTCTCGTGTGTAATAGCGAATGATGTCTCGCAAAGCTTCCGAAGCAACCACCACTTCACCTGCTTTCAAACCATTGTTTTTGATTTGTTTGGGTAAGAGGTACTTTTCCGCAATCGAGAGTTTCTCATCTTCGGTATAGCCAGACAAGCGAATCAACTCCATCCGGTCAAGCAACGGCCCAGGGATATTCAGCGAATTAGAGGTCGCCAAGAACATCACATCGGATAAGTCGAAATCGACCTCAACGTAGTGATCCGAAAACGTGTTGTTTTGCTCTGGGTCAAGGACTTCTAACAAGGCTGAACTTGGATCACCACGGAAATCAGCGCCCATCTTGTCAATTTCATCGAGCAAAAACAATGGGTTGCGCACGCCAACCTTCACCAAACTTTGCAAAACACGCCCCATCATCGCGCCAATGTAGGTGCGGCGATGACCACGAATCTCGGCTTCATCACGCACGCCACCCAAAGCCATGCGCACGAATTTTCGGTTAGTGGCACGTGCGATGGACTGACCCAGCGAGGTTTTACCCACACCTGGCGGGCCGACTAAGCACAGAATGGGTGATTTGTTTTTGTCCACGCGCTGCTGCACAGCCAAATGCTCTAAGACACGATCTTTGACTTTTTCTAAGCCATAATGGTCTTCATTGAGCACTTTTTCCGCGAAGGCCAAATCCGTGTTTTGCTTGGTTTTTTTCTTCCAAGGCAAGCTGACCAAGGTTTCGAGGTAGTTACGCACCACGCCAGCTTCCGCAGACATTGGAGACATGAGTTTGAGTTTTTTCAATTCAGCATTGGCTTTGTCGAGTGCTTCTTTCGACATTTTTGCCGCGACGATTTTTTTCTCTAACTCTTCAATGTCCGCGCCTTCTTCGCCCTCACCGAGTTCTTTTTGAATCGCTTTGACCTGCTCATTCAAATAATACTCACGCTGACTTTTTTCCATTTGGCGTTTGACGCGACCTTTGATGCGTTTCTCAACCTGCAGGATGTCAATCTCGATTTCGAGCTGGTGCAAAACATCTTCAAGACGACTTTTGACGTCAAAAGACTCGAGCAACTCTTGCTTGAGCTCAAGCTTAATCGGTAAATGCGCGATAATCGTGTCAGCCAAATGCGCACCGTCATCAATCGTCGCCAGCGTGGTCAAAATCTCGTCGGGGATTTTCTTGTTTAATTTGACATACTGGTCAAATTGGGCAATCACCGTGCGACGCAAAGCCTCAATTTCAGCCGTATCATTCGCATCGGTTGAGACTTCATTAGCCACGCAAACCAAATGATTATTTTGCTCATGCACATTGACCAGCATCGCCCGAACACGCCCCTCCACCAGCACTTTAATCGTGCCATCAGGGAGCTTGAGCATTTGCAAAATACGCGACACGCAACCGACCTGATACAAATCAGCCGCATCTGGATTGTCCTTTTCAGGATTTTTTTGCGAGACCAGCACCACATCCAGCTCTTGGGTCATGGCCGCTTCTAAGGCGCGAATCGACTTCTCACGCCCCACAAACAAAGGAATCACCATGTGGGGAAACACCACCACATCGCGCAGCGGCAGCAAGGGCAGGTGACCGGCCGTCAGCGCGGTCATTTCGCGGCTCGGTTCAACCGTTGGCTCATTTGACGTGCCATCGTTAGGCTCGCCCAACCCTGTGAAGGGCTTTTCGTCTTGATCACTCATCGTTTTCTCCTTCGTTGATTCATGAATTGCATCGCATATAACAACGATGAATGCAGGTATTAACAAAAATACCCTACTTAACAACCTATCTAAGGCTGATTGTACAAAAAACAAGGGCGCATCGGTGAAATGATGCGCCCTTAATTGACCGTTCTCGCCAAAGTGTTATAGCGCTCTGGCTCGGAAGGTATCACACGTGCGCCAATCGCCCGTTTTTAGACCTTGCGTGAACCAACGCGCGCGCTGTGCGGATGAACCGTGGGTAAAACTATCGGGCACGGCATAACCCTGCGCTTGTTTTTGCAAATAGTCGTCACCGATTTTATGAGCAGCATTCAAACCTTCTTCAATGTCACCCTGCTCCAAAAACTGGTATTTCTCTTGGGTTTTATTCGCCCACACACCCGCAAAGCAATCTGCCTGCAATTCCAGTCGAACCGACAAGGCATTCGCCTGTGTTTCAGAGACGCGTTGACGCTGTGCGTTTACCTGCTCTTCAATGCCCATTTGGTTTTGTACGTGATGCCCCACCTCATGCGCGATGACATAAGCGTATGCAAAATCACCACCCGCGCCCATCTGACGACTCATTTGCGCAAAAAACGACATATCTAAATAAATTTTTTGATCACCTGGACAATAAAACGGTCCTGCAGCGGCTTGCCCCACCCCACAAGCGGTGCGTGTCGCGTTTTCGTACAACACCAAAGCAGGCGGTTGATAGCGACCACCCGCTTTGGCGAATTCGTCTGTCCACACTGTTTTGGTGCTTTGCAGGATTTTTGAGACAAATACCGCGTTTTGGTCTTTGTTGTACTGACCGACAGGTGCTGATGGCGCTGCTGCGCTACTGTTGGAATTGACCGCATCCAAACCAGACAAGGTCGTTGAAGGACTCACCCCAAAAACAAAATAAGCAATCGCCGCCAAAATCAAGCTGCTAATCCCCAAACGACCACCGCCGCTGATTCTGCCACCGCCACCACTCTGACCACGACGATCTTCAATATCGCCACTCTCGTCAAATTGATCCAAACGCATAATATTTCCTTTAGAGCACAGTCAATCAGCCACCACGCTGACGAACCGATTCAAACAAACAAACACCCGCCGCCACCGATACATTCAAACTCGATACTGAACCTGCCATAGGAATGCTAACCAGTTCATCACAAGTCTCACGGGTCAAACGACGCATGCCCTCACCCTCCGCGCCCATGACCCAAGCCATCGCACCGCCGACTTTTGCTTGATACAACGGCGTTGAACCTTCATCATCCGTACCGACCACCCAAATATCGTGCTCCTTTATTTCGCGCAAGGTTCGCGCCAAATTCGTCACCATGATGTACGGCACATGCTCAGCAGCGCCAGAAGCCACTTTAGCCACTGTCGCGTTAATGCCCACCGCTTTGTCTTTCGGTGCAATCACCGCGTGCACACCCGCCGCATCCGCCACACGCAGACACGCGCCGAGATTATGCGGATCGGTAACGCCATCGAGTACGAGCAAAAGTGGCGGCATTATGACATTCTCAAGCACTTCATCCAAGCTTTTCGCCAATGCCACATCAGTGGCCACTGCCGCCACACCTTGGTGACGATTGTGTCCCACCAAGCCATCCAATCGTTGTTTGTCGACCAAGCGCGGCTCAATTCGCAAGCGATTAAGAAGTGTCAAAAAGTTCTGCATGCGCTTGTCCGCACGCGATTGCTCCACATACACCTCATGAACACTCGTCGCTGCAACGCGCAAACGCGCTTGTACCGCATGAAAACCAAAGAGAATTTTACCGCTGCTCATAAACATCCTTTATTTTAAGCCGTCATTGTAGTAGAAAACCCCGCATACGGCGATAAAAAAGGCTTGCCCATGAGGCAAGCCTTTTCAAATCAGCTGAGATATCTCAGCGATAAGTGCGCAACTGCATCGCAAAACTTTGTAAAACGGCAATGCCGCTTTTCTCTGCTCGATCACACCAATCGTGTAAGTGCGCCAAAAGCTGTTCGCGCGAGAGATTAGAACGACGCCACAACGTGGCCAATTCATTGCGCATGTCATACATTTTTTGCAACGTCGGGCTCACTTTGATTTCACCTTCTAAATGCTCAATCACTTCGGGCGACATATTGTCTGTGTCTTTAACAAGGACTTTTTTGAGGCTGGCCAAGCGTTTTGCCGCCGTTTTGTCTACGTCACTGAGTTTTTCTACCTCGGCCTTTAAACCAGATTTGAGTGAGCGCGCATAGGTCGCCATCACTTCATAGCGATTTTTGATGATGGATTCAAGCGTGTGCTCGTCAACAGGGATGTTTTTCACAAATACTGGCTTAGGCGGTGTTTTTTTCACTTTAGCCAAACCCAGCGCGCTCAGAATCCGAATGTACATCCAACCAATGTCAAACTCGTACCATTTGTTCGACAGCTTCGCAGACGTTGCATACGTATGGTGATTGTTGTGCAGCTCTTCACCACCAATCAAAATACCCCACGGAAAAATATTGCGTGCCGCATCGGAGTTGTCGAAATTGCGATAACCCCAAAAGTGACCAATCCCATTAATCACACCCGCCGCCCAAAATGGAATCCACGCCATCTGAATCGCCCAAACGGTCAAACCCGCCACACCAAACAAAGCGACATTGATCACCATCATGAGCGAAACACCCAGCGTGGTATAACGCGTATACAAATGACGCTCAATCCAGTCGTCAGGCGTACCGGCGCCGTATTTGTCGAGTGTTTCTTGATTTTTTGCTTCGATGCGGTATAAATCCGCACCTTTCCACAAAACCTCACTCAAACCACGCGTTTGAGGGCTGTGTGGATCTTCTTCGGTTTCACATTTTGCATGGTGTTTGCGATGAATAGATGCCCATTCCTTGGTGTTTTGCCCTGTCGCAATCCACAACCAAAAACGGAAAAAATGCGACACAATCGGGTGCAAGTCCAGCGCGCGATGCGCCTGATGGCGGTGCAGGTAAATCGTCACCCCCGCAATGGTGATGTGCGTGGTAATTAATGTATAAGCAGCTATTTGCCAGAAAGAAAAATCCAACAAACCATTCGACAAGAATGTTAAAAAAGCGTCCATGGTCAAAAAACCTCGGTAGTTAAAGAATCTACATTTTACTTCATAAATCAACGAGTTGTGCAAAAATGGAACACATCAAGCGTTGTGCCTCATACAGCCAACTATGCGCCTCTGGGATGATGCTGCGCATGGATTTTTTTGAGTCGCTCTTTGGCGACATGGGTATAAATTTGTGTGGTTGAAATATCCGAGTGCCCCAGTAACGTCTGCACCACGCGCAAATCCGCGCCATGATTGAGCAAATGCGTGGCAAAAGCATGACGCAATGTGTGCGGCGAAATCAGCGTGATCGGAATACCCGCTTGAATCGCATAACCTTTAATGATGTGCCAGAACATTTGACGGGTCATTGCTGCACCTCGATTATTGAGAAATACCGCATCACACGTCTTACCTTTGAGCAACACAGGTCTTGCTTGGTTCAGATACGTTTGGATATGCACTGCGGCCTCTTCGCCAAATGGCACAAGGCGGGTTTTATCACCTTTGCCTGTGACACGCACCACTCCATCCGTCAAAGAGAGATTGAGCATTTTCAAGTCAACCAACTCAGAAACGCGCAAGCCGCTGGCATAAATCAGCTCAATCATGGCTCGATTTCGTAAGCCCAACGAGCTTTGGTCTGGGGCATGGATGAGGGCTTCTACTTGCGCTTCAGACAGGCTTTTGGGCAAACGAGCAGAGGGTTTGGCCAACAGCAGTTGAGCACACGGGTCATGGTTGAGCAGATGGTTTTCACGCGCCCACAGATAAAATCGTTTGAAACTGCCAATTTTTCGGTTGGTCGACGTTGATTTTTTCACCACGCCATCACCATAGAGATAAGCCAGATAACCTTGTAAGTCAAGGGCTTGGGCATTAATCAATCCTTTGCCCTGCGCGTGTAGAAACTTGGCCAGTAAGTTGACATCACTGCCATAAGCAGACCGGGTGTTCTTAGACAAGCCATGCGCCAACCAAAGGCTGCTGGTGAATTGATCAATCAGGGCGCTGTCTGGGTGGTTTTGGCTCATAAGAATTTAATAGCTCAAACCTTCGTGTTGCAGCAACCAACGTTTGACATCTACATAGAACCCAGCGTCATCATGTCGTGCAAAGCCACCAATACCACCAGCAGCCACGACCCGATGACATGGCACGATTAATGGATAAGGATTCGCCCCACAAGCGCCACCAACCGCACGCGGACTGCCGCACTCAATGGTTTTGCCGACTTGTTTGTAAGTATGAACATTTCCCATGGGGATTCGTGAAATCGCTTGCCATACCCGATTTTGAAAAACGGTGCCTTGTGCGACCAAAGGCAAGTCAAAACCTTTTCGGGCATCTTTTAAGTACGCTTTGACTTGCTGAGCCGCCTTTTTTGCCAGCGGCATATCACTGACATGGGCAGGAGCACCATCGGGCAAATACAACAACTCAAACAACGACTGCTTGTCTGCCGTCAAACGCAATCCAACCGCGCCAAATGGTGCAGGCACGATGGCATCAAACCACTCTGGGTTGATGCGCAGCTGAGCAAAAGCGGTATTGTCGAACATGATAAATAATAATTATGATGGATTTTGTTGGCGTTTTTTATCTGCCAATTCTTTCATGGCTTGATGTTTCTTTAACTTCAGATAGCCAAACAAAACCACCAAAAAAACGGTGCCCAATAAACCAACGGCGGTGACAAACTGATCCCACATGATGTGTCCTTCTCTTCTTGTGATGAATTGATTTAAATTAAAGCGACTCGACATTGACCGAGATACTTTGCAAGCCTTTCAAACCTTTCGGCAAAGGAAAGCTAACCGCCTCCTCGACGCCTTCAAGCACCGATACTTGCGTCGCACCCAACTCGCGAATGCGGGTTAAGACGCTTTGTACCAAAACTTCTGGTGCCGATGCACCCGCTGTCACGCCAATTTTTTTGGCATTGGCCAACCAACTGGCTTGTACATCATCCGCCAAATCAACCATGTAGGCGGCCACGCCCATTTTTTCGGCCAATTCACGCAAACGATTAGAATTTGAACTATTCGGGCTACCCACAACAATCACAACATCCACCTGCGGCGCGAGTACCTTCACTGCGTCTTGGCGATTTTGGGTGGCATAGCAAATATCAGCCTTTTTGGGTGCATGAATGTGAGGAAAGCGCTCTTTTAAAGCGTCAATAATGCCCCGAGTGTCATCCACCGAAAGCGTGGTCTGCGTGACATAAGCAAGCTGCTCAGGATTAAGAACACTCACAGCGGCCACATCAGCTTCCGTCTCGACCAAATAAATACCATCGTCGGCCTGACCCATTGTGCCTTCCACTTCAGGATGCCCTTTGTGGCCGATCATGATGACCTCAAGTCCTTGCTCACGCATTTTAACGACCTCAACATGGACTTTGGTGACCAAAGGACAAGTGGCATCAAAAATCTGCAAACCACGCGCCGCAGCTTCCTCACGAACCTCACGAGACACGCCATGCGCGGAGAAAATCACCGTACTACCGGTCGGCGCTTCGTGCAACTCCTCGATAAACACCGCACCTTTGGTGCGCAAATCATCGACGACATATTTGTTGTGAACGATTTCATGGCGCACATAAATCGGTGCCCCATACTGTTGTAACGCACGTTCAACGATCTCTATCGCGCGGTCAACACCCGCGCAAAAGCCACGTGGCTGAGCCAATAACACTTCCATCACAAAACCCCTATGATTTGCATTTCGAGGCGAATCGGATGCCCCGCAAGCGGATGATTAAAGTCCACGAACGCGCCGTCCTTTTGCTCATTCCAGCCTTTGAATATCCCCGTCATTTTGTAACCATTGGGCATGGCAAACTCGACAAAATCACCATTGGCAAAACCATCCACATGTGGATTGCCTTCTAACAGTAAAGACTTGCTTACTTCTTGCAATAGCTCAGAATTGTAGTCACCAAAGGCCTCATCTGCAGATACATCAAACACCTCATGCGCCCCTTCGCTCAAACCCAACAAGCGGCTTTCCATAAAGGGGGCTAACTGGGCTTGCCCAACAGCCACCGTCGCGGGGTTGCCCTCAAAGGTACTCAAAAAATCACTCAGGACATCACCCAACACCGTGAGGCGATAATGAAGCGTCACGTGTGAGTGCTCACTGATGACGGGAAGATTGACTTGCTTAAAATCAGACATTCGGGTTTAATTCCTTTTATTCTATATACCACAATACGCGCCGCGGTCTCTGACTGCTCAGCTGCGTCAATTCACTGCCAAATTATATCCGATTATGTCCATCACCGATTGGCCTGTTGACGAACGTCCTCGCGAAAAGCTCATGACCCAAGGTGCCGCCAGTTTAAGCGATGCCGAGTTGCTGGCGATATTCTTACGCATCGGTGTGACAGGCAAAAGTGCGGTTGAGCTCGCCGATGAGCTGCTCGCACATTTTGGCTCACTCGCAGCCCTGTTTGACGCAAGTGAGTCAGAGTTATCCCAAATAAAAGGAATGGGAGAGGCCAAATATGCTCAACTACAAGCCATCCTTGAAATGAGCCGCCGTGCACTGGTCTCTAAACTCTCCATTCACAATGGTTTTGAAAACAGCGCAGCTCTTAAAACTTACATTGAACACCAACTCCACGGACAAACAACAGAGCAGCTCATCGTTCTATTTTTCAGCCCAAGCCTTACTCTGATTACTTGCGAGGTTATGAGCACAGGCACACAACGTCACACAGACCTGCCAATTCGCGCCATCGCTCAACGCGCCTTAACACTTAACGCCCATGGTTTGGTCCTTGCACATAACCACCCGCATGGCCACGCTGAACCATCGATTGATGACATCACCAGTACAGTGTTGATACAAAAGCATTTGGAAGCGTTGGATTTACACATTCTCGATCACTTTATTGTCGCTGCTGGTAAACCCATTTACAGCATGATTGAGCATGGCGACTTAATCACTGTATAGTCGATTACCTGTTGATACTCCTTTTGCCTCATCAAACAGCGTGTACAAAAATTGACCAAATCGGCACACCTTTGAAAAGTTCATGCTAACATGCACTCCAAGCGTATGCGGGTTTTACTTAATTCCGTACCGCTCCACGGGTTTGGCTCATCAGAGTCAATACTTTCAAACAGTTTTGAATCAAAGGAAATATCATGGGATTGATCGACGGTCTTTTGGGTGCGGCTCTGGGCGGCAACAACAACAGTAACAATGGTTTGCAAGGCGCACTGCTCCAAGCAGTGATTGGCATGATTACAAAACAAGCAGGCAGCAACAGCGGCGGCTTGGGTGGTTTAATTGGCGGTTTGCTCGGCGGTGGCCAGCAGCAATCGAGTGGTTTGGGTGGTTTGCTCGGCGGCTTACTCGGTGGCGGTCAGCAAAACAACGACGCAGTCGCAGGTGGTTTGGGTAGCTTGACGGGGATGCTTAGCCAACTCGGTTTGGGTGACCAAGTACAGTCATGGATTGGCACTGGCGAGAACCAGCCTGTTTCTGCTGATGACATCCAAAAAACTTTGGGCGCAAACGGTACTTTGACTGAATTGGCTCAAAGTGCAGGCGTTTCTGAAGGTGAAGCAGCAGGTGGTTTGGCTGAGTTGTTGCCTAACTTAATCAACCAGCTGACCCCAAATGGTAAAATCGATGCCAACGACATTGGCTCAATTTTAGGTAGTTTACTCGGCGGTAACAAATCTTAAGCCTACACAGACATTCACAACAACGACAAAGCGAACCATTAGGTTCGCTTTGTTCATTTGCCACAGTCGCCAAAAACCAAATCCACTCTCAATCGCAGGCCTTAGAAAAGAGCTTCTCTTTTAACCAAAAAATCCCCAACTGTGTTTTCACATCAGGTACCCAGCCTTGCTTCATCCAAGCCTCAAGCTCCACAAACGGTACCCTCATGACCTGCAAAAACTCATGATTATCCAACGCTTGCTCGCTTTGTTTCGTCAATCCACGCGCAATATAAAAATGAATCACTTCATCGCAGTACGCAATCGCATTGTGAATGTCTGTCACATGCTCCCACTCTGCGGCGGTGTAGCCAGTCTCTTCAAGTAACTCTCGCTGCCCTGTCTGCAAAGGCTCTTCGCCTTCATCCTTTTTACCAGCAGGAAACTCAACGAATACTTGACGCAGCGGATAGCGATACTGCCGCTCAACCAACACATCCCCATTGTCAAAAACAGGCATGACCATAACCGCGCCTGGATGCTTCATATGCTCACGCACAGCCGTTGCGCCATCGGGCAACGCCACCTTGTCATGAAAAACATGAAAGAAATAACCATCATAAACCTGCTCACTGCTGACAGTCGTTTCTAACAAACCAGACTCATTGAGCAACTGTGCACGTGTCATACTCATGTTCATCTATCCCACAAATACCGATGGGCAAAAGCAGGAAATGCCGCCACCACAAACAGCAAAAAAGTCGCCGCATAAAAAGCCCAGCCCTGCGATGCAATTTGCCCCAGTGTTTTTTCCAGCGCCAAGCCGACCACCACAAATAGCCCATAAGCGAGCAAAAACTCAACCACATGCAGCCATGGTTTCTTGCGTGCCGCACGCAACAAAGGCAGCCCCAAGAAAAAACGCTCACCCATAAACGGCAAAGACGCCAGAACCAGTCCAGCGCCTAAGAGAACCCAACCTGAAACCGTCATTATTGCCCTAAACTTTTAAGTACGGTATTAAATGCCATATTAAGCAGCCCCGACGCCAGCCAAGGCATAAAACCAAGTGCCAGCAAAAACAACACGTTCAGGCTCAACACCCAATGATGCGATAGAGAAAATTCAATTTTACTGTCTGTTTCAGGCTTATCGAAATACATAAGTTTAACCACACGCAGATAGTAAAAAGCACCAATCAAAGAGAACAACACCGCAATAACCGCCAACATGTTGTGTCCTGCCAAAACCAAGCCTTGAATAATGACAAATTTTGCCAAGAAGCCCACCAGCGGTGGGATACCAGCCAATGAAAACATGATGATCAAGACCAAAAATGCCAACCATGGATTGCGATGGTTCAAGCCCTTTAAATCATCCAACTGATCGGCCTCAAAACCTTGAGCACTCATAGCCAAAATCACACCAAAACCAGCCAACGTCGTGATGGCATAAATAATCACATAATAAAATCCAGCCCCAACGCCACTTAACCAAGCAAACTCATCCAAGCTTGGCTTGGTCGCCAAAAAGCCCAGCAAAACAAAACCCATGTGCGAAATACCAGAGTAAGCCAACATGCGCTTGAAATTCTTTTGGCGAATGGCTGACAAATTACCCAATGCGAACGACACCACCGCCATTGAAGCAAACATGCTGCTCCAATCAACGACCAATGACGGTAGACCTTCGACGAAGATGCGCACAACCATAATGAATGCAGCAATTTTTGGCGCGGCAGAAATCATCAATGTCACGGCAGTTGGTGAGCCTTGATAAACATCTGGCACCCACATATGGAATGGTACCACGCCGAGCTTAAACGCCACACCAGCCACCAAAAACACCAAACCAAATACCAACACTTGATTTTGTACCTTACCACTGGCAATCGTGCCTGCAATTTGTTGAATATCCAACGCACCACCTGTCGCACCATAAATCATCGAGATACCAAACAACATGAAACCTGAAGCAATCGCTCCCAAGATGAAATATTTCATCGCCGCTTCAATTGAGCGCACATGGTCACGACGTAACGCCGCCATCGCATACAAAGAGAGCGCTTGCAACTCCAAGCCCATGTACAACGCCACCAAATGGTGTGATGAAATCATAATCATTTGACCAACGAGCGCGAACAAGGACAGACTGTAATACTCACCGTGCAAAAAACCACGATCAGCAGCGTAGCGCTGACCGTAAACAAATGTCGCTGCCACACAAATATAAGCAAACATTTTGGCCAAATTGCCCATTGGGTCAGAGACAAACATCTCATTGAATGTCTCCAGCATCAAACCACTATGCAACTGATTTGCCGTCAAAATGCCCGCACCAGCCAAGCCAAGTAAACTCACCGCATGAATCACTGAACGCTGCGCGTCTTTGCGGCACAACTCAAGTAACAACACCGCAGTCGCCACCAAGGCCAACAAAATTTCAGGGTAGGCAATAAAAAAATTTGACATAAAATAACCTAAAAGCCATTCAAAAAGGGGCTTCAACCACTGCCATCACATCAGCAGTTCGTCAAAGGCTCAAAAAGCAACCGTCACTTTTTGCTTCATTCATCAAGGGCACAAAAGCCCCAGTTTATATTATGGGAGCAACTTGCTCTGCGCCACATGCTTGAGCAACTCACCCACCGACACGTCCATCGCAGAGGTGAATGGTGCAGGATACAAGCCCATCGCCAGTACGGCAATGGCCAAAATCCATAAAATCGTCAACTCACGGGCATTCACATCAGTCAGTTCTTTGACATGGTGATTGGCAACCTCACCAAATACCACACGCTTGAACATCCACAGCGAATAAGCTGCGCCAATGACCATAATGCTCGCTGTCAGCGCACCAATCCAAAAATTAAATTTCGTCGCACCCAGAATCACCATAAACTCACCCACAAAGCCACTGGTTGCTGGCAAACCCGAGTTTGCCATGGTAAAGAGCAAAAAGAATGCAGCAAATTTCGGCATCGTATTGACCACACCACCATAAGCTGCAATTTCACGGCTATGCACGCGGTCATACAAAACACCAATACAAAAGAACATGGCCGCGGAAATAAAACCGTGCGAAATCATTTGGATGATAGAACCCTGAACCGCAATACTGTAACCCATACCATTTTGATCAAACATGAAAAAACCGAGGGTCACAAAACCCATGTGCGCAATTGATGAGTACGCCACGAGTTTTTTCATGTCTTTTTGAACCAATGCAACGAAAGCAATGTACACAATCGCCACCAAAGAAATCGTCACCACAAAGCCAGCTAATGCATGCGACGCATCAGGCGCAATCGGCAACGAGAATCGCAAGAAACCATAGGCACCGAGCTTGAGCATAATCGCCGCCAACACCATTGAGCCACCTGTCGGTGCTTCAACGTGGGCATCAGGCAACCACGTGTGGACAGGCCACATCGGCACTTTCACCGCAAAAGCCATAAAAAATGCGCCGAACAACAATTTTTGGGCATTCAATGACAGTTTGACTTCATGCCACGCCGCGATGTCAAATGTTTTGGTCTGAGTGTACAGATAAATAATCGCGACCAACGTCAACAAAGAACCCAGCAATGTGTATAAGAAGAACTTAAAAGCCGCATAAACGCGATTCGGGCCGCCCCACACGCCGACGATGATGTACATGGGAATCAACGTTGCCTCAAAAAACACATAAAACAACAAACCATCCGTAGTCGTGAACACGCCAATCATCAAACCAGACAAAATTAAAAAAGCAGCCATGTACTGAGGTGCTTTTTCCTGAATCACTTCCCAGCCAGCCAAGACCACCAAGACAGTAATGAATGCCGTCAAAGGCACAAACCACATCGAGATCCCATCCACACCAAGTGCATAGCTCGCAGACAATGACGGCAACCACTCAAAGTTTTCAATGAACTGAAGATTCGCAGTTGAGCCATCAAACCCCGTCATCACGGGTATGGTCACAGCGAAGGCGATGATGCTCCCAATCAAAGCGACTTGACGCGCCAAACCATCACGGCCATTGCGACCGAGCACGATGACGAGCACACCAAACAAGATGGGAATCCAAATCGATAAACTTAACCAAGGCATCATGACACCATTCTTTTTTATAGTCAAAAAGTCAAAAGAGACTTTTTCGTTAAACACGCACCACTGCAAGCTGCACCGCATAAGTCGCGGCACACATATTTTTTATCAACGCATCATCGTGACAAACAGGGTCAAAAACACAACCAAACCGAGAATCATCGCTAATGCATATTGGTAAATCAAACCCGACTGGAACAACGCCACAGCTTGTGAGAAGACATTAACCACGCGTGCCGCACCATTGACAATCAAGCCGTCGATAATTTTCACATCACCCCACTTCCAAAGCAGCTCGCCCAGTTTACGAGCACCACCAGCAAAAAAGGATTCATTGAACTTATCAAAGTAATACTTGTTCTCGAGCAAGGTATTAATCGCACGGGTTTTTCCTTTAATGGCTTTCGGAATCGAGGGTTTAATCATATAAAAATAATACGACAACGCAACACCCGCAATCGCCAAATATAAAGGCAACGTTTTAAAACCATGCGTCACCATGCCAACAGGCCCATGAAAATCTGCTTTCAACTCTTCCATAGTTGGATGAGCCAAGTGAATCACATCTTTAAATGCCACACCATGCTCAAAGAAGCCGCCATACAGCATTGGCTCAATCGCAATGTACCCAATTATCACTGAAGGAATCGCAAGTAAAATCAAAGGTAAAGTGACAACCCATGGTGATTCGTGAGGTTTGTCATTTGGCCCCAAGCCGTGATGGTGACCATGGTCATCGTCGTGATGATCTTCTTCATGACCGTGCGCATGATGCGAAGCATCCATCCAACGCTCTTTGCCATGAAACACGAGGAAGTACATACGGAAAGAATAAAACGCCGTCACAAACACCCCCGCAACCACCGCAAAGTAGGCAAAGCCAGAACCCGCGATGGTTGAGGCATGAACCGCCTCGATAATCGAGTCTTTTGAGTAAAAGCCTGAGAAAAATGGTGTCCCAATCAAAGCGAGCGAACCAATCAATGAGGTAATCCACGTGATTTTCATGTACTTACGCAAGCCACCCATATTGCGAATGTCTTGGTCATGATGCATGCCCATGATGACCGAGCCAGCGCCAAGGAACAGTAATGCCTTAAAAAATGCGTGCGTCATCAAGTGAAAAATCGCAATCGGATAAGCCGATACACCCAGCGCGACCGTCATGTAACCGAGCTGAGACAAGGTCGAATAAGCCACCACACGTTTGATGTCGTTTTGAATGATGCCGAGAAAGCCCATGAACAAGGCCGTAATTGCACCAATAATGAGCACGAATGACAATGCAGCATCAGATAACTCGAACAGTGGTGACATGCGAGAAACCATAAAGATACCAGCCGTGACCATTGTCGCCGCGTGAATCAATGCCGAAATCGGTGTCGGGCCTTCCATTGAATCAGGCAACCAAACATGGAGTGGCACTTGAGCAGATTTCCCCATTGCACCGATGAACAAGCAAATACAAACCACGGTGATGAGCTGCCATTCAAAACCATTGGCAAAAGTCAACTGAGCCAAATCACCCGCCTTAGCAAAGACCTCAGCATAGTTCAAGGAACCAGTGTATGCATAAATTAGGCCAATGCCCAAAATAAAACCAAAATCACCCACACGATTAACCAAAAACGCTTTCATGTTCGCAAAAATCGCCGTCGGTCTGTTGTACCAGAAGCCAATTAGTAAGTAAGACACCAAACCAACCGCTTCCCAGCCGAAGAACAGCTGCATGAAGTTGTTGCTCATAACCAACATCAACATCGAAAACGTGAATAGAGAAATGTAAGAGAAAAAGCGTTGATACCCAGGATCCTCGGCCATGTAGCCCATGGTATAAATATGCACCATCAATGACACAAAGGTGACCACACACATCATCATCACAGTCAAACTGTCGATGAGAAAGCCGACTTCAATTTTCAAGCCATCAAGCATCGCCCACGTATAGACAGTGCCATCAAAGGTAATGCCGTTTTGCACCTCAAAAAAGACTTTCACTGAGGCCAAGAACGAAACCAAAACCCCAAAGATAGTGAAATACGAAGACGGCTTACGACCGAGCTGCTTGCCAAACAAGCCAGCCAAAATCGCCCCCACCAGCGGCGCCATTGGTATCAAAAGGTATAACGGATTCATGTTTTCTCGCTCAATAAATGCTTCTAATGTTTGTCTATGTGAAACGAATTAACCTTTGAGGTTATCCAGTTTATCCATGTCCACAGTATTCATATTTCGGAACAGCACCACCAAAATTGCCAAACCAATCGCAGACTCTGCCGCAGCCACTGTGAGAATAAAAAAGACAAAAATCTGACCTGCAGCATCACCCATTGCATAGGAGAAAGCTACAAAATTCATATTCACAGCCAGCAGCATCAGCTCGATGGCCATTAATAAAACAATCATGTTTTTTCGGTTCAAGACAATACCAATCACGCCAATAGCGAACAGCGCAGAACCCAAGATAAGGTAATGAGATAAATCCAACATTATTTTTTCTCCCCAGTAGACACGACAGCGGCAACAGGTGCCGTCATAACCGAGGCTGCAGGTGTCGCCTCTTCAACCACTGGCACAGGCGGATTGGTCTGATGAGCGGCCATATCCGCCGTCACGTTAACCATGGTCAAACGATCGCTCGCACGGACTTGTGCTTGACGCGACGCATTTTGTGTTTTGGCATCTTTGCGATGGCGCAGCGTGATAATCACCGCAGCGATCAACGCCACCAATAAAATCAAAGCCGCAAGCTCAAATGGTAAGGCATACTGAGTGAACAACACCTCGCCAATCGCTCGAGTGTTCGAGCCTTCCTTCGCCACGGCAGCATAAGCAGGCTTAATGCTGTAATGATGGTAAATCAATGAACCCATTTGAACAACCACCACCGCACCGAGCGCGAGAGCCAAAGGTAGTAGTTTTTTGAAGTCTTTGCGAGGCTCATTCACGTTCAAATTAATCATCATGACCACGAACAAAAACAGAATCATGACCGCGCCAACGTAGACCAAAATCAGCAAGATGCCCAAAAACTCAGCTTGCATCATGATCCAAATACCCGCTGCTGAAAAGAACGATAAAATCAGAAACAGTGCCGCATGCACAGGATTAGGCACGGTCACAACCGCAAGCGCAGACATTAGAAGCACGCCTGCAAATACGAAATATAAAATGCTTTGAACGTCCATTATTAAGCCTTATTGCTTTTGTTCAAATCCAAACAACTTACCGAGGGTTCGATTGTTTGTCTAAAAGTTAAAAATACTGTTGATACTTGTTGACAACAGAAACAAAAAATAAATTACTTTTTTTGATTAATTATCGATATTTTGCATCTGCCGCTCTAGCTGCAGCAATCTCTTCTTCGTACTTGTCACCGACAGCGAGTAGCATTTCTTTGGTGAAATACAAGTCGCCTCGCTTCTCGCCATGGTACTCAAGAATGTGAGTTTCAACGATGGAGTCAACAGGGCAAGACTCCTCACAAAAACCGCAAAAAATACATTTGGTCAGGTCAATATCATAACGCGTTGTGCGGCGCGTACCGTCATCACGCTGCGCAGACTCAATGCTAATTGCCATGGCTGGGCAAACGGCTTCACAAAGCTTGCATGCGATGCAACGCTCTTCACCATTCGGATAACGGCGCAGTGCATGCAAACCACGAAAACGCGGAGAAATTGGCGTTTTTTCTTCAGGGTACTGCAAAGTGACTTTGTTCTTGAAAAAGTATTTGCCTGTGACAGACATACCTTGCAACAATTCAGCCAAGAAAAAACTTTTAAAGTAATGTTTTAATGATGCCATGGTGTTCTCTTTAGTTTAATCATTTCCAGATGCTCAGCGGCGTATGCAACCAAATACCGACCACCAACAACCACAACAACGACACAGGAATAAACACTTTCCAGCCCAAACGCATGATCTGGTCATACCGATAACGAGGGAACGTCGCACGTATCCACAAGAAGAAGAAAATCACAGCGCTCATTTTGAGGAGCATCCACACCACACCAGGTATGAATGACAAGAAAGCCACAGGAGCATCCCAACCACCCAAAAATAACAGTGACGTCAGTGCGGCAATCACATACATATTCGTATACTCAGCGAGGAAGAACAACGCAAAGCCCATACCAGAATACTCAATCATGTGACCCGCAACAATCTCAGACTCACCCTCAACCACGTCAAATGGGTGACGATTCGTCTCAGCCACACCCGAAATCAAATAAACAAGGAACATGGGGAGCAATGGTAACCAGTTCCAAGACAAGAAATTTAAACCCGCATCGGCCATCATGCCCTTTTGCTGGACTTCAACAATGGTGTGGAAATTCAAGCTATTTGACACCATCAACACAACGATGATGGCAAAACCCATAGCGATTTCATAAGAGACCATCTGGGCAGATGCACGCATCGCGCCAAAAAACGCGTACTTAGAGTTCGAGGCCCAACCAGCCAAAATTACGCCATACACACCAACCGATGCGATGGACATGACATACAACAAAGCCGCATCGACATTGGTAATCACAATGTCTTTACCAAACGGAATCACTGCCCATACCGCAAAAGCAGGCACAAGCACCATCATTGGGCCCAAATAATACAAGGGTTTGTCCGCGCGTGTCGGTGTGATGATTTCTTTGACAAGTAGTTTAAGAACGTCTGCAATCGGTTGCAACAAACCAAAAGGTCCCACGCGATTCGGACCAAGACGCCCCTGCATAAAACCGATGACCTTACGCTCCATGAACGTCAAATAAGCCACAGAGAGCAAAATCGCAACCATCAACGGCACAATGCGAATCAATGCCCAAATAACCATCCATAGGGTCTCACCGAAAACACCAGCACCCCATGTAGTGAATTGATTAATTAACTCCATTATGCTCGCTCCACAGTCACAGAGCCAAATTGGCTACCTAATTGCGCGGCCAAAGCACTGCCCGCTTGAATATCGACCACATTATCGGCCAACGACTCACGCAGCACCGCTTGCGCCTTCACGCGGGCACCATCCTGTGCCACATAAATCCATTCAGCATCACCCGCCAGATCAACGGCCAACCCTAAACTTTCATAAACATTTTTCGCCAAGCCAACCACCAAGGCATCTTGTGCCCAGCCAGTTTTTTGAAGTGACTCTGCGCGGCGCGTCACCGCATCGTTCGCATACGGAGCTACACGAGCTGATTTTTCTAAGCCACCAGTGACAAACGAGGTATCGGCAAGATTCTGCACCGCATTACTGCACAACGCAGCACCATTATCAATAACTTCAGAAAGAGTGGCGCGAACATCTAAAACGTCATTAGCGGTAAAACCAGCAAAACCAAAACGCTCACCCAATACGCGCAGAATTTTCCATGCCGGACGTGACTGAGCCAGAGGCTTGACTACAGGATGGAAGCCTTGCGCACGACCTTCGACATTGACAAATGTGCCCGCTGTTTCAGTAAATGGCGTGGCTGGCAAAATCACATCAGCGTAATCAGCTACTGCACTGGCGTAAGCGTTAATTGCAACAACAAAAGCAGAGTTGAGCGACTTAACGGCTTGCACAGGATTACCCGCATCAAATTGCGGTTCGGTGTTGAGCAACACATAAGCGGCACGAGGTTGCATAAACATTTGTTGCGCGGTCAAGCTACCGTTTTTCGCCACAGCACCAATCCAGTGCGCACCAACAGAGTTTGCACCTTCTGTCAATACCGAAATTGTTGCATTGGTCGCAGTAGCGATGCGATTCGCACTCGCCAGAATTTGAGCGGCTTGTGGGTGATTCAATGCGGCAGCACCAATAACGATGGCTTTATTTTTCGCTTTTGGATCGAGCAGACGCGCAGCGGTGGCAGAAACAAAGTCGTTGCCCTGCGCAGAGGCCGCGATGGCAGCTTCAATCGCGTGCAACCGTTCGAGCCACGCGCTCGGCGCGACGGCGACTTGCGTCGCTTTCATGAGCAAGTCGCCTTGCTCAGCGTTCATCACAAAGAGTTTTGCACCGTGTTTGCTTGCATCACGTAAGCGGGCTGTGAGCAAAGGTTGGTCTGCGCGTAAATCGCTACCAACAATCAAGGCCACGTGAATCTGTGAGAATGTTGCAATTGGCGTACCAAGCCAAGGCGCTCCAGTCAAAGCCTGTGACAATGAATCATCTGTTTGACGCAAATTCACATCAATGTGGTTGCTACCCAAGCCCGTCATAAAGGTTTTCAGCAGGTGGAGCTCTTCCAATGTTGAACTGTTTGAAGCTAATGCACCGATGCTGTCTGCACCATGCTGGCCTTTAATCGTTTTGAGTTGCTCCGTCACATAGGCGAATGCCTCATCCCAGCTGACGGGAACCCATTGGCCATTTTTTTTGATCATTGGCTCAGTGACACGATCATTGGCATTTAAGCCTTCATAAGCAAAACGGTCGCGATCAGCAATCCAGCAGTCGTTGACTTCTGCATTCTCAAGCGGCAGCACACGCATGACCTGACCACCTTTGACTTGAATAATCAAATTAGTACCAAGCGAGTCATGTGGACTGACAGATTTACGGCGAGACAGTTCCCAGTTACGGGCGCTGTAGCGATAGGGTTTAGAAGTGATTGCACCGACAGGGCACAAATCAATCATATTGCCCGAGAGTTCCGACGAAACGCTGTTGCCAACAAATGTCGTGATTTCGGCATGTTCGCCACGCCCGAGCATCCCCAACTCCATCACACCAGCCACTTCTTGGCCGAAGCGCACACAGCGTGTGCAATGGATACAGCGTGCCATTTCTTCCATTGAAATGAGAGGGCCCACATCTTTGGCATGAACAACACGTTTTTCTTCTTGATAACGTGATGAGCTCTTGCCATAACCGACGGCTAAGTCTTGTAATTGGCATTCACCACCTTGGTCACAAATTGGGCAATCCAACGGGTGATTGAGCAACAAAAACTCCATCACATCTTTTTGAGCGGTTTGAGCTTTTGGCGATTCGACTTGTGTGCGCACCACCATACCAGGTGTGACAGGCGTCGCGCACGCAGGCAAGGGCTTAGGCGCTTTTTCGACCTCAACCAAGCACATGCGGCACGATGCAGCAATCGACAATTTTTTGTGATAGCAAAAATGCGGCACGTATTTGCCAAGGGTTTTGACAGCGTCCATGACCATGCTGCCCTCTGGCATTTCGACTTTTACGCCATCAATTTCTAACTCAACCATGATTAGATACCTTCAATTAACGATACGTCGGCACGAGGCAAGACTTGTGCTCAATGTGGTGCGCAAACTCATCGCGGAAATTTTTCACAAATGAGCGAACCGGTAATGCAGCAGCATCGCCCAAGGCACAAATGGTACGACCCATAATATTGCCAGCCACAGAGTCAAGCAAATCCAAGTCTTCTGGACGGCCTTTGCCGTGCTCAATACGATTGACCACACGCCACAACCAACCAGTACCTTCGCGACACGGTGTACATTGGCCACACGATTCTTCGTAGTAGAAATAAGACAAGCGGAGCAGTGATTTGACCATACAACGGGTGTCATTCATCACAATAATCGCACCAGAACCCAACATCGACCCTGCTTTAGAAATCGAATCATAATCCATATTGGTGTCCATCATTACTTCGCCGCGCAGCACTGGCGCGGAAGAGCCACCAGGAATGACGGCTTTAATCGCGCCACCGCGCATACCACCAGCCAGTTCAAGCACTTTAGCAAACGGAGTACCCATCGGTACTTCATAGTTGCCTGGTAAATTCACATCACCTGAAATTGAGAAAATCTTAGAGCCACCATTGTTCGGCTTACCGATGTCAAGATAGGCTTGACCACCCATTTTAAGAAGGAATGGCACAGCAGCGAATGTTTCGGTGTTATTAATGGTGGTTGGTTTGCCATACAAACCAAAAGATGCTGGGAATGGTGGTTTAAAACGTGGCTGGCCTTTTTTGCCTTCAAGTGATTCGAGCAACGCTGTTTCTTCACCGCAGATGTAAGCGCCATAACCATGGTGTGCGAACAAATCAAAATTAAAACCAGAGTTTTGAATGTTGTCACCCAGCAAGTTGGCCGCACGGGCCTGCGCTAAGGCTTGCTCGAAAATATCGTAAACCTCAAAAATCTCACCATGAATGTAGTTATAACCACGAGAGATACCCATCGTGTACGCGGCAATCGCCATCCCCTCAATCAAAGCATGGGGGTTATAACGCAAAATATCACGATCCTTGAATGTGCCAGGCTCACCTTCATCTGAATTACAAACAAGGTATTTCTGACCAGGATACATACGTGGCATGAAGCTCCACTTCAACCCCGTCGGAAAACCTGCACCGCCACGCCCACGCAGAGCTGATAATTTAATGTCAGCAATGATGTCATCAGGCGGCGTTTGTTCGGCTAAGATTTTTTTCAAAACAGAGTAACCGCCACGAGCGACGTAATCGTCCAAGCCCCAGTTGCTGCCATTTAGACCCGCGAGTATCACGGGATCGATGTGTCGATCATGCAAACAAGTCATTTGGCCAACTCCTGCAAGAGTGCGTCGATTTTATCCGTGCTCATGAAACTGCACATTTTATGATTGTTATGCAGCAACACGGGCGCATCACCGCAAGCCCCCATGCATTCGCCTTCTTTGAGGGTGAATAGGCCGTCCGTCGTGGTTTCGTTAAAATCAATACCGAGCTTTTGTTTGATGTATTCAGCCGCATCAACACCGCCAGACAAGGCGCAGGGTAAATTTGTGCAAACAGTGATTTTGTGTTTACCGACAGGCTTTAAGTCGTACATGTTGTAAAACGTTGCGACTTCTTGAACCGCCACTGGTGGCATGTCGAGAATACCCGCGATTTCCAGCATCGTTTCAGGCGACAACCAGCCCAGCTCAGTTTGCGCAATGCGCAATGCACCCATCACCGCAGACTGGGCTTCGGTTGATGGGTATTTGGCGACTTCTGTCGCAATTTTTTCTAATGAGGCTTGAGATAACATTTTTTTACCTGTCAATTTCGCCAAACACAATGTCCTGCGTGCCAATGATGGTGACCACATCGGCCAGCATATGACCACGACTCATTTCGTCCAACGACTGCAAATGCGTGAAACCTGGGGCGCGGATTTTGAGGCGATACGGCTTATTCGCACCATCTGATATCATATAAATACCAAACTCACCCTTCGGATGCTCAACTGCGGCGTAAGCCTCGGATGGCGGGATGTGCATGCCTTCGGAGAATAATTTAAAGTGATGAATCAAAGCTTCCATGTTGGTTTTCATGTCTTCACGCGCAGGTGGCGCAACTTTGTGATCATCTGTGATAACAGCACCTGGATTTTTCTTGAGCCAATCAATGCACTGAACCATGATTTTGCACGACTCCCGCATTTCGGCAATGCGTACAAGGTAACGGTCATACGAGTCACCGTTTTTGCCGACAGGGATGACAAAAGCAAGCTTTTCGTACACTTCGTACGGTTGATTTTTACGCAAATCCCACGCAATACCCGAACCACGCAACATCGGACCCGTAAAACCCCATGATTTCGCGCGCTCAGGCGTGACGATACCGATGTCCACCAAACGTTGCTTCCAAATGCGGTTGTCGGTCAGCAGTGTTTCGTATTCGTCAACATAGTGCGGGAAGCGTTTTGTGAAGTCTTCGAGGAAGTCGAGCAGTGTGCCCTGACGATTCGAGTTGACTTTATTCACTGACGATTGGCTGCGCACTTTGGATTTACGCAATTGCGGCATTGAATCAGGCAAATCACGCGCCACGCCACCTGGGCGATAGTACGCTGCGTGCATACGCGCACCAGACACCGCCTCATAAGCATCGAACAAGTCCTCACGGTCACGGAACGCGTATAAAAACGGGGTCATTGCGCCCACGTCCAGCGCATGTGCGCCAATCCACATGAGGTGATTGAGAATTCGAGTAATCTCATCAAACAAAACACGGATGTACTGAGCGCGCACAGGCACTTGAACACCCAACATTTTTTCGATGGTCATGACATAAGCATGCTCATTGCTCATCATGGAGACATAATCCAAGCGATCCATGTACGGCAAGGCCTGAATGTAGGTTTTGTGTTCGGCCAATTTTTCTGTCGCGCGATGCAACAAGCCAATGTGCGGATCGGCGCGCTGCACAACCTCGCCATCGAGCTCCAACACCAAACGCAACACACCATGCGCCGCAGGGTGCTGTGGACCAAAGTTCAGGGTATAGTTTTTGATTTCTGCCATAATAGTCTCGTCAAACACGCATTATTGCGCGTGACCATACCCTTCTTCGCGAATGACACGCGGCGTGATTTCACGCGGGTCGATGGTTACGGGCTGATAAATCACACGTTTTTGCTCTGTGTCATAGCGCATTTCAACATGACCTGACACGGGGAAGTCTTTACGCAACGGGTGGCCAATAAAACCATAATCAGTGAGCAGACGACGCAGATCGTTGTGACCTTCAAACACAATGCCGTACATATCAAAGGCTTCACGCTCATACCAACCAGCAGCGACCCAAACACCTGTCACTGAGTGCACCACAGGAAAGTCATCATCGCTGGCAAACACTTTAAGGCGCAAGCGATGGTTATTATCAATCGACAGCAAATGCAAGACAACGGCAAAACGCGCACCAATCCAAGCACCATCAGCATATTCAGAGTAATCCACACCCGCCAAATCAATCATGATGTCAAAGCGCAAATCACTGGTGTCATGCAAAGTTTGACACACTTGCAAGTAGTCTGCTGCATTGACTGTCATCGTGACCTCGCCCAGCGTTTCCACAACGCCGGCAGCCGCACCAAAAGTGGTCTTTAAACGCTCAACCAGCGTAGCTTGCCAACTCATGCTGCACCTCGAACAATAATGTTTGTAACCGTGTCAATCGATTTTTGCTTACGAATAATCTTATTCTGAAGCTGGATGATACCGTAGATGAGCGCTTCCGCTGTCGGAGGGCAACCTGGCACATAGATATCAACAGGCACAATGCGGTCGCAACCACGCACCACAGAGTACGAATAATGATAATAACCACCACCATTGGCGCATGAACCCATCGAAATCACCCAGCGCGGCTCAGCCATTTGATCATAAACCTTGCGCAGCGCAGGTGCCATTTTATTGCACAGCGTTCCCGCCACAACCATCACATCCGACTGACGTGGGCTGGGACGAAATACAATGCCAAAACGGTCCAAATCATAACGCGCAGCACCCGCATGCATCATCTCGACGGCACAGCAAGCCAAGCCAAACGTCATCGGCCACAAAGAACCTGTACGCGTCCAGTTAATGAGGTTTTCAGCCGTGGTGGTGATAAAACCTTGTTTTTCGATGGTGTCACTCATGATAGCCTCTAAAAGCCAAACAACTGCTTCTGTTGCTTTTTAATAATGATTACTTTCTTCAACTTGAAGAAAACTCGCAAAAATGTGATTCAAAAGCCAATACAAAAACGCTCAACAGGACTACTCCCAGTCAAGCGCGCCTTTTTTCCAAATATAAATATAGCCTAAGACCAACTCAGCCAAGAAGACCAACATCACACCCAAGCCATAATACATACCAACCTCAGGTGTGGCCAAATCCTTCAAGGCAACCGCCCAAGGAATCAAAAATGCGGCCTCAAGATCAAACAAAATAAAGAGAATAGCGACCAAGTAGTAGCGCACATCAAAGCGCATACGCGCATCCTCAAACGCTTCGAAACCACATTCATAGGGAGAGAGTTTGGCCGCATCAGGCTTGCGCGGACCAAGGAGAAAACCAATGGCCACCACCAGCAAACCCAAGCCTGTCGCAGCGACCAAGAACAACAATACAGGAACGTAATTGGTGATATCCATGGTGTTTTTCCATTTTAATTGTAACCCCACAGGGGCACCGCCATTTTAGGCGTTTGCGCACCAATTGTGTGGGTTTTATTTAAAAACGCAAACATGCAGAGCACATTTGCGTTTCCGTATATTTGGTGCCGGCG
Organism: Formosimonas limnophila; assembly: GCF_014652675.1. Classification (GTDB taxonomy): domain Bacteria; phylum Pseudomonadota; class Gammaproteobacteria; order Burkholderiales; family Burkholderiaceae; genus Hydromonas; species Hydromonas limnophila. The sequence continues at coordinate 19,322 of NZ_BMZG01000010.1, read as the reverse complement.
GCGAGACTCGAACTCGCACAGTCATAAGACCACTACCACCTCAAGGTAGCGTGTATACCAATTTCACCACGTCGGCTTTAAAACTTAAATTTTACGTACACCAATCATTCACTTTGGAATGTTATCAGTAGACTCAGTCGTTTTCGCAGCAGGCGAACTCAACTCAACCTTATCAGGCGCAGCCGCTGACTCAAGCACGCTACCAGAACCACCCCAACGTCCAAATGCAAGCAACACAGTGCACACGATGAAGACTGTCGCCATCCAAGCCGTTGAGCGGCTTAAAAAATTTGCGGAGCCTACTGCGCCAAACACACTACCAGACGAGCCGCTACCGAATGCTGCACCAGCGTCAGCACCCTTGCCTTGTTGCAACAAGACCAAGACGATAACCGCGAATGCGGCTATCACTTGCAAAACGATGACTAAAATTTTGACTGCTTCCACTGCATTGTCCTTTTGAGCCAGTAAAATCGACCACTTACGAAATATGGGCATAACGAGCATTTACTGCCCAAAACGGTTCTATTATACGCACTTGCTTTATTGAGGTCAATCAGCACGGTAGCTATTTCTACATTTTTAACAGCACTTTGCAACCAAAAAAACGCCGTATGCTGCGCTGCACATGGGCTAATGCCACAATACATTTTTTTCAATGGTCGTGTATTTTAAGAACAATTTTGCCCGTATGAGCATTGCGCTCCATGTGTCGGTGTGCGTCTTGGACATCAACCATATCAAATACACTATCGAGCACGGGTGTGATTGCACCAGTCTGCATGAGCGGCCAGACCTTGGCATTTAAATCGGCTGCTATTTCGGCTTTCATCATTGACGACTGTCTTCGTAAAAACGAGCCAGTGAGCACCAACTCTTTCGCCATCACCTCACTGATTTTCAGTGCAGTGCGATTGCCTGCCAAAAACGCCAACCACACCAACCGCCCACCGTGCGCCATAACCTGAATATTGGCATCCAGCGTATCGCCACCGCGCACATCAAGCACCGCATTGACGCCATGGCCACCCGTAAAGCTCAAGACATTTCGCCACCAATCGACCTCTCGCACATCCACGACCAAAGCAGCACCCAGTGATTGACAGGCATTCGCCTTCGTCTCCATAGATTCACCTAAAGTGGCAACAACCCTAACGCCCAAGGCAGAGGCCAGCGAAATCGCCGCCACCCCAATACCACTCGCACCCGCATGAACAAGCAAAGTCTCGCCGGCGCACAAGCGCGCCTTTTGAAACAGATTAAACCACACCGTGAAATAAGTCTCAGGCAAACTCGCCGCCTGCACCATTGACCACCCCGTCGGCACAGGCAAGCAATGCCGTGCATCCACAACCACATACTGCGCATAACCCCCGCCGTGCGTGAGCGCACAAACAGCGTCGCCGACTCGCCAATTTGTCCCCACCAAATCACCGCCGACGATTTCACCAGCGACTTCCAAACCTAAAATCGGCGATGCATCTGGCGGTGGCTGGTATAACCCTTGCCGCTGCAATATGTCTGGCCGATTAACGCCCGCTGCATGAACCCGAATCACAACCAATCCTGAGCTATCGGCTGGCAAATTTGGCGTAGGCAATTCTGCTATGCGCAACACCGAAGCATCTCCTGTACCCTCACAGATAACTGCCTTCATGGTCGATGGCGTATCAAACTCTTTCATTTAGAACTCCTCTTTCATCCGATCTTTAATGTATGTTGGGTAACATTTTGTTTTATATCAAGATTGCACTTCGATAGCAAATTTTGACCTGATTATGCCAGCCTGATGAAAAATTCTCTGTTATGATTCACCTCATCACTCATTGTTTGAGTTCAGGGAACCATGTGAGAATCATGGACTGTAGCGCAACTGTAAGATGTGTAACTACTGACCCACAGCGTCACTGCGAGCTTCGCGGGAAGACGGGTCAATTTAACATCAAGTCAGGATATCTGCTCAAACAATCAGTGTGTCACGACCTTCGCATTAAAGGCGTGCACACGGCCAATCAATTTGTGGTTTATGTTTTTTCAAACCTCACCCACAGCACGCGCCCATGGACTTTGACATCCTCGCGCGGCTCGCCGCTGCACCCCGCCTTGTTTTTGCGATGGTTTGTCCTGCCGTTGATCAAACATTTAAAGGCACGCCTCATGTCCACCGCACTTCCCATAGAGCAACCCTCGTTTTTCTCTGACACCTTCGATCCCACATTAGAGCCGATGCTCGCACACAACCCCAATCGCTTTGTGTTGCTGCCTATTCAACACCCAAATTTATGGCAACAATACAAACGCCACAAAGCGAGTTTTTGGACCGCACAGGAAATTGACTTAGAAAGTGATTTGACCGACTGGCGCGCGCTATCCAACAATGAACGTCATTTCATCAGCCATGTCCTCGCATTTTTTGCTGCCTCAGATGGCATCGTGAATGAGAACCTCGCTGTGAACTTCATGCAAGAAGTGCAGATTCCAGAGGCGAGATGTTTTTATGGCTTTCAAGTCGCTGTGGAAAACATTCACTCAGAAACGTACGCACTACTGATTGACACCTACATCCAAAATCCTGACGAAAAAGCACATCTATTCAACGCCATCGACACCATCCCCGCCGTCCAAAATAAAGCAAATTGGGCATTTCGCTGGATTGACAACGGTAACTTCGCCGAGCGTCTGGTCGCCTTCGCAGCCGTTGAAGGAATTTTCTTCAGCGGTAGTTTTTGTGCTTTGTACTGGCTGAAAAAACGTGGCCTCATGCCTGGACTGACGTTCTCTAACGAGCTGATTAGCCGCGACGAAGCACTGCACTGTGAGTTCGCCTGCACACTCTATCGCATGCTGCGCCAACGCCTATCCACCGAGGCTGTGCAAGCCATCATCCGCGACGCCGTTGAGATTGAAAAAAACTTCGTCTGCGAAGCCCTGCCCGTGAACCTCATCGGCATGAATGCCGAACTCATGGCTCAGTACATCGAATTCGTCGCCGACCACTGGCTCGCCGCGCTCGACTACCCGAAAATCTACCACACGAAAAACCCATTCGACTTCATGGACATGATTTCGCTCGAGGGTAAAACGAATTTCTTTGAAAAACGCGTCGGCGATTATCAAAAAGCAGGTGTGTTATCTAATAAAAGCGATCAGGTGTTTTCGTTGGAAGAAGATTTTTAATCAAACACAACTCGCACGCCACCGACCATCTACACAAAGAAGGGAAACCCTATGTTCGTCATCAAACGCAACGGCAAACAAGAGCCAGTCCAATTCGATAAAATCATCGCCCGCATCGCAAAACTGTCTTACAGCCTGCACCCGCGCATCGAGCCGATTGATGTCGCCAAAAAAGTCATCGCGGGTCTGTACGACGGCGTGACCACCACAGAGTTAGACAACCTCGCCGCCGAAACCGCCGCGAGTATGGCAACCAGCCACCCCGATTACGCCGTACTCGCCGCGCGCATCGCCGTATCGAATCTGCACAAAAACACGACGAAATCATTCACGCAAACCATGCAGCAGCTGTTTGATAACGTTGATGCCAACACAAAAAAACACTCACCCATCATCACCGAAGAATTGCTGGGCACGGTCAAAGCGAATGCCGATTTACTCGACTCGACACTGATTTACGACCGAGATTTTAATTTCGATTACTTCGGATTCAAAACCTTAGAGCACAGCTATTTGCTACGTGTGCATGGTCAAATTCTCGAGCGTCCGCAACACATGTACATGCGGGTCGCGCTCGGCATTCATGGCGACGACATTGCATCGGCCATCGAGACTTACAACCTCATGAGCGAGGGTTGGTTCACGCATGCCACGCCAACCTTGTTTAACTCTGGCACGCCACACCCGCAAATGAGCTCATGCTTTTTACTCACCGTCCAAGATGACTCAGTCGAAGGCATATACAACACACTCAAGCAAACCGCACTCATCTCTAAGAACGCGGGCGGCATCGGTCTGTCTATCCACAAAATCCGTGCCAAAGGCAGCACCATCGCGGGCACGCACGGCACGAGCAACGGCATCGTGCCCATGCTCAAAGTGTTCAACGACACCGCACGTTACATTGACCAAGGCGGCGGCAAACGCAAAGGCGCATTTGCCATTTATCTTGAACCATGGCACGCGGATGTGTTCGACTTTTTACAACTGAAAAAAAACCACGGTGCGGAAGAATTGCGTGCACGTGATTTGTTTTATGCATTGTGGGTGAATGATTTGTTCATGCAGCGTGTACAAGCTGATGGCGAATGGAGTTTATTCTGCCCGCACGAATGCCCAGGCTTAGACGACTGCTGGGGCGAGGCGTTTGAAACACTCTACACCCGCTACGAATCAGAGGGCAAAGCGCGCCGCGTCATCAAAGCCCAAGAACTCTGGTTCGCCATTCTCGAATCACAAATCGAAACAGGCACGCCGTATCTGCTGTACAAAGACGCCGCGAATCGCAAAAGCAATCAACAACATTTGGGCACAATCAAATCCTCCAACCTGTGTACCGAAGTCATCGAGTACACAGCACCCGATGAAGTCGCAGTATGCAACCTCGCGTCCATCGCGCTGCCGAAATTCGTTGAGGGCAGTCAATTCAACCATCAAAAATTATTTGATGTAACCTACCACGCGACCAAAAATCTCAACAAAATCATCGACAAAAACCTCTACCCAATTGAAGAAGCCCGCAACTCAAACATGCGCCACCGCCCCATCGGCATTGGCGTACAGGGGCTTGCTGACGCATTCATTTTACTACGGATGCCCTTTGATTCTGAAATGGCTCAGACACTCAACCAGCGAATTTTCGAGACGATTTACTACGCCGCGTTACGCGCTTCGATAGACCTTGCCGCTGAGCAAGGCACTTACCCAACCTACGAAGGCTCACCACTCTCGCAGGGAAAACTCCAGTGCGACTTATGGGACATCACCCCATCGCCTCACTGGAACTGGGAGGATCTGCGCACAGATTTGGCCAAACACGGCGCGCGCAACTCACTCTTGCTCGCCCCCATGCCCACCGCCTCGACGTCGCAAATATTGGGCAATAATGAGTGCTTCGAGCCTTACACCAGCAACATCTATACACGTCGAGTCCTCAGCGGTGAATTCATCGTCGTCAACAAACACCTCTTGCGTGACCTCGACGCCCTTGGCATCTGGGACGACAAAATGCGCAACGACCTCATCCGCGCCAACGGCTCCGTCCAAGACATCCCGCGCATCCCCGAGCCGATTAAAGCCCTGTACAAAACCGTCTGGGAAATCAAACAAAAAACCCTCATCGACATGGCCGCCGACCGTGGTGCATTCATCTGCCAATCCCAATCCATGAACCTATTTATGGCGCAACCCACCATCGCCAAACTCTCCTCCATGCATTTCTACACATGGCAAAAAGGGCTTAAAACAGGCATTTACTACCTACGAGCCAAAGCCGCCGCGCAAGCAGTGCAATTCACCGTCGCAGCCGAGGAAAAAAAAGAGGAACTCATCGAAGGTGCGGTGTGCACAATGGAAGAAGGCTGTATTTCCTGCGGTTCGTAATCAGAAAAATCACGCAAGGCATCCTAGAAGCGCACGTGCGTCACGCCCTTGGATACGACAAGAGTCACATCCCGTAAAACAAAAACGCCGAGCATTTTGCTCGGCGTTTTTTGGTCCGTGTTTCATATTTGTGCGGACTCTTTAAGTTGCAAGTATTGACTGATTAAAGCGAGAGGCAACTGATCCGCCTCCACATCTATAACCAAAATACCGTGATGGCGCAATTTGACTAAACATACACACCATTTGAATCGCATAGAGCACCAAAATAACCACAGCCAGTGCCCAGATTTATTCAAATCATGCAAACGGCGCACCATGAAAATCACAGAAATCACGAGGTAGGCAATAGACAAGGCAAAGACCAGCAACGCTCCCAAAATCCCCAATGTCGCCATACCACCATCTGCACCACCACTCGCGAATACGCCCAGCGGTACCATAACCACCAATGCAACCACAAAAAAAGCCAGCATCAGCACAAAGTTTCAAGCCAAAAACGACAAGAGCCTGATAAGCCAATGAGCTTTTAAAATAAAAGCGTTCTTTAAAAAGAAAACCCCCGCCTTATTTGGCAGGGGCTTAGCTTAGGCTATACGTTTGCGGAAAAGCTGTTATTTCTTTTCAGCGGCTTTGTCGTCGGTTTTAGCTTCCGCTTTTGTCTCAGTCTTTGGCTTAAAGCCATCTTCGAGTTTTTTCGCGTAGTCTTGCTTGGCCATTTGAACCAACTGTGTCTTAACGGCTTCAAATGACGGCACGTCTGTAGGAGTGCGAGCCGCCTCAACCAACTCAATCACATGGTAACCGAATTGAGATTTAACAGGTGTTTGAGTGAACTCTTTTGGCTTCAATGCTGAGCCAGCGGCAGAAAACTCAGGAACCCAGCGCGACAAAGGTGCCCAGCCCAAATCGCCACCTTTGGCACCCGATGGGTCAATAGACTGTTTGGCCAACTCAGCAAAGTTGCCACCTGTTCTGAGCTTCTCGATGATGGCTTTGGCTTCGTCTTCGGTTTTGACCAAAATATGACGGAAGTGGTATTCAGACAACTGCCCCACTTGCTTGTCGTACACAGCTTTCAAGTCAGTATCCGTTGGCTTGAATGCTTCCATTTTTTTGCGCATGTACTCTTGCATCAACACCTGATCTTCTTGTAAAGAAATTAAGGCTTTGACGTTCACATCTTGATCGAGTTTGTCTTTGCGAGCAGCCTCAGCGACAGCTGACTGAATAGCCAACGCATCTTCAATGTTTTTGCGCTGTTCATCAGTTACTTTTTGCCCATCAGCACTCATGGTGCTGACAATAGCGTTAACCAGTTGCTCTGTGGCGGGTTTCTTTTTGCCCATCATGTCACAGGCGCTTAAAGTCAATGTGCTCGCCAAAATCAAAGTCACCAAAATACTGCTTTTTTTCATGTCTCACTCCTTCAAGTGATAAGGGTTAAAATTTAAAATTACTGTCAAACAATCAAATCACGGTGTTTTCGCATCAATGCGCAAAGCATGAATCGGGTGCGGTATCAGGTCAGCGACCGCTGCATACACCAGACGGTGTTGTGCCATTCGTTTTATACCCGCAAATTGCGGAGAAACGATGCGGATGGCAAAATGCTGTGCGCCGCCCGCTGCCCCCACATGACCTGCATGCAGATGCGATTCATTCACGATGCTTAATTCTGTAGGGTTTAAACAATCCACTAATCGCTGGCGCAAGATGACTTCAATTTCCATCAAATTTTTCCTGTGTCAGCAGGAAGATGACGACTTAGCCAAATGCCTTGCAACACCAAAAAAACCAAGGTGACGGCCAAAACACCATACGTTTTAAAATTCACCCACTGTGCCTCAGTGTAGTTCGTAAACACATACAGATTCAAGGTACCCAAACCAATGAAAAACAAAGCCCAAATCAGCGCCAGTTTTTTCCACACTTCATCTGTAAGCTCAAGCTCGTTGCCCATTAAAATACGCAACATGTTTTTACCAAAAACATACTGTCCGATGATAATCGCAGCCCCCATCAACCACTCCAACACTGAGAACTTCCACATCAGAAAGCGAGGGTCACGAAAAGCAATCGACACAGAACCGAGCACCACAATCATGACAAAGCCCACCCAGTGCATGGGTGCAATGGGTAGTTTTTTCCATTTCATCAAAATCAGCTGCAATATCGCCGACGCGATGGCCACACCTGTGGCAATGAATATGTTGTCAGTGACCTTGTAAGCCACAAAGAACAGCACTACGGGAAATAAATCAATAATTAGCTTTGTCATATTAAATTGATGCACCAATAAAAAACGGGTTCACTCATCCATCAAACAACTCACAGAAGGGCAAACTGCGATTTTAACGTTATTTATACGACATTGTTAGACTTAAATCACTTATTTATCCAAATTACCCAACCCATCAAACTTCAACGCAGCACCATTGATGCAATAGCGTAAACCCGTCGTCTCAGGCGGCCCATCAGGAAAGACATGACCCAAATGCGCACCACAGGCATGACACACCACTTCGGTGCGAATCATGCCATGTGACAAATCGCGATGTTCAGCGACAGCAGCCTCAGTCACAGGTGCATCAAAACTTGGCCAGCCACAACCTGCATTAAATTGATTATCCGACTCAAACAACACCGTATCACAGACCACACAGTGATATTGCCCCGAACGCCAACTCTCAGCAAATTCACTGGAAAATGGTCGTTCAGTGCCTTTTTCTTGAGTCACTCGATAGGCCAAAGGGCCCAAACGTTCAAGCAGTTCACGATCAATTTCATTTTGACTCATGATGATCTCCTAAGCTATTTCACATTTTAATTACTGCCTCAATTTTAGACGATTCGCCTAACAATTTCTGACAGAGGTTGTACAGCCCGACACAATAAAGTACAATAGGCGCTTTCGGTTAAAGCATATTGGCATTTTGCTGGTATTTTAACCTTGCCACAAACAGCGAGGGTGGCGAAATTGGTAGACGCACCAGGTTTAGGTCCTGGCGCCCTAAACAGGTGTAGGGGTTCGAGTCCCCTCCTTCGCACCAAAAATGAGTACCGATGTTGCGCATCGACTCAATGACCGCAAACCCCGTGTGCCGACTGACACGGGGTTTTGTAACAACACGATTCACTTTTATTAAAGGTTCATCATGACCGCAGAAACTCAAACTGTCGCCACGACTTCTTCATTAACCCGCACGATGAACATCGTTGTTGCCAAGTCAGCCATTGACGCAGCCACTGACAAACGCCTACAGCGCATGGCCAAAACCGTTAAGGTTGACGGTTTCCGCCCAGGTAAAGTACCTCTCGCCAAAGTCAAACAAATGTACGGCGGCCAAGCCAGCTGGGAAGCCTTGAATGACCAAGTCGGCGAAGAATTCGCCAAAAAAGCCACTGAAGAAAACTTGCGCGTTGCAGGTATGCCAAACATTGAGCCAGAAGACGACGGTTCTGCTGACCAGCTCACATTCAAAGCTACTTTTGAAGTCTACCCTGAGATTGCGGATGTCGAACTCAAAGGCGTTGAAATTGAAGAAGCCAAATGCGAAGTCACCGATGCCGACGTGACACGCACGTTGGATGTGTTGCGCCAACAGCGCGTTCACTACCATACTGTTGACAAAGCCGCAGCCAAAGAAGACCAAGTCACCATCGATTTTGAAGGTCAAATCGACGGCACAGCATTTGCGGGTGGTTCAGCAACTGACTATCCGTTCGTTTTGGGTCAAGGCCGCATGTTGCCAGAGTTTGAGACAGCCATCGAAGGGCTCAAAGCTGGCGAATCACGCACTTTCGACCTACCATTCCCAGAGGACTACCATGGTAAATACGTTGCAGGCAAAACCGCTCAATTCACCGTGACAGTTAAATCAGTCGGCCAAGCACACTTGCCTGAACTCAATTCAGAATTTGCCAAATCCCTCGGCGTGGTTGACGGCGACGTTGAAAAAATGAAGCTGGACATCAAAACCAACCTCGAGCGCGAAATCGCCCAACGTACCAAAGCCATGACCAAAAACAACGTCATGGACACCTTGATCAAAACAGCATCGTTTGAAGTACCAGCAGCCTTGGTCAACGAAGACATCGAGCGCTTACAAGAAGGTGCAAAGAACGACTTACGTCAACGCGGTATTCCTGTCGATGACAAAATGGCGTTGCCTGTTGAGTTGTTCAAAGACCGCGCAGAGCGCCGCGTACGTCTCGGTTTGTTGATTGCCGAAATCGTCAAAAAGCATGACTTGCGCGCCACAGCAGACCAAGTCAAAGCCCAAGTCGAGCAAATCGCCGCCGCTTACGAAGACCCGCAAGGTTTTGTCAAATGGTACATGACAGATGCCAACCGCATGGCTGAAGTCGAAGCAGTTGTGATGGAAGACAATGTAGTTGCTTGGGTCAAAGCGCAAGCCAAAGTCACGACCAAAGATATAGCATTTGAAGAGTTAATGAATCAAAATCGATAAGCACATCGCATCAGCCAGTGCGACCTCACAAAAGCTGGGGCTTACTTGTACGCACGATGCCAATTTGAGCTATCATTGCTCATCATTTGATGAATGGGCTGCTGGTTCGATTACCACAAAAAAGCAGCGTATCACGCTGCTTTTTTGTGCCCAAAACACATATAAAGCAGTCAACAAGAGAACTTCTACAGACTGTTCAAGCCTTGTCTTTCACCATTTAAGCCTCATATCAAACGCTCATACCGAATTCAGGAGTCACTCATGCGCTACCCAAACCAATTTAATGCCTCACAAGAGCCAGAGAACCTCGGTCTCATTCCGATGGTGGTTGAACAAACCAGCCGAGGTGAGCGCTCATTCGACATTTACTCTCGTTTACTAAAAGAGCGCATTGTCTTTCTCGTCGGCCCCGTGACGGATCAGAGCATGAACCTCATCATCGCTCAGATGCTGTTTCTCGAAAGCGAAGACCCCGAGAAAGACATTCACCTCTACATCAACTCACCTGGTGGCTCTGTATCAGCAGGCTTGGCACTGTATGACACCATGCAGTTCATTAAGCCTGATGTCTCAACCATGTGCTTGGGCATGGCAGCCAGTATGGGGGCGATTTTGCTTGCGGCGGGCGCCCCTGGCAAACGCTTTGCTTTGCCAAACTCACGTGTGATGATTCATCAGCCTTCAGGTGGCGCACAAGGGATGGCCTCAGATATTGAAATTCGTGCTCGTGAAATCTTAATTTTACGTGCGAAGTTGAACCAAATTTTAGCGGATCGTTCAGGTCAACCTGTTGAGCGAGTTGAGCGTGACACAGACCGCGACACTTGGCTGTCCGCCGACCAGTCGCTCGAATACGGCTTAATTGATAAAATCCTGACTGATCGCGCATCGCTCTAAACGCTCAAGTATCACGAGACACATAATGACCGAAAAAACCAAAAAACCAACCACCAGCAAAGAGTCTTCCTGCTCTTTTTGTGGCAAACCGCAACATGAAGTAAACAAGCTCATTGAAGGGCTGCACGGCTATATCTGCGATGAATGCATCTCATTGTGCGGCCAAATCCTTGATGCGGACACCAATCAAGATGATAGTACTTCTGAGCAAAGCAGCGCTTTACCTGTGCCTCAAGAGTTATTAGACAAACTTAACGACTACGTCATTGGTCAAACCGACGCTAAACGCGTATTGGCTGTCGCGGTGTACAACCACTACAAACGTCTGCGCCATCTAAAAAATCGCAAAAAAACAGATGTTGAACTCTCAAAAAGCAACATTTTGCTCATCGGCCCAACAGGTTCAGGTAAAACCTTGCTGGCACAAACACTTGCGCGCCTGCTCAACGTACCATTCGTAATGGCAGACGCCACGACATTAACCGAAGCTGGTTACGTGGGTGAAGACGTCGAAAACATCGTGCAAAAACTGTTACAGAATTGCAACTACGACGTCGAAAAAGCCCAGCAAGGCATCATTTACATCGACGAAATCGACAAAATTTCGCGCAAAACCGAGAACCCATCCATCACCCGCGATGTATCTGGCGAGGGCGTTCAACAAGCCTTGCTCAAATTGATTGAAGGCACTGTCGCATCTATTCCACCACAGGGTGGGCGCAAACACCCCAATCAAGATTTTATTAAAGTTGACACTTCAAATATCTTGTTTATCTGCGGTGGTGCATTTGATGGACTGGAAAAAGTCATTTCAAAGCGCTCCGAAAAAACCAGCATTGGCTTCGGTGCAGACGTTCGCAAACTCGAACAAAAATCCACAGGCGAGCTCTTTAGTGACATTCAGACAGAAGATTTGATTAAGTTCGGCTTGATTCCCGAATTGATTGGTCGTTTACCTGTCATCGCCAAACTCAATAACCTTGACGAAGATGCCCTCATCAATATTCTGACACAACCTAAAAACGCCCTCGTCAAACAATACACTGCATTGTTGGATATGGAAGATGTGGAGTTGACTTTCACAGACAATGCCCTTAGGGCCATCGCTCAAAAAGCACTCTCACGAAAAACAGGCGCACGCGGTCTGCGTGCCATCGTTGAGGAAACCTTGCTCGACACCATGTTCCAATTACCCTCCTCACCAGCCATCACAGGGGTAGTGGTACACGAAAACACGGTTACCGAAAAAGCCGATCCCGAATTCATCAAGGACAAAGCAGGCAGAAAAGAGAAGAAGCCAGCCCCTGTTCACGTTCAACAAATCGCTTCATAACACCCTATAAAAAATGACGAGCCAAAAGCCCGTCATTTTTTATATAGCACACTCAGTTAACCGACGCCCTCCTACGTGCAAAACAATCTGCGATGCACCCACACACCCAATAATGCACAAAAATACCCGGTCAACTCAAAAAACTCTTCAAAAAAAACATACGCCGCAATACCCAAGATGTTCATTTCAAAAAAACGGGCCAGAATCAAAGCGGACACGACCGACAGCCCCATAAACATTGGCAAATCTGACGCAAAAAATCGCTGTCGACAAAGCCAAAGCGCGCGCCCATGGTACGCCAACATCAACAAAACCAACACACTCCCCACAAAGGTAACACCATGTCGCCACTGTCTCTGACTGGCAATCTCCAACATTGAGGCAGGTAGCTGCCAATCATTATTACTCAGCTCTCTCAAAATCACGGTAAAAAATAGCCAAGCCACAAAAACCCATGCCAAAGATTTTGGGTATGGTGTTGACCATACTGCCCAGCCAGCCGCCAAAATAATGAGAAAAATCAAAATAATCTCAAAACTCTCAATCACATGTCCTTCAGACTCCACAACGGCACCAAGCCGCCAGCGAACCACAGACAGTATCAACAAACACAACAGCCACAGCAACCACCACACATGATATTGGCACACTCTCGACCAAACGTTCTTTATACCCACACACCACTCCATAAAATTATCAATTACGCCAACCGTCACGACAGCACACATACTCCGCATTGCCCCATAATTACAATCGCCAGCACTGTACACGAATCAAAACAGAACAGGCGAGCCAATTGGCTCGCCTGTTTTGGTATGGTGACGACTATCACGAAATGATGAGCGACCGAACCAGCACTTTTCTGGGGAAAGTGCATTGCGGTAAAAACCGCATAAATGAAACATTAAATTGTATCAACAGCTTTCGACAATGTTTGTACCGAAAAAGTGAACAATACGCGTTCAACTCAACGCGCCCCATTGCGCGGTTAGGTCAACTGTGCTTGCTGTGTTTATCCATGCGTTCCGTGCTTTTACCAAACAACGTGTACACTGGGCAAAAGCGCATCGCACCTGTTGCAATCAACATCAAACCCAACCAACCCCATGCGCCGATTATCTCTGTTGCGGCAAAAATCACCATCAAGAGACCCACTAGTACGCGTAAGGTGCAATCCAGTTTACCGACATTCGTTTCCATAATGACCTCCTTAGAAGCTCACAAAAATTTTACCTCGGTGAAATTAATTGTACGCCGTTTACCATCCAATGCAAGTGTTTTTTAGTTAAAAGAAATCACTTGGCATCCATGATTATTTTATGAATCCCCACCTGATTTTCATCCGCTTTATACCCGCAACCACCGACCGTCTGCACGAATCAAAACACCAGACACGTCATGCTGAGGATACATCTGAGACAGTAGGGTTTGATAACTCTGCACTTGTTCACGATACAGCGGCAAATCCTCTTCGCGCCAGTCACTTTTGTAGTCAATAACGGTTATGTCAATCCCTCGCCGCACCCAACGGTCAATGCGCTTCACCGTACCTGTCGCATCCACAATCATTGTTTCGTTGTGAGCCTCATCAAAATACACGGGGTTCAACCACACTTGAAGTTCTGGCTGAGCACAGACATTCTCCATCCACTGCACAACGACGTGAGCATTATCGAATGGTACTCGGTACTTTTGCATGACGTCCGCGACGCTCAAGCGTGGTGCCTGCCAATTGTCCGTGGTGTGCTCCATCACAGCGTGCCAAAGGATACCCAATTGGGCAGCAGGCTGCTCCTCGTTGATTGGTTGCGCCGCAATAACAAGCTCATCACTGCTCATCATTTGAATATAGCGGTTGATGTGTGAAGATGTCGGTGACGAAGGACTATCTGCCAAAAATTCCGCTCCCTCCATAATGGGCAAATCAAAACGATACGCTTCATCCAGCATTTTTGCACTGTCATGCAAATACTCATAGAGCGTACGCTTGCCGCTCTCGGTATCTTTTTTGGTTTTCTTTTCTTTTTGCGCACTGCTCACAATCAAGGTTTGTTGCGCGCGCGTCATCGCGACATATAGCAAATTCCATTTTTCAATCGCCGCGCGGGTTTCATTGTCTTGCCAGCGCACTTGGCGCCACTGACCTCGATACGCCTCACTGGCCACCAACGACACGTGCGCAGGACGCAACGCATCAATCGGCCAATCAATTAACCAGTGGTAAGCGCGCTCTCGCTCAGATGTTTCTTTCACATCAATCAAAATCACAATTGGCGCTTCCAGACCTTTCGCGCCATGTGCCGTCATCACCTGTACAGCATTCGTCGCCTCAATCGGCGTCGCTTCGGATGGCGCATTTTTACTTTGTTGTTGCCATGTTTTTAGGGCTTGCCAATAACGGTACAAGCTCGGATAACGTCCTGCATTCAGCGCCAAAGCCATGTGTAGAAACGCGCGTAGGTTGGCTTGCACTTGCTCATTCAGCCACGCTGGTGTCACACTGGCATAGCATTGGAATATATCCGCCTCATGGTAAATCATATCCATCACTTCGTGCGGCGTCATGTTTGGTGCTCGTTCCTGCCAACTGGACAATCGCTCCCACAATGCTCGGCGCGGAATACTTTCATCCGACAAACCAACACACCACAGCGATACCGAACGCCCCAACTCAGCCCACTCACGCCGCCGCCCAACCAGCAATTGGACAAAGGCTTCATCCACACCACCCAAAGGACTGCGCAACACATGCAACAACGACAAGTCATCATGTGCATCCATCAACCATGCGACCAAGGCCATAATATCCAAAGCCTCAAGCGTATCGAGCAAGCCGCCTTTGCGCGTGCTAATGAATGGAATTCGCGCTTCTCGCAGCTGACGCTCATAGACGGCCAAATGCACACGGTTTTGTAGCAAAACCATGATGTCTTTAAACTCGGTCAAACGGGTACTGCCGTCCTCATTGGCCAACTCGTATCGGCCAACCAATGAACCAACAACCGCGGCCAACTGCGCCGCCTCACCATCATGCTCCGTCGCCTCAATGGTGTGCTGAGGTTCGCGCAACCAATCGCGCGGTGACTTCTCCTCAGAATCCTCTGTTTCCTCTGATGAGGTAAATTCTGCCTGCAAGCAGGCCACATGCCCAGCCACTTTACTGGTGGTTTGCTGTGTTTTAAATCCCATCAATTGGCTGTTTTCACTCTCAAAAACCCGATTAACCCACTCAACCACCGCAATGCTGTTTCGACGAGTCAGGTGCGTCTCCAGTACATCAGCCTGATACTGCGTGGTCAACAAATGCTCTGCTGCGGCAAACACCCGCGCATCGGCTTTGCGAAACCGATAAATGGACTGTTTCAAATCACCAACCACAAACACCTTTGGCCGATTTTCATCAGCACCATAAGCCGCCAACCAACCATGAATCACCTGCCATTGCAGTGGGCTGGTGTCTTGAAACTCATCAAACAATAAATGCTGATAACGTGCGTCGAGTTGAATCTGCACATACGCCGCTGTACGCTCGTCCGACAACAGAGACAAACAATGGTACTCAACATCATTAAAATCAAAAGTCCCCGACCGTTCTTTCACCGCTTCATACACCCGCAGCAAAGCTTGCACACACGGCACAATATCAACGTGCAGCGCAAAAGCAGCTGCGTCTTTTTCCATCGCATAGTATTTCGCCGTCGCCTGCGCCATTTGCTCGTTAATGGCTTCAAACTCCGACTCTGAAATGCCAAAGATAGCTATTGCTTTTTGTGCAGAAGAGGCCGTGAATAAATTCCCCTTCCAAGTACCTGTTCCTTTGGCCAAATATGGTTGAATGTATGCAAATTGCTCACGCGCATCTGACATATCAAACACCGTTTCCAGCAAACGGATTTTTTCTTGTGTTGGCTTACTGGGCGCACACTGCCACACCTTCAACCAAGTTTCAAACGCACGATTGGCAAAAAAACCCTGCTGCCACACCGACAACAACTCATCCGCTGTCGCATCAACCGACACGCCCAAATCATTTTGGTAATCAGCAGCCAAGTTCGCCAAAACATCTATCCCTTGCTCAGCACAGCTTGTCTCAAACAACCGCCATTCTGTGGCACTGCTCAACGCATTATCCAAAATCACTTGCGTCGAATGCTGCCCCAAACGACGTACCAAAGACAAATAATGCGCCCGTAAAACCTCATCAGTCTGAAACAGCTCATAAAAGTCATTCCACGCCTCTTGCTGCAAACTCGCCACATCCTCACTCAACGTTGCATCACGCAAACGCCCCACCTCAGCCAAACCTGTCGGTGCAGCACGCAGCAATCGAGCAAACCACGCATGAAAGGTATAAATTGGGAGCGGCTGCACCGCACCGAGCACTTCGTCATACAGCCGACGTGCACGCGGCAAAGCTTCATGTGCAGCATCCAGTGATAAACCACGCATGGTGAGCTGCCCAAGCACCGCATCATCCGTGCCGTCGGCCAACTCACGCAAGACATCACCGACGCGGTTGCGCATTTCTTGGGCGGCTTTATTGGTAAACGTGATGGCGAGAATCTGGTGTGATGGCACGCCAGCGAGCAACAAACGTACAATTCGCGACGTGAGCAGCCACGTTTTGCCACTGCCTGCACAGGCTTTGATTAAAACGCTGCGTGCAGGGTCAAGCGCAGACTGGTTAAATGTCTGACCATCTACCGCCGTGTTGTTTTTAAAGTAAGGAGAGTCTTGAGTCATGCGTTGGCGCAATTTTTTGAATAAAACAGCATCTGATGCAAGCATCAGACAGAGGCTGCATCAGCCGTTTAACCAATTGAAGGCTTTGTCCAAATACACCTCAAAGCTCAAATCATCGCGCGTGTTTAACCACGCACCATCAACATATTTAAAGTGATAGCCACCTTCACGGCTGGCCAACCAAACCTCCTGCATCGCCAATTGCTGGTTGATGATGATTTTTGCGCCATCATCATTCTCAATTTCGAGCAGAGCACCGTGCTGGCTCACATCCCAGTCGGCGTTAAAATTCTCTGCTTGCTCAGTGATTCGCACAAACAAGGTGTCAACGTGTTGCAAAAACTCGGATTCGGTCATAGTTATCTCAAAATAATCAAAAATTCAATGCGTCACCAACATACAGTGGCCAGCAGCCAATTTTGGCTGGGTGACGCCACATAATTCGCTATAATACTCGTTTTGCCGAGCCTCACCACCCAAGGAATTATATATGAGAAACCCTCTCAGCACGATGCGCTTGCTCGCACTCTCGGTTTGCACAGTTTTATTGTGCAGTGCCTGTGGTTATCGCAGCTCGCTGTATTATCCAAGTGATACACCTCCTACACCACAGCCACCTGTGATTGCACCTACCCAATAAATCATTCTACATATGACAACTTACCCGATTCCCACGCTGTCCGAAAAAAACAACGAACTGCACCTCGAAAACGTCTCACTCAACCATTTAGTCAAAGAGTACGGCACACCCTTATACGTCTACTCAAAAGCAGCACTGCAACAAGCATGGGATGCATGGCAACACCCAAATGCTGACCGTAACATTCACATCTGCTACGCCGTCAAAGCGAATTCGAACCTTGCGATTTTGCAGTTTTTTGCCCAACGCGGCGCGTACTTCGACACGGTGTCCAAAGGTGAAATCGCTCGCGTGATTAAAGCAGGCGCATCGGCTGACCGCATTGTGTTTTCGGGTGTGGGCAAAACGGTTGAGGAAATCACCTATGCATTGGAACAAGGCATTCACTGCTTTAACGTCGAATCATTGCCAGAACTTGACCGCATTCACGACATCGCGACTCATTTGGGAAAACGCGCCCCCATCTCATTGCGCATCAATCCCGACGTAGATGCACAAACGCACCCTTATATTTCAACAGGCCTAAAAGAAAACAAATTTGGCATTGACCACAACCTCGCCGAATCAGCCTACATGCACGCGGCATCATTATCAGGGTTGAAAATTGCAGGGATTGACTATCACATTGGCTCACAGCTGACCAATCTCTCGCCGTATCTAGATGCCCAAAATCGCTTATTTAACCTCGTCAAAAAATTAGCCGCCCGAGGCATTGAGCTTGAGCACATTGATTTGGGTGGTGGTTTGGGCGTGCGCTACAAAGACGAAACACCTCCCGCTGCTTCTGAATTAATCGCACAGTCGCTGCAAGGTTTGCGTGATGTAGGCTTCAAACACACACTCATGTTTGAACCAGGCCGCTCACTCGTGGCCAATGCGGGCCTGCTGCTGACCAATGTCGAATACCTCAAACCGACCGAAGCCAAAAACTTCGCCATCGTTGACGCAGGTATGAACGACCTCATCCGCCCAGCACTTTATCAATCATGGATGCAAGTCGTCAACACCACCGTGCGCAACGAGCCTGCGATAAACTACGATATCGTCGGTCCCGTCTGCGAGTCCTCAGACTGGTTCGCACATGATCGCGAGTTAGCCATCGCCGCAGGCGACACTTTAGCGATTTTAAGCGCAGGAGCCTACAGCATGACCATGGCCTCCAACTACAACACGCGCCAACGACCTGCCGAAGTCTTGGTTGACAATCAAGAAACCCACTTGATTCGACAGCGCGACACGCTTAACTCCTTATGGGGCAATGAACAATTGCTATAATAAAAATATAAAAAATACCCCACCATAGCTTTATGCAAGAAAGGGCGATGTATTCACATCGCCCTTTTTCACAAGCAAGCCCATCGAGTGACTCGTCGTTACATCACACCCAAAAACTTAGGCAGCCACAATGACAATGCAGGTACATAAGTAATCAGCAGCAAAAAGACCAGCATAGTCAGCAACCACGGCATAACCGCTTTGGTTAAATCCATTAAACCCAGCCGCGTGATGCCTGAGGCGACATATAGATTGAGGCCGACATGACGTCCTTGACGTCCTCCCGCAAGTGTATTCAGTTTAAGTTAGAAACTTCAAGCGGCATATTGTGTTAAAAAAGCTTTTGCAAACAATGCTGGCGGTATGCCGCCCAGTGCTGAATGCGGTCGGAACAAGTTGT
>NZ_BMZG01000009.1 GCF_014652675.1 Formosimonas limnophila | reverse complement strand
GCTGTTAATTGTTAATGTACAGTTCTCTTTATCAAACCACCTTGGTGACTTAATCGCCGACTTGTCGTCAGCACAGAAGGGAGATTATGATACTTTATGTTTAATCCGTCAAGCTATTTTTTTACAAACAACCAAACTTTTTTACAATTCATAAAGCAACAGGCGAAACCTCTCAAACCGTCGTTTCTCAACCGCCTTGGCAGCAGAGAAGCGAGATTATGAACACTTTCGACAAATCGGTCAAGTACTTTTTAGAACTTTTGCTACATTTTTTGCAAAGGCGTTAATTCTATTGGGTTAGCGGCAGATTTGACGTGAGCTTTTATGCCAACAAACGCCATTGAGCGGGAATGCTTGCTTCTTTTTCGTAACGCAACCAGTCAAAATACACGCCAGGGTCTGTTTTTCGGCCTGGGGCGATTTCACTGTGGCCCGCAATACCTTGTATAGAGGGATATTTTTCTATAAGTGACTGTGTCAGATGCGTCAATGTATTATATTGAACACTCTCAAACGCACTGTAATCATCCCCCTCTAACTCGATGCCGATAGCAAAATCATTGCAGCGCGTGCGACCACGCCACGCAGAGACGCCTGCATGCCATGCGCGATCGTCGCAGGAGACGTACTGTTTGATAGTGCCGTCACGTTTAATCAGAAAGTGCGATGAGACCTGAAATCTGTGGATGGTTTCAAAATACGGGTGAGCCGTTGGATCCAACCGATTAAGAAACAAGTCGTCAATCCAGTCACCACCAAACTGACTGGGCGGCAAACTGATGTTATGAATCACAATCAAGTCGACCGTCGCACCATCGGGGCGCGCATCAAAGTTAGGAGACTCAAGACGAATCACGTCCAGCCCCCACCCTCGCTCATCAATACGAAAGCTCATCGCGCATGCTCCGCGCAGCAGTAAAAGTGCCCGAGAACTCGCACACCTTCGTTCTCGGGCACATGCAAGCCACACTGCTCACAACCAATCATGAGATGGCCACTGCTTCGTGAGGCAGGAGAGGGCTCATCATTTCGTTGCTTTTTCATTTGTCGATACGCGCCCGCCATCCCAAATATAGCCCCCCAAAGCTGCTTGGTTTGCGGCGGCAGTTTGCGCCACTTATTCCAAACAGCGTAAACGATCAAACAAATAACCGCAAGAACCACTAAAGTTTTCACAAATTCTCTTTCATGAGCGTTTTAACAAGACATCCAAAACAAAATGTGTGCCCACATAAGCCAAAAACAAGAGGATGAAGCCAAATATCGTCGCTCGCACCGCACTCAGGCCACGCCAACCATAAAAGCAGCGCCCCGCGAGCAACACCGCAAACACACACCATGCCATCAATGTGAACACCACTTTATGATTGAGCAAGAGCGCCTGTCCCCAAATGGCCTCACCAAAAAACATGCCTGAAATCACCAATACCGTTAAAAACACAAATCCGGTATTCAACACACGAAACAGCAATCGTTCTAAAGTCAGCACAGGCGGCAGTTTATCTAATAACGATGGTGAACCGCCCATTCGATGTAAACGCCTCGCTTGCAACCCCAAAGTCAGAGCCAACAAAAACGCCGCCACAAAAATACCCGAGGTCACAATGGCCAGCACAATATGCGCCTCTGCAGGCAAGCGGTTGACCAGCATGCGGGGCGGCGCACTATTCATAACCTCCTGCGCTTGGGCATGAGCCAGACCAAGCACACCAATTCCCAGCAAAATCTGCCGCATGAAGCCATGCGCAAGGTACAATGTTGTTTTACTCATAATCGTCTATATCTATATTATGGATGTGCGTGGCACAAAATCTTTATTTCACAGAACAACAGCATACGCCATTTAAGCCCCCATCTGCAACGGCTGACGGCGCATTTTTCATTTTTTAGGATTTCCATGCTTGACAATTTATCCAACCGCTTTGGCAAAATCATCAAAACCATGCGCGGCCAAGCGCGCTTAACCGAAGAAAACACCGCAGAGATGCTGCGAGAAGTGCGCATGGCATTATTAGAGGCTGACGTTGCTCTGCCTGTGGTGCGCGAATTCATCAACAAAGTCAAAGAAAAAGCACTCGGTGCGGAAGTCGTCGGCAGTTTGTCACCAGGTCAAGAATTGGTCGGTATCGTCAACAGCGAGTTGGTCAACCTCATCGGCGGCGAATACAACGCGCGCGCCGTCGAGCTTAATCTCGCCACCCAGCCTCCCGCGATTATTCTGATGGCGGGCTTACAAGGTGCGGGTAAAACCACCACCGTCGGCAAACTGACCAAACGACTGATTGACCAAAAGAAAAAAGTCCTCACTGTATCCTGCGACGTGTATCGCCCCGCTGCGATTGAGCAGCTTAAAAGCGTCACAGGACAAGCCGGCGGCGAGTTTTTCCCCTCTACGCCTGACCAAAAGCCCACCGACATTGCGGCGGCGGCATTGGACTACGCGAAAAAACACTATATCGATGTTTTACTCGTCGATACCGCAGGTCGACTCGGCATTGACGAAGCGATGATGAATGAAATCTCAGCGCTGCATGCGCAGCTCAAGCCGATTGAAACCTTATTCGTCGTAGACGCCATGCTTGGTCAAGACGCGGTCAACGTCGCGAAAGCATTCAACGACGCATTACCACTTACAGGTGTCGTACTCACCAAACTCGACGGTGACTCACGCGGCGGTGCGGCACTCTCTGTGCGTCACATCACAGGCAAACCGATTAAATTCGTCGGTATGTCTGAAAAAATCGGCGGCTTAGAGCCATTCCACCCCGATCGCATGGCACAACGCATCCTCGGCATGGGCGACATCGTCTCACTCGTTGAAGAAGCCCATAAAAACGTCGATATGGAGAAAGCCGCTGATTTTGCCAAAAAAATCAAATCAGGCAAAGGCTTTGATCTAAACGACTTCAAAGAACAACTGCAACAAATGAAAAAAATGGGCGGCGTCGCCACCCTCATGGATAAACTACCCAGCCAACTCACCCAAGGCGCAGGCAACATCGACACGGACAAAGCAGAGCAACAACTGCGCCGCACCGAAGGTATCATCAACAGCATGACCCCAGCGGAGCGCGCCAAGCCCGAACTCATCAAAGCCTCACGCAAACGCCGCATCGCCGCAGGTGCTGGACTACAAGTGCAAGAAGTCAACAAAATGCTCAAGCAATACGAGCAAATGCGCGACATGATGAAAAAATTCCAAGGCGGCGGCATGGGCAAAATGATGAAAATGATGGGTGGTATGAAAGGCTTGTCAGGACTCATGGGCGGTAAAGGGAAGATGCCGTTTTAAACGTGCTCAAAAAACCAACCATGCTGTCATGCTCGTATTTAAGGTCATCCAAACTGCACTGACACATTTAGTAATGCATTGCTCATTTCTGTCCTAAGGGGAATCCGACTATGTCTAAAACTTTGTCTCGATCAGATCAGTTGATCACTAGCATGTATTTCACAACATTGAGCGCCTTAAACCAATCACCCAATGGGCAAATGCGCAAGTCGGATGTGCTAGAGCAGATCGAACAAAACATTCCTTTAGACGATTGGGCAACCACAGTTTACGCCAGTGGAAACACTCGGTGGAAATCCATCTTTCATCTTTCTTCTATCGGTTTGGTCAAGGGCGGTTATGTCGTTAAATTTAAAGGCACCTGGACGATTACGGATGAAGGACGTGCTGTATTAAACAAGCCTTATGATCCTGCTCAATTCCTTGATGAGGTGAAGCGTCGCTACGATATTTGGAAAAATAGTCAAATCGTTCAAACAACAAACGAGCCTGCAGAGTCATTCAATGAAGATAATACGATTTTGGAAATAGAAGAAGAGCCCAGAGAAGTGATGGCTCGAGCGCTCAAAAAAACTCATGAAACACTCTCTGCGGAACTAATTGAAAGCATCAAGCAATGTGATCCAGCCTTCTTTGAGCGGCTGGTTATTCAGCTTTTGCTCAAAATGGGTTACGGTGGCAGTCGGCAAGAAGCTGGGCGCGCAGTCGGCCAATCAGGCGACAATGGTATTGACGGAATCATCAACGAAGATCGTTTGGGTTTGGATGCCATTTATCTTCAAGCAAAACGTTGGGAAAACTCAGTCGGCGAACCTCCAATACGCGACTTTTTCGGCGCACTCGATATTAAAGGCGTCAAGAAAGGGGTGTTCATCACCACCAGCTACTTTACACCAGCCGCCTTAAAAGTCATTGAGAGCAATCGCTCTGATAAAAAAATTGTCTTGATTGACGGCGCGCGTTTGGCCGAGCTGATGATTGAACACGATTTAGGTGTTTCGGTTGAAGACACATTCACTCTAAAGCGCTTAGATAGCGACTTCTTTAGTGACGATTGAACGGTTTGATTAGTCAGGTTATAGCACTTTAATCTACCTTTGAAAGTATTGGCTATGTACATCTGGTTTCGCATGATTCGCATGTTTTTCATCGCTTGGCTTGAGCAGCGCCGTCATGGGCACGTGGGTTTGTTTGAGACGACGGTGTTTACCACTCGGGCGTGGCCGAATGATTTGGATTTTAATGTCCATGTGAACAATGGCCGAATCAATACGTTGGCTGATTTGGGGCGGATGCATTTTTTCTTGCGCACGGGTTTGCTACAGTATGCTTTGCGTCAAGGCGTGCGTCCGATGGTGGGCGATATTACGTCGAAATTTCGCCGTGAGATCAAGGCGTTTGATGAAGTGGTGATTCATACGCGCTTGATCGGTTGGGTCGATAAATGGGCATTTATGGAGCACCGCATCGTGCGCGAGGGTCGCGTGATTGCGAATGTGGTGATGCGCGGGATGTTTAAGGGGCGTTCTGGTGCGATGGCACCAGAGGTGCTTTTGTCTGAGTTTGCACCTGACACGGAAAGTCATGTGAATGATTTGCCTGACTGGGCGCTTGATTGGCACAGGGGCATGGAGGGAATGTCGGCTCAGCTGCGTGCTGAGGAGGCGAGTCTTTAGAAGGTCTAACCTATAGTGATGGGGACAATGATGAATCGAAGAACTTTTATTAAAACGCTTTCTGTGATGGGAGGCGGCTCACTGACAGCTTTGGGAATTGGTGGAATTTTTGCCGCAAATACCACCGCACCATCAAACAAAGCGTCTGCCCATCGCATGCCTGACGAAGCCGAGCCACACGCTTGCACTTGGATGGCGTTTGGTGCGAGTGAGGCGATTTGGGGACGAAAATTATTGTCCGAAGTACAACGTAATTTGGCATTGATTGCCAATACGATTGCCCAATTTGAGCCAGTCAAAATGTTGGTTCGCGCAGCCGATTTAACACTTGCCCGATCGTTGCTTCATAAAAATGTTGAGTTGATTGTTGCGCCATTGGATGATTTGTGGATGCGCGATTCTGGCCCTGTGTTTGTCACTCACCCCACTGGTAAAATTTCTGCCGTTCAGTTTAATTTCAACGGTTGGGGCAACAAGCAAAAACACACGAATGACCAACGGGTCGCCGCCAAAGTCGCGAACTTTGCCCAAACTCCCTTAATCAATACCCATCTGGTACTCGAAGGTGGTGGCATTGAGGTAGATGGGCATGGCACAGCTATCATCACCGAAAGCTGTGTTTTGAACACTAACCGCAATCCAAATCTGAGCAAGGCCGAGTGTGAAAAAGCCCTCATGCCACTGCTTGGTTTACGCAAAATCATTTGGCTACCAGGGATTAAAGATCAGGACATCACGGATGGTCACACTGACTTTTATGCCCGCTTTGCCAAGCCAGGTGTTGTGATTGCCGCATTTGATCCAGACCCCGAATCTTTTGATCACGAGGTAACGAAAACACATTTGGCTATTTTAAAAAATGCCACGGATGCAGATGGTCGTCCACTTGAGGTGCACATGCTACAAGCCCCCAGCTATGTTCGCCCCAAATTTAAAAACAATGACTTCGCAGCAGGTTATATTAACTTTTATGTCTGCAACGGAGCGGTGATTGCCCCAGAGTTTGGCGACACTGTAACCGATGAGGCAGCAAAAAGAACACTTCAAGCATTATTTCCTAATCGCGAAGTGGTACAAATTAATATTGATGGTATCGCCGCTGGTGGCGGCGGTATTCATTGCACCACTCAGCAGCAACCCCTTTGATTTAACGAACCTATGGAGAATACATGAGCACCATTGATTTAAAAGACTACCGACAACCGATGGTCACCTCACTCGGCGTGATGCTGGGGTTTTTGATCGGCTTTTTGGGGCAGTGGGTCACTGAAGACAGCTTCGCCCTTAAAGGCAGCGGCGACTCCATCGCTTTTTGGGGGTGCTTCACAGGTATTTTGCTGTTGTTGTACGCATTGTTTCGCATGCTCAGTCCAATGACCGACGCTGGCAAAGCATTGCGATATTATAAAAACACTTTGTTACTGTACATCTCTGGCGTGCTTTTTACCTTCGGCGGTATGATTCTCTCCGCGTTCATTTGACCTTTTTTCATCGACTGATTTTCAACAATGACTTCTTTTAACCGAAACTTTCCGAACGCGCGCCCACGCCGTATGCGCCACGATGCATTTTCACGAAATTTGATGCGCGAGCACACACTCACAGCGCACGATTTCATCTACCCTGTATTCATCACCGAAGGTGATGGCATCAAAACACCGATTGCCTCCATGCCACATCAATCTCGCCTGTCACTCGATGAGTTGCTCACAGTCGCGCAAGAAGCCGCTGCACTGGGCATCCCTGCACTGGCGTTATTTCCCGTCATTGACGTGGATAAAAAATCGCTCAATGGCAAAGAGGCCTACAACCCTGATGGTTTGGTGCTTCGTGCGATTAGGCTTCTTAAGTCGCATTTCCCGCAATTGGGCATCATGACCGACGTGGCTCTCGATCCTTATACCAGCCACGGTCAGGACGGCGTGATTGATGAAACGGGTTATGTGCTGAACGACGAAACCACAGAAATTTTAGTGCAGCAAGCCTTATGCCATGCAGATGCAGGCGCAGACATCGTCGCGCCGTCCGATATGATGGACGGGCGCATTGGTGCGATTCGCACAGCATTAGAAACCGAAAGTTTCATCCACACGCGCATCATGTCGTATGCAGCAAAATACGCGTCGCATTTTTATGGGCCGTTCCGCGATGCGGTGGGTTCATCAGGCAACTTGGGCAAAGCTGACAAAAAAACCTATCAGATGGATTATGCGAATGTGAACGAAGCCTTGCACGAGGTCGCGCTCGATTTATCTGAAGGTGCAGACATGGTGATGGTCAAACCGGGTATGCCATATCTCGACGTGGTGCGTGCGGTCAAAGACGAATTCAAAGTCCCTACCTTTGCCTATCAAGTCAGCGGCGAGTACGCCATGATTCACGCTGCCGCACAAAATAGCTGGTTGGATTTAGAAGCGTGCATGCTCGAAAGTCTGATGAGCTTCAAACGTGCGGGCGCAGATGGCATATTGACTTACTTCGCACTCGATGCCGCCCGTGCATTAAACAAAGGATAAAAACATGAGAATGCTCCACACCATGCTGCGCGTCGGCGATTTGCAACGCTCGATTGATTTTTATACCACGGTTTTGGGCATGCATCTGTTGCGCACACGTGACAATCCTGAGTATCAATACACATTGGCATTCGTGGGCTATGCTGACGAATCTGAACAAGCAGTATTAGAGCTCACATATAACTATGGTGTGACAAAATACGATTTGGGCACAGCATACGGCCACATCGCACTGGATGTGCCTAATGTCGCCGCTGCCTGCGAGCGCATCCGCGCCGCTGGTGGACGTGTGACTCGTGAGGCTGGGCCAGTCAAAGGTGGCACCACCGTGATTGCTTTTGTTGAAGACCCAGATGGTTATAAAATAGAGTTGATTGAAGAACAATTCCATACCAAAGACGCGCTATAAAATGGATATGTTTGCATTTGACACCACTGAGTTGGGCATCACAGCCCGTATATTGACTGATGGCTCGTTGACTGGTCATGATTTTATCTGGGTGGATGCGCTGCGTGACGACATTGCACGCGACCCTGTCGCATGGCAACAGCAAATTTTTCATAGCACGGGTGTCCGCATTGATGAGTTTCACATGACGGATATCCTCAATGCACAACACCCGTCGTCTTTTGACTTAACCAATGAATACGAAATCTTGATTTTTCGTAAACTCATGAGCAGCAACACGCCTGGCACATCACTCAATCCTGCTAATTTAACCACCTTACCCGTGGTGTTTATTCTCACCGATCGTGCACTGGTGACGGTACGTGACTCAAGCAGCCAAACATTCAGCAGCTTTCGCCAACGCTTAACCCAGCAATGCGATGAGCCAAACTCGCGTAGCATGCGTTTGCCCACCTCGACGCTGGATTTGACGCTGCGGATTCTGAACGCATTGGTGGACAAATACCTTGAGCTGCGCTTGCCACTGACCCAGCGCATTGACGATTGGCAAAACTTACTGCTGCGCGGCAATCATCGGTTCAAAGAATGGCAACGCCTACTCAACGAACGACTCGCCCTGCACAATCTCGAAAACCTTTGTGAAGAACAAGTCGATTCTTTGCAAGAATTACGCGACAGCTATCTTGACCGACAAAGCGGCCCACAGCACACCAATGTCGAACCACAAACCCGCCGAGACCTGATTCTCGTTCGCATCAATGATTTAACCGAACACGTCTCACGCGTACAAAGCCACGTATCAAGATTAGAAAACGCACTCAAGTCCGCTGTCGAGCTGCACTTTTCCGCCACCTCAAATCAAACCAACGAAACGATGCGTTTCCTCGCCATCATCACCGCGATATTCTCGCCATTGACTTTGCTCACGGGTATTTATGGCATGAATTTTGACATCATGCCTGGCTTACACAACCCCCATGGATTTTGGTTCATGCTTGGTGGTATGCTGCTCACCACTTTTGGCCTTTTATACTATTTTCACCGCCGACAACTCGTTGGTCGAGGCGAACGCAGTGTAATTGACCTACTCACACGCGAGCTCATCAGCAAAGAGCCACCCGAGGCCTAAAAACGCACCAAAATCCTTCGCCGCACAGGTAGAATTGTTCATGCCTTTTATAACGACAACCACCTACACAGAGGAAACAACTCTATGAGCACTCGCGCCGAAACCGACTTTCTTGGCCCTCGCGAATTGACCAATGACATGTACTACGGCGTCCAACCGCTACGCGGCATATGAACCCGTACTCGGCTTCGCGCTGTTCTCATCCATTAAACCCATGGAAAACGCCATGATTGCCCTACGTGACAAATGCGTCATCGGTATCACAGCCAACGCAGAGCGCACAGGTGACAACGTTCTCGCCAGCCTCAGCATCGTCACATTGCTCAACCCCATGCTCGGCTACAAAAAATGCGCCGAAATTGCCCGCGAAGGCTATCAGCAAAACAAATCCATTCACCAAATCGCCTTACAAGAACAACAACTCATCACACAAGAAAAATGGGATGAGTTGTTTAACTTCATAACTTGATTCATCCGCATTTCATTCAATAACACAACTCGAAAAAACCTACAAAAAAGCAAGTCAACCGACTCGCTTTTTTGTCACTCTACCCATTCATCCGAGACAGTATTCGGTACATCTTTCATCAGTAAACGCACGTCATTGTCACGCAAGAGCCTAACATCCGATAAATTCCGTCGCCATGTCCTTGCACCTGCCACGCCGTGAAACAAATTAATCCAATGACGCGTCATGGCACGCAAAGGCACACCTTTGTCTATTTCGGCCTGTGCATACAACATCAGTTGTTCAAGCACCTCGTGGCGTGTGAGCGGTGTACGTTCATCACCAAACACCCGCGCATCAATTTGGCTCAAACCGTAAGGGTCATAATAAGCCTCTCGACCCACCATAACACCATCGACGTGTTGCAGCTGTTCATCAATCGCAGCATACGTGGTCAGGCCGCCATTAATGATGATGTTCAGGCGAGGATAATCCTTCTTCAGCTGATGCACGACCTCATAGCGCAGTGGCGGGATGTCTCGGTTTTCGCGTGGTGACAAACCTTTCAACCATGCATTACGCGCATGCACGATGAAGGTTTGGCAACCCGCTTCTGACACCACACCGATAAAGTCGCGTACAAAATCATAATCTTCATTTTTATCCAAACCGATGCGGTGCTTGACTGTCACATCAATCTCGCAAGCATCTCGCATGGCTTTGACACTGTTTGCTACCAACTCTGGCTCGTTCATCAAACATGCCCCAAATGAACCACTCTGTACGCGTTCGGATGGGCAGCCACAATTCAAATTAACCTCGACATAACCCCAGTCCTGCGCCACTTTGGCGCATTGCGCGAGCATATCCACGTCAGAACCACCCAACTGCAAAGCAACTGGGTGTTCTGCGGCATGAAAGTCCAAATGACGCGCCGCATCGCCATGCAGCAGCGCATTGACATTGATCATCTCGGTGTACAACATTGAGTGATGTGTCAGCAGTCGATGAAAGTAACGGCAGTGTCGATCCGTCCAATCAAGCATCGGGGCAATAGAAAAACGGCGGTGAGTATTCAAATCCATAACATCATTCACATCAAATAAAACACCGTCAAGTCAATGACGGTGTCTGTTGTTTTCACATCATATAAAGCAACATCGGTTATCTGCGTTTGTTGGTTTTTGTCTGACAGTCGGCACACAAACCATACAAGCTCATCGCACGCTCGTGCAATGCATAACCATATTGCTGAGCAATCTCGCTCTGACGCTGATAAATCTGTGGATCGGTAAACTCTTCAACCTTGCCACAATTCAAACACAGTAAATGGTCATGTGGCTCACCTTCATTCAATTCATACAACGCTTTACCCGACTCAAAATTACGACGCACGAGCAAACCAGCCTGCTCAAACTGTGTCAAGACCCGATAAACAGTCGCCAAACCAATATCCATGTTTTCAGACAACAAAACACGGTAGACATCATCAGCACTCATGTGCCTCTGACCGCTGGCCACGCTATTTTGAAAGAGATCTAAAATTTTCAAACGCGGCAAGGTCACCTTTAACCCACTGCTTTTTAAATCAAGGCTGTTATCCATCTAATTTCCCAATCATTTTAAGCGCGTCTATCGCGCTTTTTTATGTCAATTTATGGTAATCTTACAGCAATTTTGTGGGCATCGCAGGGTATTTGCCAACTCAGACTGACTAACAAAGGAACGTGATGAAACTATTTTTTCGCAACACTTTACTCGCTATTGGCACAGCCACAGCACTCTCTGCCTGTATCAATATCCCATACAAAGCCCCAGTTCAGCAGGGCAACGTCATAGAAGCGGATCGTGCGGCTGCGATTCGAGAAGGCATGAGCAAAAATGAAGTGGCCAACATTGTTGGTAGCCCACTGGTCAATAACTTGTTCCGTCAAGACCGCTGGGATTACATTTATCGTTTGGTTGAAAATCACAAGCCTGCGGTACAAACCCGTATGAGCATTTGGTTCACCAACGGTGTGGTGAGCAAAATCGAACGTGATTTAGCGCCGACCGAAGCACAGTAACCACCCCAACGCATAGGGTAAACCCCATGTATCAATCAACCCACTCACAAACCGAGTGGGCTTTTATATTGTTGAATCTATTATGAAATTAGTCATCACAGGCGCTTCTGGCCGCATGGGTCGTATGCTCATTGAAACCGCTCTTAATACTGCAGGTGTCACCTTGCATGGTGCACTCGACTCGGAGAGCAGCGCTTCGCTGGGCAAGGACGCTGGCGAATTTTTGGGCAAAACCACAGGCGTGCTCATTAGCCACGATGCCGCCGCCGTGCTCGCAGGTGCAGACTGCGTGATTGACTTCACTCATCCAGATGCAACACTTAATTACCTACCTCTGTGCATTGAGCAAGGTGTGAATCTCGTTGTCGGCACCACGGGTTTTGATGAAGCAGGCAAAGCGGCTTTGCGCCAAGCCTCGGAGTCTATCGGTGTTGTGTTCTCACCGAATATGGCGATTGGCGTGAACGCCACGTTCAAGATTCTCGAGTTGGCCGCCAAAATTCTCAACAGTGGCTATGACATCGAAATCATCGAAGCCCACCACCGAATGAAAGTCGATGCTCCGTCAGGCACAGCCCTCAAAATGGGCGAAGTTGTCGCAAATGCATTGGGTCGCGACTTGAATGAGTGCGCGATCTATGGCCGAGAAGGCCACACAGGCGTGCGTGAAGACACCACCATTGGGTTCTCCACCATCCGTGGTGGTGACATCATCGGCGACCACACCGTCTTGTTTGCGGGTATGGGCGAGCGCATTGAGGTGACTCACAAATCATCTTCACGCCAGTCATATGCCACAGGCGCTGTGCGCGCCGCCTTGTATTTAGAAACAAAAAACACGGGCTGGTTTGATATGCAGGATGTCTTGGGCTTAAAAGACGTCACCGCCTAATTCACCAAACCGTCACACTCGCCCAGCCAACGCTGGGCGTTCTTCTCAAAGCCCTCATGCCTCGCTCGCTGTTTTATTTCCTTAGTTTTCTCGGCCACCTGCTGCTCGTGGTGGGTTATATACACACAGACACACCGCATCCGACCGCAACCACACCCATCGTCATCGAACCACTGACACCAACCAAAGATAACGTCACAACAGACAAAACAGGCGATAACAGTAACGCGCTACCTAAGTCATCAGCCAATACACCAAACACACCCAGTGCCACACCCACAAATCAATCAGCCAATACAGAGGCTTCTAAAACCACATCATCAACGGTGACACCCTCCGCAACCAGCTCATTGATGCAGACGACTACTACAACAAAAGCAGTAACGACCACTTCAAACTCGGGAACACCATCAGATAGCCACACAGGCCAAGCCCAAAACCGTGCAGCCAAAGCAACCCTCCAAAACGTACAACGCTCATGCAGCAAACAGGCCAGTCAATTTAAACTCGTAGGTGGCAAATTCAAAATCACTGCAACGGTCAACACAACAGGAAAAGCCAGTGCGGTCACATTTGCCAAAAGCTCTGACAAGATGATGAATGACGAAATCCACAAAATCGCCATGGCCATGACATTTACACCCGCACTTGATGAGCAGGGTCAACCAACGACTGGACAAGCCACATTCATCATCAATCACGCCGACTGCCGTTAACCTCTGTAGATGAAATGACCAAAAACATGCAACAACCTGAGACTGATCTGCCCTCGCATAGACGGACACCTTTTAACGTAAGAATAGAGGTGTCAAATGAAACGCAATCGTTACGATGAGTCATTCAAATCAGAACCAGTAAGTTTAGCATTATCAGGCGAGCTGAGTTACGCGGAATTGGCTCGAGATTTGGGTATAAGCTACGGGACTTTAACGAACTGGATTTATGAAACCATGAAGAATCTTAAAGCTGCCCCAACCAAAGGCCAAAGCCCAAGTCGCCAAGACTATCAAACATTAGAGCGTCAACTCAAAGCCGCTCATAAAGAGCTTGATTTGCGCAAGCGGGAGATTGAATTCCTAAAAAAGGCAAGCGCGTACTTTGCGAGCCTGAAACCGTAAAGTACGCAATGATTGCTCAAGACGCGGGTCTATCAACGACACGCAAATGCGCCATTATGGATGTATCGCGCAGCGGCTATTACGACTGGCTAAACGTCAGCCATCAAACCGCATGGTGCTCAATATCGCATTGGATAAGCGGATTCAGCGCATTTATGATGAGCACGCGGGGCGTTATGGCTATCGCATTGCTTTTGCAATCAATGGAAGCACGCCAGACGTGAAATCTTCTGGTTTATTGAGGCCTATTACAACCTCAAACGCAAACATTCAAAATTGGGATATCATAGTCCTGTAAAATTTGAATCCGCAGCAGCTAAAATTGCTGCTTAAACTGTTCGTTGAAACGAGTGCTGATCAACTTAAAGATACAAGGTTGATTTTTTATGTTACCCATAGGGTTTTTAGAATGATAAAACAAAGAGATTCATTGATGTGGGCAATGGCCTGTGTGGCCAAGATACAAGGGAGGCATATTGACCGTTTGTATTTGCATGATGTGATTTCTTCACGCTGTGCTGCTTTTGTGGATAGTTTAGGAAAGAAAGGCAGCGATTGGCAATCTGTTTTAGAGCGTGTCACCGAAGAAATGGAAATAGAGCAGTTGTATATGCCTCAAAAACCTGACCCCGCTCGGTTACCTGCTATTTCTTGGAGTGAGGAACACGGTTGGCTAGTGGTTCAGTCTCAAACATCCACGGGCGGATGGCTAGTTCGTAGTAGCACTGAACAGTTATTTGAAATCCCAAGCGAAGAAACATTGGCGTGTGTGCGTTTGCAGTTTGAACAAGACAATATAAAATTGAGTCAGCGCCCTGCATTTGCGATGTTTAAAGATGTGTTCATGAGTCATACAACACCGCTGTGGGAAGCGGCTATCGCTACCGCCATGATTAGTTTGATGGCTTTGGGTGTTTCGTTATTTAGCATGCAGGTATACGATCGGGTCATTCCGACTCATGGCTATCAGACACTGTGGGTGTTGACACTTGGCGTGACTTTAGCTCTTCTTTTAGATTTGCTGTTAAAGAATGTCCGTTCTCGTTTAATAGAAGAGAACGTGCTCAAAATGGACAGCAAACTATCCAGAGATATTTTTGCACGACTGCTCAAGGTGCGATTGGATCAATTACCCGCGTCACTTGGCTCATTGTCCGCTCAGATACGTGGCTATGAAAGTGTTCGTAGTTTTTTATCTTCGAGCACCATATATTTATTAATTGAATTGCCGTTTGGTTTCTTATTTTTGCTTTTAATTGCGCTGATTGGTTCGGCTTGGTTGGCACTGATTCCACTTTTATTCTACATCATCGCAGCTGTTCACGGCTTTAAGTCCATTAAAAAGATCGAAGCATACACCCGCAGAGGAATGGAAGTGGCCAATCAAAAGACTGGATTGCTGGTTGAGGCGATTGAGGGCGCTGAAACGATAAAATCGGGGGGCGGCATGTGGCATTTTTTATCACGATGGATTGATATCAATGACAGCAGCCTTAAGCATGATACCAAGCTGAGACACATTAGCGAACAAGGAACGCATTACACCGTTTTTTTACAACAGCTGGTTTATATTGCGGTGGTCGCTGTTGGTGCGTATGAAGTGACGCAAGGGCACATGACGATGGGGGCATTGATTGCCTCATCGATTTTACTGGGCAGAACAACAGCGCCAGCGGCCACTTTATACCAACTGATGTTACGTTATGCAACCGCCAAAGCTGCCATGATAGGCTTGGACAGCTTATATCGCTTAGAGTCAGACAATCATGATGTCAAACGTCCTATTCAATTGGATCGGATGAGAGGTCAGTACGTGTTGGAAGACGTTCGCTTCTCATACAAAAATGCCCCAAATGCTTTTACAGTCACTCAGCTGACAATTAAATCCGGGGAAAAAATTGGTATTCTGGGCGGCGTTGGCTCAGGAAAATCCACTCTGTTGCGCCTTCTTACGGGTATGTATCAACCCCTAACAGGAAAAATATTATTGGATGATATTGATATAGGGCAGCTTTCCAGAAGCTGGTTATCCGAGCAAGTCGGTTATTTGCAGCAAGAGCATCGCCTTTTTAATGGTACTTTGAGAGAAAATCTGTTAATTGGTACGGTTGACCCAGGTGATGAAAAAATACGAGAAATCTCTGAAAAAACAGGCTTATTAAAAGTCATTTCCAATCATCCTAAAGGGCTGTCTTTGCCGATTGCAGAAGGCGGAAAAGGGCTGTCTGGTGGGCAAAAACAGCTGGTTGCATTGACTCGTCTATTGATTAATCAACCGTCGGTTTGGCTGCTTGATGAGCCGACATCTTCAATGGATTATCAAACAGCCGAGCAGTGTATGTCCACTTTGGCGCAAGCCATTAAGCCAGAGCACACCATGGTTCTGGTCACTCATAATCCTGCGCTATTAAAATTTGTTGACCGATTGATTGTCATTAACAACAATAAAATAGCGATTGACGGGCCCAAAATGAAAGTCATTAAACATTTACAAGCATCAGCCGCGGGATCAAAATCTACGCAACCGAAGATGGAGGGCATTTGATGAAGTGGTTAAAAAGACTTTTGGGTCTATCGGATGGAATGACGTTCAGTAAAGATCGCATCGTGCTCAGAGTGTCTCTTGTTTGTCTCATTGCTTTGCTGATATGGGCTCATTTTAGTGAGATTGACACCGTGGTTCACGCGCAAGGTCAGGTGATTTCAAGTAGCCATACTCAAACAATACAAGCAGCGGATGGGGGCGTATTAATTGAGTTGAAAGTTGTGGAAGGCCAATCCGTTAAGAAAGGTGATGTTGTGGCGGTTCTTGAAAAAGAGCGTGCCAACGCTGCTTTTGACGATGTATTTGGCAAAGTAAGTGCTTTACGCATGACTGTAGCCCGACTTCAGGCTGAAGTAACAGGCGGCTCATTTTCTATACCTGCTGAACTGGAAGCAAAATACAATGATTTTGCACGGGTTCAAAAAAATCTTTATCATCAACGCAAAGCTTCTCGTGATGAGTCCATTCATCAATTACAAGTGAGTCGGGCGCTCGTTTTGAAGGAACTGCAACTTAACCGCCCCTTAGTCGCCTCTGGAGACGTGAGTCAAGTTGAAATTTTAAGATTAGAACGAACACTAAACGATATTAATATTCAGATAAAAAACATAGAAAGCAAATATCTCCAAGATGCCAGTGCCGAGTGGACAAAGGCTCGTGAAGAGTTGAACTCACAAGAACAAATTTTAGCCGACCGCCAGCAACTGCTAAAACACACTGACTTGATTGCACCTGCCACAGGCGTGGTCAAAAGTATTCAAGTGACCACGCTCGGTGGGGTGGTGCGCTCAGGTGAGGAGATTATGCAAATTTTGCCAACAGAAAGCGACTTTGTGGTTGAAGCAAAAATTAAACCAGCAGACATGACGTTTATACGTCAAGGCCTACCCGCAAGAGTCAAATTAGATGCATATGACTACTCAATTTTTGGAGTGATGCAAGGCGAAGTTGTTTATATCAGCCCAGACGCATTACTTGATGAAAGTGAAAAAGGAGAAGGTGTTTATTATAAAGCGAAAGTTCGCATCGGTGAACGAGCGTTTAAAGGCAGAGCAAGCCAAGAGATTGAAGTCAGACCGGGAATGACTGTCACAGTGGATGTTTTATCAGGAAAGCGCAGTGTACTGTCCTATTTAACAAAGCCTTTGAACAAAACATTGAGTGAGTCAATGTCTGAAAAATAAACAAAACGGGTAGTTAAGCTAATCGAGCGCAGAGGCGACCCATTAAAGCAATTTTATTGGTGAAAGTATATAAATTGAAATCAACTGGTGGACGAAAGCACACAAGCTTAAAGCAATTTGTGGCGATATTGCTCATTATTGTTAGCCATAACGTGGCTACAGCAGAAGCAAAGGATGTTCTGGATGGACTTATTGAGCAGTCCATACAAACTTATCCTGCGATCAAATCAAAAGAAATGACGCGAGAATCCGCCAAACAAGATGTGGTCACTGCATCACTTAATTTTTTGCCCAATGCCACGGTCAACTTTCAATCACGCAGGCGGGTTTATGGCGACTCAAGCTCAAAAAGTACAATTGGTGACCCATACACAGTGATTACCATAAGCCAGCCGCTTATCGGGGGAGGTTTGGTGGCAGGATACCGCCAAAGCAAAGCGAACTTAAATGCGTCCGATTGGGCATTGCGAGAAGAAGCCGAAAACATCGCAATCAGGGTGATTAATGCATATGGCGCATGGCTCTCGGCACACAAAAAATTAAGCGTATCAGAGGACAGTGTCAAAGAGTATGAGAGGCTTGTTAGCTTAATTACCCATCGTGCCGAAGCGGGTGTTTCTCCACTGACAGACCAAAATTTAGGTGTTTCCCGCCTGTTGCAAGCACAGTCCGAACTCTCGTCGTATAGAGCCAAAGAATCATCTGCATTAACCACCTTAAGTCAACTCGTGGGACAGCGGCTGACTCGTGAGCAGCTATTAAGCCAACAGCCAGAGAACAATTTTGCAATGCCTGAAGATGTTGTGATGAAAGTGTTAGAAGTCAGTCCTACATTGAAACGACTTCAATTTGAAGCAGAATCAGCCAATCAAGCAAGTAAAAAAGTGCGGTCTCAAGCATTTCCCCAACTTTCTTTACAAGCAAGACGTACGATTGGCGACCCTGATTATCAAAACACTCCTCCCAAAAACACTGTCGGTTTAGTGCTCAGTTATTCAACAGACTCAGGTTTTTCATCTTTTTCAAAAATACTGTCTGCCGACAAAGCTTATTACGCCACAGTATTAAATATAGACTCAGCCAAGCGCGACGTGGTGGTGAGGGTTAATCAAGAGGTCAGTGATTATCAGTTTGCAAAAAGCCGTGAAAAACCATTACAAAAATATGCAGATTTAACTAAAGCAATCAGCGAATCGTATAGCCGATTGTTTTTAGTCGGCAAGAAATCATGGCTCGACTTAATGAATTCGGTACGAGAGCGCAAAGAAGCGCAAGTTGAACTGGTTGACGTCCAAGTGCTGTTGTTAACGACATCTCGTCGATTAAGTATTTATACACAAAACGTAGGTTTTGATTCTGTTAAGCAATAAAGCAATAAGAGCCTGTTCAAAATCTCCTGAGTAGTAAAGCAATTCCATGTTGCACCAAATTAGAGTCTGTAAAAAATTCTGGGTAAATGGTAAATTTCCAATTTAAGAGGAGACCTCTGCACAACCCATCTCCAGCAAACGCTATGAAATACCGCAATCCCCCATCACCCAAGAATTGAATTCGTGGCACACAAAGAAACCCGACAAGGCAGTTTAGACGACGGTTTGCTGAAATCAGTCTATTGCTCAAAATTGTGAGGGGCTTTAGGCGGCAATTCAGGCCGATTTTGCTTGAATTTGAAGTCGCTTGGCTAATTTTTGGAGGTAATTGCAATCACTTAATGCGTTTTTTAATTTTGCGCAGCTCCTCGGCTTTTAGGTGGCGGTTGTGCAGAGGTCTCAACCTATGACAATCAAGCCTCATCTCGTCAATCCTTGTTACAATAAGCGCCTTAAAGTCATGGCATTTTAATCACCTTTAAATAAGACACACATGGACACCACTTTCAACCTTCAACACTTCTGGTCGCAAGGCGACAGCTTCGGGCATTTTGTCACTTTGGTTTTATTGGCCATGTCTATTTTGTCATGGGGCATTATATTCATGCGTTTATCCATGTATGCCCGTATGCGCCAATTGTCGAAAGGCTTGGCCACGTTTTGGCACAACAAAGACCACGACACCCGCATTGCCGCGCTCGCTCCATTCGACAAAGAGCATTTATTGACGCCTTTGGCTCAGCTCGCCAACACATCAAACGACACCGCCACACTGGAGCGAAAACTCTCACATGCCGCGCGACTGGCGCACCAGCATTTGGACAAAGGTTTAACATTATTGGCCACGGTGGCCTCCTCTGCCGCTTTTGTTGGCTTGCTTGGCACTGTGTGGGGCATTTATCGCACACTCACCACCGTCGCAGCACAAGGCCAGATGGACATTTCCCACATCATCGGCCCAGTCGGTGAGGCACTCATCATGACGGCTTTTGGTTTGGCGGTGGCTTTACCTGCGTTATTTGCTTACAATTTTTTCAGCAGAAACAACCAATTCATTCAGACAGAGATTGACGCCTTTGCGCACGACATTCTCAATCTACACGCGACGAAAGTGGACTAAATCATGGCCATGCACAGTCCAAAAAATCAAGGCCATCGCCCCATGTCCGACATCAACATCACACCCATGGTGGACGTGATGTTGGTTCTTTTGGTGATTTTCATCATGGCCGCACCACTGATGACTCAATCGGTCAATGTCAATTTGCCCAGCGAAAAAGCCGAGCAAATCAGTACGGACAACACGCCCGTCGTTCTCTCGATTGATGCAAGCGGTCAATATTTTATCGACAAAGCCCCCATCGCCCCTGCGGATTTAGCGGCTGTATTATCGACATTGGCACAGAAAAATGCCGAAACTCCGATTCACATCCGCGCAGATGAATCCATCTCCTACGCCAAAGTCGCACACCTGCTGACAGCCAGTCAGCAGGCAGGATTGAGCAAAGTAAGCTTTTTGACCCAAGGTGGTACGGGCAAAGCTGCGGATGCGCCCAAATAAACACGTGATCCATCGAAAACCCCAAATGCGATTTATTCTTGCCCTACTTGCGTTGGCTTGCTTGACCCAACCAGCGTTCGGTCAGTTTCATGACGACGCTGGCAATACAGTCAACTTAACCAAGCCCGCACGGCGCATTGTGTCGTTGTCACCCGCCATCACAGAAAACTTATTTGCCATCGGCGCAGGCGACTACGTCATCGGCACAAGCACTTACAGCGATTACCCTGTGGCGGCAAAAAGCATCCCCATCGTTGCTGACCATCAAAGCGTGGATTTAGAAAAAATCGCCACCCTTAAACCCGATGTGATTATTGTTTGGCAAGGTGGTATCTCATCCGCACAAATCCCTGCTTTAACCAGATTGGGCATCCCGCTGTACACGCACAGCGCCAAGCAACTGAGTGATATCCCACTGGCGTTGATGCGCTTGGCCAACTTAACGGGTACAGAACGACAAGCAGCCGCCGTGGTTTTGAGCGCTTATCAAGACATTCAATTAATAGCCGATGCACCATCGCTTGCTCTACCGACGTTTTATCAAGTGTGGCATTCGCCGCTGATGACACTCAATCGCCATAGCTGGGTATCAGATGCCCTCACACGCTGCGGTGCACGTAATATATTTAGCGAGTTGAACGTCACTGCACCAACCGTTGGTATGGAAGATGTGTTGCAACGTCAACCTGCGATTCTGTACACCGCCACACCACAAGGACAGGCAGATGACAGTTTGAAGATGTGGCGCAAATGGGACTCATTGCTCGCCGTTCGAGCCAATAATTTCCTTTATACTGACAGTGACGCCATGAACCGCGCCACCCTACGCACACTGACTGCGGCGAAAAAAATGTGCGCCGACATAGCACAAGCACGTGCTCGTCTGTAAACTAACTCCAATAAAACCCTATGCTCACTGTCGCCACGTATAACATCCGCAAAGGCCACTCGCTCACGCGTGGCTCCAGCTTGTCTCAGCTCAAGGCGGGGATTAACGACTTGTCAGCAGATATTTTGTGTCTACAAGAAGTACAAGACGTCAACACCCGCCGTGCCACCACCATCGCCCAACATGGGCATTCTCAACTGGCCGCGTTGCAAGGCGATACTTACGCACACTGTGCTTATGGCGCCAATGCGTTTTATGACCACGGCCATCATGGCAATGCGATTTTGTCTAAATTCCCCATCCATTTTTGGGAAAACATTGATGTTTCCGACCATCGGTTAGAACAACGCGGCGTGCTACACGCTGTGGTCGAACATCCGCGCTTGGGAGATTTGCATGTGTTGTGTGCGCATTTTGGTTTGTTCAAAGGCAGTCGAATTCGCCAAGCGCAAGCCTTGATTGAACAAGTACAAAACCATGTGCCAGATACTGCACCACTGATCATTGCAGGTGACTTCAACGATTGGAATCTGCATGTGCATCAGTTACTAACACGCCGCCTATCCGTCGCTGATGTTCTGGAGTCTGCAAATGAGTCGCG
The DNA here is from genome assembly GCF_014652675.1 of Formosimonas limnophila. Lineage (GTDB taxonomy): Bacteria > Pseudomonadota > Gammaproteobacteria > Burkholderiales > Burkholderiaceae > Hydromonas > Hydromonas limnophila. The sequence goes on along the minus strand of NZ_BMZG01000009.1, from coordinate 66,539 downwards.
CTTGGCTCGAACATTTCCTGTGCAATTGCCATGGTTTCGCTTAGATCGCTTATACACACGACACCTTAATGTACAATCAGCCCAAGTCCACAGCGGTCGTGAATGGCGAACCCGCTCAGATCACGCACCCATTAGTGCCTTATTGCTTTAACCTGCGACTCTAAACCCTGACAAAAAACAGTACAACACTGCGTATGATTAGGACTCAACATGTCTTTACTGCTAAAAGCATTCCTCGGAGCGGCGGCCGTCGTCGCCATAGCCCTTTTGTCACGTAGTCGGTATTTTTTGATTGCTGGTTTGGTGCCGCTGTTCCCTAGCTTTGCATTGATTAGTCACTATATTGTCGGGGTTGAGCGTTCGCGCGATGACTTGAAAGCCACCATTATCTTTGGGTTGTGGGCGCTTTTGCCGTACGCTGTGTATTTGATTGCGGCATATTTTTTGGTCGATAAAATGGCGTTAACACCTGCACTCGTTCTATCTGCCACTTTTTGGTGTTTAGCCGCTGGGATGTTGGTGTACTTCCGCGCTTAGAGACATAGCCAATGGCCTTTCACCTCTAACCCACAAAAAAACAGTCCGAACATCGAACCGTTTTTTTATGTGAGCGCAGTTTTGAGAGTGACTATTTACGCCAACTCTTTCTCAATCACTGCATAGATATCCGTCCAATCAGGCTCACCCACATAGCGTTTGATAATCTTGCCATTTTTGTCAATCACAAAAGTAGTCGGTGTGCCGATGATATGACCAAATTGCTCATTTAGGCGACCTTCACCATCCCACACCACAGGAAAAGGCAGATTTTTATCCGTCGCAAAATTTTTGACATAAGCTGGATTATCGTATTGCATCGCAACTGCGACATAAGCGAGGCCTTTGGGCTGGAGTTTATTGTACATCTCCACCAGCTTGGGCATTTCTTTCACACAGGTGGTGCATGAGGTGGCCCAGAAATTCACAACAGTCACTTTACCTTCTTTTTGCCAATCAGCGAATTTGATTTTCTGATTGTCGATGGTGGTCACTTGTACTGCGTTCATGGCGCCTGGTTCTGCCGTGAGATTTTTGTAAGCAGTGGCAATCACCACCGCTGCAATACCCGCAGCGGCGAGCCAACGAAGTTTAATGGCCATAATCAATTTCCTCTAAAGACGACTGATACACGAATAACACCAAAATTATACCCGATTTAACCCGAAGCTCGTTCAGTCTAGCCCGTGACGTTTTTCAACCACTCAATCTGCGCTTGATCAAGCGAGCCTTGCAATGCAACGACATCCACTCGGCATGGGCTGCTACGCCATACTGGATAATGCTGAAAAAACACCTCACAAGCGGTCAGTAGCTTTTTCAGCTTGCTTGGTGTGATTGACGCAACGGCACCACCGTAAGCCGCGGTTTTTCGCCAACGCACTTCGACAAATACCAGAGTGCGGCCGTCTTTCATCACTAAATCGATTTCACCACGCGTGCACGCAACATTCGCATCAACCAGCGTTAATCCCTGCTCAATCAGATACGCTTTGGCCAACATCTCAGCGCGCGCACCATCTCTTTGCCGCGCAGCTTGCGGCGTGTAGCGGCGCAAGGGCAATTCTTCGGTTTTGATTTCTGATTTTTTTCGCAGCCAGCCCAACATCACGTCGCCTTTTTGTCTTGATCACTAGCTCATCATCGCACAAAACCATGCTAAAGTGCAGCCCTAACCACGAGGTCTTTTTATGTCGCATGCTTTAGAATCGATTTGGCAAAATGCAGCCACCCAACAATACCCCCAAGGCGCTCTGTACATCGTCGCCACCCCAATCGGCAATTTGGCGGACATCACGGTACGGGCTCTGTATGTGTTGCAGCTCGTTGATGCCATCGCCTGCGAAGACACGCGCCGCAGTAAACCACTACTCAACCAATACGGCATCAGCAAGCCGCTCATCGCTGTCCACGACTACAACGAATCTGACATCGCCACCAGTCTCATCACTCGACTACAAAACGGCGAACGCATCGCCCTCATCACCGATGCGGGCACACCTGCCGTCTCAGACCCTGGTTCACGCGTAGTCGCCGCGGCACATGCTGCTGGCGTGCGCGTTGTCCCCATTGCAGGTGCCTGTGCTGCTGTCGCCGCAATGAGTGCGGCAGGATACGATGGCGGATTTCACTTCCATGGGTTTTTGCCAAACAAAGCCAACGCCCGCAACCAAACTTTGCAATCTTTGGCCAGCATTTCGAGCAACATCGTCTTTTATGAGTCACCGCATCGCTTACACGACACCATTGCCGCCTTGGCAGAGCATTTTAGTGAGCGCACTCTAACGATTGGCAAAGAACTTACCAAACTACATGAATCTGTCACCATTTTACCACTGTGCAATGCCTCCCAATGGCTAACACAAGCTGCCGTACCTCGTGGCGAGTACGTTTTGGTGTTGTCAGCTCCCGCACATGAGGTCAATCAGCATACAGGATGGCAGCCCACATTGGTCGTGCTGTTAAATGAGTTACCCCTCAAGCAAGCTGTGGCACTGACTTGCCAAATAACAGGCGCACCAAAAAACGAGGTTTATCAACAAGCTCTGTCCCTTAAAGCCAACGCACCCGAAACTGAGTAAAAACCACAGGACCTCAATGACTTTTTTTGCTGCACCACAACAGCATCATAACCCCCCAAAAGATAAACACACATCATACAAAATGACCATATTTGGTGCAATGCACCTCAAATCAGTGCATCCAGTGGTCTTGCATTCATGATTCCTTTGCTTTACTCTTCGCGAATAAGTTGGTTAAACCGCTTATCAAACGTTGTGCCCCCTTAAAAAATAGGGGCGCAAAACACAATGACATATCACACTCAGTGAAGGAATTGAACACATGAAACAGACTCGTTTACTCACCGCTTTATTATTAACTGCAGGTACGTTCACACTAGCCTCTTGTGGCGGCGGTGGCGACAAGCCAGCAGAACCAGCCAAAACAGCGGATGCTGCCAAACCTGCTGAAACGCCACCACCAGCGATTGATACCATTAAAAAAATCAAAGACACGGGCAAAGTGGTCATCGGTCACCGCGAATCGTCAATTCCTATTTCATACTTGGCTGATGGCAAACCTGTCGGCTACGCGTTGGATGTCTGCTCAGCCATTGTTGATGAGTTGAAAAAAGAACTCAAAATGCCTGAACTCAAAGTCGAATACAAACCTGTCACGTCAGCGACCCGCATCCCAGAAATCCAAGCGGGCAACATTGACATGGAGTGTGGCACAACAACCAACAGCAAAAAACGCCAAGAGCAAGTTAACTTCTCAACCAACTACTACGTGACCGAAGTGCGTATGGTGGTAAAAAAAGGCTCTAACGTCAAAGAAATTAAAGATCTTGATGGTAAGGCAGTCGTCACCACCACAGGCACAACCTCTGACAAATACATCAAACAAGGCGAGCAAGCTGCCAAAGTCAACGTCACCAACGTATTCGGTAAAGACCACGCCGACTCATTCGCTCAGGTTGAGTCAGGAGCTGCCGCTGCATTCTTTATGGATGACAACATTTTGGCTGGTTTGATCGCCACATCAAAAACGCCAAATGATTTTCAAATCGTCGGCCCGATCCTCTCGACTGAGCCGTACGGCGTGATGTTGAACAAAGGTGATGCGGCAATGAAGAAAATCGCAGATACTGCGGTCACCAACTTCATCAAATCCGGTGCGGCTGAAAAATCTTATGCCAAATGGTTCCAATCTCCGATTCCACCAAAAGGCATCAATATGAACTGGAAAATGAACGAAACCATGAAAAAAGCCTTCTCAGAGCCATCTGACGCAGGAATTTAATCAGTTTCATCATCCAAAACATAGCGCACAGAATAATAAGTTAATCTGTGCGCTATTTTTATAAAAAATATTGAACCGTTTGGAGAATCAGTATGGCAAATGACTGGGGCGTGTTTTGCTCTCCTGGCAACGAGTACGTCGACAAAGCCAGTTGGGCTGAATCGTTGTGCAAAATGGCTGGAGCGGGCTCGTATGATTCCAGCGCAGAGTCCGTGACATGGTTACAAATCATGGTGAGCGGCCTTCAATGGCATTTCGTGGTTTTTTTATTGGCATTGGTGCTAGCGTTTGCGCTCGGCTCGTTGCTTGGCGTCATCCGCACCACACCAAACAAATGGCTGGTGCGATTGGGCAATAGCTACGTGGAGTTATTTCGCAACATCCCACTCATCATCCAATTGTTTTTTTGGGCGCGGGTGTTTCCAGAATTTTTACCGACCAGCATCTCGGCGGAAAATGGCAGCGCAGTTGCAGGCGCAGGCTACAAGCAAATAGTCAACACCATGCCATGGGTGGTTGCAGGTTTGGGGATTGGTTTGTACCACGCAGCGCGGATTTCAGAACAAGTCCGTGCGGGAATTCAAGCAATTCCGACAGGACAATGGAACGCTGGCTTTGCCATGGGCATGAGCCGTGCGCAGGTTTATTTGTACACGATTTTACCTGTGGCTTTTCGTACCGTGTGGCCGACGCTCACATCTGAAGTGATGAATTTATTCAAGAACACTTCGGTCGCCTTTGCGATTGGTGTATTCAACCTCTATTTTTATACCAAGAACATGAACGAAGAAACCTCTCAAGACCTCGTGATTATGACGGTCACCACGCTGGTTTATTTGTTCTTCACTTATGCCATTAAATTCTTGATGGCTATATTCGAGAAACGTTTGGCCATCCCTGGTTTGTCAATGGGAGGTAAATAATATGAACTTCGACTTCGCTGTTTTATTTACCCCCGAATCTCTGAGCGCGTTGGCCAAAGGGCTGTGGTTCACCATACAGCTCACCGTGTTAGCATTGATTCTTGGCATGTTGATTGGTACACCGCTGGCAATGATGCGTTTGTCATCCAACCGCTTTGCTTCAGGCTTTGCCAAGTTATATGTGGATTTTTTTCGTGGTCTGCCATTGGTGCAAGTATTGTTGGTATTTTATTTTATGTTGCCCAAATTACTGCAATGGGTTACAGGTGCAGCGTATCCCGTCACGCTCGGTGCTTTGGTGGCGGGTGTCATCACGTATGCGATTTTTGAAGCGGCGTATTTTTCTGAAATCATGCGTGCAGGGATACAAAATATTTCCAAAGGGCAAACCGCTGCGAGTTATGCGTTGGGCATGAGCTACGGCCAAACCATGATGCAAGTCGTCCTGCCACAAGCCTTACGCAACATGCTGCCTGTGTTACTCACGCAGACCATCATCTTGTTTCAGGACATCACCCTGGTTTACGCGATTGGCTGGAAGGACTTTCTGGGCGCAGGCACCACACTCGCCGCGACCAACAATCGTCCGACCGAGTTTTACTTATTTATTGGTGTGATTTATTTCATCATCTGCTATGGCATGTCTCGTTATGTCAAATATTTACAGAAAAAAGTAGCCATCATTCGTTGATGCCGCAACCCTATTTATTGGAGTTTTGTCATGATAGAAATCAAAAATGCATCAAAATGGTACGGTGAGTTTCAAGTGTTGACCAACTGCACCACCAACATTCAAAAAGGCGAAGTAGTCGTCGTATGCGGCCCATCAGGCTCAGGAAAATCGACCTTAATCAAAACCGTCAACGCATTAGAGCCTATTCAAAAAGGCGATATTGTGGTCGATGGCGTATCCCTCACCGACCCGAAAACAAATCTGAACAAACTACGTTCGCGCGTCGGGATGGTGTTTCAACACTTCGAGTTGTTTCCGCACATGAGCATTGAGAAAAATCTCGCCATTGCTCAAATGAAAGTTTTGGGGCGCAGCAAAGACGAAGCCTACACCAAAGGCAAAAAGTTATTAGAGCGCGTCGGATTATCGGCGCACGCACATAAATTCCCTGGCCAATTATCAGGCGGACAACAGCAACGTGTCGCCATCGCTCGTGCACTCGCAATGGATCCGATTGCCATGTTGTTTGATGAGCCAACGTCTGCGCTAGACCCCGAAATGGTCAACGAAGTGCTCGACGTGATGGTGCAACTCGCCAACGAAGGCATGACCATGATGTGCGTCACCCACGAAATGGGCTTCGCCCGCAAAGTTGCCAGCCGCGTGATTTTCATGGACAAAGGCGAAATCGTCGAAGACTGCTCGAAAGACGAATTTTTCAGCAACACAGAAAATCGCTCTGACCGCGCCAAGCAATTTTTATCAAAAATTTTGGCTCATTGATTGGGGCGTTTTATTTCTCACCAAAAAAGCCGATGATGACTCATAGGCTTTTTTGGTGCTTAGACCCGAAGTATTGGGTGATTTTTAATCACATGTACCACCGACCTGTACTTGACCAAACAACCATAAAAAACGCCGATGCAACAGCATCGGCGTTTGTCTGGTCTGCGGCATCATTCGTCGCGCAACCGTTACATCAGTTACTGACGACTTCGATTTTCACTTTCGCAACACCTGAGTGGGTTGAACCAATTTGCTTGGCTGCAGCGACGGATAAGTCAAGCACGCGTCCACCAGCATAAGGGCCTCGGTCATTGACTCGGACGATGGTACTCTGACCATTAGCGAGGTTGGTGACCTTTAATTTGGTTCCAAACGGCAAGGTGCGATGGGCAGCGGTCATGGCATTTTGGTTAAATTTTTCGCCATTTGCGGTGCGTCGGCCGTGAAACCCTGGGCCATAGTAAGACGCCACACCTGTTTGAAGAAAACTGGTTTTGACGTCATTTGATGCAAAATTGGTTTTTTGCACTTTAACATCACTCTTCTGATTCACAGGCGACACGACGCTTCCTACTGGATTGTCGGCAACAACAGTGGGTGCTGCTATCGCAGCGACTGGTGTTGGTATTTCTTTAGCAGACAGTGCAGAATTCAAACCGATAAATGCACTGACACTGATTGCCAATGCCGCATACTTGCGGAACTGGCGACTTTTCAAACGAATCATACCGTCTTACTCCTTAGACGGGTATCTGACCTAGAGTCTGTCTTACTTATCGACTCTTTGCTGGTAGTTATTATAGGGGAGAGGTCTTACCCAATTGCACGTGCTCATCTGATTCGATGGTGATGCACGCTCATTAACATGCCACAAGCCACGCCCAAGGTAATCAGCGCGGTGCCGCCATAGCTCATAAACGGCAGTGGCACTCCAACGACTGGCAGCATACCCGCTACCATGCCCGTATTCACAAAAACATAGGTGAACAAAATCATGGAAAGCGCTCCTGCCAGCAACCGTTCAAATCGCGAGGAGGCACCATAAGCGATGGATAATCCCCGTAAAATGAGCATGGAGTATAACACAAGGAGTAGAAGGTTACCAACAAGACCAAATTCCTCAGAAAAAACCGCCAATAAGAAGTCAGTGGAACGCTCAGGAATGAACTGAAGCTGCGCTTGCGTGCCTTGTTGCCAGCCTTTGCCCAGCAACCCACCAGAACCAATGGCAATCTCAGCTTGCATGATGTGAAAACCCGACCCACGAGGATCTGCTGATGGGTCAAGCAACACCTCGATGCGTTTGATTTGATAAGGCTTCAAATGCAGCACATCTGTCGCAAACGAGGTGTGCAGCAGTGACAACAACACGCTAATCAAAACCACCGCACTGGCCAAAAGCCCAACCACCACTTTCCAGTTAAGTCCTGCAAAAAATATCACATACGCCCCAGCAAAAGCCACCAGCAAAGCTGTTCCAAGGTCAGGTTGCTTGGCAATTAAGGTAAAGGGCACGAGCAAAATCAATGCCGCAATTAAATAAACCTGAATGGCTCTCTTGCGGTCATGCACCACGCCCGTCAAGTGAAAATAATACGCCAACATCAAGGGCACAGCGATTTTTAGCAACTCTGACGGCTGGATTCGCACACCGACATTCAGCCACCGCTGAGCACCTTTGGAACTTTCACCAAACAATGCCACCCCCAGAAGCAGCAAAATACCAACAACGTATAACGGAATAGCAAGCTGCATTAGCCACTTGGGCGGCGTGTACGCCAAAACCAGCATCACAACAAAACCTATCGTCAGATTACGAATATGATCCTCAAATCGATGTGGCATATCTGACGCGGCACTGTACATAGCCACCACACTAATGGCGGCTATGAGTGCAAGAATAAACAACATCACACCATCAATGGGCGCAAAAATCCGTGAGAGCGTCGACGTTCGACCCAAGCTGGGTGAGAAATCAGGCATCAAATTCATGGCGTGGTCTTTTTGTTGGTCAATGCTGCCGCAGAGGCTTGAGTTGGGTCAGGCTGATAACGTTTACCCGCGTTTGACTCATTAAACGCCTCTAATGTTCGGCGAACAATGGGGGCTGCGGCCTTAGCACCAAAACCACCATTTTCAACAATGGCGGCAATGGCGATTTTGGGATTGTCAGCTGGTGCAAACGCAATGTAAAGCGAGTGGTCAGTCATTCGGGCATTGCGACGACTGGCCGAGTACGTGGAGTTTTGGGCAACGCTAAAGACTTGCGCCGTACCTGTTTTACCCGCAACAGCATAGCCCAAACCATTAAACACCCCTCGCCCAGTACCCGATATATTCACTTGCACCATCCCACGTCTGACCACGTCAAGGTCTGCCGCAGGGATCTGTAAATCGGCAATCTGTGTGGGCGACTTGATTTCTCTTTGATTGGCCAGTGGGCCGATGATCGAACGAACCAAATGGGGCTTCATCCCAACCCCATTGTTCGCCAATATCGACGTAGCATAAGCCAACTGTAGAATCGTAAACGTATTTTCGCCCTGCCCAATACCCAAACTGATGGTTTGCCCTTCACTCCAGTCTTTACCTGTGCGTTTTTTGTACCACGCTTTTGAGGGCAAAATTCCTGTAATTTCACCAATGAGATCAATGCCCGTTTTTTGACCAAAACCGAAACGAGATAGCTCTTGGTGCATCAAATCAACCCCCATCTCATGAGCCAGGCTGTAATAATAAACATCCGATGAGACCGCAATAGACTGGAACATATTGACCATGCCGTGACCACGCCCACCCGTGCTGTCTCGATAACGATGGCCACCAAACGTATAAACACCACCGTCGGCAATGACTTTATCCGCACTGCGAACACCCGAATGTAAGGCAGCGATGGCCATAAAGGGCTTGTACGTTGAACCCACTGGGTAGTTTTCGCGAAGCGGGCGATTGAGTAACGGCTTATCCTCATGATTCGAGAGCAATGCCCAGTCATCAGTCGAAATACCGTCCATAAACAAACGCGGGTCATAAGTCGGCGCGCTCACAAAAGCCAAAACCTCACCAGTTGCAGGCTCTATCGCCACCAATGCGCCACGGCGATTACCAAAGGCTTTTTCAGTCTCAGACTGGATATGTGCATCAATCGTCAGCTCCAAACTGCGCCCATTGACTGCAGGCTCCTCGCCGAGCTCATCAATGCGACGACCGGAGGCCATCACTTGCAAACGCTGATACCCCGCCTTGCCATGCAGCACGTCTTCGTAACTTTGTTCAATGCCGACTTTACCAATGTGGGTCGTGCCGTGATAGGCATCTTTAAGGTTTTCTTCGGCTAAGCGCTCTTGGTCTTTTTTATTGATGCGCCCAATATAACCCATGACATGCACGCCCATGTTGCCATTTGGATAATCTCGAAAACTTCGTTTTTTAATTTCAACGCCTTTGTATCGAAACAATACAGCAGAGAGCTTAAACACCTGCTCTGGTGTAAGCTTAGTCAAAATCGGCAAGCTGTCGTGCGCTTGTGAATCCTCTTTGATTTTTTTAAACTTACGCAAGTCAGACTCAGTAATCGGTACAACTTGCCCCAGCTCACCAATCAAGCGAGCGATGGCATCGTCTCGGTTTTCTTTTTCATTGATTAACTCAATGTCCTCTGGTGTGATTTCTAACGAAAAACCAGGGTTGTTGCGGGCCATCACCACGCCATGTCGGTCAAGGATTTCACCACGCTCAGGTGCAATTGGCACAACTGAAATTCGATTACTCTCGGCTTTTTGCGAGAACTCCTCATGACTGAACACTTGCAAATAGACAAGACGAGCAACCAGCAAAGAAAAACACGCCAAAACCAAGGCATTGGCCACCACCAGCCGACGACGAAACAATTGAGTTTGTGTAGCAGCCCCCAAATTATTCTTCATTTAGATACCCATGCACCTACCGCGTTGGAACGCGCTGACTTATGCAATACCGTTGCCAGTAACATCCAAGCCACCACCCCGAGCAAAACCCACACCAAACCCGCGAGATTATCGAACTCTCCGAGAAACACCGCATGTCCCAAAGCACGCATCACCTGCATCAACAACAACAACCCTGTGCCATAGAGCGCATGGACAAATACTGATGAGAACTGCAAACGCGACGCCAACGCTTGCATTAAGGCAACACCCCACACGTACAATAGTGCGTGCTCGCCCAATATCGAAGCCTGTTGTACATCAATCAAAATACCAACCACAAAAGCCAAAATCAGTGAAATCCGAGCGGGCTGATAAACTGTCCAAAACAGTAAAACCAAAGCCACCCAATCCAACCAAACCGTGGCACGTACCGTCACCACAAAGGACAGCAACCATGCAACAATCAAAGTCAACCAGACCACACGGGCGCGCACTGTGCCCAACCATTGCTCTACTCGCATTATTTATTCCCCAATGTTTCAGTGCGACGGCGCTCACCCAGCGTCGTGGGCACGGCAGTGTCTTGTGCCTTGGCACTTTGGGCATCGGCGTAATCCTTGCGCGCACTCGCATCTACTACCTGCAAAATCAAAACAAAACGCGCGGCCATGCCTTTGGTCGTCGGCACAACAGTGATATTTGAACGTTCATCATCGCCTGACTTTTCAACAGACGCCACTCGCCCCACCGCCAACCCAGCTGGGTACAAACCATCAAGTCCAGAGGTGACCAACAAATCACCTTCTCTGATATCCACCTGAGGCACAAAGAATCGCAATGCCAAATAACCTTCGCGCTTATCGCCCGAAATCAAGCCTCGTACCAAGCCACTATCCTGCTTCATTGCCGGTTTTTGTACGTTGTCCGATGTCTGTGGCGAAGAAGGGTCTGTCGCCGCACCAGTTTGGCTGTTTGTGGCAGAAGCAGATACATCAACAGGCGTGGCTGAGTTAATCACAGCCGAGGTCGCTGGCTCGACCATGCGTTTGATTTGTACGGGCACATTGATTTTGGTGTCTAAAACCAAAGTCAACTCACTAGAAACAGACGTGACATCGGTGATTTGACCAATCAAACCATCGGCAGTCACCACAGGCTGGCCGAGCTGAACACCGTCGCTACTGCCTTTATTGAGCACTAATTTGCGTGCATATGGGTCAACCACTTGATACAATACCTCAGCTGCAATGCTCGGCGTACTCGTTGACTGCTTAAGCCCAAGCTGCTCGCGCAGCAGGGCATTGTCTGTTTCCAATTGGGCCAGTTGAGCAATTCGAGCCGCTTGTGACTGTTCAGCCACTTTCAAACTTTGGTTTTCAGTGGCCAGCTTTTCAATGTTATACACATAAAAAAAACTATCCGAAACCCACTGTTTGGTTGACTGCAAACCACTTTGAATGGGCGACACAAATGTTTTCACTACACCGCGAACCACTTTAAGCCGCCGATCTTGGCCGTCAACCATCATCAGAGCCAGCGCCAAGACAGTGGCAAAAACGAGGCGCAACCACACAGGTGTGGTGCGCCGAAAGAGTTGGTAGTCTTTTTTCATAAAACAGGGCGCATTTGAGAAGTTTCTGGAAACCTTTAGAAAAATGAGCTCTTAAGCAAAGAACTCATTCAATGACCAAAAAGAAAAATCGTGACAGACTCATCACGCTGAATGAAATCACTAAATCACTCGTATGAGTACAAAGAGTTCAGCTTATCCAAATGATCCAAGGCCATGCCGGAACCACGCACCACACAGGTGAGTGGGTTTTCAGCGACATAAACAGGCAAACCTGTTTCCTCTTGAAGTAATCTATCAAGGTCTTTGAGCAACGCACCACCGCCTGTCAGGACAATCCCAATCTCAGCAATGTCTGAACTTAACTCTGGCGGAGTTTGTTCGAGCGCGATTTTCACTGTTGAAACAATACCATTGAGCGGCTCAGACAGGGCTTCAAGAATCTCGTTAGAGTTGACAGTGAAGCTGCGTGGCACGCCTTCAGCAAGATTGCGCCCTTTGACTTCGATTTCGCGCACATCAGCACCAGGGAATGCGGTGCCGATTTCTTTTTTAATCGCTTCAGCTGTCGGCTCACCAATCAACATACCGTAATTGCGGCGAATGTAGTTGACGATGGCTTCATCAAACTTATCGCCACCAATACGCACAGAGTTTTGGTAAACCATGCCACCGAGTGAAATCACGCCTACCTCTGTCGTGCCGCCACCAATATCCACCACCATCGAACCACGTGCATCAAACACAGGCAAGCCAGCGCCGAGTGCCGCTGCCATTGGTTCTTCAATCAGATGCGCTTCGGATGCACCCGCATTTTGAGCAGACTCACGAATCGCACGACGCTCTACTTGAGTCGAACCACAAGGCACGCAGATAACAATGCGTGGGCTGGGTTTGAACAAATTGGACTCGTGAACCGAGCGGATGAAATGCTTGAGCATGGTCTCAGTGACCGAAAAATCGGCAATCACGCCATCTTTCAAAGGACGGATGGCTTCAATATTACCGGGTACTTTACCGAGCATCTGTTTGGCCTCTAAACCGACGGCTTGAACCGAGGAGCGGCCTGTTTTGTTGTCATGACGAATCGCGACAACCGATGGCTCATCGAGCACAATGCCTTTGTTGCGCGCATAAATCAACGTATTGGCCGTGCCAAGGTCAATCGCGAGATCGTTAGAGACATATTTGCGTAAAAATTTAAACATGAGAGCGTCCTTTGATGATGAACAAGCAACAAAGCAACCAGCCAGCATCACTTTGCAAAAATAGGGGGAGTCGAAGCAGAAACAGCACCACCACAGCATGTACTGAGGCCTTCAAATAAGTGCGGCAAGAATGCGCGCGCATAAGCCCATAATGATACCCTAAAATTTAGCCGCTCACATATATTTGATGGGCTTTTCAGCGCACCAGGCGCAAAGTTTTTCTCATCACTAAAATCCACTTTTCAATCATTATTCCCTCATGTGAACGATCCAGAGAATCGTCCTTAGATAACAAAAAGACCACTTACCCACCAAACAATTGCGCTACAATGACATCGCTACCTGAGCCATACGCGATGAAGCCATTACTCTTTGGACCAATATGCATTATGAGCTACAAAACATCATTAAACGGGCGTGAGCGTCTCTCTGTCAGATGAACCCGAAGTTTAATTGCTTGTAGCGCCCTGAACCGCCAGGTTCAAGGGTTCGGCTGAACGTATGGCACGGGGGCACTAATTAGACGAAAAAAGTCAATACTGCTTTTTTCCAAACAAAAATCGAGCGACTCACTGAGTCGCTCGCTTCGTTTAACGGAAAAACCATGGATATTCTCTGGCTCGCTTACCCCCTACTCGGCTGTGTGGTCGGATTTTTGGCGGGATTGCTCGGTGTCGGCGGCGGCCTCATCACCGTACCGATTCTCACACTCTTACTCCAGGCTCAAGGATTACATCATCCAGACCTGCACAAAATCGCCCTTGCCACATCCACAACCGCCATATCTTTCACCGCATTTGCGAGTATGCGCTCACACGCAAAGCATGATAATGTTCATTGGGATGTGGTTAAGCGCTTTTTGCCCGGCATTTTGCTCGGTACGCTCATCGGTGCTCAATTGGTCAATGTGCTTCCTGTCATACCTTTGCGCGTGGTATTTGTGTTGTTCACATTCTATACCGCCTATTCAATGCTGGCCAATAAACAACCCAAACCCAGCAGAACCCTCCCCAACACCCCCACAATGTTTGGCGTTGGTAATGGTATCGGCATTTTTTCAACATTAATTTCTGCAGGCGGTGGCTTCATCTCTGTGCCATTCATGATTTGGTGCAACATTAATGCCCGTTTGGCGATGGGTACGTCTGCAGCATTGGGTTTCCCGATCGCTGTCGGGGGTGTCATCAGCTATTTGATCACAGCACATAATGTCCCTCATTTACCTCCCCATACTTTCGCTTACATTTATTGGCCTGCTGTCGTGGGTATAGTGGCCACAAGCTTTCTGGTCGCCCCGCTTGGCGCACGCATGGCGCAACGCTGGAATATTTACACCCTAAAACGTCTTTTCGCAGTGATGTTGATTGGTTTGGGGTTGCAAATGTTGTACAAAATGACGATGTGATGACGTTGCCTGAGACTTTTCAGCAAATCTTCGCATCAATTGTTTAGGTAAAAAACGGCGCTCATAGAGCGCCGTGTGAATGTCACTTGGAGACGTGAAGATTGGTTAACTACCAATCACCCCACCATCATTTTTGGTGATGACGATTGTGGCTGAACGCGGCCGTTTACCTGCACCGTAACCTGCGTTGGCTGGCCATTGGCTGGTGTATTTGCTCGGGTCTGCAATGTCGGCTTGCTTGGTGCCCTCGCCAGGGTGTTGGATATTGACGAAAATGGTTTTGCCATCAGGTGTTTCGCAAAAACCTGTGATTTCACAATCTTTCGGCCCCACAAGGAAACGCTTTAAGCTCATGTCGGTCGGCTTTTTGCCCACAAATGTCGTGACAGGCACCACCGTGCCATCTGCCTTGGTGTGGTTAAGCGTGACTTTTTCGCCATCGCCCACACGGCCAGGTATGGCAGCGAGCATCATGCAGTTTGAAGCATCCGTGTATGCGCCATCATCAGTTTGAATCCAGCACAAGCCTGTACGGCGGCTGAAAGCGATGCCATCTGGACTTGAGAAATCTTGATCCTCCGTCAAACCAGACAGGTTGATGCTTTTCGCATCAGCAATCGCCTCTGCACCAAACAAATAAACATCCCATGTAAACGTCGGCTTGCCGCGACCGCCATTTTCACGCAAGCGAAGAATGTGGCCATTCGGATTGCCTGTTTGCGCTTTGTCCTTTTTCATGTCCGTATAGGCACGTGGGTTCGCAGCATCGGGCATCAGCTGGGCTTTTTTCTCAGGGTCTGGATTGATGGTGCGGTTACTGTTATTGGTTAGAGTGAAATACACTTCACCAGTGACAGGGTGCACACCATTCCACTCTGGGCGATCCATTTTCGTGGCGCCAACGGCGTCAGCGGCGAGGCGAGCGTTGACACAGATGTCTGCCTGATCGGCAAATTTGTATTTGCTGTAGTTGGCAACTGTCGGGTTATCCATGGTCAACTCAATCCATTCACCACGGCCAGAGGCATCAAACTTCGCCACATACAACGTACCATGATCCAAGTATTTGTCACCGATGGCGAGTCGATCTGCGGCTGTCGCATCGGCGGGATTCCACAACTCTTTTGTCACCCATTTGTAAATGTACTCGTTGCGCGCATCATCACCCATGTAAAAGCGCAGTGGTTGACGCGCTTTCGGAATGCTATAAGCCGCCGATTCGTGAGCGAATCGACCCAAACCTGTGCGTTTTTTCACCATCCGTGTCGGATTGTACGGATCCACTTCAACGATGTAGCCAAAAGTGTTCATCTCGTTGCGGTAGTCATCAGAGCCATCAACACTGCTGCCAATTTTGCTGTTATTCCAGCGCACGTACTTGTCGTCTGTGCCCGCGCTTTCCCAACCATGGCGGGAGGCTTCGCCTTGTTTGCGTCCATAACGATTCAGGGCGATAACGCTTTTATCACCACGAGCGGCATCATCATTCGCGCTGCGGTTGAAATAACCGTACCAGTTTTCTTCGCCTGAAAGCATCGTGCCCCACGGTGTGCTGCCTGTGCCGCAGTTGTTTAATGTCCCACGTGTTTTCGTACCATTTGGAGAGTATTTGGTCACCATGAGTGCATGACCGCGTGCTGGACCTGAAATCTCAACAGGTGTTAGTTGTGTGACACGTCGATTCAACGGTGAGTTTTGGATCGTACGCCACTGCCCGCGCTCAGAGCGAACCTCAACAAAGGATAGACCATGAATGGCCAACTCTTTGTCAACTTCAACCGCTGGGCGAGGCAATGTGGATGTGCCACCATCTGCATGAATAAAAAATGATGAGAGTTTTTCATCAGTGGTGGCTTCATGATTCATAGCAAGCAGTCCACGTGTCGTAGCACTCGTCGAAGGTTGACCATTGGCATCCAAGCCGAACCACTCCATACCATCGTGATGGTCACCCGCACGCTTGTCAAAATCCATATCCGTGCCATCATTTTTGTACGCAGGTATGTCTGCACTAAGAGGATCGCCCAGCGCATAAATGACTGATGCCGTATAACCTGCTGGCACCAAGACCGAGTCGGCACGACTCTTTGGTACCGCCTTAAAGCCCAATAGCTTTTGAGCGGTTTTTACCGACTGAGCTGATGCCTCTAATGGCAAGCCAGCTACTGTCGCGGCTCCTGCCAATGCAACACCAGTACGCAATACATCACGACGGCTAACGCGTGCATGCAAAATCTCAGCGAACGTGCTGTTGTATGTTGTATTGGAATTTTCATCATTAAAGTCTATGATGTCAGTCGTGGTGTTCATGTCAAGTCCCCTTTGAGTTGTGTAATAAACAAATGAGACTATAAAAAACCCACATGAAAAACCCGTGACAACTTCATCACCATTTCATGACACAACCGACCTCAAACGTCATCAGATTGTCATATAACAGGATTTAAATAATGAATCAGCTCGCCAAAAAAATTGCGCTCATCGCACACGACAACAAGAAACAAGACCTTCTCGACTGGTGTGCATACAACCAAAAAAGCCTGCAAACTCATCAATTCTACGCCACAGGCACAACCGGTCAATTGCTACAGGACAGACTGGGATTTTCTGTGACGTGTTTTCAAAGCGGCCCTCTCGGCGGTGACCAACAAATCGGTGCCAAGATTGTTGAAGGTGAAATTGACCTGTTGATCTTTTTTTGGGATCCACTTGAGCCGATGTCACACGACCCAGACATCAAGGCTTTATTGCGACTCGCTGTCCTGTGGAACATACCCAGCGCATGTAATGTCGCCACCGCTGACTTTCTCATCAGCAGTCCGTTATTCACTGGCGGTTATGAACGCCAACAGCCAGACTTCACCACTTATCGACAACGCGCATTGAAATTGAAAGAATCAAGCCATCAAGCGTAAAAAACGCCCGTCTCGATACAGCAGACAAGCATTCAAACAAAAAGGCGCATCATTTGCGCCTTTTTGTTTCACCGAACCATTTCCAACCGCTTTAAAAATCCATCAGGTGGCTCAAAACCCACCACGCGCAGTCGCTCTTTCCCAGTCAAAGGCTCAAGCACCAAAACCGCAGGCGGTCCATACAAACCGAAGCGCTGCAAAAGGGCGGCATGTTCATCATTAAACGCCGTCATATCCACACGCACCAGCGTCATATCGGCGAATCGCTCACGCACCCGTGCATCGCTGAATGTCTTCTGCTCCATCTCAATACATGAACGACACCAGTCAGCGTATAAATCAAGCACAATGGGTTTATCCGACGTTTCAATGATTTTTTGCAAACCCGCTGCATCGCTCGCAGGCGCAAACACCATTTCAACCGCAGGCTCACCCCACGCGCGCTCCCAATATTTCCCCCACAGTGGCTGGGCAATCCACAACGCAGCGATCAACATCAGCACACCAATGAGCTGCTTCACGCGCACCATCCACAAACCGCTTTTCGGTAAAACACGCCCCAAACCAGCCCCCAACAGCAGCAGTGGCAAACCCATACCATAAGCCAGTACCAACAACGCCACGCCACCCAACCACACATTGCCTGTCTGAGCAATGAATGCCATCAAACCAATCAACGGCGCGGTCACACAGGGTGAGGCTATCAAGGCCGATGCCACCCCAAATATCGCCGCGCCCACATAACCTTGACGACCAAAACCCGTCATGCGCTGCACCCAACCAACCCAACGCTCTGGCAACTGCAGCGCAAACACATCAAACATCGACAACGCGAGCAAAATCAGTACCAGTGAGAAACCACAGAGCACCCACGGACTTTGCAGATACTGATGCAGTGTCGCCCCCGTCTGTGCCACCAAAACCCCGACCAACGCATACGCCACCGCCATACCAGTCACATACGCCACCGCCAACCAAAAACCGCTCATCCGAGAGACGTTTTTTTGCCCAGCCAAAATCGTCGATAAAATCGGCAGCATCGGCAACATGCAAGGCGTTAGCGACAGCAACACACCCAGACCAAACACCAAAGCCAACGCATAAAACACATTGCGCCCCTCAAAAATCGTGCGCGCATAAGCGGTATTGTCCACGCCAGCTGCCCTGTCCCACTGTGCGCTGTTTGCACGTGCAGACTCTAATGTCGGTGTAGCAGCAGAACTTTCGGAGGAGGCCGCACTACTACTGATCGAGGCACTTTGTTCCGTTACCGCTGATGGTGCTTCAGGTATGGATGAGGAAGCATTAAGCGACTGAGCTTTATCAGTAGATGGTTGCTCAGATTGGTTCGTGGTTTTTTGTGCCGCAGCCTCAATGGACACACTATTCTTGGCTGCACCCACAGCCGTCAATACCGCTTGCGTTTGGCGCGGCGGATAGCACAAACCTTTATCAGCACAACCACGCGAAATCACCACCAACTTAAACAGACCCTCCGCGTCTTTCATTTTGCGAACAGGCACATCCACGCTGACGCTATTATGATAAATCGCCATTTCTTTATTAAAGTTCTCATCGAACTTCATTTCTGCTTTGGGCAACTTCACCACACCATTTTGCACCACCGAACCATCAGGACTCACCACACGAAAAGCAAACTCATCGCGATACATATAATAGTTGGGCGCAATCGTAAAAGTCACACGTACCGACTCGCTGCCCTGCATCTTTGCCGAAAAACCAAAAGCCTGATCAGGCGGTAAAAAACCAGCGTTCTGAGCACTCGCCACAGATGCAAGAATCCCCACCAAGTACAAGCAAAAAACCATCACATACCGCGAACACGCCATCCACATATTATTGACTTTCTCAAACCATCACAGGCATTTGCCCATTCATACTATTCTACTTGAAATCAAACAGAGCCATTTTGAATGAGCGCAAAAAAACGGATTGATAAATCAATCCGTTTTTCACAATCTCAAAACAACTTATTCAGCCGCTTCTGGACGGTCAACCAACTCAACAAACGCCATTGGTGCATTGTCACCCACACGGTAACCGCATTTCAAAATACGGATGTAACCACCTGGACGATTTGCGTAGCGAGGGCCGAGTTCATCAAATAATTTTTTGACGATGTCTTTGTCACGCAAGCGATCAAACGCCAAACGCTGGTTAGACAAGCTGTTGGTTTTACCCAAAGTAATCAATGGCTCAATCACTTTACGCAGGTCTTTGGCTTTTGGCAAAGTCGTTTTGATGACTTCGTGTTGTAACAAAGACACAGACATGTTGCGGAACATAGCCAAACGGTGGCTGCTGGTGCGATTGAGTTTACGTAAACCTGAACGATGACGCATGATAATAATCCTTAAAAATAATCTAAAATTCAGCTCTTCTATCCCAAAGGGGCGGGCTCGTATCTGTTTTTATCAAGGCTTTTGCTCGGGCATTCCAAGCAAAACCCCCAATTCTCAAGCCAAGAAAGTCATCATTGACTTTCTTGGGTCAACCTTAAACCTCTAAACCAGCAGGCGGCCAGTTGTCTAATTTCATACCAAGTGTCAAGCCGCGAGCAGCCAACACTTCTTTGATTTCAGATAGCGACTTGCGACCCAAGTTTGGCGTTTTGAGCAAATCTTGTTCAGAACGACGCACCAAGTCGCCGATGTACTGAATCGCTTCCGCTTTCAAGCAATTTGCTGAACGCACAGTCAACTCGAGTTCATCCACAGGGCGGAGTAAAATCGGGTCAAACTGTGGCGCATTGCTGCGTTGCGTCAGTGCATCACCAGAATCTTCCGTACTTTGCAAATCAGCAAATACTGACAACTGCTCAATCAAAATACCAGCCGATTGACGAACCGCATCTTCTGGGCTAATGACGCCATTGGTTTCAATGTGCATCACGACTTTGTCCAAATCCGTGCGCTGTTCCACACGAGCCGACTCAACCGCATAACTCACTTTGCGGATGGGAGAAAACGAAGCATCCAACAAAATGTGGCCAATTTTCTTACTGTGATCATCGGCAAATGCACGTACGTTACCAGGCACATAACCACGGCCTTTTTCAATCTTAATCTGCATATCGAGTTCGCCACCAGCCAAGTGAGCGATCACATGGCCAGGGTTAACGATTTCGACTTCATGCGAACCTTCGATGTCTGCCGCGGTAACAACGCCTTGACCTGATTTTTTCAAAGTCAAAGTGATGTCATCACGCGTGTGCAATTTGAAGACAATGCCTTTAACATTCAAAAGAATGTCAACCACATCCTCTTGCACGCCATCCAACGTCGAGTACTCATGCAAAGCACCCGCGATTTGCACTTCAGTCGCGGCATAGCCGGTCATTGAAGACAACAAAACACGGCGCAATGCGTTACCCAAAGTGTGGCCATAACCACGCTCAAATGGTTCCAAGACCACTTTTGCGCTGTTCTCACCCGTAGCGTCCACAGAAATGTTGCGAGGCTTTAAAAATGTGTTTTTAGACATAAAATTCCTTTCAACAAAATTCTGATTGGTGTCAAACCCATCAGAATCCGGGGTGATGTGATGTAAACTTTAGAGCTGTAGCAGTGATGGTCACTGCTCGATATTCTTTTGATAAATATTGCAGATTTTCACATGGTTTTTTTCAAAAATTTTCCGGGATTCCCGCAAAATTTTTCAAATACATGAAAAAGCAAAGATTTACTTTTTTGATTATCGTGAATACAACTCAACAATCAAGCTTTCATTCACATCGTGCGCAACGTCAGAGCGATCAGGCGCAGCTTTGAATGTGCCTTCCATTTTCTTAGCGTCCACAGCAACCCATGATGGCATGCCGATTTGTTCGGCCAATTGCAAAGATTCTGCAATACGAACTTGTTTTTTACTTTTTTCAACAATGCTGATCACATCGTTTGGCTTAACTTGAATTGAAGGAATGTTAGCAACTTGACCGTTCAACGCAATCGACTTATGGCTCACCAATTGGCGTGCTTCAGCACGCGTTGAACCAAAACCCATACGGTAAACCACGTTATCCAGACGTTGCTCAAGCAAACGAACCAAGTGTTCACCTGTGTTGCCACGCAAACGATCAGCTTCCGCAAAGTAACGGCGGAATTGACGCTCTAACACGCCATACATACGTTTCAATTTTTGTTTTTCACGCAATTGATTACCAAAATCAGAGGTACGCGCGCCAGATTTGGCACCGTGTTGACCTGGTTTAACATCAGCTTTACACTTAGAGTCCAAAGAGCGACGCGCGCTTTTCAGGAATAAATCGGTACCTTCACGGCGAGAGAGTTTAGCCTTAGGGCCAGTATAACGTGCCACAGTAGTGTCCTTATTTGATGATGCTCCGCCAAAAACGACGGAGCATGTTCTTACGCAACTATTTACTATAAACAGAGGTAAAAACAGTGGGCTTAAGTTTATGCGACCACACCCAAAAGTATGGTTCACACGACAGGTAAAGCCAACAACGAGGCTGGCTTTTTCAAAAACTCATAAAATGCACAAAGCAAAAAATGCGTAATCGCCAATTATACTCGGCGAGTACGCTTTTTGTCCAGCATTTCGTGAATCTGATGAAACTTTGATGCGGCATCTATCACCACATACAGACAAATGAGCGCACTCTATTGTCTGATTCTCGATAGTTTTGGTCAGTTACTTTTACCAAAATGGCCAATGTCTAAGGAAGAAAGCAATCAAAAAATGCTTTTCCCGTGATTCATTAGATACGACGGCGCTTTGGAGGGCGGCAACCGTTATGCGGCACTGGCGTCACGTCTTGAATAGATGTGATTTTAATGCCCAACGCATTCATCGCACGCACAGAAGACTCGCGACCTGGGCCTGGGCCCTTGATGCGAACTTCGAGGTTTTTGATGCCGTATTCTTGAGCCACTTTACCAGCCGATTCAGCAGCAACCTGCGCCGCGAAGGGTGTTGATTTACGTGAGCCTTTGAAACCGGCACCACCTGCAGTCGCCCACGACAACGCATTGCCTTGGCGATCAGTGATCGTGATGATGGTGTTATTGAAAGAAGCATGAACGTGCAAGATGCCGTCCGCTACATTCTTTTTGACTTTTTTACGCGCGCGAGCAGCGGCGTTATTTGCAGCTTTAGCCATTTAAATTTTCCTTAAATTCGCCGATTATTTTTTATTCGCAATACTTGCTTTACGCGGACCTTTACGCGTACGCGCATTGGTTTTTGTGCGCTGACCACGTGCAGGCAAGCCTTTACGATGGCGCATACCACGGTAGCAACCCAAATCCATCAAACGTTTGATAGACATAGTCACTTCACGACGCAAGTCACCTTCAATCGTGAATGTGCCAACGGCATCACGCAACTTTTCCAAATCCGCGTCATCCAAGTCTTTGACTTTCTTATTTGCCGCAACGCCTGTTGCTTCGCAAATTTTGAGCGCGCGAGGACGACCAATACCGTAAATCGCAGTCAAACCAATCGAAGTGTGTTTGTGCGGCGGGATGTTAACACCAGCAATACGTGCCATTTATATTTCCTTTGAGCTAATTAACCTTGACGTTGCTTGTGACGTGGGTCACTTGAGCAAATCACACGCACGACGCGATTGCGACGAATAATTTTGCAATTGCGGCAAATGCGTTTTACCGATGCGAGTACTTTCATTTTAAAACTCCTCTACAAACTTTTGAGACTCTAAATTACTTAGAGCGGAATACGATTCGTGCTTTAGACAAATCATAAGGGGTCAATTCAACCGTGACCTTATCTCCAGCGAGAATGCGAATGTAGTTTTTACGCATTTTGCCAGAAATATGACCCAGTACCACGTGTCCGTTTTCCAACTTGACTTTGAAGGTGGCGTTGGGTAATGCCTCCAACACCTCGCCTTGCATTTGAATTGCATCATCTTTTGCCATCTTACTTGCTACCTTTAAAGTTGGCTTTTTTCATCAGCGATTCGTATTGAGAACTCATCATCGAAGATTGAACCTGGGACATGAAGTCCATAGCCACAACCACAATAATCAACAATGATGTACCACCAAACGCCATAGAACTCGACCACTGAGCAGCCATTAATTCAGGCACCACGCAGACAAAAGCCATATACGCTGCACCGACCAACGTCAAGCGAGTAATGATTCTGTCCAAGTAGCGAGTGGTTTGCTCACCAGGACGGATACCTGGAATCACTGCGCCACTTTTCTTCAGATTGTCTGACACGTCACGGCTGTTGAAAACCAAGGCGGTGTAAAAGAAACTAAAGAAAACAATCGCCGCAACATAAAGCGTGATATAGAGAGGCTTCCCTGGCGACAACTCAGCCGCCAAATCACGCAACCAAATGGTTTGCGAGTCAGAGAAAATATTCACAATCGTCGCAGGAAACAGCAAAATTGACGAAGCAAAAATCGCTGGAATCACACTAGCCATGTTTAACTTCAATGGTAAGATAGAACTCTGGCCACCATAAACTTTATTACCGACTTGGCGTTTTGCATAGTTGATTGGCAGTTTACGCTGTGCACGTTCAACGAACACAATGAACGCAATTAACGCAACTGCTAAAACAATGATCAGCAAGGCTGTGAAGTAACCGATTGAGCCATTACCCACTTTTTCAAAGAATGATGAAATCCCAACAGGCAGAGATGACACAATTCCCGTGAAAATAATCAAAGAAATACCGTTGCCCAAACCACGCTCAGTAATCTGCTCACCTAACCACATCAAAAACATAGTACCAGTGACAAGAGTGACGACCGCAATAGCCAAAGCTGCTACACCCGGTTGAATCACAGGAGCCTCTGAACCCTGAAGATTCGTCACAACAAAAAATGACTGAATCAGAGCCAGACCCAAAGTGCCATAACGGGTGTACTGCGTGATTTTGCGCTGCCCTGCTTGACCTTCTTTTTTCAATGCTTCCAAAGAAGGCACGACAATCGCTGCAAGCTGCATCACAATCGATGCGGTGATGTATGGGGTAATCCCAATCGCCACCACAGAAAAACGTGATACAGCACCACCAGAGAATAGATTCATCAAACCTAGTAAACCGTTTTGATTTTCACTAAACAAAGTCTTTAAGCTATCAGGATCCACACCAGGTACAGGGATATGAGCCAAGATACGGTACACAATCAATGCCAACACCAAAAAAATCAAGCGTTGTTTGAGCTCAGCATTGCCTTTTGAGGCACCGCCGAGCTGCGAATTAGAAGCTAATTTGGCTGTAGCCATTAATTAATCTCTCTTTTACTCAGCGACTGAGCCACCAGCAGCTTCGATTGCGGCGCGAGCGCCAGCAGAAGCCATGATGCCAGACAAAGTGACTTTACGGCTGATCTCGCCAGTCGCAACAACTTTAGCACTGGTAATCAACTCGCCCAACAAGCCAGCTTGTTTCAACGCCAACAAATCAACCGTATCAACTGGCAATTTGTTCAAATCAGACAAAGTGACTTCACCAACAAAGCGACGCGTCAATGACGTGAAGCCACGTTTTGGCAAACGACGGTACATAGGCATTTGACCGCCTTCAAAACCGACCTTATGGAAGCCGCCTGCACGTGATTTTTGACCTTTGTGACCACGGCCTGCGGTTTTACCCAGGCCAGAGCCGATACCACGACCAACGCGACGACGCGCTTTGGTTGCGCCTTCAGCTGGTGCAATCGTATTCAAATACATATCATTCCCCAATTAAGCAACAACGCGCACTAAATAGGCGACTTTGTTGATCATGCCGCGCACTGCGGGTGTGTCTTCTAACTCGCGAACTTGACCGATTTTTTTCAGGCCGAGACCCAAAACCGTGTCGCGATGAGATTGTTTGGTGCCAATAACACTTTTCACCAGTGTGACTTTTACTGTAGCTGTCATATTGACTCCTTAGCTTGTGATATCTTCAACACTCTTACCACGCTTAGCAGCGATGTCAGAAGGTGTTGATTGTTTACGCAAACCGTCGAGGGTTGCGCGAACCAAGTTGTAAGGATTCGATGAGCCCAATGATTTAGCCACCACATTGTGAATGCCCATCACGTCAAATACGGCACGCATTGGACCACCTGCAATCACACCAGTACCGTCTTTGGCTGGAGACATCAACACAGAAGCCGCGCCATGTTTACCGGTCACAGAGTGTTGCAATGTGCCATCTTTGATTGGGATACGAACCATAGAGCGGCGAGCTTGATCCATGGCTTTTTGAACGGCCACAGGTACCTCACGTGCTTTACCTTTACCCATGCCGATGCGGCCATCGCCATCACCAACCACGGTCAAGGCCGCGAAACCCATAATACGACCACCCTTAACCACTTTGGTAACGCGGTTGACGGCAATCATTTTCTCACGCAAGCCGTCATCCGCCTGTGTTTGATCTTTTGCTTGAACTTTAGACATAAGAATTCCTTAATTTCGGCTTAGAACTGTAAGCCAGCTTCGCGAGCTGCTTCAGCCAAGGCCTTAATGCGACCATGGAATTGAAAACCTGAGCGATCGAACGCGACTTGAGTCACGCCAGCTACTTTGGCCTTTTCAGCAATGGCCTTACCCACCGCAGCAGCTGCCGCGACGTTACCGCCATTGCCTTTGAGCTCTGTGCGCAAAGTAGCTTCTTGCGAAGAGGCAGTGGCCAGCACTTTAGAGCCATCAGCAGAAATCAAGTTGGCATAAATGTGTGAATTGGTGCGATGAACCGCCAAACGAGTGACTTTCAACTCAGCAATTTTGGCACGGGTTTTGCGTGCTCGGCGCAAACGCGCTTGCTTTTTGTCTTGCATCATAATTCCTTTAAATTTTCGTTAGCCGTACGCTGGACAAACGAGCCAGCGTATCAACTTAACGATTATTTTTTCTTGGTTTCTTTGATAATCACCACTTCATCAGCGTAACGCACACCCTTGCCTTTGTAAGGCTCTGGTGGACGGTATGCACGAACCTCAGCGGCCACTTGGCCAACCTGTTGTTTGTCCACGCCTTTGATAATGATCTCAGTTTGAGATGGGGTTTCAGCAGTCACGCCTTCGGGCATTTGATGCACGACGTCGTGAGAAAAGCCCAGCTCCAACTTCAAACCAGTGCCTTCGGCTTTGGCGCGGTAACCGACGCCGACCAAAGTCAGTTTCTTTTGAAAACCTTCTGTCACGCCTTTAACCATGTTGGCCAACAAAGCACGGGTAGTACCCGACAGAGCGTTGGCTTCACGTGATTCATCTTTGCGTGTGATGGTCAATTGACCATCTTTGTTTTCGATAGCGAGCTTGTCGCTGAACACCGATTCCAAAGTACCTAATTTACCTTTAACAGTAACTTTGTTACCTGCAATCGCGATGTCAGCACCATTGATCGCAACCGGATTTTTACCTACTCGAGACATGTTTTTCTCCTTTTCCGATTACGCAACGACGCACAAAACTTCGCCACCCACGCCAAGCGCACGCGCTTTGCGATCGGTAATAACGCCTTTAGATGTTGACAAAATTGCCACACCCAAACCGTCCATTACACGAGGAATTGCATCAGATTGACGATAAATACGCAAACCTGGTTTAGACACACGCTCAATACGCTCAATCACAGGACGACCCGCATGGTATTTCAGCGCAATATCTAAAACCGGCTTGGCTGTTTCGCCACCAATTTTAAATTCTTCAATATAGCCTTCGTCTTTCAACACTTGCGCAATGGCCACTTTCAGTTTAGAAGAAGGCATAGATACCGCTGCTTTCTCAACCATCTGTGCATTGCGGATGCGTGTCAACATATCGGCAATTGGATCACTCATACTCATCTTGTATTCTCCTATTACCAGCTGGCTTTAACCAAGCCCGGAATTTCACCGTTCATGGCAGCATCACGCAGTTTGCTGCGACCCAAACCAAATTGACGGAACGTACCACGTGGGCGGCCAGTCAATTGGCAACGATTGCGCAGACGAGTTGGGTTTGCATTGCGTGGTAATGCCTGCAATTTCAAACGCGCTTCGTAACGCTCTTCTTCAGACTTTGATTGGTCATTAATGACGGCAACCAAGGCAGCGCGTTTGGCAGCAAATTTCGCCACCAATGTTTCACGCTTTTTCTCACGATTGATCAGAGATAATTTAGCCATTATTTCACCCTTAGTTTCTGAACGGGAATTTGAACGCCGCGAGCAAAGCTTTTGCTTCTGCGTCAGTTTTCGCCGTGGTCGTCACAGAGATATTCAAACCGCGCAATGCGTCGATTTTCTCGTATTCGATTTCAGGGAAAATGATTTGTTCTTTCACACCGATGTTGTAGTTACCACGGCCGTCGAATGATTTACCATTCACACCACGGAAGTCACGAACACGCGGGAACGCAACAGTGACCAATCGATCCAAAAACTCGTACATGGTCACGCCACGCAAAGTCACCATACAGCCGATTGGGTAGTCTTCACGAATCTTGAAGCCCGCAATCGCTTTACGCGCTTTGGTGACCACAGGCTTTTGACCAGCGATTTTGGTCATATCGCCAACAGCAAAGTCAATGACTTTTTTGTCGGCAACCGCCTCACCCACACCCATGTTCAAGGTGATTTTGGTGATGCGTGGAACTTCCATGGTTGATTTGTAACCAAACCTTTCCATCAACTCAGGAACGATTTTTTCTTTATAGATTGCTTGTAAACGAGACATTTTTTATTCCCCTTACGCCACGACTTCGCCGTTTGATTTAAAGACGCGAACTTTTTTACCGTCCACTTCTTTAATCGCAACGCGATCCGCTTTTTGGGTTTTTGTATTGAACAACGCCACGTTAGAAATATGAATCGGCATTTCTTTGCTAACAATACCACCTTCACGTTGCAACATTGGGTTCGGGCGTTGATGCTTTTTCACAACATTAATGCCTTCAACTTTAACGTAGTCCGCGTCAACGCGCTGAGAAACCACACCGCGCTTACCTTTATCTTTGCCAGTTAAGACAACGACATTATCGCCTTTGCGAATTTTTTCCATGTCAGTTCTCCTTACAGCACTTCTGGCGCCAAAGACACGATTTTCATGAACTTCTCACCACGCAATTCGCGAGTGACAGGCCCGAAAATACGAGTGCCGATTGGCTCCAATTTAGCATTCAACAATACGGCCGCGTTGTCGTCAAATTTGACTTTCGAGCCATCAGCGCGGCGAACGCCAGCAGCAGTGCGAACCACCACGGCGTTATAAACCTCACCTTTTTTGACGCGACCACGTGGGGCTGCGTCTTTAATACTGACCTTGATGACATCACCAACGCTAGCATAGCGGCGTTTAGAACCGCCCAACACTTTGATACACATTACCGAACGAGCGCCAGTGTTGTCGGCGACATCCAGCTTACTTTGCATCTGAATCATGATATATTCCCAACTTAATCGCTCTCATCTTGCATCACAACAAGACAAGCGGTCAGTTTTGGTCTCACTACACCCTGCCTAACTGCGGCCAAACAGAGGTAGCACTTGAGTAAGATTCCCGTTACTTTGGGAAGCAGACATTCTTTGAATTGCCAAAAGCTAAAAATTGCTTTTGACAAAGAACCGCTATTCTAACGGACTTTTAATCTGTATTGCAAGGTTTTATTCAAGCAAAACAACAACAAAATCATTTTTTTGAGTGTCTGTTGCATATTTAACCCATTAATTCACACCGCGAAAAGCACAAAAATAACCCCACACTTTGTAAGCGTGGGGTTTTGTCAAAGTGTGATATTAAATCACGCGAGCCGCTTCGATGAGGCGAGTGACAGCCCAAGACTTGGTCTTAGAGACTGGACGCGTTTCTTCGATTTCAACGAGATCGCCTTCGTTGTATTG
Source organism: Formosimonas limnophila (assembly GCF_014652675.1). Classification (GTDB taxonomy): domain Bacteria; phylum Pseudomonadota; class Gammaproteobacteria; order Burkholderiales; family Burkholderiaceae; genus Hydromonas; species Hydromonas limnophila. Next base: position 37,470 of record NZ_BMZG01000009.1, on the reverse strand, counting down.
GTTCGCATCATCATGCGCGTGGTACTTTTTCGATTGAACGATAATTTTACCGTACAAAGGATGAGTGACACGACGCTCGACGAGTACAGTGACCGTTTTGTCCATTTTATTAGACGTCACGCGGCCAACCAACAGACGACGTAAAGATTTGGTTTCACTCATTATGCACCTGCCTTTTGTTGCATCACAGTACGAACGCGAGCAATGTTGCGACGAACCGTTTTGAGTTTATTAACATCGGTCAATTGTTGCATCGCGCGCTGCATACGCAAATTGAACTGCTCTTTGAGGAGCGCATTCAATTCGGTTTGCAATGCAGCAGTGTCTTTGGCCGACAGCTCTTTTAAAAATTCGCTAGTTTTCATGATTTCTCCTTAACCACCAATATTGCGCGTTACAAACACGCATTTCAATGGCAATTTGGCTTCCGCCAAACGGAAGGCTTCACGCGCGAGCTGCTCAGGAACACCATCCATTTCGTACAACATTTTACCAGGTTGAATCTCGGCAACGTAGTACTCTGGATTACCTTTACCATTACCCATACGAACCTCTGCAGGTTTGTTAGAGATTGGCTTGTCTGGGTAAATACGGATCCAGATACGACCACCACGTTTGATGTGACGAGTCATAGCACGACGCGCTGATTCGATTTGACGGGCAGTGATACGGCCACGTTCTACGCATTTGAGGCCGAAGTCGCCGAAAGACACATCAGCACCGCGTGTTGCCACGCCAGTGTTACGGCCTTTCTGCTCTTTACGGTATTTTCTACGTGCGGGTTGTAACATACTTATTCTCCTGCAGCAGCTGGTTTAGCATCAGCAGGCTTGCGAATGCGTCGCGCTGGTGCATCACCGTCACGGCGTTTGCGGTCGCCTGATGGGCGGCCTTCACGACGTGGTTGTTTGTCATCTTTACCATCGTGCTCGTAGCCTGTGCCTGGCAAGTTTTTACGTGACAATGTGTCACCCTTGTAGACCCAAACTTTGATGCCGATGATGCCATAAGCGGTCAACGCTGTGCTGGTTGCATAGTCGATGTTTGCTCGCAAAGTATGCAAAGGCACTCGACCTTCACGATACCACTCAGAACGAGCAATCTCAATACCATTCAAACGGCCTGAGCTCATGATTTTGATGCCTTGCGCACCCAAACGAGTCGCGCCCTGCATCGCACGACGCATGGCACGGCGGAACATGACACGTTTTTCGAGCTGCTGTGCAATGCCGTCACCGATGAGTTGCGCGTCGATTTCTGGCTTGCGCACTTCTTCGATATTAACGTGCACAGGCACTTTCATCATCTTTTGCAGTTCAGTGCGCAAAACTTCAATGTCTTCGCCTTTTTTGCCAATCACAACGCCTGGGCGCGATGAGAAGATGGTGATGCGTGCTGTTTTCGCAGGACGCTCAATCAAAATACGCGCTACAGAAGCGTTTTTCAATTTTTTCTTGAGGTATTCACGCACTTTCAAGTCTTCGTTCAACGTGGTTGCGAAGTCTTTATTAGCAGCGTACCAGCGAGAATCCCAGTCACGAGTTACTGGCAAACGAAAGCCAGTTGGGTTAATCTTTTGTCCCATCTTGACTCCTTATTGACCGACAGTCACAGTGATGTGACAAGTTTGTTTTTCGATGCTGTTACCACGACCTTTGGCGCGTGGTGACATACGCTTTAACGATGCACCTTTGTCAACGTAAATTTTAGTGACGCGTAATTCGTCAATATCAGCACCGTCATTGTGTTCGGCATTGGCAATTGCTGATTCCAATACCTTTTTCACAATCACAGCCGCTTTTTTACGTGTAAAAGTCAACGTGTTCAATGCTTGCTCGACGTTTTTGCCGCGAATCAAATCGGCCACAAGGCGACCTTTTTGAGCCGACAAGCGAACGCCGCGCAAAATAGCAGTAGTTTCCATGTTCGCTTACCCTTATTTCTTCGCTTTTTTGTCTGCCGCGTGACCTTTAAAAGTACGCGTCAAGGCAAATTCGCCGAGTTTATGACCGACCATGTTTTCAGAAACATAGACAGGCACGTGTTGACGGCCGTTGTGCACTGCAATGGTTAAGCCGATAAAATCAGGCAAAACCGTTGAGCGACGTGACCACGTTTTGATAGGCTTTTTGTCACGATTTGCAACTGCCGCTTCTACTTTTTTCAATAAGTGAGCGTCACAAAATGGACCTTTTTTAACTGAACGAGCCATTATTCACTCCTTATTTGTAGCGACGTTTAACAATCATGCTATCGGTACGCTTGTTACGGCGAGTACGATAACCCTTGGTCTTCTGACCCCATGGTGACACAGGATGCATACCAGCTGAAGTACGACCTTCACCACCACCGTGCGGGTGATCAACCGGATTCATCACAACACCACGCACCGTTGGGCGGATACCACGCCAGCGCGTTGCACCTGCTTTACCGATTTGACGCAAACCATGCTCTTCGTTACCGACCTCACCAATGGTGGCGCGGCAATCAACGTGTACGCGGCGAACTTCACCTGAGCGCAAACGCAATTGAGCGTAGATGCCTTCACGAGCCATTAATTGAACTGAAGTACCAGCTGAACGAGCGATTTGCGCGCCTTTGCCCGGCTTCATTTCGATACAGTGAATGGTTGAGCCGACAGGAATATTGCGAATTGGCAATGTATTACCTGTTTTGATTGGCGCTTCTGAACCGCTGATGAGTTCCTGACCAGCTGATACACCACGTGGAGCGATGATGTAGCGGCGTTCGCCGTCTGCGTACAACAACAAAGCAATGTTCGCCGAACGGTTTGGATCATACTCCAAACGCTCTACTTTTGCTGGAATACCATCTTTGTCATTGCGCTTGAAGTCGATGACGCGATAGTGGTGCTTGTGACCGCCGCCTTTATGGCGAGTGGTGATGACACCACGGTGGTTACGACCAGCATTTTGCTTTTGTGGTTCAAGCAAAGGAGCGTGAGGCGCGCCTTTGTGCAACTCTTTATTAACAACCTTAACTAGGCCACGACGGCCAGGCGAGGTTGGTTTGACTTTTACGAGTGCCATTATTTAACCTCCTCGTCAAAGTGGATTTCTTGACCTTTTTTCAAGGCCACGTATGCCAAGCGCGCATTAGAGCGACGACCTAAGCCACGACCTGTGCGCTTGGTTTTGCCCTTACGGTTGATGACACGAACGCCTTCAACTTCCACTTTAAACAACAATTCAACAGCCGCTTTGATTTCAGGCTTTGTGGCACATGGCATCACGCGGAAAGCCACTTGCTCATGCTTTTCTGCGATAAACGTGCTTTTTTCTGAAACGATTGGCGCGAGTAAAACTTGCATTAAACGTTCTTGATTCATGACAAGATCTCCTCGATTTGCGCGACCGCACCTTTGGTGACCACAACTTTACCGAAGTACAACAAAGACAATGGATCAACGTGCTTTGGTTCTAAAACCATCACATTAACCAAGTTGCGTGTTGCCAAGAACAAGTTATCAGAAAAGTCATCAGTGATGATGAGCGTAGACGTCAAACCCATGCTTTTTAATTTATCAGAAACCAATTTGGTTTTTGGTGCTTCAACAACGAAGTTTTCCACCACAACCAAGCGATCGTCACGAACGAGTTGGGAGAAAATACTGCACAAAGCTGCGCGGTGCATTTTACGGTTAACTTTTTGCGTGAAGTTTTCATCAGGGGAATTCGGGAACGCACGTCCACCTCCGCGCCAAATCGGCGACGAAGTCATACCTGAACGCGCACGACCCGTACCCTTTTGACGCCAAGGTTTTTTGGTACTGTGCTTAACCGTTTCACGACTTTTTTGCGCACGATTGCCTGAACGAGCATTGGCTTGGTAGGCAACAACAACTTGATGAATCAAAGCTTCGTTGTAATCACGACCAAATACCGCGTCAGATGCTGCGACCGAACCACCTTCCAAGAGCTTAATATCCATTATTTCGCTCCTTTCACTGCGCTTTTCACGATGACTTCACCGTTTTTAGAACCTGGAACCGCGCCCTTAACAAGCAACAAGCCACGTTCTACGTCAACACGTGCGATTTCTAAATTTTGCACCGTGCGATTTACATCACCCATGTGACCCGTCATACGCTTACCAGGAAATACACGACCTGGATCTTGCGCCATACCGATAGAGCCAGGTACATTGTGTGAGCGTGAGTTACCGTGTGTGGCACGGCCAGAACCGAAGTTGTAACGTTTAATCGTACCTGCATAGCCTTTACCGATGGTAACGCCAGATACATCAACTTTTTGACCAACTTGGAAAATTTCGACAGAAACGTTTGCGCCAGCCGCTAATTCAGATGCAGCATCAGCAGACAAACGAAACTCTTTAGTGAACGAACCCGCTTCCACACCTGCTTTTGCTAAGTGACCCGCTTGGGCTTTAGCAACGCGTGATGCACGACGAGTACCGTAAGTGACTTGAACAGCTGTGTAGCCGTCAGTCTCTTGTGTCTTGACTTGGGTAACGCGGTTGTTTGACACATCCAACACTGTTACTGGAATAGACTCGCCATCCTCAGTAAAAATGCGGGTCATGCCCACTTTGCGACCCAACAGACCCAGTCCATTGTGACTCATTATTAACTCCATTCCCGACTACGATTGGTCAGGGTAGATGATATTTAGTGTTTTTTGATTAAAAACACCACTGACAACCCATAAACAAAAAAGGTTAGCTTTGTATGATATTACAATTCTTGTCCATTGGCAAGCCTTCTTGACGGTAAAACCTTGTAAAAGTCGTTGTTTTTTAAAGATTTATGGCAAAAAGCAACAACAAGCAGACACTCTGTTTACTTTTGCCACCCGCTTGTTTCAATAGTGCGGAATGTTCGTTCCGCCCATTTATGCGTTTGAGATGATTTTGGCTCGTCACAGCCAACCAAAATCATGGGCAATTTATGTATTTTTGTTCTTTTACTTTTGTCTGGCTTTCTGCTATCTTTATTGGATTGCTGGTTATTTGTCAAACCTGACCATCAATTAAAAATTTTAACATTTTAACACTATATAGCACTATATATTAGGAGCACACATGAGGTCTCGTCACACCGCGCATCAACTACTCAAATCAACATTATTGGCCAGCACCATCCTTACAGCCTTGAGCGTTACCGCTCAAGATGCCAATCCAGAGGCTGCCAGCGGCAAATCCGTCGGAAAAGCGTCTATTTCCTCCAAAAAATTTATGGCCGCCACAGCAAACCCTCTTGCAACCAATGCCGCTTACGATGTGCTAAAAAAAGGTGGCTCCGCGGTTGATGCTGCGATTGCTGCCCAGCTGGTGCTCGGTTTGACAGAACCACAGTCATCAGGGATTGCGGGCGGTGCATTCTTATTGACCTTTGATGGTAAAAATGTGACCAACTATGACGGCCGCGAAACCGCGCCTAAAAAAGTCAATGAAAAGTTATTCCAAACTGATGCGGGCGCAGACATGGCTTTTTATGACGCAGTGGTAGGCGGACGATCAGTCGGTGTGCCTGGCGTGGTTGCAATGTTGGACTTAGCGCACAAACGCGAAGGCAAATTGCCTTGGGCAGAACTGTTCAAACCAGCTATCGCGCTAGCTGAAAACGGTTTTGCGATTTCCCCACGCTTAAATACTTTACTGAAAACCGAAAAATACCTAAACAAAGACGAAGCGGCTAAAACTTATTTCTACGAAGCGGATGGCATCACGCCCAAAGCCGTGGGTACGGTTTTGAAAAACCCTGAGTATGCAGCCGTCCTCAAAACCATTGCCAAACAGGGTCCAAAAGGCTTTTACACAGGCGATGTTGCCAAAGCCATCGTCAATAAAGTCAACAGCCACCCCACCAACCCCGGCAGCATGGCACTGGCCGATATGGCAGGTTACAAAGCGAAAACACGCACAGCGGTCTGCGGCGATTATCGTGGTCACAAAATCTGCGGTCCCGCTGCACCAAGCTCAGGCGGCGTTGCGGTTCTGCAAATTTTGGGCATGTTGGAGCGGTTTGATTTGAAAAACCTCAAACCAGCCGATGCACAAGCGATTCACTATTACACTGAAGCCGGCAGTTACGCATTTGCTGATCGCGGCATGTATTTGGCAGACCCTGATTTTGTCAAAGTGCCGACTGCGGCGCTGATAGACAAAAATTACTTGGCTCGTCGCTCAGCGTTGATTGACCCCAACAAATCCATCGCGGGCAAAGCCACCGCTGGCGTCCCTGAGGAAATGAAAAAAGTCGCCCGCATCGACCTCGGTTCACCAGAGTTGACATCAACGTCGCATATTTCTATTGTTGATGCGAACGGTCACGCCGTATCCATGACCACGTCCATCGAAGACCAGTTCGGCGCACGCCAATTTGTCAAAGGTATGCTGCTAAACAACCAATTGACTGATTTTTCATTCTCACCCATGAACAAAGACGGCTCAGCAGTCGCCAATCGCGTCCAAGCAGGCAAACGCCCACGCTCATCGATGGCACCCGTGCTCGTGTTTGATAAAGCAGGTAACCTCGAAATGGTGGTTGGCTCACCCGGCGGCTCGCGCATCATCAACTACGTGGCGCAAACATTGGTCAATCTGATTGATTGGAAAATGGATCCACAAACCGCCGTTGATGCCGCCCACTATGGCAGCCGCAACAATGGCAAAACCGAGTTAGAAAAGGGCGCAGATTGGACCGCAGCCACAGCCGAACTCAAAGCCAAAGGCCACGACGTGATTGAAGGTGAAACCACCAGCGGTTTATCAGCCATCGTCAAAACACCAAACGGTTACATCGGCGGTGCAGACTCTCGCCGCGAAGGCACGGTGAAAGGCGACTAATCATCTCTCCAAATCACAAAAAAGCGAGCTTAGGCTCGCTTTTTTGTGAGTTGGCAGTTTAAACCAAAGTACGCCAAATTTTGGCAATGCGACGAATAAGAATTGCTTCGCCAAGCGATTAGTTTTTCATGTATTTGTCAAACCAACCTAGCAATCTCTCTGGATGCTTACCAAAATAGTTGTAGCCCGCCCAGCGGCGTGGCGTACCTTCAATCCAAAATATCTCTTTTTCTTTGGCGCCCAAAAGTTCAAAGGTTTTTTCACCGTCTTCAACGGATGTCCAACGATCTTCACGCACTTGCACCACCAGTGTGGGCATTTTGACGTCTGGGGCAAACAGATGAGGCGTCATTTCTGAATTTTTCAAGCCGCCTGCTTTGACTTGTTCAAAGTCTAAAATATCAGGGAAATCACCTGCACCAGGCACAACTGAATTGGCGTAATGCTTGGTGAATGTCTCCATGGAGACCACCATTGGGCTGACCATGCACGCCACGTCTTTGAACAAATCAGGACGACCTGAAATAGCCTCGTACTGGGCATTGCCACCTGTGCAGCGGCTCAATAAACCGACTTTCATTTTTGATAATTCTGGATGCGCATTCACATAATTCTGTGCACCTACGCAGTCACGCCACTCATAACGACCGACGCCACACGCACCGTTATTGCCCGTGCCGCTGCGCCCCAGATTGCGAAGGTCATAAGTCAAGATGTTGTAGCCTGCATCGTGCAGGTGTTTCAGCTCATGTAAAAAATTGATTTCCGTTGGATCGAGCACGTCCCATGGGGAGAGATGTCCTGCTAGGCCGTATCGGTTCATTGGCAGTGGGTGGTTAGCAATGATGAGTAAATTCGATGGCTTTGCCGCTGGGATATACCAAGCTTCCAATGGCACACCATCCAACGAAGGGAAAAACACATCCTCGTAAGCCATACCATGATCGGCAGGGGTTTTGAGGATTGGGGTACGCATGGGTTTGGCTGAGAAGTTGGCGACAGCTTGAATGACTGCAAATTGCTCGGGACTAGGTTGACGTGAGTCTGACATTTTTGATCCTTATAGGTGTAAATTCAAATAAATTTACCCACCACAGCCATTGTGGGAGTGTTTGAAATTCTAAGTATTGGTGGACGGTTTGCCGATGCCTAAAAAATTCAAAAGTTTGCCTAAAATGTTCATCCTCTCTGTTAAATATTGCTCAAACGCTCTAACATCATGCAAAATATGCTCATGAACAACATTGCCTTACTGAATCTGACTCAGCAATTGATTGAACAATTGCAAAAGCAATCCAACCAAAAAGCGGAAGGGATATTTACCACTGCTTGTCCAAATGTTGACGTTTTTTATCAAGCGCACGGACAACAACATCAACCAACACTCTACACACCTGGATTTGTGTTTTTGTTTTCGGGCGAAAAAAGCACACAGCTCGGACAGATGCATTATGTCTATAACGCCACACAAGGGTTGCTTTTAACAGGGGTTTATCCCGTTTATTGCGATGCCAGCGCCAGTGAACAAGAACCATTGATTGGGATACAAATTCGATTTGATCGAATGCAAGTGGCGCAGTTGATGCACCAAATCACGCAGCGCATGACAGAAATACAAACAATTGAGCACGCAGTGACGAAACCCACAGGTTTTTTGGCTGTAAGGATAACCCCAGCCATTCAAGTGGCTTTGTACGGTTTATTGAGTACATTGCGTGACGAAGTGGCTTGTGATTTATTCGTGCCAACACACATTCAAAACCTTATTTATTCTGCACTTGACCAGGCCGAAGTAAGGGCGTTTATTGCTGGATGGGTAGCACAAGATGGTCGTTTTGCGCAGTTTTTACAAGCCACAGATTTTATCTTGCGCCAGTTGAACCAACCCATAACGTTGAAGGATATTGCTGCGCATGCTGGCATGAGCATTCCAACACTGCAACGTGCATTCAAGCATTATGCAGCAGACTCACCCATGCAATACATCAAAAAAGTTCGTTTAAGTCATGCCTACGTGCACTTGACCCAAACAACTTGTACCGTACAAAGCGCTGCATATGCTGTGGGTTATGAAAGCGTATCTCAGTTTAGCAGAGAGTTTAAACGCTATTACGGTCAAAGCCCGCAAGGAATTAAACGCGGCTAAAAAACATCACATGGGCTCAAACTTTACTTCTTTTTGGAAACGCTATATTTTTTCAGCCTCCAAGCCTATTGGCTCACCACCAAACTGCGCATGGTAATGGATGCGCCATCGATAGTCGTATTAAATTGCAACACGTCATCTTTGTCTTCCCTCAAGCCCAACGTGTACAACAAGGGATAATAATGTTCCGCGGTGTTAATTGACAATTGCGCCGCTGCGCCAAACTGCTCAAAATCAATCAGAGCATCGTCATCTCTGTCCGCGATTTTCGCCTCGCTGATCGCATCAAACTCGACAGCCCAGTCATACACACTGCCATCAAAGCGCATGGTGCGAAGATTATGAACTATGTTACCGCTGCTGATAATAAGCACGCCCTTGCGGCGCAAAAAGCGTAACGCCCGCCCCAATTCATAGTGATAACGCGGCTCACGACTCATCGCCACAGACAGTTGAAAGACAGGCACATCCGCTTGTGGAAACATCGGCATAATCACACACCAAGCCCCATGATCTAAGCCGTATGACTCATGCACGCCAACAGGTGTTGCCGTTTGTGCATGTAGGTGCTGCGCAATCTCATGCGCCAATTCTGGAGAACCAGCCGCAGGATAGTTTTGTTGATACATTTGCGGCGGAAAGTTATAGAAATCATAAATCGTCTCAGGCAATGCAGCCTCACTGACCAAGCTGTCCTGCCGCGTCGTCCAATGCGCGCTGATGCACAAAATGGCATTCGGCTTACCCAGTCGTTGACCAAGAGCTTGCCAGCTTCGATAGTAATCATTGTCTGGCAAAACATTCATCGGCGAGCCGTGCCCGACGAAAATGACGGGCATGACAGGCGTGTTTGCCAACGGTTTGAGCGTATTAAATAATTGATTGATGTTCATTGAGTTGTCCTTGGTTGTCAGTCACGACACATGAGCGTAATATAGCATCAGGATTTCCCTGTATCTATATGTGTTCACGCAAATGACTATTGCAAAAACAATACAATAGGAAAAACATCATGAAACTGATTGGTTCGCTTCCCCTCCCCTTTCGTTCGCAAAATCCGCATCCTGCTCGCAGAAAAAGGCTTGCCCTATGAATTCGTTTTAGAAGACGTCTGGGGTGACAACCACATCCCCGAATACAATCCACTCATTCAAGTACCCTGCCTTATTCTCGAAGATGGCTACGCAGTATTTGACTCAAGGGTGATTGAGGATTATCTCGAAGACTTAGTGCCTATGCACATCCCGACAGATATTTACAGGAAACTGGCGGTGAAAAAATGGACCGCACTGGCTGACGGCATCCTCGATGCTGGTGTGAAAATTCGAGTGGATACTGTGCTGCGCCCCATAGAAAAAAGTCACCAACCTTGGATTGACCGCCAAACAGCCAAAATCATGCAGGGACTCGATTGTATGGAATCGCATTTAACCCATCATCTTTGGTGCGCCAATAATGCTTATAGCCTAGCGGATGTGGCCACTGTCAGTATGCTCGGCTTTTTGGATTTTCGGATGCCTCAGTTAGCGTGGCGTGAGTCTCACCCGCACTTGGCGAAACTGGCAAACTACTTAAATGAATTAGAACCCTTCAAAAGCACACTGCCTCAATAATCAACCCACAAAAAAACCGTCAGCAAACGCTGACGGTTTTTTATTTTTATCACACTGACTGCGACAAAGCCATCAAAACTCTTCGTACAACGGCAAAGTTAGAAACTCAACAAAATCATCACGTGTGCTCATGTCTTCAAAAATCTGAGCAGCTTTAGCAACAGTGCTCAAGCCTTTGAGTGCAGACTCAACTTTGGCTGTTTCTTCAGTCACCATGCTGCGCACCAAATCAGCAGTGACTTTGCGACCATCGTCCAGCACACCTTTGTCTGAGCGTATCCATTGCCAGACTTGCGAGCGAGAGATTTCGGCAGTGGCGGCGTCTTCCATCAGGTTGTGAATCGGTACACAGCCATTGCCCGCGAGCCACGCTGCGAGGTAATGAATGCCCACATTGATGTTGTTGCGTAAACCATTCTCTGTGATGGGCGCTTCGGGTTTGAAATTGAGCAAATCATCAGCCGTAACCGTCACGTCATCACGCTGTTTCTCGAACTGGTTCGGTTTGTCGCCAAGCACTTTGACGAATTCTGCCATCGCCACATCCACCAAGCCTGGGTGCGCGACCCAACCACCATCGTACCCATCTCTCGCATCGCGGGTTTTGTCATTGCGAATGCCTGTGAAGGCGCGCTCGTTTGCCTCAACATCAGTTTTGCTGGGAATCAAGGCACTCATACCGCCCATGGCGGGTGCGCCGCGCTTGTGGCAGGTTTTGACCAACAATAATGCGTAAGCGCGCATGAATGGCGCCGTCATCGTCACTTGCGAGCGGTCGGCCAAGCAGAAGTCTTTGTCGTTTTTGAATTTTTTGATGCACGAGAAAATATAATCCCAGCGACCTGCATTCAAGCCCGCACTGTGCTCACACAACTCATACAAAATCTCATCCATCTCAAAAGCCGCCACAATGGTTTCAATCAACACCGTCGCTTTAATCGTGCCTTGCGGAATACCCAGGTTGTCTTGCGCACGAACAAATACGTCATTCCATAAGCGTGCTTCTAAATGCGACTCCATTTTGGGCAGATAAAAATACGGGCCTGCACCGCGTGCGAGCAGCTCTTTCGCATTGTGGAAAAAGTACAAACCGAAATCAAACAAACCACCCGACATCCGCTCACCATCGACCAGCACATGCTTTTCGTCTAAATGCCAGCCACGCGGGCGCACGAGCAATGTCGCGGTTTTGTCATTGAGCTTGTACGATTTGCCATTGGTCTCAAAATCAACTTGGCGACGAATCGCGTCAAATAAATTGATTTGTCCCTGAACTTGATTGTCCCAGCTGGGTGCGTTTGAATCTTCGAAATCCGACATATAAGCATCTGCGGCCGAATTCAGCGCATTGATAATCATCTTGCGCTCAACAGGCCCTGTAATCTCAACTCGGCGACACTGCAAAGCAGCAGGAATTGCTGCAACTCGCCAGTTTCCCTCACGCACCGACGCTGTTTCCGCCAAAAAATCAGGTCGCTCACCCGCATCGAGGCGCGCCGCACGCGCCACGCGCGCCGCCAACAGCTCTCGACGTCTCGATGCAAACGTTCGGTGCAAGTCAGCAATGAAACTCAATGCCTCAAATGACAAAATCGCCGCATACTCGGCACGCACTGTGCCATTGATTTGCACACCAGCAGGAAGAGGAATGGACATGAAGTGCTCCTGAGAGGAAGTTGAGATTTATCTGTATTATGTCTTATATAAGAGTTAATGGCAAGGCTTTTGTTGCAGTGCGGACTTGTGCTTTATATTTTGAGCATGGGTCATCGGCTATGACCGCATACACCCCTCCTTTCTTCATCAATCCTCCGAAAAAACCATTAAGACACGATAAAAAAACCCACACCAAGTTGGTGTGGGTCAGAAAGGGAAGCACAGCCTCCCACAGCAGTAATCATTGGGTCATACTGTACCCAAACAATATGTTGATTATTTGGATGCGCGAACTGTTGTGCAGCTGTTGGCTGCCAACAAAAACAACCCACCCGCAATCGCGAGGTTTTTAAAGAAGTTGATTTGCTGCATCTGTGCCATTTCGGCAGGTGCTGCCCAGAACTGGTGAAAACCCAGTGCGGATACGATACAAAACACCGCGAGAATTAGCGCAGCCCAATAGGTTTTGACATTAAACAACAAAGCAGCAGCAACACCGACCTCGACCACGATGGCCAAAATCGCAGCAACAGTGGGTAATGGCAGACCCTGTGACGCGATGTAATCCACCGTGCCTTCAAAGCCTGTGATTTTGCTCAAACCCGCAGGGATAAACAATGCGGCAATGAGCACGCGGCCTAAGATGTTTAGAACTTGAGATGACATGATAAAAATTTCCTATAAAAAAGGTGTGTCAAGATAAAGGGACACGATTAAAGAAACAACTGCTGATTTATAACATGAACAAACTACTTCGTGGGCGACTGAACCAGTCGCGCCACAATCTGTGTGACCAAAGGTCGAAGGACGAACAACAACACAAAGGCAATCGGCCAAACCCGAACATACGCATGCATCCATTGTGAAAAAAAACTTTCGCCCCAACCTTGATTAATCAAAGTAACAAAGCCAGACATCAAAAGTGCCATAAAACATGACATGAAAAATGCTGTAAGTAGAGCAGCATATTTAGAGTGAATTTTTGTCATAGCAACCTCAATCTAAAGCAGGTAAATCGAACAACAACACTTGAGTACCGTCACTCAAGAGCGCATCCACACTGGATTCATCGCTCATCTGCACAGCATCACCAGCGGACAAGCGCACGCCATTCACCGTGGCTGAGCCAGTGGCAACATGAACATAGGCCAATCGTTGAGGACCCAAAGCGTAGTGACGCTCACTCAAACCATCATCCGCGTGAGCGACGAGAAACACGGCGTCTTGATACAACCGAAACGCCCCCTTTTGCCCCAACCACTGCCCATTCGGTGCAGCAATCGCACGCCAACCATCGTGGACTGGCAAATCACTGAGGTTCTGCTGTTCATATTCGGGCTCAATGCCTGTCACGTTTGGCTCAATCCAAATTTGCAATAAATGCGTGATCGAGTCATCTCTCGAATTAAACTCCGAGTGACGCACACCGCGCCCTGCGCTCATTTTTTGCACTTGTCCTTTGAGAATCGCCGCTTGGTTGCCCATGCTGTCGCGGTGTGACAACTCACCATCGAGAATGTAGGTGATGATTTCCATGTCCTGATGACCGTGCATGCCAAATCCCATGGTCGGTGCAACCAAATCTTCATTGATGACCCGCAGCGGCCCAAAGCCCATGCGAGCAGGATTAAAGTACTGTGAAAACGAGAAACTGTGCTTGGCTTTTAACCAACCATGGTCAGCACCGCCGCGCTCGCTAGATAAAATCGTTTGCAACATGATGTCCTCCTAAAAAATTTCGATAAGCACAGTGTACGCCGAACACATACTAAGATAAATCGGTAAAATGCCAAATAACTTTCTCAAAAATGGAACAGTCATCCACCATGCAAACGCCCTCATTAGACAATCTACATTTGTTCATCGCTGTCGCTGACGCAGGTGGTTTTAGCCGAGCCGCCGAGCGACTCGATTTGCCCGTCGCGACACTCTCCCGTCGCATCGCTGCGCTCGAAAAAGAACTCAACATTCCCCTGTTTAAACGCAACACCCGCAACGTCAGTCTCACGCCAGCGGGCGAAGAGTTCTACGCGAGCCTCGTACCCGCACTTGAGTCTGTGCAGTTAGCCATGAATGAGCTGTCCAACTCAGCCGCCCGCATTGAGGGGCACATTCGCCTGACCACCCCAGCCGACTTTGCTCGTCTGTGTTTGTCCAAACCTTTGAGCCAGTTTCTCAGCCTCAACCCACACGTTCGTTTGGACTTGAATCTGAACTCTCATCGCATGGATTTGGTCAAAGAGCATGTTGACTTGGCGATCCGCATTGGCCATCTCAGCGACTCGGCGCTGTATGCCACCCACCTATTTGACATGCCACTCAAACTCTACGCATCGCCAAGCTATCTGGCCAGCCTGCCGTGCATTCAAACCCCCGAAGACCTCAAACACTGCAACCTGATTCGTCTGAAAACCAACGGCAACAGCCCTGTCGGTTTGCTGCGGTTACAAAAAGGCAAACAAACCATCGAGCAAACCCTGCAAGGCAACCTCACGGCCAATGATATGGGTGTGGTGATTTCCCTCACCGAAGCAGCAGCAGGCATCGCCCTCATCCCCGAAGCTTTCATCACGAATCAAGTCGCCAGCGGGACACTGGTGAAAGTCCTACCTGACTGGCGCAGCATCAAAACCCCTGTCCACGCCGTCACCACCGCCCGCAACCCGCCTGCTCGTGTCAAAGCACTCGTTGCTTATCTCAAAGAGCAACTGGCTTACCTGCATGTCAAGGACTGAGCAAGCCAAGTCTTTTTTGGAAAAGGCCAAAATCTCTCATCGCCCCCAAACAAAAAAGCCCGAAGTGAGATTCAAGTCAGAAATTTTGCTAATAAAGTCACATTTTTAGAAAGACATATCCACAAAAATGTTTTACAACACTAAGAAATAGGCAGGTGACTACGAAAGATGGTAGAGCAAGGCTCATCGTTTTTTTGATTGGTACACCATTCATTCGCAAAACTAAAAGAGAGCTGAGCAATAATGAAAAATGGATGATGGAAATTAATGGGTAAAGAATGGTGGTAGGGTTTAAACTACCACACATATTAATCCCAACGTCTTGATTAGTGAGGTTTTGGGTAATGTCCGTAAACAACATGAACAAAATCCCAAGGGGAAAAATCCAAAATAAGGACAAGGCAAATTTAAGAGTTTTCATCTTAAATGTAGTAGCCTCGCCCTTATAAACGTGACCCCATGCAAGGCAATTCTAAGCGATTTCATTTTTTACTCATCCCACTCGATGGCGTTTTTTAAAGTCCGTACTTAATAATTGACACAATTGCAGTAATAAAGATAGAAGCAAAAATTACTAAAGCTAAAAACACAAAAAATAAAAACGTGTTGAGTGCGCGATTTTCTCGGTTAGTAGAATTTAAAACGTATTTTCGATAAACAAACAAAATCCAAAAAATTAACAACCCTATCATTAAACATAAAATAACCCCTGCAATAGACGAATCAATCTTAGGGAAATTGTCCATATTTGCCCAACTTAAGGGAAGAATAAGAAGCCAACAAACAAAATGAAACGTTAAGAAAAAAGCATTTTTCATCGAATTGCCTCACCTTTAAAATAACTTGATGGTATAGGCATTTCCCATCCTGGTGTGTTGTACCCTGGTGTTGAAATTTGCGGCACATAGCCCATAACTGCTTTTAACAAACCTGAAATATACGAACTACTGTTGTATTCGCCATTCCGCATAACGCTCCCTATAACATTCTTTGGAAGTGAGTAATCAAGAGTGTAGCTACTAAAAGAATGAGCTTTCTTTATAATCTCTTGCGCAAACTTTTGCTTACTCATTCCCTTTGGTGGCTCAACAGGTATCTTCACCTTTATTTCATCTGGCACAGTGTTTCGATAAAAATTTGTTCTAATTAGCTTTAGGTTTTTATTCCCAAGGCTTCTATCGTCCGTTGGCTGACCATCAATTGCTATTATTCCTGTATAAGCATCATCAATAACGATTGTAAAATGTAGATCTGGTCCATTAGGATTAATATAACCAGGTTCAATTTTCACATCCTTAAAAATCCCAGACCCTCTTTTAGCTCCAGCTATACGACCATATAGGGTCACATTTGGCTCTGAATGTTTAACTGCCTCAACAGAGCCTAATATTGTATTCGTTGGTTTTTGCCCACTTGGTTTGGCTTTTGCGTTGTTTGTTGCCATCAAATAATTCCCTCTTGTTCTAATGCCGACACACCAAACCAAGCCGTTAAAGTTTCTGCGCCTTCAGTATTAATACGCGGGCATAAGCCGAACTCATCGGTATACCCCTTGTACACCTTGCCCGTACTTGATTTAATATAATACGCAATACCATCGAGAACTTGCCCCGTTTTTTCGTCTACGGCTCTAATTTGCTCATCGTAAAATGGAGCTAATGCGGGATTCCCGTAGGCATCATCATCGTATGATGATGTATGGTGCAAAACAGAAAGCATGGGCGGCGGCGGATGGCAAGCACATATACATAAGTCGCCCTCCAAAGCGGCTTGCTTACCGTTACCAACTGCAAATCTTCTCGGTCCACCTGATTTTGCAATAACACCTATTTTCCCGCAAGCCTCGCATTTGACTTGCCCACCAATCAAAGCAACTGGGAACATCCCATCACCAAGTGTACTGGTAACACCATTAGGCAGAACGGCTCCACCTGTAACAGGTGGATCTCCTACAACAATTTGTTTTCTCTTTACCATAGTTTGCCCTCCCTTTTGGCTAAATTACAAGTCCAATTGTAGATGCTTTTAATCGTCGGTTGTGGCCAACTCTCAAAATATCTTCACGCGCCCGCCGTCCCTTCGCTCAACACGCCACGTTGCCCTACTAAACTTTGCTCACTCACCGCCCGCGTTTCGTCAGCGGGCACCAGTCGCGCCAGCACGCCACCAAACAAACTCGCATTCACCAATCCGAGAAACACCGCATGAATACTCGCCAGCCAAATCGGCAAAGCTGCGCCCGTCACAGACTGCGCCACACTCTGAATCGCAAAGCCACTCAATGAAAACCCCGTGAGCCACAAAATCACCACCACCAAAATCGGCACTCGTCCCACATGCAACCACCCCAAACCATCCACATCAGGGATGAGCGAATCCAGTAAACTCGAAGGACTGGCCGCCAGCAACATCCCCACCACCTCGACAACAGCGAGTAAAATCATCAAGACCAACGCCGTGGCAAATGGCCATGTATCAGGGGCAGTTAATAGACTCATAGAAACTTTCAAAAAGAGAGGAAAAACGGTAGCATTGTGCCACACCACACCTTTTGATTCACTATAATCACACTACTTTTGATGGAATATCCATTTTATTTTTACACCATCGGGACAGGAGTTTGAGTTTTGAGTGACACGAATTTACCCGAGTCAGAACAATCTACTATTGACTGGCAAGCACCATGGTTGAAACACTTGCCGCTCGAAGCCTGCGACTGGGCGCAGTCGCCCGACCTCATAGAGTCACTCAACCATGCCACAAAGGGCGTGCTCCAATCAGGAAGTGGGCAAACACTCACATTCATCCCGCAAACTGATCTGCCAGATGGTGAGGCCTACGAAGCGCACATTTACCGCACAGGTGGCGTGCCGACTCGACTGAACCTGCATGATTTTTTCAACGCCTGTATTTGGCTGACATTCCCAAAAACCAAAGCCGTGCTCAACGCCCGCCAAGCCGAGCAAATCGCCACACTCGGTGTACAGCACGAGCGCGGCGTGGCACGCGACGCATTAACGCTGTTTGATGAAAATGCGGCGATTTTGATGACCTCCAACACGAGAATTTCTGACGCGCTTCGCCAATTTGATTGGCACAACGCCTTGGTGAGCACTCGCTCACTTTGGGACAACCCATTTCAACCAAACCCTTCAGCGCAAGCAGCCCTCTATCCTTTTGGCCATGCGCTGTTAGAAAAACTCACGGCACCGTACAAAGCGATTTGCACCCACACGTGGGTGGTCAGCGTTGAGGCGAACTGGTTCGCGTTGCCTCTGCCTGAGCGGTTGCGGGACTTGGATCGTCGATTGGCAAAGCAATTGACCCATATTTCCCTCAACCCACGGGATTTCTGCCCTTTGCCCGTTTTGGGCGTGCCGCACTTTTGGGCAGACAATGCTGACCAAACGTTTTACAATGACGCGCGCGTGTTTCGAGCGGGACGCACCCGACTGTCTGCCACGCCACAGCATTGAACAATAAAAACTTCAAATCAACAAGGACAAATCATGGCCGTCAATTTTCCCACCATCACTGCCGATGCACTTCACCCCGTGGCAGGCGTCAAACTCGGCTTCGCGCAAGCAGGCATTCGCAAAGCGGATAAAAAAGACGTGCTGGTGGTTCTACTTGACGAGGGCGCCACTGTCTCAGGCGTTTTTACCACCAATGCTTTTTGCGCCGCACCCGTCACAGTCTGTAAACAGCATTTGGCCGCACAATCAGGCATTCGCGCCCTCATCGTCAACACAGGCTGCGCCAATGCAGGCACGGGCGAACTTGGCATGACCAACGCACAAGCCACCTGCGACGAGCTGGCCAAACAACTCGGCATTTCAGCCAATCAAGTTCTGCCCTTCTCCACAGGCGTCATCCTCGAGCACCTACCGATGGACAAGCTGCTCACAGGCATCGCGCCCGCCATCGAAAATCTCAAAGAGGACAACTGGTACAACGCCGCGCAAGCCATCATGACCACCGACACACTGCCCAAAGCCGTGTCGCGCCAAATCACGATGGATAACCAAACCATCACCCTAACAGGCATCTCAAAAGGTGCGGGCATGATTAAGCCAAACATGGCCACTATGCTCGGCTACCTCGCCACCGATGTCGCCATCGCTCAGTCTGACCTCGACGAGCTCACCCGCCAAGTCGCGGACCAGTCATTCAACAGCATCACCATCGACGGCGACACATCGACCAATGACTCCTTCATTATCATGGCCAGCGGTGCATCAGGCGTTCGAGTAGAAAAAAACACAGCAGCGTGGCATGAATTCGCCGCCGCTCTCCAATCCGTCGCCACCGAACTCGCCCAACTCATCGTGCGTGACGGCGAGGGTGCTACCAAACTCATAAGCATCGTCGTCGAACAAGCGACAAGCACCGCAGAAGCCAAACAAATTGCCTACAGCATCGCCCACTCACCGCTCGTCAAAACCGCCTTCTACGCCAGCGATCCAAACCTTGGCCGCATCCTCGCCGCCATCGGCTACGCGGGCGTAGCTGATTTAGATGTTGCCGCACTTGAGTTGTATTTGGACAACGTCCACGTCGCCACACGCGGCGGTCGCCATCCCAACTACACAGAAGAGCAAGGCCAAGCCGTCATGAACCAATCCGAAATCACCGTGCGCGTCGTGCTCAATCGAGGCACAGCCAACGCCACGGTGTGGACGTGTGATTTCTCACATGAGTATGTGAGTATTAATGCGGATTATCGCTCCTAATAAAATCCAATAGCAAAGAAGAAACAAGCCTGTGAACACCCCAATCAATCCCTTACATCATTGGAACTATTTGATTTCTTTAGAGAAAGACCTAAAGCAAATGGCCGATTACATTGAGTTTAATATTTCGGATCATGAGAAAGTTTACTCNATAAAACCACATACGATAAAAAAGAAAATAAACCTACGTTGGTTCCACGCCTTACAAAAATAAACGCCCCTGATGCTGCTGATTACTCCTTTGACGACTTATGCAAAATGAAGGTTATCTATACTTCTTTTGACTATGAATGCCAACCCTTGACACAAATTGCTGAAAAGAGAAAGACTGGAAGCAGTGTCAAAATAGGCTTTTTAGATGCATACAACGCCCAAAAGCACAGTAGACCTGAAGACTTCAACCAAGCTAACTTAAAAAACGCACTCGATGCATTCGCTGCCCTTTTTTTATTGAACTGCTTTTATTACGCAAAAGAGCTAAGAGGGAATGACTCAAAAACCGTCCCAAAACCATGGCCAACTATAGTTACACTTGAGCCTCAATATCTGTATAGCAATGCCATGAATTTCGGCAGAAATGCTGATTTAAATCAATATGTTAAATTAGAGGGATTAAGAACAAAGGGCCAAAACCGATAGAAGCAAGAACAAAGCATATTGTCAGCTGGAATGCGAACATCAGAGTAAGGGTTTGGTCATGTTTACAAAAGCGATGGTTTCAACGCGCTCTACATCACTCGTTAAATGAGCAATGGCTTTAAGGCAAAATAGGCATGACTCAAGGTCACCCACAAACTTTCATGCCACTTTCTCCATGTAAAATTTCATCATAAATCAAACAAAAATACTATGAACCCACTTCTCACTCAAACCCTTGAAACCCTCAAAACCACCCTCGAGTGCGCGCAGCTCGTTTTACCCACCACAGAGCAGGATGTTAACTGGTCAGCCCACGCCTACACCTGGCAAGTACGCCACGGTCGTGGTTCGCTGCATGGCTTGGTCAATCCGCGCCTGTTTGACTTGGATGAGTTGAGTTCAATTGACCGTCAAAAAAATGCGGTGATTCGCAACACTGAGCAATTTGTCAAAGGCTTACCTGCGAATCATGTGTTACTCACGGGTGCACGTGGAACAGGTAAATCATCGTTGGTACGGGCGTGTCTCAAACGTTATGCGGATAATGGGTTGCGAGTGATTGAGGTGGAGAAGTCCGATTTACATGACTTGCCGCAGATTGTCGATTTGATTCGCCATCGGGCTGAGCGGTTTATCGTGTTTTGCGATGATTTGTCGTTTGAGCATCAGGATGTGGGCTATAAGGCTTTGAAAGTCGTATTGGATGGTTCATTCAGCGGCTATGCCGAAAACGTGCTGGTTTATGCCACGTCAAACCGCCGTCATTTATTGCCCGAATACATGTCAGACAATGTCGGCTACACCCACCCATCTGACGAAGAACTGCACCCATCCGAAACGGTGGAGGAAAAAATATCGTTGTCTGAGCGCTTCGGTTTGTGGCTGAGTTTTTATCCGTTCAAACAGGACGACTATTTGACCATTGTTATGCAATCCGTCGCCCGCCTTGGCTGGAGCCCAAGCTCAGAAGAAGAACAAACCGAACTACGCAAAGCCGCCCTCCAATTCACACTGGAGCGCGGCTCGCGCTCAGCGCGTGTGGCGCAACATTTCGCGCGTCAGTGGGTCGGCGAAAAATTACTGGGGCAATCATCATGAGCGAAATCAAAATCATTGACGTCGCAGTTGGTGTATTGTGTAACGATGCGGGTGAGGTGCTGTTTGCGCAACGCCCAGAAGGCAAGCCAATGGCGGGTTACTGGGAGTTTCCAGGCGGTAAATTAGAAAGCGGCGAATCCGTCCACCAAGCCCTCGCGCGTGAACTGCACGAAGAGCTGGGCATTAACATCGGCCCGTCAATTCACTGGCGCGTGATTGAGCACGTTTATCCGCATGCACATGTGTTGCTGCATTTTCAAATCATCCGCGAGTGGACAGGCACACCGCACGGTAAAGAAAATCAAGCGTTGCATTGGCAAAAGCTCGTGGTGCGCGATGGCGTGGTTGAGGCACAGGACACACAACCGATATTGCCTGCGACTGAGCCATTGCTGGTTGAGCTGGCCGATGCGATTGAACAAATATTGAGTGTTTAAATACCCTACATGGTCACTTTAGGAAATGCGAAGTAAGTCTACTTTTTCTGAAAAAGCCAACTTGTCTTATCCTATTGATTTGGTAACAAATTTTTTCAGGGTTTTCCTGGAAAAATTTCTATCTCTGAGCACGAAAACGAACAAAGTGAAGTTTCACGAGTTTCAAAACAAGCGCAGCGCAGTTTCTGTAAAAAGTAGGTTTTTACTTTTTTCGTATTCCCTTTACATCGCCAGCGACATCCGCCCCCACCCTGACAATTGCATCAGTCGCTCCAGCGCATAACCGCCAATGAGCGAGTTGCCTTTTGCATCAAGCTCGGGCGACCACACACATACTGTGCCGATGTTGGGAATCACCGCCACAATCCCACCGCCGACACCCGTTTTCAGCGGCAAGCCAATCCGATAAGCATAGTCGCCCGCCGCATCATAAGCACCACAAGTGAGTAACAAAGCATTAACGCGGCGAGCCGCTTCGCTGGTGAGCACCTGCTCGCCACTGCCAATGTCTAAACCATCGTTGGCGAGAAAAATGGCGGCCTGTGCCAGTTGGGTGCAACTCATCTCGGTGGCACATTGGCGGCAATAATTATCCAGCACCAGTTCTGGCGAATTAACAAAATTACCAAAACTTTTCATGAAGTAGGCCATGGCCATGTTGCGATGTGCGGTATCTCGCTCACTTTTGGCAACTTCTTTGTTCCAGTTCAAATCTGGCGAATCGGTCATGCGGCGCAAGAAATTCAATAATGCCAAATCAAGGTGCGCGTATCGCTGCGTCAAAATATCGGTGACCACCAACGCCCCCGCATTGATGAATGGATTACGAGGGATGCCATGCTCCGTTTCGAGCTGCACCATCGAGTTAAAGGCGTTACCGGACGGCTCACGGCCAATCCGCTGCCAAATATCGTCGCCAATCAACTTGAGTGCCAACACAAAGGTGAACAGCTTAGAAATACTCTGAATCGAGAACAGCACATGGGCATCGCCAACCGCATAATGCCGCCCATCCACCATGGCGATTGCCATGCCAAATTGATTCGGTTCAACCCTTGCTAAAGCGGGTATGTAGTCGGCAACGCGTCCTTTACCAAACAGCGGTTGAACTTCCTCAAAAATAGTGGCCAGCCACAGGTCTACAGATGTACTCATGGTGAAATTAGGTGTGGTTTTTCAATGGCATTATGTTACCGCGTTTGACCGATTCAGTTGGGTTTATTGGCGCGCTCAAGTGGCTTTTGTTACAATGTTCGCTAGACAGACGCCCTGTATCACGAGGCATTAAGGTCAATAAAATCAATTCTGGGAGCTGTTATGGCATGGCATGTGTTTCATCTCAACAAAACCACTGTGATCGGTCTACTGCTGATATCGGTTTGGGCTGTCACACCCCTCGCATTCGCACAAGAAACCTCAGGCACTGCCCCAACAAACACCCAAAACACCTCAGCATCCGCACCGAAATCCACACCAACAAAAGGGCGTGAAAAGGTTGGTTTGGTACTGTCAGGCGGCGGTGCCAGAGGCTTGGCGCATTTGGGTGTTTTACGTGCTTTAGAGAAACAACATGTACCGATTGATTATATTGCGGGCACCAGTGCTGGTGCTCTGATTGGCGGCATGTATGCCTCAGGGATGTCGGTGGATGAGATAGAAAACCGTATCAAAGATGTGGATTTGCAAGCCATCTCATTCGCCACTCAAGATCGTCGTTATCTACCACAAAACACCAGAAATTTAGAATACAGCTCAAATACCGCTGTCGATGTGAGCATCAGCGAAGGCGGTAAAGTTACCTTACCAATTGCCGTCTCGAGCGGCACACAAGTTGAGCAGTTACTGCGCGATATTTTACGTGACAAGCCTTATGACGTTGATTTTGACAAACTGCCGATCCCCTTTCGAGCGGTTGCATCGGATTTAAGCACTGGGCAAATGGTGGTGCTCAAGCAAGGCCAGTTGGTGCAAGCACTGCGCGCCAGTATGTCAATACCTGGGGTATTCGCCCCAGTTGAAAAAGATGGTGTTTTACTAGTTGATGGCATGGTCGCTCGTAACCTACCTGTGGATGTTGCCCGTCAAATGGGGGCCACACGTATCATCGCCGTAGATGTCGGCTCTGAGCTACACACCAAAGAAGAGCTCAACAGCGTGGTATCCGTCTCAGAGCAATTGCTCAGTTTACTCGTCAAGCGCAACGTTGAGGAGCAAGTGGCCAGCTTGACGAAAAATGACTTGTTAATTCGTCCCGCGCTGGGTAAACTGAGCAACCTTGACTTTAAAGCTGGTAAAGAAGCACCCGCTATCGGCGAAGCAGCGATGCAAACACCCGTGATTAAACACCAACTGGCCAGCCTCGCAGTTTCACCCGCAGCCTACACTGCGTACACAAATCGCCACGTCAATCAACCCGCAGCCAAAATCCCCGTTGACTACGTCAGGGTTGAAACCAATGGTTTGGCCAGCCCTGCCACGTTAGAAAGTCAACTGGCAATGAAAAACGGGGCGACATTTGACATTGATACCGTCAATCAAGACATTCAAACACTGATGACTTCTGGCCGCATTAGTGTGGTTCGCTATCAGGTCAATCGCGTGGGTGACAAAACCGAACTCGTCTACCAAGTTACTGAAAAAGACGGTGCATCTAATGCCTTGCGCGCTGGTATAGAGGTTCAAGGTGACTCGCCTACTAATCAACAATTTTCACTACATTTATCACACCATAAAGTTTGGCTAAACAAACTTGGTGGTGAGTGGCGCAATCAGTTAATCTTGGGTAAGAAAACTACTTTGATTAGCGAAATTAATCAACCATTCTCAAGCAGCACGTCCCTATTCATTCGCCCTCAGGTAAAAATTGCCTATGAAAAACTTCCTGTTTACTCTACACAAGGTAGCGATTCAGCAAGCGACACAAAAGGTCAAGACCTAGCCAGTGAGTACCGTCGTACTCGCAAAGAAATCGGATTTTTGATAGGCTCACCCATTAAACGCATTGGAGAGTGGGGTATTGGTGTGTCTCGTCGCCATGTTTACGTGTCTGGAAACGACGCCAATCCTGATGTCATTATTCCGAGTGTTGGCGTGTGGCGCACCACACTTGATACAAAGTTGACAATAGATCAGCTTGATGATTTATCTTTACCAACAAAAGGCTACTTCCTTCGCGCTTATGCAAATATCAGCCCTCAAACCACTCAAGGACATCGCTTTTGGCAAAGTGGCTTACAAACACTATGGGCGGCAAGCAAGAACTCTCATTCCATTAACCTGCGTTTTGAAGCGGCAGGTAGTAACAATGATGAGTCTGTCTATCTTTCCCCTTACAATTTAGGTGGTTATCAACGTTTATCTGGTTATTCTCCCGATCAGTTTATTGGTAATTACATGATGCTAACAAACGCCACTTACCGCTATCGAACAAAATGGTCTTTATTGGGCAACTCCTTATACTTAGGCGCCTCATTAGAAGCAGGTAACACATGGGACTCGCATCACGACATCAAAGCGGGTTCACTACGTTACTCTGGCAGCGTTTTTGGTGCATTAAATACCCCTATTGGTCCTGCACAGATAGGGGTTGGCCTTTCGGCCAAAGGCAATGCACGATTTTATTTCTCTCTCGGCAGAACATTCAGTGAAACCCCTTAATTCATGACTCCATCAAACATCGTTACAACCTATCTTGATAGCCAACCAAACCACTCAGCGCATCAAACCAACTTTGAAAAAGCCTTTGATGGTCAGCCTGACGACTGGAAAAATGCCCCCGTGAAAGCCGAGCCAATTCGCATGACGTTCTCAGGGCGAGGCAAAGACTACTTTTCGTTGTGGTTGACCAATTGGATTTTGGCGATTGTCACGCTGGGGGTTTATTCAGCATGGGCCAAAGTGAGGCGACTGCAATACATCCATCAAAACACCCAACTCGCAGGCTATGCATTTGGCTTTCATGGCGAGCCAAAAACGATTTTGTATGGCCGCATCATCGCCGTGGCTTTATTAATCGCTTCTTATCTCGGTGATTTTTTTCAAGAAGTGAATGGATTGGTCGCTGTCTCGTCTGGTGTTTCGCTTTTGTTGTTTTTGGCATTTCCTTGGTTCATGCGCTCGTCTATGCGGTTTTACTCTCGCAACAGCAGTTACCGCAATGTTCGATTTTCATTCAAAGGCTCCATCAGTGAGATTTATAAAATTTATCTGCTGGGACTGCTACTGACCTTTGTGACACTGGGCTTGGCTTTCCCCTATTTGGTGTATCGGGTGAGACGCTACCACGTCGAGAACAACCATTGGGGCAACAACGCCTTTGCCTTCGATGCCAAAAAAGGGGCGTTTTTTGGTGTGTATTTGGTTCATAGCATCATCGCCATTGGCCTGTACATGCTCGTCATTGCGGTTGCCAGTATTTATCTGGCCTCTTATATGCTTGAGATTGAGCGTATTTTAGAGGGTGGTGCTTCAGAAAAAATACAGATGCTTGTGCTGGCTGGATTAGCGGTCACCGCCATGTTTTTGTTCGTTGTCTACAAAATCAGTACCGCAATAACACAAGATTGGTTGTTCAAAATTTCATGGAACCACACCCGAATTGGTCAAAGTCAATTCACGTGTGACCTGCCTGTATTCAAATTGTACCTACTGCGCTGGTTCTGCTTTGTCACCAGCATCGTCACCTTGGGATTTTTTGCGCCATTCGCACACATGCTCATCACCAAAATACGCTTATCCAGCATCGGCCTGATTCCCGCTCATGACTTTGATCTGGCGCAAGCAGCCTTTGATGCAGACACCACACGCTCTGCCGAAGTGGCCGACATGCTCGACTTTGATATTTCTTGGTAAGGATGGTTATGGCACGAATTGACTTTTACGATGGCAGCAGTGCACACGCTCATGAGGCTCGTGTGTTTGTGCAAGATGGTGCAATCATCATCCATGCCAACGGCCATGGCTACACCATTGTTGCCTCAGAGGTAGAGCCCACCTTATCAACGCCGAATGCTCGTAGGTTCATCCATCTACCCCACCACATGGCTTTGGAGTTTCACGACAATGCTGACGCTGAACATCTACTCGATGAACTTAATGCGGCACACCTTAAACCCATGCGCTGGTTTGACAAACACTATCGCTCGTGGTCGTTCATCAGCAGCGCGTTCGCTGTCTTTGTGGTGTTGATTGCCGCGATTTATTTGTTTGTCTTGCCTGCCGCATCCGATGCCATTGCACAACGTTTACCCGCTGACTCGCTCAACATCATGAGCCAATCGGTCATCACTGAATTAGAATCCTCGGGTTACGTTAAAGCCTCCACATTGTCTGCCACTCGCCAAGCGGAGTTACTCGCTAAGTTCAACGCCCTTAAAAAACCCGACACCAGTGTGCCTTTCACCTTGCATTTTTTCAGCGCACCCGACATCGGCCCCAATGCATTTGCGCTACCATCAGGCGATGTGGTTTTACTCGATGAGTTGGTCAATGTCGCCAACAGCGATGCACAAATACTGGGGGTTTTATCGCATGAGCTAGGCCATGTCGCCCATCGTCACACCATGCGCAACATTGTCCAAAGCGGCATTGTCAGTTTTGCAGTATCGGCATGGCTAGATGACTATGGCAATACCCTCCTCAATCTCGGTGCTTCAACCATTTTGTCACAAAAATACTCTCGCGATTTTGAGCGCGAAGCCGATGACTACGCGATTAAGATGATGAAAATGAACAATCTATCTCCTGCTGAGCTTGCTGATTTGTTCGTGCTCATGGAAAAACAACAGACAGAATCCAATAGCAACACCACGGAATCCGAAGAATCATCAATCATTGATTTACTACAAAGTCACCCACCCACACCAGAGCGGATTGCCACACTACGTGCAGCTGCACAAACCAAATAACACCATATGAAAAACACCTTTATTGACCAACTCAATCGCGCATGGCATAGCCAAAATTCATTGCTCTGCGTCGGCATTGACCCCGATTTAGACAAGCTACCAACGCCGCTGAAAGACCTATCCATCCACGACGCTTTTTATGCCTTTGGTAAAAGCATTATTGATGCCACGGCACCCCATGTGTGCAGCTTCAAACCACAAATCGCTTATTTCGCCGCCCACTCTGCCGAGGACGTGCTGCAAGACCTCATTCGTTACAGCCATGAGCAGTATCCGCACATTCCTGTCATTCTGGATGCCAAGCGGGGGGACATCGGCTCAACTGCCACGCAGTACGCCAAAGAAGCCTTTGAGCGCTATCGTGCCGATGCAGTCACCGTCAATCCCTATATGGGACGAGACTCTATAGAGCCTTATTTGGCTTACCCAGACAAAGGCGTCATTATTTTGTGTCGCACATCCAACTCAGGTGGCTCAGATGTGCAGTTCCTTAATGTCCAAGTTGGCAACGAGACTCGCCCGCTGTACCAGCACATTGCCCACTTGGTGGCTCATGAGTGGAACACATCAGGACAATACGCCCTCGTGGTCGGCGCAACATTCCCCGATGAAATCCGCAAAGTTCGCGCCATCATCGGCGATATGCCGTTACTCATTCCGGGTATCGGTGCACAAGGCGGTGACTTGAAAGCAACACTCGATGCGGGTTTGACTCATCTGAACACGGGCGTCATCATCAACTCATCCCGTGCCATAATCTACGCAAAAGACAGCGAAGATTATCAAGCTGCAATGCAACAAGCCGCCGCTCAAACCCAAACAGACATCAACCAATATCGAAATACCACGGTATAACTGGTGCAATACAAACCGAGAGCAATGGCTCTCGGTTTTTACTTTTCACTCGCCCCCGATGACTCAAGCAGAGCGGCGAAACAATCTATGCAGCATCAAAAAACCGAACACGCCCGCAATCAACGACGCCAATAAAATCGACAGCTTCGCATCATTAATCATTGCTGCATCATCAAAAGCCAACAGTGTGATAAAAATGGACATCGTGAAACCAATCCCACCGAGCAATCCTGCACCAAAAATCGCCTTCCAATTCAAATCTGATGGCAAACTACACAGACCAAAACGCACGGCCAAATAAGTCATCAAGAAAATACCCAACGGTTTGCCCACCACCAAACCAAGCATGATGCCCACACTGTGGCTTTGACTCAAAGTTTGCCCAAGATCGCCACTCAATACAATCGCGGTATTGGCCAAAGCGAATATGGGCAGAATAATGAATGCGACAGGTTGATGCAATATGTGTTGGAGTTTGTATGAAATAGAGTTTTCTTCTTGGTCATCTTTGCCAAAAGGAATGGCAAACGCTAATAAAACACCCGTGATGGTAGCATGAACACCAGACTGCAGCATAAAGAACCACATCAAAACACCGCCGACCAAGTACACAGACAATCTTTTAATCTGAAGTCGATTAAACACCAACAAAAAGGCAAAAATACCCAAAGCGATGGTCAAATTGCCCCAGAAAATCGTTTTGGTATAAAAAATCGCAATGATTAAAATTGCACACAAATCATCAATCACTGCCAATGCCGTTAAAAAAATCTTCAGTGACACTGGCACGCGAGAACCTAACAACGATAAAACCCCTAAGGCAAACGCAATATCCGTCGCCATCGTAATCCCAGCACCAGACTGAGCGGGCGTGCCGTAATTGAGAGACAAATAAAGACCAGCGGGCACCAAGACCCCACCCAGCGCAGCAAACATCGGTAATAAAGCATCTTTTAAGCGAGACAACTCACCCACATACACTTCGCGCTCTAACTCCAAGCCAATCAACAAAAAGAAAATCGCCATCAGCGCATCATTCACCCAGTGCTCCACCGACAAACCCAGCCATTTGGTCTGCCACATGTCGAGGTATGACTCGCCAATCGGTGAGTTGGCCAATACTAAAGACAAAAGAGTACAAGCAATGAGCACCAAACCACCTGACTTTTCGCTTTCGAGGAAATCCTTGAACAGCGATTGGCTTGTGTGTGAACGAATTTTTGACATAACACCCCTCTGTAAGCACTAAAAATAGTATTTAATACTGGCCAAAAATCACAGCCAGCAACTAACCATCAAATAATCAAAAGAGGATTTATCCTCCTTGAAATCCGCCTTGGCGAAAAGTCAGCACCAAGGTATCACGATACCCCATCTGATCCAGTGGCTGTATGGGTGTGGACTCATGAATGACACGCTCATCATTGAGCAACAGAACACTCCAGGGTTGACTGAGTGTGAATCGTTGACCATTGGGTCCCTGAGCCTCAAACACCCGCGTTTCCCCCCCCTTGATGCCATAGCGATCAATCATGATGACCGCCACAAAATCCACTCCATCACGATGCGCACCTTCAGGCGTTGGACGACCAATGCCATCGGTGGTATCAATGCGAAATTGATGCGCCTCAATATACCACTGTGGCGTCGGCTTGAGCTGATGACACAATTGAACAAAGGCACGCAGGAGCGCAAGCCATGCGTCATGATGCGTCAGCTCGTCTGACATCGGTTCAAACCAGCGCTCCATTCCACCATGCAAAGCATTGTAAACGATAGGTTGCCAATGCGCCCGATGCGTCGTTTGTTTGATACTTTCGTCATCCGCGATGAAGCAACTATGACGGCGGTAGCGATAGCGCCCACCATCTTTGAGGTATTGATCTACAGGCAAATCTTGCCATGTCTCATTAAAACACTGCAAGACGCCAAGCTCAAGATGCGTTAACTCAGCCAATGTTTCAGCACTGAACACAGCATAACCTTGGGCGCGCATGGTTTCAATAAGAGAGCCAGCGTCAGTGAGTGGAGGAGAAATGAGTAAGCTCATCGTTTTAACTTTCAGTGGTGGGTTCACGTGACAGTAGTTGTTGCACAGCCAGCTGCGGGGTCATGCCATCGAGTAAGGCACACACCGTTTGCGTGATGGGCATATCCACACCATGCTGATGCGCCAATCGCGCCATGGCATGGGCACACAAAGCACCTTCCGCCACATGCCCTAACTGAATCGTGATGTCACCCACACTGCGCCCTTTCGCCAGCTCTAAACCCACTGCGCGATTGCGTGACAAACTACCTGTGGCTGTCAGGATCAAGTCACCCAAGCCTGTCAGGCCAGTCAATGTCGCAGGCTGTGCGCCCAGTGCTTGCCCCAAACGCAGCATTTCTGCAACACCGCGAGTAAGTAGTGCCGCGCGGGCATTCATGCCCAGAGACAAACCATCACATACACCAGCAGCAATTGCCAATACATTTTTCAACGCACCGCCAAGCTCAACACCGATGACATCGTGCGTGTGGTAAATCCGCAGTGCACTGTGGTGCAGTTGTTGGGCAAACAAAGCATTCAAACGCACAGAATTAGATGCCAAAGTCAAAGCACAGGGCTTTGCCTGCGCGACCTCTTGAGCAAAAGAAGGGCCAGACAACACACCACAAGCACTGGTTGCACCCAGCACATCAAACACAATTTGATGGGGCAGTTGCGCGCTGTCACGCGACAGACCTTTACACAACCACAGAACAAGTGCCCGCGCACCTATGCGCTTGACGTGTTCGACCATTTCACGCAAAGCAGCCAGCGGTGTGGCGATGATGATCAAATCATTCTCATGCGCATGTGTTTGGATGACTTTGTCCAGCGATGATGAAAAGCTCAATGCCTGACTCAAACGCACACTCGGTAAATACGCGCTATTAAAATGTGTTTGCGCAATCGAGGTCATTTGTAACTCATCTCGCCCCCAAAGCGTTACACGGTGGTCAGGTCGGTGCTCGGCAAGGCTTGATGCCAAAGCACTGCCCCATGCGCCTGCACCCAATATGGCAATATTCATGATTCATCCTGTGAGTAAACAAAGTACAACCACACCACACTAAAAACATCATCGCAACAACAAAAAACCCACGCACTTTAAACCAAGCACGTGGGTTTGGCTCAAAATACGACAAACATTATTGTTTGGTGGCGTTCTGAGCTTGTTCGAGCTTGCTTTGATAAAACTGCTCAAAGTTCATTTCGGCCAAATGCAATGGCGGCAATGAGGCACGCGTGAGCAAATCAGCAATGTTCGCACGCATGTACGGATACAACATTGATGGGCACACGATATTCAGCACTGGACCGAGTTGTTCCTCAGGCAAGTTGGTGATTTCAAAAATACCTGATTGCTTAACCTCAAGCAAGAAGAATACTTTTTCTTTGAGCTTAGCCGTAATCGTGGCATTCACATCCACTTCATACGCATCGTTGTCCAACTGACGGTTTTCGGTAGAGATTTCGATGGCGACTTGGGGCGCCTCGGTTTCCAAAAAAACTGCAGGGGCATTCGGCAACTCCAAAGAGGTGTCTTTGAGGTATACACGGCGCAAATCAAAAGTCGGTTGTGCTTGTTGTGCTTGTTCAGTCATTTTTCTTCCTTAAATGGTATTTATTGATGAATTACTGGTTGAGTAATGGGGTCAATTCACCCGCACGTTCGAGTGCAGCCAAATCGTCAAAGCCACCCACATGCGTTTGCCCGATGTAAATCTGTGGCACCGTGCGGCGGCCAGTGCGCGCCATCATGGCATCGCGTTCGGCAGGGTCTTCGTCAATGCGAATTTTTTCGATGGTTTCAACACCCTTTTGTTTGAGTAACATTTCTGCGCGGGTGCAATAAGCGCAGTAACCTGTGGTATACATGAGTACTTTTTGCATCATGACCTCACTCATTTGACCAAAGGCAATTGTGCTTCGCGCCAAGCCTTTAGGCCGCCCTCAAGCACGTGAATCTCGCCAAACTCAGCCGCAGCGAACGCTTTGACCGCGCCAGCCGCACGCTTGTCGCTTTCGCACACGAGTAACACAGGCTTGTCTTTTTTCAGCTTGAGCAAAGCGATTTGCTCTGACAACTGCTGGTAAGGCAATGACTTGGCATTTTGGATGTGTCCAGCGGCGTATTGCTCGACGTCACGCACATCAATAATCTGCGCTTTAGTGTTAATTAGTTGTGTCGCTTGCGTCACTGAGACTCGAGAAACACCACGCCCTGTAATAATAGGGAGTAAAAGCAAGCCACCCGACACCAAAGCGACGACGACCAGAGCAAAGTTCAGCGGTTCTAAGAAAAAATCCACAGAGAGTATCCTTAATAAGTCCATTGTTATTTTATGATGATGCGTTCAGATAACCCGTGTAAAAACCACAACGTACCCAAACGCAAAGAAACATTATAGAATAGAATGTGCTGCGCGTCCAAAATCATCTGCGCTTATATTTTTGTTGTCCTCACAGCCATTGTGATTAGGACATGCTTCAGGAGAGCATTTATGTATAAAGTCGTATTGTTTCGCCATGGCGAAAGCCAATGGAATCTTGAAAACCGCTTCACAGGCTGGACCGATGTGGATTTAACCGAAAACGGTCGTGCCGAAGCCGTTCGGGCAGGCAAGCTGCTAAAAGAAGCAGGCTTTCAGTTTGACATCGCCTTCACCTCCGTGTTGACCCGCGCGATTCGCACCCTTTGGGGTGTACTTGACGAAATGAATCAAATGTACATTCCCGTGCACCCTGACTGGCGCCTCAACGAGCGTCATTATGGCGCATTACAGGGTTTGAACAAATCAGAAACTGCTGCCAAATACGGCGATGAACAAGTGCATATTTGGCGCCGCGCTTACGCCATCGCACCAAACCCATTGGATCCTTCTGATGAACGTTTCGCAGGCAATGACCCGCGTTACGCCAACGTACCACGTGATTTATTGCCTTTGACTGAATGCTTACAAGACACTGTTCACCGTGTCGTACCTTACTGGGAAGAGTGCATTGTGCCCTTTATTTTGTCAGGAAAAAATGTGGTTATCGCCGCGCATGGCAATAGCTTACGCGCTTTGGTCAAGCACCTTGACGGCATTGGCGATGACGAAATTGTGAACCTCAACATCCCAACGGCGCAGCCTTTGGTGTATGAGCTCGATAAAGACTTAAAACCAATCAAGTCCTATTATCTGGGTGATGCCGATGCTATTGCCGCTGCGATGAATGCCGTGGCCAATCAAGGCAAGGCAAAATAATTGAAAAATACTGAAACGCGGGGCAATACGGCGTTTAATTGAATGGAAACTATTCCATGCCACTTTTAAAAATGGTTACAGAAATGAAAAAAGCAGGTTTGGTTATCAGCGGTGCAGTCGCTGGCGTGATGTTGAGTTTGGGTTTAACCGCCTTTGCAGACGATACCCCCACCAAAAAAGGGGCGCTACCAGTCGAGGCATTGAGCAAGCTATCACAAACATTCGGCGTGATTAAAGGCAATTACGTCGATGAGGTTAAAGATGAGGCAATACTTGAGGATGCCATCGCAGGCATGGTCAAAGAGCTTGACCCCCACTCCCAATACTTCAGCGAAAAAGAATTTGCAGAGTTCCGCGAAGAGATTTCAGGCAAGTTTTCAGGCATTGGCGCTGAAGTTCAAGCGGGTAAAGGCGCTATTTTGGTTATTACGCCAATTGAAGACTCGCCAGCATTCAAGGCGGGCATTCTCGCTGGTGACTCGATTGTGAAAATCGACGACACACCAGTGGCCAACTTAAGTGGTTTAAGTGCAGGCATTTCGCGTCTGCGTGGCAAAGAAGGCACCCCCGTCAAAGTCACAGTGGTGCGCAAAGGTGAATCAAAGCCTTTGGTGTTCAACATCATTCGAGCCGTCATTCAATCCCAAAGCGTCAAATCAAAAATGATTGAACCTGGTTACGCGTGGGTGCGTTTGACCAGCTTTCAAGACCCAACCCTTAAATTATTCGCCGAAAACATCCGTAAGCTTTATGCTCAAGGCGACATCAAAGGCTTGGTACTGGATTTACGCAACAACCCAGGCGGTTCATTGCCCGTGTCAATTGGCATCGCCTCAGCCTTTTTGCCCAAAGATGTGGTGGTGGTTTCATCAAAAGGACGTATTGCTCAGTCCAACGAAGTTTATAAAGCCACACCAAGCGCTTATGCAACCCGTGAGTTTCAAAACGACTTACTAAAAGACTTACCCGCCGCGATGAAAACAGTGCCCGTGGTTGTTTTGATTAATGGCGCCTCGGCTTCCGCATCAGAAGTGGTCTCAGGTGCGCTACAAGACCACAAACGCGCGACCATCATGGGGATTCAGAGCTTCGGAAAAGGCTCCGTACAGACGTTATTCCCCGTTGACCGTGAAGGCAAAACTGCCGTGAAAATCAC
Organism: Formosimonas limnophila; assembly: GCF_014652675.1. Lineage (GTDB taxonomy): Bacteria > Pseudomonadota > Gammaproteobacteria > Burkholderiales > Burkholderiaceae > Hydromonas > Hydromonas limnophila. Next base: position 2,388 of record NZ_BMZG01000009.1, on the reverse strand, counting down.
GATTGCTCGCTACTACACCCCAAGTGGACAGTCGATTCAGGCGCGAGGCGTCATTCCTGATGTGGCATCAGATGAAAACGCGGATGGCAAAAACCCCATTTATACGCGCGAGTCCGACATTCAAGGTCATTTGTCCAATGACAGTGGCGTGAAAGAAGAAAAGCCCAAAGACATTTGGGATGAATGGGTAAATCAAGAAGACGACGATCTTGATGGCACGAAAAAGGAAAAAGCCAAACCAAAGGTTTATGGCGATACAGATGACTTTATGCTGCAGCAAGCCATCAAATACCTCAAAGGCCAACCCATCGTGCCCGTCAAAAAGAAAGCCCAATAAACCGATTGCTCAAAGCCCGTGACCCACATCACGGGCTTTGTCGTTGTAACGACAGATTGTCAAATAGTTTGACACAACATCAAAGGAAATAGCGATGTTACATCTGATACAAGAAAAAATCAAAACAGGCGAATCCATCAAACTAAATCTCGATTGTGGTTATAGCCACACGGATGACTTTATCAACATTGACAAATTCGCCAACAGTGTGCCCGACTGGGTCATGGATATCGAACAAATGCCATGGACCATTCCCAATGACACAGTGGATGAAATGGTCATGGCTCATGTCCTTGAGCACATTGGTCAAGAAGCCGCGGTTTATATGAGCGTTTGGCAGCAGCTTTATCGGGTCTGTCGAGATGGTGTGTTAGTTCACATCGTTGTGCACACCCTCGGCACAACAACTTTACTGCCGATCCAACCCATGTGCGCGCTGTCGCACCGTTGAGTCTGTCTCGATTGAATAGAGAAACCTGTGTGTATTGGACAAAGACTGGCTTTGCCAACACACCACTCCCACTGTACTATGAGGTCGATTTCACCACTGAAAACATCCTTTTGACTTTGAACCACATTGGATGAGCCGCTTTGAGAGCGGCGAATTGACAAAGTCTCAGTTATTTGAAGCCGAGCAACAATTCAACAACGTCGTGACCCAATATCGCTTCATGCTGCGCGTCAGAAAAGCCAGCAAACCATGACCAAGACACTAAAAGATCTGATGCAAAGCGGCTATAACGCCTTTACCAACAATGATTACAGTCAGACCATATCTCACTGTGAGGCCGTGCTGTCCATTGCCCCTGACAACGCTGAAGCTCATCATCTAATGTCTCACGCCTACAAAGTATTAGGCAACCATCACTTATCAGAAGCACTGCTGTATCGCGCCATTTCGCTTGATTCAGCCAACCCTCAATACCACTACAACGCCGCCGTCAACGCGTCAAAACAAGCCATCAAAACCGTGCCATGCTGCATATGCACAGGCACTGCGAGTCTCGCCCAATATGCATGACGCACTTTGGAATTACGGCGAATGTTTGCGCTTGGATGAGCACTTTGACGCCCAATACGGCCATGAAGCACAAATGCAAACTGAACTGCCCATCATCAACATGAGCGCGTACACAGAGAATTTCGCAGGCACATTGGCCGTAGCCAGCCTGTGCGAGCGGGTTATCACCATTGACACATCTTACTTTCATCTGTACGGTGCAGCTGGCCTGCCAACGTGGTTACTTTTATGTGAAAAGTGCGACTGGCGTAATAGTTGGTAGCGCAATGGCTATGACTGGTATGAGCACCTTGAACTCATTCACCAGCAGCGCGATGGAGATTGGTCTGATGTGTTTGCTGTAGTGGACAACAAACTTCAACAACCACCAGTCAATCACCTCAGACAACAAGCGAAATAACGCAAAAAAAACGCACCCTAAGGTGCGTTTTTTACAATCAAATCAGTTTTTACACTTTGATTTCGACATCAACGCCTGCTGGCAAGTCGAGCTTCATCAAAGCGTCAACCGTTTTATCCGTTGGATCTACGATGTCCATCAAGCGTTGGTGTGTGCGGATTTCGAACTGGTCACGTGACGTTTTGTTCACGTGAGGTGAGCGCAATACGTCAAAGCGTTGGATGCGTGTTGGCAAAGGTACTGGACCCTTAACAATCGCACCAGTGCGTTTGGCAGTTTCAACGATTTCAGCAGCTGACTGGTCGATCAAACGGTAGTCAAATGCTTTGAGACGGATACGAATTTTGGTGCTGGCCATAATATTTCCTAAAGAGCGTAGTGAACAGTATTGATATTTGGTTTAAATAAAACATCAATACTGTCACCGATTAAATAAAGAACGAAAAAACAATCAAGCAAAAACAGCGAAGCCGCCATTATAGCTGCTTCGCTGATATCATGCAAATTACGCGTTAATTTTAGCCACAACACCCGCGCCGACGGTACGACCGCCTTCACGAATCGCAAAGCGCAAACCTTCTTCCATCGCGATAGGTGCGATGAGTTTAACGCTGATTGATACGTTGTCAC
>NZ_BMZG01000008.1 GCF_014652675.1 Formosimonas limnophila | reverse complement strand
ATGCAGCGCAAAGGCAATTTGTTCTTCCGTAAACTTGCTGGTCTTCATGAGCTTCTCCTCTTCGTTTGGCTCAGTTTAACCGCTTTTTTCTAATTATCCCTGATACACTTTTTTGGGAGGACGTCATCGTCAATTTTTCAAAGTAAACCGTTAAATACCGCTTGCACCGATTGTGAAAAGTGGGTATGATTCACTCAAATATTTAATGTCTTATATAAGACATAAGAATTTTTGTGCAAAGCAACCCAAAAAGTCGCCTCTCCTAAGGACTTTTAATAGCTTTCCAATAGACAGTTTTCTAATTTTTTACTATCCACTGGAGACATCATGAGCGTTTACACCTCTGCCTTACAAGTCGTACAAGAACTCAAAGCCCGTCACGGAAACTCGTGGAGTGCCATCAACCCAGAGCATGCTGCTCGCATGGTGGTGCAAAACCAATTCAAAACAGGCTTGGACATCGCGAAATACACGGCGGCGATTATGCGCAAAGATATGGCAGATTATGACAAAGACTCAGCCAATTACACCCAATCATTGGGTTGCTGGCACGGTTTCGTCGGCCAACAAAAAATGATTGCGGTGAAAAAACACCACGGCACGACGGCTAAGCGGTATTTGTATTTGTCAGGTTGGATGGTTGCGGCATTGCGCTCGGAGTTTGGCCCTTTGCCAGACCAATCGATGCACGAGAAAACCTCTGTGCCAGCGTTGATTGAAGAGCTGTATACGTTTTTGCGTCAAGCGGACGCGAAAGAAATGAATGATTTGTTCCGTGCATTGGAGGCTGCAAAAGCCGCAGGCAAAGACGTCGCTGAAATTCAAGCGAAAATCGATAATTTTGAGACACACATTGTGCCAATCATTGCTGACATCGATGCGGGTTTTGGTAATCCTGAAGCGACGTATTTGTTATCCAAAAAAATGATTGAAGCGGGCGCATGCTGTATCCAAATCGAGAATCAAGTATCAGACGTGAAACAATGCGGCCACCAAGACGGTAAAGTGACCGTGCCGCACGAAGAATTCCACGCGAAAATCAATGCAGTGCGTTACGCGTTTTTAGAGTTGGGCATCAACGACGGTGTGATTGTCGCGCGTACTGACTCTGAAGGCGCTGGTTTGACACAAACATTGCCTGTGTCGCGTGAAAAAGGCGACTTGGCCTCTCAATACATCAGCTTCCTCAAAGCCGAAGAAGTGACGATTGACCAAGCGAATGAAGATGAAGTGTTGATTAAGCGTGATGGTAAACTGCTCCGTCCAGTACGCTTGCCGAGCGGCTTGTTTGAGTTTGCTCAAGACACAAACATTGACCGTGTGGTATTGGATTGCGTTGCCAGTTTGCGTGCGGGTGCTGATTTGTTGTGGATTGAAACCGCTACACCGAATGTGGCCGACATCGCGCACATGGTCAAACGCATTCGTGAACAAGAACCGACCGCAAAACTCGTGTACAACAACTCACCATCATTTAACTGGACGTTAAATTTCCGCCAACAAGCCTATGACGCCATGGTTGCTGAAGGCAAAGATGTGTCAGCGTACGATCGCGCTAAACTAATGAGCGTTGATTACGACGAGTCAGAGTTGGCTAAAGCGGCGGATGATCGCATTCGTACATTCCAAGCTGATGCGTCACGCGAAGCGGGCATTTTCCACCACCTGATTACTTTGCCGACGTACCACACGACTGCGTTGAGCATGAACGACTTGTCCGAAGGCTACTTCGGCAAAGAAGGTATGCTTGCCTACGTCAAAGGCGTTCAACGCCAAGAAATTCGCAAAGGTGTCGCTTGCGTCAAACACCAAGCCATGTCGGGTTCTGACATTGGCGATGACCACAAAGAGTTTTTTGCGGGTGAACAGGCACTTAAAGCTGGTGGTGAGAAAAATACGTCAAATCAATTTAATTGAAGCAATCATAGTTAAATTTTTGCTGAGTTCTCATACTAAAGAGCACCAAACGGGTGCTCTTTTTTGCGTCATAATCACACACATGCAGCGGTTAGCTGCAATTTGATACACACTAAAGAGGGCAATATGGCAGCTAAAACAACCGAAAATCTAATCAATAACCGCTGTTTTTGGTGCGGTGAAGATGAGCTTTATGTGCACTATCACGACCAGGAGTGGGGCAAACCGATGCACGATGATGTGCGTCTTTTTGAGAAGATTTGCTTGGAGGGCTTTCAGTCGGGGTTGTCGTGGTATACGATTTTGAAGCGGCGCGAGACGTTTCGCCGTGCGTTTAAAGGGTTTGATTTTAAGAAAGTGGCGAAATTTACCGAGGCTGATGTGGTGCGACTATTGCAGGATGAGGGCATCATTCGCCATCGTGGCAAAATCGAAGCGACGATAAATAATGCACAACGAGCGTTAGAGATTGTGAAAGAATTCGGTTCGCTGGACACTTACTTTTGGCAGTTCGTATCACCTGCCGATGAGCGACCAAAGACCGTGACGCGTGCCAGCATCCCAGCGAGTACACCGACATCCATTCGGTTGAGCAAAGACTTAAAAAAACGTGGTTGGAAGTTCGTCGGGCCGACGACGTGTTATGCGTTTATGCAGGCGATGGGCTTGGTTAATGACCACATGGATGGCTGTCACTTTAGATAGTTTTTAGGGCGTGTACTGTCATCACTGCGATTCTGCTAAGGTTCGAGCGGTGATTTTCATTCGGGCTGTCAGTCTTTCCGATAAAATAAGCCTTTTTCCATAAAGCGATACACCAATGACTGACACGTTGTTTGACCCAGTTGAGTTGATGAACCACGGCATTGACCTGCGTGCGGCGGCATTGCGGGTTTTGACATGTACTGACCCGCTGCAGAAAGTTGAAGCGACTCGCAGCATGAGGGCTTTTATCGACATGGAAATGGTGCGTTTGGATGCCACAGTTGATTTGACGGCTGATGCTGACTTTGAGCAAAACATTCCTGGACGCCCCGAAAAGCCAGAATTGGTTAACGCATTAAAAGTGCCCAAGCGAAGTGCCAATACGCCAGAAGGTCGCGCAGGCATGATTCATGCATTGGCGCACATAGAGTTCAATGCGATTAATCTCGCGCTTGATGCGATGGTGCGATTCCCGAATTTACCAGCTGATTATTATTGGGATTGGTGGATGGTGGCGTGTGAAGAAGCACATCATTTCTCATTGCTATCGAATCATTTGGCGACGATGGGAGCTTCCTACGGTGACTTTCTCGCACACAATGGACTGTGGGAAATGGCAGAAAAAACCCGTCACAAACTCGCTGACCGCATGGCGATGGTGCCACGTACGCTCGAAGCGCGTGGTCTGGATGCGTGTCCTGTGATGCGCGATAAACTTTATCAGGCAGGTGATGTGGATGGCGCGATGATTCTCGATGTGATACTCAATGACGAAATTGGCCATGTGATTGTCGGTAATCGCTGGTTTTTATACGCTTGTGAGCAAAATAATATTGAACCTGTACTCACATACCGTCAGCTAAGCGAGCAATACAATGCGCCGAAAGGGCGACCTCCCTATAATATTGCTGCGCGCCGCGCTGCGGGATTCTATGAAGAAGAATTAACGCATTTGCAAAACCAATTTAGTAGAGCTGCACCCCAATGAATACAAGTCAAACGAACGATATCTCCGTTGTCCCTCATTTGCGTGCAGCGGATGGCCCTTCTTTGGCTGATAGTATGGACGCACCGATTGGTGTGTTTGATTCGGGTATTGGCGGGTTGAGCGTTTGGCAGCACCTGCGTGTGACATTGCCGCATGAGGATTTTATCTATTTGGCGGACACGGCAAATGTGCCTTATGGCGATAAACCGCAAGTGTGGATACAAGAACGCATGGTGCGTGTGGTTGATTGGTTTCTCGCACAGGGTTGCAAAGCGGTTGTGATTGCATGTAATACCGCTACAGCGATGGCTGCGACATATCTGCGTGAGCGTTATCCTCATGTCTTTTTGGTGGGGTTGGAACCTGCCATAAAACCTGCGCTGAGCCTGACCTCTAACAAAAAAATCGCCATGCTTGCCACCGCGCGTACCGTCGAGAGTGAAAAATACGCTGCGCTACTGGAGCGAACAGTGACGCCGCAGTTGGGCATAGAGGTTTTGTCGATCGCTTGTGTGGGGTTGGCCGATGCGATTGATGCTGGGCAGGTTGATGATGAACGAACGCTCGCCTTGATTGACCAATATTTAGTAGCGGTGAAAAATATGCACGCTGATGTGGTTGTGTTGGGTTGTACGCATTATCCCTTTGTGGCAAACCACATCCGTCAACGCCTGTCGCCCGAGGTGAAAGTCATTGACAGCGGTGCACCTGTGGCACGTTATACCAAAGACATTCTTACCGCACGAAATGGCTTAAATCCCAAAAACACCGCAGGCAGCAGCACGTGGTTTGCCACACAACTTGATGACAATGCTGCGTTGCGTTGGCGACTGTTGAGTGGGCAAAGTAGGGTGGATGTGTGTTTGGTCAAACTATAATTGATCATATGCTGCTGTGCGGAAACGCTGGACTAATCGACACACCGCTGGTAAAGTTAGGCCAGATACACCATAAAAACACAAAAAACATCCCTTTTAGTTATCTGGAGACCACACATGAGAAAACGCAACGAACAACGAATCATCAAAAAATACCCCAATCGACGTCTCTATGACACGCAAACCAGCACTTACATCACGTTGGCTGATGTGAAACAAATGGTTCTGGCCAATGAGGTGTTTGAGGTCGTGGATGTCAAAAGTAACGAAAACCTCACGCGCAGCATTTTGTTACAAATCATTTTAGAAGAAGAGGCGGGCGGTTTACCGCTATTTTCATCGACGGTGCTCTCACAAATCATTCGCTCGTATGGCAACGTGATGCAAGGCATGTTGGGCAGCTATCTTGAAAAAAACATGCAGGCTTTCGCTGAAATCCAGTCAAGTCTCACTGAACCGTCTCAACATACCATGAACAATGACACATGGCAACAGCTTCTGTCAATGCAAGCGCCCATGATGCAAGGCATGATGAGTAATTATATTGAGCAAAGTAAAAATATGTTTTTACAAATGCAAGAACAAATGAACCAACAGGCCAATGCCATGTTTAAGGGCTTTAACGTTAAGCCAAATGACAAATAAGCACTCGAACAGACGCGATTCATCGCGTCTTTGTTTTGTGCTTTCATATTGGGTATTCCTTGGTTTGAAATAGGGTGAGCGCTGCTTGGCACAATCTCTATAAACCCTTGATGGCGTGCTTGAGTGAAAGGCTGCAGTTCTCATCCGCTTTGTCGATACTTTTTCTGCTTTTTCGCATATGCGAAGAGCCCACGTTTTTTGAACTATTTTTCGTGACCATAGATTTCCATTGCCACTCCACTGCCTCTGACGGTGGGCTATCGCCCACTGATTTGGTTAAACGCGCTCATTACCATGGCGCGACCATGATCTCATTAACAGACCATGATCAACTCGCAGGGTTAGATGAAGCGCGTCAAACCGCTGATTTGTTGGGGGTAACGTTCATCAACGGCGTTGAAATCTCGGTGACATGGCGTGATTTCACGGTTCATATTGTTGGGTTAAATTTTGACCCGAAACACCCAGAGCTCGTGCTTGGTTTGCAACAAATGGCAAACTCTCGACAAGCACGCGCTATTGAAATGGGGCGTCAGCTCGAAAAAGTCGGTATTGCCGATGCTTACGTTGCCGCGCTGGCACACGCCAATGGTCGCGTTGACCTCATCAGCCGCACTCACTTTGCCCGTCATCTCGTTTCACTAAAAAAATCGCCCAATGTCCGATCGGTGTTCATGGACTACCTTGTCGCGGGCAAACCAGGTTACGTTGAGCACCAGTGGAGCCGTTTAGAGGAGGCTGTGGGATGGATTGTTGGTGCAGGAGGGGTGGCCGTTATCGCTCATCCAGGACGTTACCCGCATGATGAAGCCTCTGAGCAGGAGTTGATTCATGAGTTCATTAAGGCGGGCGGTCAAGCCATTGAAGTTGTGACAGGTAGCCACAGCAAAAAACAATACCGAACTTACGCTGAAATCGCCAAACAATACAACCTACTGGCCTCCTGTGGTTCAGATTTTCATGCCAAAGGAGAGTCAAAGATGGAGGTGGGTAAAGTGCCAGCATTGCCCGCTGACTTAACGGCTGTGTGGACAAAATTTATTTAGACTGCTTGGTCTTTGATCCTATTGTCGCAATAAGCCACAGATATTCAGTTAAATTGGTTAAAATGACGCCTCTTTCAATTTTTAAATGAGAATCCGTTATGGGTGGTATGGACTTTGCTGACATTATTCGAAGCTTAACAATTTATGTGATTCCGATTATTTTGGCGGTCACATTACATGAGGCTGCACATGCGTACGCTGCCAAATGGTTAGGGGATGATACGGCGCATCGGCTGGGGCGTACAACATTGAATCCCATCGGTCATATCGATCCGATTGGTACTGTGGTGATGCCACTGGGCTTGTGGATACTCAGCGGAGGCATGTTTTTATTTGGTTATGCAAAACCCGTTCCTGTTATTGAACAGCGTCTTAGAAACCCACGTGCAGATATGCCGATTGTTGCATTGGCAGGTCCAGCGGCGAATGCTGTGATGGCTTTGGGTTGGGCGATATTATTTGTTATTTCGGCTCGTTTTTTTGCTGACCAAGAGTTCTTTAGACTGGTTTCAGAGGCGGGTATTAAGGCCAATATTTTATTCTTTGCATTCAACATGTTGCCGATATTGCCGTTGGATGGTGGTCGCATCCTCAAGGGAATGTTGCCTAAATCCTTGGCTGAAGGCTTTGCTCGCTCTGAGCCTTATGGGTTTTTCATTGTGCTGGCATTGGCCTTTGCTGGCGGTGGTTTGCTGTATCAATATTGGATTAATCCAGTCAGCAGTTTGCTTGGCAACTTAATTAAACTCATCATTTCACCATTGCTGACAGTTTTTGGCTTACGCTAATTTTTACTCTAAGGTTTAAAATGTTTCCAGAACGTGTTTTATCGGGTATGCGCCCCACAGGTGCGCTGCATTTAGGTCATTACCATGGTGTGTTGAAAAACTGGGTGACTTTGCAAAGCGAATATCCATGTTTGTTTTTCGTTGCCGATTGGCATGCTTTGACCACCCACTACGATGATCCCAGTGTCATTGAGGCGGCCACGCATGAGATGGTGATTGACTGGTTGGCTGCTGGGATTGACCCGACGCAGGCGACTATATTTGTGCAATCGCAAGTGATTGAGCACGCGGAGTTGTTTTTATTGTTGTCAATGGCGACGCCGCTTGGTTGGTTAGAGCGTGTGCCGACATATAAAGAACAAATCGAGAAGCTCAAAGAAAAAGATTTATCCACTTATGGGTTTTTGGGTTATCCGTTGCTACAGGCGGCTGATATCTTGATTTATCGTGCTCAGCACGTTCCCGTTGGTGAGGATCAAGTGCCTCATCTCGAAATGACCCGTGAGGTGGCACGCCGTTTTAATTATCTCTATGGGCGTGAGCCTGGTTTTGATGAGAAGGCTCAAGAAGCGGTCAAGAAACTCGGCAGTAAAATGGCACGTCAATACAATGAGCTGCGTAATCGATTCCAAGAGCAGGGTGAAGAGGGCGCGATTGAACAAGCTCATGCCATGCTCAGTGAATCAAAAAACATCACGCAAGCTGACAGAGAGCGCCTATTTGGTTACTTGGAAGGCAGCCGCCGCATTATTTTGGCTGAGCCTCAAGCCTTGTTGACCAAAGAGTCACGCATGCCTGGCTTGGATGGACAAAAAATGTCAAAAAGCTACGGCAACACCATCGCCATGCGTGAAGATGCCGAGTCTATTACCAAAAAAGTCAGAACCATGCCGACCGATCCTGCGCGTGTGCGCAAAACGGATCCTGGTACGCCAGAAAAATGTCCTGTGTGGGCGCTGCATCAAATTTACAGCAGCGACAACACCTGTGCATGGGTTCAGGACTCGTGTACCAACGCTAAAATTGGCTGCTTGGAGTGCAAACAACCTGTGATTGAAAGTATTTTGCATGAGCAGCAGCCGATTTTGGAGCGTGCTCAAGAATACATTGATGATCCTAGACTGGTGCGCAGTATTATTGCTGATGGTTCTGAAAAAGCCAGAAAAATGGCACAAGAGACCATGCGCGATGTGCGTGAGGTTATGGGGTTGGGTTAAGTTTTCTACGGAAGTGAGTTAGCTGCTTGCGAGGTAATAAACTTTGTCGTGACACAACAATCTTTTGACAACCATACAAAAACCCTTCACCGAGTGAAGGGTTTTTAGTTACTTGGGCAAGTAATAACGTGAGGTTTATTCTGCGGGAGGGACATAGCCGCTGGCTGCATCTGCACCATCACCAAAGAAAAACGCTTCGGCTTGTTTGAGCAGATACTGTCGTGCGCGCGCGTCGAGCATGGACAGGCGGTTTTCATTGATGAGCATGGTTTGGTGCTTGAGCCATTGTGCCCAACCTTCTTTAGAGACATTTTCAAAAATTCGTTGACCGAGTGTGCCTGGCAGAGGTGGGAAGTCTAAGCCTTCGGCTTCGGCATGTAATCGAACGCATTGAACGAGTCGTGTCATATAATTTTTCCTTCGGTGTGGTTTTGATTAAACGATTTTTTTGATGAAAATTTGGGATTTTCGTTGCCAGTTGTACATGCTTTGTTTGTTAGACGGTAAGTCGTCCACTGTGCCTGCGATGAACCCATTTTTAAGAAACCAGTGCGCAGCACGTGTGGTGAGGACAAATAAGTGTTTAAAACCTTCTGCCTTGGCACGTTGTTCCATGTGTTTGAGGATTCGACTACCCAATCCTGTTCCTTGGGCAGTGGCATCAATCGAGAAACAGGCCATCTCTGCCATTTTTTCTTCTTCAAACGGATACAGCGCAGCGCAGCCCAAAATGTAATTGTCATGTTCAATCACGCTGAACAAAGGAAGTTCGGCTTCGAGCTTTTCACGGCCACGTGGCACAAGTGTGCCGTTTTGCTCCAATGGTGTGATGAGCTGCAAAATACCGCCCAAATCATCAGGTGTTGCAGGTCGAATGGTTTCAAGAAGCTTGGTGGTGATCATGGTGCCAACACCTTCGTGACGGAATAACTCAAGAAGCAACGAGCCATCCAAATCACTGGGGATAATGTGCGCGCGCGCCACGCCATTTTCGACCGCCGTATAGCCCGCTTGCAGCCAAGGACGCAAAGGGTGGTCTAAGGCCAATGACTCGGCTGCCGCACGCGCTTGCACAGCATTGTACTCTGAGACCCATTGACCGTTTTCATCGAGCACTGCTTGATCAGACATCATGATGAGCTTGTCGGCTTTTAGGGCTGAAGCCACAGCAGCGGCGACTTCAGTATTGGTCAGATTAAAAGCTTCGCCTGTCGGCGAAAAGCCAAGCGGTGAGAGTAGGACAACATTACCCATCGCCAATTGCTTGATGATGTCGTCGTGAGCGACTTTGCGCACTTCACCTGTGTGTTGAAAATCCACGCCGTTGAGTACACCAATCGGCTTGGCGGTGACGAAATTACCAGAAATGACATTAATGTCTGAGCCTGCCATCGGTGTGTTGGGCAAACCTTGGCTAAAAGCGGCTTCGATGGACAAGCGCAGTGCACCGCTGGCTTCTTTGACTGAGTTTAGTGCGGCCGATGACGTGATGCGAATGCCATTGAGAAACTCACTGGATTTGCCACGCAAAGACAATTGTTTTTCAATCTGTGGACGCGCCCCATGAACCAGTACAATTCGCATACCCATGGCGCGCAGCAAACTCACGTCGTATGCCAAATCCTCTAAGTGCCCTTGCTCGACCAGCTCGCCATCAAATGCAATCACAAATGTTTTGTCACGGAATGTGTGCACATAGGGCGCGACGTCGCGTAGCCACTGCACAAACAGGACTGGATTGTCAGCGAATAATGGCGCGGTAATAGAGGTCATTATGGTGTGGACTGTGCGATCAATTTTAGGTTCTCGCATTGTACTGTAAATGAACAGAGCACTTTAAAAAGACACTGGACACAAACCCAGTATCTTTGGACATGCAAAGCCTTTGAAGTGTCAACGGGCAATGCAATCAATTATTTTCAGACTGCTTAAATTGCCTCTCGGTGGTATTGTGTGACGATTTCCACCTCCTCTTTAGAACCTAAAAATACCGCAACACGCTCGTGTAAGCTTGAGGGTTGAACGTCCAGCATACGGATGTGGCCGTTCGTGGCGGCGCCACCTGCTTGCTCGATGATCATCGCCATAGGGTTTGCTTCATACAGTAGACGTAAACGACCTGTGCGATGAGACTCACGTGAATTGGTAGGGTAGAGAAATATACCACCGCGCGTGAGGATGCGGTGGACTTCAGCCACCATTGCGGCGACCCAACGCATATTAAAATCCTTGCCACGTGGGCCATCTTTGCCTGCAATGAGCTCGTCGATGTAGCGCTGAATCGGGGCGTGCCAAAAACGCTGATAGGACGAATTAATTGCATATTCGCTGGTGGACTCTGGGATTTTTACTTGGTCTTGTGTGAGAACCCATGAGCCGATTTCAGGGTCAAGTGTGAATATTTGCACACCATAACCAGTGGTGAGCACGAGTTGGGTTTGTGGGCCGTAGATCGCGTAGCCTGCGGCGACTTGATTCGCACCTTTTTGTAAAAAGTCTTGTTCGGTGACTGGGGTGATTTCGCCTTCTACGGGTTCGGTTTTTTTGAGTACAGAAAAAATTGTACCGATAGAAACATTGATGTCAATATTCGATGAACCATCTAATGGATCATAAATCAGCAGGTATTCGCCTTTGGGAAAGCGGTTGGGGATTTCGTAAATATGCTCCATTTCTTCGGAGGCCAAGCCCGCCAAGTGACCGCCCCATTCATTGGCTTCAATCAAAATTTCGTTTGAGAGAATATCGAGTTTCTTTTGAATCTCACCTTGGATGTTTTCAGAGCCTGCGCTGCCGATGACTTCACCCAGCGAGCCTTTAGAAACAGCATGGCTTATGTGTTTACATGCGCGTGCAGCGACTTCGATAAGCAAGCGTAGATCGGCGGGGAGGTTGTTGTGTTCGCGCTGCTGCTCGATGAGATAACGCGATAGGGTTTTGCGTTTCATAGTTTCTTTCTTATCAAATATGGATGGCGTCATTGTACTGGAAAGATGTTGTGAGCGGAACATGACATCTGTGGTCTAGTACAGGGTAAAATGCGCGAGTATCTGTCGCATGTTGCGATGTGAGCGCAATTTGTGAGTATTGATTTATGTCTGAAAACACCCAAGCCCCCATTTCCTTTGTTGATTTGCAGTTAAACGAGCATCTTTTGCGCTCATTGTCTGACATCGGCTACGAAACGCCATCGCCGATTCAAGCAGCGACAATTCCATATGTGTTAGCGAGGCGTGATGTGTTGGGACAAGCACAAACAGGAACGGGCAAGACAGCGGCATTCGCTTTACCTGCCTTGTCCAACATCGACTTCAATCAAACTACACCGCAAGTATTGGTGCTCGCACCAACTCGTGAATTGGCGATTCAGGTGGCTGAGGCGTTTCAGACTTATGCGCGTTATATCCCGAATTTCCAAGTGTTGCCGATTTATGGTGGCCAAAGTTATGGCCCGCAATTATCAGCGCTGCGCCGTGGTGTACATGTGGTGGTGGGCACACCTGGACGCGTGATTGATCACTTGGACAAAGGTTCTTTGGACTTGTCCCAGCTCAAAACTTTGGTGTTAGATGAGGCCGATGAAATGCTGCGTATGGGCTTTATTGATGATGTTGAGCGCATTTTGAAAGAAACACCTGCGACGCGCCAAACGGCTTTATTTTCAGCAACCATGCCCAGTGCGATTAAACGGATTGCTCAGACGTATCTCAACAACCCAGCTGAAGTCACCATCGCCGCGAAAACAGGCACAGCAGACAACATCCGCCAACGCTACTGGATGGTCAGTGGTATGCATAAGTTAGACGCGTTGACGCGCATACTGGAGGCCGAGGTATTTGATGGCATGATTATTTTCGCTCGAACCAAGCTCGGTACTGAGGAATTGGCCGCAAAACTGTCTGCGCGTGGTTTCTCTGTTGCCGCGATTAACGGCGATGTACAACAGCAACAACGCGAACGTACCATCCAACAACTCAAAGATGGCAAAATCGACATCCTCGTTGCCACAGACGTCGCTGCGCGAGGTCTGGATGTCGAGCGCATCAGCCACGTGGTCAACTACGATGTGCCCCACGATCCTGAGAGTTACACGCATCGGATTGGCCGAACAGGACGGGCAGGGCGCAGTGGCGAGGCTATATTGTTCATCACGCCTCGTGAAAAGCATTTGCTCAAAGTCATCGAGCGCGCGACCCGCCAACCTGTCTCACCGCTTGAGTTACCGACGGTACAGGATGTGAACAACGTCCGTGTGGCACGATTCAAACAACAAATCACCGACATCCTTGCACAAGGCGGTCTCGAAGAATTTTCCTCGCTTATCGAAGATTACGAGCGTGAACACAACATTCCAGCCATCGAAATCGCGGCCGCACTCGCCAAAATGGCGCGTGGTAACACACCGCTGCTGCTTGATAAAAATAAAAAAAACGCAGTAGATGAGAGCTGGGGGCGCCCAGAACGCAGCGTCGGTAGCAACGTGCGTTTTGAGCGTGAACGTGAGCGTGCGCCACAGCGCGAGTATCAGCCGCGCACTGCAGAAGTGGGTATGCAAACCTACCGCATTGCCGTTGGTCATGAGCACGGTGTCAAGCCAGGCAACATCGTCGGCGCGATTGCCAATGAAGCGAATATTGAATCCAAATACATTGGCCGAATTGATATCCGTGATGAATACAGTTTGCTTGACTTGCCCCGTGACTTAGCGCCTGAAACCATTGAGCACCTGCGCGGTGTGCGTGTCGCGGGTCAAATGCTCAATATCACTGCGGATGGGCAGGTCATGCCATCTGCGCCGCGCGGCTCGAAAAAAGAAACACGCGAAGACAAGCCTGCTAAAGCCGAAACAAAAAAACACGGAGCTTTAGACAAAATCACTGAGCGTGTGGCCTCTGTAGCCGCGAAACCCGAGGCCAAACCTGCAAAAAAAGAACGAAAAGCTAGTACGGCCAAATTTGAAATGCACACCTATCGCATTGAGCTGGGACGTGCCGATGACATCACACCGAGCCACATCGTCGGTGCGATTGCCAATGAGGCTGGTTTGGATGCAAAATACATTGGCCGCATTGAATTGTTTGACACCCACGCCAGCGTCGACTTACCAGAAGGCATGCCAGATGAGGTAATGAGTCATCTTAGAAATGTTACTTTAGTGGGCAAAAAACTCAACATTGATTACGTCGGCGTGAGCAGTGCGGGTGAAAACCGCCCCAAAAAGCCTGTGGAGCTGTCAGAGCGAAAATCAGGCGGTGATCGAAGAGTAACAGAGAAAGAGTTTAAGGCTAAATCAGCCAAGCCAAGAAAGTGAACTTGGTGGGGAGACCATGACTTGCAGATGAGCTGCTGAGTTAGCAAAATAAAAGTCAAAGCCTTTTCATCAAAAGCTTTGGCTTTTTTGTTGTTGTATTTGCACTTTCAAATGATTCCGAAACGTTACTCAAATTAATCAGCCCACTCAATTGCCAAAAGTATCTGTTTGCTTCTCAGCGATGGTTTGTTGCGTTGCAGCCATGCGGCTTAAATGTTACAGTCACGCATCTATTAGTTACGAAAAACACCATGATTACCAAAATTATCAAACAGCTTTTCACTCCGAAGCCAAAAGAAGCTGTGAAAGCACTGGCAGGCTCGCGTGAAGCGAAAAAAAAGGCCGTTCAACGAGCCAAGACTCCTGTGAGCCACAAAGCGAATTCATATCCTGCCAAAAAGCATGGCATCAATCCTAAGTACATCACTGAGGCAGCACTCAACGTCACTAAAACGCTTTCTGAAGCAGGTTTTGAGGCGTACATTGTCGGTGGAGCTGTGCGTGATTTGATGCAAGGGTTGCAACCAAAAGATTTTGATGTGGCGACCAATGCGCGACCTGAACAAATTGTTAAATTATTTCGTCGCGCCCGCATCATTGGCCGCCGTTTTCGAATTGTGCATGTGCCTTACAAACGTGATTTGATTGAAGTGACTACCTTCAGAGCCAATACCGACAATCAAGATACCGATGCCCATGGCCGTGTGTTGCGTGACAATGAGTTCGGCAGTTTACAAGACGACGCCGTGCGTCGTGATTTGTCAGTGAATGCACTTTACTACGATGCGAAGCGACAAGTGGTGCTTGACTATCATGGTGGTGTCGGTGATTTGAATGACCAAGTTTTGCGCGTCATTGGTGACCCTGAGACTCGTTTTCGTGAAGATCCTGTGCGTATGCTGCGCGTCTTACGCTTCATGGCCAAATTGGACTTTGACGTGGATGAAGCGACCCTTGATGCGATGGAAAAATGCAAACCACTGTTGGGCAATATCCCACAAGCACGTTTGTTTGACGAAACCCTCAAATTTTTCACGACAGGGCATGCGAGTGCGAGTCTGGATGCGCTGCAAAGCCATGATTTCACTGAGTATTTGATGCCTGTTTTGGCGGATGTTTTGGATTTAGACAAAGGCGCGACTTGGGTTCGCGCCATGCTCGAGCAGACGGATGCGCGCGTCAATGCCGACAAATCAGTTTCTCCAGGCTTTTTGTTTGCGGCTTTGATGTGGCCAAAAATTGAAGAGCGTTGGGCGTTTTATCAAAAGAACGAACCACAAATCGCTGCGTTGGATATGGCGATTGCCGAGATTATCAATCAATCGAATAACGGTGATCAGATCATGATTACCAAACGATTTGTCTCTGATATGCGAGAAATCTGGAATTTGCAGCCACGGCTCGAGCGCCGTTTGCCGCGACAAGCCATCAATCTTGTTGAGCATCCGCGTTTCCGTGCCGCGTATGATTTCTTGCTGCTGCGTGCCCAGTTGGGGCATTTGGGCGCGGGCGGTTTACCCGTTGCGAATTGGTGGGGCGAGTTATATGACGCGCCGCCCTACGATCGTGAGCAAATGATCAATGATTTACGCAACTCACCCAAAGCCAATCTCAACCACATCACAGGTCAGCCCAGCGAAACGCCGAAACGCAAACGTCGTCGCCGTAAAAAACCAAATAGCAAAGTGGCTGCCGAATCAGCCACAGCGGAGTAGGCCTTGAATGCTGTTCATGCTTATATTGCACTCGGTGCTAATCTCGGCGACGCGCAAGCGACATTGCGTGCCGTGTTTGATGAATTGGCAAAACTGCCCGATACGCAGCTAATATCCACGTCGTCACTTTACCTCAGCCCACCGTTTGGTGAAAATGCGGATGGACCAGACTACATCAACGCTGTCGCAAAAATTAGTACTACATTGCTGCCGCATCAGTTGCTGGTTGAGTTACAGAAGCTGGAACAAAAGTACGGTCGCGAGCGTCATTATCAAAATGCGCCACGAACACTGGATTTAGACATATTGTTGTATGGTGATGTTGTGCTGAACGATGAGTATTTGACCATCCCTCATCCTCGAATGACCGAGCGGGCGTTTGTGTTGATGCCGTTGGCAGAGATTGACAAAGATTTGATTTGGTTGAGCGCACAGGGGCAAAGCAATTGTGTCCGAGAGTGTCTAATGAAGATACAGCCTCAGCAAATTGACTTAATTAAAAACTAATTTAAACTCAATGAGTTAAAGGATTTAATCACATGAGCACATCACCTTACGGTTCAACCCCAACGCCTGAATCAAAGCCCATTAAGCCGATTTCGCTCACAACTTTGTTTGAAATGAAGGCAAAAGGCGAGAAAATCGCCATGTTGACGTGTTATGACGCTTCTTTTTCCGCGCTGCTTGATACTCATCATGTGGATTGTCTGTTGGTGGGTGATTCATTGGGCAATGTGATTCAAGGGCAGCGAACCACATTGCCAGTTGCATTGGATGATATGGTTTACCACACGAAGGCGGTTTTGCGCGGTTTGTATACGCGCCCGACCTCGCGCGCTTGGGTGGTGGCGGACATGCCTTTTGGCAGTTATGGCACAGTTGAAGACGCCTTGCATAATGCGGTGAAGCTGATGCAGGCAGGGGCGCATATGGTGAAAGTCGAAGGCGGCGCGTGGTTGGCCGAAATCGTCAAAACATTGGTGCAAAACGGCATCCCAGTTTGTGCCCATCTCGGCTTAACGCCGCAGTCGGTCTATCAGCTTGGTGGTTTTAAGGTTCAGGCAAAAACCGAAGAAGCGGCGCAAAAATTGTTAGAGGAAGCCAAAATCCTTGAGCAAGCAGGCGCATCGATGCTTGTGCTCGAAGCTGTGCCGATGCATGTCGGCAAAATGGTGACAGAGAACGTACACTTGGTGACGATTGGCATTGGTGCAGGCAAAGACACCGATGGTCAAGTCTTGGTGCTGTATGACATGCTCGATGTATTTCCGGGTAAAAAAGCCAAATTTGTCAAAAACTTCATGGCAGGGCAGAGCAGCATTGCTGAGGCGATTGATGCTTATGTGGCAGAGGTTAAGTCTGGTGTGTTTCCTCAGCCTGAGCATGGCTTTACGGGAGCATAAAGGTTAAATTGGTGAAATTTATGCTCAAAAATATTCATCATGCAGCGATTATCTGCTCAGACTATGCGGTGTCGAAGTTGTTTTATACCGATATTTTGGGTTTACGGATCATCGATGAGAACTATCGTGCAGAGCGTGACTCATACAAGCTCGATTTGGTTTTGCCCGACGGTGGTCAGATTGAGCTATTTTCTTTTCCTAATCCACCACAACGATCCTCAAGACCAGAGGCTTGTGGTTTACGACATTTAGCCTTTTGTGTGGACGACGTTCTAGCCTGTAAATCATACTTAGAGTCGCGGGGTGTTGCGGTAGAGGATGTGCGGATTGACGAGTTTACGGGGCGTCGGTTTGTGTTCTTTGCCGATCCTGATGGCTTGCCTTTAGAGCTTTATGAGTCCGTCGCATAACAAATGAAAGATAATAGCAATATGAATAATTGGGTCCAACGTGCGATTCGTACCATTGAAGCGGATTACAACCGCTCGTCTGATACACATTTGATTCCTTTGTCGATTCCGGCGGTGCCAGAGATTCAACTATATTTTAAGGATGAATCAACACATCCAACAGGTAGCTTGAAGCATCGCCTCGCGCGCTCCTTGTTTATGTACGGCTTGTGCAATGGTTGGATTGTTGAAGGAACGCCCATCATCGAGGCATCCAGCGGCAGTACGGCGGTATCGGAGGCGTACTTTGCGCGCTTGCTTGGACTGCGATTCATCGCGGTCATGCCGCGCGAGACGTCTTTGGAGAAGGTCAAAGCGATTACGTTTTATGGTGGTGAGTGTCACTTTGTCGATGATGCGGCGATGATTGACCATGAGGCTCGACGACTGGCTGCTGAATTAAAAGGGCATTACGTTGACCAATTCACTTATGCCGAACGCGCGACGGATTGGCGTGGCAACAACAACATCGCTGAAACGGTGTTCTCACAAATGAAATTAGAAGCAAATCCTGAACCGACATGGATTGTGTGTGGTGCAGGGACGGGCGGGACGAGTGCTACATTTGGCCGCTATGTTCGCTATCAGCATCATGCGACGCGTGTGTGTGTGGTTGACCCTGAGAATTCGGTGTTTTATGACAGTTTCCACAGTGGTTCGCGTGAGCATATGTGCGAAGGTGGCTCTGGTGTGGAAGGGATTGGCCGACCACGGGTTGAACCATCTTTTATCCCGTCTGTGATTGATCGCGTGATTCGTGTGCCTAATGTAGCAAGTTATGCAGCGGTGCATTTTCTCGAAAAAGTCTTGGGTCGTCGCTGTGGTGGGTCAACAGGGACGAATTTATTTGGTGTATTCACGCTGATGAGTGAAATGCGAAAAAGAGGCGAATCGGGCTCGATTGTGACGCTCATCTGTGACGATGGTAACCGATACGCTAATACCTATTTTGATGAGCAATGGTTAAAGACACAAGGTTGTGACATTGCTCCTTGGATGTTGCGTTATGAGCGGTTCTTTGAGCAGGGTGTGTGGTTCTCGGAATAACAAGGGGGACAGGTGTGAAAAAAACACATCATCATGACATGGCTGTTTTTGCTCTCAGGGTGCTTGGCTGTGAAACCTGCTGAGCAAGAGCCATCAACTTCTTGGTAAAACTGTCTCAAAGATCGCCCACAAATCTGCACTCAAGAACACCGACTTGTTTGTGCATATAGAGACACAGAAATTCGATGTGTGACAACACTTTGCCCTTCATCAGAAGAAAAAACGTACAGCAATGCCTGTTCGGCTTGTGTGGATGAGAAAGTAATGGGCTATCGCCAAGGTGCTTGTTCTGTACATTAAACACACACAAATACACAAATTGGTGGTTTAAAGCTTTGGGTGGTTAGTTTTTGATTTATTTCCTGACCGCTGTTGTTAAATTAAACACTTTTTACTTTTTTATTCTTCTTAGCGTACACTCACATTTTTTATCACGGGGATTTTCATGCGCGTTATCCAACACATCGATGATTTGCGTTCACAAATGCACGGCCAAAATCGTGTGGCATTTGTACCCACTATGGGCAATTTGCACGAAGGGCATTTGAGCCTGATGCGATTGGCGGCCAAACATGGAGACCCTGTGTTGGCGAGTATTTTTGTCAATCGGCTGCAGTTTGGCCCGAATGAGGATTTTGAAAAATACCCGCGCACATTCGAGTCGGACTGTGACAAGCTGGAAAAAGAGGACGTGTACGTGCTGTTTGCACCAACCGAGCAGGATTTGTATCCTGAGCCACAGATGTATCGTGTTCAGCCGCCGACGCAATTGGGTGATATTTTAGAAGGCGAATTTCGCCCAGGTTTCTTTCAAGGTGTGTGTACGGTGGTTTTGAAGTTGTTTGCCTGTGTTCAGCCTCGCTATGCGGTCTTTGGCAAAAAGGATTATCAGCAGTTGATGATTATTCGCTCAATGTGTCGTCAGTTGGCACTGCCTGTAGAAGTCATCGCGGCTGAGACGGTGCGAGACGTGGATGGTTTGGCTCTGTCATCGCGTAATCAATATTTATCAAGTGATGAACGAGCGGAGGCACCTCATCTATATGAGACTTTGCAAAATGCACGAGAGAAAGTATTGACGGGGGCAACTGATTTGAGAACGATTGAACAAAAAGCCATGCAGCATTTGACTGAGCGTGGTTGGAAGCCTGATTACGTGGCGATTCGTCGCCAGTCCGATTTACTTGAGCCTGCCATCGGCGAGGATGTGCCGCTGGTGATTTTGACCGCCGCGAGATTGGGTGGGACACGTTTGATTGATAATTTAGAAGTCTGAGCGTATTTACGGATGATGTGACAAGGCAGTTTTGTTTGAATCCCGCTTTGAGTGGAATTTTTGCCTTTAACCTCATGTTTGCAGGCATAACGCGGTAAAATGTCGCCTGTTTACAGTCTGATTTAGGTTCACTCGCATGTCATCGAAACCCAACACGTTTAAAGCCCCACCCCTGTCCGAACGCGCTAGTCAACTGCTGCGCGAGATGACGTGGGTGTTGTTTGCCATTTTGGGTGTGGCCTTGTTGCTTATTTTGTTCAGCTACTCGCCCAAAGACCCCAGTTTTAACCATGCCAGCAGCCAGATTACTGAAATACAGAATTGGGGTGGTCGGCTTGGCGCATGGGTCTCGGATATGATGCTGTATGTATTTGGTTTATCTGCTTATTGGTGGGTGGTGCTGTGTGGTTTGGTGATTTTGGTGGGCTATCGCCGATTTTTGCATTTGAGCTTACTCTCGTTTGATGAACGATGCACTTTTCTTGAGAGCCAGCAGGAGCTGCGTGATAAATTCTTGTTCCGAGTTGGTTTCGCTGTCCTCTTGTTCTCGAGCATGGGTTTAGAGGCGCAGCACATGAGCGATTGGGCATTGGAGCTGCCTTATCGAGCGGGTGGTGTGCTGGGGACAATGATGGCGGGTGGTAGTGGGGTTTTGCCTAAAGTGATTGGCGATACATTCACAACGTTGTTTTTGTTGTTGTTTTTCTGTACGGGGTTAAGCTGGTTTTTTAATTTTTCGTGGTTGTCTTTGTGTGAGCGCATTGGCTCGGCCATCGAGAAGATGTTTTTCAAAATCATGGCACATTTCTCGGCGAAAAAAGATGAGAAAGTGGGCGTAGAGGTTGCCCAAAAACGCGAAAAAATCGTCGAGAAAGAAAAGCAACGTATCGAAACAGCGCCACCTGTACGTATAGAGCCACCCGCACCACCAGTGGTTCAATCTGAGCGCGTTCATAAAGAAAAACAGGTGTCATTGTTTGCCGAGATGAATAATGCTTCATTGCCTGAATTGTCATTGCTTGATCCTGCTGATGTGATGCAAGAGACGGTTTCAAATGAGACCTTGGAATACACGTCGCGTCTGATTGAGAAAAAGCTGCGTGACTTTAATGTTGAAGTGACTGTGGTTGCCGCTTATCCTGGTCCTGTGGTGACGCGTTACGAGATTGAACCTGCGACAGGTGTTAAGGGCAGTCAGATTGTCAATCTGGCTAAGGATTTGGCGCGCTCGTTCTCGATGACATCTATTCGTGTCGTGGAAACGATACCTGGTAAAAATTATATGGCGTTGGAGCTGCCAAACCCCAAACGTCAAATTGTGCGTTTGTCTGAAATCATCGGTTCGCAAGTGTTTCACGACTCCCATTCACCGTTGTCTGTGGCGTTGGGCAAAGACATTGGTGGTAAACCTGTGGTCGCTGATGTGGCCAAAATGCCGCATTTGCTCGTTGCGGGTACGACGGGTTCTGGTAAATCGGTGGGGATTAACACCATGATTCTGTCACTGTTGTACAAGGCAGAGGCTGCGGATGTGCGCTTAATCCTGATTGACCCAAAGATGTTGGAGATGAGCGTGTATGAGGGCATTCCTCATTTGCTCTGTCCCGTGGTCACAGATATGCGACAAGCGGCTCATGCGCTGAATTGGGCAGTGGGCGAGATGGAAAAACGCTATAAGCTCATGAGTAAGCTCGGTGTACGTAATCTCGCAGGTTACAACAAAAAAATCGACGATGCCAAAGCCAAAGAGGAACACGTTCCTAACCCGTTCAGCTTAACGCCCGATGCGCCAGAACCTTTGAATCGTTTGCCCAATATCGTCATCGTGATTGACGAGTTGGCCGACTTGATGATGGTGGTGGGTAAAAAAATCGAAGAATTGATTGCCCGTATTGCGCAAAAAGCGCGTGCGGCGGGGATTCACCTCATTTTGGCGACACAGCGCCCAAGCGTTGATGTCATCACGGGTTTGATTAAAGCGAACGTGCCGACACGGATTGCGTTCCAAGTATCCAGCAAAATCGACTCACGCACGATTCTCGATCAACAGGGCGCAGAAGCACTTTTGGGGCAAGGCGATATGCTGTACTTGCCATCAGGTTTGGGCATGCCGATTCGTGTGCACGGTGCTTATGCTTCGGATGATGAGGTGCACCGTGTCGTCGAAAGTCTCAAGCTACAGGGTGAACCTGATTATCTCGATGAAATTCTCAATGGCGGAACCGATGCCGAAGGTGGTGAGTTTGGCGAGTCAACCGATGAAGAAGCTGACCCGTTGTATGACCAAGCCGTTGCATTGGTGGTGAAAAGCCGTCGTGCTTCGATTTCTTATGTGCAGCGAGAGTTGCGCATTGGCTATAACCGCTCCGCGCGATTGCTTGATCAGATGGAGAAAAGTGGAGTGGTCTCCGCCATGCAAAGCAATGGCAATCGTGAAGTCATCGCGCCGAATAATGGTGGCTAAGGGCTTTGGGTTAATGGTGCTGAGTTCGCTACAAGTTTTGTCCCCATTGTTGTGACAAAATGGGTTGTTTATCAATAAGGAAAACATATGTCATTGACGATTCGTTTCAAATCTGTTTTTGGTGCTGCTGCTTTAGCGGCAGGCCTGTCTGTCATGAGCGCACATGCCACACCGATTGAAGAGTTACAGCAGTTCAATCGTGACGTTAAAAGTGCCTCAGGCAGCTTTACCCAGCAAGTTTTGGGCGGCAAAGGCAAAACCAGCTCAGGGACATTTGTTTTCGCGCGTCCCGGTAAGTTCCGCTGGACGTATACTAAGCCTTATGAACAAGTTTTGGTCAGCGATGGCAAAACGCTCGCCATTTATGACAAGGATTTAAACCAAGTCACCAAAAAATCACTGGGCAGTGCGATTGGTTCGTCACCTGCCGCGGTGTTATTCGGCAGTGCTGACTTGTCGGCTAATTTCACGCTCTCTGATGCAGGTGAAAAAGATGGTCGTTCGTGGGTACAAGCCACTCCCAAGTCTAAATCGAGTAGCTTCAAAAAAGTCAATATTGGTATGAGCAATGGTCTACCCAGTGCCATGGAGCTGTACGATAATTTAGGTAAGGTTACGGTACTCGTGTTCTCAGGCATGCAACGTAACCCAAGTGTTTCAGCAGGCTCTTTCATATTCACGCCTCCGGCAGATGCTGCGACGGCGAAGTAAAGTTTATCATCAACTGCAAAAAATTATCTAATTTCAAAAAACCTCGCTTATTGCGAGGTTTTTTTGTTGGATAGATGTTGGATAGATTAGTGATGTTTCAACAAACCCAAAGCGTGATTGGACGAATCGTTATAATGCCAGTATGAAATCTATTGAAACCATTATTTCCGAATTAATTGAATCGGCACATGTGCTTGAGAATGTGGCCTCTGTTGCTCTTTCTGAAGCGTCTGGTCGTGTTTTGGCCGCTGATGTCTTGGCACAGATGAATGTTCCCCCCTTTGACAACAGTGCGATGGATGGTTACGCGATTTCTGCGCCAGAAGGCTTTGATGAAACGACAGCTTTTCGAGTGGTGCAGCGAATCAGCGCGGGGGAAACGGGTGTGCCTTTAAGTCGAGGTGAAGCCGCTCGAATTTTTACTGGGGCGGCCATTCCTCATGGGACGACACAGGTGGTGATGCAGGAGCTGTGCGTGGTGTCTGATAATGTTCTGCATGTGAGAGCCGTCTGCGCTTCGGGTGAGTTTATTCGTCGTCGGGCTGAAGATGTGGCCGCTGGGGCGACGTTATTGAAAGCTGGTTTGCGGCTGACAGCAGCGCATGTGGCTTTATTGGCCTCAATGGGGGTTGAGCAAGTTTTGGTGCGACCTTTATTAAAAGTGGCTTTGTTGACCACAGGCAGCGAGTTGGTCGATGTTGGTCAGCCACTGGCGGAAGGTCAGATTTATAACAGCAATCGTTATGCTTTGGCTGCATTGTTTGGTCAATGGGGCTGTGAGGTGGTTTTGGATGAGCAGGTTGTCGACGATTTGTCGCTGACCATTGATTTATTGAGAAGGGCGGCTGTCGTGGCGGATTTGATTGTCACTTGTGGTGGGGTGTCTGTCGGTGAAGAGGACTATGTGAAGCAGGCAGTCACCTCTCTTGGTGAGCTGCACAGCTGGCAAGTGGCCATGAAACCGGGTAAACCGCTGGCGTTTGGGCAGGTTTTGGCGACGCCTTTGATTGGTTTGCCTGGTAATCCTGTGTCGAGTTTCTTGACCGCGTGTTTGTGTGCCCGACCTTATGTTCGCGCTCGATTGGGTATGGCACGGTTACTGCCGCGTTGGTTTGATGTGCTGGCTGATTTTGATTGGCTCAAGCCCGATGTGAAGCGTGTCGAGTTTTTGCGCACTACCTATACAGATTCGGGGGTTCAATTAGCTGGCACGCAGGGTTCAGGGGTTATGACCAGTGTGGCAAATGCTGATGTGCTGGTTCGGGTTGAGGCTGGGCAAGTGGTTCACGGTGGCGATGTGCTTCGAGCTGTTTCTCTGACTGAATTGATGAGCTTGTGAGGTGGTTATGATTCAGGTGTTGTATTTCGCGCGGTTTAAAGAGGTGTTCGGTGTGGCACAGGAGCGTTTACCATCATTTGATACTACTGACGCTTTGTTAAAGTATCTCATTGACCGTGGTGATGTGTGGGCGGCAGAATTAGATGCGTCGCGTTCGTGGCGTATGGCGGTCAATCAGCAGGTGGTGCATGGTTGTGCGGCATTGGCCGATGGTGATGAAGTAGCGATTTTCCCACCAGTGACGGGTGGTTGATGATGATTCATGTGGTGATTGGTGAGGAAGATTTTAGTCTGACAGAGCACTACGAGGCTGTGCGTGGTTTGGGCGACTGTGGGGCTGTGGTGGCGTTCGTCGGGCAGGTTCGTGATGACGATGATTTGGCAACAACATTGACTTTGGAATGCTATGTGCCGATGGCGCAGCAAGTTTTACACAATATCGCGCAGCAGGCTTGTGTAAACTTTGATTTATCTGCGGTACGGATTGTGCATCGTGTCGGAGTTTTGGCGCAGAATGCTCAGATTGTTTTGGTGTTAGTGGCGTCAGGGCACAGAAAGAGTGCTTTTGAGGCTGCACAATTCATTATGGATGTACTCAAGACCGAAGCACCATTTTGGAAAAAAATCAGTAACGCGCATGGTGAGCGGTGGGTAGAGGCAAAAGACACTGATGAGCAGGCAAGCAAACGGTGGCAGTATGTTTTGTGAGTGACTCAAAGCAAATCTTGGTTACCAAAAATACAAATGGAATAATGAGTTATGAATACTGAATTCACGCATTTTGATGCGGCGGGCAATGCGCAGATGGTGGATGTTTCTGCGAAGCAAGACACACATCGAGTGGCACGCGCTAGTGGCTGCATTGTGATACAGCCAGAGATTTGGAAGATGATTGCCGAGGGTTCTGCGGCAAAAGGCGATGTGCTGGCGGTGGCACAGCTGGCGGGGATTATGGCGGCTAAGAAGTGTAGTGACTTGATTCCATTGTGTCATCCGCTGGCTTTGTCAAAGGTCTCTGTCACGTTTGAAATGGATGAATTACTGTCCTGTGTTCGCGCTTTGGCCACTGTGGAAACCGTTGGTAAAACAGGCGTTGAGATGGAAGCGTTGACGGCGGTGAATGTCGCTCTTTTGACGATTTATGATATGTGTAAAGCCGTGGATAAATCAATGATGATGACGGACATCCGACTGGATGAAAAAACAGGTGGTCGAAACGACTGGACTCGGTGATTGTGCATCAGTCATGCTCGTCATTTAATCATTGCCCGTGGCCACTGGTCGGCTGGTGTCTGAACACCATTCAGACCATGAACCTGGATAGAGTGCCGCGCCTTTTAGCCCTGCAATGTGCTGAGCTAAAATATTGTGGCAGGCGGTCACACCAGATCCGCATTGGTTAACGATTTGTTGAATCGGCTTTTTGCCGATGATTTTTTGCCATTGCTCACGTAATAATGTTGCATTTTTGAATGTGCCGTCGTCATTTAGGTTGTTCATAAAAAACGCATTAATGGCATGTGGGATGTGACCGCCAACAGGGTCAATCGGTTCGACATCGCCGCGATAACGTTCGGGCGCGCGTGCATCAATGACGGTGTAGTGGTCGTCATCCAATTGAGCCAGTATTTCGTTTGCCGTGATACTGGTATTTAATGGGGGATGTGCTAAAAACGTCTCTGTCATTGACATAGGCGGCATCTCTGTACTGACGTCATACCCTTGCTTTTGCCACTCAGCTATGCCGCCATCCAAAACAGCCACAGCCTCATGACCAAGCTCACGTAAGAGCCACCAAGCGCGGGCAGCCATCATGCCGTTGTTGGCATCATACACAATCACTTGCTGATTTTGACTCAGCCCCAATTGACTCAGTTTATCAGCCAAAACGGATTGATTGGGTAGAGGGTGACGACCATTTGTCCCTGTTTTTTGCCCCGACAAGTCTTCATCCAGATGCAAAAAATGCGCCCCTCTAATGTGACCCGCAGCGTAAGCGGCTCGTCCAGCAGAAGCATCCATCAAATCATGCCGTGCGTCAATGATGAATGGTGTATGGTTCGAAACCAGCTCGTTTAGCACTGAGGTTGAGACAATGGTTGTGTACATGAGTTACCCTTTTGACGTGTTGGGTGCGCTGCGCAGGTTCCGGACGTACCACGTTGCAGCCAATCCAGAAATAATCACCAAACTGATACCCATAAAACCAATGGTATCAACGGTTTCTAACCAAATCCAATACCCCAGCATCGCTGAAAAAATAATACCTGAATACTGTAATGTCGCCGCCAATGTTGCCGAGCCACGGCTGAAAGCACGTGTCATACACAACTGTCCAAACAGGCCCGACAGACCAATGCCCATCAAATAACCAAACGACGTCCATGTGTACGATGAGATGCCAAGGAGGCCAACGCCGACAGCCCCAGTTAGCAGCACACTGGTTGAGAACAGTAAAACGGTGCGCCATTCTGGCTCACCCAATTTTCCCAAACTGCGCACAGTGAGGTAGGCGGTGGCGCCCATCAGCCCGCTCATCAAAGCGGCAAAAAGCGCACCGCTATGCAAACCATTGTCCACGAACGGATTGCATATCAACAAAACACCGATGAAGCCGAGTCCCAATGCCCCAAAGCGCAACCACTGTTGGCGTAAAATGCCAGGATAATAAGATTGGAACAAAAGCGCTGCTGCAATGAATAGCGGAGACGTGTATTTGAGCGTGCTGGCTGTACCCAGTGGCAAAAGAGTCGTGCTGTATGCACCGAGCCACATGGAGGTGACGCCGCTGATGTTGCGCCGTGCGTGGGTTTTCAGTTGGTCACCAAGCAAGGGGTAATGGTGGTATAAAGCGAAAAAACCAATTGCTAAAACACTGGGTACACCGCGAAAAAACACGATTTCACCGAGATTGTGTTGCGTGCCCGCCAACTTGATGAACATGCCCATCAAGGCGAAAAAAAACGAAGCGGCGAGCATCCACAGTGATTGCATAGAGGCTAACGATTTGGTTTGAGAATATCAAGCTCTGGGCGGTAGGCTTTGGATTCGATTTCCATAAATCCTAAGGTGGTGTGGAACAAATTATCGTGAGACAGCGGCTGGTCTGATTTTGCGTTGATTTGATCGAACGTAACCTCATCAAAATTATCCGATATCCACATGATTGCACCAACGTGTGTTTGTGCTTTCGGTGCAATGGCATAAGGCATGCCGTGCAAGTAAATACCATTCTCGCCAAGCGACTCACCATGATCGCTTAGATAAAACATGGCTGACTCGAATTTCGGGGTGTTGTTTTTGAGGAGACCGATGACTTTTGAGAGGAAGTAGTCCGTGTATAAAATCGTGTTGTCATAGGTGTTTGAAATTTCCTCGACACTGCATTTTTCGAGTAAATTATTTTGACATGTGGGTTTGAATTGCTCGAATGCAGCAGGATAGCGCTTGTAGTACGCAGGCCCATGGCTGCCCATTTGATGCAAGACCACGGTGATGTCACCCGTGGGGTGTTGATCAATGTAGTCCTGAAGCCCGACCAGCATACCTTCATCACGACACTCGATGTCGCAAATGGTGTTTTTTTTGGGGGTTTGATAGTCTTCGTACAAGACGTTTTCGGCGCGTACCGCAACGCCTTTTGAGCTTGAGTTGTTGTCGCGCCAAAGGACATTTACATCAGCGTGCGCCAGCAAATCAATGAGGTTTTCGGAAGCATGAAATTTTTTCTCACTGTAATCCTCTCGACCAAAAGGCGAAAACATACAAGGCACAGAGACAGCTGTACTGGTGCCACAGGATGTGAAGTTTTTGAAACTCACTACTTTTTCTTTCGACAAAAGTGGATTGGTGGGTTTTTCATAGCCGTTGAGTGAAAAACGGTCAGAGCGTGCTGTTTCGCCAACCACGATGACAATTAGCTCACGATGAATATCTGTCGCAGGAATGTGAGCATCAGTCCCAACTGCAGCCACATCAATCGGGGTTGTGTCACTGTTTTTAAAGGCAAACTGACCAGCAGCATAAAGAGGCGTGAGTGGATTGGCATAAAAACGTATCACTTTGTGTTCACGAAAAAAAGAGCTGTATTGATTGCTTAAAGGCAGGACGACCATTGCGGCAATCGCAATCAAAGCGCCGACCAATAAGGTTTTATGAACGAGTATTTTCGGCCAGCTTATGCGTGCCAATGAAACTCGAGATATCAAATATGCAGGTAAAACACCGAGAATCAGCACGTATCCCACTAACTTTCCTGTGAATAAGTCGCTCGTTTCTTTGACGTCGGTTTGCGCCACATTGAGCAACATGGTTTTGTCAATCACGACATTAAAGGTGTCCATATAATAAGCCGCAAAAGCTGCTGCGACAAATATAAACCCCAGTACCCATCGTGTGCCCCCTTTGATACACAAAAGTACCAACACCAAGGCTGTTGCACAAAACAACAAGACGACCAAAGAAGCCACAAAAGCGAAATTATCGCTCAAAGGATAAACGCTCAAGACATGCTGAAAAAAGGTCAAATTATAAAATGCAGTGAGTGCAAGGGCTGTGATGAGCGGCCATTTGTGCGATGTCAGTAGTGATTTCATGTTTTAAACGATGCTTTATTAGGGGGATACTTGATAAATACATTGGGTTTGGAAGGCATGTTCAGTTGCTTCTTTGAGGTGCTATTCTCGCATGATTTGCATACAGAATGTTGACAAGTACAAGGTGTTTGCACTATGGAATACGCTCTGTCTGGGTAACTGGTTGCGGATATATTTCAATTTTCACATAATTCATGCATAATGCGCGCACAACTGTAGAAGCGTTGTTATCGCACAAGTAAACCACAATCGAATTTGGAGATGTAAGAATGTATAAAAAATATATGATGCTGGCCTTATCCACTGCCATGCTCGCTGCTTGCGGCGGCAAACCAGAAACCGCGGGTGGTGCGGCAGCAACCACTGACTCTGCTGCTCAACTCAATGTTTTGTGTAGTGTGCAAGCCGACTGGTGCAATGCTGCAGCGGTGGCTTTTGAGAAAAAGACCGGCGTTAAAGTTGCCATCACACAAAAAGGCTCTGGTGAGTCACTCGCGCAACTCAATGCTGAGTCGGCCAACCCAAAAACCGACGTGTGGTACGGTGGTACAGGTGACCCACACATTGCTGCCGCTGAGCGTAATCTGACTGAAGCGTATGACTCACCCGCCAATGCTGAGTTGCACCCATGGGCGCAAGAAATCGCGACCATCACGGGCAATAAAACCCACGGTGTGTACATGGGCGTTTTGGGCTTTGGCGCGAATTCAGAGCTTTTGACCAAGAAAAATGCCAAGGCACCTGGGTGCTGGGCTGACTTGAGCAAACCAGAGTACAAAGGCGAAGTACAAATCGCCAATCCAAACTCATCGGGTACAGCCTATGTGGCGATTGCCACGTTGGTGCAGTTGATGGGTGAAGATAAAGCATTTGCCTATTTGAAGTCTTTGCACGGCAACGTCAGCCAATATACCAAATCAGGTACTGCACCAATTAAAGCGGTCGCACGTGGTGAAACAGGCGTGTCGGTGAGCTTCTTGCAAGACGCGGTCACGGAGCAACAAGCCGGCTTTAAGCTCGAAACTATTGTGCCATGCGAAGGCACTGGTTACGAAGTGGGTGGTATTTCTATCGTCAAAGGCGCACGTAACATGGACGCTGCGAAAAAATTCGTTGACTGGGCATTGTCACCTGAGGGGCAAGCTGTCGGCGCAACAGTGAAACAATTTCACACACCATCGAACACCAAAGCAGCCGTTCCAGCAGGTGCACCAGATCCGACCAAAGTCAAACTCATTAAATATGACTTGAAAAAATACGGCGCAGAAGTTGAACGTAAACGTTTGATTGCACGTTGGTCAGACGAAATCGGTAGTTTGGTTAAGGATGCACCAGCAACTGACGCGAAACCAGCCGATGCTAAAGCAGCAGCACCTGCCGAAGCAGCGAAGAAATAAACGTTTAAACCAGTAGTTTAGCGTTAATGACAAAAAACCCGCCTATAACGGGTTTTTTGTTACTTGCTGATTGCCCATTGACTGGCTATTTGGCCAATCTGTGAATGATTGATGATGTTGATAAGCCATTGGCTTAGAAGATTCTTATGAACAAATCCACTTCTCATTATGTCCGAAATATTGGCTTGGTCATGTTGTTGTCCATGCTGATTTTGCCTTGGTATATGCCGAGCAACACCAACGCTTGGAAAGGGCTCTGGTCGCTTTGGTATGCACCTGACTTTGCCACCGCATTGGCGCACATGGCTACTCTGAATAACCCTTGGTTGGTACCATTTATGGTTTTGGCTGCTGTCGTTATCGGTGTGGGCTTTATGCCACGTGGCGTTTTGCGTGGGCGGATCGCTTTGGTTTTTGGCATTCTCGGTAGTTTGTCTTTTATCTACTCTGGCTTTGCCATTGGTTTAACTGGTGCATCGCTGGGGTTGGAGCATTTGCCGGGTGCGAGTCAATGGCGGCAGTTTGGCATGGGCTTGGGTGCTTATGTCTATCTGTGGTCGATGTTTGCGTTGATTGGGGTAGCGATTGCTGAACTGGGCTACTTTAAAGGCGATGCTTTGGTGGCAACTTTGGTTGTGTGCATTGCGGCAATGCTGCTGATTTTTGTCGGCTGGCCTGTAGGTAAGTCGATTCTTAATATGTTTTATGTCGATGAAGCGGGCGTGCGCCATTTGAGCAGCGCGACGTGGATGGCTCGGATGACTGAGCGCGATGTGTGGTCGTTGGCCTGTGTGTATTCATCTGATAGTTGCGGTGTGTTTTGGAATACTTTATTTTTAGCAACCATTTGCGGCATCACGACGACGGTGCTCGGTTTGATTTTTGCATTGCTCGGCGAGCGACGTGGTTTTTTTGGCCAATACAATCCGCCGTGGTTGCGTGCAATGGCATTATTACCTGTGATTACGCCACCGTTTGTCTTGGGTTTAGGCTTATTGCTGTTATTCGGTCGTCAAGGCATTTTGACTCAGCTCATTGAAGGTACGTTTGGCGTGACTTTGGGGCGTTGGATTTATGGTTTGGATGGTGTGGTCTTAGCGCAGACGTTTGCCTTCACGCCTGTGGCGTACATGATTATTCGTGGCGCAGTGCAAGCATTGGCACCGAGTTTAGAGGAAGCTGCGCAAACCTTGGGTTCGGATAATCGCCGCACGTTTTGGACGGTGACGTTCCCGCTGTTGTTGCCTGCGTTGGGTAATTCGTTTTTGATTGGCTTTGTTGAGAGTATTGCTGACTTTGGCAACCCGATTTTGCTGGGTGAAAACTACAAAGTATTTTCTACTGAAATTTATTTCGCGATTGTCGGTGCAACGCTTGACCCAGGTCGCGCGGCGGGCTTGTCGTTTATTCTTTTGTTGCTCGCAATGCTCGCGTTTTATATTCAACACAGCGTGGTCGGTAAGAAAAACTATGTCACTGTCGGTGGTAAGGGCGATTCGGGTATTCCGATGGCATTGCCGAAGGGTGTGAAGCGTGCGGGTTTGGCGATTGCTTTGCCATGGTTGGCGTTGACGATTGCGCTGTATGCCTTTGCGCTCATTGGTGGTTTGGTGCAGAACTGGGGCTTGGACTATACGCCATCGCTCGTGCATTTCAAAAAAGCCTTTGGGATTGAATCAGGCGTGGCGGGCATTATCTGGTCTGGTACGGCATGGAGCTCATTGTGGACGACGATGAAGCTCGCTTTGATTGCTGCACCGATTACCGCATTGATTGGGATTTTGACCTCATATGTCTTGGCACGTACTGAGTTTAAAGGGCGCGACAGCTTTGAGTTTGCCAATCTGATTACCTTTGCGATTCCCGGTACGGTGCTCGGTGTGAGCTACATCATGGCGTTTAATTTACCACCGTTTGAATTGACGGGCACTGCGGCAATTATTGTCTTGAGCTTTATTTTCCGTAACTTACCTGTATCCGTTCGCGCGGGCTTGGCATCGTTCAAGCAGATTGATAAGAGTTTAGACGAAGCCTCATTGATGCTCGGCTCAACCACTTTGGGCACATTGCGACGGGTTACGTTCCCGTTGTTGCGTCCCGCGATTATCACGTCGCTGTCGTATGGTTTTGTCCGTGCGGTGACGACGATTACTGCGGTGATTTTCTTGGTCAATGCCGAGTACCACTTGGCGACCACATTCATCATTGAGCGCGTCGGCAATGGTGCATATGGCGAGGCTTTGGCGTATTGCTCAGTGTTGATTGTGTTGATGCTGGTGGTGCTTTTGGGGGTACAAAAATTTGTCGGTGACGCCAAACTCGGTCGTCGCTCTAACGGTCAATAATATCAAAGGTTTGAACATGAAAAAAGCAGCTGTAATTGAATTCAAAAACGTCATCAAACGCTATGGTGATACCGAAGTGGTTAAAAACATCAGCTTCAAGGTCGAAGCGGGTTCATTGGTTACATTGTTAGGACCGTCGGGTTGCGGTAAAACCACCACGCTACGTATGATTGCGGGCTTGGAGCAACCATCGGAAGGTCAAATTTGGATTGGCGACCAAGATGTCACGCTCTTGCCGCCATTGGCGCGTAACGTCAGTATGATGTTCCAAAGTTACGCGTTGTTTCCCCACATGAAGGTGATTGACAACGTCGCCTATGGTTTGCTCAATCAAGGTCTAAAGAAAAAAGCCGCGCAAGAGCGAGGGCTTGAAGCCTTGGAGCAAGTCGGCTTAGGGCACTTGGGGCATCGCTGGCCATCCGAGCTGTCGGGCGGGCAGCAGCAACGCGTCGCCTTGGCGCGTGCCTTGGTGATGGAGCCGTCGGTTCTGTTGTTCGATGAGCCGTTATCCAATCTCGACGCGCGTTTGCGCCGCCAAATGCGTGAAGAAATTCGCGCATTGCAGCAGCGTTTGGGCATTACTGCGGTTTATGTGACGCACGACCAAAACGAAGCCTTGGCGGTATCTGATCAAATCATCGTCATGAACGTCGGTGTGATTGCGCAGCAGGGCACGCCGCAAGAGCTGTATCAACAGCCAAACAGCGAGTTCGTCGCAGGTTTTATGGGTGAAGCGAATTTACTGCCCGTTGAGAAAAATGCACAAGGCTACCATTTGGGCGGCTTGCCCCTGGCCCACGCGACAGGTGCAAAGAATGACGCTACCCAAGTCGCCGTGCGCCCTGAAGCGATTGTGATTAAAGCGATTGGTGAGCCGAATACGCTCAAAGCCACGGTTAAAAAAGCCACTTACCTCGGCATGATGTGGGAGATTGAGCTTGATACCAGTGTGGGCAATATGTTTGCCATCAGTGCTGATGTCTTGATGCCGTACCGTTCGGGTGACGAGGTTGGTGTTGCGCTTGCACCGTATGGCGTGAGTTTGATTTCGGAAATTCCAAAAAGCCAGTAATGCGGCTCTGATTCGACTTTTTCCCAATAGAAAATCGCCACTTAATTACTTTAGTGGCGATTTTCTATTGGGACCTTTTGGGCGTACCGAAATTTTTAAAAGTGCTTATCGAAAAAAATCGCGATAATGCTCAAAACTTGCCTCAATGGTGGCTTCAATACAAAAGCTTGTTTATTCGTTACTTTCGCTCATCATAGGCTGGATGCGCAAGATGGTCGTTTTGTGCAGTTTTTACAAGCCGCGGATTTTATTTTGCCCCAAATTTTATTGTTTGATTATCTTATGAGGCTGGATAAGCATAGCTTGAACCAACACCCAAAGGAATATCGAAAAACCAAAAAACAAACAAGAACAACGTCCATGTGACCAAAAATGCCAATGAATAAGGCAGCATGATGGACACCAGTGTACCAATTCCTGTTGATTTCAAGTATTTTTGGCAATACACAACCACCAATGTGAAGTAAGGCATGAGTGGTGTGATGATGTTTGTTGACGAATCACCAACACGATAGGCAGCTTGGGTCAAGTCTGGTGAAATGCCCAACTGCATGAGCATCGGTACCATGACAGCACCAATTAATGCCCATTTCGCAGAGGCTGACCCAATCAGTAAGTTTAAAAATGCGGTTACCAGGACAATACCAACGAGTGTCAGGCCTTGTGGCAATTGCCACTCTTTAAGCAAAGTCGCACCTTTGAGCGCCAATAATGAACCAATGTTTGATTGAGCAAACGCATAAACAAACAGTGAGCAGAAAAAAATCATGACCAAATAGTACGACATGCCATTCATTGAATGGGTCAAACCTTTGACTGCATCACGATGGCTGCAGAGCGAACCAGTGATAAAGCCATAAATTAGGCCGGGCAATAAAAACACAACAAAAATAATGGGCACAATCGATTTCATCAATGGTGCATCACCTGATGTCAAGGCCCCTTTTTCACTGCGCCATGGAGAAGTCTCTGGCAATAACCACAATGCAATGGCAATGGTAATCGCCAGCATTGAAACCACGGCCCAAATCAAACCTTTGCGCTCTTTGCTGCTAAGTGCTTCTAAACGTGGTAAGTCTGTGATGTCGGCGTCTATTTGGCGAGTGCGTAAACGTGGCTCAATCACTCGATCAGTGATAAACCAGCCAACTAAAGTCAACAAGAGGGTCGATGCTGTCGTGAAAATATAGTTGTTTAATGGGTTAATCACTATTGAGGCTGCACCTGGATCAGCCGCCAAACGAGCTGATGCTTGGGTTAGACCTGCGAGCAATGGATCTAAACTACCAGGTACAATCGTTGCAGAAAAGCCACCTGATACCCCAGCAAAAGCTGCTGCAATGCCCGCCAATGGATGACGACCAGCAGCATAAAAATTACACCGCCCAGTGGAATGACCAACACATAGCCCGCATCAATGGCCACACTGCTGGCTGCACCGATTAAGACTACGGCAGGTGTGAGTAATTTTTTTGGGGTGATGGACAAAGCTGAGCGGATGGCAGCACCCAAAAAGCCGCTGTACTCGGCAATGCCCAAACCCAGCATAGCTACCAGAACCACGCCCAGAGGGGGGAAATTCACAAAGGTGGTGACAATTTTACCAGTGAACTCAGTAAAAGCTGCGCCAGAGAGTAAGTTTTTAATCTCAATAGCTTTACCCGTGCGTGGATCCAACTCTGCGAAACTCACGCCTGACAGTATCCACGAGATGACCCAAACAGTAACCATAAGCAGGGCAAATAATATAGCAGGGTCAGGGAGTTTATTTCCTACCTTCTCGACGGCGTTTAGAAAACGTCCTGTCTTGTGATGAGTCAGCTCATTGGTTTTTGGTTTGGTCATATCTTTGTCCCTTTCTGAGATTGGCTTTAATGTTCATGATGGTGGTTTTGTTTCAAATTCCGTGACTTTGTTCTAAAGGTGTCAGTGCTTGGACACACTGTCCAACCAACGATGGCCCTTGATAAATCAAGCCGCTGTAGACTTGTATCAAATCAGCTCCTGCGTTTATTTTTGCCTGTGCATCTGCACCACTGCTGATGCCGCCGACGCCGATGATGGGGACTTCGCTGCTTAATTCATCCGATAGGGCTTTGATGATTTGTGTGGATTTGTCGCGCACGGGTGTACCGCTTAAGCCACCTGTCTCGTCACCATGGGGTAGGTGAGTGACGCTGGCTTTATCGAGCGTCGTGTTGGTGGCGATGACACCATCGATTTTGTGCCTTTTGAGTAGTTCAGCGATGATTGTGAGTTGTTCGCTGTCGATATCTGGTGCGATTTTTAGTGTCATTGGCACGTATTTTTGGTATTTGTCGGCCAATTGCAGTTGAGATTCTTTGAGTTGAGACAGTAGGTTGTCTAATGCGTCTTCGCTTTGTAAGTCGCGCAGGTTTTTGGTGTTTGGTGATGAGATGTTGACGGCGATGTAGCTGGCGTGCGCGTAGACTTTAGATAAGCCGATGAGGTAGTCCTTGACAGCGTGTTCAATCGGTGTATCGGCATTTTTGCCGATGTTGATGCCGATGATGCCGCCGTTCTTGACAAATTGGCTGCGCTTGACGTTTTCAATCAAGTTGTCGACACCGAGGTTGTTGAAACCCATACGATTGATGATGGCATTCGCTTGCGGCAGTCGAAACAAGCGCGGCTGCGGGTTACCCGATTGTGGGCGTGGCGTCACCGTGCCAATTTCGATAAAGCCAAAACCAAGCTGGGCGAGTACGTCTATGTGTTCCCCATTTTTGTCCAACCCAGCTGCCAAGCCGACGCGATTGGGAAATGTCAAGCCTATCACGGTGTGTGGTTTAGTCACGTGATTTAGCTTAGGTAGTAAACCGAGCCTAAATGCTTTGTGAGCCAGTGAGAAAGCCAAATGGTGGGATTTTTCGGCATCGAGGGTGAACAACAGTGGTCGAAGAAGTGCGTACATAGATTTAAGGGGTCTGCGTTTTTAAAAAGGGTTGCCATTGGCCATCAATCAGGATTTGGCCTGCTGAGAAGTTTGCTTTGTAGGCCATTTTGGATGAGTCCTTAATCCAATAACCGAGGTAAACATACGGCAGGTTCAGTCGCTGGGCGATTTGAATTTGCCAAAGAATGTTGAACGTGCCTAAACCACTGTACTCAATGTCAGTGTCATAAAACGTGTATACCGCTGACAAACCATCAGCGACGCGGTCAATGAGGCTGACCATGACTAAGGCGCGCTGCTCATCACGGAACTCGACCAAGAAGCTGTCAACATGGCTTTTCAGTAAAAATTGACGATACTGAGCAGCGTCGTCCTTGGCCATGTCTCCATCAGGGTGACGGGATTTTTGGTAGCGTTGATAAAGCGCGAAATGTTCTGGATTGAACTCCAGTTCGTGAATCTGGGTATATAAATGTGACCAACGTTTTTCGGCGCGACGCTGGCTGCGGTTCGGTTGAAATGCCTTGGCGACAATGCGCAGTGGTTGGCAAGCTTGGCAGCTTGGGCAGTGTGGTCGATAGACATAAAATCCACTGCGGCGAAACCCGTGGTGAATCAACTCACTGTAGTTGTGCGTGTTGATGGCATCCATGGGTGCTACCATCTGGGAGGTGGCGCGGGTGTTTGGCAGGTAGCTGCATGGGTACTCTGCGGTTTGATACAGCTGTAACTCAGTGAGATTTTGATGGTCGCGTTTCACAATGTGGCCCGATTTTTATAGGCATCCAAAAGATTGCTCATGTTGCTCATTGTAGCCCAATCCACTGGTGGTTGTTGCATCAGCTGACTACTGGCCGCAAAAAACGCCTCGCGTGAAATGGGCGCTCCGCCCAAATTGGTCAGGTGTTGAGTGACTTGCTGACAATCAATCAATTGACCACCTTCAGACGCAAGCACATTCACCCAGCACGCCAAAGCGGCTTTTGATCCATCGGTGATGGTGGTGAACATGGATTCACCAAAAAACATTTTGCCAATCAGTACGCCATAAAGCCCAGCAACCAGCTCATCATCACGCCAGACTTCAACGCTTAAGGCTTCTTGTCGGCGGTGTAGCTCAATATAGGCAGCCTTAAGCTCGTTGGTAATCCATGTGCCACTTTGATCAACGCGGCGTGTGTTGGCGCAGCGGTCAATCACGCCTTCAAAGTCTTGGTTGAGTGTGATGCGCATGGGGGAGTTGGGTTGGCGTGCCCATTGCTTTAAACGTTTTTTAAGCGAGTGGGCGCATCTGAAGTCCTCAAGTGGCAGCACCATACGGGGATTGGGGCTGTGCCATAAAACTGGCTGTCCCTCTGAATACCACGGAAACAAGCCGCGCATATAAGCTGTGCGTACCCAAGCTGCATCAATGTGCAGACTGATGCCGTAGACATCTTCAAAGTGTGGCGCGTCATTCAAAATGGCCAAATGCGTCGGGAACTCGCTGGGATGGTAAATAAAGGGAATACGAGAGGGCATAACGATTTATTCGCCGGGCAAGACACGCACGTGGTGGTGGGTTTTAAATGCGCCTGTGCCCACATCAGCAATGTAGTGGTGTAGCGCCATTTTAACGCTGTTAAAGGCAACCTCATCCCACGGAATCTCGTTTAATTCAAACAGCTTGACTGCCAAAGTTTCTTCACCTGCCGCGTATTCACCCATTAAATTGGCGCGGAAAAATACATGAATCTGGCCAATGTGTGGAATATCGACAAGGCTGTAAACAGGCTCAATCAACTCAACGGGTGCGCAGGCTTCTTCAAGCGTTTCTCGTGCCGCACCTTGCGCCAATGACTCGCCATTTTCCATAAAACCAGCAGGTAATGTCCACAAGCCCAAGCCTGGTTCAATCGCACGTTGGCACAGCAAAACTTGATTGCCCATGACGGGGATGGTTCCAACCACCACTTTGGGATTGTCATAATGAATGGTGTGGCAAGCAGGGCAAACCGCCCGAATTCGGCTGTCATCGGGTGGAATGATGTGTTCAACGCGCGTGCCACATTGGGTACAAAACAAAACGGTGGGTGAAAGTGAGTGTGCTGTCATGGGCGTGATTGTGCCACAAGCCGATTATACTGTGGGACAGTACAGCGGTTATCTACTAGCAAAACCTCAAAAAAATTATGAAAATATTTAAAAAAATTGCTATTAATTATTTCTGTCGGGCTATGGCTCAATTGATATTAAGGGTAATCAAAAACCTATTTCAGTCGATTTGAGGACATGGTTAGCAAAACATAGCAGCTTACGGGTTTGATTTAGCTATTTCTATAAAATGAATAACTAATCCATTTTTAATTGGTTTTGTTTATAACTCGTTCTCTCTAAAATCCGCTCATGACATATTGTCACTGAGTCAACTTTTGGAGAACCCCATGACATTTACAATCCTTAAAACCACTGCTTTGATAACTGCTGCCGCAACACTTGTCGCGTGCGGTGGCGGCAGTGACGGTGGAAAAAGCGCAGGTGCTAAAGAGCGCAAAATTCTGAACGTCTCTTATGACCCAACGCGAGAGTTATATGCAGACTACAACGTTGAGTTTGCCAAATACTGGAAAGAAAAAACAGGTGAAACCGTCACTATTGAGCAATCTCATGGTGGTGGCGGTAAGCAAACACGCTCGATTATCGACGGGTTAGAGGCAGATGTGGCGACGCAATCTTTGGCCTATGACATCAACAGTATTGCTAAAAAAGGTTTGATTGCGGCTGATTGGCAGCAGCGCTTGGAGCACAATAGCTCACCTTACACCTCAACAATGGTATTTGTGGTGCGCAAAGGTAACCCAAAAGGCATTGCAAACTGGGATGACTTGGTTAAAACAGGCGTGCAGGTCATTACACCCAATCCCAAAACCAGTGGCGGAGCACGCTGGAATTACCTTGCTGCATGGGGTTTTGCTGAAGATAAATTTAATAAAGACCCAGCCAAAGTCACAGAGTTCGTCAGTCAACTGTATAAAAATGTGCCTGTACTCGACTCGGGTGCGCGCGGTTCCACAACGACATTTGCGAAGAATGGTGTCGGAGACGTGTTGATTACTTGGGAGAACGAAGCATATCTGACACTCAAAGAGTTTGGTAACGACAAGTTTGAGATTGTGACACCGCCTGTATCGATTCTCACTGAGCCGCCCGTCACGGTTGTCGACAGTTACGCGAAAAAGCATGGAACAGAAGATTTGGCCAAAGCATATTTGGCGTATTTGTATTCACCAGTCGGACAAAAACTAGCCGCTAAGCATTTTTATCGTCCTATCAAGCCTGAGTTGGCAGATCCTGCTGATATCGCACGATTCCCAAAAATTCAGTTGTTTACGATTGATGAAAAGTTTGGTGGTTGGGATAAAGCGCAAGCGACTCACTTCAGCGACGGCGGTACATTTGACAAAATCTATGGTTCTGGGCAAGCAGCAACTGCTGCTGAGAAAAAGCCTTGATTTAAAAACTTGTTTATTAATTAACGCACTCCCTGTGTATGGAGAATGTCATTTCAGCTGGGAGCTGCAGTTATATTGGAGCACATTTTGAGTAAAGTTCGTAAGCAAATACAGGTGTTGCCAGGGTTTAAGCTGACTCTGGGGTACACCGTGTTCTATTTATCACTGATTGTTTTGATTCCATTGTCAGCGATATTTATTCAAACCGCGAGTGCGGGTTGGACGCCTTTTTGGCAGACAGTGACCGACCCACGGGTGGTGGCGACTTATAAATTGTCGTTTGGGGCATCGCTAATTGCCGCTTTGATTAACATGGTATTTGGCTTGATGCTGGCTTGGTCTCTGGTGCGTTATTCGTTCCCCGGTAAAAAAATTGTCGATGCATTGGTAGATTTGCCTTTTGCTTTGCCGACCGCGGTTACTGGGATTACTTTGGCGACACTGTACTCAAAAGATGGTTGGATTGGGCAATTTTTAGAGCCTTTGGGCATTAAGGTGGCTTTTACGCCATTGGGTATTCTGATTGCATTGGTGTTTATCGGTGTGCCGTTTGTGGTGCGCACGGTACAACCGATTTTAGAAGATTTAGAACTTGAGTTGGAGGAGGCGGCCGCGAGTTTGGGTGCAAGTCGTTGGTTGACATTTCGTCATGTGACGTTGCCCATGTTGTTGCCTGCTTTGTTGACAGGGTTTGCTTTGGCTTTTGCTCGTGCGGTGGGTGAGTATGGTTCGGTGATTTTTATTGCGGGCAATATTCCGATGGTGTCAGAAATCACGCCTTTGATGATTATCAGTAAGTTGGAGCAATACGATTACAACGGTGCGACGGCGATTGCCTTGGTGATGTTATTGATTTCTTTTGTGTTGTTGTTGGTGATTAATGGCTTGCAGGCACGGGCAAGTCGTGCGACGGGGAGGGTACGCGTATGAGTGCTTCAGTATTTAAACCTTCTTTGACGCTATACGAGCAACGC
Organism: Formosimonas limnophila; assembly: GCF_014652675.1. Taxonomy (GTDB): domain Bacteria; phylum Pseudomonadota; class Gammaproteobacteria; order Burkholderiales; family Burkholderiaceae; genus Hydromonas; species Hydromonas limnophila. The sequence continues at coordinate 55,763 of NZ_BMZG01000008.1, read as the reverse complement.
TCCGCGACTCGCGAGTCGTCTGTGGTGCGGCGGGTGATTTTAACCTTGGGTTTGGCTTTTTTTGCATTCTTTTTACTGCTGCCCTTGATTGCGGTGTTTGCTGAAGGGTTGCGCAAAGGCGTAGACGTCTATTTCAATGCATTGATTGATGCTGGTACTCTGTCTGCATTGAAATTGACCTTGTTGGCTGCGGCGATTTCGGTACCACTCAATTTGGTTTTTGGTGTGGCGGCGGCATGGGCGATTGCAAAATTTGAGTTTCGTGGTAAATATTTGTTAACCACATTGATTGATTTGCCTTTTTCGGTCTCGCCTGTGGTCGCAGGTTTAATTTATGTGCTGATTTTTGGCGCACAGGGTTGGTTTGGGCCATGGTTAATCGCACATGGCATCAAAGTGATTTTTGCGGTGCCGGGAATTGTTTTGGCGACGGTGTTTGTGACCTTCCCGTTTGTGGCGCGTGAGTTGATTCCATTGATGCAAGCGCAGGGCAAAGAGGAGGAAGAGGCGGCCATCGTGCTCGGCGCCAGCGGTTGGCAGACGTTTTGGCATGTGACTTTACCGAATATCAAGTGGGGACTGTTGTACGGTGTGATTTTGTGTAATGCGCGTGCAATGGGCGAATTTGGTGCGGTGTCGGTGGTGTCGGGTCATATTCGTGGACAGACCAATACGTTGCCATTGCATGTGGAAATTTTGTACTCAGAGTACCATTTTGCGGCTGCTTTTGCCGTCGCGTCATTGTTGGCAGTGTTGGCATTACTGACCTTGGTGATTAAAACGTATGTCGAATCACGTGTGCATTCTGTCAGTGACGATGTGCCGATGGAAAATATCACGACGCCCATCCATCATGTTTCGAGCCATTAATCGTTTAGAAAGTGCAATATGAGTATTCAAGTTAAAAACATCCAAAAACGTTACGGCGAATTCACCGCCTTGGACGATATTTCTCTCGATTTCCCAACTGGTGAGTTGGTGGCATTGCTCGGGCCTTCGGGCTGCGGCAAAACCACATTGTTGCGTATCATTGCAGGTTTGGATTCGCCAGACTCAGGGCAGGTTTTGTTGGAGGGTGAGGATGCATCCGACACCCACGTGCGCGAGCGTCAAGTGGGTTTTGTCTTTCAACACTACGCGTTATTTCGCCACATGACGGTGTTTGACAACGTCGCTTTTGGTATGCGCATGAAGCCGAGAGCTGAGCGAGCCTCTGAAAAGCAAATCAAAGAAAAAGTCCATGAGTTGCTTAATCTGGTGCAGCTTGATTGGCTGGCTGACCGCTTGCCCACCCAGCTATCGGGTGGCCAACGGCAGCGCATTGCTTTAGCGCGTGCGTTAGCGGTTGAGCCGCGCGTGTTATTATTGGACGAGCCATTTGGCGCGCTGGATGCGAAAGTTCGCAAAGAGCTGCGCCGCTGGTTGCGTCGTTTGCACGATGATTTGCACATCACGTCGATCTTTGTCACGCACGACCAGGAGGAAGCACTGGAGGTTGCAGACAGAGTGGTCCTGATGAATCATGGTCATGTGGAGCAAATTGGCACGCCAGAAGAAGTTTATCGTCATCCACAGACACCATTTGTGTATGGTTTTTTAGGTTCGGTGAACCTGTTTCATGGACGTGTTGAGGGCGACAATGTGCATGTGGGTGAGGAAGTTTTGCCACATGAACCGCATGAGTTTGAGCATGGTGCGCAGGTGGTGGCATTTGCGCGACCACATGAGTTGCAAATTGTCACAGACTTGACCAATGAGCAAGGGATTCGGGCGCGTGTGTCACGGGTTTTGGCGTTTGGTGTGACGGCCAAAGTCGAGCTCGATGGTTTGAATGGCGCAACAGGGCAGCATTTTGAAGTAGAAACCACTCGTGAGCAGATTTTGGCACAGGGGTTGCAAGATGGGCAGGAAGTTGTTCTGCTACCCTCACGTCTCAAGGTGTTTGAACATGTCGAATAATATGCATCACATCATGGAGGCTGTATGAATTTTCAACAACTGAGGATTGTCCGTGAAACGGTGCGCTGCCATTTCAACCTCACCGAAGTGGCCAATGCGTTATTTACCTCGCAATCGGGTGTATCCAAACACATCAAAGATTTAGAGGATGAGTTGGGTGTTGAGTTATTTGTGCGAAAAGGCAAACGTCTACTCGGCTTGACTGAGCCTGGGCAAGAGCTGTTGGTTATTGTAGAGCGCATGTTGCTTGATGCCAAAAACATCAAGAATCTGGCAGAACAATACACCCGTCGTGATGAAGGACAACTCACTGTAGCAACAACACACACGCAGTCACGTTACGCTTTGCCGTCTGTGGTGACGCAATTCAAACAGGCTTTTCCCAAGGTGCACTTAAAGTTGCATCAGGGGAGCCCCGATGAAATTGTACAAATGTTGCTCGATGGTCGTGCCGACATTGGCGTTGCCACTGAGGGCGTGTCGCACGTGCCAGAGATAGTGACATTCCCGTATTACAATTGGCATCATGCGGTGCTTGTGCCTGATCATCATCCGTTACAAACGATAGAACCCCTTACCCTCGAAGCCATTGCGCAATATCCAATCGTGACCTACCACGAAGGTTTTACAGGGCGTGGTTTGGTCGATAAAACATTCAAAAAAGCTGGTTTAACACCAGACATCGTCATGAGTGCCCTAGACTCGGATGTGATTAAAACTTATGCTGAGTTGGGTTTGGGCATCGGTATATTGGCATCTATGGCCTATAACACAGAAAAAGACAATAGTCTAAAGCTACTTGATTCTAATCATTTATTTGCTGAAAACACCACTTATATTGCCGTGCGCCAAGGGCATTTTTTACGTGGGTTTGCCTATAGGTTTATTGAGTTGTGTAATCAAAACTTAAGTGAAAGCACTGTGCGAGCATCGGTTAACCCGTCTCAAGAAAAAACCTAAATACGATGTGGGCGTGATTGCCACAAGCCGACTATGCTGTGGGATAATGCGGCGGTTGCCTACCACCAAAAAACGTGAGGAAAATCATGAAAACATTAAAAACTATACTGTTGGTGATTGCCGCTGGGTTTTCGCTGAATGCTGCAGCGATGGATGATACACCAGAAAATCGAGCCAACCAGTACGTGCGTTTAGAGCAAAGTATGAATCTAAAGTCGATGATGGTTGATATGAAAGAGCAGATTATGCCTGCCATCATGGGTCAGATGGGCATAAGTAAAAACATGTCCAGCGGCCCTGAGTTTCAAAAATACGTGACCTTTATTGTCAATGAAGTGTTTGGTGATACTTTGTCAGACCAAGGCATGGAGAAATTGTTTAAAGAAGTCTATATCGAGTCGTTTACAGCGGACGAGTTGGCCGCCATGGCTGATTTCTATGGCACCGACATTGGAAAAAGCATCATGAAAAAATCAGCTGATGTGGGTGTCAAAACCATGACTAAAATGACAGACAAAATGCAAACTCAATCACCTAATTTGACCCAAAAGATTCAAACGTACATTGAAAACACCCCCAAGTTGCTTGAGGAAATGTCTAAAACCAAGTTGGTGAACTAATTAATCATCCAAATAATTCTGTCCAGAAAGTTATTCATGCCGCCACTTGACTCAGATATGGCCGACTTGCTCGATCGGCTGGCTCGTGCGAAAGCGCCTGATTATCCAGAAATGGGTGCGGTACTGTCCAGAGCATTCGTGGATAAAAACTTGCCCGTGATTGACGTTAAGCCTCTGCCTGTTCACGAGATGCAAGACATCCATGTTGATGGTTGGCAAGGGGCATCGCTTAATGCGCGTTTGTATTTTCCGCATCAGACGAGTTGGGCGAGTCCGTTGCCTGTGCTTTTGTGGTTCCATGGTGGTGGTTTCACGATTGGTTCGATTGCCAGTTATGATGCAGTGTGCCGCACACTGTGCGCGAAGGCAGATGTGGTGGTGTTGTCAGTTGAATACCGATTGGCGCCTGAAGCGAAGTTTCCCACGGCGGCGATGGATGCTTTCTCGGCCTATCAGTGGCTGTTGTCTCATGCGGCTGATTATGGGTTGGATGCACAAAAAATCATCATCGGGGGCGACAGTGCGGGTGGCACGCTAACCGCGGCGACTTGTCTGATGGCGCGTGATGCGGGTATGGTTCAGCCCTTGTCGCAACTACTGGTTTATCCTGGAACGTGCGGGTTTGGTGAAACATCTGCTTATACTCAATACGCGACAGGGTATCGGTTGACCAAACCCATTATTGATTGGTTTTTTGGGAATTATTTAAGCAGTGACGAGGAGCGAAACGACTATCGTTTTGCTCCTTTGTATGCAGAGTCTCACGCAGGCTTAGCGCCTGCGTGGATTGCGATTGCCCAATACGACCCTTTGGCTGATGATGGCCGACTGTACGCCGAAAAGCTGCGTAAGGATGGCACACCCGCTGAATTGGTGCAGTACGATGGTGTGATTCATGGCTTTTTAAATTTCGGTGGCGTGATTGCTCGGGCGCATGAGCTACATGATGGTATGGTGGCCGCAATGCAGCGGGTGATTTAGTGAGTTTGCTCGTATAATAGTCGTCCTCTTGTGGGATACCGTTGCTACGGGGGTTGATTTTTTGGTTTGGGGTGGTTGCTGCTTGATTGCGGCTTTATTTTTGAGAGATTTTGATGAGTGTGAGCAAGCAAGCGAGTAACCATTACATGCCCTTGGTGATAGTTAGTTGTGTGATTTTGATGGTGACGATGGGGATTCGACAATCATCGGGCTTGTTTGTTGCCCCTTTGGTGGCCAGTACAGGATTGTCGATTAGTGTGATTAGCTTGGCTATGGCGATTGGTCAGTTTATGTGGGGCGTTGCTCAGCCTTTGGGCGGTTTGATGGCTGAACGTGTTGGTTCGCGTACTGTGGTGGCAACTGGTGTGGCTTGCTTGGCTGCGGGTATGATGCTTGTACCTTGGATGCAGGGCAGCTTCGGGGTGTTTGCTACTTTTGGTGTTTTGGCTGCTGTGGGTTCTGGTTTGGCGAGCTTCTCAGTTTTGATGGGGGCTGCGGCACAGCGTGTGCCTGAGAATAAACGGGGTTTTGCATCGGGTTTGATTAATGCGGGCAGTTCAATGGGGCAGTTCATTTTTGCGCCGCTGACGTCCTTTTTGATCACAGCTTGGGGCTGGGCAACGGCTGCTTTGAGTTTGGGCTTGATTGCTCTGGCGTCCTTGCCATTGTTGGCGTGGGTGACCAGTCGTTCGGCTCAGGCTGGGATGCGCCAAGCTGCGCCATCTGAACGCATTAGTTTTGGTCGAGCATGTCATTCATCAAATTACCAGTTACTGCATTTGGGTTTTTTCACATGTGGGTTTCACATTGCGTTTTTGGTGACGCACTTGCCTGGTGAGATTTCAATCTGCGGTTTGCCTGCGAGCGTGGCGGGTACATCATTGGCGGTGATTGGCGCTTTTAACATCGTCGGTAGCTTGGTGGTCGGGCAGTTGTGCCAAACACGATCTATGCCGCGTGTGTTGGGCTGGTTGTACTTAATTCGTGCGATTGCGGTTGTCGCCTATGTGTTTGCGTCCAAAACTGAATGGACTTGGTATATCTTTTCGGCGGTTTTGGGTGCATCATGGCTCGCGACTGTGCCACCGACCGCTGGTATGGTGGGGCAGTTGTTTGGCCCGCGCAATTTAGCGACATTGTTTGGCATGACGATGCTTTCGCATCAGATTGGCGCGTTTCTTGGGGCTTATTTGGGTGGTTTGGCTATCCAATATACGTCGAGTTACAATTGGATGTGGTGGGCGGATGCGGCTTTGGCACTTTTGGCGGCATTGGCAAGTTTCACGGTGAAGTTACCCAAACCTCAAGTGTTAAAGGCAGCGTGAGATGAATCCTCAAATGCTCAATGATTTGGTGCAAAAGACCATGCCTTTTGGTAAGTACAAAGGTCGGCTGATTGCTGATTTACCTGGGCATTATTTGGGGTGGTTTGTACGCGAGGGTTTGCCAAAAGGCGAGTTGGGTCAGCTCATTGCACTGGCATATGAGCTCGATCACAACAATCTCAAAGCTCTTTTAGAGCCTTTAAGACAGAGGTCTTTGTGAGTTTGTCTGTGAATTCTATGATGCCTTTTTCGTTTAAAACGATGGCGTTGATTTGTGCCGCTGGTGTAGGCTCTCGTGCGGGCGGTACTTTACCAAAGCAATATCAGTCATTGAACGGTTTGCCGATGCTGGTGCATACCATCGCGGCATTTGCGCAGACGCCCTGTGTGTTGGATGTTCTGGTCGTGATTGGGTCCGCTGATGAATGGTTTGATGAGTTGGTCGCTCCACATTTGCCCGCTGGTGTGATGGTCGCTCGTGTAGGTGGGGCGAGTCGAGCGATTTCTGTGAGCAATGGTTTACAGTTTTTGAAAGATTATGGAAAAAATTTAGACCACTGGGTCATGGTGCATGACGCGGCGCGGCCGTGTATTCGCCCTGAGTTGATTCAGCGATTGTTCGATGGGGTTTGTGCGGCGCAGGCTGATGGTGGTTTATTGGCTTTGCCTGTTGTGGATACGGTGAAGTTGGCTGAACAATTATCGGACGCTGCTCCAGATGTGTATCAAGTCCGTCAGACATTGAAACGAGATGAGCTTTGGTTGGCGCAGACGCCGCAGATGTTTGGTTTAGGTGCTCTGTTGAGGGCTTTGAGTCATGTAATCGATGCTGAAAACTCAGACTGGGTGACCGACGAGGCCAGCGTGATGGAGTCCTTCGGTGTGTCACCGTTGCTGGTTGGGGGGCACGCATCGAATTTGAAAGTGACTTATCCTGAAGATTTTTTGCTGGCTGAGTTTTGGTTAAACCATCACAAAACGTGATTAATGTGATGATAAAGAATGGTAGCTGATGGTTTCATATCTGCAAAATGGCGTGATTTTTTACTTTAAGTTTCAATTGTAATCATATGAATTTATTAAATATTAGAATTGGTCATGGCTTTGATGTACATGCTTTAGTAGAGCAGCGACCTTTGATTATTGGTGGCGTGACGATTCCGTTTGAGAAGGGCTTGTTGGGACACTCGGATGCGGATGTGTTGTTGCATGCGGTGACGGATGCGCTGTTTGGGGCGTTGGCTTTGGGTGATATCGGCACCCATTTCCCTGACACAGATGCGCGTTTTAAAGGCACAGACAGTCGGGTATTACTTCGTGCTGCGTTCGTCAAGGTGAGCGATCTGGGTTATGTATTGGGTAACTTAGACGCGACCATCATTGCACAAGCCCCTAAAATGGCACCGCACATTATGGGTATGCGCGAGAACATCGCAGCGGATTTGCAGACTGACTTAAGCCAAGTGAATGTAAAAGCAAAAACCTGCGAAAAATTGGGGTTTTTGGGACGTTCTGAAGGAATTGCTTGTGAAGTGGTTGTGATTTTATTTAAGAAAGATGCTTGATGACGAACCATTTGGCTTCCATTTTAGCGATTGACACATCGAGCAGTCATTGCTCTGTGGCTTTGCAGACACCTGCGGGTGTTTTGAGTGAGCACGTGGCGACTGAGCAGAGCCATTCGGAGCATATTTTACCGATGATTCGGCGTTTGCTTGACGGTGTGGGTGTGGCGTTGGCGGACGTGGATGGGTTTGCGGTTGGCGTTGGACCAGGTGGTTTTACCGGCGTGCGTTTGGGAGTGGCGGTGGTACAGGGATTGGCTTATGCAACGGGGAAAACTGTGGTTGCGCTCTCGTCGCTACTCGCTTTGGCTCGGGCTGCGTGGGATGCACGCGCTGAGGGTGTGTCAGCAATGACGGTGGCCGTGGCGAATGATGCACGGATGAGTCAGGTTTACTGGGCGGTTTATCGGTTTGAGGTAGAGGCGGCTGACTTTGTTTATCGTGAAATATCTGCGCCGAGTTTGTGCGATGTAGTAGATTTGCCCAATCAGTTGTCTCTTTTGGGAGAGGAGCTTACTTTGGCGGGCAACGCGTTTTCGGTTTTTGATGAATTGACCAACTGGCTGTCAAGCACGGGCGTGACTGTGGCTGAGATTGATCACAGTGCGCCTAATGCACTGTATTTACTGCCATTGGCACAAATGGCGTTCGCTCAAGGTCAGGCGATAGCGCCACATCTGGTGGCACCGTTGTACGTGCGTGATAAAATTGCACAGACCATCGCTGAGCGTGAGGCGGCCAAGCATGCGTGAGTTGGTTTTGCGCGAGATGGTGGTGGCTGATTTAGCCGCTGTTGCTCAGTTGGAGGAATTGGTACATGTGACACCATGGTCACAGGCACAGATTTTGGGGTTGTCGGGGCTTTTGGGTGGGCAATACCGTGGGTTTGTTGCGCAGGCCGATGAGGTGGTGGGTTATGTGGTATTGCAAATATTGGTTGATGAGGTCGAAATCTTGACCATCGGTGTCGCAAAACAAATTCAAAGGCAGGGCGCTGGTGCGCTTTTAATCAAATATGCGCTGACTGAGTTACAGAGCCAATTGCCAAGTGTAAAGGCGTGTTTTTTAGAAGTCCGCGAGGGCAATGTGGCAGCAAAATCCCTGTATCAAAAATTAAACTTTATCCAAGTGGGTAAACGACAAAATTATTACCAAAATCCGCGTGAACACGCGCTGATTTATCGTTTGGACTTGATGTGATGACAGAATCAACAGAAGCAATCCTGACATACCCAGAGCACCATGTGGCTTGGTTGGAGGCGATGGGGGTGACGCGCTGGCAGGCAAATAAGCCTTTCATGAAGACAGCTGCGCTTGAAATTCCCACAAGCAGTACTATGCACAACAGAGCTGTTAAGCTTGTCACAGAACAACCAATTCCCCAGACCTCGCTGACCCCGCAAATCGAAATGGCGAGTTACTGGGTTATCGGTGCCCAGCCTCTAATATCTGCTGAGGCCTATTTGTTGGCGGGTATGATGCAGGCGATTGATGCGAAAGCTGTTGTGTTTAGCCATCCTGCGGATGAGTTGGCGCAAAGTGTGGCGCAGACGGGGCTGGCTTCTTGGCCTCGATTGATTGTGCAAGCCTTACCACTCACAGGATTATTTATAGTGCCAGAAACCGTTAAGGTTTTATTCTTGGGTGATGCGTTATTTGAGCATGCGGCTAAATCATGGTGTTTGCCCACATTGAACGAGTTATTTTCTGAACCGATGCGCAAGCGTGATGCGTGGGCAATATTAAAAAAAGCCAAAATAGCGTGACCTCCTCAAAAATGCTTGATACTCATCGTTGTGATTTAAACGAAATGGTTTGATTATAAAAAAACCGCAGCCTTTCGGTTGCGGTTTTTTTAGGTCAGGATGGCTAAATTACATCATTCCGCCCATACCACCCATTCCGCCCATACCACCCATGTCAGGCATGGCTGGTTTGTCTTCTGGGATTTCGGCAATCATGCAGTCAGTGGTCAGGATGAGACCTGCAACTGATGCGGCGTTTTGCAACGCTGTGCGGGTGACTTTGGTTGGGTCTAATACGCCCATCGCCATCATATCGCCGTATTCGGAAGTCGACGCGTTGTAACCGAAGTTGCCTGATTCGGCAATCACTCTGTTCACAACCACTGAGGCTTCTTCGCCAGCATTTTGGACGATTTGGCGCAAAGGCTCTTCCATCGCGCGCAGAACGATTTGGATGCCTGCATCTTGATCGGCGTTAATGCCTTTCAATCCGTTGATGGCTGCACGAGCGCGGAGCAAGGCAACGCCACCGCCAGGTACGATGCCTTCTTCGACGGCAGCACGAGTGGCGTGCAGGGCGTCTTCTACACGGGCTTTTTTCTCTTTCATTTCGACTTCAGTGGCTGCACCAACTTTAATCACTGCAACACCGCCTGCGAGTTTAGCAACGCGTTCTTGCAGTTTTTCGCGGTCGTAATCAGAAGTTGATTCTTCGATTTGCGCGCGGATTTGTTTTACGCGCGCTTCGATATTTACTGATTGACCCGCACCGTCAATGAGGGTGGTGTTTTCTTTACCGATTTCAACACGTTTGGCTTGACCCAAGTGCTCTAAAGTCACTTGTTCTAAAGTCAAACCAGTTTCTTCGGCGATCACTGTACCGCCAGTCAAAATCGCGATGTCTTCGAGCATGGCTTTACGACGGTCACCAAAACCAGGTGCTTTAACAGCAGCAGTTTTCAAAATACCGCGGATGTTGTTCACCACTAAAGTGGCTAATGCCTCGCCATCAACGTCTTCAGCGATAATCAACAATGGACGGCCAGATTTTGCCACTTGTTCCAAAGTTGGCAACAAATCACGGATGTTGGAGATTTTTTTGTCGAACAACAAAACGAATGGCGAGTCGAGCTCAACCACTTGTTTTTCAGCGTTGTTGATGAAGTACGGTGACAAGTAGCCACGGTCAAACTGCATACCTTCAACGACATCGAGTTCGTTTTGCAGTGATTTGCCGTCTTCGACCGTGATTACGCCTTCTTTACCGACTTTTTCCATCGCTTCAGCGATGATGTTGCCGATTGAGTCGTCTGAGTTGGCAGAAATCGTACCCACCTGAGCGATTTCTTTGTTTGATGTAGTTGGTTGTGACAATTTGCGCAATTCTTCGATGGCAGCCGCAGTTGCTTTGTCGATACCGCGTTTCAAATCCATCGGGTTCATACCTGCGGCAACGTATTTCATGCCTTCGCGAACCACTGATTGAGCCAATACGGTTGCAGTCGTTGTACCGTCACCTGCATTGTCAGACGTGCGTGAAGCGACTTCCTTCACCATTTGCGCGCCCATGTTTTGGAATTTGTCTTTGAGTTCGACTTCTTTAGCGACTGATACACCGTCTTTGGTGACAGTTGGGCCACCGAAGCTGCGCTCTAATACCACATTACGGCCTTTAGGACCCAATGTAACTTTAACTGCGTCAGCTAAAATGTTGACGCCTTCTACCATTTTTGCACGGGCGATATCGCCAAATAGCACTTGTTTTGCTGGCATTTTTTACTCCTAATAAATTTCAGTTAACGTTCAATTAAGCTTGGACAACGCCCATGATGTCTTCTTCGCGCATCACGAGGACTTCGTCACCGTTGATTTTGACGGTCTGGCCTGCGTATTTACCGAACAACACGCGGTCGCCGACTTTCACGTCGAGGGTTTGTTGCACGCCTTGGTCATTGCGTTTGCCTGGGCCGACGGCGATAACTTCACCTTGGTCTGGCTTTTCAGTCGCTGATTCAGGGATGACGATACCTGAAGCCGTGGTGCGTTCAGCATCCACACGTTTGACAATGACACGGTCATGCAATGGACGAATGTTCATGAATAAACTCCTTTGAAGTTTGGTTGAAATAAATCGAAATAAGGCGTTAGCGAGCGATAATCAAACACGATTAGCACTCAGGGCCTTAGACTGCTAATTATGCGGGCGAGTGGGGGATTTTTCAAGAGGTCTTTTATTTTTATTTTTTTGTGTATTTATTCTTCGTCTAAATCATCGCTGGATTGAACGGGTATTTTATAGGTCTCTTGAGACCAAGCACCCAAATCAATGAGTTGGCAACGCTCGGAGCAAAATGGGCGATAGGGTGATTGGGTATTATACTCGTGGCGAACACTACAGGAGGGGCAAGAAATAAGCGGCATAAAAAATGAAATAACAAAAGATCACATGCCACACAAGTTTAAATCAAACTGAATTTCTTGTGAAGGATGAGCTGGAAGTAGGTGTTGTGGTTGGCTTCGATAGGAGGGTAGAGCGAAGCGCAGCCAAATCACGTGCTTGTTGGCACTGATGTCAGGTAAGTAAGTTGAGCTATTGGGCAGCTTCACTTGCAGTAAGTCAAAGCGAGTGCCGTTTAGGGGGATTTGATAAGCTTTTTTGTCTGTCATGCATGATTTGTGCTTTATGGCGTTTCGTACAATCATCAACAACAATTGCAAGGTTTCAAACAAAGGAGCTAATGGTAGCCACCACGTTTCTAAGTCTGTTCGACGCCAGTGGGCTGGCTGTTGCAGCCATTGGTAATAAAATCCTATGTCAGATGAGCAGATACCACCTGGAACGACGATGCGAGTCTTAACGTTGAGTAGCCAGTCATTGTCTGACAAGACGCTACCGAATTTTGGGGATTGTTCGATTTGTTTTTGGGCGTCACTTAGTCGCAATAAGGTTTCAACGAGCTTTTGCTCTGACAGATCGGGCAAGTGACGCAGGTGATTTAAAGACAGTTTGTAGCGATTGATGTCAAAAATCAAGTCGCTTTTTAAATCATAACGAAACGCAAAGTCGTTAATTTCAAACAGAGTCATCAGCGCGCTGTGGTGGTCTTGAGCATGATTTGACTGTAAATAATGCTGCCAACGCTGATGCAGTGCATCAAGTCGTAGATAGGCGCGAAACCGCTCATTTAAAGGAAACTCAAACAAAGTGGTGTCGCTGCGAAGTAGGTTTGTTTCTGCACTCATACAATATTTGAGGCTGGCCTGTGGTTATGACGTTTACTCATCTTTATAAACGTTCTTCTTGGTAATGCTGTAATTTATTGATAATTATATTGATTTGTGTATAGAGGTGCAAGTGCTTATTGCGGTTTTCCACTGTATTTTGTGGACTATTATCAATGACGGCGTCGGCAATCGCTCGCCGAGCTTCTCGACTGGCTTGCTGGTTTAATATCGCCTCAATGGTTGGAAAAGGCAGATTGGGGTTGCGTTGTCTGATTCGTTCGATTTGAATTTCGCGCGGACAATCGATAACCACAATCCAATCAAGGGCTTTTTGCCATTGTTCACTTTCAGCGAGTAGCGGGATATCAAAAATAATCTTTCGGTGGGTTTGGGCAAAGCGATGGGCTTGCGCTGCGGCAGCATCATGAATCATGGGGTGCAAAATGCTTTCTAATGTTTGTTTGGCTTGTTTGTCATTAAAAACCATCTCACGCATGGCAACACGATTAAGCGCGCCATCCTGTGTGATAACAGATTCACCGAATGCCTGCGCCAATGGCTTTATGGCCGCACCACCTTGTTCGGTAAGCTCCTGGGCCATTTTGTCTAAGTCGATGACCGCCCAGCCAATTTGTTTAAAAAGCTGTGTCACCGTTGACTTGCCTGAGCCCATACCGCCTGTGATGCCGACACATAATGCGTTTTTAGGTAGACTGAAATTTTCTCGAGTCCGTAAATAAGGATGAATGATTGACACATCGGCCATATTAAGCCCCCATCAAATGCAGCAACCATCGTGGATAAAAAAGCCCAATCACAGCACCCAAGCTCAAAAAAGGCCCCAAAGGAATCAAAGGTGAGCGTGAACGAAAGGCACGTGCCGCTAAAGCCCAAACCAGAGCGAGTAAGCATGCGGTCAAAAGTACTGTGGGCAGCAACATGAGTCCCAACCAAGCCCCAATGGCTGCATATAATTTCATATCGCCAAATCCCAAGCCTTCGCGTTTTGTCAGAGCATAGTGGATGTGATACACCAAGCGCAGGAGAGCATAACCAAAAACCGAGGCGAAAATGGTATCATACACTTGAGCGGAAGGCGATAAACAAAAATGATATAGCAAGCCCAATACCAAAAGTGGCAGTGTGATTAAGTCGGGCAGCAAATAATGCATTGCGTCAATCCAACTGATGACCCACAGCGCATACAGGAATAAAAAGTAAAACAGACCTGTCCAAGACCAACCCCAATAATACAGTGACAACGCACCAATTAATAGACTCCCAGATTCAACAATAAAATATCGCCAAGGAATGTCCGCCTGACACTCGCCACATCGACCACGTAGCAAGATAAAGCTCACCAAGGGCACATTTTGCCACCAATGCAAAGGGTTTAAACACTTTGGGCAGTGAGAAGCAGGGTGACTCAGATTCAATGGCTCTTCAGCTAAATCATCAGCCTCAGACAATATCATGCGCGGCAAACGATGGATGAGTACATTGCCAAAGCTGCCCAAAATCACAGCCATCAATAAGGCAAAAAACCAGTGAATAATTGTCACTTCAGGCATCATCGAATCGCCGTGCCCAGATTGAGAATCGGCCAATACAACGCAATCACCATAATGGCCACCACCACGCCAATAAACAGCACCAGCAGCGGCTCGATGAGTGATGACAAACGTTTAATGGTTTGCTCAACCAAAAACTCGTTGTGTTCCGCATGCTGATTGAGCATGGTAGCCAGTGTGCCCGACTCTTCGCCGATTTGGATGCGTTGGATTAAGCTGCTTTCAAAAATAGGGTGCTGTGACATCGACAAAGACAGACTATGCCCTTGTAAAATATCGGATGTTCCTGCGTTGATGGCATCACGCATGGGTAAGTTGGGAACAGTTCGAGCAGATACGGTCAATGCTTGGTGCAGCGGAATACCTGCGCCATACAGCAACCCCAAAGTTCTGGCAAACTGAGCGTGCCACGCGGTACTGAGCAAGTCACCAAATATTGGTAGTTTAAGCTTTAACTTGTCTTTGGCATATTGCCAACGCACGTTGCTTGTGCGGTGATAAATCACCAATGCAGCTATGAGCAGCAAACCCAGTGCCCACCACTGATGTCGCAAAAATCGAGAGCTATCAATCAGCATTTGAGTCAGCCATGGCAGAGGTTTTCCGCTGTTTTTGTAAATGCCCTCAAACACGGGTACGACACCAATTAGCAAGGCCACCCAAATCAACAATGCGACCACAATCACAAACAATGGGTAGGCCAGTGCCGTGCGAATTTGTGCATTCAGTTGCGAACGGCGTTCTTGAGTTTGGGTGATATTGAACAATACTTTGTCCAGCTCACCAGCGGCCTCACCACTTTCGATTAAGTTGCAAGTCAACTCATCAAACACCCTTGGATGATGGCGCAATGCGCGATGTAGCGATTCACCGCGTTCGATGTCTAAGCGAATGGTTTGAATCACATTTTTAAAATGTTTGCTTTTTTGGCTGTGAATCAATACCGCCAAAATCCTCAAAAGTGGCACACCTGCTGCATAGAGTGTGGCCAACTCGCTTAAAAATCGGGTCACCAATACGGGTGAGACGGTGCGAAATAGAGGTTCTCTTGACGGGTGAATGCGTGTGGCGATGATGCCGCGTTGTGCCAATTGCTCTCTGATGCTATTTTTGTCGTCGCCGTACAGCACACCTGATACAGCCTGACCAGTGCGATTCTGGCCGTGCCATGTGTAGCGGGTGAACGTGTCGGTTTGATTCATGGATTTTAAGCGGTTGTTGCGTGGTGACAGTAGGCGGTAGCGATGTCTGCTGCGAGTCGAGCGTTATTGAGGACGAGTTGGATGTTTGACGCCAAGCTATCACCACCTGTGAGTTCGCAAACGCGAGCAAGTAAAAATGGCGTGGCTTGCTTACCATGAATCTGTTGCGCATCGGCTTCAGACAGGGCTTGCTCAATCGCAGTGTCAATCATAGCGGCTGGCATGGCAAACTCAGTGGGAATCGGGTTGGCGATGACCATGCCTGATTTGAGCTGCATCGCGTGTTGAGCCAGCATGGCTTGTGCAATCGCGTCGGCACTGTCGAGCTGGTAATCTACCTCGAATGGGCTGCCTTGGGTGAAAAAGGCAGGGAGCTGTTTGGTCTTGTAGCCGATGACGGGCACACCGTGCGTCTCTAAGTACTCTAAAGTCAAGCCCAAGTCCAGAATGGACTTAGCGCCCGCACAAACAACCGCGACAGGCGTCTGTGCGAGTTCTTGTAAATCAGCAGAAATGTCGAAGGTTTGCGCCGCACCACGGTGAACGCCACCGATACCGCCTGTGGCAAACACGCGAATTCCCGCCATGTGGGCAATCATCATGGTGGTGGCGACAGTGGTGGCACCCATGAGCTGATTGGCGACAATATAACCCATGTCGCGGCGGCTGACTTTAGCGACGGCGTGTCCTGCTTTGCCAAGCTGTGTGACTTCATCTGTGCTCAATCCCGCTTTAAGTCGGCCATTGATAATAGCGATGGTGGCGGGGATTGCGCCTGTTTCGCGTACTGTTGCCTCAACCTTGAGTGCTGTTTCAACATTCTGAGGGTAGGGCATACCATGTGAAATAATGGTGGACTCGAGTGCGACGACAGGGCGATTTTCGCGCAAGGCGGTGCTGATTTCGGGGGTGATGTCTAAGTAGGGGTTCATGGTCGTTTAGCTCGATAGTAAATCGTGTATGGCGCTGATGGATAGCGCAGGATTGTTTGTTGGAATAACGCCAACAGTCAGGGCTGCGCAAGCTTGAGCAAATTGGCAAGCATCGTGCAAGCTGGCACCCTGTGCGTGTGCATAAACCAAACCTGACGTCAGCGCATCTCCAGCGCCTGACGTGTTGACGACTCTGCATGATTGTGCATCCATGGCGCCTTGTTCGGTGGAACTGGCGTAGTATAGGCCAGCTTCATCAAGCGTGATGACGACTTGTTGAACGCCCTTATCAAGCAATGCTTGAGCACATGTTTCGACCTCACGTCTGGTGTCGCAACTCATGCCTGTCAGCGTTTGTGCTTCTAAACGATTGGGTTTGATGGTGTGAATGGCATTGAGGTGTTTTTTGACCCGTTTGGCTTTGATCCCCGAAACCGTGTCGACAAACACAGCGCGATCGCCATATTGTCTAAACAAATAGTCAATTGATGATTCACTCAAATTTGTGTCGATCACCCAGATATTGGCTGCGTTCAGCTTGTGCTGTTGGCGCATGAGAAACTCTGGGGTTAAGGCAGGCATGATGGCCATGTCATTGATGGCGATGGACAGCTCACCACTGAGGTTGTGTACCGTCAAATAAACCGATGTGCGCTCGTCTGGCAAATAAGCCGAGGTGCTCATGTCAATGCCGACTTCTTCGTTGTGACGCCAAAGGGCTTCACCATGGTCGTCCGCGCCCATCACGCTGCACAAAGAAACATTGAGGTTCAAACGAGCTAAGTTCTCAGCGATGTTGCGCGCAACGCCGCCTGCGCTCATTTTCACTTTGCCTTCGTATGAGTCGGCATTGGTCAGTTGAGTGCTGCTGACACCCATAATGTCCATATTTGAGCCGCCAATCACAGCGATTTTCGACTGATGTTTCATAATGTGGCCGCCATAATTTCGTCCAGCGTGCATAATCCAGATTGCACTTTGAGTAAGCCCGCTTGGCGCAAGGTCAAAATTCCCTCGTTTGATGCTTGGTTGCGGAGGTCTTGGGCATTGGCATTGTTGGCAATCAGGGTTTGCATGGCGCTGGAAATTGGTAAAACCTGAAAAACACCTATACGCCCCAAAAACCCCGTGTGATGGCACTGCGGGCAGCCAGTCGGTGCATAGGCTTGCCAGTCTGACTGCTTTGCAGTGTCTGCAGCGAAGCCTGCGCTCATCAGTAAAGCTGGGTCAATATGAACAGGGTTTTTACAAGAGCATAGCTTACGAACCAGTCGCTGTGCAGTGATGAGACTGACGGCAGAGGCGATGTTGTACGGCGTGACGCCCATCTGAGACAGTCGAGCCAAAGCCAGCGGCGCATCATTGGTGTGTAAGGTTGAGAAAACAAGATGGCCTGTTTGAGCCGCTTTGAGTGCAATGTCTGCGGTTTCGAGGTCACGAATTTCACCAACCATCAAAATATCGGGGTCTTGTCGCAAAAAAGCACGCAGTACTGTCGCAAAATCAATGCCTGCTTTTTCGTTAATCGAGACTTGATTAATACCCGATAAGAAAATTTCAACGGGATCTTCGACGCTGGAAATATTGACGTGTTCTTGATTAAGTTGGTTTAGGCAGGCGTACAGCGAGACGGTTTTGCCACTGCCTGTCGGGCCTGTCATGAGAATCAAGCCATGAGGATGAGCCAATGCAGTTTCTAACGCAGCGCGCTGCTCTGGTTCGTAACCAAGGTGACTGATGTTTAGGTCAGTATCTTGATTATTCAAAAACCGAACAACGATTTTTTCACCAAACAGCGTCGGCATCGAGCTGACTCGGCAGTCAATAGACTCATCATGAGAGAACTGAAGTTTGATGCGCCCATCCTGTGGCAGACGTTTTTCGGCGATGTCTAATTGAGCCATGACCTTTAAGCGCACCGCAATTTGTTCTTTGAGGGCGACATCTGGCTGATCAATCTCGTGAAGCACACCGTCTATCCGTGCGCGAATTCGATAATGCGTGGCAAAAGGTTCGAAATGCAAGTCTGACGCCCGCTGACGAATCATCTGACTCATCAGCTCATGGATGTAGCGCACCATGGGGGCATTGTTGTTGCCGCTGTTGGCATCGCTCTCGCTCAGTGGGCTGATGAGGCTATTGGCTTCGGGTTGCAGCGGGCTGTTAAAACGTTGGTTGCTTATATTGGTTGAGTCTGACGGATGCTGCGCATGATACTCTGTCAATGAAATGATGCGCCATTCAAAAGGCTGGTTGATGAGGAATTTCAGCCGTTGTAGTGTGACTGGGTTGCTTGCATCAACGATGCCCAAACGTGCTGGCTGCTCAGACAAACAAATGATGCCTTCGGGTGCGTTGAGCTTATCCACGGCCTGCTTGAGTTGTCCGTTCGCTTGAGGTGGGTTGTTTAACTCATGCGCCTGAGCGCGCGGGATACCTGTCTTGTCAGCGAACCAATGTGCCAATGTTTGCGTGGTGAATGGATTGTCAGGCAAATTTAGCCATGCAGTTAGCCAAGTCGGGCTATTGGGCGCATTAAGCTGTGCTAAATCATCTGCTTGTTTGTCAGTAAGGCAGTGATTTTGTTGGAGCAGGGCGGCCAATGATTGCCAAGAGCGGGATTCGGGCATTATTCAGTTTTTTCTTGTTTGGCTTTGTATAAGCGCACTGTGCGTACAGCGTGTTCGTCAACATGCAGCACCTCCATTGCACAGCCTTTGATTTTCAAACTCACAGAAGCATCGGGAATATCCTGCAGGTATTCGACAATTAAACCATTTAGGGTTTTCGGCCCATCTGTGGGCAGATGCAAATGCAAGCGACGATTGAGTTGACGCAGTGGGATGGTGGCCTCGACGATTGCTTGACCATCTTTGTCCCAGCCGATGTACGAGCGTGCATTTGGGGCGGCAGATGTGAACTCGCCGACCATTTCCTCTATGATGTCTTCCATGGTGATGAGTCCAAGCACTTCGCTGTACTCATCTACGACGATGCCCAAGCGCTGTTGGTCTTCTTGAAAGTGTTGTAGCTGCTCAAATACAGCGGCTTCTGAGGGCACAAAATAAGGTTTGGTCAGGTTTTCGCGAATTTCATCATGGGTCAGCTCATCGTTTTCAAGCAGATGCAGGGCTTTTCGGATGTGAAAAATACCAAGAATGTTGTTAATCTCTCCATCGTAGACGGGCAGCTTGTTGTGAAAACAGGTCACCAGCTGATGACGAATGGTGTCAATTGGCTGTGAAATATCTAATGCCTCAACCAGAGTCCGAGGCGTCATCAAATCATTGACCTCGATGGTTTCTAAGTCAAATAAATTGACCAAAATGCTTTTGTGCTTTTTGGGCATAAAGCGTGATTGATCGAGAACCAAAGCGCGTAATTCCTCGGGAGAAAGTGTCTCCTCATCGGGTTTTGGGTTGATGCGCATGATTTTGAGTAGGGCATTGGCAAACAGGTTTGTGAACCAAACCGCTGGGTAAATGATTTTCAACAAAGGCTTCAAAATGAAGCTGGCAGGTAGCGCAATTTTCTCAGGATACGTGGCACCGATTACTTTCGGCGTGAGCTCACTGAACACGATGATGGCAAATGAAATCAAACCTGCTGCAATCGTCAGAGCGTACTCATTGTTTTGAAAATAATAGGTGGCAATCGCACCAGAGAGCATCGCGGAGATGGTGTTGATAACATTGTTACCAATGAGAATCACGCCGAGAAGCTGCTCGGTATTATCCAATAACTCTTGGGTGCGTTTGGCTGAACGGCTGCCTTGCTTGACCAAATGACGTAAGCGAAATCGGTTTAACGCCATCATAGAGGTTTCTGAAATCGAAAAAAAGCCAGAAATCGCCAACAATGCGATAAGAATAGCAATCTGTAACCAAAGCGGTAAATCCGTCACGTCAGTTTCCTCGTTGTTTAAACTTGTCGCGCCACGGCATAGTCGGCCAGTGCCAATAAGTGCATTTTGTAGACAGACTCAGGTAAAAACGCTATGGCTAATTTGGCGGTAGCCGCTTCACTTTCGGCTTTTTTCTGAGTATATTCAAGTGCACCACGGGTTTTTATCGCGTTTAGAATCGCCTGAAACCCGACATGTGTTTCATCAATCCCACCGTTCTCGATGGCCGTTTTGACCAATTGCTTCTCACTGTCCGTGCCATGCTCAAGTAAGTAAATGAGCGGCAATGTCGGTTTGCCCTCACGCAAGTCATCGCCCACATTTTTGCCAAGCGTATCTGTATTACCCGCATAGTCTAAAATATCATCGGCCAACTGAAACGCCGCACCCAAGTGACGACCATAGGCGGCGCAAGCGTCCTCTTGTTCTGGCGTATTGCCATTGATGACAGCGGCCAGTTGTGCGGCGGCCTCAAACAGACGAGCGGTTTTGTAGTGAATCACCTGCATATAGCGCGCTTCAGTCACATCGGGGTCATGGATGTTCAGCAACTGCAATACTTCACCTTCAGCAATCACATTCGTCGTGTCTGCCAAAATCGACATCACGCGCATTTGCTCAACTGTCACCATAAGCTGAAAGGCACGCGAATACAGAAAATCCCCGACCAACACACTCGCCGCGTTACCGAACATTGCATTCGCGGTGCTGCGTCCACGCCGTAAGTCCGACTCATCCACCACATCGTCATGAAGAAGTGTCGCGCTGTGAATGAACTCAATCACAGCAGCGATGGTCGTTTGATGTTTCCCCGTATAACCCAAAGCACGCGCCAACATCAAATGAATCGCTGGGCGTAGTCTCTTGCCGCCTGCATTAATCAGGTATTCAGAAATTTGGTTGACCAGCGGCACGTCAGAGTGCAGCGATTGACGGATGGTCTCGTTCAAAGCCGCCATATCAGCGGCAATCGGTTTGAGTAAATCGGCGCCGCTCATGGCGGCAGGTGTGGGAGAAAGGGCGGTAGTCATGGGCTGTATTATATATCGTCAAGTCTTTGGGATGAAACTTAGTTTGCGAGCATTCTACTTGTCATGCCTTATCAAAATAACTATAGCCTCTCGTCTGCTGCCCTTTTAAGTGCTTCTTGCCATTCATAGCCGACTTTGGGGGCCTTGATTTCGACGGTGAGTTGGCGTTCTAATTCCTCACGGTTTTTGCGGACGGTGGCGGCGAATTCTTTGGTGTTGTCTCGATCTAAGTTTTCGTTCATGTGCAGTAACTCGTAGTTTTTATCACGGAATGAGTCAGCGAACTCACGAGCTTCATACGAATCAACGCCCATCATCTGCAAACATTGGCGGCCTAAACGCAGTGAGCCTTCAAATAATTCGCGTTCAGCCACTGTGACACCGAGTTTACGCAAGTCATAATAATGGCGGACATCATAGGCACGGGCAATGATTTGGAGGTGAGGGAAGTGGCGTTGCGCCATTTCAACGATTTTTAGATTCGTGTCTTTGTCATCCACTGCGACGACAAGTATTTTCGCATGTTGCGCGCCCGCAACTTCGAGCAAATCAAGGCGGGCTGCGTCACCGAAATATACTTTAAAACCAAACTGACGCATGCTGTCAATCAGGGATGAGTCATGATCCAACACTGTTGGCTTAATGCCCGCTGAAAGCAATAAACGACCAATAATTTGCCCAAAACGACCGAAACCTGCAATGATGACAGGGCTGTGGTGCATGTCGGTGTCCATTTCGGCTGTGTCTTCTTTGCCGGTGAGGAAGCGGGCTTGGACGAAATCGTAGGCTTTTATGAGCAGTGGTGATGCAGCCAGCGATAGAGCGACGATGAGGTTGAGCCACGCACCTTGTTCGCTGGTAAATAGCTGCCCACTGACGGCGAGTGAACCGACCACAAAGGCGAATTCGCCACCCTGTCCCAATAATAGTGCAAAGGTCAGACGCTCTCGCACATTGATGCGCACGATGGCCGCGACGATGTACAGTAAAATAAACTTCAAAACCATGTACGCGATGAGTAAGCCCAAAATCTTTGGCCATTGAGCAAACAGTAATGGAATGTCCATGCTCGAACCAATGGTGATGAAAAACAAACCGAGGAACAAACCGCGAAACGGGTTCAAATCAGCTTCTAACTCATGGCGGTACTCAGAGCTGGCGAGCAGAACACCTGCTAAAAATGCACCCAAACCAGCAGAGACACCGACTTTAATCATCAACTCCATCACGGCAATCACCAAAAGCAGGGCCGCACCGACGAATAACTCACGCGAGCCATTCTGTGCAATCCATCGAAGTAGATACCGAATCAAGTAACGTCCCGCGACAATCACGGCAATCACCGCACCGATGGCATTAAGCGCATTAAAGTGTGCTGCGCCTTCAGATGGCGCGAGAATGCCAATGACGATGATCAGCGGAATCGCCGCCATGTCTTGGAACAATAAAACACCAAAAACACTGCGACCTGCTTCTGTTCCCATGAGGTTTTTGTCATTCATGATTTGTACCGCCACGGCTGTAGACGACAGAGCAAGTGCCAATCCGAGTACCAATGCAGGCAACTGACTCAGACCAAAAAATTGAGTGACGGCATAAAAAACACCACCACACACCGCCATTTGTAACGCACCAAACGTGAACACGCGATGGCGCATGTCCCAAAGTTTCTTGGCATCTAACTCCAAACCAATCGTGAACAGCATCAACACCACCCCAAGCTCGGCCAGAGTGCTGATACTGCTCGTATTCTCCGCTAATCCAAACCCATTAGGCCCCAGAGCCAGCCCTGCAATGAGATAACCAAGCACCACGCCCAGACCCAGTCGTTTGGCAATGGGAACGACCACAACCATGGCAGCGAGATAGATAAGGAAATAAAAAAGGACGTTGGTTTGTTCGTGCATATGAATCTTTCAAGTAAATCACTGAGGGCGAGTGCGGTTTCTGATTGTTTTTTCAGAAATGGATGGATAGGAGCATTGAGGCCGAGCTAAAAAGGTTTTTGCGATTATGCACCTCAAGCTTCAGGCAGTGTTTGCTTCTCCAGTGTGACGTGGGTTTTGAGATGAGTCAGCTCCTCAACCAGGCGGTCGCGGTACGCTTCACTTTGGATTAATAATTGCGTATCATCTATTGAGCCTGCGTCATGTGTTATAAATGGCGGTAACCACTCCATCCCGCAAAACAAAGCGGTCTGTTGAATCGGTGTGCCGATTTGCTCAATGGGGAAATTGTTATAACCCGTTGTGGCATATGCTGCTGCGTCGCCACCTGTGGTTGGCGCCCACATGAGTCGTTTACCTGCCAGAGCACGGCCACTATCGCCATACGCCCAACCGTAAGCCAGCACCTTCTCAAACCATAGACTGAGTAAGGCAGGCGTGTGATACCAGTGCATCGGGTGTTGGAGCACGATGGTATGTGCGTTACATAGGGCTTCTTGTTCGGCAGAGACATTGATGTGAAAGTCGGGGTACAGATCGTACAACGACCGAATGTTCACATCAGGCAGATTGTCGACAGCCTCACGCAAGGCTCGATTGGCGCGTGAGTGTGAAGGGTATGGATGTGCGTAAATAATGGTAATCATGGTTTAATTTATTTTGTTTGATGTGATTGAGAATGGAGCAGGGTATTTTCGGTTCTGATGTCTTATAGGCGTGCATCTATTCTTTCGGTCTTTTTTAGCAATGCTAGATGTTTCTTTGTTGGTTGTATGAAATAGTCATTAACTCGTCGGTTTAAAAGATGGGATGGCCGTCGCGTCATCAACAGCGTTGTTAGCGGTGGTTTGGGTCTTGATGGCTTCTTTTTCCAGTCTTGCCACCACCTTAAAGCACAGCCAGCCGCCCACCAGTCCAAAAATGACCACACCCAAACCATAGCCAGCTAGAACGCCTGTTGCCCCAAACCAATGCGAGCCGAGCCAGACAAAAGGAATCACGCCGAGTGTCGCCCGTCCCCAGTTGAGCATGGTTGAGTAAAACGCAAAGCCCAAGTTATTAAAAGCCGCATTGGCGACAAACAACACGCCATTAAACAAAAAGCTCGCTGAGACAAACAAACAGAAAAACACAATCAAATTCTTGGCGTCGCCCGTTGCGCCAAAGATGGCAGCCACTTGGTTACGGAACAAAGCCAACAGCAGCCATACTACCAATACATAGATGACAGTGACTTTCAGACTTTCTCGCATGGTTTCACGAATGCGGTCAAATCGTTGTGCACCTAAGTTCTGACCCAAAATCGGCCCGACCGCGCCTGATAAAGCAAAGATGATACCAAACGCCACAGGAATCAAACGACCAATCACCGCCCAACCCGCAACGGCTTCATCACCGAATTTCGCCATCGCGCTTGTGACGAATGTATTACCCACAGGCGTGGCAATTTGAGTGAGAATCGATGGCATGGCAATCGCCCAAAAGGCAGGCAGTACGGCGCGTGCGCTGACCCAGCTTGGTTTTTTGAATAATCCATGAACCTTGACCAAACCATAATAGCCAATGCCGATGAGTACAAAACGAGACAGCACGTTCGCAATCGCAGCACCGTCTAACCCCAGACCAAGTCCAAAAATAAACAAAGGATCAAGTATTGCTGTCGCTGCACCAGCACCGAGTGTGACATACATCGAACGCTTCGCATCACCCAATGCACGCAGCAGAGCCGACATGCACATGCCGACCGCCATAATCGGCGTGGATGGCAGCACAATCCGCATGAATCGCACGGCCATGTTCGCCGTCTCTCCTGTTGCCCCCATCCCCGTCATAATTAATGGTAGGAGTGGATACAGTACCACCGTCATCACCGTCATCACCGTTGTCATAAACAGCAAGGACGCACCCGCCATCTCTTTCGCACCCTCACGGTCCCCGCACCCGAGTGCACGCGCTGTCAAAGCAGTCGCCGCAATGGACAATCCAATCGCAATGGATGTAAAAAAGAATAAAAACGTTCCCGCATACCCCACAGCCGCAGCCAGCTCGCCATGCCCCAACATCGAGATGTAAAAAAGATTGAGCGCATCAACAATAAAAATCGACACCAAGCCAATCGAGGCCGTGGCGGTCATATTAATCACATGCTTGAGTGGCGAACCCGTGACGAATTTGCCTTGAATAGAGGAGGGTTGTGACATGAAATAGAGGCTTTAAATAAAACCGCCATTATAGCGATGAATCCGATGATGAGCTTGCGAGCTCTTTTTTATTATGCCTCCTGTGTTTTGCTTTCGTCATTTCTTGTCAGGTGAGTTATGAAAATCTGGAAAGATTCCTTGTGTTTGTCATTTTCTTTACGGGTATAATCGCGCTTTCCATTGCAGGTGATTTTCATGACTAAATACGTATTTGTGACGGGCGGCGTTGTCTCGTCTTTGGGTAAGGGCATTGCAGCAGCATCTTTGGCGGCATTATTAGAATCGCGTGGCTTAAAAGTGACCATGCTCAAACTTGACCCCTACATTAATGTTGACCCAGGTACGATGAGCCCGATCCAGCATGGCGAGGTGTTTGTGACCGAAGACGGTGCAGAAACTGACCTCGATCTGGGGCATTACGAGCGCTTCATCAGCGCGAAAATGCGCAAATCAAACAACTTCACCACCGGTCAAATTTATGAATCAGTTTTGCGTAAAGAGCGGCGTGGTGAATATTTGGGTAAAACTGTTCAGGTCATCCCGCACATCACCAACGAAATCCAAGCCTTCATCGAACGTGGTGCCGCTGCATCAAACAATGGTCAAACGGATGTCGCGATTGTTGAGATTGGCGGAACGGTCGGCGATATTGAGTCTTTACCATTCCTTGAATCTGTCCGTCAAATGAGCTTGCGCATGGGGCGTGGCAACACCGCGTTCATCCACTTGACCCTTGTGCCTTTCATTGCTGGCGCGGGCGAGTTAAAAACCAAGCCTACCCAACACTCTGTTCAAAAACTCCGCGAGATTGGCATCATCCCACACGCTTTACTGTGCCGTGCTGATCGCCCGATTCCTGAGGACGAGTGCGCGAAAATCTCGATGTTCTCAAACATTCCTGTGAATGCAGTGGTTTCAGTGTATGACGTTGATACTATTTATAAAGTGCCACGTTTGTTATTTGAACAAGGGTTAGATCAAGTTATTTGCGACGAGTTGCGCCTTGATGTCCCGCCTGCAAATGTGGACTTATGGGATAACTTGGTCAATGCATTGGAACATCCGAAACACTCCATCACCATCGGCATGGTTGGTAAATACATGGATTTGACCGAATCGTACAAATCTCTTATCGAAGCGTTGCGCCACGCCGGAATTCACAACCAAACCCAAGTCAACATCGAATACATTGACTCCGAAGAGTTCGAAAACAACGAAGCCGCCGTACAGCAGCAACTCGGCCACCTCGATGCGATTCTCGTCCCAGGTGGTTTTGGCAAACGCGGCACCGAAGGCAAAATCCGTGCCATCCAATACGCTCGTGAAAACAAAGTGCCGTACCTCGGCATCTGTCTCGGTATGCAACTCGCGGTGATTGAATACGCGCGTCACGTTGCGGGTTTGGCTCAAGCCAACAGCACTGAATTTGAACCAAAAGGTACGCAACCCGTCGTCGCCCTCATCACCGAATGGATGGGCAAAGATGGCTCACTCCAAAAACGCGATGAAGAATCCGACCTTGGCGGCACCATGCGTTTGGGCGCACAATCATGCCCAGTCAAAGCAGGCACGCGCGCGTTTGACATCTATGGTGCGACGGTCACTGAACGCCATCGTCACCGCTATGAGGTCAATACGCAATACGTTGATCAGCTTGAACAATCAGGCATGATTATTTCTGCCAAAACACCGACTGAACAACTGCCCGAAATGATGGAGTTGCCTGAGTCAACTCACCCGTGGTTTATGGGGGTTCAGTTTCACCCCGAGTTTACATCGACACCGCGTGATGGGCATCCGTTGTTCAGCGCGTTTGTTAAGTCAGCGTTGATGAATCGTTAATTATATTGAGGAGTTCGTTATGTTGGAAGTTTGGCGCGATATGGATGGCGAAACATTGACTGTGGTTTTATTGAGTTTGGCCAGTCTTGTGTTTGGCGTCTTGGGAACTGGTATTTGATCGTTTACGCATCAATGATCAGAGTCGTGGTGCAGTTCTTATTATTGGTGCGGCATGTGGTGTTGGTTCCATTCTGATTCAATTGCTGCGGGCGAAAACCCAACTCACGGTCATCACCACCGCGTCACGATCTGAAACAGTTAATTGGGTCAAGTGATTAAGTGCGCATCATGTAATCAATTATCATCAGCCTCTTAAAGAAGAGTTGGCAAATATCAGTTATAAGGAAGTGCGCTATGTCATCAGTTTGACCAATACTGATCAACACATCATGGCCATTGCAGATGTGTTGTAGGCACAGGGACAGTTTGCCTTGATTGATGACCCAGTGGGTGTGGATTTCACTGTATTTAAGTAAGCGAAAAAGTATTTCTATGTACTGGGAGTCAATGTTCACACGAACCTCATTTGCCACTGTTGATATGGCTCATCAAGGCAAAATTTTGTCTGAAGTTGCACAATTGGTTGAGGTGAACAAATTACGTAGCACCATAACCCAAGACTTTGGTACGATCAATGCTGCCAATATTTGGCAGGCAGACCGCGCACCCAAAAGAGTACAAAAACCCATGAAAACCTCTCGCACCATCTGAAAAATCGGGCATAATACGCGAGTTGAGTCTTATACAAGACTACTTTTATAAATCCAACTGGAGATGCGCATGTACCAACACGTCAAAGTGCCCGAAGGCGGCAAAAAAATCACAGTCAACGCGGACTTTAGCCTCAATGTCCCACACAACCCCATCGTGCCGTACATCGAAGGCGATGGAACAGGTTTGGATATCACACCAGTGATGCTCAAAGTGGTGGACGCTGCCGTGGCCAAAGCCTATGGCGGTGAGCGTCAAATTCATTGGATGGAAATCTACGCTGGCGAAAAATCGACCAAAATCTATGGCCCAGACGTGTGGTTGCCACCTGAAACCATGGAAATTTTGCGTGACTACGTGGTCTCAATCAAAGGCCCGTTGACCACACCGATTGGTGGCGGTATTCGCTCATTGAATGTTGCTTTGCGCCAAGAGCTCGATTTGTACGTGTGCTTGCGTCCCGTTCAGTACTTTGATGGTGTGCCAACGCCAGTGAAACATCCTGAACGTGTTGACATGGTGATTTTCCGCGAGAATTCTGAAGACATCTACGCAGGCGTTGAGTGGGAAGTCGGCTCGGACAAGGTTAAAAAAGTCATTAAATTCTTGCAAGAAGAAATGGGCGTCACAAAAATCCGTTTCCCAGAAACCTCTGGCATCGGCATCAAACCCGTATCTGTCGAAGGCACAACCCGTCTCGTGCGCAAAGCGATTCAGTACGCCATCGACAACAAAAAGCCAAGCGTGACATTGGTACACAAAGGCAACATTATGAAGTTTACTGAAGGTCTGTTTGCCAAAACAGGCTACGAAGTGGCTCAAAAAGAATTTGGTGCAGAACTGCTCGACGGCGGCCCATGGATGGTCATCAAAGCACCACATGGCGACATCGTTATTAAAGATTCCATTGCCGATGCGTTCCTCCAACAAATCTTGCTCCGTCCTGCTGAGTACAGTGTGGTGGCCACATTGAATCTCAATGGTGACTACATTTCTGATGCATTGGCCGCTCAGGTCGGTGGTATTGGTATCGCACCTGGTGCGAACCTGTCTGACACAGTGGCGATGTTTGAAGCGACACACGGTACTGCACCAAAGTATGCAGGCAAAGACTACGTCAATCCAGGTTCTGAAATCTTGTCGGCTGAAATGATGCTGCGTCACATGGGCTGGGTCGAAGCGGCTGATTTGATTCTCGCATCGATGAGCCGCTCGATCGCTGCGAAAAAAGTCACTTATGACTTCGCTCGTTTGATGGACGGTGCCACTCAAGTGTCTTGCTCGCAGTTTGGTCAAGAGATGATTAACAATATGTAATGCTTTAAGTATTGTTTGTAATCAATTGATTTAATTAAAAAATCCTAATTTAAAAATTGGGATTTTTTGCAAATCAGATTTATAAAAATAAACCAATCAATTGCACTTTCTATTGTGATTTAGCAGGATTGAGCTCGTACAGACCGTGTGGCGCAGATTGATTAATGAAGCTCGCTTGACATAGAGTGTCGTCACGCAAGTAGTGCACCGTGATGGTATGACCGATGGCGTAGTGACTTAGAGACTCGTCTGGGGTTTGTTTGAGTTTTAGACGATTGAATGTGAGGAGCACATCGTCTGGGGCGAGGGCGGCTTTTTGGGCAGCACTGCGGTTGTGGATTCTGATAATCTGATAGCCACCGTCAACTTTTTTCACCGTAGCACCGAGCTGGGCTACGGCGGTCTTTGGATCTGATAAACTCATCTCATTTTGGGCAAAGAGTGATTTAAAATCAATGGCCTGTGTGGTTTGAGTGACACTTTGAATGAATACTGCACAGCCAGTAGCGAATGACTCAGCAACACGAGTAATGTCGTCAAGCGTTAAGCCTTTGGCTGATGGTTTGGTATAAAAATCCGCACCGAATTCACGCCAGAGCTGACGCATGACATCATCAAAGCTATATTGGTGATTTGAGTTGTGACGAATGTATAGATCAATGGCAAGGGCCGCAAGGGCGCCTTTGGTGTAGTAACTGACCACGGCATTTGGGGTGTTGGGTGAGGTTTGGTAGTATTTCGTCCAAGCATAGTAACCGCTTTCGGCAAGGCTTTGAACATTGTGGCCATCGAATCTCAACACAGTATTCAGGTTGTTTTCAATGCGTTTGAAGTATTGCTCTTGAGTCAATAACCCTGTTCGTACCAGTATGAGGTCATCGTAGTAGCTGGTGACGCCTTCAAAGAACCACAGCAAGCTGGTGTTCACGACTTGGGTTAAATCATAGGGAACAAAGCCGGTGGGTTTGATGCGCTTGACATTCCATGAGTGAAAATACTCGTGGCTGCACAAGCCCAAGAAATATAGATACGCCTCACTGCGCGGCTCATCCGCATCCACCAATCGAGGCAAATCATCGCGGCAACACAACAAAGCCGTCGATGAGCGATGTTCTAAACCACCATAACCTTCTGAACGGGCATCAACCAAAAACACATAGTGCTCAAATGGCGCACGACAAGTTTCTGGTTCAAATAAGGCAATCTGGGCTTGGCAAATGGTCTGCAAATCTTCGGTTAAACGGGCTTGGTCTAATTGCGCCACAGCCCCAGCAATCGCCACTTCATGAGGTGTGCCGTGCGCTTCAAATTTTAGCCAAGTCAACTGCCCCATGCGCACAGGGCAATCAGCCAGCTCATCGTAGTTGGCAGAGATGTATTGCCCAAAGCCACGGTGCGGCGTGCGACCGAGGCGAGGTAAACTGGTGGCGACTTGCCATTGCTCCATGCCTTTAGGTGGCACGATTGTGATTTGATGGGGTTGATTGGCCAAATGATTCACACTCAGACACAGCGATGTGGCATTAAAAAAGCCCCCCGAACCATCCAAAAATGCTGTGCGCACCGATGTGTCGTGTGCATAAACCTCGTAATGCAATGTCACAGGCTGATTTGTGGCGACATGCCACGATGACTGAGACAATGGTGTCATCTTGACATCACGCCCAGCCACATCCAAGGCCTGTATGCCGATAATATGTCGCGCAAAGTCGCGCAGCATATAGCTGCCGGCAATCCACGTCGGTAAATGCACCTCAAACCCATTATCAGAAACGCAGGGAGTGATTTTCATACTGACCAAAAAGACATTTCGTGCAATCAGTGGGGTGATGGTGTAGTGAATTGGGGCTTGAGTCATGTTGTGAGAGTGTTTTAAAGTAATGAGTCAATGATGCATAGCAAAAAATAGTGGTTTTACAGTATCATCGTGGGACTTTGTAAACCCTGAATAAGGATCGCACCATGACGCCGTACAACAACATTTTACTGGAAACCATTGATGCCGTCGCGCGCATTACCCTAAATCGTCCTGCACAGCTCAATGCACTCAATGATGAGCTGATGGACGAGCTGAGCTATGCGCTCACGGCGTGCGATGCAAATCCAAGCATTGCCGCTATCATCATCACTGGTTCAGACAAAGCATTCGCGGCTGGGGCGGACATCAAGGCGATGGCCAATCTGGATTTCGAGACTGCCTATCTCAATAATTTCATTACCCGAAACTGGGACACCATCAGCAACGTGCGTAAACCCGTGATTGCCGCAGTGGCAGGCTTTGCCTTGGGTGGTGGTTGTGAGCTGGCTCTGGCTTGTGACACCATCGTTGCGGCGGACAATGCACAGTTTGGCCAACCTGAGATTAAACTTGGCGTGATTCCTGGCGCAGGTGGCACACAGCGATTGACCCGCGCGATTGGTAAAGCGAAAGCCATGGACATGATTCTGACGGGGCGCATGATGGATGCGGCAGAAGCGGAGCGTTCGGGATTGGTCTCGCGCGTGGTACCCTTGGCCGAGTTGGCCGGCACAGCGCTCAAAATGGCCAACATCATCGCTGGTTACGGCCGTCTGTCAACCATGATGGCGAAAGAAGCGGTGAATTTAACGCAAGAAGCTTCGTTAAGTAGCGGTTTGCAGTTCGAGCGACGTGCTTTTCACAGCTTATTTGCCACGGCTGACCAAAAAGAGGGCATGGCCGCCTTTATCGAAAAGCGCAAAGCCACATTCAAAAAGCCTGAATAATTCATCATGAAACCATCTGTAATCTTGTTTTGGTTTCGTCGCGATTTGCGCCTTGAGGACAATGCGGGGCTTTATCATGCGCTGAAAAATGCTTTGGCTGCAGGTTTGACAGTGCAGCCGTTGTTTATTTTCGATACGACGATTTTAGACGCTTTGGTTGACAAAGCCGACAAGCGAGTGGTGTTCATCCATCAAGCGATTGAGCGACTGCATGCTGAGTTGGCAGAACTTGGTGCAACACTTGATGTGCGTCATGGTGTGCCGTTAAATATCTTTGCAGAGTTGCTCAATGAGTACGATGTCAAAGGCGTGTATGCCAACCGCGATTATGAGCCAGATGCTAGGGCGCGGGACAAAGTGGTTTATGAGTACCTAAACGAGCAGGGCATTGCCTTTCGCGCCTTCAAAGACCATGTGATTTTTGAAAAGAACGAGGTGATGAAAGCCGATGATTCGCCTTATACCGTGTTTACGCCGTACTCACGCAAATGGTTGTCGCAGCTTGATGATTTCTATGTGCGCGCTTATCCGACTCGCGTTTATTTGGACGGCTTTTACCAACAAGAAAAACGCGTGATACCGAGCATGGGACAGCTGGGCTTTGAACCCATGACGGTTGAATTTCCCTCTGAAGAGCTTGATTTTGGCGCATTGGATGCTTACGCTGAGCAGCGTGACTATCCCGCTTTACCAGCGACATCTCGTCTTGGCGTGCATTTGCGCTTTGGCACGGTGAGTATTCGACAGGTCGCTGCGCATACACGAGCGCGCAGCGCAGTTTTTCTCAGTGAGTTGATTTGGCGGGATTTTTATCAGATGATTTTGTGGCATCATCCGCAGGTGGTGACGCAGTCATTTAAACCGATGTATGACCAGATTTTGTGGCGCAATCAATCATCAGAATTTGCACAATGGTGTGCGGGACAAACAGGCTATCCACTAGTGGATGCAGGGATGCGTGAACTCAATGAAACGGGTTTCATGCACAATCGCGTACGAATGGTGGTTGCGTCGTTTCTGACCAAACATCTATTGATTGACTGGCGATGGGGTGAACGATACTTCGCACAAAAGCTACTCGACTATGATTTGGCAGCCAATAACGGTGGTTGGCAGTGGGCAGCAGGCTGTGGTTGTGATGCTGCGCCGTATTTTCGGGTGTTTAATCCCACGCTGCAAATGGAAAAATTTGACCCCAAAAATGAATATGTGCGCCGCTGGGTACCAGAGTTTGAAACGGCAGCGTATCCTGAACCGATGGTAGAACATCGAATGGCGCGTGAGCGTTGTTTACAAGTATATTCGACAGCTTTAAAAACGTAATTTTCAAAGTGCAAGGCATAAAAGAACTCCTCAATAGAAGGGGAGAAATACAACATGAAATGTGTTTGCTTGAGGTTTATTCGCCCCCCCCCAAATCAATTGACGGTACACCCAAGTTTTTTGGTTCTGTGGTAGCTAATTTCAACCCAAGCAGGTTGAGCAGATGACAGAACAAAGACCTCTCCGTATTGCGCCGTTTTGATTTTTTTGCATTCAAGTTTGGTGCGCTTCGCAAATTAGGGCGTATTAACACTATTTGCTTGTACTGGGTTTGTGTGAGTTTATGTACACATTGTAACAATTTATTGGTAGTGTTAACACGCCCAGTCAATGGAGCAGTTAGGCGCGAAATTTTCTGATTTATTAAGGCCTATTACAACCTCAAACGCAAATATTCAAAATTGGGATGCCAAAGTCCTGTAAAATTCGAATCCGCAGCACTTTAAATAGTTGCTTAAACTGTCCGTTGAAATGTGGGCGGAACACTTTGACTTGGCCAATTGATAAGCATTTTTTATGAGTTTATAATGATTTTTTTAAACAGGCATCGAACTTTACCTCGTCTGAGCGCATTGGCGCTTATTTTATTTGCATATACACCTGCAGCGCATGCGGATGATTCGAAGCGACTTAAGGTTGGTTTAGTGCTGGGTGGTGGGGGTGCTCGTGGCGCAGCTCATGTTGGCGTTATTCAAAAGCTTGAAGAGTTGCATATTCCTGTTGATTGTGTTTCAGGAACCAGTATGGGAGGCTTGGTTGCTGGGGCTTTTAGCACAGGTATGAGTTCAAAGCAGATGAGCCAAGCTCTAGCTGAGGCCGATTGGCGTGACATGTTTAATGACTCACCCAGCTATGCTGAACTTACGCCGCGCAACAAAAATATTTCTCAAACTTTTATACCCGGAAGTGAAGCAGGCATTAAAAATGGACATCTTCAGTTTCCATCTGCTGTTTTAGGCGGGCAAAAAATTAAGTTTTTTATCAATCAATTGGTGGGGGCAGATAAAACGCCTCAAATGATTGAAAATCAAAAAATGCCTTTATCTCTCATAGCGACTGATATTGTGACGGGGCAACGGGTAGCCTATCGGAATGGTGATTTAACAACGGTGATGCGAGCGACTATGTCGGTTCCAGGCTTGATAGCACCTGTTAAGTATAATGGTCGGACTTTGGTCGATGGTGGTTTAGTTGACAACGTTCCCATTCGAGAGGTTAAAGAAATGTGTCACCCTGATGTTGTGATTGCGGTCAATGTGGGTTCTCCTTTACTCAAAGAAGAGGAAATTGAGTCTTCGCCATTGTCTGTTACCGCTCAAACCTTGAATTTACTGACAGAGCAAAATGTTACACAATCTTTGGCAATGCTCAATCGTCAACAAGATATTTATATTCAACCCAATTTGGATGGGATTACTGCCGCCGATTTTGAACGGAATCAAGAAACTATTAAACGTGGTTATGATTCAGCTAATCAAATAGAAGCCCAATTAAAGAAACTCTCTTTGACGCAGTCAGAATACAGCAATTGGCAAGCCAAGATTCAGAATGAACAACGACCAAGCCCTACTATAGATAAAGTAGAAGTGGTTGGCGATAATGCTCAAGATGACGTTATTCTTGCCCAGCAGATTAAACAAAAACCCAACGAACCTTTAAACACGACTCAATTAGAAAATGATTTACTTTATGCTTATGGTGATGGTCGTTATTCGAATATGGATTATCAACTGTTATCAGATCATGATAAAACGACCTTGCGAGTCTTGCCCACAAAAAAACCGTGGGGGCCTAATTACGTAAGGGCCGGGATTAATTTTGCCTGGGGAACGAAAGAAAGTGCGGCCTACAATTTGCGTTTAGGCTACCAAATGACCGAAATCAACAAATTAGGAGGTGAGTTATTATTTAGCGGTCAATTGGGCAGTAGCAACCGCGCCGCTATAAACTGGTATCAACCTATTGATTCTCGCCGTAGATTCTTTACGGATGTATTTGTAGGCTACAACGATCAAAAAATAGACGTTTATCAAAATGGTCGGGCTCAAGCCTCTTACAACACAAATGTCACAGAGGCGAGGGCAGCGGTAGGTTTTAACTTTGATCGCTATGGCGTTATGAAGTTAGGCGTACTCCAGCGTCGTCCCCGTTCGAGTTTAGATATTGGTTTGGATGGTTTAGTGCCAAGTGGGGCGACTAAGTCTGCGCATGGTTTATACTTGTCGGCAGATTTTGATCGTATGAATCGATTGTACTTTCCTACAAAAGGCTGGCTTGCGCGAGTCAATTACTTTGACATGACCGATTACAGTAAGCTCTCCGCAGAGGTTCAAGGGGCTTATAGCATTAAAGACTTTGTTTTTACTGGTAAGTTGGCCTACACAGGATCACCTAAAGGCCAGCTACCACTCAGTGATGCAGCCTTTTTAGGTGGTGTAAACAATATAACTGGGCTTAATAATCAGCAGATGATTGGCGACAATCTTCAATACGCTGGTTTAAGGGTCGAGCGGGTCATCGGCAAAATGCCATTGGGCATACGCGGAGATTTACGTCTGGGGCTGTCAGCTGAAATGGGTAAGATGAAAATTCGCTATAGTGAACCTCAAAATCAAGGTTGGGTCAAGTCTGGCAGTGTCTATCTTGGAGGCGAAACACCCGTGGGCCCTTTGTATATAGGTGTGTCTAAGGCCACTAACAATAGCTCTCGCGTGTATTTATTTATTGGAACACCATAGGATGGCTCGCTAGCTGCTTTGTTGCGATTTAAAAATTAAGGGGCTGTAGTTTTGTTTGTGCGTCTAAAACGATTAGCCTCATTGTGCCTGATTATAAAAGGCGCGATGTCTCGCGCCTTTGGGTTTTAAGCTTTTAACCTAACTTTTAGATCATGTGGCTGAGTGACTCTGTGTGATTTCATTTTGATAAGGTAATAGCAACCACAGCAAACCATAAGCCAAAAAGCCTGTGCCGAAAAAGAACGCTGTACTCGCGAAACCCAGACGCCATAGCCAAGGGGGCGTGCCTGTTTGTTCGGCCAAACCACCACAGACACCGCCGAGCATGACGTCTTTATTTGAGCGACCCATGCTGTGGATAAACTTTGATACGGATGATTGGGTGCTTGTGCTGGCAGGTTCGGCTTGGGTGATGATACGTGTTTTAGCCAGGGCGAACTCTTCTTCGGACAAAACACCTGTTTCACGCAAAGATTGTAGTTTTGTGAGTTCGTCTGCCATGCTCATGGTATGTCTCCTATCACGATAAAAGTTCTGTTATAGACTGCATTGGGTGCTTTCAGCGAAAATCAATAGCCTACTTTGACTAAGCAGTCTTGGCACCATTAAAGCGTAGTAACTGGTTTTGTGACTCTAGGGTTGGGTGTTTGGATTGATTGGTGTCTGACAATCAGGGTTTTTATCCACGCGAGGGAGGCGGTTACTGTCTGGAATCTGCCAGATGGTAACGCACTGACCCACTTCTAAGTTGTAAGGGCTTTGGAGGGTGAGCTTCTCAGTTTTATTGACCAAGACGCGGTATTGATAAAACACGTCCTCATGCACCGTTGATTGGTAGCCCATCGGCCAATAATAAAAAGGATCATAACCCCAACGTCCGCTGCCATGATAGCCATAATAGCCAAAACCACCATAAAACACAGGGTTTTGCTCAATCACACGATTAATGACGGTTTCCTTATCAGTGATTTTGCCTAATTTACCTACTGCGTCTTGATGAATCGTGCCTATACCCAAACTGGTACAGCCAGTTAACGTGAAGGCTGTGATTAGAGTGATGAGTGTTTTCATGATGTTCTCCTGCTTGATGCTCTGCTTTAGACAATTAAGTCGGTTATTGAGTTGCGGCTGAGAGTTGGCAGTTCGGGTTGGCTTGCACTTTCGGATAGCTTCGATTTTCTGCAAGTTCAAGCACCGTTACACATGTACCAATCTCAAAGTTGTCGGCTGATGCAACCGAAAGTGACTCATGGTCGCCGAGTTTGACTTTGTATTGGTATGTGGTATTGGTGCTTTCACGTCCCAGACCAAATAACTGTCCCAAACCGACACTCAGCCCCCAACCAATATTGCCGCCACCGCCGATACCAATCCCAATGTCCACGGGTGATTGATGGCGCGTTTGACTAATGACGGTTTCTTTCTCTGTCACTTTACCGAGTTTGGCCTTGGGCGAGGGCGTCGAGGTATTTGTGCTCGCACAAGCAGCGAAACTGAGTGAGGCAAGGGCTATGGCGATTTTTTTCATGATGGTCTCAAAATGTAGTGATTTGATGAAAGCAAAGCGAGGGATTTTACTTTGTTCTTACGATTACTTAATGCGTCGTGCGCTATTAATGCGAGGTTGCCAGTATGGGTTGGTATAGCTGTCAACGCGAACGACGCCACCGCTCGATGGCGCATGAACAAAAAAGGTATCCCCCAGATAAATACCTGCGTGCGAATTTGGTTGACCCGTGGTGTTAAAAAACACAATATCTCCTGCTTTTAGCTCATCTACGCTGATTTTTTCACCAAATTGGCTTTGTTGGCGGGTGGTTCGTGGCAAATTCAAGCCCAACGAGCGTTTTGCGCTGTATTGAATCAAGCCTGAACAGTCAAACCCCTCTGATGGCGCAGAACCGCCAAAATAGTACGGAGTCCCCAAATACTTCATCGCTTCCACCGCAAAGGCTCGGTTTGGCCCTGCGCCTATGGTCACATTAACAGGTGGTTTCTTGTAGGGCACTCGTTTTTTACTGCCTGTACTCCCGCAAGCGACGAGTATCAGGGCCAAAAATATAAGAGTTAGTTTTTGTAAATTTTTTTTCATCGCAAACGTTGCTTAAATATCAATGGTTGTCAAAACAGGTGTGTGGTCGGATGGTTGCTCGTGTCGGCGCGGTTCTTTGTCAATCACACAAGCAGTGCATTTTTTGGCCAAAGTCTCTGTCAGCAGTATATGGTCGATGCGCAAACCTGCATTGCGTCGAAAGCCCATCTGACGGTAATCCCACCATGAGAAAGACTTTTCTGGCTGTTCAAACAGTCTGAATGAATCAACCAGCCCCAGAGCAATCATGTCATTGAACGCCGCACGTTCGGCTGGCGAGACAAGGTTGCAACCCTCCCATTTTTCTGGATTGTGAACGTCGCGATCTTCAGGAGCGATGTTAAAGTCACCGAGCAGGGCGAGTTTCTCATGGTTTTTTAGCTCGTCGCTGAGGTAGTTTTGCAGTGCGGCAAGCCAATTCATTTTGTAAATGAATTTCTCTGACTCGAGGGCTTGGCCATTGACAATGTAGGCGCAAATAATGCGCACGCCACTGATGGTCGCTGTGATGAGTCGTTGCTGTGGGTCTTCAAAATTAGGTAAATTACGCTGAATATCGTGCTGCGGCAACTTACTGATGATGGCAACACCGTTATAGGTCTTTTGCCCCGTGAATGACACATGCAAGCCTGCGTCAATAAAGGCTTGCTCGGGAAAAACCTCGTCAGTCATTTTGGTTTCTTGCAAGCACAGCACGTCAACCGTGTTTTTTGCCATGTAATCAAGGACTTGTGGCAGGCGAACTTTGAGCGAATTGACGTTCCAAGTGGCGATGGTGAAAGCGGGCATGAGGTATCCGTGAATGTGATAACAAAATCGTATTATCCCCGAAAGCGCTTAAGCATGTTGTTGGCTGGGCAACAATCGTTAGCAACCTTAGCTTTTGCCAAGCACTTGATCTAAATTTTTTTCAATCTGCTGTTTGATCAACGGTAAGAAACTTTTGAATAAAAAACCAAGTTTTGCCTTGATCTCAAACGCATCTGCCGTGCTGATAACAATTCCTGTGACACCTGATCGGTTGAATGTAACCGTGTCTTGGTGTTCAGTTCGCTCTAGTTCGCAGACCATGCGGTAGTCGTTTTCGGCTGAGTGTATCCAGTTATCAGTGATTTGTCTGGATTTTTCGATACCTAATTGGTGTGTGCGTTTGATGTGAAGATCATCCATGAAGGTCTCCTTCGCTGTGTCATTCATTGAGGCGGTAATGGGCTGGATGACCAATCCCGTCAAAGCAGGTGCTTGTCACCATTTCAATGATTTGTTCTTCTTCATACAGGCCGCTGCTTTTTAAAAAGCCCAATACAGGGTCACATGCTTTCGCGTACAGAGTGTACAGGATGCACAATGGGGTGACTGAAGTGGTGATTTGCTGATCAGCCTGAGCTTGTTCTATCCATTGACCAATACTGTCTGACATGTTGACCAGCATGTCCATGTAGGTTTCGTGAGCCAATAAATGTTCTCGGAGCTGCGAGTTTTCGCTGGGAAGATTGGGCATTTGCTGATTGAGTTTCAGCCGCATTGCCCACTGAGTAATGGTTTTGAGCTTGTTTAGTGCAGAGAGTGTGGTTTGATTGAGTGCTTCAATTTGCGCCAAACCGTTTTCCATGGTATTGACCAATGCAGCCACAGCCAGAGCCTCTTTACTTGGAAAGTGGCGATACAGAGAAGCTTTGGCAATGCCGACCGTGTCCGCAATCTCATCAACGGTCATGGTATCGTAGCCTTTTGTGGCCAAAAGGCCATTAACCGTTTGAATGATTTGTGCTTCGCGTTCAAGCATCATTTTTTGCTTGAATGATAGTTTGATGTTTGAGCTTTGGTTCATCTTCATCCTCTTAAATAGCCTTTTTTAGACAATTTCTTTTTATTTTCTCCATTATCTTGGGTAACTTTAACACATCACGGCAAAAGAAGATACTGGTTGAATTAAAATATTACTAATTAGTATAAAAACAACTTGAAAGTTTTTATTTTGTACTGTAAAGTATTTTCATCATCTATGATGATGCTAAAAAAGTAGTTTATGCCATTTGGCAGATTTTATTAACGCAATAAAACATTAAGGATACATGTCATGAAAACTCAATCATCTTTCACTGCAAAAAAACGCAACAGTGCTTTAACTCTGATGGCCGCATGTTTGTCTGGGGTGTTGTTGGCTGGTTGCATGAGCACGCAAGCAGGCCATGAAGCAAAGAAAAGTCACTCTGGACAGATGACTAAGCAAAACTTGGTACAAGTGGCTCAAGGTAACCAGGACTTTAGTATTTTGGTTGAAGCCGTGGTTGCTGCTGGTTTGACCGACACTTTGGCAAATACGCCAAACTTAACGGTATTTGCCCCCACCAATCAGGCTTTTGCTAACCTTTTGGGTGAGCTGGGTGTGACAAAAGAACAATTATTGGCGAATAAGCCCTTGTTGACCCAAGTGTTGACTTACCATGTGGTTCCTGCCAAGGTTTATGCCGCTCAAGTCAAACCTGGGATGGTGAAAACGGTTCAAGGTAGCCAGTTTACATTTGGCGCTGACGGCTCAATCACCGATGGCAGAGGCAGGGTAGCGAAGCTGGTTGCAACCGATGTGAAAGCCAGCAACGGCGTGATTCATGTCATCGATAAAGTCATATTGCCACCAACTAAATAAGACATTTAGTGGTGTCTGACAACGCAAAACGCGTATGCAGGTTCAAGTATTTTTGATAAATTCGGCATTCATGCTGTCTTTATCAAATGTGTTCTTGAACCTGCATTTTTTATGGGTGGGTTTTACCCAGAGACTGTCTTTTTTATGAGTTTTCGTCT
Source organism: Formosimonas limnophila (assembly GCF_014652675.1). Classification (GTDB taxonomy): domain Bacteria; phylum Pseudomonadota; class Gammaproteobacteria; order Burkholderiales; family Burkholderiaceae; genus Hydromonas; species Hydromonas limnophila. Next base: position 15,020 of record NZ_BMZG01000008.1, on the reverse strand, counting down.
AATAGACATCACTCAATGTTTTGGGTTAGCCCTTGAAAGTATCTCTTTAAAAGCGTCTTCAAGAGTCACCGTCCCAATTACCATTGGGACATTGCCCTCGAAAACAATGTGATCGGTATTAAAACCATGCATCATCTCTGCAAAGGCTTGTGCTGTCACAGTTGCAAAACCGATGGACCTAAAGAACGGGGCGATTTGCTCGTTAGTCACAGCAACGGCTGTCACTTCTCTGTTCAGCAATTGGCTCAAAATTCGAGCGGCATCATGGGCCGAACAATCCTCAGGGCTTTTTAGCTCGACGAGTTTCTCTGCTTGGTTACCTTGAATCAATGTTTTGGCTACGGTTCGACCAATGTCAACAGATGAGACCATAGGGAATTTTTTGTCCAATGGCAAAAACATCGAAGGTAATACACCATCTTGTCGCGCTTTGCCGATGGCTGATAGCCAGTTGTCTAAAAAGTTAGCTGCACGAACCACACTGACATTCAGCCCTGATTGGTTAATTTGTTGTTCAAAATCATAAGTGGTGAGGATGTTACCTGTACCGTAATCATGTTGTCCACCAACAGACGACAGTGCCACTGCATGCGCAAGTTTGGCCGATTTCGCCGCTGCGAGCAGGCTTTCATGTACTTGATGTGCGCGGGTGAACATGTTTTCATGAGTGTAGGCAGGTGGGTTCATTAGATACGCACCATCAACGCCTGTGAAAGCCTGAGTTAATGCTTCTGTATCATCGACAGATGCGATGAATGGCTCGTAACCTTGAGAGGCGGCTTTGTCTGCAGCTTCTTTATTTCGTACAATGGCGCGAACCGTGTGACCTGCTTCAACCAATGTTTGGGCAACAACGCTGCCCGTTTGGCCTGTGATTCCAATAATGGCAAATTTCATATTTAACCTTTCGATGTGTTTATTAATTTAAATAGGTGTGATTTAGTCTGCTTTGGATTTTTTAGACACGACTTTAAAATCCGCGACGCTTTGATAGAGCTTTCCATCAGGCATGACAAAATTGGCGATGACTTTTCGTTTGCCAAAGTCAAACACATCCACCACTTGTGCCCCTAACTGCTCAGTCCATGCGGCCAAAATCATGTCACGGCGTAAACCAACGCTGTCGATATTCTCTAAAGCGGTTTTGCCGACTTCTGCGGCCACTGGTGCCTCTAAGTAGGTCCAGCGCAATTGCTTGTCATTTAAAAACTCCGTCTGAACTGTGTAACCAGCGACTGAATACTCGATGGTTTTGCCAGTGGCGACAGAATCTTTGGCCCACAACGAGTTGCTAGAGACGAGTGCGCACAAAGCAGTGGTGAATAAAATACGGTTTTTCATAATGGCTCCTTTGGGTTGTAAAAAATTAAGTTTAAAATTCAGATTCGACGTAAAACCTGTGTGCTGTTGTGTTCAATGGTTTGAATTTTTTGCCATCGCTCGGTTTGTTTGAGTTCGTGCTGCAGCGCACGCAAATCCGAACCGCCAGCCAAACCCAGATTGGCAAGGATCAAAACACCATTTAGGTTGAGTAAATTGCGCATTTGCTCAAGCAATGATAAAGAAGGGGCAAAGCCATCAAAAAATACGGCGTCATAGCTTGTTTTGAGTTTGACAAGAATCTCCTCAAAACTACCATGATGAATGGTGACTCTCCCATTTAGCCCCAGTTGCTGCATGTTTTGACGTGCCAAGAGAATATGGATTTGATCCATTTCGATGGTATCAATCAGCGCCTTAGGTAAAGCAGTAGCCATACATGCCGCGCATGTTGCGTGCTTTGCTCAACACATCAAGTGTGACCAAAAGCGGTGAGCAACTGGGGTTAAGTCAGCCAGCAGCAAGCCGTACCATGAGCAAGCTGCGTGATGTGTTTAAAGATCCATTGCTGGTACGTACCAGTAAAGGCTATGTGCTCACACCTCTGGCGGAATCCCTGCGCCCATCGATTGATGCGGCGGCAGGGCGTGTTTTCGCAGCAACACTTCGACGCGCACATTTCAAACCGAGCATTTCACCTGTGCAGCACCGATTATGGTGAAGCGATTGTGCTGCAGCCGTTATTCGCGAATTTGACTACGACTGCACCATACATTTCATGCCATGTGGCATCATGGTCAGATGAGACCTTGCAGCAGCTTGAAAGTGGTGCACTTGATTTGGCCTTGTATGTCGATGGAGACCTACCCGCTGATTTTCACTATCGCGATTTATTTATTGACCGTTACGCGTTAATTGTTCGGCGAGGTCATCCGTTAGATGGGCGAAGTTATACCGATTTAGATGCTTTTATCGGTGATGTGGCGGATTTTCCTCAAATCACCGCCCGTTATCCTCAGGGTCGTGGATTTGCCAATGATGATGTACTCAAACGCTTGGGCGCTGAGCATTATCACGTAGCCTTTGCAACACCATACTTTAGTAATGCACCAGCCTTAATCGCCCAATCAGACCATGTGATGCTGATGCCCAAGCGCATGGCACAAGCGTTTGCCAAATACTCGCCAATTTCAGTGATTGATTTACCCACTCAGCAGGAGTCGTTTCAATATCGCATGATTTGGCATGAACGCTCCCATAGGGATCAGGGACATAAATGGCTACGTGAACAGATTTTAAGTGCCTGTTCTCATGCATGACTCCAGACAATTGTTGGATACCTTGCTTTATTATTATATTTCAATTAATATTGAAATATCAAAACGACTGAGGCATCTTAAATGCGTATACGCACACTCCCTGACTCCGATCACTTACCTGCATTGTCACCTGAATTCACCACACGATATCCCGCATCAGGGATGGGGGAGAATGAGCCACCTGTGCGGATTTTGTTGCTGTACGGTTCGTTGCGTGCGCGCTCGTTTTCGCGTTTGGCGGTGGAGGAGGCGGCGCGGATTTTGCAATACTTTGGTGCAGAAACACGAATTTTTGACCCATCCGACTTGCCTTTTCCTGACCAAGTGGCCAATGATGACCACCCTGCGGTGAAAGAGCTGCGTGAGTTGTCTAATTGGTCAGAAGGACAAGTGTGGTGTAGTCCCGAACGTCATGGGCAAATTACTGGTTTGATGAAAGCACAAATCGACCATTTGCCACTAAATATCGGTTCAATCCGACCGACTCAAGGCCGCACATTGGCTGTCATGCAAGTGTCTGGTGGCTCGCAAAGTTTCAATGCGGTTAATACTCTGCGCCTATTGGGGCGCTGGATGCGCATGTTCACTATCCCAAATCAATCATCAATTGCCAAGGCGTATCAAGAATTTGACGAAGCAGGGCGCATGAAACCTTCTGATTACTACGACCGAATTGTCGATGTGATGGAGGAGTTGGTGCGGATGACGGTTTTGCTTCGCCCACACGCCGAACAGCTCACGGATCGATATTCAGAACGTAAAGCTCAGGGGCGCAGAGTCGCTCTAGCAGAGTAGTTTCAGTTGTTATCAATTGTTATTTTTACTCATTTAATCTACTAAAAGGAATAACCATGACCCAAGTCACCATTTACCACAATCCAAAATGTGGCACGTCGCGTAACACACTCGCCTTAATTCGTAATGCAGGTATTGAACCAGAAGTGATTCTCTATCTGGAAACACCGCCTGACCGTGAAACGTTGAAACAACTGATTGCTGCGATGAAAATACCTGTGCGCGACGTGATGCGTCGAAAAGGCACGCCTTACGATGAGCTTAATTTTGACAATGAGGATTTGACAGATGATGACTTAATCGCATACATGCTTGAACATCCCATACTCATCAACCGCCCGATTGTGTTGACACCATGGGGCACTAAACTGTGTCGCCCCTCTGAATTGGTGTTGGATGTCTTGCCGTTGCCACAAAAAGCACCATTTAGCAAAGAGGACGGCGAAGTGATTATTGATGAGCAGGGTAGACGTGTGAAATAAGTCACAAAAAAACCACAAAATCGCAATGCAGCATAAAAAATGTCGTTGTCACAGTCTTGTAACATTCTATCGCTATAGTGGCGACATCTCGTTAAAACGAGCGTTTTTAACATTTGTGTCACTTTAGGAGAATACACAATGCGTTTGAAATTTTTGATGGTGGGCTTAACAGCGGCGGTTTTGGCAGCTTGCGGTGGTGCTAAAGAAGAGAAAAAAGCAGAAGGTGCAGCGCCAGCTGCAACTGCTGGAGCAGCGGGCATTAACGGCGCTGGTTCATCATTCATCGCACCTTTGTTTGGCAAATGGGCGGCTGAATACAACAAAGCCAGCGGTGTTGCAGTGAACTATCAATCAGTCGGCTCTGGTGCTGGTGTTGATCAGATCAAGAAGAAAACTGTTGGTTTTGGTGCATCTGATGAGCCAATGAAAGCTGACGATTTGACTGCAAATGGTTTGGTACAGTTCCCATCGGCCATCGGTGGCGTGGTCGCTGTATACAATATCAAAGATTTGGCACAACCTTTGGTCTTCAACGGTCAAGTGTTGGGTGATATTTACCTCGGTAAAATCAAAAAATGGAATGATCCAGCCATCGTGGCATTGAATCCAGGTGCGAAATTGCCTGACATGGACATCAAAGTGGTTCGCCGCTCAGATGGTTCTGGTACATCATTCTTGTTCACTGAATTTTTGGCCAAAACCAATAAAGAATGGGAAGCACTCGGTGCACATAAATCACCTAAATGGTTTGAAGGTTCTATCGGTGGTAAAGGAAATGAGGGTGTGGCAACCAACGTGAAGCAGTTTGACGGCTCAATCGGTTACGTTGAGTACGCTTATGCGAAGAAAAATGACATCACTGCTGCATCTTTGGTTAACAAAGATGGCAAAGTGGTGGCACCAACTGCTCAAGCATTCGCTGAAGCAGCTTCTAAAGCCAATTGGAAAGTTCCAGGCATGGCAGCGAGCTTAACTTATGCGCCAGGTGAAAAATCATGGCCGATCGCTGGTACGGCGTTTGTCTTGATGCACGCTAAACAAGATAATCCAGACAATGCCGCAAAATTGCTTAAATTCTTTGACTGGGGTTTCACTTCAGGCCAAGCGCAAGCGACTGAGCTTGACTATGTGCCAATGCCAGCAGAAGTTGTGGCTTTGATCAAAGAAAAAATGAAAAAAATCACTGATGCATCTGGCAAACCAATCATGTAAATCAATGATGTGGATTCATTTTTTCATGTTGTAATTTAAAAGGATGTGGCAAGGCGTGAGTCATGCGCATCCTTTTTTTCGCCTGCTTTTATGAGGCACAGACACTGTGCGCAAAAATAAGTAAAAGGTTCAATAAGAATATGGAACAAACCTCAGAACATGTCATGAAGCGACAAATGCCTTGGATGGATAAAACATTCAAAGGCCTGACGTTTCTCAATGCGTTACTGGTATTGGTGGTGATTGTTGCCATCATCGGTTCTCTGATTTTCAGTGCGAGCGATACATTCAGTACACAAGGCGCTGCTTTTTTATGGAAAGAAGTCTGGGATCCTGTGTCTAATGAGTACGGCGCCTTAGGCCCCATCATTGGTACATTACTCACCGCTGGGATTGCAATTGTTTTGGCTTTGCCTGTGAGTTTTGGGATTGCGATTTTTCTCACAGAGTTGTCACCGCGCTGGTTGCGTCGTCCGCTTGGTACAGCGATTGAGCTATTGGCGGCGATTCCGTCGATTATTTATGGTATGTGGGGTTTGTTTGTCCTCGCGCCTTTGTTTGCCAAATATGTTCAGCCTTTGCTGATTGCCACAATTGGTCAATTGCCTGTGATAGGTAAATTATTCGCTGCACCTGTTTTGGGTGTGGGTGTGTTCACCGCAGGTGTGGTTTTGGCGATTATGATTGTGCCGTTCATCACAGCGGTGTTGCGCGATGTGTTTGAACTCGTGCCACCAATGCTCAAAGAGTCTGCTTATGGATTGGGTGGTACCACTTGGGAAGTGGTGCGCAACGTTGTCATCCCTTACACCCGCATCGGTGCGGTCGGAGGGACGATTTTGGGACTGGGTCGCGCTTTGGGCGAGACGATGGCCGTGACCTTTGTGATTGGTAATGCGCACGGTATACAGGCTTCATTATTCGCCCCCGGTAACAGCATTGCCTCCACGATTGCCAATGAATTTGCCGAAGCCTCAGATCAACACTTGTCTGCTTTACTTGCTTTGGCACTGGTTCTGTTCCTCATCACGACACTGGTTTTGGCTTTTGCTAAACTCTTGTTGTCGCGTTTTGAAACTCATAAAAATTAAAGGGATATCATGATTCAGTCTGCTGCTTCTATGACCAACCCACTGTACATTCGTCGTCGTCGAATCAATATATTGATGCTCAGTCTGACTGGGGTATCGGTTGCCATTGGGTTATTTTGGTTGGTTTGGATATTATGGTCTCTGCTGACAAAAGGTTTGCCTGCATTGAGTCCTAGTTTTTTCTTGGAGTCTCAGCCCACGATGGGCGATGTTGGTGGTGGTTTAGCCAACGCGATTGTGGGTAGCTTGTTGATGGTGGGTGTTGGTACGCTGATCGCCACACCTGTCGGTATTCTCGCGGGGACTTATTTGGCCGAATATGGTCGGGATAATAAGTTCACGCGATTGGTGCGGTTCGTGAATGATATATTGCTGTCTGCGCCGTCGATTACCATCGGTATGTTTGCTTTTATTTTGTTTTACTTTGGTTTGGGACTCGGTGCTCGTGCTAATTCTGGTTGGTCAGGCTCGATTGCTTTGGCCATCGTCATGTTGCCTGTGGTGGTTCGTACCACGGATGATATGCTTAAATTGGTACCGAGCGCATTGCGTGAAGCCGCTGTGGCTTTGGGCTGTCCTTATTGGAAAATGATTTTTTCCATCTGCTATCGTTCTGCCAAAACAGGTATGTTGACGGGTTTATTACTCGGTGTCGCGCGAATTTTTGGTGAAACCGCGCCATTGATTGTCACCGCGGTCGGTAATAACTTCTTCAGCACCGACATGACGCAACGCATGGCCAGTCTGCCCAAAGTGATTTTAGACTTTGCCTTAAGCCCTGATGATAATTGGCAAAAACTGGCATGGGGGGGGGCAATGCTGATCACCTTCTTTGTCTTGTTGATCAATATTGTCACCCGCACCATCGCCAACCGTAGCAAGTAATTGAATTGAAAGAAAAAAATGGTCACTGAAAATATCTTAGCCAATGAAACCGCAAAAATTGAAGTCAAAAACTTGAGCTTCTTTTATGGTCAAAACAAAGCCCTTAAAGACATCAATCTCATCATTCCAGAGAAAAAGGTCACGGCGTTCATCGGTCCATCAGGTTGTGGCAAATCGACTTTATTGCGCACACTAAATCGCATGTTTGAACTGTATCCAGGTCAAACCGCCGAGGGCGAAATCATTTTTGAGGGTGAAAACATCCTCACCTCGAAACAAGACGTTTCGCTCATGCGTGCGAAAGTCGGTATGGTGTTCCAAAAACCGACCCCATTTCCCATGAGTATTTACGAAAACATCGCCTTTGGCGTTCGCTTGTTTGAGAAACTTTCAAAAGGCGAAATGAACGAGCGCGTTGAGTGGGCTATCAAAAAAGCCGCTTTGTGGGATCAAGTCAAAGACAAGCTGCACGAATCAGGTAACAGTCTGTCAGGCGGTCAACAGCAGCGTTTGTGCATCGCGCGTGCGATTGCGGTTAAACCGCAAGTGTTGTTGATGGATGAGCCGTGCTCCGCGCTGGATCCGATTTCAACAACCAAAATCGAAGAGCTCATTACCGAACTCAAAGAAGACTACACTGTGGTCATCGTTACACACAACATGCAGCAAGCTGCGCGTTGTTCGGACTACACGGCTTATATGTATTTGGGGGAATTGATTGAGTTCGGTGAAACACGTCAAATGTTCCTCAAGCCTTCACGCCAAGAGACCGAAGATTACATCACAGGACGTTTTGGCTAATTCATTAAATTGCCTTTCCATATAAAAGAGAAGGGCAGGGGAAATGTGTTTGTATACTCAATAAGCCAACAATTTCCCCATACCTCAAAACATGAGGAAACCCAACAAAAGGAGTCAGCATGAACCACCTACACACATCAAAAAACTATCAAGAAGAACTTGAAAACCTGCGCACATCCATTCTTAAAATGGGCGGTAAAGTAGAGTCTCAACTACGCCAAGCCGTACTTGCCTATTCAGAAAATAATGCCCAGTTGGCGGAGCAAGTCATGACGGTTGAGCGCGAAGTGAATCAAGACCATCTCGAAATCGACCATGCTTGTTCCGAAATCATCGCGCTACGTCAGCCTGCTGCATCGGATTTGCGAATGTTGCTGGGTTGTATCCGAGCTATTTCTGATCTTGAACGTATTGGTGATGAAGCCTCAAAAATCGCTAAAATGGCCATCAAACAAGGTGACCAACGCGCTAAACTACCTCGCGTTCATACCATTTTCCAATCGGCGGATATTGCGACGGGTATGCTACGCCGTGCTTTAGATGCATTTGCTCGCGAAGACACCTCAGAAATGCCGTCAGTATTTGCCGCAGATATTGAGCTGGATAACCAATACCAAGCCAGCATGCGTCAGCTCATCACCTTCATGATGGAAGATCCTCGTACCATTAGTGCGGCTCTCGATGATCTATGGGTGGCCAAAGCCATCGAACGCGCGGGTGATCACGCTGAAAATATTGCTGAAACAGCGATTTATGTGTTTGAGGGTGAAGATGTCCGCTACACACACAACAGCTCCACAGAACAGTAATCAGCAGTACGGGCAATGGCTCGTTCATCATTTAATTTGAGAAGGTGCACCGTGAATATTCAGCCCATGGTTTTGGTGGTCGAGGATGAGGATGACATTGCGGAGTTGTTGCGCTTTGGATTACAGCGCGCAGGCTTCGCTGTCAGTTGGGTCAAAAACTTAACCGATGCTCGTGCCAGCGTTAAAAAGTCGTTACCAGACTTAATTTTACTTGACTGGATGCTGCCCGATGGCGAAGGCGTACAGTGGCTGACCCAGTTGCGTGGCGATGAGCGCAGCAAAATGCTGCCCATCATCATGCTTACCGCCCGTGCGCAAGAAGCCGACAAACTCAAAGGCTTAGAGGGTGGGGCGGATGACTACCTCACCAAACCATTTAGTCCCAAGGAGTTGATTGCCCGTATTAATAACGTTTTACGCCGTTCAGCGCCACAACACGTCGCTCAGGTAATCACGATAGGGCAGAGTGTTTTGAACGATGATGACCATACTTTGGCAAAAATGGATGGTTCTATGCATGAAACATTGGGTAATACAGAATTCAAGCTGCTAAAATTTCTCGTCACGCACCCCAATAAATGCTACTCGCGCGCCCAACTACTCGATTATGTTTGGGGTGATCATGTATACATTGAGGAGCGGACGGTAGATGTTCATGTTTTGAGATTGCGCAAAATCCTACAGAAATTTGACTTAGAAAATGCCTTGGAAACCGTTCGTGGTGTGGGTTACCGCTGGGCAGTATGAAGTTTGCATGAGGTGTTTTTGATTTGACATCACCATGCTGTATTCGATATATTTAGAGTCATCCAATGTGCTGGGGTATGCGACAATGCTGGCGATACCCATCACAACTAAAATTGCCACAAAAACATGAAACCAGTCTCTTTCTGGCGTGACTTGACGCCGATTTTCATCATTTGCTTGTTAATTGTTGGCATTACCAGTCTTTTTTCTTTGACATGGTTGGGGCTACTTGTCTGCATTGCCGTTTTACTGTGGCGCTTGTCTGGCCACTATCGTGAATTGAACCATTTTGCATTGTGGATTTCTAATCCGACCAGTAAAAACGTCCCTTCAGGGCATGGGGTCTGGACAGATATTTTCGCGAAACTTTACGCCCTGCGCCGCAACGATGAGTCCAATGAGGCTCAGCTCGCAGAGTGGCTCGCTCGATTTCAAAACACCATGAGCCATTTACCCGATGGTGTCGTGCTTATGGATAAAAGTGCTTATCTTGAGTGGTGCAATCCTGTTGCTGAGCAGCATTTTCGATTTTCTCTCTTGCGAGACAAAGGCAATCGCGTCGTCAATCTCGTTCGTGAACCCGCATTGGTTCAATACATTCAGGCAGGCCTCTATGATGCGCCCACCAAAATCGAATACCTCAACCGCCAACTCGAACTCACTCTCATTGAATTCGAGGAAGATCGCATGATACTCGTTAGCCGAGACATCACTGAAACCGAAAAAGTCGATGCCATGCGCCGAGACTTCATCGCCAATGCATCACACGAGCTACGCACACCATTAACCGTCATTTCTGGGTTCTTAGAGTACGCGCTGGACGCGGGCGACATCGCCCCAGAGGAGCGCGTGCGACAGATTGAGCTAATGCACAAACAAGCCGAGCACATGACTGTGCTCGTTCAAGACATGCTCATGCTTTCTCGATTAGAAAGCGACGTGAAAGTTGACGACGTGACCATCAACATGACCGAGCTACTCAATCAGCAACTCGGCCAAGCAGTGGCTCTCTCAAACGGGCAGCACCAATTCATCACACACATAGATCCTATCAACTTAAACGGCAGCGTCCAAGAAATTGCCAGTGTTGTCACCAACCTGCTGTCAAACGCTGTACGCTACACACCCAATGGTGGCGAAATTCATCTGACATGGCAGACCATCGATAATCAGCCTACCTTATCCATACGAGACACGGGGCAGGGTATCGCACCCGAGCATTTGCCACGTTTAACTGAACGATTTTATCGTGTCAACAAAGACCAATCCCGCGCTAGTAAAGGCACAGGGCTCGGCTTAGCCATCGTCAAACATGTGCTCATTCGCCATCAAGCTGAGCTTAAAATTGATTCAAAAGTAGGGGAAGGCACAACATTTACCGCTATATTTCCGCACAGCCGACTGGCTAAATAGCCGATATCCGCAGGGTGAACAAAGCTTGTGGTTTGTGATGGCTTGTGAGTAAATGCAAAAAAGACGCGAATTCGCGTTTTTTTATACACTGTGTGGAAACGGATTACATGATTTTGGTTCCTACCCACCAAGCAATCGCCGCCATAAAAGCCGAAGCTGGGATGGTGAAAATCCAGGCCCAAACGATATTACCTGCCACGCCCCAGCGAACGGATGACGCACGTGCGGTCGAGCTTGCACCTGTAATCGCACCCGTAATAGTATGTGTAGTAGACACGGGAATACCCATTGCAGTGGCACTAAACAAGGTAATCGCCCCCGCTGTCTCAGCACAGAAGCCACCGACGGGTTTGAGTTTTGCCAATTTTTGCCCCATGGTTTTCACTATGCGCCAGCCACCAAACAGTGTACCCAAGGCAATTGCCGCAAAACAAGAATAACCGACCCATCCAGGCAAATCATCATCTGCTTTCAAATAACCACTGGCAATCAACAGCAACCAAATAATCCCCATGGTCTTTTGAGCGTCATTACCGCCATGCCCCAAACTATACGAAGCCGCAGAAACCAGTTGTAAACGACGGAACCAGCGGTCTACTTTCGCAGGGGAGCTGCGGTAAAACAGCCATGAGACAATCAGCATCAAGGTTGAACCAAGGGCAAAACCAATCATCGGTGCAATAAATATAAATGCCACTGTTTGCAAGATTTTCGCGCTTAATAAAGCGCCAACGCCAGCTTTAGCAACCGCTGCACCAATCAAACCACCCATCAGTGCATGAGAAGAGGAGGAGGGGATGCCAAAATACCACGTCACCACGTTCCAAATAATCGCACCCGCAAGCGCGCCAAAAACAACGTATTGATCCACAACGCTGGCTTCAATAATGCCCTTGCCAATCGAGGCGGCCACCGTGTGTGGCAATACATAAAACGCGATGAAGTTAAACACCGCTGCCATAATAACAGCGTGTTGGGGTTTTAAAACCCCTGTCGAAACCACCGTTGCAATCGAATTTGCTGAATCATGAAACCCATTCATGAAATCAAAAATCAAAGCCAAGGCAACCAAAAAAACAACCACACCCAAGCTGATGTGTAAGGTATCCATAAACATCAATCCAAAATAAAGTATTTAAAATACAAATAGTTAAAAAGCTTTTTTAAAGTGCTTTTCACGCCTTTCGGCGTACATTTTTAAGCATTCTCAACGACGATTCCTTGGATGATATTTGCCACGTCTTCACACTTATCCGTGATGGACTCAAGCAATTCGTAAATGGCTTTGTACTTAATCAAATTTTTTACATTTTCTTCTTCACGGAACAGTTTAGACATCGCACTGCGTAACACACGATCGCCATCTGACTCCAAACGCTCGATTTCGGAGGAGATTTTAAGCATATCACCCGCATTCTTCATATTGTCTAACAAATGAACGGATGCACGAACCCTCTCGCAGCAAGACACGCTGATTGCTGCCAGCTGTTTCGCCTCATCCGTTGTCACTGTAACGTCGTACAGAAATGCTGTCTCAGCGACATCTTCCATCAAATCGGCAATATCATCCATATTTGTAATCAGCTTGAGCATATCGTCTCGGTCAAGTGGCGTGATGAACGTCTTGTGCAATAAATCTACGGTCTCGTACGTTAAGCGATCTGCACGTTTTTCCAAATCTTTAATCACGCTCATATACCGATCCATGTTGGCCAAGTCATTGAATAAATTGACAACTTCCTTTGACGCCTCAACCAAGATGTCTGCGTGCTGGTTAAACAAATCAAAAAACTTAGCCTCTTTGGGCATTAAGCTGTTAAACATGAGAGTCCCTTTGTATGAAAGATTGGTGGTGATTCACAGTTAAAAATATGACATTTTTAATCAAACGCGGCATTCTACTACACCAAAACAAGACTTACTGTTGTAATTATGGAGAAAGACAGATGATGGAGGCCGTGAGTCAATCAGTCAGTCAGGCCTTTGTTTTGACGTGTTATGAAAAACACTAAAAGCTGGCGCCACCGGCACGAATCGAACGTGCGACCCATTTCTTAGGAGGAAATTGCTCTATCCACTGAGCTACGGCGGCATTTGTAATCGATATTATATAGATACGTAAGTAAGCTTGCTGCAGCTATTTACTCCAATATTTAATTTAACATAATATAATTTATACGAACCCACNACGCTGCCAATTGGCTTGCCGCCTGCAGTCTCGTAGCTCACTTTGCCAACCGTACCAGGATACCATTCAATCATGAGTGTGCCACTGGCAATGTTCTGCTCTGGGAAATCCACTTTACTGGTGATGTGCCCTTGCTCAATCAGGGCATTGGACAAGCGTTTTTGTAACGCCACAATTTCAGCCTGACCCAGGCAGTTCGCAGCTCCTTTGTCAGAGATGCCTTCGGGCAAAGACGAGCGACCATCAGGTTCACTGGGGTTGCTGCGAATCACATTGTTGGCCAATCGTTTGAGATACCACGGTGGTTGCACCGTTCCCTGTGCATTGCGCCATTCAACTTGATGGATACGAAAGCAAACGCCAGACGGATCTGGCGTTGTATGCTTTGGGTCAACAGGGACTGGTTGAACAGGCGTGCTCGTTCGTGCCCGTTCCTCTTGCTCCTGCAACTGCTGTGCACGTTGTTGCTCTTGTTGCTCTCGTTGCCGTTGCTCGATTTGCTGTGACGTTTGTAAGACATCAATACCCTGCTGCGCTTGTGCCCAAGAAGATGTCGTTAGTGCACAAAGCAAGGTCGTTAATTTGAACGGATGGACCAAGTCTCTTTTAGGTGGTTTATATGTACACTTAGTAAGCATTCGAGAGATACATGTTAGTCTATTAATCGACGATTATATCATGCGAAAAAGGGACTTACTAATGATTTAGCGGGCTTGGCGGGTGTTTTTGATGTTTGGTGTGGTGTGTAAGGTACAAAAATGTCCTTGGAGGATTAAGAAAATGCCAGGATACAAAAACATTATTGGTGATGCCTTGCCTGGGTGAATGATTTGTTTGACAGAACAAGGATCACTCACTTCTTCAACCTTAACAAATTAAATACAGGACAATGAGACATTTTAAAATAGCCAGAAATCGGACATTTTAAAATAGCTTTAACACATGGTGTAGCGGCTTTTTTAAAATGTCGCATTTGGGCTATTTTAAAATGTCACATTCGCCTCTCAGTTTCTCAAACTACAATTTATCAAAATACTATATATTGAAAAACAAAATACCATATATTGAATATTTTAAATTAAATTATGATATTGAAATAACGTTTAATATGAATAATTACTGTTGCGTCGAAAAATAAATCCTGCTACATTGAGCAGGGTTTTTTATTCATAAGGAGCAAATAACGAGACGCATATCCATCTAAACCTCACACCTAACCCATAAAAGACAAAAGACCCAAAGCTGTAACTTTGAGTCTTTCGGTGCAACCAGTCAATCCTAGGCTGGAGTGATTGATTGCATTGTCTTTCCAATTCAGTTTGATGTCAAGCAGTTTTTGGTATCACAGGGCGTTTTACGCCTTTAAAAAGGAACAGCAATGTCAAAGCAAAATAAAAAACACCTCAGTAAGCTTGAGCTTGAAGCCACCATTTCCATGAAACTCCGGGAGCTTGAGCGTTTGGATGTTATCCAAGCAGTCTGCCGCAGAGAATTATCCACTTGGCGGGCAGCAGAAAAACTTGGAGTCAGTTGTAGACAAATCCACCGTCTAGTTAATAGGTTTATCGAACATGGCCCAGCAGGTCTAATTTCTAGGCATCGAACCCGTAAACCCAGCAACCAAATATCACCAAGGATTTTGCAGCAGGTTTTGGAGATCATCCGTGAACGATATCATGACTTTGGCCCAACGCTTGCTTGTGAGAAGTTGCGCGAGGTTCACAATATCAATTTAGCAAAAGAAACCGTCCGACGACTCATGACCAACGCAAATCTTTGGATCACCCGTAAAAAACGAGCTCCGAAGATTCAACAACCACGGCTACGCCGTTCATGCGTCGGTGAATTGATTCAAATTGATGGTAGCGATCATGATTGGTTTGAAGGGCGTGCACCGCGTTGCACCCTCCTCGTCTTTGTTGATGACGCGACAAGTCGCCTTATGCAACTGCATTTTA
>NZ_BMZG01000007.1 GCF_014652675.1 Formosimonas limnophila | reverse complement strand
GCTGTTAATTGTTAATGTACAGTTCTCTTTATCAAACCACCTTGGTGACTTAATCGCCGACTTGTCGTCAGCACAGAAGGGAGATTATGATACTTTATGTTTAATCCGTCAAGCTATTTTTTTACAATTCATAAAGCAACAGGCGAAACCTCTCAAACCGTCGTTTCTCAACCGCCTTGGCAGCAGAGAAGCGAGATTATGAACACTTTCGACAAATCGGTCAAGTACTTTTCAGAGTTTTATAAACATTCTTTGCAAAGCCTTGTGACAACTGAGTTAAACGTGAGTTACTTTCAGATGATTATCCCAAACAACACCGAATTGTTGACGTAAATCCAGTTTCTCTTGCCAACTGTGGGTGTCAAAGTAACGAATGTCGCCATTTTCACCAGAGGCAATAAGCGTTCGCCCAACATGCGCCAAACCATAGACCAGGGGGACAGGTAACGTAATGAGCCAGCGACCATCACTGCGCCAAACCATGACTTGGTGAGCTTTAGGGCAAGACACAGCGCAATAAGTCTGCCCATCACTGACCACACTGGCAGCGTACCCTTGCGCGGCGAACTCATGTTTTTCTGGTGCGCGTAAAGCCACCAGTCCAGAGTTGGGGTGCCACATTGCAGCAACTGCAACATCTTTTTGATTGACTTCACTGGGATTGTACTCATATTGCAATGCAATAGCCAAACCACCTTGCGGCAACATGGCCAAATGTCGAATCGACATCCGCGAATCTGGCAGCTGCGCTGTGTGCTTGATTTGTCCAGTGTAGGCGTCAATGATGGTTAAGTTCGGCTGCATATTTGCCACATTTAGCTTCATGCGCCCCATCTCTGGTCGCGTGAGTATCCCGCCGTTGGCAATGGCTACGTTTTGCCCATCCGGCATGAGCAATAACTCATGTGGACCAATCCCGCCACTGTCGAATTCTTGAATTACCTCGCCCGTTCGCCCGTCACGCACGGTGAGCAAGCCTTGATCAGTGTCCAAGTTTTGGTCGGTTGTGAGCAATCGCCCATCTGGTCGCATGATGCCGTGGCCAAAGCCAGCGCGCGAGCCGTCATATTGATAAGTGTGTAACACCTCACCCATGCGCCAATTCACTCGCCGCATATATTCTGAGGGTCGGCGCGCAAACAGCCACGCTTCGTCAGTATTAATCACCTCAATATGGTGGCCGCGAGTCGGCAAGCTCGTTTGATGTGTCAACTGAGGTAGAATCCGCCCCGCTCCCTGTTGCCCTGATTGATTACGCCACGCGCCCAACAAGGCATAACCATCCAAGCTGCTGGGTACGGCGCAACCAATCAGCGGAAGCGCTGCCAGTGCACTGGCTTGTTTGAGGAATTGTCTTCGTGAATTCATAAAGTATCTTTATGCCAAAATCCTCAATCGCCATCAGCGTCATTAGCGCTGATCGTCACACCTACCGCAGGTGCAATATCACTATCCAGCAAACGCTGCACTTGCTGAATCGCTGTGATGGTTTGAGTCACCCCAGTCGGTAAGGCTTGACCAGCCAATGGCGCAAAGTTCTCTGGCAAGTTGGTAGCATCATCTTCGGTTTTTTTCACGGACTCACGCAGTTGCTGGGCAAGACGATCTTGGCCCACAGATGCCAAATAATCCACAAAACTCGGCGCTGCGCCCACTAACTCATCCTGCCAAACGCGCCATTGCGACGTGAAAAGTACCTTGCCTTTGCCAGCATAGGGTGACAGAACCGCCTCTTTTTTGTTCACAGCGATTTTGGTGAGGTCTTTGCCTGCCAACTCGTTCGCACGGCTGATGTAGAGATTGGCCAATAAATTAACCGCCGCACCTGTGGCCGCGGCATCTTTTTTAGCGAGCAGCTCAGATTGTTGGCTCATGAAGCCGTGCATGCTTTGATTGATGTCTTTGGCGACGACAGTCAACTCAGCACCCAGCCATTTCGCATAACTGCAGCGCTTGGCATCTTTTTCGATTTTGGCTGAGCCATATAATAAATACTCTAAAGCGGTCATGCCTTTGGCAGCGGCGCCGACCTTGTCCGCTGCGGACTGATCTGTTGCTGCGTTTGCGCTAATTGCCTCCTCGATGAGTGCGGGGCGTGCAGGTCGAAAGTAAATATGCCGCAATTGCGCACCAAGCGTTTCGGGACCTACACTGATACTTGATGCCGCCAGCCATGATTGGTAGGTTTTCAACCACTGCTCGCGCACGGCGGTGCTGTTACTTTTTTTCTCACAGAGCTGATTGAGCGCGACAGATAGTTTGTCTGTTTCAGCCAAGGCCACATCATGACGACTCATGACACGCTGATAAGCTGCCGTGACCCACTCATTGGTTTGATCATTAATCACCGGCATTTTACTGGACGCACTCGCGGGTGATTCAGTGACAACTGTCACAGGATCGCTTACCGGCTCAGGCGTATTGGGCTGACAGGCAGTGAGCAAAGCACCTGTTGCAATCAAACTGGCCAATGTGAATCGTTTCATAAAATATCTCATGCTTTGCTTATAAAGTATTCAGAAAATGCAGCAGGGCTTTGCGATCTGCGGCATTCATATTCAAAAAAGCATCTCGGCTTTTGGTTGCAGAGCCGCCATGCCACAATATCGCTTCACTCACGTCACGGGCACGACCATCGTGCAGATAAAACGCGTAACCATTAACCGCTTTCAGCAAACCAATCCCCCACAACGGCGGTGTGCGCCACTGACGACCATTGGCCAAGCCATCGGGACGATGATCCGCCAAACCCTCGCCCATGTCGTGCAGCAACAAATCAGTGAACGGTGAAATCGCTTGTCCCGATAATGCTGGGAAGTCTTTAACCAAGCCCGTGGTATATTTCTCCACGTGACAAGCCACGCATTGAGCCTCTCGGAACAACTGTTTACCGCGTAAGGTCAAAGGCTCACTCGCCTCACGTTGATTAGGTACCGCCAAGGTTTTTGAATACAAGATCACTTGATTCAAGATGTCATCGCTAATCTCATGACCAGCCGCATCATTGCCATTGGGCGCAGCCATGCAGTCTTTTTGAGCCTGTGTGCAGTCTTGCTCTGGGAACAGAGACGATGTGATGCCGATATCACCATGAAAAGCCCCCGCCGTCTGATGCGTGACAGTCGGGACATTTGCTTTCCAACCAAATCGACCCAGCATGGTTTTTCCACTCACGGCATCTGTGACATAGTTCGCCACTCCTGCGGTCATGCCCAACTCACGTTGACGGACTTGATTGGTCAAAACATCTTGCTCAGTGATGGCTTCGAGCAAACCCAAACCAATCATCTGCGGCGCCAAGCGGGGTGATACCAGCGTATTGGGGTGCATCGCCCCATAAGACAAATTTTTGAATCGGTAGGTTGGCTGGTGCAAGCTGTACGGCGTACCATCAGCAAACTGCCCTTTGAGTTCGGTGTAAACGATTTCCACTTCGCCCTCGGGCTTCACGCCCTGAATGGCTTGGTTATTAAATTGTCCGCCATAAGTTGGTTCAGGCAACTGCTCGCCATTTTTTCCCAAAACTGACAAGCGCAACAACAAACCCATGGGTTGCTCCGTGGTCAACCCATCAAACACAGGCGGCATATTACCACGCCCGTCCAATGTGTGACAGCCACCGCACGAGCTCGCGATGAAGTGTGGCCCTAAGCCGTCACGCGCCGTGGTTGATGATGGTGACTCAACCCAAGGTTTTTTAAAAAACGAATTACCCACGAAAAAATCCGTCTGCTGCTGGTCAGTCAGCAACGTTGAGGGCAAAGAAAAGGCATTTTTACCCTGCTCAGCGACCCCGCCTGCACCACCGAGCTGCTCGTCGCCTTTTTGGTAGCTCGCCCGTGGCTCATGAAAAAAATTAAACCACACAACCACTGCAATGGCGGCAGTCAGCGCGGCCAATAGGCCCCATACCAAACGCTTTGTCATATTTCACTCAACACCAAAAGATAAACGCTGATTATAATCGTTCTCAATTGTAATTTGAACGATTTATTCATCGCCTTAGACTTAATCCCGAATCGCCAAAATACCAAAAAGCCGAGCATGAAGCTCGGCTATGTCCATTTGAGTCACTTGATCACACTGTCTAGCATTAACCTTCGGTGTTGAGTTTATCCACGCCAACGGCTTTAGCGGCCTCAACCAAGCTGGCCGCTTGCTGCTTGAGTGCCGCGATGGCCGCTTCGATTTGTTGGCGACCTTCGGGTTTGATGAGTGCTTGATCAAATGGCCCAGTGATGGCTTGTGTCAATTGAGCCGTTTTGCTCAAATCAGCGGTCATCTTTTCTGCCGCGGCTGTATTAGCCTTGGCAACCAGTGCTTGCAAAGATGCACCGCTCACGGTACTGCCGTCCACGCGTTTGTAACTACCCAGCCAAACGTTTTGGATGCCTTGGGCATTGGTAATGATGTCGCGGTGGGTGTTGTCTGAGAAGCATGAGTGCTCGTCCTCTTGGTCTTTACTCGCCAGAGCGACTTCCATGCGCTCACCCGCCAACTCAGCGCGTGAGAGCGCGCCCATACCCACCATGATTTTACGCAGTGATTCTGGGTCTTTTTCAAACTTAGCGCGGAAATTATCCGCGTTGGACGCCCATTCTTTGGTCAAACCATCCAGTTGCTCCACAAGCAAAGCTGCCGTGAGCTTAAGGTATTCACGGCGACGCTCAGCGTTTGGCGCATCAATGAAATCTTTGAGTGGACGCGCACCAGGACCTGCTTCGTTGAAGTCTTGCCCCCATAAGAGAAACTCAATCGCATGATAACCTGTGCTGACGTTGGCTTCACCGCCACGCTCGTTGGCCTTTTTGAGTGTCTCGATGTCCAATGTGATTTTTTTGTTATTGATGATACCTGCTGTCGGCTTGCCCTTCACACCATCAATATAGGCCTCATCCAACGGCCAAGCATTGATCATGCCTTCAGGACCGTCATCCGAATCGATCGGGCCGCTGTAAAAGCGAAACACTTCTGACTGACCATACGGCTCACGCGCAGCCAACCACGCGGCTTTGGCTTCTGCCAACCCTGCATCGGTGGGATTGGCCACAAAAGCATTCACCTTCTCCTGAAGGACTTTAGCCAATTTAGCCGAATCCTCGTATGTCGCATGCACAATGTTGCTGTAATTTGCGACAACATCCGCTGGGGTGACGTCTTTTTTTATATCAGTGACAGGTACAGAGTTTACTGTTTGCGTGGTTGCTGGTTTTGTCTCTGCTGATTTATCACCACATGCCGTCATAGCCAAAACAGCGGCTGAGATGGCAAGCATGAGAGGTTTGTTAATGACACGGATGGATTGCATGGTGTTCCTTCAATTGTGAAATAATTATTAATGATAATAGTTTTTATTTGCGTTGTCAAACTCACCAACAATTGCACATCATGGATTCATCTTCATCACCCGCAAAAAAATCCCCCATCAACGATAGAGGATTTCTATTGTTCTGAATCAATAACAAAAGCTGCTTATCACTGGGTGTATCCATTTTTCTGAGCAATGTCCATGATGGATTTTTCGATGGCTTTGCCTAAGTCGTCGCCCTCATGATTGGCTTGCTGTTTGGTCTTGGCATCAATGTAAGACTGGCGCTGCGTAGATAATTCGCTGATTTCCTTTTGAATTTGAGCACGCTCAGTACTTTTCGCTTCAATGAACGCGGTTTTTTCAGCGGCTGTTTTGCCTTGCAACTCTGCGGGCAGTTCTCTATCTGGTGTATTCATCACAAAATTTTTGTCATCTTTGTATTTGTCCACCACATCCCAATTGCTGTTGCTATAAGCCGCACTTTTTGATTTCGTCACTGCACGTTCAACGGAGTTGGCTGCTGACAGCGACGCTGCATTCATATCCTGTGTGACTTGCGCTTGTTTTTTGGCATAGCCCATACTGCCGTAACCGATGTAAGTGTCATTGAGCTTGTTGTTGAGCGCAGAGATTTTTGCGTCGTATGGGGTATCGATGTGACGGACTTTCGCATCGGAGTTAATGGCAAAATATTTGCCTAAACCACGCTCAGCACCATCTTTCCAAAGTGTGTTAATGGCATCTTTGACGTCACCACAGTAAATAGTATTGATGTAAATATTGCTTCGACGCGCGTCAGAAATCGCCTCTCTATAGTCAACACCACCTTGATTAAATGGCTCATTGCCAGCGACATAGACCAGCTTCATGCTGCCACGTGAGCTATTCCACTCCAACCCTTTGGTGGCATCTGCAATGACAGCACCAACATACTCATTGCCGCCGTTGGTGCGTAAGGCAAATAGTTTTTCGGAAATCAGATCCAAATCCTGCGTGAGCGGTGTGACTTGACGTATCCAGTTTTTGCCCTCAGACAAATCATTGTTGCCATATTCATATAATGCGATTTGAATTTTGGGCGTTTGGCCATTGTATTTGAGGGTGGTTAACGTGTTAACGATGTTCCACAACCGTGATTTGGCTTGCTCAATCAAACCGTCCATACTGTTGGATGTGTCCAGCAAAAGCGCGACTTGAATGGTGTTGTTGTCGCTGGGCATGACGACAACACTTTTGGCCGAGACGCTGCTGGCAAATAAAACTCCGCTGGCAATAAGACTGGCAGCGGCAGTTTTTCGAATGGTTGGGTTCATGAAGTCCTCCTTGGTTATATTGAAACTAAACTACTAATGCCCAACAACGACTTCAGTTGACCAACCTTCATGAATTTAGCTTATCGCTAGCTTTTGTTTTTTTGTAGCATGATGGCCGTTGGGTCGTTCACTGGCGCGTGATGGAGATAAGGCATGATGGTTTTTTTCGCGTTGAGATAGCGCGTATTCTTTTGTAGTTCTACCCAGCCAATCGCCTCACCAACAGCCTTGAGCGTGTGCAATGTCTTTTGCGATGTGGTTTTTAAGTATTTTTTTTGCAAACCATCAAGCGCTTGATCCAAATCGTCGGGACGGTTGCACAACAACACCTGATCACAACCCGCATCAAGCGCAGCTTGCACGCGTTTCACCACGTTTGGAATCAAACCCGCCGCGCCTTTCATCGACAAATCATCGGTCACAATCGCACCTGTAAAACCCAACTCCTCACGCAGCAGCGTCAACCATTTTTTAGAAAAGCCCGCAGGCTGGTCATCCACTTTGGTGTACACCACATGCGCAGGCATGATGGCGGACAAGTCATGGATCAATTCTTGGTATGGTAAAACATCAGCTTTCAGTATGGCTTTAAGTGAACGTTTATCGACGGGCATATCGACGTGAGAGTCTGCAATAACGTAGCCATGACCTGGAAAATGCTTGCCACAGTTGGCCATACCTGCTTGCAGCAGACCATGGTTTAGGGCTTTGGCCAATAAGATCACCACACGCGGATCGTGTGAGAATGCACGGTCGCCAATCACGGTTGAGCCACCGTAATCAATATCCAAAACAGGTGTATAACTGTAATCAACATCAACCGCACGCAACTCGGCAGCCAACACATAACCAGCAGAAGTGGTGACTCTGATGGCATGCAAAGGATCTTTTTCAAATAATTTTCCCAACACACGCATCGCCGGCAGATGTGTAAAGCCATCGGCCTTGAATCGTTGCACACGTCCCCCCTCATGATCAACGCTGATGAGTAAATTGGCTCGCTCTGAGCGAATCTGCTGAATCAACTCTGTGATTTGTTGACGTGACTCAAAATTTCGGCCAAACAGAATCACCCCACCCGTCATCGGATGATGGATGCGACGAATATCGTCTGGGGTTAAGGATTTGCCCAATAAATCAATGACTATGGGTCCCATAGGAATATCTTGTTTCATCATACGTATCTCAATTATTTGATTTCAGCCACCACAAATGCACAAACCATATCGCGCTCATCGGTCATAGACACATGAAAGCTCAAACGCTTTGACTCACACCATAATTTAAGTGGTTCGGACAACAAAACAGTGGGTTTACCAGAAGGCGCATTGACAAACTGTGCGACGCGCCAACTCATGGGACTGTGCATGCCAAGGCCAATCGCTTTGGACAACGCCTCTTTGGCCGCAAAACGTGTGGCGAGAAACAACAACCCGCGCTCACGATGACGCTCAAAGCGTCTACGAAAAATCACCAACTCTTCATCACCCAAAATCCGCTGGGCAAAACGCTCGCCGCGTGCCGCATAAGCCTCATGAATGCGGGTGACATTGAGCAGATCAGTGCCAACACCATAAATACTCATACACTCACCTTATAGTTGAGCATCAAGTCGTCTCCGCACTGACCACGAACCCCCCAGTTTTCTTGAGGCGTCTCAAAAATCGTGATTTCAATATCATGTGGCGCAATACCTGTCCGCTCCCTAATGTTCTCAAACAAATGTTTCACCAGTGATTTTTTTGCCTCTTTGCTGCGTCCGACAAACATCGAGATTTCAATGATGGTATACGCGTCACTACGATCTGCGGGATAAATAAAATCTGCCGCGTCTAACGCGATAAATCGCTGAAACTTTTTCTCAGGTGGATACGACAATGCCTCAATGAGCGCATCATGGATGGCCGTGGACAGCCCATCTCGATGTTGGTTAATCGTGGCTTTTCGTGCGTAAATTTTGATTTGGGACATATGAAAAATTAGAGCGGATGTTGATACGCTTGGTTCAACCGCGCTTTAATCATTTCAGCCTTGATGTCACGCACCGCCGCTTCTAAGCCCGTGAAAACTGCCTGTGCGACGATGGCATGGCCAATATTCAACTCATCAATGACGTCGATTTGAGCAACCGCTTGTACATTGGTGTAATGCAAACCATGCCCTGCGTGGATGCGTAAGCCAAGGCGTTTAGCTTCATAAGCCGCAACACGAATACGCTCCAACTCATACGCTTGCGCTTCAGGTGTCAGCGCATCGGCGTAGCATCCTGTATGAAGCTCAATCACAGGCGCGCCCACATGAGCCGCCGCTTGCATGGCTTCGATGGTAGGGTCAACAAATAAAGAAATTTGGTGCACGCCTGCATCAGTCAAACGCGTCATAGCGTGCTTCACTTCATGGGCATAGCGCGCCACATCCAGCCCGCCTTCGGTGGTGATTTCTTCACGTTTTTCGGGAACGAGGCAAATATCTCGTGGCGCAATGCGACAAGCATGGTCAATCATCTCATCAACAATGGCCGACTCAAGATTCATGTGGGTGTGCAACACTTTGTTTTTGAACGCCTGAGCCAAAGCAGCAACGTCCGCATCTTGAATATGACGGCGGTCTTCGCGCAGATGCACGGTAATCAAATCAGCCCCTGCTCGCTCAGCAATGATTGCTGCATCCAATGGCGACGGATAAATGGTGCGGCGTGCCTGACGCAGCGTGGCCACATGATCAATGTTAATGCCAAGACGAATCATAAAAACCCCAAAACGTAAACTCAATCAAAAAACTCAACCCAAACCTTGCAAATCCAGCAACAAATTACGCGTGTGCAACGGTTTATCACCCACGTATTGATGCAAAAAATGCCTCAGAAGTATTTTAGCCTCTTGTGCGGTCTGTGGGGCATGAAAATCGGCATTTCGCATATCGAGCAGCGTTTGTCCATGCACGGTGATGGCTGCATTGGCTTGTAAAATCCATTCATGCTGACTCAACCCATACAGCGCATTAGGCTCAATATCGCCCACCACAGACAACGGCACACCAAAACCCAGTTGCTCCAGCAACTGCATTTCAAACCCGCGCAACACGGCTGCATGCTCAGCCACAGGGCTCAAACTCAAATCCGCCAAACTGTGCTGGTAAGCGTCAAACAACCCTTCGTGCACATCATCACGCGCCAAACCACGACGCAGCCATTCATTCATGTAGTAGCCAGAGATCAACGCTGCGCCCTGCAACATCGGAATACCACCGACCCACTCCGCATCAAGCAATGTTTTGACATCGCTTTTGCTGGTGAAGCTCATGGACAAGGTTTGGAATGTTTGAAACACACTCGCGCGCCACTGTGTATAAGGCCGCTTCGCGCCTTTTGCCAACACACTCACGCGGCCATAATGGCGTGTAAATACATCGAGCAACAAACTGGTGTCGCGATAAGGGTGGCTGTGCAGGATATACGCGGGTTCATGCAGCACCTTCGCCACGGCCCGTTTAAGACGATTCGGGCGAGAACCATGAGTGGGTGTACTTTGAGTCATTTGATTAACATTAAAAAACGGCGGGCAAAAAGCCCGCTCGATTCAACTCATTCATAGCCAAGGCTACGCAGGCTGGCTTCAGAGTCACCCCAACCACTGCGCACCTTCACCCAAACCTCTAAAAACACTTTGCAGCCAAAGAGTTTTTCCATGTCCTGACGCGCTTCAGATGAAATACGTTTAAGGCGTTCGCCATCTTTACCGATAATCATGCCTTTGTGTGCTTCACGTTCAACGATGATGGCTGCAGCGATTCGGTACAAATTACCTTCTTCCTCAAACAATTCAATCGTCACAGTGCAACCATATGGGACTTCGTCACCAGACAGCCTAAATATTTTTTCACGAACAATTTCAGTGGCCAAAAATCGTGTAGGTCGGTCGGTGATGTCATCTTCGTCAAAAAATGGTGGATTCTCTGGTAGCAATGGCTTGATCTGTTCGAGCAACACTTGGGTTTGAATGCCTTTTTTGGCACTCACGGGGATGATCTCTTTAAAGTTAAATTTGGCAGCGACTTTTTGCACGAAGGGCAATAAGTCATTTTTGCGCTCTAACTCATCGACTTTATTCACCACCAAGATCACAGGGGTTGATTCAGGCAAAATTTTTAAAACTGCCTCGTCTTGAGAAGTGAATTTCATCGCTTCAATCACCCAAACCACCGCATCAACCTCACCCAAAGCCTGAGAGACATTGCGGTTCAGCACACGATTGAGCGCGCCGCCGTGCTTGGTTTGGAAACCTGGGGTGTCCACAAAAATATACTGCGTGTTGTCCTGAGTCAACACGCCGTTGATGCGGTGGCGCGTGGTTTGTGCTTTTTTTGACGTAATCGACACTTTTTGGCCAATGAGCGCATTCATCAAGGTCGACTTACCGACATTGGGACGACCAATAATGGCAACGAAACCTGTATGAAAGGTGTCAGTGTTTAGGGTGTTTGGCTCTGTGTTCGTCATAATCTATTGATCTTCTCGTGAGATACGCGCTGATGAGTTTTCACCACGCGGGCATCGTTTGATTGAATTTATTTCAATTGTTTGGCTGATTTTTTTGCGGGTTGAGCGTCTAACAACAGCATGGCGGTATGAGCCGCATTTTGCTCCGCGAGTCGACGCGTACTGCCCGCCCCTTCGGTTCGGACAGCCAAAGCCTCAATCACGCAACTGACCGTGAAAACTTGCTCATGAGCCGCACCACTGGTGTCAATGATGTCGTACTTAGGTACAGCGATTTTGATGGCTTGTAGGCGTTCTTGCAACTGGGTTTTAGGGTCTTTACCCGCCTTGTTCGGATCAAGGTCATCAAAGAGGGGCTGATAAAGTGACACAATCACCTTCTGAACCGCATCAAAACCTGCGTCTAAGAAAATCGCCCCAAAGATTGCTTCCACCACATCGGCCAAAATTGACGGCCGCTCAAGGCCACCACTGCGCAATTCGCCTTCGCCCAAGTAAAGGTAATCAGAAATCTTTAAACGGCGAGCAATCGACTCCAATGCATCTTGTTTGACCAAATGCGCACGCACACGCGATAGCTCACCTTCTTTGATATCCGAAAACCGCTGATACAAACAATGCGCAATAACAAAGTTGAGCACGCCATCACCCAAAAACTCCAGTCGTTCGTAATGTGTCGCGGCATAACTGCGGTGGATCAAAGCTTGACGCAACAACGCCAGCTCAGTGAATGAATAACCGAGTTTGGCCTGCAAACGGCTCAGAGATACTTTGGTCAATTACTTACCCTCAAGACTTTGGAAGCGGTTAAACGACAACCCAGACGGTGATGGAATGTTGTCCCAATGCAACCAAACCGCACTGGCGCGACCGACAATGTTTTCATCAGGCACAAAGCCCCAGTAGCGACTATCGGTGCTGTTATCACGGTTATCACCCATCATGAAATACTGTCCTTGCGGCACAGTGCATTCAAAACCAACCCCGTTAGGGAAATAAGTACACGCAGGCTTACCTTGCAAGCCTTCTGTCATTTGCAAATAATCAAATTGTCGATCATCCACAGGTGGTTTATTGTCTACAATCAAAACATCATGGTTGCGTTCACCCATTTCGTTCGCTCGCGAATTAGCAGGATGACCATCAGCAGGAATACTGCCGTCAATAGCGGCTTGATACTGATAGGCTTTGCCATTGACCGTGAGCTTTTTGTTTTCATAACGCACCACATCACCAGGTATACCGATAACCCGCTTAATGTAGTTTTGGTTTTTATTTAAAGGGTACTGAAACACCATAATATCGCCACGCTGTGGGTTACCAATGGACATGACCACATGATTGCCTATCGGTAACCGCAGCCCATAAACGTATTTATTCACCAAGATGAAGTCACCTGTGTACAGCGTCGGCGACATTGAACTTGATGGAATACGAAACGGCTCATATAGAAAAGAGCGTAAAATGAACACAAACGCCACTACACCAAATAAGCCAGCGGTATATTCTAACCACAAAGGACGAACCAATGCCGCATGAACCGCATCGCCATAACCACCCTTCATTTGAGCGCGAATGGCTTCAGCGGCTTGTCGACGCTTCGGCGCAAACACGACTTTGTCGAGCACCCAAAAAATACCCGTCACCACAAATAAAATTGTCAACACATATGCAAACCACATATTTTTATTTCCTATAAATACTGATTAAATGAATCAAAACCAAGCGGGGCGCTCATTGAAACGACATCAGCCTGATTAATCATCCACCCGCAAAATCGCCAAAAACGCTTCTTGTGGCACTTCAACCGAGCCCACTTGTTTCATGCGTTTTTTACCTGCTTTTTGCTTCTCTAATAGTTTTTTCTTACGTGTGATGTCGCCACCATAGCACTTCGCCAAAACGTTTTTGCGCATGGCTTTGACGTTCTCACGGGCAATAATGTTTGAGCCAATCGCCGCTTGAATCGCCACATCGTACATCTGGCGCGGGATCAATTCACGCATTTTCGCTGCAACCATGCGACCACGATGTGCAGAATTCGAGCGGTGGACGATGATGGCGAGCGCGTCGATTTTTTCGTTGTTGAGCAACATATCGACTTTCACAACGTCGGCTGCACGGTACTCAAGAAACTCATAATCCATTGAGGCGTAACCGCGCGAAGTGGACTTAAGCTTATCGAAAAAGTCCATAACAACCTCCGCCATCGGAATCTCATACGTGAGCTTCACCTGACGGCTGTGGTAAGTCATATTGGTTTGGATGCCGCGTTTGTTGGTACACAGCGTCATGACCGCGCCGACATACTCCTGCGGCATAAATAAGTTCACCGTCACAATCGGCTCGCGGATTTCTTGGATGCGGCTCGGGTCAGGCATTTTGGATGGGTTTTCCATAGTAATCATTGAACCATCACGCAAAATAACCTCATACACCACAGACGGTGCAGTGGTGATTAAATCCATGTTGAACTCACGCTCAAGCCGCTCTTGCACAATTTCCATATGCAACAAACCAAGGAAGCCACAACGGAAACCAAAACCCAATGCCTGAGACACTTCTGGCTCATAGTGCAATGACGCATCGTTCAGTTTGAGCTTTTCGAGCGACTCACGCAACGCGTCGTACTCTGATGATTCGACAGGGAACAAACCCGCGAATACTTGCGATTTGATTTCCTTAAAGCCAGGTAATGGCTCTGGTGCAGCTTTACGCGTGGCAGAATGTACGTGGGTAATCGTATCACCCACCTTAGCCGCACCAAGTTCTTTGAGACCCGTGATGATGAAGCCCACTTGCCCTGCTGACAACTCAGGCAAATTTTTAGATTTCGGCGTAAATATGCCCAAATGCTCAACCCCCAGATTCACACCTGTCGCCATCATTTGGATTTTGTCACGGGTTTTCAGTGTGCCGTTGACCACGCGAACCAGCATGACCACGCCCACATAATTATCAAACCACGCGTCAATCAACAATGCCTGCAATGGTGCATCCGCATCGCCAACAGGTGGTGGAATGCGCTCAATCATGCGTTCAATGACATCCTGCACACCAAAACCCGTCTTGGCAGAGCACAAAACCGCGTCAGAGGCCTCAATGCCAATCACATCCTCAATCTCAGCAATCGCATTGGCTGGCTCAGCGGCGGGCAAGTCAATTTTATTCAAAACAGGCACAACTTCCATGTCCAAATCGAGCGCGGTGTAACAGTTCGCCACCGTCTGTGCTTCCACCCCTTGTGACGCATCGACAACAAGTAGTGCGCCTTCACACGCCGACAACGAACGCGAGACTTCATAAGAGAAATCCACGTGGCCAGGTGTATCAATTAAATTAAGGTAATAGGTTTCGCCATTGCGTGCTTTGTATTCTAATGCGGCGGTCTGCGCCTTAATCGTGATGCCACGCTCGCGCTCAATGTCCATTGAGTCGAGCACCTGTGACTCCATTTCGCGGTCAGACAAGCCACCACACATGTGAATGATGCGGTCAGCCAAAGTGGATTTACCATGGTCGATGTGGGCGATAATGGAAAAGTTACGAATATTTTTCATGCAGATTGCTTATTTTTGGTTGGAAGTTGCTGCGTTGGCAGTCGTTCAGAACTGTTTCAAAAAATTTAAAACCGAGACGCACTAAAGTCCGAGATTTTACTCTATTTTGAGTTTAAGCCTTGCGTTATCTGGTCACACATTGCAGTGTCTTGTAACTGGCGTACAATGCCACTTGAATCAAGCTATTTTAAGGAGCAAATATGGCGGGCGCACTCGACGGAGTCAAAGTCATTGATTTATCTCGCATTTTGGCAGGCCCATTCGCCAGCCAAACTCTCGGCGACATGGGCGCAACCGTGCTCAAAATAGAACACCCAAACGGCGATGACACTCGCCGCTGGGGGCCGCCATTCGTCACACGCGACGATGGTTCGGTCGATGCCGCCTATTTTTTCTGCTGCAACCGCAACAAAACCAGCGTTTGCATTGACTTCACGCGCGACGATGACCGCGCACAGCTCGTTGAGCTGATTAAAACCGCCGATGTCCTTATTGAAAATTACAAAGTCGGCAGCCTCGCCAAATACCAGCTCGATTACAACAGCCTCGGCCCACTCAACCCAGGTCTGATTTACTGCTCAATCACAGGATTCGGCCAAACAGGCCCTTACAAAGAACGCCCTGGTTACGACGCCCTCATCCAAGGTATGGGAGGTCTCATGAGCATCACAGGCGAAGAAAACGGCCCACCCCAAAAAGTCGGTGTCGCCGTCGTTGACCTCATGACAGGCCTATACGCCAGCACCGCCATCCTTGCCGCCCTGCGCCACAGAGATAAAACAGGCGAAGGCCAACACATCGACCTCGCCCTATTCGACGTACAAGCCGCCATGCTCGCCAATCAAGCCGCAACTTACCTCATGAGTGGCCAAGTCCCCACCCGAAAAGGCTCAGCCCACCCCAGCATTGCCCCTTATCAGCCGCTCAAGGTCAAAGACGGTTACATCATGCTCGCAGTTGGCAACGACAAACAATTCAAATCCCTATGCGAAGCTGCAAATTGCTCGCAGTTAGCAAATGATGAACGCTTTTCAACCAACCCCGCACGCGTCCAAAATCGTCAAGCCCTTGAAAACCAACTCACAGAACACATGCGACTCAAAACCATCGACGAATGGATTGCCTTGGGTGAGCAACATAGGTTTCCTTGCGGCCCAATCAACAGTATTGATCGTGTATTCAAAGATAAGCAACTATGCTCGCGCAACATGATTGTAGGTGAAGAAATCAAAATGGTAGCTAATCCCATCAAGCTCTCTGAAACACCAATACAAAATTATCGAACACCTCCATTGCTTAAAAAATAAGAACAATAACAACAGCTGTCTTTTTCACTAAAGACTCAATCAAAACCCAAACTAACGTAGAACACAAAACATAATCTAAGCCACGTAAAATGTACTAACACATCACAAAATGGAGGAAAACAATGAAAATCATCAAGCCCTACGGACAGACCCGCGTACAACCCCGCAGCCAGCGTGACTTCTATCCCCATGCAAATAACACCTGCGTAGACCTGAAACAAACCTTAGAGCAAGACACCGACGCGCTCATTGCCGTATGGGTATCGACGATAGATAAGATTTTTGGCAAGCCTTACGCATTGAAACCGGTAGACTTACCCAAGCGTGAAAAATTCAAACGTGAAGAAGACTACAACAAAGCATGTCAAAAGCGCAAAGACAGCTACGACAACAAAAAAGCAAATTACAAACTACGTCAAGCGGTATCAGATATTGCATATAAACAAATGTGCTCACATATTCTCGCGCAGCAACATGAAGAAGCCAAAATCAAGTGGACGCATAAACAAATTTTATCCAGCGAGCTTGATTCCAAAAAACCACTTGGGTGTAAATTAGGGAAATATTATGAATGGTTCGTACAGCAAAAAATTGACCAGACGGCAGACATACACAGCTTAGCCGAGCTGATAGTGATGCGAATCGAGCGTCACATCCATCAAGGCGAAATTCATGGTGCCCTATATGAAGAAAAAACAATTACTAGCTTACGCCACCAAAAGCACGGATTAATCAGCAATCGTGCTCACTCGGTCACCGTAAACACCCCAAACAAAAAAAATCACCAACAAAAATATGCGTACAGAGAATTTAGCTCTGAAGCACTCAAACAGTACCAAACCATTACAGGCAAAAACAATCCATCTGATGTGATTAGCCAAATTTATAAACTGGCCAAAGACAAACAAACCAAATCGCCTCAACAGGGGAAAATCATCAAGCGTAAAGACATTGCACCTTTGGTTGGGAGGTTATTACGCGAGCACTCACATCAAGCCTTTCACGATTGTGTAACCGTCGCAGATATTCAAAGCAAATACCCCGATGCCTTTGCATTACACCAAGCCATAAAAGCTTACTATAAAAGGCTCTTTGAAAGAAACGCTATACTCCTGTCGCACCTACCCACAGACTTAAACGACATAGTGCACAAAATTCATCAGACCCAAGGCAACCAAGACCTCAACGCACTCATCCGTTTGGGTAAAGTCATTCACTACCAATGGATGAACGACCAACAAAATCAACAAAGCCAGTCTGAATGGCAAGCCCTACTGGATATAGATATGGAAAACAGCCCGTTTTGGCACAGTGTGGGGCAATTTAAAATCAAAAATGACGAGGCATTTTTGCGCATGTGGCGTCATTGTCTCGCTCTTGCCAATCGCTCATTTTCGCTATGGGTCAATCCAGAATCCTCTGAGCACAAAGACAGTGATTTATTAACCAAAGAATTTTTCGAAAAGGCATTGGAACACAAGCCCAATTTAGAGCAGTTTTACAGCCGTGCAAACGATTTATTCACAGACCAAGCAGAACGATTCAACACAGCAGACCCGCAAAAAACACTGCGCTTTACCCGTTATTTATTAGTGTCATTGCGCAACCAAATTTTTCACTTCAAAGGATTGCCTCAATTTTTATCAGAAAACATCAACCAAGACATATTGGATGAAGGGATTCTCAAAAACAAACTCAATATTCAAGGCAACGCAAATAAAGTCAACGAACAATTAACTCAGTATCAACCTACCCGTGACGCCATACAAACAATCTATACCAGCGACCTTGCCAAACGTGCCGAGCACTTGGCACACATCATGCAAGGCTTAAAGGTAGAGCAATGCTTTACCCGCAGCGAATGGAAAACCATCACGCCTTACCTGACACCGTTCCAAACGGATGATAAAAACCCCTTGCTGCTACCCCGTTTTTCGCGCTTATGGCAACGCGCCAATTGACTGGCACAGCACAGCACCAACAGCGCAGAAGCAGCACCGTCCTTTTTTCCAGAGTTTCCAACCAGCGAACAACGCAATAGTAGCGTGCAACCTTGGCATCAGTGCCGTTACAGTATGCTTAAATGGATATATGAACACGCATTTGCCAATTGGTTGCACAGCAAAGGCTCAGGCAAGGAAGTCAATAAATGGTTTACACACGTCGCTCAAGCCACCACGCAACGTGCACAAGAGAATGACGATGCCCTATCCATCGCTGAAAAAGTCTTAAAACGCTTGGGCAATGACCCCATCAGTCCAGCCAAATTCATGAGCGAACTCATCTCCGAAACCCAAAAACTATCGGGCAGCCAAACCGAAAAGCAAGACAATGTCAAAGCCGCCAAAGCATTAGAAAATTTCAAGCTCGATTGGTTTGTCAAGGCATTTGAAAAATTCATCAACAACGACCAACAGACAGAGCTCAAAAGACTGCTGCAACGCCAAGCCAATGGCAATGAACCAATGATAGGAGAAGGATTAAAGGCAGAAGAAAAACTCAACTTCACCGTCATCCAAGAATCATTACAAGCCAATCTCGAAGCACCAACAGACGATCAAAAAGAAACAGAGCAAAAAGCCTACATCTACTACGTCCTCCATCTGATGACCAACGATGCGGTTTCTCTATTGCGTCACCAGTTGCAAAAATGGTGGATACTCTACAACCAATGGCAAAAGGACCCCGCATTCAAACAAGGTGAATTTTACATTGATAAGCAACAAACCAAACTCTACCGCCGCTGGACAGCCGTCATGGATTTATACCTACTGATACAGCAAGCCCAGTTTTTACGCCAAGGTCAAGCGACAGGCAATATGAAAACACTGCCCAGCTGGGTCTATGACCGATACGAAGCCGACGAGCATGGCAAAAAAGACTACGTTAACGACTTGTTTCATCAAGGGAGCCACACACTTATCCCCTATCGACATCTGCGATTACTGGAACGCTACGGATACGCCCAAATCCACCAACTACTGCAAAAAAATAACGCCCCAACCATCAGCCACACACACCATGTACATCCGTGGCTAACGCGAGATGAGAACGCATTGGCACAAGCGCATGCCTACAAAGAAGAACTGCATCAAGCATGGGTAAAACACTCCGAAAACCCATCGGACGAAAAGGCACTCACCGATGCGCAAATAGAACACTACAAACAGGTTATAAGCATCATCAGTGCTGCCAAACAACAACAGAGCGCCGTACTGCTTCAAGATGAGTTTAAACGCTATCAACTCCTTATCAATATACTCGGGCGATTGGTCGACTATGCAAGCTTGTGGGAGCGCGATGTGGTCTTTATCTGCTGTGCTTTATTACACCAACTACACCAAACCCAGCCCAATGTTTTGACGCCTATCGCATCCATGAAAGAAAAAGACCGAAAAAAATCGCTCAATGAGGGCGAACTCAGCTCCTTGGTGGATCAAGTCATTGAGAAAAGCGATCTAAATGCCACGCCAACCATCACAGCCCTATACGCCGCACTCAAACGCATGGGTTATAAAAAACCCAGCGAGCGCGCAAATGGCTGCAAGATGTCTAAATACAAAGATACACGTAATCAATTGGCGCACTTTGGTATGCTGCACCCAAAGCAAGACAAATTGAGTCTCTCATCACTCATAGATACCACGCGTGAACTCATGTCCTACGATCGCAAACTCAAAAATGCGGTCAGTTACTCCATCATCGATATGCTTGAGCGCGATGGACTGAGCGTGAAATTGACATTCAAAGACCATCGGATTGAAAGCGCGAAAGTAGACAGCCGAACCATCATCCACCTTAAAGGTGAAAAAGACCCGTATGATCAACCCATCACCGAGCGACAGCACGGAGAACATTATGTCCAACTGGTTCAACAATTATTCTAGTCCATGGAGCCTGCACAAAAAATGCTCATCACCACCCCACACCCTGCTTCCAAGGCGGCAAGGTTTAATCAAGCTCCTTAACAAACCAAAACCGAGCAGGTCGATGCGTGCTAGATGGTATGCTACAGTCTGCCCCATTACTTAGGGGTTTAGTCAGCCAATATTGTTGGCTTGAGTAAAAAATGGAGTCATTGCGGACTTGAGCCCATCGTCGAAGCGACAGCACCTCCATTCGTAACAACGATGACAACTATCGCAGCTTCCATAAAAACCAACCTTAGACTGAATAATAACGTGTCATTTAAATGAAATTTTTTTACCAAAAAAGTTATTTTTCTTTTATAATCAATGCGTTACAAGCATTCGGTCTCAATAGACCCCTAAACAATGGGGGACTGCACCTAAAACCTCAACTCTATAACCTTGCTTTTTGTCTCAATAGACCCCTAAACAATGGGGAAATTTGGACTTAACTTGGGCTAAAGGTGTCAGCGAGCAGCGAAACCAATCTATTTTTTAAAAACCTTATGAGACAACCACATTTTTTAAAAACTCGTCTTGCTTATTGATTTTATTGCCTAATTTCTTCTGGCCTCACCAAAAAGCCTTTGACTATCAAGACGTCGGAGCTTACTTATTTGCACATTATTATCGAGCAATGAACAACAACCTCCTCTTATTGCTGATGAAGCAGACAGCACAATGCCCGCAGGCGCGGGCATTGTGCTCACCATTTGTAAATGGTTTAGTAATGTTCAGAAGGCTATGCCTCTGTCAAAACAATCTGGCCACCAACGCCCCACTGTACCGCTCACTCAGTGGAATCCACACTTGGTGTGAGCTGCCTGGCGCGACATCAATTTGATCACCTTTTTGGTTTTTCATCTCAGTCACGGGCAATATTTGATTGCCTTTCGGATGAATGATTTCGAGCCGATCACCGACTGCAAAGCGGTTTTTGACGTCAATTAATGCCCAGCCTTCACGCATTTCTATAACATGCCCCGCGTATTGGCTGCGTTTGGCCTCAGAGTGACCGCGCAGGTAGTTTTGATGCTCTTGACTGTGATGGCGTTGATAAAAACCATCTGTGTAACCACGATTGGCCAATCCTTCTAAATCAGCCAACAGCTCAGGGTTAAACGGACGCCCCGCAACCGCATCGTCGATCGCTCGGCGATACACCTGTGCGGTTCGAGCGACGTAGTACATGGATTTGGTTCGCCCCTCGACTTTGAGCGAATCGACACCGATTTTCACCAAACGCTCGATGTGCTCTAAAGCGCGCAAATCTTTACTGTTCATGATGTACGTGCCATGTTCATCTTCCATGATCGGCATCAACTCTCCTGGGCGATTGGCTTCTTCCAGCAAATACACCCGATCCGCATCGGGATGTCGGCGAATGTCACCGCAGTCGGCGAATGATTGATTGGCTTCTTCTTGCGCCTTACCAAAGTCAAATTGGATGGTTTGCGGCCTGATTTCACCTGCATCGCCCTCCTCTGCCGCGATGGTTTTGTAGTCCCAGCGGCACGCATTGGTACATGTACCCTGATTGCTATCACGGTGATTCATATAACCAGACAACAAACAGCGTCCAGAATAAGCAATGCACAACGCACCATGTACAAAGACTTCCAGTTCCATGTCAGGGCATTCTTGGCGAATGCGCTCGATTTCATCCAAGCTCAGCTCACGAGATAAAATCACGCGCTTGATACCGACTTTTTGCCAAAACTTCACCGTGGCACTGTTCATCGTATTGGCCTGAACCGACAAATGAATCACCGCTTCAGGCCAACGCTCCAAAACCATCATAATCAACCCCGGATCAGCCATAATCAACGCATCAGGCTTGAGTGCCATCAGCGGTTCCATGTCTTGCAGATAGGTTTTGACTTTGTTGTCATGCGGCAGCAGGTTACTGGCGATAAATAGCTTTTTGCCGCGTGCGCGTGCTTCCTCCATCCCGATTTTGAGTTGATCGAGTTTAAATTCATTGTTGCGCGCCCGCAAGCTGTAGCGCGGCTGCCCCGCATAAACGGCATCTGCACCGAAATCATACGCAGCGCGCAACCGTTCTAACCCACCAGCGGGCAACAAAAGTTCAGGGACTTTAAGCATCATAACCTTCCTTACGGCATCATCAATCACCTCGGCAGCACGAAAACGGCCTTGCGATATGCCAAAACATTAAAAACCACAAATTATAAATGGTTATTCGCTTTTATCCTAAAAAAAGCGTGCTAAGGCTCAATTGCCGATTCAATTCTTTCGTGATAAACTGCGCTCCATGAAATCACTCCTCATTTCCTTCCCGTCGAACAGCCGCGTGGTGACACGTTGGCAACGTTTGCGTTGGCGTTTGGGGTCTTGGCGATTGCCAATGTCTGCTTGAACGCTCACGCCGCTTTTTCGTTTGAAAAGCGGTTTTTGTTTATCTGTGACCCGAAGGAATTTTTTATGTTGACCAAAGATCAATTTATTGCATTGGCCGCTCAAGGCTACAACCACGTGCCGTTGTCACTTGAGACATTTGCCGATTTAGACACGCCATTGTCGATTTACCTCAAACTAGCAAACCAAAAATACAGCTATTTACTCGAATCTGTCGTCGGTGGCGAAAAATCTGGTCGCTACTCCATCATCGGCCTACCCTGCCGAACACGCATCGAAAAGAAAAATCATGTGGTACGTGAATGGTTAGACGACACGTGTATCGCCGAGCACGCCGATGCGGATTTATTTGAATTCACGCGCGCGTTTTTAAAACGCTATCAAGTACCCAAACTCGATGGCCATGCGCGATACAGTGGTGGCTTGGTGGGTTTTTTTGGCTACGACACAGTTCGCGAAATCGAAAAGCGTTTGACCAACACGTGCCCACCCGACGACACAGACATCGCCGATTTGCACTTGTTGCTGTCTGAGGAGTTAGCCGTCGTGGACAATGTATTGGGCAAAGTGTACTTAACCGTATACGCAAACCCACAAGAACCGAACGCCTACGAAAACGCCCGCGAACGTCTCGCAAAAATGTTGTCTGACCTGCGTCAACCAGCTCACATCCCAGCGAGTCCAGCAGTAATCAACCATGAGGCACACTCCGATTTTGGCGAAGAGTCTTTCAAAAAAGGTGTCCTGACCTGTAAAGAATACATCAATGCAGGTGACTGCATGCAAGTGGTGCTCTCTCAACGCACACAGCGTCGTTTTGAAGCTGAACCACTGAATTTATACCGCGCGTTGCGCGCATTGAACCCATCGCCCTATATGTATTTTATGAATTACGACGATGTACACATTGTCGGTGCGTCACCTGAGATTTTGGTCAAACTCGACGAAGAAGGCATCGCCACCGTCCGACCGATTGCTGGTACCCGCCCTCGTGGCGCCAACCTCGCTGAAGACGAGCGCCTATCAGCAGACTTACTTGCTGATGCAAAAGAGTGTGCGGAACATTTGATGCTAATTGATTTAGGCCGCAACGACATCGGCCGCATCGCCCAAACGGGCACAGTGGAAGTCACAGACCAAATGGTAATTGAGAAATACTCACACGTTCTTCACATGGTCTCAAACGTGCAAGGCAAAATCATCGACGGTATGGACGCGATTGATGTACTCAAAGCGACATTCCCCGCAGGCACGCTGTCAGGCGCACCGAAGGTTCGCGCCATGGAAATTCTCGACGAACTTGAGCCCACCAAACGCTGCATTTACGGTGGTGCAGTCGGCCACATGGGGTTTTTCAACGACATGGATTTAGCGATAGCCATTCGTACTGCTGTGATTAAAAACGATGTGCTGTATGTACAAGCAGGCGCAGGCATTGTTGCCGATTCGGATGTGAACGCCGAATGGAATGAAACCCGTGCAAAAATGCGCGCAGTCTTGTCCGCCGCTGATTTGGCTTGCGCTGGATTAGACACCACTTTGTCAAACATATAAGGAGCGCACCATGAACCAGCCGCATGTATTTATGATTGATAACTACGACTCATTCACTTACAACCTTGTTCAATATTTTGGCGAACTGGGCGCAAAAGTCACCGTCAAGCGCAACGATGAAATCACCGTTCATGACATTGAATCAGCGCAACCCACACACCTGTGCCTCTCACCTGGCCCTTGCACCCCAACTGAAGCAGGCATTTGCTTAGAAGCCCTCGATTACTTCAAAGGTAAACTGCCCATCCTCGGCGTCTGCCTCGGCCACCAAGCCATCGGCCAAGCATTCGGCGGCCACATCGTGCGCGCCGCGCGCCCGATGCACGGCAAAGTTAATGAACTACAACACAACGGCACTGGTGTTTTTACAGGATTGCCCTCGCCGTTTAACGTCACGCGCTACCACTCGCTTATCATCGAACGCGCCAGTTTACCTGATGATTTAGAAGTTACTTCGTGGACAGACGGCAGCGAGCACACAAGCGAGATTATGGGCGTGCGCCACAAAACACTCGACATCGAGGGAGTACAGTTTCACCCTGAATCGATTTTGAGCGAACATGGGCATGCTTTGTTGAAAAACTTTTTGCAACGTGCTTGAATAAGGAAAATCTCATGGAAAACCATATCACTATAGCACCAGATAAGTGTACAAGCATGTTAGACATACGTTCACAAATAGACCACATTGACCAACAGGTCGTTTGTTTACTCGGCCAACGCTATCTATATGTACAAGCAGCATCCGCATTTAAAACCTCCGAGACAGCCGTGCGTGCACCAGAGCGTTTTGCCACCATGCTAACGCAACGTCGTACTTGGGCGACAGAAAATGGATTAAACCCCGAAGTCATTGAAAAACTATTCACTGATTTAGTTAATCACTTCATCGACGAAGAAATGAAAAAGTGGCAAGCGGAGCAAAAACCGCGCATCAACTAATCAGCCACAATTATTGCAACGTTCACCCGAGACTTTGAAAAGCACTTATGTTCAACACCAGCCAAACCATCACCCAGCTCATCAACCGCGAAAACCTCTCTACCGAAACCATGAGCGAGTTCATGACCGCACTGATGGCGGGCGAGTTATCAGCGCCAGCGGCAGCGGCGATACTCGCCACGCTACGTGCAAAAGGTGAGACTTTAGACGAAATTACCGCCGCTGCGCGTGTCATGCGTGCGTTTTCTTTGCGCGTGAATGTCGATAACAACAATAATTTCGTAGACATTGTCGGTACAGGTGGTGACGGAGCGAGTACGTTTAATATATCAACCACTTGCCTATTTGTCGTCGCAGCCGCAGGGGCTAAGGTCGCCAAACACGGCAACCGCAGCGTTTCGTCTAAATCAGGGTCTGCCGATGCCCTCGAAGCCCTCGGCGCGAATCTCATGCTCTCGCCCGATGAAGTCGCGCAAACCATCGCCGCGACGGGCATGGGGTTTATGTTCGCGCCGAACCATCACCCTGCGATGAAACACGTTGCACCGATTCGCCGTGAGCTCGGTGTTCGTACAGTTTTTAATATTTTGGGTCCTTTAACCAACCCTGCGAACGCAGCACACACACTCATGGGGGTTTTTTCAAAGGAATTGACGACCACTATGGCACGTGTCATGCAGGCACTCGGCGCGAACCACGTACTGGTGGTTCACTCTGAGGATGGCATGGATGAGGTTTCATTGGCTGCACCCACTCACGTTTGTGAGCTGAAAAATGGTGCATTAAGTGAATACACCCTCACGCCAGAGCAATTTGATTTAATGCGCGCACCGATAGATTCGCTTCGCGTGAACAATCCTGAGGAGTCAAAGATTATGATGCTTTCTGCGCTCAATGATGAAGCAAATGCAGCACGCGACATTGTTTTGCTCAACTCAGGCGTTGCGTTGTACACGGCAGGTGTCACAGACTCCATTGGGCACGGTATCGAGCTCGCTCGTCAAACAATAAACTCTGGTGCGGCACGTTCGAAAGTAGAAGACTTCGTTCAATACACTCAGCGATTTAAAAAGATATAATTCAGCCCCAAACCACGATCGCCTCCCAAAAGGAGATTGTTTAACCAAAACTTTGAGCGACGTACATGCCAACTTTTACATTGGCATCAGTTTTTTGTATTTTTTAGAACGATTTATGAACGACATCCTTAAAAAAATCATCGCCACAAAACACGATGAGCTTAAGTTAGCCCGCACCAATTGCACCGATAAGGCCATGCACATGGCCGCGCTCGACGCAGTCAAAAACAATCCTGCACGAAACTTCGCTGCAGCGATTCAAACCCGCGTGGCCAATCAGCAGCCCGCTGTCATCGCCGAAATCAAAAAGGCCTCCCCGAGCAAAGGCGTGTTTCGTGAAGCATTTCTCCCTGCCGCCATTGCCCGAGAATACGAAGCCGCCGGTGCAGCGTGTCTATCCGTATTGACAGATGAGCAGTATTTTCAAGGTCATTTTGAATACTTAAAAGCCGCTCGTGCCGCCTGCTCGTTACCCGTCTTGCGCAAGGATTTCATTGTTGACACTTACCAAATCGACGAAGCGCGCGTATGGGGGGCAGATGCGATTTTACTCATCGCTGCTGCACTAACACTCGATGAGATGAAACAGTTTGAACAGCACGCTTTTGATTTGGGCATGTCCGTGCTTGTCGAAGTGCACAATGAAACCGAACTGCATCAAGCACTACAACTTCAAACACCGCTGTTGGGCATCAACAACCGAAATTTGCGCACGTTTGAAGTCACATTGCAAACAACGCTTGAGCTCTTGGCTCAAATTCCTTCGAACAAAATCGTTGTCACAGAATCAGGTATTCTCAATCGAGAGGATGTTGCTTTAATGACGAGCCACGCGGTTTATGGATTTCTTGTCGGTGAGGCATTCATGAAAGCGCCTCATGCGGGCGATGCACTCACACAATTATTCTTTTAATAATCATTAATCATTGGAAACGAAACAAACTTCTGTTTTGCGATGCCTTGATTTCAAAAACCGATGAAAAGGTACTCAACCGCATGGAATTGGAAATCGCTCTCACACTTCCCGATGATTTAACCGTTGAAGCGGTTCATGACTGGTTACAAAATCAACCACATCTTCGCTACGTGCGCACTACAGCACTGACAAACATCTACTTTGATACTGAAACGCAAGACCTGAAAAAACAAAAAGCTGCACTGCGCCTAAGGTTTGATGATGACAAAAATCAATGGCTGCAAACCCTCAAGACAGCAGGCAAAACAGACGATGGCATATCCATACGGCACGAGTGGGAAAACCCGCTCACAGATGCCAATATCAATTTAACCGCGTTTGAACCAGCAGCGCAAAACTATCTAGCCGCTTACATCAACAGACTCACACCCGTGTTTGAAACCAACTTTGAGCGCAGAATTTACCACTACGAGCACAATGGCGAGATAC
The DNA here is from genome assembly GCF_014652675.1 of Formosimonas limnophila. Lineage (GTDB taxonomy): Bacteria > Pseudomonadota > Gammaproteobacteria > Burkholderiales > Burkholderiaceae > Hydromonas > Hydromonas limnophila. The sequence continues at coordinate 160,323 of NZ_BMZG01000007.1, read as the reverse complement.
ATGAATACGCAATTGACCACGGTGCAGTTTGGCGAACCAATCAGGAGCGAAACGTTGGTATTTATGAGTTAGAAATTGAACTCAAACAAGGCAGCGCAGAGCACCTTCGCTTACTTGCCTCGCAAGCTCAAATACAGTTAAATGCCCACCCACAAACCAAGAGTAAAGCAGCACGCGGCTATGAGCTACTTGATGAGGCGCACAACCGCTCTAACTTGGATTAGTCAACGACACAAGGCGGTTCGCTGAAAGAACAGGACAGATAAATCCTCTCAGGCGCGGGTTCAGCGACCATGCAATTCTCGATACCTTCACACGGATTGAAAGGTATTTCAGATATTTATCTGAGGCATTCTTCATCAATAGCAACACAAGTACTCGAAGCCATCTCTATATCCGCAACCACAAGCTGCATGCTTAAAAAAGCACTTGCAACACACATCACTAATACTTTTGAAGAGCTCATGATAGTTCCCTTGTGGTTAAATATAAAATTGCGAATCATTTTATGTCAGGTTCATGATGAGATGCTCGGCGGTGGTCACGGTCTGCTGCAAGACAACCCCAAAGCCACCGCCAAAATCATCATCCAGTTCATTCAAAACCATCACCGCCAACGATAGTGACCCACCATTTTGTAAGCGAACGACACATCTTCTTCTTGAGTCCCTAATCCGATATTGTGAATAATCAACGGTACACCATCACGCGTTTTTTTATCCGACGCAATACCAATGTGCGGCAAATTTTTATCCCCCACACGCCAAGTCACCCAATCCCCCGCCTGAAAATCCCTTGCCCGCGTTGATAACGGCAAACTAAAACCTCTGCGCGTCATGAACACCTCTAAGTTCAACACCCGCCGATGGTCAATATTGGCATCGGCTCGCTTTAAACCCCAGCGCGTCGGATACCGAGAAAAATTTTGCTTCATATCCTCATGAACCAATTTTTGCAAATCCAAACCTTGACCTCGCATCGCTCGAATCACCACATCGGTGCAAACCCCTTTAAACTGAGCCACATCACCGTTTGGATAAGGGATAGCAGTATATTCGGGATCGTAACGCACCGTGACACCGATTTGAGCACGTGCATTCTGAACTAATTGTATGGGACTAAAACCACCCTCTGGTATTTTTGCCTGAGCGGTCTGAATCACACTCGGTGCGAAACCCAACTTCAGCTCTAACCACGGCGCGTAATACCACCCTGCGGTTAGCAGCCCAAAAACCACTGTACTCACAGTGAATTGACGTAACCATTTCATAACATCTCCCATTAAAGCACTTCGCAGCGCATCCTACATTGACTCTGTGCGTCCAGTGTGAAGAGACAAGCACAAGCGCACAAGTCATGCATAAACCTGTACAATATGTCGCGCTTTATCACTCAACCTCATTCATTAAAGGCTTCCATGCAAATCAAAGAAAACAGTGTCGTTCACATCCACTACACCCTGACCAATGATGCAGGCGACATCCTCGACAGCTCTTCTGGTAAAGAGCCGCTCATGTACATGCATGGTCACCACAATCTCATCTCAGGTCTTGAAGATCAACTCACAGGCAAATCAGCAGGAGATAAATTCAATGCCGACGTTGAAGCCGAAGACGCTTATGGCCTGCACCATGAAGAAGCGATTCAACACATCCCTTTGGCACAATTGGCCAACATCCCCGACCTGCAAGTCGGCATGATGCTCCAAGCCTCAACTGACCAAGGTCCAGTCTCTGTCCGCATCACTGACATCACCAATGAACACGCTGTGTTAGATGGCAATCACCCCCTCGCAGGTGAACGTCTTCACTTCGCGGTCGAAGTCGTCAGCGTGCGCGACGCAACGCCAAGCGAGCTGGCTCATGGCCATGCGCACGGTGGTGATGGTCACCATCATTGATAATGGTTAAAAACAAAAATCCTCTGACACATTCAGAGGATTTTTTAAGTGATTTTCATTGAATCAGAATGTCATTTCAAAAAATATCGCATAAACAGCAGGAATAGAACCGATGAGAAACCCATAGCGATAAATAGACCGAATACGATGTGGATGTTGAAATAGCCATTTGACGGGTGCACGGATCGCAAATAAGAGGTTGGATTGACTCATCACAACAAGAAGACAGTGGCCAAACCCAAGAAAATCAAAAAGCCCATGGTGTCAGTCGCAAAGGTTAATAGCACACTCGAACCAACCGCTGGGTCTTTGCCATATTTTTCCCGCATAATCGGCACCAACATACCCATGGCTGCTCCCACAAGAATGTTAATCACCATCGCCGCCATCATCACCGCAGCCAATGCAACATCGTTCGAGATAACATAGGCAAAAATGGCTGCGATGAACCCACCACCCAAGCCAATCAATGACGTCACGGTGAATTCTTTTTTAATCAAATCTTGGATATTAGAAGGTGTGATTTGCCCCAATGCCAAGGCTCGAATAATCAGCGTCATCGTCTGATTACCAGAATTCCCACCAATACCAGCAACAATAGACATCAAGAATGCCAAGACCACAATTTGCTCTACCGTATGACCAAAACGTGAAGCAACATAGGAAGCAAAGCCCGCCGTGAATAAATTCACCAATAGCCACGGTGCGCGATTGCGCACGGCACTTGAGACCGTTGAGAAGATATCTTGTTCTTCTTTCAAACCGACCTGCGCGAGCACTTCTGACTCACCTTGTTCACGAATCGCATCAACCACTTCGTCAATCGTTAAGCGCCCCACCAGCCGATTTTGCGAATCCACCACGGGCGCACTGACCAAGTCATATCGCTCAAACGCCTGAGCCGCATCATCCATATCATCCAACGGTGATAGTTGCAGCACATCATGACGCATCACATCTGACACTGTTACATCTGGCTGATTGATCAGAATACGCTCTAAACTCAGACTTCCCAGCAGCACTCCCGCATCATCAACCACAAAAATTTGGTCAGTCTGCTCAGGCAACTCTTCCATGGAACGCAATTGACGTAATACCATTTCCAGCGTCATATTGCCACGCGTGGTCACCATCTCGAAGTCCATCGCCGAACCAACCGAGTCATCCGGATAGCTCATCGCCGCTCGCAGCTGCGCCTGCTCCTCGACAGGCAAGCTCTCAGCCACCTCCTCAACCACCTCGCGTGGTAAATCGTCAGCTAACTCAGCAATTTCATCGGTATCCAACGACTCAGTCGCCGAAACCAACTCCTGACGGCTCATGTCAGCAATCAGTGTTTCACGCACAGAGTCAGACACTTCAAGCAAAATCTCGCCATCCCGTGAAGGATTGACCAATCGCCAGACCTGCAAACGCTCATCAAGCGGCAAGCCTTCCAAAACGTGGGCAATATCCGCAGAATGTAAACCATCTAAGACCCAACGCAATTCAATCTCAGGATTCATGACCCGTGAGACAAACAAACCACCGCCCTCAACCTTTTGCTCGTCTTGCTGGTTGTCCTTCCAATCCAACAGCGTCTGCACAAGGTCAAGCGCTACGGAGGCGCGCTCGGTTTCGAGGTGCTTTTTGACATCGTTGTTTTTGTGCAAATCGTTGTTAAACTCTTCCATCAGTCACTCTTTTCAAATCAATTAACGCTGTTTCAAGCGTTTAAATTTCATCAGCATTTTTAAGATATAAAGAAAATAAACACTTTTTTCTCAAATAGAGGCATATCAGCTACCCATTCTTTTTTTGACCAGTTACCGTTACCAACACCACGCCAAACAAAGCACAGACAAAGGCAAACGTATGCCACACCGTCCAAGTTTCACCAAACAGATAAATCCCTAATGCAGCAGCCGTCAAAGGCAAAGCCACCGTCATCACACCTGCTCGACTCGCAGGAATGCTCTTTAAACCACGAAACCAAAGCCATGGCGCAATCTGACTCGCAGACACCGCATAAAAGACCAGAAGTGCCCACGCACCGAATGACACGCTGCCCCAGTCGACTTGTGTGGACTGATAAAGCCCCAACGGTGTGGTCAAAATCAAACCGGTCGTGTTCATCGACACCGCAATCTGTTTGGGTGAGAAGCCATCCGTCAAGTATTTCGCACCAATCACATACAAAGCCTCACACAGCAAAGCCCCAACCATCAGCGAATTACCCAACAATGAGCTACCCACACTGTCTTTCTGCACACTCAAAGCCGCCACACCCACGATGGCCAACAACAAAGCCAGTCCAATCGGCACGGTCAATCGCTCACGCAAAATCACCACCGACAGTACCGCAATGGTCGCGGGCAACAAACTCATGATGATGCCCGCAGCCGCCACCGATGTGTGAGCTACGCCAAACAGCATAAACATCGTGAACAAAAAATTACCAAAAAACGACATACCGAACAGCACCAACGCATCAAGCCTCGACACTGAGCGCCACCGCCCGCGCCACTCCAATAACCAAGGCACCATGAAAATGGCCGCAATGATGAACCGCACCCAAGCGAGTGCAAACGGTGGAAACGACGGCAACAACTGCTTGGACAACGCCACATACGAGCCAACCAAACTCATGGACAACATGAGCAAAAAATAGCCCTGTCCAAAGCTTCGTACAGAATTCAAGATATCAAACCTAAAGTACAACCAAAGGGGTCAATGACAATCGCCGTGGTTTCATCCAGATCGGTCACATAAGGTCCACGCTGTCGTTGCGCACCACGCTCAATCAGCGCATCCATAACAGCCGATACATCATCAACCCGCCAATACACCGTCGTGCCGCCAACACCGCCTGAGCTCTTGGCGTCAATAGGATGAAAGCCAACCGTCACGCTCGCAGTTTTAATATACGCATACTTAGGGTTTTCGTATTGCACTGTCGCAGAAAAAATATCTGCATACCAATGCGCCGCAGCATCAATATCAGCGACAAAAAAAACCACTGAGTCAATATTTTTCAGCACTTAAACCCCCTCACCATCAGGAATCTGTGCCGCGCGCATACGCTTCAAAATCACATTCGCTCGTTTGGCCAAATAAGGACTTTTTCGATTGGCGTCATATTTCTTTGGCGCAGGTAGCATCACTGCGAGTTTCGCTGCTTGTTGTGCGGTGAGTTTTGCAGCTGTGGTTTTAAAGTAATGCTGCGCAGCTGCTTCTGCACCAAAAACACCTTCGCCCCACTCCACAGAGTTGAGATAAATCTCCAAAATCTGCTCTTTGGGCAACATGACCTCCATCGCATAAGTCATGCCAATTTCCTCTGCCTTACGAAGATAGCTTTTATTCGATGACAAAAATAAATTTTTGGTCAACTGCATCGAGATGGTTGAACCGCCCGCGACTGCCTTGCCTGCTTTATCGTTTTTCTTACGCGCCACCTCGATGGCATTCCAATCGACACCGTCATGTTCGACAAAACCCGCGTCTTCCGAGGCAATCACTGCGCGCTTGAGGTTATCCGATATTTCGCTGTAATCGACCCAGTCGTGTTCAATGCCCAGGCGACCTTTCTCAGTCAAAAGCCGCATCTGCTCGGACTTCATAAACGCCGTGTACGGCGCAAGCCCTAAGCGATACAAACCCACCCAAGCAAAGCACCACAACTGGAACACGACCAAAATCGCCAACAGCGACAGCACAAAAGGTTTAATCCAGTTTCGCCACATCTCATTGCCCCTTTGTCGCAATCAGCGCACGCGTATCGGGTTTGACACCATGCCAAATTTCAAAGCTTTTTGCCGCTTGCTCGACCAACATGCCCCAACCGTCGGCTGTCCGAGCACCCTGACTTATCGCCCAATCCAAAAATGCGGTTTGTTTACCATACACCATATCGTAAGCCAATGCATTGGGTGCAAAGCGAACGCCCACAGGCGGTTCAAAGCCACCTAACAAGCCTGTAGAAGTCGCATTTATCACCACATCATAACCTTCTGATGGATGAAATTGATCAACATGCCAATCTGATACAGCAACTTCAAACAAATGGTTGAGTCTTTCGCCATCCAAATTTCTGCCTTGCATTGTGACATTCACAGGGTCATCGCCAGTGAAAATGATGCTTGTTGAAAAGTGAAACGGTAATGGATTGGTGGCAGCCATGGCGAGCATATACTCAATTAAACCAATTGCTTTAGTTTTTGTGCGATTAATTAAGGTTAATCTCTTTAACTGTTCTGCGCATAATAGAGCCAAAACACCCTGAACCGCACCACCTGCCCCCATCACCAAAACATTCTTACCCAACAAAGTACAATTTAAATTTTGAGTGATGTCGCGAATCAAACCAATACCATCGGTGTTGTAAACACTAACAGTGCCATCTTCCTCAAACTTCAAAGTATTCACCGCTTGGGCTTCTCTCGCCTCGGGTGAGTAATAGCCAATAATGTCTAATAAATAAGCCTCTCTTTTAAAAGGCAATGTCAGGTTGGCACCTACGTATCCTTGTTCGCGTAGTTTATCCACACAAGCTGCAAATCCATTCAAATCCCCCAAAACAGGCTCATAAGTCAGCTCAATGCCGCAGTCTTTGGCAAACTGTGCATGAATCATCGGTGAACGACTGTGGGCAATCGGGTTACCGATCACGGCAAATTTCTTAGCAGACATAAGCATCTCATCGAAAACGACATAAAGCCGCATTGTAGCGCACGAGTGTGGTCATCAGGCAAAGATAATGTTATAATCGCACCGCTTCATCGAGGGGCGCTGCGACGTGATTGTTTCCCAAAAGAAACTTTAATCCGCTAGGCTCGGTGACAGCAGACATGACATCAGTCATTTCAACGGCGCTCACTTCTAATCTCGAACATTAGGCGTGAGCGTCGTTTTTTATTGTCAAACATCAACGATGCCACGGCTTCCATTGATTTTTTAAATAGGAAACCCAACATGGCACATATCACCAAAGACGCCCACATCGCTGACCTATCATTGGCCGACTGGGGTCGTAAAGAGCTTAACATCGCCGAAACCGAAATGCCTGGTTTAATGGCACTACGCCGCGAATTCGGCGAATCAAAACCATTGGCTGGCGCACGCATTGCTGGTTCACTGCACATGACGATTCAGACAGGCGTGTTGATCGAAACACTTCAAGCCCTCGGCGCACAAGTGCGCTGGGCGTCGTGCAATATTTTCTCTACCCAAGACAACGCCGCCGCCGCCATCGCTGCAGCAGGCACTCCTGTCTTTGCTTTCAAGGGCGAGTCATTAGAAGACTACTGGCAATTTACCCATAAAATTTTCGAGTGGGATGGCGGCCCGGAGCAACAAGCCAATATGATTTTGGACGACGGTGGCGATGCGACCATGCTCTTGCTTGTCGGCTCACGCGCTGAAAAAGATTTGTCTGTACTGGACAACCCCACCTCAGAAGAAGAAACCATTTTTTACGCGTCGATTCATGAAAAACTCAAAACAGACCCAACATGGTACTCAACCCGACTCGCACAGATCAAAGGCGTGACCGAAGAAACCACCACGGGTGTGAAACGTTTGTATCAATTACAAGAACAAGGTCGTTTGCCCTTCCCCGCAATCAACGTCAATGACTCTGTGACCAAATCAAAATTTGATAATCTGTACGGCTGCCGCGAATCATTGGTTGATGGCATCAAACGTGCTACTGACGTGATGATTGCAGGCAAAGTCGCTCTCGTTTGCGGATATGGTGATGTGGGCAAAGGCTCTGCCCAGTCTCTGCGCGGTTTAGGCGCAACAGTGATGGTCACAGAAATTGACCCAATCTGCGCATTACAAGCGGCAATGGAAGGCTACCGTGTGGTTCGACTCGAAGACGTAGTGGGTGATGTGGATATTTTCGTGACGACGACAGGCAACTTCAACATCATCACACATGACCACATGCGTGCAATGCGTGACCAGGCGATTGTTTGCAACATCGGCCACTTTGACAATGAAATCGACGTGGCGTCACTCAAGCAGTACGAATGGGACAACATCAAGCCACAAGTTGACCATGTCATTTTCCCTGATGGCAAACGCATTATCTTACTCGCCGAAGGTCGCCTGATTAACTTGGGCTGTGCGACGGGTCATCCATCATTCGTAATGAGCAACTCATTCACGAATCAGACTTTGGCGCAGATTGAAATCTTCCAAAACGGTGCACAATACAAAAACGAAGTGTATGTTTTACCCAAACATTTGGACGAAAAAGTCGCGCGCCTGCACTTGGAACGCATTGGTGCTAAATTAACCGTATTGACCAACGAGCAAGCTGCCTATATCAGCGTGGACAAAAACGGCCCTTACAAACCCGACCACTATCGTTATTAATTCATTATTAATCGATTGAAAAAGCCCTTCCTACCGTCTCTAATAAGGGGGGGGCTTGGTTATTGACCAAAGCGGTGATATTTACCAAAAAGGAGCACAAAATGATTCAATGGCTGATTTTATGGGCAATCAACACCACTGCCTTGATGGCGCTACCGTTTTTCTTTGACAACATCCACATGCAAGGCTGGTCCTCGGCCTTAATCGCCGCCGCCATTCTCGGTTTACTCAACACTTTCATCAAACCGATTGTGCAAATCCTCACGTTGCCCCTACAAATCATCACACTCGGGTTGTTCACTTGGGTGATTAACGCGCTATTTATGCTGTTCGTGGGCAACATCATTGATGGTTTTGTCATCGATGGCTTTTGGACTGCGATGTTGGCCTCTGTGGTATACAGCTTGATTAGTTGGGCTAGCGCCACGATTTTACTACCCTCGAAAGACGAATAATATGCCCCGCATTGATCACGTGCTCGTGATACAAAACCTCGCAGAATCACGCAGCCACGCACAACGCATCATTGCCGACAACCGTGTGCGAATGCATCAAGGCAACGATTGGCGCATCATCACCAAGCCTGCTTATGATGTCACCGAAGATGCACTGCTTGAAGTGATTGCTTCAGATACTGACAAATTCGTGTCTCGCGCAGGCATCAAGCTCGCAGGTGCGCTCACTCATACCCAACTGTCTGTATCAGGATTGACTTGCTTGGATTTGGGCATCAGCACAGGTGGTTTCACTGACTGTTTGTTGCAAAATGGCGCAACACATGTCGTCGGCGTCGATACAGGCTCAGGTCAGCTACACAAACGTCTGCTTGATGAGCCTCGGCTCAGTTTGTTTGAAAACATCAATGCCCGATATTTAGACGAGGTCAGTTTGTCCGACGCTTGGCGCGAGATTTATCCCGATGCAAGCGCCATCAGCCATGACTTTGATTTGGTGGTTGCTGATTTGTCATTCATCTCATTGACAAAGGTTTTGCCGATTTTCGCCCCCCTTGAAGACAGCAAACCACTATTGAAAAATGGTGCACATTTACTCGCTTTGGTCAAACCGCAGTTTGAGCTGTCTGCCCAAGCGCTGAGTAAGGCTGGCATTGTCAAAAACGAAGATGACTACGTCATCGTTCAAGCCAATATTTTACAATCGTGTCTTGATAACTCGTTCACTGTACTTGATTACTTCACCAGCCCAATCACCGGCGGTGATGGCAACAAAGAATTTTTTGTTTTTGCTCAGTATCAAATTTAACTCATTTAATTTTTCTTATCGCCATTCCCCCCATTCGGAATGCCCCAAAACCAGAAAGCACACCATGAGCCTCAACATCCCTGTCAGCTTTGAATTTTTCCCACCCAAAACGCCTGAAGGTGAGGAAAAACTCATGAATACTGTCAAAGCACTGTCAGCTTACAAACCAGAGTTTTTCTCCTGTACTTACGGTGCGGGTGGCTCGACACAAAACGGCACATTCACCACCATCGCCAACATTCGAGCGCAAGGCTTTGATGCAGCACCACACCTATCGTGTGTCGGTGCGACGCACGACTATATCTTAGAAGTGCTCAATGATTTAAAAACTCAGGGAGTTCGTCGTATTGTCGCGCTGCGTGGCGATTTGCCCTCTGGCATGGGTGGCATGGGCGAGTTTCATTACGCATCTGAACTGGTGGCGTTTATTCGTGAAAGAACAGGCGATCATTTTCACATCGAGGTTGCAGCTTACCCCGAATACCACCCACAATCGCGCAGTCCAGTGGACGACATGAAACACTTTGTCCAGAAGATGAATGCGGGTGCAAACTCAGCCATCACCCAGTATTTTTACAATGCCGACGCCTATGCGCGCTTTGTCGATGATGCGCGCAAAGCGGGGGTCACCGCCCCAATCGTCCCAGGGATTATGCCAATTACCAACTACAGCCAGCTCGCGCGTTTCTCTGACGTATGTGGCGCAGAGCTGCCGCGCTGGATTCGCCTCAAGCTGGCAAGCTTTGGGGATGACAAAGCCGCAATCACATTATTTGGCCAAGAAGTGGTGGCTCAATTATGCGAACGACTAATTGAGCTGGGAGCGCCTGCCCTGCATTTTTACACACTCAACCAGTCTAAACCCTCTGTAGATGTGCTGAGCGCATTAAACTGACACTTGTTGACGCATCAAATGCGTTGTTTGTGATTAAATGCCTCATTACTGTCTTTATTTTTTAGAAATAATCATGAAACGATTTTTAAGCAACCTTCTGTGCAGCGCCACTTTTTTTGAGTACCGCCGTATTTGCGCAGACCGTACCTGCCACAAACAAAAGCCAACAAACCGAGACTTACATCGCCCAGCAAACAGGTCCTATTTTTGAAAGTACAGTACCGAGCGCACCAGCTGGTTGGAAAAACATCATTTTGCAGTTGGTTAAGAAAGACAACGGTTTCCTCCTGTTCACCACTGTTTTAATGAGTGACAACAGCGTGCGTCAATTCGCCACATGCGATATTAATGCCGTCGCACAGAACATCTACAACCTCAACACCGTTCTACCCGCTGAGCAACAAAACTGGAAAGTGCTCATGTTATAAATCTCTCCCAACCGCGCCGTCATGTTCAGTGCACTCACACAAGAAGATGTGGTGCGTATCAACAGCGGTAAACTCAACAAGTAATCTGAACCAAACAAACCCATTTTTTGGCAGGCGGAATAGTTTATTATTATTCTTTCGCGCCTCACAAAGGAATCATCATGAAAAAAACATTTAAAAGCCTCATCATCTGCGGCGTATTGGCCAGCAGTAGTCTAATGGCACAACAAGTCGAACAAAATGCACCCAACAGCAGTTTAAAGGTAGATGCCACAACAAAAGTGAAAGCCATCAGCACCGACATCGTTAAATGCGCCAGTGCCAAAGCCCCCAAAGGCACCGAAAAGGTACAAGTTGAGTTATATCCACTTCCAGACAACAAAGGACAGGTTCTCACACTGGCCATTGATAAAAACGACCAACCAACGCCGATTGCGCCTTGTGATATCAAGCAACTTGCCACCAGCATGTCGGGATTATTCCCTTACCTCAAACCCGAAGAAGGCAAACAATACGCAGGTTATTTGTTCGTCTCAACCTTAGATGCCGAAAACATTGTTGCTCGCCTGATTACCGCAGAAGAGTACCAAAAAGCCATCGCCGCCGCGCCAAAGAAATAACCCCACACATCAGGCAGCCAAAAGCTGCTTTTTTATATGAAAAAAGCCAAGACACTTCCATTAGACAAAATCATCCAAGGCCAAGGCTTCGGCACACGTGCTTATTGCCGTGCCCTTATCGAGGCTGGTGTCGTGACCGTACAAGGTCAATGGTGTGATGATCCTGATAAATCATTTGCCCTTGAGGAATTAAACTTCACCATTAATGACGAGCCACATCTGTATCGCGAGCATGTCTACATTCTGCTCAACAAGCCAGCAGGCTTTGAATGCTCTCAAAAACCCAAGCACCACAAAAGTGTCCTATCGCTCCTACCCGCTTATCTGCGTGAACGCAGCAATCAAAGCGTACAACCCGTTGGTCGCCTCGATGTGGATACCACAGGTTTACTTTTGTTGTCCGACGATGGTCAATTCATCCACAAAAATACGTCACCCAAAAAGCAAGTAGACAAAACCTACCACGCCACCTGCAAACACCCCATCACCGACGAGTTTCTCAATCAACTCAAAAATGGCGTTCTTTTGCATGATGAAAATGAAACCATCAAAGCCAACGCCGCACGTGCGCTCGATGAGTACACATTAGAACTGGTAATCTCCGAAGGAAAATACCATCAAGTCAAACGCATGATTGCCGCCGCCAGCAACCGTTGTGAGGCATTGTGCCGTATCGCTGTCGGTGAAATTGAACTCCCTAAACACCTAGCGTTAGGCCAATGGGTATTTTTAGAAAAGTAAACACGGGAAAAATGCAAATGTACGCTTTTTGCCAAATTTTTCTAAAAACAGACTTATTCCGTGCTTCCATAGGCATGAGATTATGAACATTATCAATCGAACTTAAAATCTATTTAATTGGTATTTAAAAAACAGATTCTCGCGCGCAGAGTCCATTAATCCAGTACAATCACGACAGTAAATTTCAAATATATAATCAATAGATTAAAAAGGATTGATGATCCATGTTTAATTTTAAAGCAACGGCTGGAATATTTTTATGCTGTGCTTGCGTCTGCTTGTCCAGCTGTTCACACTTATCTGAAGAGTATCATCGCCCTGAATTAGATCTGCCTTCTGTTCCTGAAGGGGTTGCTGAGAACATTTCTTCCCAAGCATGGTGGGAGTCATTTGGCGATTCCGAGCTAAACACTTGGATTGAAGAAGCCTTAGAACACAACTGGGATATCGTTAAAGCACAGGCGCGTATCGAAGAAGCTAATGCTGGGATGGCGAGCGTCAAATCATTACAAACTCCTAGAATTGATGCTGTTGGAAACATATCCTCTTCACGCTACAAAATAGGCACCAACACGGCTATTGACGAATTAGATAGAATCACACGCACAGCTTCCTTTGGACTAGCACTGAACTGGGAAATTGATTTATGGGGTCGAATTAAACAACTCAATGCAGGCGCGAAGGCACGCTGGGAAGCATCACAACTGATGAAAGATGCCACGGCATTATCGTTATCAGGCTTAGTGGCTGATTCTTATTTTCAGTGGAGAACGTTGCAAGACAAATTAAGCATCACTCGCGATGGTATTACCCAGTTACAGGCACTAACTGATTTAGAATATCGCCGATGGAAAGCAGGCCTAGGCACCGAACTAAAATACAGTCAAAGTTTAGCCGAGCTAAATGCCGTCGAATCCCAGTTGCCTTTACTCATTGAAGCAACTAATCGAGCCGAACTTACACTGAAGGTACTGGCAGGTCAATCGCCACGCAATTTAACCAAGTCTTCAGCAATGAATTCAGCAATGAAGACAGCCAAAATCAAGATACCAGCTACGCCAGTGCTCCTAGACACGCAGTTGCTGCTTCGTCGACCGGATGTTGCGTCTGCTGAGTCCAACTTAAAAGCAGCTTACGCAGATGTAAACGTATCCCGCTTAGAAAGGTACCCTCGAATCAACTTATCTGCTCTAGCTGGTCTATTGGCTTCAAGTAGCGCAGCGATCAGCGGTGTTCCAATTTGGCTAGATTCGGGATTAGGTGCTGCCGCCCCTATTTTTGACTCAGGTCTAAACGCCTCAAAAATAGATGCTAGTGTTGCTCGACGTGATTATGCTAGCGCACAGTATCAGCAAACAGTGTTGCAAGCATATCGCGAATTGCATGAAGCTCTTTTGGCTCAAAAAAGTAGTGACCAATATGTTAAATTAACCGAAGTAGAGCTCGCGTCACGTCAAAAAGCATTAAGACTCACAGAAAAGAGCCATCAAGCAGGTAGAACAGCACTGTATGAAGTACTTTCAGAACGGCTGAAAGTACTTCATACCAAGTTAGCACTTAGCGATGCCAAACAAGCTCAGTTGGTATCACGGAGTCGTTTTTTTAAAGCAATTGGAGGAAATTTATAAATGCTTTTTCACGTCTATAAAGAAGAAAAACCAGAGGGGTTTTTCCTAAATGAACCGCAAGGACTCTACAAATACCTTCTTGATGCAGACTGGATAATGTACTTGCTATTACCATTGCTTTTATTGATCATTATTATTCTACTGATGTACTTGTGGCGTCTACATGAGCTCCCTCAACATAGAGCACAACAAAAAAAGTTAGCACAGGCTGAACTGGTAAGCGCATTAACCATACTGGGGCTATTCCAGCATTGGGTTTGGGCTGTTGCGTTATTTATAGCTTATACCAATTGGGAAAATGTCGAAAACCTCTTTGTCAGGATTTTACGTAGAGCCCATACAGATCAGCCAATCGAATCGATCGAAAGGACCGAGCCCCCAACAGAGACTACCGAAGAAATAGAACAGACTCAAAACAAATCAGACTCAGAAACTAATCGCTCTGATGAAACTCAAACCTCTGCAACCAACAACAATAGCAATCACAAAACCGAAAAAACAAACCATCAAGAAGGTGAAACAGCATGAAAATAGTATTGGTTCCATATTTTTTGATTTGTTGGCTTTTATTAAAATTCGGTATTGTCAAGCGTTCTTTAGGCAACTATGTTGCAATGGGACTCGGCGCGGTTTTTTTGCTGTTTATGCTGTTTACACTCACACGGTATTACGCCATTCTTGATTTAACTGGTTCTTCAACAGTTAAAGCGCCACACATTGTGCTCAACTCCCCTGCTGGCGGCGAAATCGAGAAAATTTTTGTGACCCATAATCAAAGAGTTAAATCGGGAGATCCTATCTATAGTTTTAAAACCGACAGGTATCAAATCGCTCTAACGGCAAAACAAGCAGAACTTTCTCGACTAAAAGCTCAGTTAGATAAATTGAAAAATGATTTAAATCGACTAGCTGCTTTGCGTGACGACGTAGTATCTCAAGCTGAGTTTGATAACAAGCAAATTGAGGTGGTTAATCAAAAAGAATTGGTCATTAAAGCAGCTCAGGATATTGCTGATTTACAGTGGAAAATTGACCATGCACTGGTCACTGCACCTACAAATGGTCAAGTAAACGTCATATTTGCATCAGAAGGGCAATACTTTGGTGAGCAAAGACCATCAGCTATTTTAATGTTTACTGATAAAAAATTTATTGAAATGAGAATCCCTGATCAAGCATATGCACAGATCAAACCAAACGCCTTTGCGGAATTTTATGTCGATGCGTATCCCGGTAAGATTTTCAGAGCCAGAGTACAAAGTATAACTGAGTCGACTGGCGAAGCTCAAGGTTCGTTGTTACCTACACCCCAAAGTGTGACTCAGCACGTCATGAAAAACAGTAACGACATTGGCCGAACTGTAATTTTAGAGTTTGATGAGCCACTAGGGATTCATATTCCACTTGGCGCAACAGGACAAGCGTGGATAGCGGCTGAAAAACCTGCTCACATCTTAGGCTTTTTGGATGTGATTGCAGGGATGCTGTTACGTTTCGGAGCAGCTGAAGCCTATTTGAAAGGATTTTAAATTTTGCTCAATCGCTTAACGAATTAAAATAACAGAAAATGTCGGCCATCCCTCGAGTATAAAACCCGAGGGATGTCAAAAAAAGAAATCACTACTGACTAGACAAAAATGTTTTTCGGATGTTCTCAGGTACACTCACAGGGCGTTTGGTGCTGATGCTCACACAGACCATCAGAATCTTTGCTCGCGAAACCAGCTCGCCATTTTTCAAAATAGTTTGTTCAAGAACAATAGATGAGCGGCCAAGTGTATCGACCTGTGCTGTGACAACGATTTCGTCGTCGAGTGTGAGTGGTGAGAGCCATTCGATGTCGGCTTGGCGAATCACAAACCCGACGTCCTGCGCCATCAATGCGCCGTGGTGTAGGTTCGCTGCACGCAGCCACTCAGTGCGCGCACGTTCAAAATACTTGATGTAATTCGCGTGATAGACGATGCCCATCGCATCGGTGTCTTCAAAATACAGTTTAATCGGGAGTTGGTACACAGGGTTGCTCATAAACGCCTTTCTGACAAAATGAATGTTCGTGCCCATGTATTTTGCCATAACTTTTGCGCTGTAATAAAACAATAAAAGATGGCGAACCAGTCGCCATCTTTTTATTTTGCGTTACACCACGAAATCCATGGACTGCATGGTGTTTTCTTTTAAGTCACATTCAGCGCGCAACGCTTTGATAAAACTCGCTTCATCAACGATTGGGCTTAATCGACTGCGGCGCAGGACCGCTGCGAAGTCACCTAGTGTCAACACACACAACCCCGCCACCACAGACTCAAACTCAGCCAACGCCGTACGCCCCAAAACCTGCGCCAAACCATCGCAGCAACCAACGCACCGTCGTCGAGCTGACTGTTTGGGTAAAAATTTCTGTGTTCATTTTGTCTTTAGGACGAACCATCCACAACACAGCAGCCTGAATAAATCATGTAGCAAGCCGCTCGGTTGTGGGCAGTCCATCCTTCCTTAAGTATTTTTTCAGCGCCCGTTGTTGTGTCTTACGCTCCGTTTTTCGGCTGGCTCGATGGCTGCCCGCTTGTCTTAGTTTGGCCACTGCAACCAGCGGATTCCTTGGTGCACGCGGCGTTATCGGTATGGTTAGGCGCATCGACGCCTTTTTCTTCGCACTCATGATGGCGCTCCTATAGGGTTTTTGTCATCTCGTCACTCGGATGGCTCGCGCACGCGGTTCTACCTTGTCTATATATTTGCAGTGTGGCGGGGGCGATGCATCGCAAGCGATGAGGCGTCAATAGGGTTAAACGATTTGTCACCGTCGTCATGTCCGTAAAGCAAATGCTCTGACAAAACACCATGGTCAAAACCATGTGGGTGACACTAAAAATTTTGAGATACCGTGTCCCGACGAGACAGCTGGTAAAGATAAAGTTAATCAATCAACGAATCTGATTGGGTACAACGCTTGTTTTTATGTGGTCGCTGTTCTTGGGTGATTCGTCACGCTTTTATAATTGTTTGACTCACGTTCGCATTCGTAAGATGGGCGAATTGTAGTGCTATTTTTTAAAACCTTGCAACCAAAAATGATATTTTCATCAAAACACCGTCTAAAAAATCACTTTTATGTTGTATTTACCACAAAACTTGGGTTAAGCATCACCACAATGAATCAATCTCACCCAAATCCATATTCGCCCGCAGCCAGCCTTGCTTCACCCCAACCAGTGTATCCGCGCCAAATCGACGCACCATCGGCAATTGATTGCCCGAATTCATCAATCGATCGCGCAGCCAAGGCGCCGCAGTTCGATAAGATTGAAACAGCGGCGTGAGCCAGCGGCTCGCCCACTGGTAATAGCGCAGATGATGCTTGCGTGCCGTGCTGTACTGGGACAGTGCATCTGGGACACTGGGTTGACTCATCAGCTGCCGAACCAGCTCATACGCATCCATCAGCCCCATATTCGCACCCTGTTCGAGCTGCGGACTCATCGCATGTGCCGCATCGCCAATCAGCACCACACGATTATCGTGCCAATGTGGCATGACAACATCAGCATAACGCGCCGCCGCGAGCTGCTCCGCATCCACCAACGGCTTTAGAAACTCATCCAACTGCGGCTAAATCGCCAACACATTTCGCTTAAATTCATCAATCGACGGTTTCATAGACAACGCTTCAAGAGGCACGCTCCAAAACAAACTGCTCATCGCCTGCCCACCAAATAAACCCATCGGCAAAACCCGTCATCTTGCGCGCCGCTTCATAGCGTTGTAACAACACGTCCTGTGGTAGGCTGGCCACCGACGGCAAAATCGCATAAAACGCGCCCCACGGATACGGCTTTGCACTGTATGGAATGTTCAGTTGACCGCGCAATTTAGAATTCACCCCCTCAGCCAGCACCACCACATCGCACTTAGAAAAATTATCCTCGCCATCAAACAGCACTGTGCCCAGCTCACTTTGCTCAACCCTCACCACCGTCACACCCGTGCGTACCGTCACATTCGGCAACCCTCGCAAACGCCGCCGCAGCGCATCAAACAACGCCCCACGGTGAATCCCCAAGCCGTATGAGCCTTCACGCCAAAACCGATATTGACTGTCCAGCACCACGCGTCCACTCGGCGTATGTCCGAGCAGCTGCACGATTCGCGCCCCCTCCAGCTCCGCCTCAATGCCCTCATCAATCGCCCTCAACACCGCCAAACCAGTTGGTTGCAACAAAATCCCAGCCCCGACAGCACGAGGCTCAGGTACTTGCTCAAACAGCGTCACACGCGCCCCCAGCCGTCCGAGCATCAGCGCAGCCACAGCCCCCGCAATACCGCCGCCCACCACAGCAACCGACAAATCACTCAATTTACTCTGGGACATGAATCGTTTCCTTCACGTGTTTCAAATTCACAATAATCGTAAACGTCATCACCACCAGCATCGCCCACGAACTCCATTTACCAATATGCACCGTTGCCCACGCGCCCATCTGATTTGGGTACTGCCACACACCAAGAAACGTCCCGATATTCTCAGCCAACCAAATAAAAAATCCTGTCAAAATAAACCCCAGCAACAGCGGCATCCAACGATCACGGTCAAGCGGCCGAAACACCACGCGTGTGCGTGAGTACAAGCCCAAAACAAACGCCCCAATATACCAGCGATAATCCCCAATGAAGTGATGTGTGAAAAAATTCGCATAAATCATCAAAGCCGCCAACGTCGCCAACCAATACGACGGATGGTGACGAATCCGCATATCAAATAACCGCCACGCCTGAATGATGTAGCTACCCACCGCAGCATACATAAAGCCCGAAAACAGTGGCACACCAAATAATTTCGTATAGCCCTCCAAAGGATAACTCCACGAGCCAATGCTGCCCGAGACCTTAAATGCCTCTAAAGCGAACCCCACCAAATGAAACACCGTGATGGCTTTCAGCTCATCCCACGTTTCTAACTTTGCCCAAACCATCCATGCCTGAATGCTCACTGCGATGATCAACAACACATCATATTTAGGAACACCCAACACGCCAGTTCGCGGCACAAACATCATCGACAAGAAAAACAACCCCGCAAACAAACATGCTCGCGCGTTTTTTAACCCGAAAAACCAGAATTCTTTGAAAAAACGAGAAAAACCTGATAACTCAGTCTCAGGGGCACGATGTATCAACCATACGTCAAATTGGGAGAGTTTCATTAAGAACATTCACAAAATTAAAATAGGCCGCACATTTTACCCAAATCCATCAAAAATACTGCTGGCAGATACTGATTTATCGTATTTTTACACCATAAAGGTCTTACGTAAGCTTACGCTTACACACGTCCCGTTTGCAAAGACTATTTTTAGTTAAAGAGCATAAGACCAAATAAACAAGAACCCACCTGCACAACAAAAAACCGAGCAAATGCTCGGTTCAAATGACACCCTGAAATTTTAAGACAGCGCTTTGGGATCAGAGCCAAAGCGATTAGTACCTTTCGTGCCCTCCAAAAACATAAGGACAACAAGCGCAATGTTTGCTAAAGGCACCACACACAAAAGAGCCCACCAGCCGCTACGATCGGTGTCATGCAGCCGACGAATGATCAAGGCAACAGAAGGAATCAGAAGTGCCAATGCAAAAATACCTTGCAGCATCCCAATACCACCAGACATCGTCCCTAAAATGCCATCAATAATGGCCAACAAAATCGAAATAACAAAACCAACCAACTGGAACCCCCAGAACTCTTTGCGACGCGCACGTCCAGAGAACTGAGCATACTTGGCCTTAACCACATTCATAAAAATATCAATAAATTCTTTCATTGTGACGTCCCTTAGATAAATTTTGTTACTGATTGAAATGGTTAAAATAATCATTTCGCGTACTGCAAACGCTTGTGAATAGTAATAGCTTATCCGTTTTAATTCAAGTCAATACAATATATTTGCCAAATATCTTTACATTTCCTCAACGATATAGGCGTCTTTAATCAAAAAAAACAAAAAACCCCTTGTTTTGCAACAAGGGGGAGTTCCTATCTGAAACCATCAATTATTTATCATCTTTTTTCACTTCTGTGAACTCAGCATCCACCACATCAGCTTGTTCTGGTGCTTTTTCAGCACCAGCTTGTTCCGCTTGCGCTTTGGCTTGCATGTCAGCGTACATCGCTTCACCGAGTTTCATGGCTGCTTTGCTCAAGGCTTCGGTTTTTGACTCTAAGTCTTCTTTCGAGCCAGCTGGAATGGCTTCTTCGAGCTCTTTCAAAGCCGCTTCAATCGCGGTTTTTTCCTCAGCAGAGACTTTATCACCGTACTCTTCCAAAGATTTTTTGGTTGAGTGTACCAAAGCATCCGCACCGTTGCGTGCTTCAACCAACTCGCGTTGAGTTTTATCAGCATCGGCGTTCATCTCAGCATCTTTGACCATTTGGGCGATTTCTTCTTCAGACAAACCAGAGTTCGCTTTGATGGTGATTTTGTTTTCTTTGCCAGTGCCTTTGTCTTTCGCACTCACATGCAAAATACCATTGGCGTCAATGTCAAAAGTCACCTCAATTTGCGGAACACCACGCGGAGCTGGCGCAATACCCTCGAGATTAAACTCGCCGAGCAACTTGTTGTACTGCGCGATTTCACGCTCACCTTGGAACACTTTAATCGTTACCGCAGGCTGATTGTCATCGGCCGTTGAGTACACCTGTGCAAACTTGGTCGGAATCGTCGTGTTTTTGTTGATCATCTTGGTCATCACGCCGCCCATGGTTTCAATACCGAGCGAGAGTGGTGTGACGTCTAGCAACAACACGTCGGTGCGATCACCGCCCAAAACTTGACCTTGAATCGCCGCGCCAACCGCCACTGCTTCATCAGGGTTGATGTCTTTACGTGCTTCTTTACCAAAGAATTCCTTTACCTTTTCTTGCACTTTGGGCATACGCGTTTGACCGCCAACCAAAATCACGTCGTCAATGTCAGACACTTTCAAACCAGCGTCTTTCAATGCTGTGCGGCATGGCGCAATCGTGCGCTCAACCAAATCATCCACCAACGCTTCGAGTTTAGCGCGGGTGATTTTGATCGCCATGTGTTTTGGACCGCTCGCATCAGCGGTGATGTACGGCAAGTTGATTTCGGTTTGCGTCGCTGATGACAATTCGATTTTGGCTTTTTCGGCAGCATCTTTGAGACGTTGCAAAGCAAGCATGTCTTTTGACAGATCAACGCCTTGTTCTTTTTTGAACTCTTCGATGAGGTAAGCAATGACCAATTGATCAAAGTCTTCACCACCCAAGAATGTATCACCGTTGGTTGCTAATACCTCAAATTGTTTTTCGCCATCGACGTCTGCGATTTCGATGATTGACACGTCAAACGTACCACCACCCAAGTCATAGACCACCACTTTACGGTCACCTTTATCGGTTTTGTCCAAACCGAACGCCAACGCTGCCGCAGTCGGCTCGTTGATGATGCGTTTCACATCGAGACCCGCAATGCGACCCGCATCTTTAGTGGCTTGACGTTGCGCATCGTTGAAATACGCAGGTACGGTGATGACTGCTTCAGTAACTGTTTCGCCGAGGTAGTCTTCAGCGGTTTTTTTCATCTTGCGCAAAACTTCTGCAGAGATTTGTGGTGGCGCAAGCTTGTCGCCATTGACACTTACCCATGCATCGCCATTGTCGGCTTTAATGATGTCAAATGGCATATGGCTGATGTCTTTTTGGACTTCTTGGTCTTCAAAGCGACGACCAATCAAGCGTTTAATCGCGTACAACGTGTTTTTAGGATTGGTCACCGCCTGACGTTTCGCTGGTGCACCAACCAAAATCTCGTCGTTGGTGTACGCAATAATCGACGGCGTGGTACGCGCGCCTTCGGCATTTTCGATGACTTTTGGTGTGTTGCCTTCCATGACCGAAACGCAAGAGTTGGTTGTGCCCAAATCAATACCAATAATTTTACCCATGTTGCTCTCCAAATAGCTGTTTATATAAATGAATCAATTGCTTAAAAATCTTGAACGCGACGATGATTGCGTCTTGATGGCTAATTGGAGGCATTGCCTCTCTTTTCAAGAGAGAAATAACAGATTTCTCAGTTTTTTATCCATAAACTGCAAAAAAACAGGCCAAAATCACCGAAAATCAGGGCTACTGATAAAATGCGACCACACCCACGGATGCGATACGTCAACTAACCTTCATATAATTTAGGGATCACAACAGTAATCTAAAGGCGATTGACTCAATATCAACAGACATGAAGTCTTTTTTAGAAGCAGTCAAGGCAAAAGACATGAAGAAACTTCAAGAGGCCAATAAAAGCTTCCACAAAACCATGATGGATTTGCAAGCCGCACAATCAGAGGTACTGAAAGAAGTCGCAAAATAATCCAATACCTAATGACAAAAAAACCGCCATGAGAGCAATCCCATGGCGGTTTTTTTGTACACGTTGGTCAGAAAACAGCCTCACGCTAATCTTTGAGCGATATCCTATAACTTGGGTTCTGAAGACGAACTCAAACCGTCGTCACTTTAAACTTGTGACTCAAATCTTTTGGCAGACCCGATACAGCAGCCGCCATTTTTCGTGCCATGCTGCGATAGTGTTGCGCATGATGACTGTTTGGATTCTGAGCAACCGTTGGTTGACCACTGTCCGCCGCGGTGCGAATGTCAATGGACAAAGGCAGTTGACCCAATAAATTCACAGAAAAATCTGCACTCATTTTGGCCGCACCTCCTTCGCCAAAAACAGCTTCTTCGTGACCGCATGCAGAACAAGTGTGTAATGCCATATTCTCGATGATGCCGAGCACGGGGACATTGGTTTTTTCGAACATTTTCAATCCCTTACGTGCGTCGAGCAATGCCAAATCCTGTGGCGTGGTGACAATCACAGCACCCGTGACGGGAATTTTTTGTGACAAAGTGAGCTGAATATCACCCGTACCAGGCGGCATATCTATGATGAGATAATCGAGGTCATTCCACGCGGTTTGATTGAATAATTGCTGCAACGCTTGTGAAACCATCGGGCCGCGCCATGCCATGGGCGAATCTACATCAATCAGAAAGCCGATGGAGTTGGCCTGAACAGCGTAACGTACAGGTGGAATCATTTTTTCAGTAGCATCCAACTCGGGTTTGCCTGATAAATTGAGCAATAAAGGGACAGATGGACCGTAGATATCCGCGTCCAGCAAGCCCACTTTCGCACCTTCAACGGCCAGCGCAAGCGCGAGATTCACAGCAGTGGTGCTTTTGCCGACGCCGCCTTTGCCTGAAGCGATGGCAATGACATTTTTAACATTAGGTGAGACAGTTAGACCTGCTTGCACTACGTGGGCAGCAACTTTGGTGGTGATGTTGACCGCGTATTGCTCACCGATGGCTTGCTGGATGCGGCGTGTTAAATCTTCATGTTGGCTGACGCATGGATAGGATAGTTCAATATGTAAAATCTGACCGTCGATTTTTTTCAATGCGCGGGTTTGGCCGAGCGTGAGTGGCTCGCCTTGCTCAATCGGTAGCGTGTCTAATGCGGTTTGTAATTCTTGCTGATTCATGCGGTATGCCCTGTGGTAAAATCGCGGTTTGCGCCCATGCGCGACAAACATCCATTATTCGAGTCAATCATCTATGTCCAACAAACGCCAAATCCTCGTCACTTCCGCCCTGCCCTATGCCAATGGTCAAATTCACATCGGTCATTTGGTCGAGTACATTCAAACGGATGTCTGGGTGCGCTATCTGAAACTCAATCAGCACGAAGTATACTACGTCGGCGCGGATGACACACACGGCACACCTGTGATGCTGCGTGCGGAGAAAGAAGGTTTGACACCAAAACAATTGATTGACAATGTTTGGAAAGAACACAAACGCGACTTTGATGCCTTTGGCATTTCGTTTGATAACTATTACTCAACAGACTCCGAAGAAAACAAGCAGCTGTGTAGCGAGATTTACCTCGAGTTGCACAAAAACGGCTTCATCGAAGCACGCGACATTGAACAATACTTTGACCCCGTCAAAGAAATGTTTCTACCTGACCGCTTCATCAAAGGCGAATGCCCGAAATGCCACTCAAAAGACCAATACGGCGATAACTGCGAAGTCTGCGGCACGACATATTCACCGACCGACCTCATCAATCCATACTCGGCCATATCGGGCGCGACGCCTGTGCGCAAAGTTTCCACGCATTATTTTTTTAAACTCTCGGACGAGCGTTGCAAGACGTTTTTGCGCGACTGGGTACAAGGCTTGGCGCAGCCAGAAGCGACCAATAAAATGCGCGAATGGCTCGGCACGGATGATGAGAACAAACTCTCCGACTGGGATATTTCTCGCGATGCGCCATACTTCGGCTTCGAGATTCCCAATGCACCGAACAAATACTTCTACGTTTGGCTCGACGCACCGGTCGGTTACTACGCGAGCTTTAAAAACTTGGCTGACCGCATCGGTTTAAATTTCAACGACTGGGTCAAGCCTAACTCGACCACCGAGCAATACCACTTCATCGGCAAAGACATTTTGTACTTCCACACACTGTTTTGGCCTGCCACACTGAAATTCTCAGGTCACCGAACGCCAACCAATGTATTCGCCCACGGTTTCCTCACCGTGGATGGTGCGAAAATGAGCAAATCACGCGGCACATTCATCACCGCCGACAGTTTCATCCAAACGGGCATGAACCCCGAATGGCTACGTTACTATTTCGCCGCGAAACTCAATGCCTCGATGGAGGACTTAGACCTGAACCTTGACGACTTCATCTCGCGCGTGAATTCTGACCTTGTCGGCAAATACGTCAACATCGCCAGTCGCGCAGCAGGTTTCCTTGTCAAACGATTCGACGGCAAAGTCAACGATGCGGCCATGTCACACGAACTATTAGCCAACTTACGCGCAGCCTCTGCCAACATCGGTACGTTGTATGAAGCACGTGAGTTCGGCAAGGCCATGCGCGCGGTCATGGAGCTCGCCGATCAAATCAATGTGTTCATTGACGCCAATAAACCGTGGGATTTGGCCAAAGACGCGACTAAAGTCGATGAGCTACACACTGTGTGCAGCATTTGCCTTGAAGCGTTCCGCATTTTGACTGTTTATCTTTCACCAGTGCTGCCCACCACGGCGGCCAAAGCCTACACATTCCTCAATATCGCCACGCAGCAGTGGTCAGACGTGCATACGCCGTTGAGTTCAAACAACGCCATCAATGCTTACAGTCACATGATGACCCGCGTCGAAGACAAACAAATCGCCGCCCTGCTTGAGGCCAACAAAGAGTCCATGCAAGCCGAATCAACCCAAAGCGCGGCAACAACAGACATCGAGGACATCGCTGAAACCATCACCATTGATGATTTCATTAAAGTTGATTTGCGCATCGCCAAAATCGTTGCCTGCAACACTGTTGAAGGCTCGACCAAATTACTCCAACTGACCTTGGACGCGGGCGAAGGCAAAATGCGCAATGTGTTCTCTGGTATCGCCGCCGTGTACAAGCCCGAAGACTTAGTTGGCAAACTCACCGTCCTTGTTGCCAATCTCGCGCCACGCAAGATGAAATTTGGCATTTCAGAAGGCATGGTGCTGTGTGCGTCTGCCAAAGACGAGAAAACCACCCCTGGTTTATACCTATTAGAGCCAAATGCAGGGGCACAACCAGGTATGAGAATTTCGTAAACACACGTTCAACTTGCACTCGTTTGCACTCTATCGCACCAAAACAAACAAAAGCACGACAGCCATCAGCAGTCGTGCTTTTGTTTAAATGACCATAACTCATTTGGTGAATGATTAAAAACATACGATTATTTTCTTCGTTTACATGATTTGCCCAAAAATCCTTTGAAAACAGATTTTTACGTATATTGCGACGCAACATCGAAAATTGTATTTTTCTCCACAATTCACTTGCAATGCACCAAAACAGTTGTCATAATCGCGTCACTCAGAGCGAGGTCTTATATAAGACTCAGGCCGCGTAAGAGGACTGCAGTGTGACTTCTCAAAACGAAATCTCCACCCCCAGACGGTGACGAATTTTTAGAAAGGAGCATGGTAGGAGACAACAGCGCAAAAAATTGTACAAGCAATGCGCAAAATAATAGAGCGAACTAAAAAACATCAATGCTCAATAATAATAGGAAGACAGCAAATAAAGCGCGACCCTCGGGTCGCGCTTTTCAATTCTTTTCTTTGACGTCAAGGACGAATCTCAATCGGCGTCCCATCATCAACCACCTGCCATAGCTCGTCCATATGTGCATTACTGACGGCCACACAGCCATAGGTCCAGTCGGGTTTGATTCGTGGGATGTCAGCATCGACCCAACCGTTGTACAACCCATGAATCATAATGTCTCCACCAGGAGCGACACCGAGTTTTCTGGCGGCTTTGATGTCCGCCTCATTGGGGTATGAAATGTGCAAAGAACGATAAGCCGCACTTTTTAGATTACGCCAGTCGATGATGTATTGACCTTCTGGGGTGCGGCCATCCCCTTCTTGGACCTTGTCACCGATTGGATTAAACCCAAGATTGATGTGATATTTTTTCAAAAGCACATCATTTTTGTACAAATGCAATTCACGTGCCGCTTTCAACACCAGAACTCTGTCTGCTTTAACACCTTGAGCCAAAGTAACAGGAGCTGCGTCTGACTCAGCAACGACAGAAGGTTCATTGCCGACAGACTGACGAGCAGGCACACAAGCCGCCAATAAAATCACAGCTACACACCAAAATAAACTTGAACGTCGATACACAGCAACCATTTTTATAGCCTCATCAATCCACAAAAACATGAACACTCACTTTCGTCCTGCGTAAATCGTCATCATGACCCCCGCAATGGTCACCAAACCACCAAACAACACCGCCCACTCAAGTCGCTCATGCAAAATCAACGCGCCAAACAGCACACCTGATATGGGGGTTAAATTGATAAAAGGCGCTGTACGTGCTGCACCAATCTCCTGCACAACATTCGTGAACCAAGTATAACCAAGCGCCGTGCCAAACAGACCCAAATAGAGCAAACACAGCCGCGCCGTCAATGAAA
The DNA here is from genome assembly GCF_014652675.1 of Formosimonas limnophila. Lineage (GTDB taxonomy): Bacteria > Pseudomonadota > Gammaproteobacteria > Burkholderiales > Burkholderiaceae > Hydromonas > Hydromonas limnophila. The sequence continues at coordinate 133,396 of NZ_BMZG01000007.1, read as the reverse complement.
AATGCGGAATCAAGAACCAAGGCTCCTCAAACAATGCCGCCAAGCCCAGTAATACACAACCAACGGCACAGGCATAAAACGTCACCACCAACGGCGAGAGCGTCTGTGTTGCGCGTCGCCCGATGAATGTATACCACACAACCGAGAATCAACAACTCACCCATCCCTACATCGCCTTTTAACAAGCGCTCAGGATGGCCATCACTAATCACCAAAACACATCCAGCCAATGCCGTTGCTATTCCTAAAGCTTTTAGTGGTGTCATTTTGTCTTTCAACCACAGCCACGAAACCAGAGCAATCACCACAGGATCGAGCGCAATCACCAACGCGCCGCGCCCTGCAGAAATGTACTTCAACCCCTTCAAAAAGCAAAAGTTATACAAAAACACCCCTGAGAATCCGAGCCATAATAATGTGGTCATATCACGCCGATTCAAACGAGGAATCCCCCTCCTGCCTAGACACCACCCAAGCCAGAGCCGCCGTCGCAATCGCAAACCGTACAAATGCGGCGGTAAATGGCGGTACTTCCTCGACCAACATATGTGCGGCCACCCAAGCCCCCCCCAGAACAAGGTGGTTAATACTAAATTTATGTAAATCACTGCAGTCTGACGACTCATCGACATTATTTACTTTCACAAAAATACAGACCAAGCCCAGCAGTAAGGATAAAAAGAAGCATCTTCCAGCCCATACAAAACTTAATGGGTATAATCTCGAATCAAGCGCTATGACTTGCCAAGACCCCTCACTTAAATCAAACAACTGATGCATCAAGGCTCAAAAAGACAGATGCTTTATTGTTTGGTGCGCACACTGTGCTGTGACCTCCTTGACGTCTGCCCGTAGCAGCATTATCACCGATTGCCTTTTAACCAACTCTTTTATACCATTTAGACACTAAGGACACCCGATGAAAACCGCATCACTATACATCATCGCTCTACTGAGCTTAAACCTCGCCGCTTGCAGCGAAAAATTAGAAGTCAAACAAAGTACGAGCGCACCAGCGGCTCAATCTGAGTCAACTACAACCAATACAGTAGAAGCAAAATCGAATGAAGCCATCAATCTGAGTGCAACACAACTTTTTAACGAATACAAAGCCAACGAAGCTGCCTTCAACGAAAAAATCAAAGGTAAGGTACTCATCACCTATGGTGAAGTGAGTGGGATAGACAAAACCGCAAATGAACAGCTCGTGGTGCATCTGAAAACGGCCGATGAACTCACGGAAGCTCATTTTTACATGAGCAGCACCGCAACAGACGGTGCATCCGCACTAAAAGCAGGCAGCCAAGTCAAGATTTCCTGCCCAAAAATAAGCTTAGACCTCGGTGCCCCCAAAGGCGAGGATTGTACGCTGATTAAGTAATAAAGTAGTTGAACAAACTGCTTTTAGATAAGGGCATCACCAACACTGAATGGTGTATTGCCCTAATGAAGCACAAGAAGCACAACAGCGATTAGCAGCTTCGAGTCTTAGCGTTTTAATATACAACCTATGCTTTGTGCTATGATGCGTACACCAGTCATGATGAACATGACGATTTTTATATGAGGAGAGAAACATGGCGTTTCGTTCAGGAAATCCAATTTTGACAGACAAAGCATTTGATAAACAAGTCGGTGCAACGTCTGACCGTATGACATTGGATGGCACGGTCAATAAAACAGGCTTGTTGTTGCTGATTGCTGTGTTATCAGCGGCGTGGCCGTGGTCTGTCGTCATGCAACAAGGCCAAGCTGGCTCAGGTATGGTTGGTACATTGGCCATGGGTGGTGCGATTATTGGTCTAATTTTGGCATTGATTATTTCGTTTAAACCACACACAGCCCCCTACCTTGCCCCCGTTTACGCGGTTGTTGAAGGTGTGTTTCTTGGTGCGGTTTCTGGCTTTTTTGAGTTGCGCTTCCCTGGGATCGTGTTGCAGGCGATTGCGCTGACCTTTGGTACTTTGGGCGCGTTGTTGCTGGCTTATAAAAGCGGCTTGATTCGTGCCACTGAAAACTTCAAGCTCGGTATCGTCGCGGCGACAGGGGCTATTTTCCTGTTGTATTTGGTCAGTTTTGTCTTGAGCTTTTTCGGTATTCAAATCCCACTCATTCATGGCAGCGGCTGGGTCGGCATCGCGTTTAGTTTGTTTGTCGTCACGATTGCGGCCTTAAATCTGGTGCTGGATTTTGACTTCATCGAAAACGGCGTGGCCGCAGGCGCACCAAAATACATGGAATGGTACGGTGCTTTCGGTTTGGTGGTGACACTATTCTGGCTGTATCTGGAATTTTTACGTTTACTCGCCAAGTTGCGTGAGTAATCTGTCATCCATTTCACCAAAAAACGCACTGATATGTCAGTGCGTTTTTTATGGTCAAGACATTTAAGGCATCAACTGAGCAAAGTGATGCCTCGCAAATTATCTCGACAGGTACTGCGCAGCAATTCAATAAAATCCCGCACATAAGTACGTCCCGCATCAGCCGTGCGCCCACCGCATAAAGCGTGCCGTGTAAAAGGGCTAAAAACCAGAGGCTGGCCAAAAACCCATGCGGCACTGGCCAATATGGTCACAGCAGCTCAAACAATGAGAGTGGAGCATACCGTAAACGCCGAATAACCATTCGCTGTGCATCAGTATAAAAAACCTCGCTATCTCGCGAGGTTTTTTTATGGTGCTAATTCATCCGCAAGCCAGAGCAAGCTGTCTCACATTGAAATTAAGGCGTTGGCAATGTCCAACCACCGCCCAGTGCTTTGTACAAATCAACCGAAGCATTCAATCGAGCCAATCGAATCGAAATAAGTGAGAGTTGAGTTTGATAAGCACTGCGCTGCGCATCTAACCGCTCAAGGTTAGATGAGTAACCATTGTCATAACGCAGATTGGCCAGTCGCAACGCTTCATTGGTGGCGTGAACCTGTTCGAGTGCCGCCACTTCTTGTTGACGCGTGCTCTCGACAGAAGCGAAACCATCGAGTGTTTCTTTGAACGCATTTTGAATGCTTTTTTCGTACTGCGCCAAGGCTTGTCGCTGCTTGGCGTTTGCTGAATTCACATTCGCTTGCGTCGCGCCGAAGTTAAAAATCGGCGCAGCCAAATTGCCAACAAACGACCACGTCGCGGCAGGACCTGTGAATAAATTAGACAATGACAAACTTTGCGACCCCAAATTTCCCGTCAAACTGATACTCGGGAAATAAGCTGCTCGCGCCACACCAATGCGTGCATTTGCGGCCACCAGAGCTTGTTCCGCACTGGCTACATCGGGTCGCCGCGTCAAAACATCTGACGGAATACCCGCTGGAATCTGTGTCACGTGGGTCATTTGACTCAAAGTCTGTCCACGCTCGTGCGCCTCTAAAAACGCACGTGGTGAACGGCCCAATAAAACACTCAGAGCATTTTCGGTGGTTTTCAGAGACAACGCTTGCGAAGCCGCATTGATTTTGGCAGTGGCCAACTCAGACTGGGCTTGTGAGACTTCAAGCATTGAAACCATGCCGTATTTAAAACGCTTTTCCTGTGTACTGAGAGACTCCTCACGTGTGGTTTGCGTGTTACGCGTCACCTCCAAGCTGGCATCCAACGCCCGCATTTGGAAATACGTCTGAGCCACTTGCGCGGCAATGAGCAATCGAACCGCATCACGATTATAAGCAGTGCCCAAATACTGAGCACGAGCCTCTTCATTACTGCGACGCAGTTTGCCCCACAAATCAATCTCCCACGACAGCGCCGCCTGAGCCGTGTATACCTCACCCAAGTTACCAGTGCTAGTCTCGGATGATGAGCGACCACGCTGGCCTGATGCTGCACCATTGAGCTGAGGCAACAGCGCGGTACGCGCCAAACGCGCTTGGGCAGCAGCATCATCGAGCTGAGCGATGGCGATATTGATGTCTTGGTTATTCACCAAAGCCTCTTCAACCATGCGGTTGAGCACAGGGTCGTTGAAATTTTCCCACCATTTATCCGCGACACGCTGAACCTCTGATGTGTCGGGTGACGCCATTGACCATTGTTCAGGCACATCCACGGGTGGGCGCTGGTAATCTGGACCGATGGCACAGGCTGAAAGCAGCAGTGATACTGTTAAACTGATGATGGTTTTAGACATGTTCAACCTCTTTCTTTGGGTGATTTTTACGCCATTTATCAGCAGCTTTTTGCGTCCAGTCCATCACCAACATGTAAAACATCGGAATCAAGAATGTTGCCAAAAACGTCGCAGCCAACATCCCGCCAATCACACCCGTACCAATCGAATGACGGCTGGCCGAACCCGCACCTGTCGAAATTGCCAACGGCACACAACCCAAAACAAATGCCAATGATGTCATAACAATCGGGCGAAAACGCAGTTTAGCTGCCGAAATCGCTGATTGCGCAAAGCTCATGCCCGCTTGAGTCTGCATCATGGCAAATTCAACAATTAAAATGGCATTCTTCGCCGACAAGCCAATGAGTGTCACCAACGCGACTTGAAAATACACATCGTTGGCCAAACCACGCATCCAGTTCGCCAACAGCGCACCAAACACCGCAAATGGCACAGCCAACAACACCGCGATAGGCAATGTCCAGCGTTCATACAACGCAGCCAAAATCAAAAACACGATGATGATGCCAAAGATGAATACCTGACCTGACGCTCCGCTGGTACTGCGCTCTTGGAATGCAGAACCTGTCCATGCCAAAGAATAACCTTCGGGCAACACCTCTTTCGCTATAACCTCCATCGCAGCGAGTGACTCACCTGAGCTATAGCCAGGCGCTGGGCCACCGACAATTTTTGCGGCGGTAAACACGTTATAACGTTCCAAAGTTTCGGGACCAACCGTTTTGGTCACAGTGAGTAAAGCGGACAGCGGCACCATTTCACCAGCATTCGAGCGCACAAAAATCGAATTGATGCGGGACACATCGTCACGAAAAGCTGCTTCAGACTGCAATTCAACACGGAAATTTCGACCAAGCATGTTAAAGTCATTCACATACAGTGAGCCAAACGTCGCTTGCATGGCGGCAAATACACTGTCCACAGACACGCCAAGCGTGCGCGCTTTTTCGCGATCAAGCTGCACATTCACCTGCGGTACGCTCGCACTGAATGTACTTTGCAAACCAGCCAGCTCTGGCCGCGAATGCGCTGCGGCTAAGAGTTTTTGGGTCACGTCGGCCAAATCTGTTGATGAACCTGAACCACGACTTTGGATATACGCTTCAAAACCACCCGTGTTGGACATGCCCGAAATCGGCGGCGGATTAAATGCAATAAGCATGCCATCGGTGACTTTTTGCATGCCCTGACCGAAAATCTGCCCAACCAACGCTTGCGAGCTGGTCTCTGGCGTGGTGCGTTCAGACCAATCTTTGAGTGGGATGAACGACACAGCAGAGCTTGTCTTACTGGTGAAGGAGAATAAATCCAAGCCGTTGATGATAAACACGTCCTCTTTACCAGGTAAATTATTGGCAATCTCATCAAGCTGTTTGCCCACTGCCTGCGTGCGTTGTAGTGATGCACCATCAGGTAGTATGGCCGCCGCAATGATGTAGCCTTGGTCTTCATCAGGTGCGAGACTCGATGGCACGAGTTTAAACAAACCAATCGTCAAGGCAATAATCCCAGCAAAAACCAATCCACCAATCACTGTGCGTTTAATGAAAAATGTCACACCGCGCGTGTAACGATCTGTGAGGTTTTCAAATTTTCGGTTAAACCAATCAAAGAATCGGTTCGGTTTTCGGTCATGGTCAGGCTTGAGAAATGCAATACACAATGCAGGCGTGAGCGTCAAAGCCACAAAACCCGAAATAGTCACCGACACCGCAATGGTAATCGCGAACTGTTTATACATCTGTCCCGCAATACCGCCGAGAAACGCCACTGGCACAAATACCGCACACAGCACCAGCACAATCGCAACAACAGGTCCGCTGACCTCCTGCATCGCTTGACGCGTGGCCTCAAACGGCGTTTTTTTCTCCGTGTGCATGATGCGCTCAACGTTTTCTAACACCACAATCGCATCATCAACCACAATCCCGATAGACAGCACCATGCCGAACAACGTCAAGGTATTAATCGAGAATCCAAGTAAATACATGCCCGCAAACGTGCCCATAATCGACACCGGCACCGCCAAACTCGGAATCAAGGTCGCACGCCAGTTTTGTAAGAACAAATACACCACCAAGAACACCAAAATCATCGCTTCAACCAATGTATGCACCACTTCGGTAATCGACTGGCTAACGAATTTCGTCGTGTCGTAAGGTGTTTTATAGGTCACATCGGGTGGGAATTTTTCTTGTAACCGTTTCATCGTCGCATCGACTTCTTGAGCCACTTGCAACTGATTCGCACCAGGCGCCAAGAAAATTCCCAGCGGTACTGTTGGCTTACCGTTGAGCGTGGACACCACATCATAGCTTTGCGAACCAAGCTCGACGCGCGCAACGTCCTTCAAACGCAATACCGAGCCGTCTGACGACGCACGCAAAATGATATTTTCAAATTGCTCCACCGTTTGCAAACGACCCTGCGTGCTAATGGTATAGCTAAACTCATTGGGCTTATCCATGGGTTCCGCGCCGATTTTACCTGCAGCAAATTGTGAGTTCTGCTCAGCAATGGCTGCTGCGACATCGCTCGGCGTGAGTTTGAGCTGCGCTAATTTATCAGGGTGCAACCAGACGCGCATCGAATAGTCTTTGGCAATGAAGTTGAGCACACTGCCGACACCAGGAATGCGTTGCAATTCATCAACGACATTAAGCGTCGCATAATTACTCATGGTGACTTGATCAACACTTTCATTCGGCGAGTACAGCGCGATAACCTTAAGGAATGCAGGCGATTGCTTTTGTACCGTCACGCCAATTTGGCGCACTTCGGCGGGCATTTTAGCCAGTGCTGCTTGCACGCGATTATTCACATTAATCGTCGCTTGATCAGGATCTGTACCAATTTTAAACGTGACGTTAATCGAAATCTGACCGCTGCCCGCGCTGGTGGACTGAAGGTACAGCATGTTGTCCACACCGTTGATTTGTTGCTCCAGCGGTGCTGCGACCGTACTGGCAATCACCTCGGCCGACGCACCTGGGTACGCAGCCGTAACCGTCACCTGCGGTGGCACAATCTGCGGGTACTGTTCAATCGGCAAACTGCGCATGGCGGCAAAGCCCGCGAGTGTAATGATGATGGACAACACAGTGGCGAAAATCGGCCGCCGTATAAAAAATTCTGAAATCATGGCAATCCTTGATATCTGGTATCTATTGTTTATACCCCATCAAACAGGGGTCATTTCATTGCTCAATGTCTGAGTTATTTGGCAGCAGGTTGTTCTTCGGGCTTGCCTTCAGGTTTAGCCGAGGCTTCTGCTGCTGGCTTTTGGCCCTCTGGTGCAGTCGTCGGTGCAGGGCCGGCGTTGAATTGCTCTAATGTCACCACGGTGGGCTCGACCTTGCTCTTCGGCGGCAACATAAATAGTTTGGTGATATTGTCCACCACCACTTTGTCACCCGCTTTAAGACCACTGGTCACCACAACATTTTTATCGATGTCATTAGCAGTCGTAATCGGACGTGGTGCCACAGAACCATCCTCGGTCAACACCCAGACACTTTTACCTTGAGCACTTGACAACACAGCACGCTGAGGCACTAAGATAGCGTTGGTGCGCACAGCACCTTTGAGCGCCACACGGACGAACGAGCCTGGGAATAAATCACTGCTGGGATTGGCGAAAGTGGCGCGTGCGCGAATGCTGCCCGTTGTCGTGCTGACCACGCTATCCGTAAAATTCATCTGTCCTTTGAGCGGATACTCAGAACCGTCTTGAGAGAAAAGAGAAACCTCAAACTGATTACCCTCTGGCATACGAACCAAACCAGCGGCCTCATCTTTGCGTAACTGCATCATTTCAGAGTCAGAGAAAGAGAAATTCACATACATCGGATCGAGCTGAGAAATTTTCGTCAACATATCTTGAGGACTAATGAGACTACCTTCTGAGCGCGTCTCACTGCTGGTCACGCCACTGATCGGCGCTGTGACAGTGGTATAACCGAGATTGATTTTCGCACTGCTGTACTGCGCTTGCGCTGCTTGAACAGAGGCCTTAGCCGCTGCAAGTGCAGCCGCGGCATCGTCGTAATCCTTTCGACTGACCGCATTTTCTTTAAACAAAGGAGCGATGCGTTTGAAATTTTGCTGCGCCTGAGTCAAAGCAGCCTGTTGAACAGCCAGTGTGGCACTAGCTTGATCTGCCGCAGCCTTGGCTGTTTGTGTATCGAGCTCAAACAAGGGAGCACCTTTTTGAACCGGACGTCCTTCTTGGTACAATTTCCTTAATAAAATTCCACCAATACGGGCACGCACTTCAACCTCTCTGGAGCCTGCCGTCTGACCAGGTGCTTCAATTGAGATAGGTACATCTTGAGGCTGAACCTCGATCACGCTGACTGCCATAGGCGGTTGTTGTGGTGGTGCTTTTTCACCACACGCACTCAATAAAACCGCGCCAACCAGAAGCACGCCCAAGCTTTTTTTCGCAGGCAACGCGTTCAATAATGAAACCCTCATTTGTCATCCTTCTTCACAATAAAACCACAGATTAAAATAAACCAAAAATACACACATCGAAGTATGTCAGAAAGACACACCACTGCGCTGACCACAAACCATATGCCATGCTTGATTTATGAAACAATTAAATTTGAAATGCAACACATTCGTTTTAATACATTAGTATAAAATAGTAACCATTGAGATGTTACCGAACTCCAAGCAACAACGCAAGAAGGCACATTCATGAAACCCACACACTCAGAAGTAACCAAAGAAGACCTAAAATCACAGCACCTATTGATGCGGCTTGAGCAAGACGGTTTTGAGGTCGTCTCACGAGAAGTCCGCCAAAAGATCGAGTTTTTATCCAAAGTCGGTAGCAAATGGAATTGCCTCATCATCACCCTACTCGGCTCAGGTGCCAAACGCTTCGGCGAAATCCGTCGGCTCATATCAGGCATTTCACAGCGCATGCTGACCATCACTCTGCGAGACTTGGAGCGCGACGGATTGGTGACACGAACCGTATTTCCCACCGTACCGCCCCGTGTGGACTATGAGCTGACGGAGCTGGGTCGCTCTTTCCGTGATCAACTGATTCAACTCGGAGAGTGGACTGCCGAACATCTCACAGAAATAGAAACCGCTCAAAAACAATATGATGCACGAGAATCTTAAGAAACATGCTCGACTTCATTCCTATCAATGATCAAGAGTGAATTCGGCCAATTTTGACTTTAATGCAGCAGAGCCCTTTTTTCTACTTTGAAACCCGTTTAATTTTTGGGTTCATTACCTATCCATCATATTTCCTTTATTTCTTTGGAGGAAGCATAAAACCATCAACAAATGAGAACAGATCATTCAAAGTGTTCACTTTTTATACATTTAACAGGATTTTCAGTTCGCTCACTGCTTGGGGCTAATTCTTGCTTCTACATAATCCACTATCATATTAATTTCTTCAATTACATTCTGTTTCAACTCGCCCAGCAAATGCGAATATGATTGGACTTCTTGGGTAAACTTAATCACTTCCTCAACATCCTTGCTCTTGCAATTTGACGGCAAATAGTCTTCTAACTGTCCTTTCGAAAGGATAATGATTGAATCGTTCACTCGCTGACCTTTAATAAATTTGCACAGCGTCATTTTTTGCTCTTCGCTTAAAGACTGTTTATGACTACTTTGCCGACTCTTAATGTGTTCCCAAACTTGTTCCAATCCATCTTTGTTGTCTTTATTAATAAAAGAGTCAATTTCTCTAACAAAATTTTTTGCATCTAGACTAAAAGAGTAATTTAAAGTATTTTTGATTTTTTTGACATTAGGATCAAATAGCTCCTTTACTTCAGGTGTTCCGACATCCTTAGCATAGTCCAAGTCAGCTATGACAACGTAAGCAATCCCACACCCAGTTAATAGTGACTGATATTGTTTAAACAACCCTTTGCCCCCAACACTAATGATTTCATATGTTTTATTTATTTCTTTATCAAAACCTTTCGCTTTGAACAGTGCTTCAAAAAATATTTTGTCCGATATTCCTTCCACCAATATAACTAAATCTGAAAAAAATATTCGCTCATTGTTTTGGCTATTAACCATGTGAAATAAATGTTTCTTTTCAAAATCATCAATATGTTTTAACCTAACAATCTTACTTTCTTGGCTTTCTGAAAAAACTCGCGAAACGTAGCCAATAGATGCAGGTGTAATGAAAGCAGGTGAATGAGTTGCCATAACAAATTGATTATTCGTTTCATCCGCAAGCTTTTCAAACAGCTCAATTAATTTCCTTTGCCATTTTGGATGAAGGTGAAGCTCAGGCTCATCAATAACAATCAAAGCATCTTTTAGGTTTAATACATATATCGCAAACAAATAAGTAAGAAGCTCACGCTCTCCTGAAGACGCGGTTTCTAGGCTAAATTCAGCCCCTTGCTTTTTTAGCTTAAGTTCGTATGCGTTTGTTTTTGTATTTGTACATTTCAAATCCCATTCATAGCCAAGCATTTCCAATGTCTTAGTGAAACTATCTATAGACTCTTTATCTCTCAGCGCTTTCATTGCTGGTTCATTGCCATACTTATGAGTAAGCTCACTAAGCATTTCGACTAAAGTTCCAATAGCCAATTGCCCGACATTTTGGCTAACTGGCGACTTCGAAGATGCAGCATCTAAAATTCTTTTATGCTCTGTTCCACTATATTGAGAGAGGATTACTGATGACCCTAAATTCCCACCATGCGCTCGCGCTACAGGCATCAACATCATCGGCGTAGATAAGGTTACTTTGCTTTCTTCCTGAGATAGCCTAGTAATAATTTCATAGAAAGTGAGATATTTCCTAAATTGATAACGCTTATCTGTCGGCTCAACTGACAACTGCTCAAATTGATAAGACATAGGATCTGGTTCATCACCCATCAAAACGCTGTTTTTTATTTCAAAAACGAAAGTCTCATCAGGAGCAAGAGTATTGACAATTTCTCTATTTAACCGATATGCTCCCAGGTTCATATATTCTTTACCTAAATTTTTAATTATTGATTCTGAGTTATCAACCCAATATTTCATGTTGTCAATATCAGGCTGAGTAATCTGAATTGTAAACTCAATGATTTGATCATCCTGAGAGCGCTGACTATGTTTTTCTAAACCCTGCGAAGATACAATTTGATTTAGGCTGATGGTAGTTTTTTTTGTAGAGGAATCTTCTGTAAATTCCCATGATTTAATTAGATGCTGTCTTAGTGACAACACAATGGTATCTAATAAATTTGTTTTACCTCCACCATTAGGACCAATTAATATCGATATATTACCATCTAAATCAAATTCCTGACGATCGGCGAAACTTCTTACGTTCTGCAAGGCGACCTTTTTTAGCTTCATAACCTTAAAATTCTTTCGTTGCTTAATTTATTACAATATGGTGGTTAATCTAAATATAAATTGCATACGCTCACAAAAATATAACCATCATGCCCTTACTCCGCTTCCTATACCGCATATTGGCCACAAAGGCCAATTCTATACCTTTTATGACTCGGTCAATTACATGACCACAAGCAATTCATTTATTATGGGCAACGCCACCCTCCTCGCGCAATTCACGACCCGCGTCAGCAACGTGGTGTGATATGGCGGAGCGCAGTCCTGTTAAATCACAAACTGGTTACCCAAAACTTCGACTACGAATGATTTGCTGACGCTTGGGCTTAACGGCTTTCATTTCAAGACACGACACACCTTGGAGTTCTCGTTGTGTTCGCTCAACAACGACACCGAACCTTTGGCGAATCATGGTGGTCGAAGCGCGTGTGAAATCACCGACCGTCTCAATTCCCATATCATTTAAAGACTGGCCAATGCGCCACCCTATGCCCACACTTCGGTCACAGGCCCGCTGTTCAGTGCGCGTGCTTGCATGTCCGCCTATGTACTCCAATTAGCCGCGCCTTTATAAATAGTGATGGCATTTGCCCATGCTCCCCATCTTAATCTCGTGTGACAGTTTTATATACAACGAGCCAACATAAAAAACGCGAATCGACATTCGCGTTTTTTATGATAAAACCAACTCAATTTAACCGTGGGGGTTCATCTGGTGGTGTGGGTTGACTATCGGCTTTGGGTTCATTGTCACCCTTGAGCATTGCACCAAGTAAAAGTCCAACACCTGCGGCAATACCGAGTGCTTTCCACGGATTGTCTTTAACAAAGGCTTGTGTGGCCTCCCCTGCTTCGCGGGCTTTCTCAACAGCTTTGTCTTGCAGCACAGTGGTTTGCTCTTTGACTTGTTCGAGCAGCACCACGGCTTTTTCACGCAACTCTTGAGCTTGAACACCACTGGTGCTCGCCGCTTGTTTGAGTAACTCTTCCGCTTGCTCTAAAATACTTTTCAGGTCACTCATGCTTTTTCTCCTTTGAGGTTCTTCGGGATAAAATGTACTTCATTATGCGCCACTTTCCATATTGATATGGTCATGAAGCTCGATATTTCAATGGCTTATCACGTACAATACTGGCTTTGGCACACTTTCCTTCAGGTGATTTATGTTGTATCTTTGGTTTAAGGTTCTGCACATCGTGTTCGTGGCCTCTTGGTTCGCGGGTCTGTTTTATTTACCACGAATTTTCGTGAATTTGGCCACAGTGAATGACACGCCCACCCAACAACGATTATTGCTCATGGCCAGTAAACTGTACCGTTTCATGACCATTTTGGCGATTCCTGCCGTGGGTTTTGGCTTAGCGATGTGGTATATGGCTGGTTTTACAGGGGTTTGGTTGCACGTCAAACTCACGCTGGTACTGGTACTTTTGGTCTATCACTGGTATTGCGCTCGTTTGCTCAAAGGCTTTTATGCTGCAAAGAACCAACGCAGCCATGTCTGGTATCGCTGGTTTAACGAAATTCCCGTCATTTTGATGCTCATCATCACCGCTTTGGTCGTGATTAAACCGTTTTCTTCTTAAGATTTTTTATGTCATTGCTTTCATTTTTTGCCCCTTGCCCGCGCGGCCTTGAACATTTATTGGTCAAAGAGCTCGAACAGATTTCCGCCGAGCACATCAAACCCACCAACGGCGGTGTGGCCTTCGCTGGTGACACGGCAGTCATGTACCGAGCGAACATGCATTCGCGCATCGCATCGCGCATCCTGCTGCGCTTGGGCAACCAAGGCTATCGCAACGAAGACGATATCTACAAACTCGCCGCACGCATGCCATGGAGCAGCTACTTCACACCTGACCACACCATCAAAATCGAAGTGACAGCGATTAAAAGCCCGCTGCGCAGCCTCGAATTCATCACCCTGCGTATCAAAGACGCCGTGTGCGACTATTTCCGTGACCTCATGGACGTGCGCCCATCCGTGGACACAGTGACCCCCGATGCCCGTATTTATGCGTTTTTGACCGAAACCGAAGCGACGATTTACCTCGACACCTCAGGCGAGGCATTATTCAAACGCGGCTGGAGAATGGATAAAGGTCGTGCGCCGTTGCGCGAAAACTTAGCAGCAGGTTTGGTCATGCTGTCAGGCTGGCAACCGACACAACCCTTATTTGACCCCATGTGTGGCAGCGGCACCATCATCATCGAGGCGGGCTTGATGGCGGCCAACGTCCCACCGGGTTGGCAACGTGGCTTCGCCTTTGAGAAATACCGCACCCTCGACAAAACCCTGTGGCAAAAAGTCAAAAACGACATCAAAATCGACAAAACCCAACGTGCTTTATACGCCAGCGACATCAGCGCACACGCCGTGAATGACCTCGCACGCAACCTCACACGAGCAGGCTTGCCATTCCCAATCGCGTTTGAACAACAAAACGCCCTCAAAGCCATGCCGCCTGCTGCCAACGGCATTCTGCTGTCCAACCCACCCTACGGCGAGCGCATTGACGTCGTCACAGCATCCGAAGACGCTGCCTTTTTTAAAGACTGGGCAGACCACCTCAAAGCCCACTACGCAGGCTGGAACGCGTACCTACTCACCAGCGACCGCGATGTGCCCAAATACATGCGCTTGTCGGCCAGCAAAAAAATACCATTGTTTAATGGCGCACTCGACTGCAGACTGTTTGAATTTAAAATGGTTGCAGGCAGCGCGAGGAAGCCACGAGTGGTGGCGGATGAAGATGATGGACAGTAATGTTTTGACCAACAAAAAGCGCGATTCGCGCTTTTTTCATTTTTATGACTCTAAAATTAACAAAGTTCCATCTATGGCGGTCAGTCATCAAGGGTTGCTGGGTTGTGCAAACTGCGAAACTGTCTCGGCGTCAGCTCGGTGTTTTTTTTGAATACTTTGATAAAGTTGCTGGTTTCATCAAAACCAAGCGTCTCGCCAATTGATTGAATAGACTCAGTGGTGTGTACCAGTAATCGTTTGGCTTCTAAAACAACGCGCTCGCGGATCAATGACTTGGCCGATGCGTTGACAATTTGTAGGCACAAACGATTGAGAGTTTTGAACGATAGCCCCAACTCGGCGGCATAAAACCCCACCTGATGCTCTGTACTGAAATGACTTTCCAACAGCAGGCGAAAGCGATTAAAGCGTGCGTTTCTGATGCTGTCCGCTTCTAAATTAAAATCAAACAAACCTTCCGCCAAACGCAAACGCAGAATCAAACTGCTCAATTGATGGCGCAGCAATGCATTGAGTTCATGCTTGGGCGCATTGAGCTCAGTGTCCTTGCTCATTGACTTCAGGTGGGTCACGCACGCATCAAACAACGAGCGGCCCATCGAAAACGTCGTCGGCAGCTGATAGAGAATTTCCTCTTCTTTGCTGTTGCTCAATAACAATTCGGCGCTGAATATCAGCACCCAGCCATCCCAGTCAAATTGATTGGAAAAGCGGTGGATTTGATTGGGCTTAATCAGCAGATAGTCGTGGGCGACGCAACGCCGCTCCATGAAGTCAACAAAATGAATCAACTCGCCACGCTCAACCACAAACAACATATAAAAAAATGGCCGCTGGGTTTCGTGAATGGTGTCTTTTAATCGAGACTTGAACTCAGACAATAACAAAACCTCAATATCCAATGAATACGCCTTTGGCGGCTCAAATAGTATGGGAGTGACGCTGTTTTTTTGATTAATTGGCATGTATGCTTGTCCTTTTTTTACTATTTTTACATGTTTTTTTACCTATTGTATTATTTTGTTTATAGGCACAATACACACACTTCAAAACAAAGTTCATCAGAAGATTTTCATCCACACTTTACACAAGGAAACATCATGCAAAAAATCCAAGTCATTGGTAAAAAATTCAAAGTCAACTTTGGTGGCGAATTTGTCTTTCAGCTCGATTTTCACAGCGACACCGAAATGACCTACGCGCCGATTTTGGACAACGGTTTCGGTACGCCAGAAACTGTGCGCATCACCATGGTCGAGATTCGCCCGAATGTGTATATGGCGTATTGGAAAGAAAAATCCAACACCACCGTGGTGCACGTCGAGGACTTTGAGAACGGCGTGGTACACACCAACATCACGGTGGACAAAGACACATTCTTAAACTTTAGCGGCACATTAACTGAAATCAACTGAGATGGCTGAGACTAAAAATATCATGAACAAACCCAATCGCATCATCATCGCCCTGATGTTGGCCGCCACAGCGGTCAACGTCAGCGCAAAAACCACCAAGCAGCACCATCAAACACCAAAGGAAACTAAAATGGAACAAAACGCCAACAAACAAGTTGCCCTCAACGCGGTCCAAGCATTTTTTAAAGACTACGACGCTGACGGCATCAAAAAATACTTTGCTCAAGACTACATTCAGCACAACCCGCACGTGCCCACTGGGATTGAACCAGTGTTAGGCTTTGCGCCGCTGCTCAAACAAGCAGGCACCACCACGCAAAACCACCGCATGATTGTCGATGGCGACCTCGTGGTCATGCACAACACCTACGACAACGCCGAAGCTTTTGGCGCGAAAAAAGTCGTGACCTTTGATATTTTCCGCATTGCAAATGGCAAAGTTGCTGAGCATTGGGACGCGATTAACCCATTGGTCGAGAAAACCGCTAGCGGTCGAACACAAGTGGACGGCCCTACACAAGTGACTGATTTGGACAAAACTGCAGCGAACAAAACCTTGGTGAAAAACTTCGTTGATGACGTATTGTTTGGCAAAGCCCCACAAAAGATTACCGACTACATCAGCACCACCGAATACCACCAACACAACGTCGGCATCAAAGACGGCTTGTCTGGATTGAATGAAGCCATCGGCGCGTTGATTGCACAAAACAACATGTTCAAATACAACAAAGTCCATAAAGTTTTGGGCGAAGGCAACTTCGTCGTGACCGTCAGCGAAGGCGAGTGGAGTGGCAAACGACAGGCATTTTATGACCTATTCCGCGTAGAAAACGGCAAAATCGTCGAGCATTGGGACGTGGTACAAGAAATCCCTGCGCAAATGGCACACAGCAACGGCATGTTTTAAACACAACGCTGTTTGAAGTGAAAAAAAACGCTCAGTCCATGAGCGGTTTTTTTAACCTTGATGATTGACACAATCAGGCATTATTCAAGTAATCCATAAACGGCTGATAAACCGAAAATACTTTGCCAAACTTCGTGAGAAACTTTGCACTCGTGAGCTCTTCATCTGTCAGCGGATGCGAGACGGTAAAGGCTTTTCGTTTAATCAGTTCCAAATGCGGACTGTCGGCAGCAAAACCCGCAGGAGGACGAGTAAGTGTTGCACCTTCTAACTCAGTGAAGTATTTTTTGAATGTTTTATCAGTGAGAATACCCTCAAACTCATTGCCGCTGATGAGGAGTTGCTCACGGATGCGTTTAAGCCAATCACTGCTGGGCGCATGTGCGCCACCTGCAAGGAAACTCGCTGATGGTTCAATGTGGAGGTAAAATCCTGCGCGACCGAAATCTGCTCGGTGACCTGAGCCGACCATGTGGATGCCAATGTGGGTTTTGTAAGGTTCACCTTTGGCAAAACGAGCATCTTTGTGAATGCGGAACAAGCATTTTTTCGGGTCAATGCCGACAAACTCAGGGGCGTGGCTAATCAGCGTGCCGATGAGTTTGTCGATGAAATCGATGAGCTCTGCTTGCAGTGCCGTATAGCGCGGTTTGTGTTCATTAAACCACTCGCGATTGTTGTTGGCTTTGAGTTCAGAGAGAAAGGGCAACGTATCGGCGGGAATGGGCATGATGTGCTCCTTCGTTTTTTGAGCGAGTATTTGGCAAGACTATAAACGAAAAATGAGCACTTGCGAAGTGCCCATTTTTAGCTTTTACAACACGATGCTAGAGCGCTAGTCGTGCGCGCGCTCCTTCGTATTCGCCTTGTAATTGATTGACCAGTTCAGCCACACTGGGCGCGTTGTCAATGAGGCCAACACCTTGACCCACACCCCAGATGTCTTTCCATGCTTTAGCGGCGGTGTTTCCACCCGAACCAAAATTCATTTTGGATTTGTCTGCCACGGGCAAATTGTCGGGATCTAAGCCTGCATTGACGATGCTGCTGCGCAGGTAATTGCCGTGCACGCCTGTGAATAAATTGGTGTAAATCACGTCATTGGCCGCTGCATCAATGATGCCTTGTTTGTACGACTCGTCCGCATTCGCTTCGAGTGTGGCGATGAAACGTGTGCCCATGTAAGCCAAGTCCGCCCCTATGGCTTGGGCAGCGAGGATGGCGTCACCCTGTGCAATCGAACCTGATAAGACGATGAGACCATCATAAAACTTGCGGATCTCGCCCACGAGTGCGAAAGGACTGAGCATGCCCGCGTGACCACCCGCGCCTGCGGCAACGAGAATTAAGCCATCCACACCCGCTTCCAGCGCTTTTTTGGCATGACGCACGTTGATGACGTCGTGCAGTACGATACCGCCATAAGCGTGTGCACCATCGATCAATTCTTTCGGCGGTGCTTGCAAGCTGGTGATGAAAATCGGTACTTGGTGTTTGAGGCACACCGTGATGTCCTCAGCCAGTCGTGCATTGGATGCATGGACGATTTGGTTCACAGCAAAAGGTGCTGGGTTATCACCTGCGGCTTTGTCAGCAGCCAAGTCAGCTTTTAACTGGGTCAACCATTGATCTAATGCACCTTCACCACGCGCATTAAGTGCTGGGAATGAGCCGACAATTCCCGCTTTGCACTGTGCGGTGACCAATGCAGGTGATGACACAATAAACATCGGTGCGCAAATCACAGGTAAACGCAGATTTTGAAGAGATGCGGGTAACGTCATGAAGTCTCCTTGGTTAGGTTTTTTAGGCAATAATTGAGCCACCAATATCGAACGGTCGTTCATAATTTAAATAATTAAACCACAATTAAAGCCGTACAACAAGGTATTTGGCTATGTTAACCTATGCCCTTACGATAACCATTGAAAACCAGAATCCCCTGTGAAACATCCACTCATTACGCCAGTATTGGCATGTCTGTTTTTGCCACTTTTTTGGCACAATCGGCCATGCCAAAAGAGATGGGTCGAGTGTATGATATGACCAATCAAACACCATGAGGAGCACACCATGCTCGAGTTGCGCCCTAACTGCGAATGCTGTAATACTGATTTGCCACCTGAGTCTGAAAATGCGGTAATTTGCAGCTTTGAATGTACTTTTTGCCGTACCTGTGCAGATGAAGTTTTGCATAACACCTGCCCGAATTGTAACGGCGAGTTTGCCCCAAGGCCACGTCGGCCTACTGATGCCTTACTAAAGCATCCTGCCTCAAACCGACGTGTCTTTAACCCAAAACTTCAAGCCCGATAATATGTCCCAATATACCGCACTCACCCAATGGACTCGCCACGACAACGAGGCGTTCACCGACAATCAATACAGCCGCCGACATGACGCCACCTTTGATAGCGGTATCATCTTGCCAATGTCCTCATCACCACACGTCGTACCGTTACCGTATTCGGATGCGAGTGCCGTTGATCCTGAAGAGCTATTCGTGGCTTCGTTGTCGTCATGCCACATGCTGTGGTTTCTCGGTATTGCGGCCAAAAAGCGGTTTTGCGTGGACAACTATCATGACCATGCCGTCGGCGTGATGGCAGAAAATGCACAAGGCAAATTGGCCATGACTGCAGTCACGCTCCGCCCAAAAGTCACTTTCAGCGGCGAACGTCTGCCCACACGGGAGCAAATTGAGCAAATGCATCATTTGGCGCATGAGTCTTGCTTCATCGCTAACTCTGTAACCACCGATTTGCGTTGCGAGCCTGTTTGGTGAGCTGAGTATGCGCCATGTTTACATGATTTTGCCGCCGACGGTGGAGCTACTCGATATGGTTGGGCCGCTGGAGGTGTTTCGGGTGGCTCGACGCTTTGGTGCTGATTTGGCTCTGCATGTGGTGTCACCCACCACACACATCGAGACATCCCTACCGATTCAAATCACAGGCGTGACGTCACTGCCGACCGAGCTGGCATCAGGTGATTTGGTGATAATTCCTGGTGCATTGGATGAAGATCTGGATTTTCGTGGCGAGGTGGCACAGGTGATTGTCCGTTTTCTCAAATCGGCGGTGAATCCAAAACAACACGAAGTCATGAGTATTTGCTCAGGTGCTTATCTGCTCGGTCAAGCAGGCTTACTGGATGGCCGCACCTGCACAACGCATCATGCTTTAACCGATGCATTGCAAAATGAATTCCCCAAGGCACTGGTGCAAACAAACCGTGTGTTCGTCGAAGACGGCACGCTTTACACCAGTGCGGGCATCACAGCGGGCATTGATTTGGCACTGCATTGGTTGGCGAAGCACTACGGCGAGCAAACTACCATTCAAACTGCGCGTCACATGAGTCTGTATTTTCGCCGCAGCAGCCATGATCCAGAACTCTCGCCATAGCTCGTCGGGCGCAACCACATGCATCGCACAATCCATAAAGTGCAAGACACCATCAGTGCCAATCCCACATCCCCACACGCGCTTGATGATTTGGCAAAACTTGCACTGGCATGACCGTCCATGACTACCAAATCTCGCTCAAACATGCGTTATTCCAGCAATGGCGAGCGTCAGGATTGTCCCAAGAAAAAGCCGCACTCAATGCAGGATTTTCCTCAGCGCAGGCGTGGCGTCGTTCGCGTGTGCTGCATTCACTCTAATTTGACCGCGCCCCTATCTCCGACACGTTGATTGGTCTATTTGCCATATAATGTAGACCAACATTAGGAGAACACATGACCACGCACGACGCCAGCGCAACCATCGCACAACTATTCATTCACCCCATCAAATCCTGCGCCGCTGTCGCGGTAGATGAAGCGGTGCTCACGCCGACGGGTTTGCAATACGACCGTCACTGGATGGTAACAAAACCTGACGGTCAATTCATCACACAGCGCAGCCATGCACTTATGGCTCTGATTGTGCCGAGCATCCAGAATGGTCACCTCATCATCAATGCTCCGAATATGCCACCACTCGCCCTTTCATTAGTAGCCACGGGCGAACTCAAAACCGCACAGGTGTGGAAAAGCACGGTCAGTGCTTTTGATATGGGCGACTTGGCCGCCGAATGGTTTAGCCTGTTCCTCGGCGAGCCACTGCGCCTGATGCGATTTAATGCTGATCAACCACGTCTGTGCAGCCAAGAATGGACGGGCGAGCACACTGCCACCACCGAATTTGCTGATGGCTATCCACTGCTCATCACCACCAGCTCTGCTGTTGACGAACTCAACCAAAAACTCACAACCCAAGGCCACAACGAAGTTGACCAAAGACGCTTTCGCCCGAACATCGTCTTAGCCGACCTACCCGCACATGACGAAGACCTCATTGATGAGTTACACCTTGACTCTGAGAGTCCCATCGTCATCAAGAATGTGAAACCTTGCGAGCGCTGCCCGATTCCCAGTATTGATCCAGATACCGCGGTCTATCAGCCAGAAGCCGTCGGTGACACCCTACAAACCTATCGCCACGACACACGCCTAAACGGTGCCATAACCTTTGGCATGAATGCCATTGTCATCGAAGGCGCTGAACAAATCGTTCGCGTCGGTCAAACTGTCGGTGTTAACTACGCGTTCTGAAATCATTGGCCTGACCTCGCGTGACTGACACCGATGAGCCAATCTATGGCAAAATGCCGCCACTAATCTAAAAGGAGTTTCCATGACACGTCGCATTCTCGTCATCCATGGCCCTAACCTCAATTTACTCGGTACGCGCGAACCCGAAGTCTACGGCTCACAAACCCTGAACGACATCAATCAGCATTTGCTATCTGTCGCCAGCGACTTAGGCATCACACTCACCCACACCCAGAACAACATTGAAGGCGAGTTGGTCAACGCCATTCACGCAGCACGTGGTCAAGTTGACGCCATCATCATCAACCCTGCCGCTTACACCCACACCAGTGTGGCCATACGTGATGCATTGGCAGGCGTTGCCATTCCGTTTGTCGAAGTCCATTTGTCCAATGTGTACCAACGAGAATCATTTCGCCATCACTCCTACTTCTCCGAAATCGCCATTGGCGTAATCAGCGGACTGGGTGCTTACAGTTACGAAGCCGCTTTGAGGTTTTTGGCGCAGCGCAACACCTAAAACCATTCCAAAGACATACACTCAAACCACTAAAACAGCCATGAACACACTTTGAAGGCACCGAACACTCGTTCTTTTTATCGGGTGTTTTGCTTTTTTAACGTGAAATAATCGAAAATTAAACGCAATTACTCAATGTTCGCTTATAATGCGCCACTATTTGAAAGAAGTATGACACCGCAGCACATCTGCCTGTTAACGGGTATTTGAATGTGCGTGGTGACGGCATTTAACTTGAGGCCTGACCAATGGCCTCATCACTCACCAAGTGCTATTTCTACAAACTTTGTCAAGGCCACCCTAACAAAGTTTCCAATTTAAGCCACAGAAAAAGCAACAACTTGCTTTTTCATATTGATTTTTAAGGAGCTTCACATGGACTTACGTAAACTCAAGACCCTGATTGACCTCGTCTCAGAATCCGAAATTTCTGAACTCGAAATCACAGAAGCCGAAGGCAAAGTACGCATCGTCAAAGGCGGCACGCAACAACAAGTCGTTTACACCACCCAAGCCACCGCCCCAGCCGCTGCGGCTGCAACGATGGCAGCTCCAGCTCCCGCAGCCGCGGTAGAGGCAGCACCCGCCGCACCGACGGGACATCAAGTCAAATCACCCATGGTCGGCACATTCTATGGTGCGTCATCACCTGGCGCGGCGCCGTTTGTCGCTGTCGGTGATACCGTTAAAAAAGGCCAAACAGTCTGCATCATCGAAGCGATGAAACTTTTGAACGAAATCGAAGCGGATGCTGATGGTGTAATCAAACAAATTTTGGTTGAAAACGGCCAACCTGTTGAATTCGGCCAGCCGCTCTTCGTCATTGGCTAAACAATCACACGATTGACCCGTCGGGCGGGCACTCATCCCCGCTCACAGACCAAGCACTGAGGCGGTGCATGATTGCCCGCCCGATGTATTACTATCAGGGACAAAAAATGTTCGAAAAAATCCTCATCGCCAATCGTGGTGAAATCGCATTGCGTATCCAACGCGCCTGCCGCGAAATGGGCATCAAAACCGTTGTCGTCCACTCAGAAGCTGACCGCGAAGCCAAATACGTCAAACTCGCTGACGAATCTGTCTGCATCGGTCCTGCCCCCTCCTCACAAAGCTACTTGAATATGACTGCGATTATCGCGGCAGCTGAGGTCACTGACGCGCAAGCGATTCATCCGGGTTATGGTTTTTTATCAGAAAATGCGGGATTTTCAGAGAAGGTTGAGCAATCAGGTTTTGTGTTCATCGGCCCAACCGCTGACTCGATTCGCACCATGGGTGACAAGGTCGCTGCCAAACAAGCCATGATTGCCGCTGGCGTTCCTTGCGTGCCTGGCTCTCCTGATGCGCTCGGTGACAACCCGACCGAAATTCTGAAAATGGCGCGCGAAGTGAAATACCCCGTCATCATCAAGGCCGCAGGCGGTGGTGGTGGTCGTGGGATGCGCGTGGTTCACTCTGAAGAATCTCTGCTCAACGCAGTTGCCATGACCAAGGCAGAAGCACAAGCGGCTTTTGGCAATCCCGAAGTCTACATGGAGAAGTTTCTCACCAATCCGCGCCACGTTGAGATTCAGATCTTGGCCGACACACATGGCAATGCAATTTATCTAGGTGAGCGCGACTGCTCCCTGCAACGCCGCCACCAGAAAGTCATCGAAGAAGCACCCGCTCCCGGCATTCCACGCAAGTTGATTGACAAAATCGGCGAGCGCTGTGCCCGCGCCTGTGAAAAAATGGGTTATCGCGGTGCAGGAACGTTTGAGTTTTTGTACGAAGATGGCGAATTTTACTTCATTGAGATGAATACCCGCGTTCAAGTCGAACACCCAGTTACCGAAATGGTCACGGGCATCGACATTGTTCAAGAGCAAATTCGCATCGCCGCAGGCGAAAAACTGCGCTACAAACAAAAAGACATCGTCCTCAAAGGCCATGCCATCGAATGCCGCATCAATGCAGAAGACCCGTTCAAATTCACACCCAGCCCAGGTCGAATCACGATGTGGCACGTCCCTGGCGGCCCAGGAATTCGCGTGGATTCGCACGTGTTCACCAACTACTTCGTCCCACCACACTACGACTCAATGATTGGTAAGCTCATTGCCTACGGTGACACCCGCGAGCAAGCCATCGCGCGTTTGCGCACCGCTTTGTCCGAAATGGTGGTCGAAGGCATTTCAACCAACATTCCGCTGCACCGTGAAATGATGAATGACCAAGCCTTTAATGACGGTGGTTTTAGCATTCACTACTTAGAGCACAAATTGGAATTGCGTGGGACTGAGCCTTAACATAGCGTTCGGCTGATCACCGCGTTCAAACCATATACTGTCACTAATTATGGATTCACTGTCGCAGCTGGCGTTGGGCGCGGCCTGCGGTGTCGCTGTAATGGGACGCCGCACTGCTGTTTGGAAAGCCGCCATCTGGGGCGGCATTGCTGGCACACTGCCTGATTTAGACGTGATTTGGGACTTCGGTGATGCAGTCCGCAACATGACTTATCACCGCAGTTATAGTCATGGGTTATTGTTGCTCACACTTCTCGCCCCCTTACTGACACTGCTGGTCTGCCATATTCATCGAGAAAAACACCTATTTAAATACTGGTGCCTAGCTCTTTGGTTGGCGCTATTCACACACCCTCTATTGGATGCCTTTACCATTTACGGCACCCAGATATTTCAGCCTTTCTCAAATCACCCTGTTGCCATTGGCAGCATGTTTATTATTGATCCACTTTATACGCTGCCTTTGGTAATAGGACTTGGCTTCACACTGTCTATGCGGCACTTTAGAGGATTGAAATTCAATGCGATGGGTCTATGGATTTCTTGTGCTTATTTAGCATGGAGTGTTTTGGCTCAGGACTTAGTTGAGCGGGCAGTTCACTCACAACTGAGCAAAGAAGGCACTCCAGAAGCCAGATTTTTTGTCACCCCCACCCCGCTCAACACCATCGCTTGGCGTATTGTCGTCATGCGTGAGGATGGTTATCAAGAGGGCTTTTATTCATTTTTTGATAACGACCAAAACATTCACTTTGACTCATGCAGTAGCCAGCCCGAACTGATGCAAAACTTACAAAACAACTGGGCCGCTCAGCGCATGGCTTGGTTCACACAGGGCTTTTACAGCATCAAACAAATTAATGATTTAGCGGTTTTATCAGATTTACGAATGGGGCAAGAGCCAAACTATGTGTTTGAATTCACATTGGCCAAAAACACGAATGGCCAATGGCAAAGCATCACTCCCGTCCAATCAGACCAAGGTCGGAAAGTAACCACCGAAGAGTTGGACTGGCTATGGGCCAGAATCAAGGGCGACGAGACACCGCCACCCCGTTAAAAAAATTTACTGCACCTCCTTAACTGAGACAAAAATTCAGTTGAAGTTCTCTCTTACCATTACCAAGCTTAATCCATCCGCACCACCACTTTGCCGCGAGTTTTGCTATTGGCAAAATATTCGAGTGCTTCTTTTGCTTCATTTAGTGCAAACGTTCGATCAATTCGAGGTAAATATGATTTTTGTTCAGCAATTTTCGCTATAGCTTCAAGTGTTTTACCATCTTGGTAAGTGGCGACGCCATGCAATTGAACGCCTGCTTTGTGGGCCACTTTGGTAAATTTTCGGAACATCAGAGGCATCAGTAGCTTAAAAATCCACGGCACATTCATACCCATGCGTGCCATATCATCGACACCCGTCATGACTTTGAGCGAAATCACCACACCCGTCTTTTTGAGCAATGGCAAAGACTGCAGCAATGTTTCATCGCCCAGACCGTCGAGTACCATGTCGTAGTGCGCTTTCGGCAAACTCGTCAGAGGCTGTGTTTTATAGTCAAACACGATGTGAACGCCCAACGACTTAAGATATTCAGTATCAGCCACATTGGCGGTGGTATCAACTGTTGCGCCCAAATTTTGTGCCAAAACGATGGCCGCAGCACCGACTGCACCACCACCTCCGTGGATTAAGATGTGTTGTCCACTTTTGACTTGTGCGCGATTCAATGCTTGCCTTGCGCACAATAGTCCCAATGCCGCAGCCGCAGCTTGTTCAAATGTCCAGCTGGCAGGCTTGATGGCGCAAGCATTCACATCAACAGCAATATATTCAGCAACTGTACCGCTCCAAACCAATCCTGTATAAAACATGACTTCATCGCCAACCTTGAAATGGCTAACGCCAGAGCCGACAGATTCAACCACGCCTGCACCATCAACGCCCAAGGCAAATGGGGCTTTATTTGGCGACATAGCTTTCATTTCACCACTAATGATGTGCAAATCAGCTGGGTTGAATGCCGCTGCTTTGAGTCGAACTAGGACTTGGCTGTTGGTGGGCTGCGGTTGTGGCAAATCTTTCAAGACAACAGTATCTAAACCTGCCTTTTTATACTGGGTTAAAACGAGTGCTTTCATAAAGTCCTAACAAAATATTAAAATCAAAAGTGAACAATCATGTGTGGTATTTAAAAAGTAACCTGCTACTTGAATTGGTTTAGCCCAGAGTCACGTTGACGCTGCTTTTATCAATGTAATGGCTTTTTCAGGGCAAGCCGCAACACAATCACCACAAGCATGACATTGATCTGCGTTAACAGCGTAAGCTACTTTCCCTCCGTGAACTGCCAGTTTAAAACGTTGCAAAAAATTAAGTCACGACCGATCTTCTGATTTAATCGGTTGCAACTCAAAAACCTGATAAGGACAAACGCGAATGCAGTCGGCTTTGCCCTCACAACGCTTGAAATCAACGACGGGGGTGAATCTTCCAGCCTCATGTTTGCAAACGGTTTGTGTTTTAGTCATAAATCAATTCCTTTGGCATAATGTTTTTCGTACATGCATAACCAAGTCATTATGCTAAGCCGACAACTTGATGCCAAAACCTTCACGGATAGTCCGTCGCAACAACCATACAATGAACACAATATCAATTAGAGATTGGACGCCAGGTCCCATCAATAAACCTTGTATTCGCGCAGACAGGCTATCACTCGCTGGCATATCAAACATCCGTTGAAAAACGCTGGGCGTACCACTAAAAAGTGTCGCTGTGATGGCTCCACCGTGATCAAAAATAGATACAACAAAATACGTCCAACATGCCAACCACACAGCAGGAAGAGGCCGCTGCCACAGAAACCAAATAAGCGGCAATGTCGCCACCGCTACCACCACATCAATGATGGCAGGGTAAAGCCAAGCGTCAGCATCCTGATGCACCAGTACATTTTGAATCAACGGAACGGCAATCAGCCGTCTCAATTGCAACAGCATCCAAAACGTCATCGAGAATAGAAAAACCTTAGGTAAATGCTCAGTCTTGCTCATAAAAGCCCCCCAATTGATCAGGCTTTAAGCTGTTTCATCGCACTCGCCCAGTCTTCGATGTGATAAACATGCTTAATTTGACCGTTCTCGATCGTGTGAATATCTGTGGTATCAATGCAAAATGATTTAGTGCCATCACATTCAATTCCCATGAAATTGCCTTTGGGTGTACCAGAAGCAATGCTGCGAATAACGACAGTGTTCCCTTCAACCACTTTCTGCTTCGGCTCAAACTTCAAATCAGGGATGAGCTTCCACAAAAATTCAAACTGCTTAATTAACGTGGCTTTGTCTTTGACTTCGTTATTGTTTTGCGACTGAAAATCTTCAGCCAATACACCTGTCAGTACCTCAGTAGGAGTGGTTTCGGTATTGACCGTGAGCGCTTGTTTGTAAAAGGGTGCTAAAACGTCGTGTCCAAATGGATTCATGGCCGTATTCCTTGATTGAAATGATTAAGAAGTAAAATAGAAAATTTTTTATTTAGCCCGCAACTGACCCAGCGCACCAGCCCAGTCTTCTAAGTGATTGGTGTAACTAAGTTTGCCATTTTTGACAGTGTGAATGTCAATGGTCATGACTTTGAAGCTCTTACCTGTGTGAGGCACCCCAAAGAACTCACCCGCTGGTGTGCCAGTCATCTCACTACGGACGACGATTTTATTGCCTTGAGTAATGATTTCTTTGATTTCTAACTTCAGATCTGGAATCATTTGTGCCAAACCGCTGAATGATTTAATCGACTCTTCTTGAGCACGACATTTGGTATCGTTGACGCAAGATTGCCAATCGGCTGTCGTACCGGCCTTGACGTTTTCGGCTACATTGCCTTGAGGTACTGTGAAATTTTTATAAAGTGGCGCGATGATAGTGCGTGCCTGTGCCTCAGTCATTGGCTTGGCATGTGCTGTTGCTGAAAAAACACCAACAGCCAAGAGTGCGGCGGCTAAAACAGAGATTCGTTTGTTCATGATGATTTCCTTTAAAAAGTGTGGATAGACAGTAATGAAAACGTGACACGCTGCCATTGTTATCGTACACTCATCATTAATCAAACGAATAAATTTAATACACCATGAACAAAATTGATTTAAGAAGAATTGATCTCAATCTTTTACTCATCTTTGAAGTGCTCATGCATGAACGCAGCGTGACGCGCACCGCCGAAGCCCTAAACCGCACCCAATCTGCCATCAGTCACGCATTGGCACGACTCCGTGAGCAATTGGGCGACCCGCTCTTAGTCAAGGCTGGTGGTGTAATGCAGCCGAGTCCTTTTGCGTTGCAATTGGTCGAAGAGGTTCGCCCGATACTGCGCAATATTGAGCGGGTTTTGCAACCGCATGAAACTTTTGAACCCCACACAAGCAAGCTCAATTTTCGTATTGCGCTGCCAGATGTCGTGCCCAACTTGTTTCCCTTGATTGCACAGAGCTTTATTCAGCAAGCACCCAATGCTCTACTCGAATGGTGCAACGTGGGTGATAAAGTATTGATGCAAATCGCTGAAGGTCAGGTCGATGCTTGCCTTGCTCCAGCGCATCTGCGCACGGTCGATGGCGTAACATCGTGTGACATGGGCGGTTTAGAATGGGCGTGTTACATGCGTCGTCAACATCCAGCGGCATCGCAAACATGGACCGCCGAATTGTGGCAAAGTCACTCGCATATTGCCGTGCGCGTCGGCGACTCACCGCACAACCCTGTTGGAAAGAGCAGTATCAACGCAGGATTAACAAGGCACGTAGCGATTTGGGTACCAAAATTTTCAGCCATCGCGCCAATTTTGGCTCAAACCGACCTCATCGCCACGATGCCAAAAATTTTGATGCAAGACAGTTTGAGAGAACTAGACTTGGTGCAACGCCCTGTGCCCTATGAGCAGCAACCGATTTCTCAGAGGTTGTATTGGGCGGAGCGATACAACAACGACCCAGCCAATCAATGGCTACGCCAGTTAATCAAGCAGCATTTCGAAACTTTGCAAAGTGCTGTAGAGACAGACTAAACCTGAGCTTCATTAAAAATACTTTAGCGGCTAAAAAGTCAGTACACATCTTCAGGAACAATCTGAAACACATACTCAGACAAGGCATCGAGCACCGCTTGCCCGCGATCATCCTGTGTTTCAGCCAGCGTCTCAAGTGCTGTAATGTATGACTCAACGCGTGGATGCAGTCGTTCAAAACAATGTTTCTGCCATTCTTGCGCTTCCTCAGCAGACAAAGACTCAGGGAAATTTCGAGCACGGTAGCGAAACACTAACTCAGCCAGCCGCTCGTCACTAAAGTGCGGATTGGCTCGTGCGATTTCTTCAGCCGTCATCAAGCGCAGCCGCTCCAGTAACCGTCGTTCCTCCGCAGGGACAAAACCCGCGTACAACGCCTCATCTACATCAGGCACATCATCGAACACCCGATGAAACACATCCGCCCAAACACCGCTTAAATCATGCTGTTGTACACCACGCGCAGCTTTCTCAGCATTTACCATACAGGCACTAACATCCAAACCACAGCGTTCTTGTGCCGCCGCATCTAATACCTTGAGATTAGACACCACCACAGGTGATTTATTCAGATGAATGGTTTTAATCGGCAAACGGCTCACGCCATCGGCCAACTCATCGGCTCGCGTGAACATCCGTGTGCGAATCTCATCCGCATTCAAGGCAAACAACACCGTCGGATCAAAAGCACAGTCCCAAACAATCACCTCGTTTTTATTGGTCGGATGCACACCCAGCGGATAAACCAGCGCCATGTGCGCCCGCTCAGCAGGAAACATGCTCGATAAGTGCAAAAACGGCTTGCGCTCAGACAAGTGCAGTCCAATTTCATCAGACACGACATTTTTCTGTCGCAGTTTGAAATAAAACTCAAATAATTTCGGCTGCTTATCCCGAATCAATCGCGCCAACGCGATGGTCGCCCGCACGTCAGACACCGCATCATGCGCTGCTTCGTGGGCGATGCCGTTCGCCTCGGTTAAATCCGTCAGTTTAAAACTGGTAAACCCCGCTTCATTCTTTGGCCACTCAATCCCTTCAGGGCGCAGCGCATACGTCACCCGCGCTAAATCAATGATGTCCCAACGCCCGCAGCCATTCTGCCACTCACGCGCATACGGCTCAATCAGGTTGCGCCAAAACATAAACCGCGTGATTTCATCATCGTAGCGAATCGTGTTATAACCCACCCCAATCGTGTTTGGCTCGGATAATTCTTGCAAAATCCGCTGCGCAAACTCACGCTCAGGCACGCCATTAGCCAAACACTGCTGCGGCAAAATCCCAGTAATCAAACACGCCTCAGGCTCAGGCAAAAAATCAGGCGCAGGCTGACAAAACAGCTCAATCGGCTCGCCCAACTCGTTCAAATCCGCATCCGTGCGAATCGCCGCAAACTGCGCAGGGCGCGCGCTGCGTGTGTCTTTACCAAAAGTTTCGTAATCGTGCCAAAGAAAGGTGTGCATAGCGTCTCAGAATTATTTGGTGATGAGTCGTGCGATTTTTCGCGCGTTAAACAACAAGACCAGAGCGAATATCGCCTGCAAAAAATTCGCGAAAAAAATCGCTGCTTTACTATTATCTTCGATGAGCAGATTAAAAAATGAAATGCCTTTGCCACTTTCCATGATAGAAAATAGCACGACGTACAGCACACTCGGGGTCGAAACGGCAAACAACCACAGCCCCAATAACGCCACACCCGCCACAGCCAGTTGGTTCGTATTCGTTATGATTTTGTCGTTATGCACCGTTTTTGGCAACAATCGATGCGCCACGCTCATCGGGAACAACCACAACCAAACGGCAGTAGTGGCATAAAGCACCGCACTAAAATAAAAAGAAGAAGCATCCTCTAATGAAAACACCAATCGCAGAGACTGCACCACCTGCAGCCCAAAATAAATCGCCACCAAAGGCACCGCCAAACCAATCACCTGCTGAACCGTCATCGCCACTACTCCTTATATCATTAATCCATAAATTTTTACTATCGGACAAATAGACGATAATAACTTTCATCCGTTTGCATTTTGCGGTAAGCTACACCCAAACCCAGCAAAAAGGAGTCCATCATGCTCACCTTACACAGTCTACTACGCCAAAACGCTCAGACGCTCGCCAAAACAGGCACCTACTACCTCATCCACACCACGGTCGCTGCCGCAGTCGCCTACGCCGTCACAGGCGATTGGCTCACCGCCATCACCCTCAGTTTGCTCGAACCGACGGTGCAGGCATTCGCTTTTTTCTTCCACGAAAAGGTTTGGCAACGCTGGCAAAACAAACACCCGCGCCACACATACACCAGTCAACCCAGCTAAACCCGCACCAACCACTTCAGCCGATGCCTCTAAATCACCTCAGGGCAGTGGCCAAATCACCGCGCCTCGTCAATCCAAGCCTGCTGAATCGCCTCTAAAATCTTCTCACCACCACGCGTGTGGTCATCGTCGAAATCAGGCAACCCCACCACCCAATTGTGCAAATCAGTAAACCGCACCGTCGTAGGATCCACCTCAGGATGCGCCTCACACAACTCAATCGCAATATCCAAAGTATCTGTCCACTTCATCACTCACGCTCCATTTGATTGATTATTAACGTACCACTCGACTCATTCCTCAGCCTGTCAGTCATCGGCCTTAACCTACTCAGACTTTCTCAGCCACGGATTATCCACCCCGTCATCAGCGTCATCAACCTCATCAGAGACAACCGCGCCCCGACCACGCCGCACCTCGCGCAGCATAAACCCATACAACCCCTCAACCTTCTCCCGCGCCCAAGGCGTCTTGCGCAACAGCTTCAAACTTGACTTGATGCTCGGCTCATGGTCAAAGCATTTAAGCGGAATCCGCTCAAACAAACCCGCCCAGCCGTAGTACGCCACCAACTTAGTGAGGATGAATTCGAGGGTTAGGCCGTGGAGTGGGTTGTTGCGTTGCGGATTAGATATGGTCATAAGCGTTTCGAGTAAGTTTCCACTGATGTACAGCTTGATGAGTGGAACGCCATGTACGGTAGTTTTAAGCATTGCCTCACAGATCTGCTGAAACGAGACTATACCCCACCTCGGTTATCGAGTTCCATTGTTTGATCTGCTTCTTCGTTTTCAACTCTCTTTTGCACAAATGCGGAAAAACTATAAAGCAAGCCAAACAGCAACAGCCACGTGCCACCCCAGTAATTTTTGTTAGCCGTCCGACGCAAAACTGCCCGATTTGGTTCATTAACTGGATAATGGACAGTCAGACGCTCTCCAACATCATACCTTCTATGGTCTGTAGGCTCTATAAAAACAAAACTCTGGCCTGACAAATCTTCAAATCGAACATGCGCCGAATAACTCTTGTTTTCGCCCTCTACACGAACCACAACGCCATAGGTCACCTCATGTTTTGATCGCTCAATAAATTCGATAACAAAAACGTAAAAAGACATCAGGATCAAGCCAGGACCGATCCATGTAAATATCACAGCAGATGTTTTTAGTTTTTTCGAATTGATATCAATCACCTGTTAATTCGTAGCGCGTAATATGTGATTTTTTGAGCATTGTGAAGCCTATCTAAATCGGCTATTACTGTGACTTTGCCAACGACCATATATACGGCACAATGCGCCCTCGGTTCATTGAACCCCTAACTTTTGCCGCCTCCAATCAATATCGGCCATGCTATTGGTGGCCTGCCATTTACCGCGTTAGGCCTTTTCATATAAAGATGCGTATTCGACTTTTAAAAAAAATTTCATTTTTAAATAGTTCTCAAACTCATCTATTAGCTCAAAAATCCAATTATATATCTGGTCATATTTTTTGGTAATTATATACTTGACTGGACAAATATTTAAGCGTACAATTTAGTCATCGGTTAAACAACGGCGGCTAAAATGTTTCAAGAATTCGATTCTTTATTTTCAATGATACAAGTTTTCTCTGACGAGAAAAAATGTGTTGATCACTTTCGCGCCGTTCGTTGGCCTAATGGCGTTGCTTGCCCACACTGTGGTTCTGTGTCGGTTTACAATTTGAAAGACGGTACACACAAGTGCGGTGAAAAAGAATGCGCAATGAAATTCAGCGTTCGCAAGGGTACAATATTCGATGATTCAAAAGTGCCTTTGACTAAGTGGTTTATGGCTATTTACTTGGCAACAAATCACAAGAAAGGCATTTCAAGCTGTCAATTAGCCCGTGATATTAAAGTCACTCAAAAAACCGCTTGGTTCATGTTGCATCGTATTCGTGAAGCTATAACCGATAGCCGCGACACACAATTAAGCGGCGTTGTAGAAGTTGACGAAACCTATGTTGGCGGCAAAGAAAAGAACAAACATGCAAACAAGCGTGTTAAAGGTGCTCAAGGTGCTGGCTCTGCTAAGTCTAAAACCGTTGTATTTGGTATGGTTGAGCGAGGCGGTGATTTGCGTTTAAATGTTATTGAACGTGCAAGCGAGCCTTCTATTAAACCTGTTATTCGTAGCAATATCAGCAATACAGCAACAGTCAACACAGACGAAGGCCGCCATTTTAAATGGATGCACCGTGAATACGAGCACAAGCAGGTAAAACATGCATTGGGTCAGTACGTAGATGGTGATGCTTACACAAACACAATTGAGGGTGCTTTTGGCCACTTCAAACGTGCGATTGTTGGCATCTACCACCACGCAAGCGATAAACACATAGGTCGTTACACCGAGATGTTTGCATGGCGTTGGAATCGTCGTGAAATGTCAGAAGGTGAGCGCGTTAATTCTCTGTTAAAATCAACTCAAGGGCGTAAATTGACCTATAAAGCGTTAATCAACAAGTGAGGTAATACATGAGCAATAAGCCAGTGGAAGTTCCAAAAGTTGGCTTTAATGAGGCTTTGCAGCGTATAGCAAAGTTTGATAAAGATAGGCTACCTGATAATTTGAAGCAAAATAGTAAAGAAAAAACCGCACCATCAAAAGACGGTGCGCTTAAAGTCACATCAATTAAATAACGCTAACTGATGGGGACGTGAACGATAGTGCTGACAAACAAACTCGATTTTTCCAAATCGAATACGAATGTATGCTCGAACGAACACATCTTTAATTCTTAGGCTATAACTCATGCCAAGCTCCTTAAAGAAGCCCAGAGCACTTTACTATTGCCTACAGCCAGTATCTGCGCTACAATGTAGCCAGACTCTAATCAAGTCTGGCTGTAGGTGGGACAGGTTACCCTGCTTCACCTTGCCAACGTAGCAACGCTTATATTATGAGCAATGCTGCAAACACAACCAACGCAAAACTAATTGCGAGTGCGCCGAGCGACAAACCAGTCATAGGCTAATCTCCTTTCTTATTAGTGCCTTCCTCAAGGCGTTTGGTTACAAAATTGAATCGCCAACAACGCCAATTGTTGGCGATTCGTCTTTAATGAACTGATATTTACCATAACTTACTGATTTAAGTTCTCCGCGATTTTTAAGATTTCCTAACGTGACCTGAACTGAACGTAGGGTTGTTGCCAATTTTTTGCTAACTTCAGAAAATACTTCGTGGCTATCACGCACAGCACCATCCGATAGCACTTCTAAGATTGCTTGCGATAAAGCACCTTTCGGCTTACTTGCTTTTTCAATTCGTTCCAATGCTTTCAAGTAAATATCATCGGCTTTTGTATTGCTTTTTTCTTTTTGCAAACTTACTACCACTTGGCTTGACTTTAACGCGCTCTCAAACAAAGTGGTAGTCCCTAGCATTGCAATAGTCTGTCTGAGTGATTGAATTTGTTGTTTAAGCTCAACAACCTCTTTCTCTGCATACTCTAAAGCCCGCTCTTTTTCCTGCAGGATAATGTTTAAGTCCGCCATATCAGACCTCCATAATTAAGAAACTGGAGTCATTATACACCAAAGAATCAATCTTGCAAGTTAATTGATTCTTTTGTTTGATTGTTGCCAAAATACAAAAGCCAGCCTTTAAACTGGCTTGCGTCAGAAAACTTAAAAAAGATTAATTTTGTCCAATTAAGTATATAATTACCTATTTTTTTCTCAGTTCAGATGAGTTTGTTTTTTCTCCAATACTAATTGGAGAATCTCTGCCATGAGCAATAGCATTTCTATTATCAACTAATTCATTTATTAACACTTTCGCTGGAAGCTCGATCTGATAGTTAACCACGGCGACATAGTCCACTCACTCGGTTTCCACGAAAACAATTCATTTCTGAACACACGCTCAGGATACTGCGTCATGATGAGGACGCGACCATCTGTGGTGGTGAAGCCGTTGTAGCCGTTGTAGCCGTTGGGTGAAATCGATGCGGTCAAGTTAAATTGAAATTTCCTTTAGCGGACTTTAACTGTTTGCCCATGCTTATTCACAATCAATGCCGTATGCGTTTGCTGTGCAACCTCGCGTGCGCGCACAGCGGCGCGTTGCAGTGCAGCTTGAGCATTGCGAATGTCTGCATCTTTGGCTTGCTCTATGGGTTTTTGGTTCATTGCTCGCTCCAATTTTTCAATACAGCTTGTTCACCCGAGTTATCAAAATGTAACCACGCATCCACCAGCGGTTTGTACACTTCGTGAAAATTCTTTAGTCCCGAATGAAAGCGTCGCGTGATGACATCGCTAGGAATATGATGCCCACCTTGCTTGACCCGCTCGGTAACACGTTCAATCGCAAACTCAGGATTAGGTAACTCAAGAAAAATTAACTTAACGTGATAACCCAAAGTGTGCCATTTTTTGATGGCTCGTGCATAACCGACACCACTTAATGTCGTTTCAATCGCAAAACTATCACCACGCTGTACGTGTTCATCTATCAACTTAAGCATGATTCGACCAGCTTGTACTGCCGCAAGCTCAGGTGCGAACGGTGAAATACCTGCCGCGATGAGGTCTGCATTGATAAAAATGGGGCAGTGTGCCTCGTTTGGTAAAAATTCACGGGCAAAAGTTGTTTTGCCCGCGCCATTAGGCCCTGCAATGATGACTACTTTTTTTTCCATTAATTGACCCACTCCCGCGCATTTTGAAACACTTGCAACCACGGCGACGTGCTCCACTCACTCGGTTTCCACGAAAACAATTCATTTCTAAACACACGCTCAGGATGCGGCATCATGATGAGGACGCGGCCGTCGGTGGTGGTGAAACCATTAAAGCCGTTCGGTGCGCCGTTCGGGTTCTGTGGGTAGGTTTCGGTGTTTTCATGCGCCGCGTTGACATAGCTCAGGGCGACTTTTTTATCTAATTGGACGGCACTGACATCTGCGGCAGTGGCGTAGGCGGCGCGGCCTTCGCCGTGGCTGATGACGACAGGGAGGACGGAGCCAGTCATGCCTTTGAGTAAAATCGATGGTGAGTCGTCGATGCGGACTTGCACGAGGCGGGCTTCGTATTGCTCAGAGGTGTTGCGCACGAATTTCGGCCAGTGGTCTGCGCCGGGGATGAGTTCTTTGAGGTTGCTCATCATTTGGCAGCCGTTACACACGCCGAGGCTGAATGTGTCGGGACGGGCGAAAAATTCGGCGAATTGAGCACGCAGATTGTGGTGGTGCAAAATGGTTTTTGCCCAACCCTCACCCGCGCCGAGCACGTCACCGTAGGAGAAACCACCGCAAGCGACGAGGCCACGCATGTCGGCGAGCGACACGCGCCCTGCGAGTAAGTCGCTCATGTGCACGTCCACTGCGTCAAAGCCGACTGACGCAAAGGCGGCGGCCATTTCGACGTGGCCGTTGACGCCTTGTTCGCGCAGGATGGCGACTTTTGGCTTGTTGGCGACGTTGAGGTATTTGGCGTGTGCATCTGCGGACGGCGTGAATGTGACCACGGGCGTGAGCGGCTCAGGTGCGCGGCTGTATTCTTGCTCCACACAGGCTGGGTTATCACGCAGTTTGGCGATGTGAAATGAGGTTTCCTGCCATGCGGCGTGGAGTTTGGCCAGTGGCAGCTTGAGCTGGGCTTCGCCGTCTTGCCAAATACTGAATTCAGCCGCCGATTGCTCCGTCGGGATGACTTGACCGATGACGTGGCTGTGTGCGCCGAGGTGGTGGCTGCGCAAAACGTTCATCACATCGGCGAGCTGGTCTTTGCGTACCTGAATCACCATGCCGAGTTCTTCGTTAAACAATGCTTTGATGAGTGATTCACGACGCTGCACCGCCATTTGTACGCCGTTGATTTTGAAATCACCTGCATCGGCGGTGTTCGGGTCGATGGTGATGAGGTCAGCGTTGATGGCAACCGAGGTTTGCGCGGCGAACGCCATCTCAGCCACGGCGGCGGCCAGCCCACCGTCGGATTTATCGTGGTAGGCGAGCGCGAGGGATTTTTCGTTTAATTCCTGAATCGCGTTGAATGCGTTGCGCAGCATGTCCGCGTCATCCAAGTTGGGGACAGATTCACCAACCTGCTGTGTGACTTGCGCGAGAATCGACAGCGCGAGGCGTTGTTGGCCTTTCGCTAAGTCAATCAAGACAAGCATCGTGCCTGATTCTTTGGCAAGCTCTGGCGTAAGGGTTTTGTTCACATCCGTCACAGCGGCAAATGACGTGACGATGAGCGAGACAGGTGAGCGGACAGATTGGCCATCCCATTTCGTCTGCATTGACAGGGAGTCTTTACCGACGGGGATAGAGATGCCGAGCGCAGGGCATAGCTCCATGCCAACGGCTTTGACCGTGTCGTAGAGTTTCGCGTCTTCTCCCTCGACGCCGCAGGCGGCCATCCAGTTGGCGGATAGTTTGATTTTGCTGATGCCGTCAATCCGTGCGGCGGCGATGTTGGTGATCGCTTCGGCAATCGCCATGCGACCCGATGCAGGCGCGTCGAGCACGGCCAGCGGCGTGCGCTCACCCATCGCCATCGCTTCACCAAGCGTGCTGGTATAATCGCGCAATGCAACGGCGCAATCAGCCACAGGCACTTGGTACGGGCCAACCAGTTGGTCACGCGCTGTTAAGCCGCCAACCGTACGGTCACCAATCGTGATGAGGAACGACTTACTCGCCACCGTCGGGTGACGCAATACATCAAGCAAGGTTTGCTCCAAATCTAAGCCAACCACATCAATCATTTCACCTTTTGAGGCAACACGTTTAACGTCGCGCGTCATTTTCGGCGGTTTGCCGAGCAAAACATTCATCGGCATATCGACAGGATCGCACGGATTTTGCACATCGTCTCGTGTATCCAAAACTTTGAGTTGTTGCTCCGCAGTCGCTGTACCGATAACGGCGAATGGGCAGCGTTCGCGCTCACAGAAGGACTGAAACAATGCCAACGACGATGGCAAAATCGCCAGTACATAACGCTCTTGCGCTTCATTACTCCAAATCTCGCGTGGCGATAAACCTGACTCTTCGAGGTCAACTTTGTTTAAATCAAAAATCGCGCCACGCTCTGCGCCATGAACGATTTCAGGGAACGCATTAGAAATACCGCCCGCACCCACGTCATGAATACTCAAAATCGGATTCGCCTCACCGAGCTGCCAGCAGCGGTCGATGACCTCTTGCGCACGGCGTTGAATCTCTGGGTTGCCGCGTTGAACAGAGTCAAAGTCGAGCGCAGCGGTGTTTGAACCCGCGCCCATCGACGATGCTGCGCCACCGCCCAAACCAATTTTCATCCCAGGGCCACCGAGTTGGATGAGCAACGCGCCTTCGGGAATGTCTTTTTTGCCAATGTGTTGTGCGCTGATGTTGCCAATACCACCTGCAATCATAATCGGCTTGTGGTAACCGTAACGCACGCCACCGATGACTTGCTCAAACGAGCGGAAATAACCATTCAGATTCGCACGGCCAAACTCATTATTAAATGCCGCACCACCAATTGGCCCTTCGAGCATCACGTCGAGCGAGGAGACGATGCGTTCGGGTTTACTCGCGTCGGTTTCCCACGCACGTTTGGCATCGGGTAGATTCAAATGCGATACAGTAAAACCTGTCAAACCGACCTTTGGCTTACTGCCCTGCCCTGTCGCGCCTTCGTCGCGAATCTCACCGCCCGACCCCGTCGCTGCGCCAGAGAACGGTGCAATCGCCGTCGGGTGATTGTGGGTCTCGACCTTCATCAACGTGTGTGTGAGTTGCTCGTGTTTGCGATAAACGCCGTCCGTATCGGGGAAAAATCGCTGCGTCACATCACCCTGCATCACGGCTGCATTGTCGTCATACGCCACCACGTCGCCCGCCGGGTTGAGCTGGTGCGTGTTGCGAATCATTTTGAACAGACTCATCGGCTGCGCTTGTCCGTCAACGATGAAATCAGCGTTAAAAATCTTGTGACGACAGTGCTCCGAGTTCGCCTGCGCGAACATCATCAGCTCCACATCCGTCGGGTCACGTTTTAGGGTTAAATACGCATCGAGCAGATAATCAATCTCATCATCCGACAACGCCAAACCCAGCTCCCCATTCGCCTGCTCTAACGCTTTTTTGCCATCATTTAACACCGCAACGGTGGTCAATGGCTTGCTCGGTAGGTCATTAAACAATGCCACCCCGTCAAACTCACCCTCAATCACCGTCTCGGTCATGCGGTCATGCATCAGTGCTGCCACAGCACTCACATCAACTTTAGAAGACGAAAACAAACCAGATTTGACCGTCAAACCATACTCAATCCCGCGCTCAATGCGGCGTACATTCGACAATCCAGTATTGTGCGCGATGTCCGTCGCCTTACTCGCCCACGGCGAAATCGTCCCGATGCGCGGCACGACGGTCAAAGCCACCGTATCCACCGCCACATCTTGCCCAGCCTCCCCATAAGTCAAAAGGCTTTGTAGCGTGGACAACTCATCCGCTGACAAAGCCTCGTTAGACCAAACATAGTGCACGTATCGCGACGGCACATCAGTAATCTGGGGGAAATCAGTTGCAAATTTCACCAATAATCGAGACACACGAAAATCAGACAACGCACGAGAACCGCGCAAAATGGTGATGACAGACATGTAAAACCTATTCACAAAGGTGGGGGGAATAAAGGCGGTATTATAGCAGAGGCAAGGGGTCAAAACCCGTGAAAAATTGGGGCATATACAACAGAAAAGATAAGTTTACGAGACGTGAATTGATGACTGATCGCTATGACTTCTGCGCAAAAAAAACACCTATTAAAACCATCACGCGCGACAGTGGTCGCTGAAAATTCTTTGGCGAGTGAGATGAACGACATTTCGTTTGAAAAAAACCTCAAACAACAGACTGTGCCACCCAGCGTTGCTGACTTCCCGTACAAAACAAGCTCAATTCGCCCGCTCCCGCCAAAAACTCGCAAACCGTGGCAATCCTTTTTTCGTCAGCCCACGATAGCGATACGTCACCACCGTACCAATCGCAGGGGGATTTTTGCGCACTTCGTCAGAAAATCCCGTACCGATATTAAACTCCCGCCCATCAGCGGCTCGCACTCGCAGTGCGCCGAGCATGTTGGCGTATTTGCCCTGACCTACGATGTGCTTAATGACTGTGGCTTCGGCGTCGGACAATGGTTTGAGTTTGTACAAAACATCAGAGCGACCCGTGATGTAAGGCGCGCCGGACAAATGCAGCATGAGACCTTCACCACCTGCACGGACGATTTTATCCAAGTCGCGTTGTAACTCGGCGCGGGTATTTAGGCGGTACTGTTTGACCGCGATGAGGTGCGGCTGATGGGCAGTTTTGATGATTTGCTCAATCTGTGCAGCACGTGTAGCGAAGTCACCCTCAGCATCGGGTAGCTCAAATACTATGTATTTGATTTGCCGCCAGTCGTTGTCGTTCGGTATGTTTTGACGAACAGTCCCCGACGTTTGTTCAAATGCGCCACGCGCCAACCACAGCTCGCCATCCAATGATTGCTTGGGAAAGCCATCGGTAAACCACTTTGGCGCATTTATCGTACCGCCGCCACGAAACCAGAGTTTGTCGCCATCCCAGTAGGCGCGAACGCCATCGTATTTTTCACTAATCAGGTAATCACCAACCTCTACACGAGCGGGCAACTCTTTCGCCAACAGCAGCTCAGGCGCGGCCAAAGCTGAGCCAAAACCACTCAAAAACAGGGCAAAACCCACTAAAATTCGATAAATCACGTCAATCCCCCTTGCGAAAAGGCAATGCCGCCATCGCTTCATCAAAATACGCTTCAACGCCGACGCGCTCACGCGCGACGAAATCCGACACCGCCGCCATAAACCGAGAATCAGCCAACCAATGCAGCGAGTACGTCAAAACAGGCTCGAAGCCCCGCACGAGCTTGTGCTCACCTTGCGTACCGGGGTCAAGAAACCGCAAGCCATGAGCAATCGCGTATTCAATCCCTTGGTAATAACACACTTCGAAATGCAGACAATCTATATCCGCCAACGCACCCCAATATCGACCGTATAACGTCTGTGCATCCTTAAAAAACAACGCAGCCGCCAATCGCTCACCCGCAGCATCCACAGCCACCTCCAGCACAATAAAACCAGACATGGTTCGGCCAATCTGCTCAAAAAACGCCAATGATAGATAAGGCCGCTGCCCGCGCACATGGTAGGTTCGCTCATAGCATTGGTAAAAAAACAGCCAATCCTCATGCGTCACATCCGCACCTTCGATGAATTGGCAGACAATGCCCTGCGCTGCGATTTTTCGCCGCTCTGCCTTCACATTTTTTCGTCGTTTCGCGGTGAATGTCTCAATAAACGCATCGAACGAGTCATAAGCCTGATTGCGCCACAAAAACTGACAACCCGAGCGAGTCGCTAACGCAATCGGCAAATCCGCCTGCGCCACCACCGACAAAGTCAACTCATCAACAAACAAACCATGCCAAGACGAAGCCTCCAGCCCAACCGCCAACTGACGCACAGCCTCTAATAAATAAGGCAGGACTTCAACAAGCGCCACACCATCAGCCAACCAAACCCGCTCACCGACCACTGGAGTGAATGGCACAGAACTGACAAAGCGCGGATAGTAATCAAGCCCATGCTCCGCATAAGCCTGCGCCCAACCGTGGTCAAACACGTATTCGCCACGATGATGATTCTTCACAAATAGCGGCAAACACGCACGCGGCACACCATTCTCAAGTAGCAATACATGTCGCGCTGCCCAGCCCGTTTGCACGGAAACCGCCCCACAGGCCTCTAACGCCAGCCAAAACGCCCGCGACAAAAAAGGTGAAGTGACTTTGCCCCACAAGGCCTCGTCCACTTCACCGATAGAATCCAAAAATCTAATCTCAAAAGTCATCGCTGTGCTCAATGCTCATTGGTGTTGTTGATCATCCATGAGTAGCAGAATAACACTTTTGAGCGCAAAACACAGGCTCGTTACCACGCCATCATTTTGCTAATTTGGCCACTTGTCCCGACAAATACGTCCACACAATCTGCGCGGCAGCATTGCTGGTCAGCTCCGCATGGTCATACGCAGGTGCGACTTCCACACAGTCCATGCTAACCCACGGCAAATCATGGGTCTGCTCCAAAATCGTGAACGTTTGATTCGTGGTCATACCCGCAGGCTCTGGCGTGCCAGTACCGGGCGCAAATGCAGGATCAAGATGATCAATATCAACAGTCAAGTACACCGGCAAGCCTTTCGCCGTCAGTCGTGCTCTGATGACGCTCAACACCTCTGACAATTCGCCCAAAGTCTCCAAACCACGCATATCTCTTGCAGTGTAAATCACACCGCCCTGCTCTTTCACATAGTCACGCGCTTCGCGAACCCCAGCCGAGCGAATACCGATTTGGATGAATGATTCAGCATCGACCAGACCCTCTTGTATCGCTTCATAAACCCATGTGCCATGACCCGAAGGTTCGTCAAAATGGGTGTCCCACGTATCGCAATGCGCATCGAAATGCAGCACCGCCAATGGCTTTTGATAATGCGCCCGATAAGCCCGCAATAAACCCAATGTAATCGAATGATCACCACCCAGCCAACACACATGGTGTTTGGCAATGATGTCAGGTATTTGGGCGGCCAATGAGACCCGCATCCCTTCAATACTGGTATTGGGCATCATCAAATCACCGTAATCCGTCACTTCATCAAACGGCGAGACGTCAAAGTACGGATGCGTGCCATCACACAGCATTTGGCTTGCCTGACGAATTGCCGACGGGCCAAAGCGCGCACCGGGGCGATTAGTCACCGCACCGTCATAAGGAATGCCGACCACCGCAAAAGGTTTGTCAGTGACACCATGAGGGATGGCCAAGAAAGTCTGACTGCTTTGATAAGCATAAGGCATAGAATCGCTCCGTGATTCGTTAGGATATGAGCATTGTGAAACCATGCAAGCGCAAGGGCAAGAAAAATTGAAAAAATCACAGAAAGTGGATGGATGACCGTCGTATAACTGGCTGGTTCACCAGACCAATTTATCAGAGACAATACAGCCGTCGCTTTTTGAGCGATATTTTTAATGCAATGGCTATTCAATTATTTTTAAGGAGTACTTTATGACCACACCCACGATTTCGCGCGACCGTATCAAAACGATCGCGCAACGCGAAGCTGCCGCATTTCTCGCCGCTCGCCCAAAATCAAAAGAACTCGCTGAACAAACAGAGCAACATTACCTTTTTGGCGTACCGCTGCATTGGATGGCGGATTGGGGCACGCCAGTGCCGCTGTTTGTTGAGCGTGCTCAAGGCGCGCACTTTACCTGTGTAGACGGCCACTCGTACTCAGATTTTTGCTTGGGTGACACAGGTGCGATGTTTGGCCACAGCCCTGCTGCAGTCGCTGCCAAACTCGCCGAAAAATCCACAGAAGGCTACACCGCCATGCTGCCGACCGCTGCTGCGGCTGTAGCAGGCAAAGCATTGACAGAACGTTTTGGCTTGCCGTTTTGGCAATTGGCCACCACCGCCACCGATGCGAACCGCTTTGTGGTGCGTTGGGCGCGTGCGATCACGCAGCGCAAAAAAATCTTGGTGTTCAATGGCTGCTACCACGGCACGATTGACGACGTGTTTGTGGATTTAGACCCGAACAATCCCGATGCACCACCGACGACTCGTGCCAGTTTACTTGGTCAAGTCTATGATTTGACCCAGTATTCTGACGTGGTGGAATTCAACGACATCGACGCCGTGCGCGCCAAACTAGTGTCCAAAGAATTCGCCTGCGTCCTCACAGAACCCGCCCTAACCAACTGCGGCATGGTAATGCCTGCCGATGGCTTTCTCAAGCAATTGCGCGACGCCTGCAATGAAACCGACACGTTGCTCGTTTTCGACGAAACCCACACCATCAGCGCGGGTTATGCAGGCTACACGGGCTTGTGCGACTTTTTGCCAGACATGATTGTCGCGGGTAAAGCGATTGCAGGCGGTTTGCCATGCGCCGTGTATGGTATGTCTGCTGAAGTGGCCGCAAAAATGCGCGCCGCCAAAGAAGCCGCGCCCCCTGGTCATTCAGGCATTGGCACGACTTTATCGGGCAACATGATTACCATGTCACTGCTCGCCACCAACCTGACAGAAGTCGCGACCAAAGAGGCATTTGAGCAAATCATCGCACAACAAAGCAAACTCTCGGATGGTTTACGTGCGGTGATTGCCCGATACAAC
Source organism: Formosimonas limnophila (assembly GCF_014652675.1). Classification (GTDB taxonomy): domain Bacteria; phylum Pseudomonadota; class Gammaproteobacteria; order Burkholderiales; family Burkholderiaceae; genus Hydromonas; species Hydromonas limnophila. Next base: position 88,761 of record NZ_BMZG01000007.1, on the reverse strand, counting down.
TTGCCATGGAACGTCACACAGCTCGGCGCACGCAGTGAGTTTCAGTTTTGCCCCGAATCCCCAAAAAATGGCAAAGAAGCAGAAGCGGCGATGGATGCCGAATTAGAACAAGCCGTTCACCTTTATCTGCTCAACCGTGGCGTGATGATTACCCCGTTTCATAATATGACACTGGTTTGCCCTGACACATCAGATGCAGATATTGAGAAGTTTTTAACAGCATTTGAAAGCTGCGTGAAAGAACTGATTATCTGACGGGCGACACATGTCACCGAGTAAATGAAACCGAGTTCAACCGCCACCAAATATCTGACATGGTGTCTCTAACCTTTGGTGGCGCGGACTTGTCTTTTTCGGCCAGTGGGCTTCTAATCATTGCATCAGAACCATGCATAGCCTCTTTACCATTGTGATCGGATTCGGCTAAAATAAACCACATTATTTTCAAAGGCACTTATTATGAAACCCATCTTAGTCCTCCAACACGCACACTATGACTGGCCTGGTTACTTCACAGACTGCCTCGTGAATTGGGAAATCCCTCATGTGGTCGTCAACATTGAAGCAGGCGACCTTTTGCCTTACTCCATTCTCGACTACAGCGGCTTTGCCATTATGGGTGGCGCGATGAGCGCAAATGACGATGCAGTTTACCCACACCTCGCTCAAGCCTATGGCCTGATTCACGAAGCCATCTCACACCGCATCCCTGTCATCGGTCATTGCCTCGGCGGTCAGATGCTCGCACGAGCAGCAGGTGGCATCGTCATCAAAGCCCCAGCCTCAGAAATTGGTTGGCACAAAATCAGTCCCTTGCACACCGCTGCTGCTTATGAATGGTTTGGCGGACTAAACCCCGTGACATTGTTCGAATGGCACAACGAAACCTACCTGCCGCCGCCACAAGCACAGCTACTCGCAGGCAGTTTGTATTGCTTAAACCAAGCATTCGCACTCGATGGCATCCACCTCGGCATGCAGTTTCACGTCGAGGCGTTGCCCGAAAAAATCAACCACTGGCTGGACACCGCTCGCAGCGACATCGAGCTTGCCAATGAGCAAAACATCCACTCCGAAGAAAAGATCCGCCACGATAACTGGGTTTATACCGAAGGCGCACAAGCCGTCGCAAGACATCTGTACACGCGTTGGTTACAGAATGTCTCAAAATACTGAGTCAAAACGTTTCACTTAGGTGCTTTCATGGAGAACTCGGTACTGGCCACTTGTCAACCTCTCTCCACATTCGTGTATTAGCATGTGGTATCTTTTCACACATCACCCACAAGGAGCGACATGAAGATCAAAACCACTTTAGCCATTGCAACGACTTTGATTAGCTCAACAGCATTCGCAGATACCAGCGTGTTTGTCCAGCAAGAGCAAAGCGTCGGTAAAGACAGTTACGTCGGAGTCAGACTCGAAGCGCCCCTCTCTGACAGCGACAAAGCCGTAGCCCGTATGTTTAAACGTGATAGTGCACAACCCGAGAAAAGCTCCGTGCAACTTTACGGTCAGATTGACCTCGGCTATCAGTACAGCAAATGACGAAAAAAGACGCATTCATCGCGTCTTTTTTATATCAAACACAAACACTTAAAGGCCTGCGTAACTGTTAATCCCGCTATTCGCCGCAAATAGTATTAATAATGTTATCGCTCAAAAGGCTCAGGTTTGAGCATTGACAGCCTGCTTCATCAGGTGTCATATAAGGTGCAACACACCTTGGATGCCATTAATAATCTGGTGCATTTGGCATAAACACCAGATGGTCGATACAACATGCTTGAGGTCAATGCCGTCACCCTGCTGCAATTAGCCATGAGTCAAATACAAGCACAAGCGACAGCCAAAGACATTCGCCTCGAACTCAATCGCACCATGGATAATCTATTCGAGCACACATGGGTTTGGGGTGATGCGGGAATGCTGACGCGTGCCTTCATGAATTTACTCACCAATGCGGTGCGTTACAGTGACTCAGGCCGGCGTCTTCATATCACTGTCAGTGGACACGAGCACCAATCGAGTGCATTGTGTCATCCGTGATAAAGGCATCGGCATGTCTGAGAAGCAAATCGCTGGACTCAACCAAACGCTGATGGGACTAACCGCCACGCAACAGAATCAAAGCAGCCAAGGCACCACCGACGCAGCAGGCAGCTTAGTGGTCGGCCTGCGCATGGTCTCAACCGTTATACGCAATCACAATGGCATAGTGGTATTTACAGGCTCAAAGACACAAGGCGATGCACAGGGTACCATCGTCCGTGTCACCTTACCTGCACTACCGCGTGAGGGTGAAAATTGAATTTTACTCAAGCACAATGTCCTTATCGACGAATCGTGAGCTTGTACTGACTCATCAGAATCGCTCAAGCAACCTACAAAAAACGGTAAAAACCAAATTTCTCAATCCAATCAAAGCCTTATTTGACAGACAGGGTGGCTTTGGGTACAATGCTCCCTTTGAAACTTGGCGCACAGGTTTCGCCATGTCATCCCACAGGATGACATTTGGCACGAAAGACCTTTTACCTGACGCCCAACCTATTCACTGATGATACTGAAGTTCAGTGGATGATTGCTAAAAAGGAAGCACATGTTTTTTTCGATTGACCTCAAACGCGCTGTGACAACTCGATTCACACGCACCCTCAAACGCATGATTGCCGTCACCATCGGCACCAGTTTAACCATCGCCAGTATTTCTGCTTCTGCTGATGACTCATTCACCCAACGCTTGGTATCCAAAGCCATGGACTTGGTCGGTGTTAAGTACCGCTTTGGCGGTACGTCGCCTTCGACAGGACTCGATTGCAGTGGATATGTTCAATATGTATTCAAAAGCGCAGGCATTAATCTGCCACGCATTGCGTCTGATATGGGTCGCACAGGGGAAGCCGTTGGTAGTGGTAGCATGGCTCCTGGTGATTTGGTGTTTTTTAACACACGTGGCTTTGCAAACTCACATGTCGGCATTTATTTAGGAAACAGCATGTTCATTCACTCACCACGCTCTGGTCGCTCTGTGAGTGTTGAAAGTTTGGACATTCCTTACTGGAAGTCCCGCTTCAACGGTGCACGCCGCGTCAGTGGCAGCAGCGTCAACCCCAACAGCTTTTCTGGTAACGCCCCACAGGGGATGTAAACCACACCAAAAAACCCCAGCAGCGTGCTGGGGTTTTTGTTTTCTATTATTTTTATCTTTATTTGGTAACTTGGCGCTGGCCTATTTTACACACACTATGCCGCACTATACTTTTGTCTCCCGCTCATTTATCGCCTTGCTGTCCTATCGGTTATTTGTCATCTTGTGTTACCAAATCACAGCGGTGGTGGTTGGCTGGCAAATCTACCAACTGACAGCTGATGCTCTAGCTTTGGGCTTGATCGGCTTGGCGGAAGTAATCCCTTATTTCGCCAGCGCTTTGTTTGCAGGTTATGCCGTTGATCGGTACAACAAACGTCGCTTAGGCCTCATGGCTTGCTCGCTACTGGTGCTCATGACATCGGCTTTATTGGTTTACTCGCTTCTGCCCTCTGAGCAGGTGCAAAGCTGGGGAACAGTCCCCATCTATGCGGCCATTGCGCTGTCTGGCTTCGCTCGCGCATTTTTAAGCCCTGTCTACAATACATTGCTGGTGCAGCTGGTTGAGCGCAGTGACTATGCACGCGCGGCAGGTATCGGCTCATCCATCTTTCAGTTGGCTCAAATTGGTGGCCCTGCCATTGCTGGCGGTTTATTGTACTTTGGCAGTGTGTCCATGGTTTATGGAGTGACAGTTGTATTCGCTGTGCTGTCTGTCGTGGCTTTGTGGCTCATTCCAAACGTCGTTGCCGCCCCAGCCAAACTGCCACATGCTGGCGATGTGCGTGCTGTTTTCTCAGACATTGGCCAGGGGTTGCGGTTTGTGTTTGGCCATCAGATTTTGCTTTCCGCCTTGGCTTTGGATATGTTCGCCGTTCTGTTTGGCGGTGCGATGGCACTGTTACCCGCCTTCGTAGCCGATGTGCTGCACAGCGGCCCAGAAACACTCGGCTTACTGCGTGCAGCACCCGCCATCGGCGCTTTGTCCATGGGGTTGTATTTGACCAAACACCCAATTGACCGACATGCGGGGAAGATTTTACTCGGCGCTGTCACTGGTTTTGGCGCATGTATGATGGTGTTTGCCCTGTCCAAAGTACTTTGGCTCAGCGTTTTGGCTTTGGCAGTATCGGGTTTGTTTGACAGTGTGTCGGTGGTGCTTCGCTCAACCATCCTGCAATTGTCCACGCCCGATGACATGCGTGGTCGTGTTTCTGCCATCAATGGTTTATTCATTGGCTCGTCAAACGAGCTGGGTGCTTTTGAGTCAGGATTAGCTGCCAAATGGCTGGGATTGATTCCTTCCGTGCTCACAGGCGCGGGGGTGACGTTCTTGGTCGTTGCAGTAGCCACAAAAGTCGCACCACGACTGCGCGCATTGCACATGAAAGACTTGATTTAAAAGCGAAGAATCTTCTTACCCCAGCAAACAGACAAAAGCAAGTTGTGGGTGGGTGTATTCTACAGCTCAATCTCACCGCCAATATCACGCACTGCCTGCACGAGTGTTTGCCATGCGGGTGATAAATCATCGCACGCAGCACCACTAGCTTTGACGCCCAGCTCAATCTGATAGACTTTCACAGAGACCCCGTTTTTCAATTGAGCACCTACAGTGGGCAAACTGTAGGTTTTTACACCCGCGAATCGCTGCTCAATCATCACCATCAGTGGTGAAATTTGGGATTCTTGCAAACCGAATACCTGTGCAGATATGTGCTCGTGCCGCGCTCGCAAAGATTGTTCAGCATAGTAAGTATCCAGCACCCACGCCAACATCGGGTGCGCCATGACAGGAAAACCTGGGACAAAATAATGCGCTCGAATGCTAAAACCCGCAATGCGATTAAATGGATTTGGGATGATGTCTGCACCTTCTGGGAAGTTCGCCATCTGCAAACGCTGCTTTTGTAATGGGCTGTCTAAATCATCACCGCGCTCTAACCCAATCTGATTAATCAGCTTGGCCGCCTCAGGATGCTCAACCAGCGGCAAGTTCAGCGCAGCAGCAGCGGCTTGGCGTGTGTGATCATCAGGTGTGCCACCAATGCCGCCCGTGACAAATACCACCTCTCCCGCCGCAAAACTGCGCTGCAACGACGCGACAATCTGTTCAGGCTCATCCGCAAGATAGGTGACCCATTTTAAACGCAGGCCACGATCAGCCAACATCGACTTCACCGCTGAAAAATGCGCATCAACCCGTGTACCATGCAAAATCTCATCGCCAATAATCAACAAACCAAAGTCCATCAGATTCCTATTTCTTTAAAATGGGCGTTTGCGCACGCAAATCACGCAAAGCCTCTAAACAATAACAACTATAAGCCAAACCACAAAAAGTAAACAATGCCGTAAAAGTCAACACAGACAGCAAGGCCGTGAGTGGAATCAACACCACCCCAATCACCGAGCCCATCCAAATAAACGTCGGCACAGCCCCCATCAATGTCACCGCGACACCCAGCAAAAATAAATTCATATTGTGTCCACGACCAATCCGCTCGTACTCCTCAGATGTCGCATGGTTGGCCAAGGCATCGAACGCAAACACCTTTTGATTATAACGCGCCATCACACCCGTCTGAATCACAGCGCCAATTCCTGCGAGGAAATATGCAGGTGTCGTCACCAACCAAAAAAATGCGAACCAAAACGTCCAGCCCACCATGTGGCGAATACTGTGCCAAGTCGATAAACCCTTATGCGACATCAATTCAGGGAAATGTCGTTCGGCAACGGCTTGGTTGATGTGACTCATGCCAAACACACTAATCAAAAACATTGACGAGAATACCACAGCCATCAACCACAACAAAGAAATCAGCAAAAATGTCCCTGCACCAATTAACCAGTCCAAGGCTCGAGACCACCAGCCTTGCGTTGATGTGGCAGATGTCTGCCAATCGTTGAGTCGCAGGCTGATTGCGTCGCCCATCAGCCACCAACCCACACCAATAATCACGCCCCAAAACAGCAACGACACCAACACAGGACGCCACACCAAACCCCAAACGCGTGGCGTCAACATCATCACAGCGGCACGTGTCAGTGCTTTTATCACTTTATCCATCTCTCACCCATTATTGACTGAACCACGATGACTCAAAAACCGTTGTTCCAAAACATCCACATTCAAACGGCCATGACACAATTCACACCCCATCTCATCCAACAACACAGGGATTTTCATTGCCCATAACTCTTGCAAAGCCACATCGTCTTCAATATCAAGCCACATTAAATCAAAGGCAAATCGTTTTTGCAACACCTGCAAATCAGCCACCATGTCATGACACAAATGGCAGTCTTCTCGCCCAATCACACGAAGCTGCAATACCATCATTAATCACGCACCTCAATGCCCACAAACTGGCGTGTGGCACCACGCACGACATACACAAAGACACTCTGACCTGTCGCAAAGGTTTTGGCTGCTTGATTAAATCCTTCCACACTTCTGATATCCTGTTGATTCAAAGAGAGCAAAACATCACCAGCCTGTAAGCCAGCCGCCTGTGCAGCTCCTTGAACAAAGGCAATTTGCACACCATTGTCTGAGGACACTTGGCTTTTTTGAGCAGGCGTTAGCCCGCGAACTTTCAGTCCCAATCGCTGCCATGCAAAGAAATTGGCCTCATCAAAAGCATTCGTCGCCTTCGGAATCGACATGCGCAACTCTCGACGGTCACCACCACGCCAAACGGTCACTTCAACTTCATCGCCTTGACTCAAAAAGTCACGCAACGCACTCAAATCCGACACATCAATCACCCGCTGAGACTCCAGAGCCACAATCACATCGCCTTTAAGCAATCCGGCGCGAGCTGCAGGGCTGCCTGCATCGATGTTTCGCACCCATGCACCTGTGGCGTTCGGTAAACCCAGTTCCGTTTGTGTTTTTTCGGTCACATTCTCAGCTTGAAAGCCAAGCTGTTGCCATGTTTGCGGTAGCTTTTGTGCCAAATCTTTGCTGCTCACCAGTTTTGACACCATGACATGGCGTGTTAAACCCTGCTGCGATTTAAGCAAGTTTGAGTTCAGCGCAAGCACTTCACCCTGAGTGTTTAAAAGTGGGCCGCCCGTGTTTGACTTGTCAATGTCCACATCAGTGAGCAAACCCAGTGATTTGGTCAGAGCCAAATCCGCACGCACCACACCTGCAGACACGCCTTTTTGATTCGCCCCAACGGCCAAGACGAACTCACCCTCAGCCACATTGTCCGCCATGGGTAAAGCGGGTAAGCTACCTGCTGCGACTTTGAGCACGGCCATGTCACGTTTCGAGTCACTACGCAGCAATGTCGCTTTGAGTCGTCGCTTGTCAGAGAGCTGCACATAAATCTCGTGAGCGCCCACCACAATGTGATAATTCGTCAAAACCACCCCATTTGGAGCGATGATGAAGCCGCTGCCTTGCGTTTTTTTCTTCACCACAGGTGCGGCGTCTGCTTTTACAGGTGGCTCATCGCCATCACCGAATACCCGTGTAAAGACCTGATAGACAGGGTCACTTGTGATGTTTTTGTATTCTTCAGGCACTTTCACTTTGACCCACTGAACTGCCTGTACCGTTACCACACTCGGCGCACTGGTGCGCACAATTTGCGCAATATCAGGCGCTGCCGACACCACAGGCAACGACAACATCAAACAAACGCTTAAAAACACACGAACACCAATCAAACGCATCATCCATCCCAAAAAATCAAAAAATAAGGCAATAAAAAGCCAATTGACAGCACAGACCCACAAGCGCTATTAAACCACAAAAAAAAGCCAGCGCGAGACTCGCTCGGCTGGCTTTGTTCATGAATGCGATAAATTAGATTTTTCGCATCAAAATCGAACCATTCGTGCCACCAAAACCGAATGAATTGCTGATGGCCACTTTAATTGCCAAATCACGTGCGGTGTGTGCACAATAGTCCAAATCACACCCCTCACCAGGATTGTCCAAATTAATGGTCGGTGGTGAAATTTGGTTCGCAATCGCCAAAGCCGAAAACACCGCTTCAACACCACCAGCACCACCGAGCAAATGCCCCGTCATGGACTTGGTTGAGTTGACAACGACCTTCGTCGCATGATCCCCCAAAGCGCGTTTGACCCCAATCGTCTCAGCCACATCACCCAGCGGTGTGGATGTGCCATGCGCGTTGATGTAATCAACTTCATCAGGGTTCACACCCGCATCACGCATGGCATTGACCATGGCACGTCGTCCGCCATCGCCATCTTCGGCAGGTGCTGTCATGTGGTTGGCATCAGCCGACATGCCATAGCCTGCCACCTCTGCATAAATTTTTGCACCACGCGCCAAAGCATGCTCGTATTCTTCGAGCACCAATACACCCGCGCCTTCGCCGAGTACGAAGCCATCACGGTCTGCATCCCACGGACGAGAAGCCGCCGCAGGGTCATCATTGCGTGTAGACAAAGCACGCATATTGCCAAAACCCGCAACCGCCAAACGCGACACGGTCGCCTCCGCACCGCCAGCCACCATCACATCAGCATCCCCGTACTGAATCATGCGAGCCGCCTCGCCTATGCAGTGCGTGCCTGTGGTACAAGCGGTTACGATGGCGATATTCGGTCCTTTTAGACCGTATTTAATCGACATGTGACCCGAAATCATGTTGATAATCGAGCCGGGAATCATGAAAGGCGAAACGCGACGCATCCCTTTATTGATCATGGTTTCGGCATTTTCTTCAATCATCGGCAAACCACCAATGCCTGAGCCAATCGCCACACCAATGCGCTCAGCATTTTCTTCGGTGACCGTGATACCCGCATCAGTAAACGCCTGAATACCTGCAGCCAAGCCATAATGAATGAAGGTATCCATGGTGCGCGCTTCTTTGCTGCCCAAGTATTGCTCGACGTCAAAACCCTTAACTTCACCAGCGATATTGACACTATAAGCCGATGCATCAAACTTGGTGATATGGGTGATACCCGAACGACCTGCGATTAAATTATCCCATGCTGTAGCCACATCATTGCCCACAGGCGAAACAATGCCCAAACCTGTGACAACCACTCTGCGTCGGCTCATGATTTTTTTCCTTATTGGTAACAGTGCATTTATCCGACATCGAACAAACCACCTTAAAACAACAAAGAGACCTGCAAGTGAGGTCTCTTTGTGTTCAATCTTGATTCAAAACGGACCAAAAATTGGGAAACTGCAATTACTTAACGTTGGCAGTCACGTAATCAATCGCTTGTTGAACCGTGGTGATTTTTTCTGCGTCTTCGTCAGGGATTTCACATTCAAATTCGTCTTCCAAAGCCATGACCAATTCAACGGTATCCAATGAGTCAGCGCCCAAGTCATTCACGAATGATGATTCGTTTTTGATTTCGGCTTCGTTCACGCCCAATTGTTCTGCGACGATTTTGCGGACGCGTTGTTCGATGTTTTCCATGCTGTAATCTCCATTTAAAAATAAAGTTGCCTATATCAGGCCTTGCTGATGGGCGTCATTGTAACAGCATTTAATGCCATTGCAAGTTTTGCAGCAAAAATCGTCAGCACGCCCGTTCGATTTTAAAACACTGATTTGGGCTAAAAGAGCCCCCAGCAGTTGCTCATGACGCCCCCCCCCAATGAAACAAGAGTACGACTCAGCGCCAGCCACGCAGCAGAGTACGACTCAGCGCCAGCCACGCAGCACAACCATCAATCAAATAGCCAAAATATCCGATACACGAATATCGTAATGCGGATAGCGCGCTAGCACATGCTTGACGATTTCGTACACACTGCCTTCTTCACCTTCTGAAACCACGATGATGGATGACGACTTGCCCGCGTCGTAACCGTGATTGAGCACGGCATATAGCTTTTCTAAGTCCGTTGCTCCTCGAGAATCAAATATCCTGCGCACCTGACCCAACTCCGCCATTTAAGGCAATGAAACCCGCGTCATGCCCCCACCTCAACGAAAAACAATCGATTGTGCGACGTTGCTGTATCGCGAATTTTATCAATCGCTTCCACCACCGTATTGAGCGCCGTATCACAGCCAATCGTGTAGTCTGTGCCAAAAATGTCATTGTCAATCGTCGCAGGAAAGCCCACCAGAGGTACACCAAACTCAGACTCAAATGCCAAGGCACCCGTGAAGGTGCCATCACCACCAATCACGACCAAGGCATCTAAGAAGTTGGACTTATAACTTTTAAACGATTTTTCTCGACCAGCCGCATCATAAAAAACCATACAGCGTGCACTTTTGAGAATCGTGCCACCACGGTGAATGATGTTTTTGACATCACGCGCGCCCATGTTCGCCATTTGGTTATCAATCAAGCCTTGATAACCCATTTCGATTCCGACAGCAGTAATACCGTGGTACGCGCATGCGCGTACCACGGCACGAATGGCAGCGTTCATACCAGGAGCGTCACCACCCGAGGTCAATAAGCCAATGCGTTTAAGAGTTTGCGTCATATAGAAAGGTGATTGATTAATATGCCTGCATGATAACGTCAGCTGTGAGAACACGCAAATCAGTTCTGACTCACCCCATCAACCGCTGTTGCGCAAACCCGCCGCTAAACCATTAATGGCGATGTGAATGCCATTGGTCACCTCTATCGACTCATCCCCCGCTCGATAGCGTTTGAGCAGCTCAACTTGCAAGTGATTGAGTGGATCCAAGTACGGCAAACGATTGCGCAGACTACGTGCCAATGTGGGGTTGTCGGCAAGCAAGACGTCTTGACCCGTGATTTTGGTCAACATAGTAAATGTTCGTTGCCATTCGCCAACAATTTCCCCAAAAATTCGTTGAGACAGCTCGCTATCGACCACCATTTCGGCATAACGAGACGCAATCGCCAAATCAGTTTTTGACAAAATCATGTCCACATTGGAAATCACTGATTTAAAAAACGGCCAATCACGGTACATATTCTGCAAAATCGCCAGACGCGCCGCATCATCGGCGACCCACTGCGTGAACGCCGAACCCACGCCATACCAACCAGGCAGCATGATTCGCGCCTGTGACCATGAAAAGACCCAAGGAATCGCCCGCAAGTCCTCTATCCGAGCCGATGGTTTACGTGCTGATGGACGTGAACCGATGTTGAGTTGGGCAATTTCGTTGATCGGTGTGGCAGCACGAAAAAACTCTGTGAAGCCTTCTGTTTCATAAACCAATTTTCGATAGGCTTTAAAGCTCAAATCTGACATTTCACGCATGGCCAATTCAAACACTTGCCAATCTTTGGCATCGGAGACATGCGCAGCACCTGTCTCTAACCCGGCTGCAACCAGCGTTTCAAGGTTGCGCAACCCCAAATCAGGATCACCATATTTCGCACCAATCACCTCACCTTGTTCAGTGAGGCGAATCTTGCCTTGCACACTGCCCGCAGGCTGAGCAAGAATGGCGTCATAACTCGGCCCACCACCACGCCCCACCGAACCACCACGTCCGTGGAAAAACGACATCGCCACATTCGCCTGTGCAGCGACTTGGGTCAAAGCCTGCTGCGCTTCGTAAAGCGACCAATTTGAAGTGAGAAAACCGCCGTCTTTATTGCTGTCTGAGTAGCCAAGCATGACCTCTTGTGTGCGACCACGCGCATCGAGCCATTGATTGACGACAGGTAACTCAAACCATGCTTTCATGACTTCTGGTGCCGCTTGTAAGTCCTCAATGGTTTCAAACAGCGGCACAATGTCAAACGCGCAAAACGCCTGCTCACCACCTGCTGCGAGACCCGCCTCTTTCATCAACACCGCCACTTCGAGCATATCAGAAACACTGGTGGCTTTAGAAATGATCGCCTGCTCAATCAACGGCGCACCAAATCGCTCACGCAGCTCACGCGCTTTGTTAAAAATCGCCATCTCCCCGATGAGCAACTCGCTTTTATCCACCCATGGATTAACCAAGAGACGTGTGCTGTTTAACTCTTTGAGTAACAATTCACAACGCTGCACTTCAGACAACGCCAAATAATCAGGGGTAACTTGTGCGGATTGAAGCAACTGGGCCACACACGCCTCATGCACATCAGAGTTCTGCCGCAAATCAATGGTCGCCAAATGAAAACCAAACACATGCACCGCTTCAATCAAATGATTCAAACGACCGCTCACCAGCGCTTCGCTGCGATTAGCCACCAAAGAGTCGGCAATCACGCGCAAATCCGCTGCTAACTCATCCGCATGCAGATAAGGCTGTGCCGTCACCTGCGAGGCGGGAGTCGCCACCAAGCCACACAAATCATGCGCCGTCTGTGCCACACGGCCATACAAGCCAATGATGGCGCGACGATACGGCTCATTCGCTCGGTGAGGAGATAAGTCCCCCGATACATCCGCCAATGCCAATACCTCATCACTCACTTGCACAATGGTTGATGCGAGAGGCAATTCAGCACCGAGCGCATGTAATTGTTCCAAATAATGCTCAAACACCGCCGTCGCCTGCGCATGAGCACAGTAATCAAGCGTCTCAGCAGTCACAAACGGATTGCCATCACGATCACCGCCAATCCACATGCCCATACTGATGGGACGCAAAGCACGTGTCTGATCTTCATTGGCACCGAGTGCTCGAGCCGCAGCTTGATAGCGTGCGACCAAGGCAGGAATGCGCTTGAGAAAAGTCACGGGATAATAACTAATCGCATTGGTGATCTCATCAGCCACTTTGAGTTTCGATGTGCGCAAAATCGAGGTCTGCCAAAGCGTCTGCACCAAACGATCTAACTCAGTGATCCATTCCTCTTCCTCTGACTCATCCATCGCACCATGATCACGCTTGGCCAATAGATGTGCGACAGAGCGGGTTAAATCCAGCATACTTTTTCGCTGAACTTGTGTCGGGTGTGCAGTCAACACAGGCACAACAGCAACGCGGCTCATGGCGGCCAAAGCATCTTTGCTCGAAATACCTTTTGCCTGCAAATTTTGCAGCGCCCGCGCTAAAGTACCTGTTTGCGGTGCAGCCCCTTTGAGCCGATAGGCACGACGGCGGCGATTTTGATGGACATCCTCAGCAATATTGGCCAGCAAGGAAAACAAGCTAAACGCCCGAATCACGCGCAAGGCTTCACCGTCGTCCAAACTGGCGCATAAGTCAGTCAATGACTGACGTGCCAAATTGGCCATATCGTCTGGGGCATCAGACGCTTCACTTTTACGAAAATGCACGGCTGCTTGGCGGATATTTTCGGTGTGGTCAAATGCTTGCACGCCAGCATGCATGCGCAAGGCATCACCCAGCAAGCGCCCCAGCAGCCGAGTATCCTCGACCAGTGGCTGTTGTTTTTCATCAACAGGCGGTGCCAAAAATGGTGTGGCTGGTAAACTCATCTTTCATCCTCTTCTCATCACGTTATTTTTTTATGAACAAAAACAATGCGTTGCATGATGCAAAGCATTGTTGTCTTTTTTACTCGTGTGATGAATGGGGAGAACCACTCTTATGTTTTGTGGTTTTTACAAACCTTGAGGCAAGTGTACCGCGCGACGCGAGCAAAAACAAGGTGAAAATGATGCGGTGCAGCGCTTACAACATTCATCATCAAAAAACCTCAGGCGTACTACCTGAGGTTTTTTTGGTGTGCACAGTCTAGGATAAAATGCCCATTACACCACCTGCAGCTCCATGTCTTCTGGCACTGCGGTTTCTTGGCTCATCAATATGAGCAACTGCCCAAAGTGGCTGATTTGAGTAATTGAGGCATCCGACAGTGCAGGATGCTTTGGCTCAATCGTGAACGCTCTCTGTGCTAATTTGAGCAAACAAACGTCATTGAGATTATCACCGACAGCAACCACGTTGGCTTGCTGCAAGACAGGCTCTTGTTCAAAAATATAACGCAGCACATTGCTTTTACAGCATTCATGTTCTGCACAACCATCAACATGATAAAACGCCCGATTAACCAGCAAACTCCCCTGACACACGCCCGCATCAAAACTCAAAGTATGCGCCAAGGCAAAATCCGCAAAAATCCGTCGACGCACAATCTCCGCAGCCACAAAATAACTGTCGCTGACCACTCCGACCTTGTAACCACGTCGGCGAAGCGCATTCACCACAGCAATCACATCGTCGCGAATCGGTATCGCACGCGCCACCTGCTTAAATTGTGATTTATGTACGAAACGAAACAGCGCCGCGATGTCTTGACTGCGAGTCGCCGCGTCCACATTCTCGGAGTCAAGCAAAGCCATTAATTGCTCCGTCTTTCCCGTCGCTTTGGCCAGCTCACTGACAAAACGCTCTGTGGTAATCGTACCATCCATATCCAGCAAAACCAGCTTAGTACAGCCTTCGAGCTTGGTCAACACGCGGTCAATATCGGTTTGATTTTGACGCTCCAATTCAAAAATCGACATGATTTGATCCACACTTAAGCGCCCTACTGATTTAGCACGCTCCAAAATCACGCGGCTAATCTCCTGCGCCATCAAGCTCAAACCATGTAATGATTGACTGACATCAAAACACGATAAAAAAGAGGATATCAAACCTAAAGAGATACACCCAAAAAACTAAAGAGAAAACACATTTCCAGCAATCTACTTCAATCCAAAACTCTCTAAACAACTCATAAACAGTGCATGACTGGCGTTTTCACCCATTAAGACTTATAATGACATCCTTTGCTTTTCGGCGACATTTGTTGTCAACGCGCCCCCAAACCCATATTTTTTTATACCGTCATCATCATGGAAATCGAACGCATCAACGCCCTATCCAACCAACTCAACGATTTGCGCGACCGCATCGAAGCGCTTTGGGGGTATCTTTGACTACGCTGGCAAAGCAGACAGATTAGCCGCGGTCAATGCCGACCTTGAGGATCCGAACGTTTGGAATGACTCCAAACGCGCACAGGATTTGGGTAAAGAAAAAAAATTATTAGAGAGCACCGTTCACATGCTCGACCATGTCAAACAACATCAGGCAGATACTGCCGAATTGTTTGAAATGGCGCAAATGGAGGACGATATAGACACCATCATGGTGCTTGAGTCAGACATTCATGCTTTAGAGGACGAAATCGCCAAAGCAGAGTTTCGTCGCATGTTCTCCAATCCGATGGATCCGCAACCATGCTTTATTGATATTCAGGCTGGTGCAGGCGGCACGGAAGCCTGTGACTGGGCATCCATGCTGTTGCGTCAATACGTGCGCTACTGCGAGCGCAAAGACTTCAAGGTTGAGATTCTCGAAGAGTCCGCAGGTGATGTCGCGGGCATTAAGTCAGCCTCTATGAAGGTTGATGGCGAATACGCTTATGGCATGCTGCGTACCGAAACAGGTGTTCATCGCCTTGTGCGCAAATCACCGTTTGACTCTTCAGGTGGTCGCCACACATCGTTTGCGAGTATTTTCGTTTACCCTGAGGTAGATGACTCGATTGAAATCGACATCAATCCAGCCGATTTGCGCATCGACACGTACCGAGCCTCAGGCGCGGGTGGTCAGCACATCAACAAAACCGATTCAGCCGTGCGCATCACGCATTTACCAACTAACACAGTCGTACAGTGCCAAAACGACCGCTCACAGCACAAAAACCGTACAGAAGCGATGTCAATGCTCAAATCGCGTTTGTATGAGCTTGAGCTGCGCAAACGCCAGTCCGAGCAAGACAAGCTCGAAGCGACCAAGTCCGACGTGGGTTGGGGACACCAAATTCGCTCTTATGTCCTTGACCAGTCACGAATTAAAGACTTACGTACCAATGTCGAGGTCTCTAACACCACCAAAGTACTTGATGGCGATTTAGACATGTTCATCGAAGAAAGTTTAAAACAGGGAATCTAAACAATGCTAAAAAAAATATCAGCCGTCACATTGTTCGTCAGCCTACTGGGGTTATCTGTACCAAATGCACAGGCTGTGCAAATAACCAAGTTTGAGACATTGACCCAAAAGCAGATTGAGCAGTCTTATTATTTTGACTGGAACCGCAACTCAACATTTCGTGCGGCCATTTACAAGGCATTTAAAACATCAAAAATCACAGTACCTTCATGGGTTAGACAAGGGGCAGGTCCTGCAGCACCCGCTCGAGTCATCACCAGTGGCGCCACCAAATTTGTTTTACTCAACACCTGCAAAGCACGCGAATGTGATAAAAATGAATTGTTTGTCGTATTCGATCCCGTCACAAAAGCAGCCTTTGCCGTGGGTCAACTCGATGGCAAAACCACGTGGATTGGCAACCCCAACGCCACTGTGAAGCAGATTTTAAGCACGGCCAGCGGACTTCGTTAAATCAACATCTTTCTCAAGCGCCGTGAATGTGACCACGGCGTTTTTTATTTTTTAACCATTGACTATCATGACCGACCAAAATCAAAGCACCGACCCCATCATTGACGAAAACAGCATCATCGCTGAACGACGCCAGAAACTCACCAAATGGCGTGAGCAAGGTGCAGCCTACCCCAATCATTTCACACCCTCTCACCGAGCAGGTGCACTCCAAACCGAGTTTGAGGCTCTGGACAAAACAGAGATAGAGGAGCGCGCAATTGAAGTATCAATCGCTGGTCGCATGATGCTCAAGCGCGTGATGGGCAAAGCCAGTTTCGCCACGGTGCAAGATGCAACCGGTCAAATCCAGTTTTACATCAATGATGAAGGCATCGGCGCGGACACACATGAGTCGTTCAAACACTGGGATATGGGCGACATCATTGCAGCAAGCGGAACCTTATTCAAAACCAACAAAGGCGAGTTATCCGTGCGTTGCTCTGAGCTACAGCTCATCAGTAAATCATTGCGCCCTTTGCCAGACAAATTCCACGGCTTGGCCGATCAAGAGCTCAAATATCGCCAACGTTATGTCGATCTGATCGTCTCAGAACAAACCCGTGACACATTCATCAAACGCAGCAAAGCCATGAATGCGCTGCGCGAATTCATGATTGACAATCAATTCATGGAAGTTGAAACGCCGATGTTGCACCCGATTCCGGGTGGCGCGTCGGCTAAACCATTCAAAACCCACCACAATGCACTTGATATGGAAATGTTCTTACGCATTGCGCCTGAACTCTACCTCAAGCGTTTGATTGTTGGCGGTTTTGAGCGCGTGTTTGAAGTCAACCGCAACTTCCGCAACGAAGGCGTTTCGCCCCGTCACAACCCTGAATTCACCATGATGGAGTTCTACGCGGCTTATACAGACTACGAATGGATGATGAACTACACCGAGTCAGTCATCCGCGAAGTCGCCACTCGCGCCACGGGCAGCGCCGTGTTAACCTACCAAACGAAAGAGTTGGACTTATCCAAACCATTTGACCGTCTCACCATCACGGGCGCCATTGAAAAATACGCGCCAAACTATGTTGGTACGGCTTTGGACGACCTCGAATTCTTGCGCAGTGAGCTTAAGAAAAAGGGTGTGGACATGAATGCCGCACCGATGAAAAACGCAGGTTTGGGCGCATTGCAATTGGCATTGTTTGAAGAAGTCGCTGAACATCTGCTGTGGAATCCGACATTCATCATCGACTACCCTGTCGAAGTCTCACCATTGGCGCGTGCTTCTGACAAAGATGCCAATATAACAGAACGTTTTGAGCTGTTTATGACAGGTCGAGAAATCGCCAATGGCTTCTCCGAGTTGAATGATCCAGAAGATCAAGCCGCTCGTTTCCTCGCCCAAGTCGCGGCCAAAGATGCGGGTGATGACGAAGCCATGTATTTCGATGCCGACTACATCCGCGCTTTGGAATACGGTATGCCTCCAACAGGTGGCTGCGGTATTGGCATTGATCGCTTAATGATGCTCATTACTGACTCACCCAATATTCGCGATGTGCTGCTGTTCCCGCATTTGCGTAAAGAAGAGTTTTAAGCAAATCTTTTAAGTAACCTGCAATCACATAAAAGGCCGACTCACATGAGTCGGCCTTTTAATACTCTATACTTCAGATACTTTTATAGCACCCATCAATGCTTAGCAGAATCATCCGCCAACATCTCTTTGCCTCCCAAAGCCCATTTAGTAATCGGTTTAGCGAGCAAGAGCAACACCACACCAAACACCGTGCTGGTGATGAACATTTGGTTGAATGCATCAGGCAAGCCCGTTGGACTTTCAGTATCCATACCCGCCACCAGCAAACCCGCCAATAAATTACCCAATGACGCTGCGACAAACCAAAAGCCCATCAACTGATTGGTAAAGCGCTCAGGTGCCAAACGTGAAAACGTACTCAAACCAACTGGGCTTAACATCAACTCAGCCACGGTGTGAATCAGGTAAGTCATGGTTAAAAACATAAACGAGACTTTCTCACCCGTCACAGCGATTTTCGCCGCAGGAACTAAAATCCAATAACCAACTCCCATCAGAATCAACGCCAAACCAAACTTAGTGAACACTGAAAAGTTGCGTCCCTTGGCTTGTTGCCGCATCCAAAACCATGCGATAAAAGGCGTTAATGTGAGGATAAAAAAGGGGTTTAAGTTTTGAAACCACGATGCAGGAACCTCTGTATCACCAAACTGCCGTTGTGTCATGTCGCTGGCAAAAATACTCAATGACGAGCCAGCTTGCTCAAAGCCTGACCAAAACAATGCAGCACCAAAAAACAGCACAGCCAATACAATCATGCGCTTTTTCTCATCAGTCGTTAAACCACCAGCTAAGTAAATATTGATGAAAAACGCCACCGCAATACCGACAATGATAACCCCCATCGCACCAGCCCAGCCAACCGCGTTGGATAAATCAATTTTACCAAGTACAGCCAAAACACCGACCAGAGCGACAAATGCTGCGCTAATCATGAGCGTCAAACCACGGTGAGTAGGTGGTTTGGCAATTAATGCTGCGGTAGGCTGGCGCATTGGGGCTTCGCCTTTACCTGCTAAGGAGCGTTTGCTGGCGTACATAAAGTTAACCAAGCCCAAAAACATAGCGACGGCTGCCGCTCCAAAACCCAAGTGCCAATTAATAGACTCGCCCAAATAGCCGACCACAAAGCCACCTAAAATGGCACCTAAATTGATGCCCATGTAAAAAACAGAGAACCCCGCATCGCGTCCACCCACATCATTCTTATCGTACAAACTGCCGACAATGCTTGAAATATTGGGCTTTAATAAACCCGTACCGACCGCAATGCAAAATAAACCAAAATAAAAAATACTTTGTACGTCTGACGAAACGGCCAATAAAATATGACCAATCATGATAATCACGCCGCCCAGAATGATTGACTTTTTCGCCCCTAAGAATCGGTCTGCCACCCAGCCACCAGGCAGCGCAAAAATATAGACTGCCGCTGTATAAAGGCCATAAATCGCAGCAGCCTCACTCTTTTCGAGCCCCATACCGCCGTTATTGACCTGATCAACCAAGAATAAAACCAAAATGGCGCGCATGCCATAGTAACTAAAACGCTCCCACATTTCTGCGAAAAAGAGCGAGCCCAAACCTGCTGGGTATCGAACGCTGGTGTTCATATTGTCTCCTTGAGTTTATTTTTGAACCCGTTTTTAATTAGAACCTTCAGTTTGAATCATAGGCTGGATAACTCATAAAATCTAATTATTAAAACTTATGTGACATATGTAAATGTTATAAACTAACTTTTTTATGCCAAGGGGTGGATTATGAGTTTTAAGTTCAGGCAACTCGAAGCCTTTCGCGCCGTCGTCAGCGCAGGCTCAGTCCAAGAGGCCGCCACTCAACTGTTTATTACACAGCCTGCCGTGAGCCGCTTGGTCAAAGACCTTGAGCATGAACTTGGATTCATGCTGTTTGACCGAGCTAAAGGGCGATTGGCTTTAACAGAACAAGGCTCATTATTTTTCGAGTCAATGGAAACTCATTTTTTAGGCATAGAGCGACTGAGCAACACGGCCAAAACCATTCGACAGAACACTGTTCAAAAAATCACACTGGCATGTTCGCCGACGATTTCCAGCACATTGCTTCCCGAATGTATTGCCGCCATTCAAAAAACATACCCACAGCTGCATATAGATATTCACACCACAGAACTGGCCAACATCCGCAGCATGATGCAACGAGGTGTTGCCGATATGGCTATGTGCCTCGACTTTCCCGTGACATCTGGCGTGAACCGCAGGCGACTCGGCTCTGTCGATGCCTTGTGCGCCATGCCACATGGGCATCGATTAACTCAAAAAGAACAAGTTAAACTCGAAGATTTAGAGGGCGAATCCATCATTGAATGGCTTCCCATCAGCCCCTTCGTTCACTCAGATGAACATGCACTGCTCGAGCGTCACCACATCACCAACACATGTCTTCTCAGAACACAAACGGCTCATACTCGCTACGCTCTGATTGCCGCAGGTTTGGGCCTATCCATCACAGAACCCTTTACCGCTAAGAATTGGCTTGGCTTAGGTGTCTCCACGCGCCCCATTACACCAACAGTACAGTTTGATTACATTGTTGCTTATCAAAAGAACCTTGAGTCTTCAGAACTCATACAATCGACGCTTTCAATCATCCAAACCATTTATGAGCAATACGCCGCCAAAATGTGACACTCCTAAAATCTTGCCTCTGTCTGTAAATCGCCACCAAAAGAAAACCCGACTCTCAGGGAGTCGGGTTTCTTATTGTGTCACAGTCGCTTAATCTCAGGCGATGGATCAGACAAAACCCGCTCCCAACCAATCAAAGCCGCTTTACGCTCAGGACGCCAACGATAGTGATTGAGCACGCCGCTGCTGCGAATCACGCGGTGGCAAGGTATCAAGTACGCAATGGCATTGGCCGCCACACAACTCGCGACAGCCCGCACCGCCGCAGGCCGATTCACTTGTTTAGCCAATGTTTGATAAGTCACCACCTTGCCAAATGGCACGGTCAA
Organism: Formosimonas limnophila; assembly: GCF_014652675.1. Lineage (GTDB taxonomy): Bacteria > Pseudomonadota > Gammaproteobacteria > Burkholderiales > Burkholderiaceae > Hydromonas > Hydromonas limnophila. The sequence continues at coordinate 67,804 of NZ_BMZG01000007.1, read as the reverse complement.
CAAAGCGCGCCAAACCTGAATTTGCAAATTCGTTCCTTTAACCAAAACAGGCAATGCTCGCCTCGGCTGTGCACGCATGACACCATCCAACAAAGCGGTCAAATCATCACGAAAATCACTGTCGCCTTGAAGCAGTTGTGCCTGCGGAAAACGCTCTAAAATCAAAGTCTCTGGCTTTTGCTCTGCATCCACAAACGCTAGCACACAAATCCCACGAGTCGTCTGCGCCACCACCATGTCACCGAATTTGGTTGCAAACACATCCCACCTCAGCGTCAGGTTTGCACCTCCATCACGATACTCCACTGGTGTCATCGCCTCTAAGCCCACAAACAAATCATGCAGCCGCCCACCACCAGACAAACCCGCATCAAACGCATGATTTAACAAAGCTCCTGTTGCATCGTGACGCAATCCCGATTTCAAACGTTCAATGGTCAACTGCTGTAAAAACCGCTTGGGGCTCACACCGACCCAATCAGAGAACAAACGTTGTAGATGGAACTCGCTCACCGACATTGCTTTGGCCAGCTCAGTCAAACTCGGTTGCTCATGCTGGTGCTCAATCAGCCACTGCATGGCTTGAGCTGCTCGCTCAAAATGATTCATTTAGTTACCCTCGCGCCAATAAAAATGTTTGATTTTAAAATGACTCATCCTATCAAGCGACCCGATTCTTGCGAAACACATCAAATACTCACCACGCCAGTCCCATGCGTTATAATTGCGCACCCTCATCAACCAATCGTTAGTATGCCACTCATTCGCCGCCTCAGACCACACCATGCATGTATCGCGCGTGCCGTCACCATCGGCAACTTTGACGGCGTTCACCTTGGTCACAGTGAAATACTCAAAGAGCTGGTCAGCGTCGCAAAGCAGCGCGAACTCACGTCCACCGTCATCACTTTCACCCCTAATCCCAAAGCTTTTTTTGCCAAAAAAGCCAACCACCCTATTCCCAAACAAATTCTGACATTGAGAGATAAAGTTCGTTTATTGCAGAGTCATGGCATCAATGATGTGGTCATCTTGCCGTTCAATACTCATTTGGCCAAAATGAGCGCACAAGATTTCATCAAACAAATTCTGATTGACGCCCTCAACACCCAACATTTAATGGTCGGTGATGACTTTCGATTCGGCGCAAAACGCCAAGGTGACTTCGCACAACTGACTCAAGAGCAAAAGACCCATGGTTACACTCTGGCCAGCTCACCAACTGTGACACTCGAAGGCGAGCGTGTCTCCAGTTCAGCGATCCGCGCGGCTTTAGCGATTGGGGATTTGACTCAAGCAACGCAGCAGCTTGGCCACCCACTCACATTGTCAGGCCACATTATCTACGGACAACAATTGGGACGCACCATCGGCGTCCCCACAATTAATCTAAAAATGCCAGAGCACCTCGCAAGTCATGGCATCTATGCTGTCACCGTCGCTTTGGGTACGCGAACCTTTCAAGGTGTTGCCAGCATCGGTCACAGACCATCCGTCAAAAACAACGGTCAGTGTTGGTTAGAGGTGTTTATTTTTGATTTCAACGAGCAGGTTTATGGGCAAATCGCTCAGGTTACGCTGCATCACAAAATCAGAGACGAAGCGCATTTTGACAACCTCACCACACTGATGGATGCAATTCAACAAGACGTTGACGATGCCAAGTCGTTTTTCATTAAGAACCAAATGTAAAAAACCGCCCAGATGAGCGGTTTCTTATTGCATACAACCTATCAATTGTCGCATAAAGCTGCTGCAACACATTCTCCGCTAACACTCCATGATATCGCTGAACCAGAGTCTGCTGGTTTTTGAACGTAGGTCATATCTTCTGTTTTACCCGCAGACTTAAATTTATCAGCCGCAGTTACAGTGATAACACCATCAGCTACACTGACCGACTTCACATTACTCTTTGTGGTAGTTGTATCATTGGTCGTTTTGGGAGGAACACCGTTTGTGGCTTCATCACAATCTGTGTAGGAGCCAGTTTTTTGACGGCATAGTTCAACAGCTGCTTTGTAAGGACCAGCCGCATTCACTACCTCAACAAACTGGGCTTTTTGCAAACTATTTTGAAATCGTGGCACCGCAATCGCTGCCAAAACCCCCACCACAGCGATGACCACCAACATTTCAAGCAACGTAAAACCTGCTTGTGAGGCTACTGCGCTTGATTTACGCACTTTTAAAAGTTTTGATAAAAAATCACAAACGTTCATTTTTGCCACACCTTGTGTATAAATACGAATAACGCGGCGATTATAACCGACTTTTCTCAAAAAGTACATCCCAAACACCATGCCCAAGGCGATTACCGCGATTTTCGTACTTCGTCAAAGGACGAGCATCGGGTCGGGGGATATAGCCACCCAATGATGTATCTTGGGCCGTATTATTCAAAAGCATCTCTTGCGACAAGACTTCCAACATTTGTTCCGCATAATTTTGCCAGTCCGTCGCACAGTGTATATATCCACCTACTTTCAACCGCAATGCCAGTTCATGAACGAAAGGCGACTGAATGAGGCGACGCTTGTGATGTCGCGCTTTGTGCCACGGGTCGGGAAAATAGACATGAACACCTTGCAGCGTTTCAGGCACAATCATATCGCGGATGATTTCAACTGCATCGTGTTGAATGACGCGTAGGTTTTTAAGATCGCGTTCTTGAATGCGTTTGAGCAGTGCGCCAACGCCTGCGGTAAATACCTCTACCCCGATGTAGTTGGTATCAGGGTTGGCGGCGGCGATACTGGCGGTGGTTTCGCCCATGCCACAGCCGATTTCGAGCACGACTGGGTTGTTGTTACCAAATATCGTCGCCCAGTCGGCTTCAGTTTTTAACTGTTTTTCATAAGGGACACCGTAAATAGGGGTGAGCGTTTCGTAAGCGCGTCGCTGCGCTTCTGAAAAATGGCCTTTTCGGTAGACAAAACTTTTGATGTGGCCGTAAATCGATGAATTTTCTTCTTGGGTCATAAGGTCAACTTCATTAACTTGATTAATATTGGACTTCAACGGGGTCTAAACTGCGCCAGAGAAACCAAGTGGCGACGGTGTTCCATGGCGAAAATTGCTCAAAAAATTGGTGTTTGGCCGCAGCAGGCGTGAGCCGTCCAACGCCGTAATGTTTTTCTAATCCACGCAACAACCCGATGTCATCAGTGGGAAAAACATTCGGGCGCAACAGAGTGAACATGAGAAACATCTCAGCACTCCAGCGACCGATGCCGCGAATACTGGACAACTCGGCGATGATCTCATCATCTGTGCGACGTGCCCAATAAGCAGGCCCAACACGGCGCGTATCAAAAAACTCGGCAACTGCGTGGATGTATTCGACTTTACGCACGGACAAGCCAACACTGCGCAACTCATCATGCGTGAGTGCCAAAACATGCCTCGGCGTGATACACGGACACAACACACAAAACCGTGTCCAAATCGCATCGGCAGCCTTAACCGAAATTTGTTGCCCCACCACCGAGCGTACCAGCGTGACGAACGGCTGACCGCGACTGACAATGCGCGAGCCTTTGAACGTACGAATCAGCTCTTTCATGACTGGGTCGCGGCGCGATAACTCACGGCAGGCACTCGCCCATTGCGCGTCATCCATGATTAAATCACCATTGGCTCTGGTGAAATACGCACGCCGAACTGCGTAAAAACCGCTGCCGAAATTCGCTGTGCCAGCGCCATTAATTCAGCACCAGTTCCGCCGCCATGATGCACGAGCACCAATGCTTGCTTCTCATACACACCCACCGCGCCATCTCGCAAGCCTTTAAAACCCGCTTGTTCAATCAACCAACCGGCTGCGATTTTGACGGTGCCATCGGGTTGTGGGTACATGGGTGCATTCGGATGAGTCGTTTTCAGTTGAGCGGCAAGTGCTGCATCCACAATGGGATTTTTAAAGAAACTTCCCGTATTACCCAAAACTTTAGGGTCAGGGAGCTTAGTGCTGCGAATCTCGATGATGGCCTGCGCAACATGCACAGCTGTAACCTCACCGCCTGCTGCCAAATCAGCCACACGTGTCGCAACGTCGCCATAACCGATTTTCGGTTGCCACTGCGTTTTGTCTTTGAGCAGTTTAAAAAACACTTTACTAATCACGTAACGCGACTGTGTACAAGCCTCATCCAAAAACGCATGTTTAAACACACTGTCTCGATAGGAAAATTCACACTGCGCATTGTCAAACCACACCCACGACTGGGTCAGTCTGTCCCATGCTTTGACTTTGTGTAACGCATCTTTGATTTCAACGCCATACGCGCCGATGTTTTGCACAGGACATGCGCCCACCGTACCTGGAATCAGCGCCAAATTTTCTAAGCCGAACCAACCTCGCGCCACACTCGCCATCACAAAGTCATGCCAGATCTCACCCGCCTGAACACCGACAACGACGTGAGTATCTGTCTCCTCGTACACTGCCACACCACGGCTTTGCATGTGCAACACAGTCGCATCGATGTCGCGCGTGAGGACGAGATTACTACCACCACCGAGTACAAAGCAATCCTCATCGGGATACGCTTTGAAATACGACGATAACTCCCGTGCCGAACGTATCGCCACATAGCGATGTGCGCACACAGAGAAGCCCAACGTATTGAGCGATGTCAAATCCACATCACGCTGCGGCAAAAACTCATTCATACAAAGCACTTATTTAAGTTAAGTAAAGAAAACGCGACATTATAGCAACACAGGTATAATTACCCACTATTTTTCGCAACAGGAGAACCACATGCCCTCATTTGACACAGTTTTAAAAGCCGACGCGGTAGAACTTCGCAACGCTGTTGACCAAACCAACAAAGAAATCACAGGCCGTTTTGACTTCAAAGGCTCAAATGCCAAAGTCGATCAAAAAGAATTCGACTTAACCATCCACGCTGACTCTGATTTTCAGCGCGAGCAAGTCCTCGACATCTTACGCAACAAATGCACCAAGCGCGGCGTCGACGCGAAATTTCTCGTTGAAGAAAAAGTCGAGAAAGTCAGTGGTGATAAAGTCAAACAACTGATTAAAGTCAAAAACGGCATTGCTCAAGAAGATGCCAAAAAAATCGTGAAAGTCATCAAAGACGCCAAGCTCAAAGTCCAAGCCGCCATCCAAGGCGATACCGTGCGAGTCACAGGTGCCAAACGCGATGATTTACAAGCGACAATGGCACTGCTGCGCAAAGACTTGGCTGATTTACCTTTGTCATTTGACAATTTCCGCGATTAAGAAGCTTTATGAACCGACTTGACGACATCACCACACGAACAGGCGACGATGGCACAACCGCACTAGCCGATGGCTCGCGTCACCCAAAATCCGCCCCGCGATTTGTCGCAATGGGAGACGTGGACGAGCTCAACGCCCACATCGGTTTACTGCGCTCGCGCCTGCGCGTCCACGCATCTGACGATGACAAAGCCATTGATGAGTTTCTCATCGTCGTGCAGCACCATTTGTTTGAAGTCGGCTCAGAGCTGGCCGTGCCAGGAATGACGTTTTTGGCAGCAGGTGCATTAGACACGCTGGACGGCTGGGGACAACGGTACAATGCGCAGCTATCAGCACTCAAAGAATTCATTCTGCCCAGTGGTACACTCGCCGCCAGTCAAGCACACGTCTGCCGTACTGTGGCACGTCGTGCGGAGCGCAGTCTGGTTGCATTGAATCAACTCGAACCCATCAACGCCACTGCAATACAATTTCTCAACCGTTGCTCAGATGTGTTTTTTATCATGGCACGTGTCCTCAACCAAAACGCACAGCACCCCGAAACTTACTGGCGTGGTAATCAATAAACCGCAACGCTTTATCCAATAAACTATGCAAACCTACCTCGACTTCATGCGCCATGTGTTTGAGCATGGCACCGACAAAACAGACCGTACAGGCACCGGCACGCGCTCGGTTTTTGGGCATCAGATGCGTTTTGACCTCACAAAGGGCTTTCCGCTATTGACCACAAAAAAAGTCCACGTCAAATCCATCATTTACGAATTACTCTGGTTTATCCAAGGCAACACCAATGCCAAATGGCTACAAAAACACGGCGTGACGATTTGGGACGAATGGGCACGTGAAGACGGCAATCTCGGCCCCGTCTACGGCCACCAATGGCGTTCATGGCCAGACGGTCAAGGCGGCCACATCGACCAGCTCGCCCAAGTCATCGAGCAAATCAAAACCACGCCCGACTCGCGCCGCATCATCGTCTCGGCATGGAATGTCGCCGACATTCCGCGCATGGCACTACCACCTTGCCACGCTTTTTTTCAATTCTACGTTGCTGATGGCCAGTTATCGTGCCAGTTGTACCAGCGCAGCGCAGATATATTTCTCGGCGTACCGTTCAACATCGCTTCGTATGCTTTGCTGACGCACATGGTCGCGCAACAAACAGGGCTAAAGGTCAAAGACTTCATCTGGACAGGCGGCGACTGCCATCTGTACAACAACCACTTTGAGCAAGTCCAAACCCAACTCGCCCGTAAGCCGTTACCATTGCCTCAGCTAAACATCAAACGCACACCCGACTCTATTTTTGACTATGCGTTTGAGGATTTTGAATTTTTGAATTACCAACACCATGCGCCGATTAAAGCGCCAGTGGCAGTGTAATGATGAATCAGCCCCGCATCACCCTCATCGCCGCCGTCGCCGCCAATCGCGCCTTGGGCAAAGACAATCAACTGCTTTGGCATTTGCCGAATGACTTGCAGTTTTTTAAAAAAACCACGCTGAACCACCCCATTATCATGGGGCGAAAGACTTATGACTCGATTGGCCGCCCTTTACCCAAACGATTAAACATCGTCATTTCGCGCCAATTGGACTTGACGATTGAGGGTTGTGTAGTGGTGCCGACGTTGCAGGCGGCGATTTCGCTGGCCAGTCATGTCGAGCACCAACCAGAAGGTATCACACCCGAAGTCTTTGTCATTGGTGGCGCGCAAATTTATGCGGCAGCATTGCCGTTGGCACAACGACTGGTTTTAACGGAGATTAAGCACAAATTTGAGGCAGATGCTTTTTTCCCTGAATGGCACCGAGCAGAGTGGGTGGAAATATCTCGAGAGACAAATCATGACGATATGAGTGGTTTGGATTATGATTTTGTGGATTATCGACTCGATAATCAAGAAGCGTCGCACGGATAAAGCCATCTAAGCTGCTCAATTGAATAGGCAACACCAATCAGGACTTTGCGTTAAAATGCCGAGCAATTTGTCATAAACCACACGAGACTTCATTCAATCATGACCCAACCAAACAAAACCCAAAAGAACGGATACCAAAACAGCCCCTTTCTAACCCATGGTCTGAACCGCGCAGGTTTGTTCGCCGTCGCACTGCTCGCAGGCTGCCTGATGAGCGGTACAACACTGGCCAACGAGCAAATCGCACGTGATCAACAGTGCTTTAAATGCCATGCCATCGACAGCAAGAAAAAAGCGCCATCGTTTCGTACCATCGCCCAACGCTCAGATGCCTCCGAAATCAAAGATGTGGTGCGCAACGGCATCACTTCGCTGTTTGGCCAAGAAAAAATGCCCGCGAACCGCCGTATTTCTGAGAGCGACCTCAATGCCTTAACCCAATGGATTTTGGCGCAATAACCCATCTCCGCTGTCAACCAAACTGACCACCCAAGACTTTAGAGCTTGCAGGTTCGGACTTTTTAACCGGAACATTGATTTTTTGGGATAAACGCCATGAGTATTCAACGCACGCTCACCACAACAACCTTATTAACCACATTGGCACTCACCAGCCTCAATGCATCAGCCAATCCGCAAATCGCCAAAGCCAACGACTGCTTTCGCTGCCACTCACTCGACAAAAAAATCATCGGCCCTTCATTCCAAGACATCGCCAAGCGTTACAAAGATGAACCCGGTGCAGCCACCAAAATCGCTGACAGAGTGCGCCGCGGCGTAGTCGGTGTCTGGGGCTCAACCCCGATGCCTGCACAACCGAACATCTCAGACGCGGACATGAATGCGCTGGTTAAATGGATGCTGACTCAGTGAGACAAACCATCAAACCAGGCTATCTGACGAAAAACGCAGCACGCACCACGCGAGCTGCGTTTTTTCTCACAACAACTCTGCTCTCTGGATGCGCCACTTACCCTGCACTACCCAGTGTCGAGCGTCCCTCTCATTGGGCACAACCTGTAACCAACCCTCCACTGGGATTATTCAATGTTCATCAGGTTTCACCCACGCTGTTTCGCAGTGCACAGCCACCTCTGTCAGGTGTGGTCACACTCAAACTCAATGAACCATTGGTGCTCAACGGCCAAACCATCAAGACACTGATTAACCTACGTGCGGCACACGACGAAGCGGACGCACTACTGACCACACAATCACAACTGAACTACCACCACATTCGATTCAACACGTGGCACGCCGAGGACGAAGATGTGATTCGATTTCTCAAAGCTGTGACTGACCCAGCGCAGCAGCCTATTTTGCTCCACTGCAAGCACGGTGCAGACCGCACAGGGATGATGGTGGCGATTTATCGAATCGTGGTGCAAGATTGGGACAAAAAAACCGCCATTGCAGAAATGAAGCAAGACGGCTTTGATTATCACATCATTTGGGCGAATTTAGAGCGTTACATCATGAATTTGGATGTGGCGAAACTAAAAGAACAAGTCAAAAATTGAGCCATCATCACTCACATGCGTCACGTATTTTAACGACGAATCAGGCGAATCACAAAACCCAAAGTGACAAAAAGCAGAGCAATCAACGCCCACAAAGGAATTTGTAAACCCAAAAATGGCTCTAATGGTGCAGTGCATGAACCAGATACTTTAAACATCTCCGGCCACCATTGAGCTGTGGGTAAATCATTGACGAAATTTTTGTGTGGATCATCCATCACGCAAGTGGCGGATGGATTTATGAGTAACCAATTTTGGTATCCAGCAACAGCGACCGCCACAGCCCCCCCAAAAGCCGCCAAAGCATTTCCCAACCAGCCCAATCGCCCACGCAACAGACCACACAAAGCAAAAACAGCCAACCACATAAAACCAAATCGCTGAATAATGCACAGAGGGCAAGGTGCTAATCCTTGGGCGCTTTGTAGATAATACGCCACAACCAACGCCCCAACGCACAACACCAACAGTAGCGCATAAAACAAACGAAAATTTTGAACTTTCGGACCAAACAGTCTTTTTTTCTGAACCATTGACGACCCCATGTAATATTTTAAATTGTCATGCCCATTTTACTGTTGTTTCGCGTTATTTTGTGATGAACGCGCTATATTTATTGGCATTTCTTAATGACTTTCATAGTTTAACAGCAGTCACACAAGTCGCGTTCGGACTGGAATTTCATGGACTGCTTTTCTACCGACTCCGCCAATAATCAGAAGAAAATTCAGTCTCATAAAGTCTAAGTCAGGTAAAATATCAAATTAATGTCAACCGCACAGGATTACCCGTGCGTTTACTTGCGAAAGCCGCTGTCACACTTTGCTTACTGAGCAATGAACTAGCCTTTGCACAAAATTCACACAACTCCCTCGTAGAAAATAAATCACTGATGGCTTTGTACAAGGCTCTTATCGCCACTACACTCAATGAGTCGACACAAGAAAACTCAGAAGAGATGAATAAATGTTTGTCTGACGTCATGACGAGCCCAATCATGCTGGAGTCTTTTTGTCAAGACTTCATCAAAAAACTGCCTGCCAAACAGCTCAACGAGGTCGGTACTTCTTCAAGAGAGTTAGCAAAACAGAACATTAATTACGACGCCCAAAGCATTGATGAGATTACCGATATCCTCGCCAGTCATCTGTCCGTCGATAGTGAAAAGGGTCTCACTGCTTTTGCCGACACCATCGGGGCAGTTGAACCAAGTAAAGAGCTGCTTGAAAAGCAAATCACTAAAACCCCTTCTTGTAAAAACATTACAGAGTAAACACATCATGAACATCCTAATTATTGGCTCAGGCGGCCGTGAACACGCCCTCACTTGGAAAATGGCACAATCCGCCCAAATCTCTACTGTTTTTGTCGCACCAGGCAATGCGGGCACAGCTCAGATGAAAAAAGTCCAAAACATCACACAGGTAGACAACGCGGCTCTCGTCAAGTTCGCGCAAGACAACCAAATCACTTTAACAGTGGTCGGCCCCGAAGCCCCCTTATCAAAAGGTGTGGTGGATGCTTTTCGGGCAGCAGGCTTGACCATTTTTGGTCCGACTCAAGCCGCTGCACAACTTGAGTCTTCTAAATCCTTCGCCAAAGCCTTCATGGCACGGCACAACATTCCCACAGCCGCCTACGCTGACTTCACTGATGCAGCGCTTGCTCATGATTACGTCAATACCCACGGAGCGCCTATTGTGGTGAAAGCGGATGGTTTGGCAGCTGGTAAAGGCGTTGTGGTGGCCATGACTCTTGCCGAAGCCCATGAGGCGATTGACGACATGCTTGCTGATAATCGTTTAGGCGATGCTGGGGCGCGTGTCGTCATCGAAGAGTTCCTCGACGGTGAGGAAGCGAGTTTTATCGTGCTGTGCGATGGCGAACATGCCTTGCCTTTAGCCACTTCGCAAGACCACAAACGCTTACTTGATGGCGATGCAGGCCCAAACACTGGCGGCATGGGCGCATACTCACCAGCCCCCATTGTGACCCCAGAGGTTCACGAGCGCGCCCTGCGCGAAGTTATTTACCCAACGCTGGCGGGAATGAAAAAAGACGGCATCACCTACACTGGCTTTTTGTATGCGGGGCTGATGATTAAACCAGATGGCTCTATCAAAGTGCTTGAATTCAACTGCCGCATGGGCGATCCTGAAACCCAGCCGATTATGATGCGCCTGAACTCTGATTTATTTGAAGTACTCCGTCACGGTGCTCACGGCACATTGAATCAGGTGCAGCTTGACTGGGATAATCGTGTCGCACTGGGGGTAGTCGTCGCAGCACACAACTACCCAGCCACTCCGCGCGTCGGCGACGTCATCAGCACACCAGAAAATACCCTAAACTGCGTCATATTTCATGCAGGAACCACCGAACAATTCGGTCAAGTCATCACCAGTGGCGGGCGTGTACTCTGCGTTACCGCTTTGGGTCGCACCTTAAAAGAAGCGCAACAAACGGCGTACACGCAGATGACCAATGTTCAATTCGACGGTATGCAATATAGAAAAGACATAGGTTATCGTGCCGCTGAGCTTATTTAAAATTTTGTATTTCTGTGGGGCGCATTTGTCACATTGAGACAAGATGCGTTTATTGTTAAACACAATTTGAATCATCATGACCAATCCAAACCAACTCTACGATTATTTCACCAACTTGCAAAACGCCATAGTCTCTGAGCTTGAAGCTGCTGATGGACAAAGCTTTCGACGAGACGCATGGAAAAAAGAAGCCGACGCACCTCTACAGGGACATGGCATCACAGCCATTATTGAAGGCGGCAATGTGTTTGAGCGCGGCGGCGTGGCATTTTCTCGCGTCAGCGGTGCTTCACTGCCGCCATCGGCTTCACAACACCGACCTGAGCTGGCTGGCCGTGGTTTTGATGCCATGGGTGTTTCGCTGGTGTTGCACCCATGCAATCCATTCGTGCCCACCGTCCACATGAATGTGCGTGGGTTGGTGGCGAAAAAAGAAGGTGAAGCCGATGTCATGTGGTTCGGCGGCGGTATGGACTTAACGCCTTATTACGGCTTTATCGACGACTGCGTGCACTTCCACCAAACCTGCCACGATGCATTAGCACCTTTTGGTTCAGACAAATACCCCACCTTCAAAAAATGGTGTGATGAATATTTTTATTTGAAACACCGAGGTGAGGCGCGCGGTATTGGCGGTGTGTTTTTTGATGACCAGAGTGCCCCTGATATTGAGACCGCTTTTGCCATGACTCAGTCCGTGGGCAATGCTTTTTTAAAGGCCTATGTACCGATTGTCGAGAAACACCGCAATGACATTTACACAGATGCCCATAAAAACTGGCAAAACTACCGCCGCGGACGTTACGTTGAGTTCAATCTCGTTCTCGATCGAGGTACACATTTTGGCTTGCAAAGTGGTGGGCGAACCGAGTCGATTCTCATGTCCATGCCACCTGTCGCAAATTGGGCATACCAATACACACCAGACGCCAACTCAGAAGAAGCTCGTTTACTGACAGACTTTTTGCCCATCCGAGACTGGTTATAAGCGAAACATGAGTTCACCCATTGGCCTATTTGGCAGCAGTTTTAACCCACCGCACTTGGCACACTTTGCGTTGTTGCACGCAGCTCGTGAGCAACTCAAACTGTCCAGCATACAGGTGATTCCTGCGGGCCAGCCATGGCAAAAACCCCATGTGATTGCCTCAGTGCATCGCGTGGCCATGGTAAAAGCCGCATTAAATGACGACGCGCAAAACTGGGAAAAGCAAGCCCCCCCCCCCTATCCCATCACGCTAAATAGTATAGAAGCCTCGTTGTCTCAACCGAGTTACACCATTCAAACACTCAAGCAATTAAGCAGCTCGCACCCAACAAATACCCCTTTGGTTTGGATTATGGGCTCAGATCAACTCAGTAATCTGACCACATGGCATCGTTGGGACGAACTGCTCAACCTGTGCCACATCGCTGTCGCGCAAAGAGCGGGGCATGAAGTAACGGCAGATGACCTACACGAATCACTCAAAAGTTACTATCTAACTCATCTATCGCAAGCCGATGAATGGCAGAATCATCCAAACGGATATTTTGTGACCTTCAATTTACCAAAAATGCATATTTCATCAAGCGCTATACGTGCCGCACTGAAAACTCCCACAGCTGAAAATCAGGCTATTTTGTCGCAACTATCGCCATCAGTCGCGGCCTACATACAACAACATCAGTTGTATGGAGATAAAAAACAACCTCATCTCTGAGATAAGCACTGATAAGTACTTGATGCACCACCGAAAATGCTACAATGACGCCTATCTCTTACCCAACAACAAACGCAATGCGCCACACGGCGCCATTTTTATTCTCAGCGATGATCATTCGGTGAAACTCGCATTAAAGAATTTAAGAAAGTTTTTACATGGCACGCAAGCAAAATACCCTTACCACAGACAAATTACAAGCCATCATCATAGACGCACTCAATGATTTAAAGGCCACTGACGTCAAAATATTCAACACAGAAACCATCTCTGATGAATTCGACCGCGTCATCATCGCTACAGGCAGCAGTAACCGCCAAACACGCTCACTAGCAGGCCACGTTCACGAGAAAGTCAAAGAAAACGGCGGCGACATTCTTTCAACCGAGGGCGAAGAAACTGGTGAATGGGTACTGGTTGATTGTGCCGATATCGTGGTACACATCATGCAGGCACCGATTCGCGCCTACTATAACCTCGAAGAACTTTGGGATGTCGCGAGCTGAAAAACCTCATGCTTGATGTCATTGAAAATTTCAACCAAAAACACTTTTTCGACGGCTACCCCCCTAGACCTTGAGTCGCAAGAGAAAAACAACAAAACACCCGATTAAATATCGGGTGTTTTGTTGAATGAATCCAAGCGAAATTTGTTTTACGGTTTCCACGGATTGGCCGTGGTGAAGTCAGCATAGGATTTCTCAGCCAAACCAAACCATTGCATTTGATTGTGACGAAAAGTAATCCAGCTATCGAATACTTTCTTGAAGTTAGCATTCTTGGCAGACTCTTCGGCAAAGACCTCTTGAGTGGCTTTAAACGCAGCCATCATCACATCATCGGGGAATTTGTGCAATTTTGCACCGTTGCCCAGCAAGCTCGCCAAAGCCATTGGATTTTTGGCATCGTATTTGGCCTGCATGTCGGTATGCGCTTCGAGAGAGGCTGTCTCAACAATGACTTTATAGGCATCGGGCAGCTTGGCGTATTCTTCGGCATTGATATAAAATGACAAATTCGCACCACCCTCCCACCAACCAGGGTAGTAGTAGTTCGGCGCTACTTTATAAAAGCCGAGCTTTTCGTCGTCATAAGGACCAACCCACTCTGCACCATCAATCGTGCCTTTTTCCAACGCAGTGTAAATTTCACCACCAGGAATCTGCTGAGGCACCACGCCGAGTTTCGATAGCACTTTACCCGCAAAACCACCGATACGTAGTTTCAAGCCTTTAAGGTCCTCAACCGATTTGATTTCTTTTTTGAGCCAACCACCCATCTGGGTGCCCGTATTACCGCCCAAGAAGTTAACAATATTGTGCTGTTTAAAGAACTCGCGCATGACTTCCATACCACCGCCATGCATCATCCACGCGGTGTGTTGACGTGAGGTCAAACCAAATGGCACAGCGGTGTCAAATGCAAACGTCGCATCCGTCCCAAAGAAGTAGTACGACGCGGTGTGGCCGATTTGTACGGTTTTGTTTTTGACCGCGTTCATGACTTCAGGACCTGGGACAATTTCGCCAGCGGCTTTGACATTGATGATGAAGTTACCACCAGAGAGTTCTTTGACACGTTTGGCAAATACTTCTGCCGCGCCGTAAATGGTGTCTAAGTTTTTAGGGAAACTTGACGCCAACGTCCACTCTATCTTTGTACCTGATGCTGCCGCGCCCGCAGCTGCACCCGATTCAGTTTTACCACACGCGGCCAATACACCAGCGCCTGCGGCAACACCCGCTTTTTTTAAAAACGAACGACGTTCCATGTCTACTCCTTTGGTTGATTTAATTATGAGAGATCGTGCCTATAGGCATGACCATCGCCAACGATTGTGCCATATTTTTTTCCAAAACAAAATACTTATTATCCACGATGCGCTCATATTCCATCACGGCGTCTTGGCCGTTTTGGTACAATCATGCTTATTTTTTAAGCAATATTATAAATCAGGCCGCCCACTCTTTTTGGGCGGCTCATTTTTCCAAAATGCGCATCGGCCCACACCTTCTTCCAAACAATCTTTTCGTCGCCCCCATGGCTGGAGTGACGGACAGACCGTTTCGCCAACTCTGTAAAAAACTCGGCGCGGGCTACGCCGTGTCCGAAATGGCCGCCTCAAACCCGCAACTGTGGGCAACCGACAAAAGCACACGACGCTTGAACCACGAGGGCGAAACCGCGCCCATCGCCGTACAAATTGCAGGTTCAGATCCCGCCATGCTCGCGCACGCAGCATCTTTTAATGTGGACAAAGGCGCTCAAATCATCGACATCAACATGGGCTGCCCTGCCAAAAAAGTCTGTAACGTCGCCGCAGGCTCTGCATTATTGCGTGATGAAAAACTCGTGGCAGAGATTCTTGAGGCCGTCGTGAACGCCGTCAATGTCCCCGTGACACTAAAATTTCGTACAGGTTGGGACAGAGACAATAAAAACGCCTTATCCATCGCCCACATCGCTGAAAACACAGGCATCCAAATGCTCACACTGCATGGCCGCACCCGTGCTGATGGTTACAAAGGTGACGCTGAATACGACACCATCCGTGCAGTGAAAGCCTCCGTCAAGATTCCTGTGGTCGCCAATGGCGATATTGCCAGCCCCCAAAAGGCTCGTGACGTTCTAAAATACACAGGCGCAGACGCCATCATGATTGGCCGCGCGGCTCAAGGTCGTCCGTGGATATTTCGAGAAATCGCGGCGTTTTTAGACACGGGAACACACCTGCCCCCACCCACGGTCATTGAGGCAAAAAACGTCCTGCTCGAGCATCTCACGCACCATTATGATTTTTATGGCGAACGCACTGGTTTATTGACGGCACGCAAACACATCGGCTGGTACGTCAGTGATTTGGTGGGTGGCGAGACCTTTCGTCAGCAAATGAACACCCTGCTCGACACCCAAACACAGCACCGCGCTGTGGCTGATTTTTTTGATGATTTGGCCAGTCATCACGAACGACTGCCTTACTTATCATAAAAAATCGCACAAAATACCAAAAACACCAATAACTCTTAAAACCTCACACATCAGATAAAAACAATGAACAGCTTAAGCTTCCAACTCATCGACGAACTCACCCATGACGACATGGTCGACATCTCAGAATGCGTTCAGCACCATTTCAACGTCTATCTCACAGCACTGGATGATGCAGAACCACATAATCTACATGACATGATGCTTGCCGCGTGCGAAAAACCACTGCTTGAGCTGGTCATGGAAAAAACCCGTGGCAACCAAAGCCAAGCCAGCGCGTGGCTCGGCATGAACCGCGCCACGCTACGCAAAAAACTCGTTCAATATGATTTGCTGTAGCTAACACATCCCGTATCGATTTCCACCTCAACCCATGGCAACAACCCAACCCACAGGAACTCCCATGATTAAAACCGCATTATTGTCCGTCTCTGACAAAACAGGTGTACTCGAACTCGCGCAAGCCCTGCACGCACACAACGTCAAACTGCTCTCGACAGGCGGCACGGCCAAATTATTGAGTGACAACGGTTTACCCGTGGTGGAAGTCGCCAACCACACAGGCTTTCCTGAAATGCTGGATGGACGAGTGAAAACACTGCACCCGAAAATCCACGGTGGTTTGCTGGCACGACGTGATTTACCCGAACACATGGCGGCACTGGCTGAACACAGCATCGAAACCATAGACATGCTGGTGGTCAATCTCTACCCATTCGAGGCGACCGTTGCCAAAGCCGATTGCACACTCGAAGATGCCATCGAAAACATCGACATCGGCGGCCCCGCGATGGTGCGCTCAGCGGCGAAAAACTGGAAAGACGTGGTCGTGCTCACCGACGCGGCACAATACGAACAAGTACTGAGCGAACTCAAAGCCAGTGGCGATGTGTCTGATTCGACCAAATTCGCCTGCTCCGTCGCCGCGTTTAACCGCATCGCCCAATACGACGCCGCCATCAGCAACTATCTCTCAACCATCAACCCCGACACACGCGACGTCGCCACACGCGCCGCCTTCCCCGAACAACACAATGCCAACATGGTCAAAGTGCAGGACCTGCGCTACGGCGAAAACTCGCATCAATCGGCCGCGCTGTACCGCGACCTGTACCCAGCCCCTGGCTCACTCGTGACCTCAGTGCAGTTGCAAGGCAAAGAGCTCAGCTACAACAACATCGCCGACGCAGACGCGGCGTGGGAATGTGTGAAATCATTCGATGCGCCTGCCTGCGTCATCATCAAACACGCCAACCCATGCGGTGTGGCGGTCGGTGTCAATGCGCTTGAAGCCTACAGCAAAGCATTCAAAACCGACTCAACCTCAGCATTCGGCGGCATCATCGCGTTCAACGTGGTTTGTGACGCAGCAGCAGCCGAAGCAGTGTCTAAGCAGTTTGTTGAAGTATTAATCGCCCCTGACTACACACCCGAAGCACTCGCCATCTTTGAAGCGAAAAAGAACGTGCGCGTGCTCAAAATCGACATGAGCGGCGTGAAAAAATCAGGTACGAATTGGGAGCAAGGTCGCAACGCGCAAGACGTCAAGCGCGTCGGCTCAGGTTTACTCATTCAAACCTCAGACAATCATTTCCTCAAAAAAGAAGACCTCAAAATCGTCACCAAAATCGCACCGACCGACGCGCAAATTGACGACATGCTCTTCGCATGGCAAGTCGCACAATACGTCAAATCCAACGCCATCGTCTACTGTGCAAGCGGCATGACCCTTGGTGTCGGTGCCGGTCAAATGAGCCGTTTGGATTCCGCCAAAATCGCCTCCATCAAAGCCCAAGCCGCAGGTCTCTCACTCGCAGGCTCTTCAGTCGCCTCGGATGCGTTCTTCCCATTCCGTGATGGACTGGACGTGGTCATCGACTTCGGCGCCACCTGCGTGATTCAGCCTGGTGGCTCAATGCGTGACGACGAAGTGATTGCCGCAGCCGATGAGCGTGGGATTGCCATGGTGTTTACGGGTGTGAGACATTTTAGACACTAAAATACACTAGGAAAACAAACAGTTACATCATTCGGGCTATCAATAAGTAACTAACGAGTGACTGCTCTGAAGTGCTAATCACCCCAAAAATCAAGCTAAAGATTGCTGATTAATCGAATATATTTACTTATTACAGAACCCTCACATTTCTTTTGTAGAAGTTGGGTTTACTACAAAAACACCCGAAGAAAGAGCCTTAGATATAAGTCCTGCTACAGGTGTGATCAACATCCAAGAACATTTGAATCAAGAAGTGAGACGGCGCGAACACGTGATGCCTATATTCCCTAATCATCATGACGTTGTGTTCCGCTTAATCGGCGAGTTGTTTTCGCTGATATGAACGAGGATTGAATGGAGCGACTATACTTGGATTTAACAGAGTTTTATAATGCCATTTGTTGCGAGGCCTTTTCAAAACCTGAAAAGGCCTCGCCTACTCATAATCTCTCATTAAACCTGTGGGAAATTTACAGCAAATTTTGAATTTGACGTAAACTTCTTAACCGTATTCTCAGTAATTTATCGACGGCGAATCGGTGCGGTGCGCACTGCTGGAGTACGATTATTATTTATATTAGAATTAACTCTTTGTCTAGATTCAATTCTTTGTCTAGCTTCTGCCTTTCTTTCCGCCGAACTCATTGCCTCTATATTGCTTTTTTCAGCTGATTTATTAATCGAGTTAGTACGTTCGACATTAGTTTGACGAACCGAGTTGTTTCGCTCAACATTTAATGTATTATTGTCTTTACGAACAATTACATTATTTTGCTTATTAATGTTTACATTAACATCGTTATGATAAACACTTATTGGACGAACGCCCCATGGATGATAAATAGGTGGGTAATAGCCCCAATGCCAAGGTGAATACCAAGGTTGATAAGTAGCCGCCCAAAATAATGTGAAAAACACAGGCGGACTTACATATGTTGGAATATACACATACTCTGAACCGTAGATGCTAGTTTCCCCAACAATCCGCACTGATTTATTACTGGAGTTATTCTCCACTTCAATTGTGGCAACCGTCTGTTTTTTATCTTTTCCAATTGAAGCGTCGATATCCACATAATGGACATTAGTTCCCTTACGCTCAGAAACAATTAAGTAGTCAACTTGACCATCATTATTTAAATCCAAGTTAGACACTTTAGACTTAGGATCGTTCAAACGTCGCTCAAAATCTTCTAAATCTTTCGCTGCACCAAACTCTGCTGAGACTAATTCCAGATTTAAATTATCACCAACTTTATTGGTGGCCACAGCAACCGCTGTATCTTTTGAAAAAGCTGCAAAATTCAGCACCAACAAGGCACACGCGGTTAAAAACTTTATCTTCATTACACAATCCTTAGTATATTTTGATACATCAAATCTATTTTTTGAAGGTTAATATCAAGTTAATTTAATTTTTACGAGATAAGCTTAATACAACAAAACCTATTTGGTTGACAAATTTCTCTGTTTTCTCAAGGGAGCCTCTAAAAACCCCCTATCTTATCGTATCCAATGAATCCGCAGCACTTAAAAATGTGTTCCCTGTCAACTAAAGTGCACACTTGCCCAAGAGATGCTTAGGCTGCATTTGCATAAAAATTAGTTCAAACCTGAGCAGGCGTGGTGTTACCAATTTGAGTGTTCCTGGGTCAAGTCCAAAATTTACTGTAAACTTCCCTCAGGCTCAACGAGCAATCACGAGTTAAAAATCAAGCGATGACTCTTCGATTTTAGTCATCGGAACAAATCGCTTCATAAAACTCAGTCATATCCAAGTGTCGTTGCTCCATCCAAGCCTCATTCATATCTGCCAATACTGCTCCAATTAAACGGAACGCAGCGTCACCGTTAGGGAATATAAGCACCACACGCTCTCTCGCCTTCTCACCTCTTGCTCAATCTCTCCTGCATTTTGGTTGAGCGCCAGGGTTTTGCGATACTTGAGTGCTGAGCCTGCGTGGCGCTGTAGATGTCATGAGCATTCATTTAAACGACAAATGTAACAAAAACTTCATTTGCCAAATGGGTAATAGCACATTATTTGGATTCAGCCTCAATTCCAATTGCAACTGCCTCTGTAATAACAGCATTGACCTCATCCCCTACTTTAACTTTACCCAAATCAATTTGCTGGGGTACATCAATTGTAACCGTCTCATGAGCACCTCGTAAAGTGACTTTACGCTCTTTTCGATTTACAGCTTTAACAATTGCTCTTATTTCCGTTTGATGGGTTTCAAGTGCGCTAGGTTTTTGAGTTAACTCTGCCGTTGCAGCAGAAGAGTTATCAGCACGCTGAGGCATACCTGTACGTTGATTAACAGGCACTAAAGTCAAAACAATCCCTTTGATATAACGAATGACAAGATTATCACCTACTTTAATTTTGTCAAAATTTCTGATCTCTTCAGAGACGTTTAAATCGTACTTAGCACCATTTTCGGTTTGAACCGTCAAGTGACGTTTCTTTTTGTCGATTTTGATAACTTTAGCGCTTAATTTAACCTCTACCACTTCACCTTTGCTATTATCAGCTGATACTGTACTTTCAACTGCAGAGTTAGGTGTATTCTCGGCTTGCACGTAATTGAAAAAGCCTGTCATGAATAAAACAGCAAGCAAGGCAAGGGAACTTTTTTTCATAAAACATCTCCAATTTTTAAAAGGTAAAAATTACAATCAGCACTCGATCATATCACTCACAAAATAATCGACACTCAAAAACGACTCGTTCTAAAATTGTATCTCTATTTGAAAAATAGCGTATCGGAAAATGTAAATTTTTTGAGACCTCATCATATGCGCGCTGAACACACTTATCCAATGCGATATAGAGCACCATGCGATTGGATAGTTGACGCTTGAGCCAGTCATAACAGCCTCTGGGCGATATTGAATAGCCGACACAAGCGACGTTTAGGTAGGCTGCAATCCGCTTTTACAAAGACGTACCTAGCTACTTCATGCTGGCAAAGCACGCCTACTAACAGCAGTGCTGTTACCCTTTTTCAGAAGATCAATCCCCATTTTGCGCAATTCAAGTTCCTTGTGAGCAGCTTTGAATTGGCTTTCAAGTGCTTGATAATCAGGCTTACTTGGTTCTCCAGATTTATTCATTTTGGTTTGTGGCGGCTTGGGCTCGTTCATGGCACCGTAAATCCAGTTCTTTAAAGTCCCGTAGCTTATACCCAAATCTCGAGCCAATTTCGCGTAACTCAGCTTTCCTGATAATGCTAAACTTACCGCTTCTGACTTGAATGACTCATCGTAACTATTGCGTTTCATTTAACACCTCTTTTTTATGTTAATTGGTGTCCATAAATTTGAGGGCAGATCAGTTGTGTAGCAACTGGTCATTATGGAGCAAGACATAGTACGTAACTTTAGAAAGTCTATTTTGAAACCATTTCGCTACTATTTCCTCACTTATTTCAAACGCGTCCCCTCAGCTTGGTTGTTGTTGACACAGTTATCTATTTTGATTTCTTTGCCGTTGCTCAATGACAGTTTTGATGGTCAGGTGGTGTCGTGGGTGCTGGGGATGGTGGCTTTGATGATGGTGGCGTTGGTGATTCGCAACAGTCCGATTTTTACCAAAACAGGTATGGGTTTGGTTTTCATCTCACTATCATTGTCTGCTTGGGCGTTTATCAGCGGGCGTTCAGAGCTATTTGCGCTGGCGCATATTTTCGAGGCGGCGGCGTATTTCTATGCAGCAGCGGGCATGGTAATGTATATGTTCAAAGACCATGAGGTTTCGCGCGATGAGTTGTTTGCGGTGGCGGCGGTGTTTACTTTGCTCGTGTGGGGGTTTGCGTTTTTGTTCTCGGTTTGCCAGCAGTGGTATCCGCAAAGTTTCATTGCGTTTCAAAACGCGGATTCGCCGCGCTCGTGGTTAGAGTTGTTGTTTTTAAGTTTCGCCATTTTGAGTGGTGTAGGCATGACAGATATTTTACCGATTTCACCGCCTGCGCGCGTATTGGCGGCGATTGAGATGTTTGCGGGTGTGATGTATCTAACAATGGTGGTGACACGCTTGTTGGGTATGGTCGCGTCGCACAAGGTCAAACGATGAGTCAAACATTCACCCGTCTACTTGGCATCGATCCTGGTTTGCGGTTTACGGGATTCGGTGTGATTGATGTACATCAGCACACAATGCGTTATGTCGCGAGCGGCGTGATTAAGGTGGCGGGTGAGGGTTTACCTGAACGTTTGCGCTCATTGATTGATGGGATTCATCAAGTAGTAGATACTTATGCGCCGCAAGAGTCTGTGATTGAAAAAGTCTTTGTCAACGTGAACCCGCAATCAACTTTATTGCTTGGACAAGCTCGTGGCGCAGCCATCAGTGCCTTGGTTTTAAAAGATTTGCCCGTCCATGAGTACACCGCGCTGCAACTCAAAAAAGCCGTGGTCGGTCACGGCAAAGCGAAAAAAGAGCAGGTGCAAGAGATGGTGGCTCGTCTATTGAGCTTACCAGCGAATCCACAAGCCGACGCGGCCGATGCACTCGCAGCGGCGATTTGTCATGCACAAAACCGTGTGCAGATTGCACTGCTATCGCAAAATGGCGCGCTTGGCGGTCTGAGCAAAAAAGGCATGCGCATTAAAAACGGACGATTGGTGAGCCTATGAGCGTGGTTGCGAAAGACAAACCCATTTATATTTTAGACACGAATATTTGGCTCGATTGGTTGATTTTCACCAACGATAGCTTAGATGATTTAAAAGCGGCTCACGCCAGCGGTGAGATAAGCATCATTTATACTGCACCCATGAAAGCTGAGTTTGTCGACGTCATCAGCCGCCCACAGTTTAAACTCAGCGAGATGCAGCAACAAGCCGCATTGACCCAATTATCAGCAGTGGCAAAAGAGTCGGAGTGCTTAGATAAGCCGTCCATTCCCATTCGCTGCAAAGATAAAGATGACCAGGTATTCATCGATATGGCACTGGCGCACCGTGCGGATTGGTTAATCAGCAAAGACAAGCATCTTTTGACACTGAAAAACCGTGCGGCCAAGCAAAATCTTCGCATCGGCACGATTGATGACTGGCGAAAATCGCTAAAATAGTATTGGTCAGATTCAGTTTAGTACGGCTAATGAAGGCTTTATTAACCCTCACAAAATAATTTTGCATTTTTTTGTTTGGCATAGGAACTATGAAACAGCTCACCACCACCATTTTCACCACAATGAGCGCATTGGCCAATCAATCCAATGCGATTAACCTTGGTCAGGGCTTTCCGGACTTCGCCGCTGACCCTACGCTGCTACAAGCCGCATTTGATGCCATGACGCAAGACCACAATCAGTACGCGCCGATGATGGGAACGCTAGCTTTGCGCACAGAGATTGCGAATTTGGTCAAAAAGCACTACGGCTGTGATGTGCATGTGGATAAAGAAATTACCGTGACTGCAGGTGCGTCCGAGGCGTTGTTTTGCGCGATTCTGGCCATTGTTCAGCCTGCCGATGAAGTCATTATTTTAGAGCCCGCCTATGATTTGTATCGTCCTGCCATCGTCAACGGCGGCGGTGTGCCTGTTGCGGTCAACTTGAGTTTAGAATATGACAAATTCATCGTTGATTGGGATAAGGTTAAAACCGCCATCACATCGCGCACACGCGCCATCATTGTCAACACGCCCAACAACCCAACGGGCAATATTTTCACAGAGCGTGATGTCATCGAGCTTGAGCAGATTGCCGAGCAACACAATCTTTGGGTCATCAGCGACGAGGTATACGAGCACATGGTGTTTGATGGCGCTTTGCACCAATCTGCTTTACGTCGTCCCGCTTTGGCTGCGCGCACGATTCATGTGGCGAGTTTTGGTAAAACGCTGCATGTGACGGGTTGGAAAATTGGCTATGTCATTGCGCCAGAGAAGCTCACGAATGCGATTCGCGCCGTGCATCAATTCAACACATTCACCGTCGCGACGCCTTTGCAACTGGGCATTGCCTCCTACCTGAATACACAGCCGAATGCGACTGATGAGTTGCCTGGCTTTTATCAAGCAAAGCGCGACAAATTCAAGCAAGGCTTACAAAACACGCCATTAACCACATTGCCAACAGAGGGCACGTACTTTCAGTTGGTCGATTACAGCCACATCAGCACTTACGCCCACATGAGCGACACGGAGTTTGCCACACACTTGACCACGCAGATTGGCGTGGCGGCGATTCCTTTGTCGTCCTTTTATGGCACACCACCTTCGCATCAAAAAATCGTGCGCTTTTGTTTTGCCAAAAAAGACGGAACCCTCGAACAGGCCTTATCACGTTTACAAGAAGGTTTAGCAAAGTGAAGAGGTGGTGTGTCGCTTTACTCAGCGGTCTGTTAGCGGCCTGTGCCAATGTGCCGCTAACCAGCATCTCAACCGCCGAAAAAAGTCCCGAAATTGACACCACAGACACTGCCCTTGCCGTGATGACTCGACTCGCACAGCAGCGTGGTAAAGCGTCCATGCCTCAAATTGAGAAACTGAGCAAAGAGACCACCCCAATCTGTGAAGACGAAGTAGAATCTACCGCATATAAACGTACTGATGATGCCTCAACCCAATCGACACCCAATCCAGTGAAAAAGACAACCCCTTCAAAATATGATTTAGTCACAGCCACGGCGAATCTGTCGGATGAACAAGATGATGCCTCAGCATCCGGTGTTTACCCACTGGTTGATGGAGTCGAGGCGTTTGCCGTGCGCAATGCATTGATTAAAAATGCACAAAAAACACTGGATTTACAATACTACAGCCTGCAACGAGGTTTAAGTACGCGGATTTTGATTCGTGAATTGGTGTTTGCTGCGAATCGTGGGGTGCGCATTCGCATTTTGCTGGACGATATGGAGACATTGGGGCGCGACCAAGAAATGAGCTTACTCAACGCCCATGCCAATATCGAAGTTCGCGTGTTTAACCCCATTCGTCGTTGGCGCGGCACGCGAATCACGCGAGCCTTGATGTTTGTAGGTCATTTGCCGACAATGCACCGACGCATGCACAACAAACTGTGGTTGGCGGATGGCGTGCTCGGTATCACGGGTGGACGCAACTTGGGGGATCGCTATTTCAATGCCAGTGAGCACGATAACTTCTCTGACTTGGATGTGCTGCTCAGTGGGCAAGTAATTGAACCGATGAAGCAGATGTTTAACGACTATTGGCAATCGAGCAATACCCTACCCATCAGTCAGTTTGCAAAAGGTCCGACCGAGTTATCTCAAAATGCGCTCAAAAACCTCATCCTCAAAACCAACAAACTCACCAAAAAAGAACGGGTTCAGCATCACCCCTACCTCACTGCCTTGATACAAGCAGAAAGCCATATCCTACCCGATGTCCTGCCCAACATGCTTTGGGGGCAAGTCGAATTCGTCAGCGATGCTGACGACAAAATCAACCATAAGCCAATCAGCACGCAATTGGCTCTACCAAACCAGACAAGCAGTCATACCGACACCCCTGTGTTCAATGCATTGGTTAATGAAATCACACGAACACAAAAAGAATTGATACTCGTCAGCCCCTACTTCGTGCCAGGTACAGAGTTTACCAATCTACTCATCGACTTAGTCAAGCAGGGCCGTCAAGTCACCGTCATCACCAACTCGCTCGAATCAACCGACGTGCCACTTGTCAATGGTTCATATGAGCCATATCGCCAACGCTTACTCGAAGGTGGCATTAACCTGTATGAGTTGCGCGGTTTCCCAAACGCCGGCAAAAGCCCGCAGTGGCGCCATCCGATTTTCAGCTGGAAAGGTTCTCGCGCTGCACTACACAGCAAAGCAGCCATCATCGATGGACAAGTGAGCTTCGTCACCTCCATGAACATTGACCCACGTTCCGTGATTTGGAACACAGAGCTTGGCCTCACCATCCGCCAATCTCAGTTCGCGCAAAGACTGCGCAAAGACCTACTCACAGCCACAGACCCACGCTACAGCTACCATGTTAAACTCAATAAAAATGGCAAACCGGAATGGCAAAGCAGCTCATTAGAGGCTGGCAGCGAAAACCTCAGAACTCACATCCGAACCAGAGAATCAGGCAACTTATGGCGATGCTTACAAAAATGGATAGGCAGACACATTGTGCCTGAGCGTTATTTGTGAGTTTTCACCATGCGATTGATGGTTAATCGCAAATGAGAATGAGAGGCTTTGCGCAGCTGGGTCACACGAAATCTTGGGAAAAGGAAATAAATTCTGCCTTATAACATGAGGCCATTGGGTCAATCGACTAAAATCCATCCAAGTCGTTTATGCAAACCTCATAAAAAATCCCGCTGTCACCAGCGGGATTTTTTATCACAGATTCACGAAGTCACCACTCGTACCCACTCCAGCAAAATATTTTCCACCCGCACCAAACTTTGTTCACGCAACATTCGCCATTGCTGCAAATCATTCGCAGCCTTGCTAGCGATACCTGCTGCATAATTGGTGCAAACCGTCAATGCAGCATAAGGCAAACCCAGCTCACGAGCGAGGACGGCTTCTTGCATGAGCGTCATACCAACCACATCAGCACCATCATTGACCATTCGTCGCACTTCAGCACACGTCTCAAGACGTGGGCCATTCGTGCAACCATATACTGCTTCAGTGAGAAGTGTTTCATCCACTTGATTTGCCGCTTGTATGAGCGATTGACGCACATTGGCCGAAAATGGTTCAGCAACATCAGTATAAACAATCGGCTGATCAGGGCCTTCGTAATACGTACCATCGCGACCGCTGGTGTAGTCAATCGCATCGTGCGGTAAAATCAACCGACCAGGAGTGATATTGACCTGCAAACTCCCCGTACTGCCAATCGCACACACCGTGTTAACACCGATTTTTTGCAACGCCCAGACATTCGCTCGGTAGTTAATTTGATGAGGCGCCAAGGTATGACCATAGCCGTGGCGATTCACAAAGACCACATCAACATCGCCCATTTGACCAATGGTCAACGCACACGATGCCTCACCAAACGGCGTTCGCACAATCTCACGACGAACATTGGTCAAGTGAGTCAAGCGTTGTAACCCACTGCCTGCAATAATGCCCAACATAGGCTTCTCCAAAAATTTATAAATGATTCAGTAATTCCAGCATGGCCGTTTCGTCAATCACCGCCACACCCAATGCTTTTGCTTTTTCAAGTTTAGAACCAGCGGCTTCACCCGCCACCACATAATCGGTTTTTGCTGATACGCTGCCCGCGATTTTAGCGCCGGCATTTTCAAGCAATGCTTTGGCCTCGTCACGCCCCAATGTCGGCAATGTGCCCGTGAGCACCACAGTTTTACCTGAAAATGTGCCCGCTGTCACAGTCGTTTTGTCCACAACTGGCCAGTTCAGGCCAGATTGTAACAAACCTTCAATGACAGAACGATGACGGTCATCAGCAAAAAAGCCCACAATCGCTTGTGCGACCACTGGCCCAATGTCATCAATCATGCATAGCTCATCAAAGTCAGCATCAATAATCTGCGGTAAGTCGCCAAAATGCTTGGCAAGACTTTTTGCCGTTGCTTCGCCCACATGGCGAATACCGAGCGCATAGATAAATTTTGCGAGTGTTGTGCTTTTTGATTTGTGCAAACCATCGAGTAGGTTTTGTGCAGACTTCTCGGCCATTCGCTCCAAACCAATGAGCTGAGACAGACTTAACTTGTATAAATCATTCGGGGTGTGAACCAGTCCAGCATCGACCAATTGGTCAATTAGTTTTTCGCCCAAACCATCGATATTCATCGCGCGGCGCTGCGCAAAATGCCAAAGACTTTGCTTCACCTGCGCGGGGCAAATCATACCCCCTATGCAACGAGCCGCTGCCTCATCTTCTCTCACCACAGGTGAATGACATTCAGGACAATGTGTCGGCATGACGAACGGTGTTGTATCAGCAGGGCGCTTTTCGACAACCACCATCACCACTTCAGGAATCACATCTCCCGCACGACGTACAACCACAGTATCACCGACACGCACATCTTTACGCGCCACCTCATCCGCGTTGTGTAGCGTGGCACTGGTCACCACCACGCCACCCACCTCGACGGGGGCGAGTCGTGCCACTGGTGTCACAGCCCCCGTGCGACCAACTTGTACATCAATGCCTTGAACCATCGTGGTCATTTCTTGGGCTGGGAATTTATGTGCAATCGCCCAGCGCGGAGAGCGGGAAACAAAACCCAAAGCCTCTTGCTGAACCACAGAGTTGACTTTGTAAACCACACCGTCAATATCAAAAGGCAATTCGTCGCGCGTTTGCATCACCGTGTTATAAAACTTCAGTAGGCCATCCGCACCACGCACGACATTGTCTTGCGAATACACAGGCAAGCCGAGTTTGACCAACTGCACCACAGTGTCATGAAACGTGGTTTGCACAAAAGAACCATCCGCATCTGAGTTGTCCACCACACCAACTCCGTAGGAGTAAAAGGACAAACGGCGTTCTGCTGTGATGGTAGAGTCAAGCTGACGCAATCCACCTGCTGCTGCATTGCGTGGATTGGCAAATAGTTTTTCACCTTTGGAAAGTTGAGTTTGATTGAGTCGCTCAAAATCAGCACGCTTCATCAAAACTTCACCACGCACTTCAAGCACGGCAGGTGGATGCTTGGCCTCTAATCGCAATGGAATCGAGCGTATGGTACGCACATTGGCGGTCACATCCTCACCTTCCTGACCATCACCACGCGTTGCTGCCTGCGTCAATAAGCCGTGTTCGTAACGCAAACTAATCGCCAAGCCATCAAACTTCAGCTCAACCGCATACTCAACCAAATCACCAGTAGTAATCAAGCCTTGTGCCAATAACTCATCAAACATGCGCTGATCAAATGCACGAATATCGGCCTCATCAAACGCATTGGCCAATGACAACATCGGAATGCTGTGCTGTACTTTTCGAAAGCCATCAAGTGGTGCACCGCCAACACGCTGAGTGGGTGAGTCAAAGGTTGCCAATTTTGGGTATTGTTTTTCTAAAGAAAGCAACTCCTGGAACAACGCATCGTACTGAGCATCGCTAATCACTGGGGCATCATTGACATAATAAGCCGTATTGTGGCTGATTAATTCTTCACGCAAGGCATTCACTCGCGCCTCGACACCAGACGCTTGGGGGCTTGAGAACAAATCAAAATTATCAGAACTCACGACGCCACCCTTTCACGAACGAGTGGAGAGTAATCGACGCATGGTAACAGAACCAGCAGGCACGCCGATTTGCTCTAACTGAGCCAAATAAGCAGGCACATGCACTTCCGCATGTGCCAACAACGCTTCAGACAAAATCTCTTCACCCTGCCCATTGAGCCACTGCGCATCAAGTGATAATGCCATCTGCTGCGCATCATGGCACATCCGCATCATTGGTAGATACTCAGCGGATACGCGTGATACATCCAAACAAAAAGACAACGTGTGTGCATGCATGGTCGGTAACTGGTCGCGAAAAAAATCCTGCGCCCGGGGATTACCCAAATCATTGCCCACCTGATAAATCGTGCGTCCATCATCCGCGCGAGCAACATATTGCCCATGCTCACCCAGTGTCAAACCTTGTTGCGTCATGTGCTGATGCACTTCATAAGCAGGCCACAGACCTTGCTTTTTGTGCAATTGAATCATCAATGGGGCACTCAATCGCTTAGACAAATCGTGTAAATACATGGCATAGCTGCCCAATGCAGCAGGATCAGGCATCGCTTGCACCTGCGCGACCAAGCGTTTGGCCAGACGCTGCGCCAACAAAAACCAATCTTGAATCAAGTGTGGCTGCGCATACTCATCACGATTGGCGAGCTGGAGAGTCAATCGCAAACCGCTGTACAAGACACTCGGCTCCAATGACTGCCAATTTGGTACAGCGTCCATTGAACCTGATCGACGCCCATATAGCCGCAACGGCAAATCGGTATCTAAGCTCAAATCGTATAACGCTTTTTCAATATCCTGAGCATGTTTGGGTTGCGGCACGACCAAGTCAATCACGCCATCAAGTGCATGGATGGCCGATGGGTATGTCGTTTGCACCCATGTTGAAAAACGAATCAATGGTTCAAAAACGGCCAAACTAGCCTGTTCACGAAAGTCTTGAGGGGCATAGTGCACCACTGATTCAGGCGAATCAATAGATTTTTGACTGTACTCAGCCTCAGAAGAATTAAGCACAGCTTGAGGCGTAGACGGCTCGAACAAGTCAACAGGCGTGTCCGCCACGGGTTCTGAATGAAACACCACCTCATGCACTGTCTCGTGAACGCCTTCATCAACCGCTTTATGAGTCAAAGGCTCTGAGACTTCATCAGCCAAATGATAGTGCACATTACTCAACGGTTCGCCCGTGTGCACAACCACGGGAGGATGTGCACTCACTGGGGCAGCCACGGTAATCGAGTGGTGAACGGGCACGTAAGAGACAGCCGCATAATCGTTGGCTGCTTTACTCAAAGGGGAAGCGGAGGCAGCAGGGACAGAGACCTCAACGTCTCGCGCCGTTGGCTCTGTTTCAACCAGAGGTAATAAAGATGGTTCACTGTAATGCTCGTCATGCAACGAGACCTCATCGTCATAAGTCACTCGTAGGGCAGCTTGCTGCGCTCGTTGACGCCGACCTGCGCGGGCAATTTGCCAATAACTATAGGTGGCTAACCCAACCAACAATAACGCCAACACCACCAAAGTCGATAATTCAAACTCACTCATGTATTGCTCTCAAAATATTGCGTCCATAAATCATTTTATTTTTTTGCATGTCCAAGGCCTGTGAAGAAAGCTTCAGTACCGCTTAATTTTCAGATGACGGTTACAAGCCAGCCATCTCCAACGCAGACTCCATATCAACGGCCACCACACGCGAGACGCCCTGCTCTTGCATGGTCACACCGATGAGTTGTTGTGCCATTTCCATCGCGATTTTGTTGTGAGAAATAAACAAAAACTGTGTGTACTCTGACATTTTTTTCACAAGGTTGGCAAATCGTTCGGTATTGGCATCATCAAGCGGCGCATCAACCTCATCGAGCAAACAGAATGGCGCAGGATTCAAACGGAATAAGGCAAAAACCAGAGCAATCGCCGTCAATGCTTTCTCACCACCTGACAACAAATGAATCGTCGAATTACGCTTACCTGGTGGCTGTGCCATCACTTGCAAGCCTGAATCAAGAATTTCTTCACCCGTCATAATCAACTTTGCCTCACCGCCGCCAAACAACTCGGGGAACAACTCACCAAAGTTTTTATTCACGGTGTCAAAAGTACCTTGCAACAAATCGCGCGATTCTTTATCAATCTTGTTGATGGCGTCTTCTAATGTTGTCATCGCCTCAACCAAATCCGCGGTCTGTGCATTGAGAAAGCCTTGACGCTCTTCGGCTGCTTTGAGCTCATCCAACGCAGCCAAATTCACAGGGCCGAGCGCATTAATCTGATTGTTTAATCTTGTAATCTCGGCTTGCAGCGCACTGGCGCGCGTGCCGTCTTTGAGTACCTCTTCGAGACGAACACGCAAAGCATCTTTGTCTACTTCAGCTTCGGAGAGTTGCTCAGCGTATTGCTCTTGATTGAGTCGCGCCGCTTGCTCTTTGAGTTGCAGCTGTGTGATGGCTTCACGTAAAGGTTCAATACCACGCTCCAAAGTCAGACGTGCCTCATCAGCCATTCGCAACTCGTGCGTCAGGGCATCAGCGGCAGCACGAGCTTGCGCGAGTGCCTCCTCACGGGCAACACGCAAAGCCAAAGCCTCTTGTAGACCCTCGTGATGAGAAACATCCGCAAACTCTTCCAGCAGCATCACTTGCTCTTCAAGCGATGTCTGCAAAAATTCAAGTTGCTGAACACACGACTGCTGGTTATATTCAATGTCCGCGATACGCTGAGTCAAGGTTTGCACGCGATACTGCGCATCACGCACACGGTGCTCTGCTTCACGATGCTGCGCACGCATTTTTGCCAGTTGTTCATCCAACTGATTGTAAGCTTCTTGGGCATTTTGAAGCTTAGCTTGCTGCTCAACCAGATGTGCGTCACCTTCATCAAATAAGGCTTGCGCCGTCATTTTTTGCGCGAGAAACTCTTCTTCTTGCAGTGAGATTTCGGCCAACTCATCATCAATCTGTGCATGACGTGCCATCAACTGTTCACTGGCCAGCTTGACTTTCTGAGTCTGCATTTGCAAATCATGTACCAAATTTGTGCAGCTTTGAGCTTGTGCACGCGCTTGAGCTTGCTGCTGATTGAGCTGATCCACTTTTGATTGTAAACGAGCCAACTCACCTTGTGCTTCATCGGTGAGCAAGTCTTGTGCACGCAGCTGCGTTTGGATATTTTCGATTTCTTGCGCTCGAGCGAGCATACCTGCTTGCTCGCTCTCTGCGACATAAAAACGCAGGGCATTTTTGCTTAACTGATGCCCATCACGCGTCACAATCACGCCACCTACAGGCAGTTGTTCGCGCAGTTGATACGCTTCATCCAGAGTTGGCGCAACATAAACCTGATGCAGCCATTGTGGTAACAAGCTTTGCAGCGTGGCGTCATGGGTTTTAACCATGCGCATCATGGGGGTGAGGCCTGAAATATCTGCGGGTACGCTGTTCACTTCATTGGCATAAAAGCTCAATTTGGCAGGCGGTGCATCATTAAAGAAGTTCTTTGCCCAATCCATGCGACTCAACTCTAGCGCGCCCATGCGGTCGGCCAATACGGCTTCCAACGCACTTTCCCAACCTGATTCGATATGCACCTTTTGCCAAAGTCGTTGACGCGTCGCCAGATTGTGCTTTTCCAACCACGGCGTGAGTTGACCTTGAGCTTGAACCTTTTCTTGCAACTGGGTCAAGGCTTCTAAACGAGCGTTGAGCTGGGCAATGCGCTGCTGTTCTTTTTGGGCCAACTCTCGAGCTGAGCCCAGTTCATCTTGAGCCTGCGGTAGTCGCTCGTCAACGTCGAGTAGTTTGGCTTGCGCTTCTTCTTGACGATATGTCGCATCATTGAGCTGATGCTCCAACTCCATCAGCTCACGGGCATCAGCTTGACCAGGTGCAACTTTTTCAAGCTGTAGGCGTTCGCGA
Organism: Formosimonas limnophila; assembly: GCF_014652675.1. Classification (GTDB taxonomy): domain Bacteria; phylum Pseudomonadota; class Gammaproteobacteria; order Burkholderiales; family Burkholderiaceae; genus Hydromonas; species Hydromonas limnophila. The sequence goes on along the minus strand of NZ_BMZG01000007.1, from coordinate 34,762 downwards.
CGCTGAATGAGCAAATTGATTTGTCGGTCCGCATTGCGCTGATCATCAGCTGCGCGTGCGACTTTTTGTTCGACTTGCACGTACTGTGCATGGGCGCTCTGCATGGCCGTCAATGCGTCACGGTGGCGAGCTTCTAACTCTGGCACTTCCTCAGAGTCCATGGTCAGTTGCTCAGCTTGTGCTGCGTGCTCTTGTTCGGCTAACTCACGCTCCGTTACTGCGTTATGAGCTTCATCTTCTAACTCTGATTGACGGTTTTGCCACTGAGACAACTGCGCTTTGATTTGCTCCATCTGCGCTTGCACACGGGCACGGCCCTCGGTGATGTATTTGATTTCAGCTTCAAAGCGACTCACTTCGGTATTGGCCTCGTACAAACTGCCTTGCGCCGCATGAACCGCATCTGATAGCTCATAATGACGTGCACGTTGAACTTCTAACTCTGCTTCGGCATGACGTAGGTTCGCAATATGCCCTTCAAGCTCATTGGTCGCAGCGGATATTTGTGTCGCAATTTTATTTTGTTCAGCTTGAGCCTCGTCATAACGCAGCAACCACAAGAAATGCAACTTATCTTGCGCAGCGTTTTGTAGCTCACGATACTCTTGAGCCACTGTCGCCTGTATTTGTAGGCGTTCGACATGAGAATTCAATTCGCGCAAAATATCCTCAACGCGAGTTAAATTCTCTCGTGTGTCATGCAAGCGATTTTCCGTTTCTCGACGACGCTCTTTGTATTTCGAAACACCAGCAGCTTCCTCAAGAAACACACGCAATTCTTCAGGTTTCGCCTCAATAATACGAGCAATCATGCCTTGCCCGATAATCGCATAAGCACGCGGCCCCAAACCTGTACCCATAAAGATGTCTTGCACGTCACGGCGGCGAACTTGTTGGTTATTGATGTAGTAACTCGAACCGCCGTCACGGGTCAGCACACGCTTGACAGCGATTTCAGCATACTGACTCCACTGACCCGCCACACGGCTGTCGTTGTTATCAAACACCAGCTCAACCGATGCACGTGCAGCGGGCTTTCGATTGCCCGAGCCATTAAAAATCACATCGTGCATCGACTCACCACGCAGTTCCGAAGCCTTTGATTCGCCCAGCACCCAGCGTGTCGCATCCATGATGTTTGACTTGCCGCAACCATTTGGGCCAACCACACCCACCAGTTGCCCAGGCACGTGAAAACTCACAGGGTCAACGAAGGATTTAAAACCAGCCAATTTAATTTGAGTCAAACGCACGGCACACCTTTTTTAGTATTGATTCATTGGCTGAAAAAACCAACGACTGACAAAATAAAACCGCGATTTGGCGCGGTATATGAGGCGTCATCATACCATTTTTAACCTTATTTTAGGTAAATTGCGGGTATTTTTCGCTCAGGCATTCTTTTGTATTTTTCAAACAAATCAACATGTTAGATGGTTAGTGCTCATTTTCACCCCACCAACTCGAAATCAACCCTGCACCAATAATCAAAAGCCCTCCCAACCAAGCTCGAGTCGTCATGACTTCATTGGCCAACAACCAGCTCGATACGGCACCAACCACCAACTCGAAGGGAAAGATCACCACCGCCTGATGCGTGCTTAAATATTTCATGCCAAACTGGTACATTCGATTCGTGAACAACAGCAAGCCACCCATGAGCAGCACCAGTAAAACAGCCCAACCAAAAACCTCAACCCTTGGCAAATGCGGGCCTTCTTCAAACGGCAACCACGCCAATCCCAAAATCACCCCGCCCAAGCTCAAAAAGAACGCTCGTGAATCCTGAGCCATTTGCGGCGTTTTTCGCACAGAAATATTCAAAACAGCAGAGCCCAAACCCGCCACCAAGCCCGCCCACTCTGCAGAAGATTTTGGAAAAGGCGCACCCAACTCAGGGTCATACAACATCAATGCCGCACCAATCAAACCAACCGATACACCCAGCCAACCCGCCCAATTGGTTCGCTCTTTCAAAATAAAATGGGCCATAATGCTCGACCAGACAGGCATCAGATAAAATAACAACATCACCCGCATCACCTCACCATGCACCATGCCCCACGTGAACCCCAAGCTGCTGATTGCAGAACCCGCCATCATCAAGAACAACAAAGATAAAGGCACGACTCTCCATGAACCCGTTCGCAATGATTGATAGCCCAGAATAAAAGCAAACGCAGCCGCAGCAATAGACGCCGCCACACCCGCACTCATTCCGCTCATGCCCATTTGGTGCAAACCACGATACCCAAACCAACTAAGCCCCCAAAATACGGCCACTTCAATCAATGCCCAACGTGCCAATGTTTGTTTCTTCATATATTTCCTAAAATAAAAATGCCCGTGGCACACGGGCTTTATAGTGGTCAACGTTCAGATGATGCGTCTCACCCCTTTGAGTTAGACCAATATTCAACAGCGCTAACCGCCCTTAGCCACTCATCCCGACGGTTGTTGACCAGTTCATTGGTGATTGAACGCTCAAAAACAGCGTCGACCTGCCAATGTTGCTTTAACTCATCAACGCCAGACCAAAAGCCTACCGCCAAGCCAGCCAAATACGCCACACCCAGTGCGGTGGTTTCCAGCATTTTGGGCCGAACGACACAGATGCCCAGCAAATCGGCTTGAGTCTGCATGAGCACGTTATTGGTTGAAGCACCACCATCCACACGCAGATTAGTCAATGGCACACCTGCGTCTTTTCTCATGGCGTCCAACACGTCAGTGACCTGATGTGCAATCGCATCCATGGCAGCGCGAGCGATATGCGCCCGTGTCGTGCCACGCGTTATCCCAAACATTGAGCCTCGCGCTTTGGGGTTCCACTGCGGTGCACCAAGCCCTGCGAATGCGGGCACAAGACACACACCATCACTGTCGGGCACACTGGCGGCCAAAGCTTCAATTTGACTCGCTGACTCAATCAGATTGATCCATCACACAACCACAGCACCAACGCACCAGCAATAAAAATACTGCCCTCTAAGGCATATTGCACTTGACCATCAATCTGCCATGCGATGGTGGCGAGTAACTGATTATTTGATTTAACGGGCACATCACCCGTATTCATCATCATAAAACAACCCGTACCGTAGGTGTTTTTCACCATCCCTGACTCAATACACATTTGCCCAAATAATGCAGCGTGCTGATCGCCCGCCACACCCGAAATAGGTATCGATGAGCCGAGCAATTGGGTATAACCGTAAATTTCACTGGATGATTTTACCGTCGGCAACATCGCACGCGGGATATCAAGCAGCACCAGTAGCTCATCATCCCACTGAAGGCTGTGAACATTAAACAACAATGTGCGAGAGGCATTGCTCACATCCGTCACATGCACTGAACCACCCGTCAGATGCCATATCAGCCACGAATCTATGGTGCCAAAAGCAAGTTCACCACGCTTTGCGTTCACGTGCACCCGCGACGTTATCAAGCAACCACTTAACTTTAGTACCCGAAAAATAGGCATCCAGCAGCAACCCAGTTTTATCTTGAAATGTGTTCAAGTGGCCTTGTTCTTTCAAATCATCACACATCCGAGCAGTTCGTCTGTCCTGCCAAACAATCGCATTGTGAATTGGCTCGCCCGTCACTCTGTCCCAAACCACTGTGGTCTCACGCTGATTGGTGATGCCAATACCCACAATATCAACGGCTTCCAAATTTACTCTGCGTAATGCCAAACGCGCCACCTCAATCTGTGACTTCCAGATGCTTGTCGCATCATGCTCAACCCAAGAGGGCTGAGGATAAATCTGTGCAAATTCCTGCTGCGCACTACTGACTGTGTTGCCTTTATGGTCAAAAACAATCGCGCGCGAGCTGGTTGTCCCCTGACCCAAGGCTAAAATATACTTACCCATGCGTGTGCTCCATCACTTGTTGCATATACGCAGTCAAACGTGCTGTTGAGATATCGTCGGCATACAAGCCAAGCTTGGTGCGACGCCACAAAACATCTTGCGCACTACGCGCCCACTCGTGTTTCATCAAGTAATCCACTTCGACTGCATACAGCCTCGGCGACAGCTCTTGCCCCAGTTCATTCATCTCACTCAAACCATCAAGAAAAACATCCATTCGCGTGCCATAAAGCCGTGCGTAATGCTTCACCAAAGATTCAGACAACCACGCATAGCGAGCAGTCTGTTGTCCGAGAAACATTGAAAAATCTGCATTGGGTATATCACCACCAGGCAGCGGCTTATTTGCGGTCCAGCACGTCTCAGAAATGGGCAGCACCTGTGCAATTTTACTCAACGCGTCTTCAGCCAGCCGACGAAATGTGGTGATTTTACCGCCAAACACAGACAGAACGGGTGCAGCATGCGTATCCAAATCGAGCAAATAATCACGCGTCACGGCGGCAGGATCGCCATGATTGTCCTCGAGAAATGGCCGCACACCAGCATAAGTAGCAACGATGTGGTCACGCGGCAACGGGTGCTTAAAATACTCATCCATCACATTAACGAGGTAACTTACCTCAGCATCATCAATTTCAACCTGCCCTATATCACCGTGATAATCAACATCTGTTGTGCCAATGAGCGTGAAATCATTTTCATAAGGAATGGCAAAAACAATCCGTTGATCCGTATGCTGAAAAATATAAGCATACGGATGGTCAAAGACTTTCTTCACAACGATGTGACTGCCTTTGACCTGACGCAATCGATGGGTTGAAGTTGTGTTCAGCGTGGTTTGCAGTAGTTCAGCAGCCCATGGCCCAGCCGCATTCACCACCACACGAGCACACACAGTACGCTCGATGGTTAGATGGTTTTCGGATGACTCATAAGTCAGCTGCCACAAATTTTCAGAACGCACAGCTTGCGTGACTTTCGTGCGGGTCATGATGGTGGCGCCATGCGCTTGTGCATCCATGGCATTAAGTACCACCAAACGCGCGTCATAAACCCAACCATCCGAATACTCAAAGCCTTTTTTAATGAACGTCTTCAGTGGTTTACCCGCAGGATGGCTTGCAAAATCGATACCTCTCGAAGCCGGTAATATAGTACGTCGAGCCAAATGGTCATAGAGAAACAAGCCCGCACGTATCATCCACGTCGGTCGCAAATGCTCAACATGCGGCATAACGAAACGCAACGGCCAAATAATATGTGGCGCAGCACGCAACAGCACTTCGCGTTCTTGCAAGGCTCTTCTCACCAAACCAAACTCATAGTGCTCTAAATAACGCAGTCCACCATGAATGAGTTTAGAGGAGGCCGATGAGGTGTGCTCTGCCAAATCATGCTGCTCGCACAACAAAACCTTCAATCCACGTCCTGCCGCATCACGCGCAATTCCCGTACCATTGATACCGCCACCGATGATGACCAAATCATAAGTTTCTATATAAGCAGTTTTTGGTTGTTGGTTTGTCATAAGTATTTTGGAGTATTTACATCACCCCAGAGTTGAGAGCCACCAGAGCCCCATACCGCAACCACTCGCTTCAGACAGACTGGTTTTGCATTCTGAATTTTTAGCACAGTTAATATCCTTTTCCTGACGTGATATTCACAGGCTTAGTCTTAGCCTACAAATCACAAAGCAACTCACTCGTACATGAGTCATTCTCAAAGTGTATCACAGCCCCAATCAACTAAAAATTGTAAAATTTTTCAATATCACCACACAGCATTTCACTCGACATCCGACTATAATGTCGGTTTATTGATCACAACCGAACCAAGGACAAAACATGAGCCAACTCGAACAATTCATTGACGCCGCATGGGAGCAACGCGCCGAATTCACCCCAAAAAACGCACCTGCCGACGTGCGCAACGCCGTCGCTGACGTCATCGCTCAGCTCGACAATGGCGCACTACGCGTCGCGAACAAAGTCGAAGGCACAGCAGGCGAATGGAACGTGAACCAATGGGTCAAAAAAGCCGTGCTTCTGTCATTCCGCCTCGAAGAAAACGCCGTCATGAGCGCAGGTGGCTACACCCAGTTTTACGACAAAGTGCCCTCAAAATTTGCTAACTACACCGAGGCCGACTTCGCCGCAGGTGGCTTTCGCGTCGTGCCAAATGCCATGGTACGCCGTGGTTCATACATCGCAAAAAACGTCGTCCTCATGCCCTCATATGTGAATATCGGCGCGTATGTCGATGAAGGCGCAATGATTGACACATGGGCGACTGTCGGCTCATGTGCTCAAATCGGTAAAAACGTTCATCTCTCCGGTGGCGTCGGCATCGGCGGCGTGCTCGAACCCATGCAAGCAAACCCCACCATCATCGGTGACAACTGCTTCATCGGCGCACGCTCAGAAGTCGTCGAAGGCGTCATTGTCGAAGACAACTCCGTCATCTCTATGGGCGTCTATATCGGCCAATCCACCAAAATCCTCGACCGCGAAACAGGTGAAATCACCTACGGCCGTATCCCCGCTGGCTCCGTCGTCGTCTCTGGCAATCTGCCCTCGAAAGATGGCACATACAGCCTATACTGCGCCGTCATCGTTAAAAAAGTCGATGCCCAAACCCGCAGCAAAACCAGCATCAACGAACTACTACGCGGTGTTTAATTTCACCCCTCACCCTACCCCTCTCACAACGTAATAGGGGTAGGGTGAGAGGAACGCACATTCAAATCATCAACCAACAACATGCAGACAAAAAAATCATCGCGTTATTCGTATCCGCAACACTATTCATCAGCTGCTCGTCATTGTCCGCCACCTCAAATCAGACAAATGATTTAATCTTGGGGAAATGGGACTGTTTGACCACCATGCAAATAGCCGATGAAGAGCTTGCTGTCACAATGACGTTTAAGCATAAAGACATACTCACGAAAACCGACTGGCTAAGTAACGCAGAGGGTGTCATTCTAGTAAGTACAGCCACAGAGTAAGAGTCACTACATATTCGAGAGTTTGCAACAAAAAGCAGCTATCGAGCCAAGAACCAACTCATACATAGCACACTCCAAGAGCTCAATCCAACATTAAGCAGTATATCCGAGCCAAAAACGGAGCTGGGCTTTTTGCTCAATACAGTACTTTCCTTAACAAACTTATCCTTACTACAAGACATCGAAAAGCAAACCATAGAGACTTACGAGGTCACAGAAATCACCAGCACAGCACTAAAAATAAAATCCGCCGACAAAGAACTGCAACCCACTGAACAAACTCAAACCACCTGCACACGAATCAAATGATTACTATATACGGCATCCCCAACTGCAACTCCGTCAAAAAAACCCGCACGTGGTTAGACGAACACCAAATCGACTATGTCTTTCACGATTTCAAAAAACAAGGGATTGATGAAAAAACCTTAACAAGCTGGCTCACTGTCATACCTTTAGATGTTCTCATTAATAAAAAAGGCACGACATGGCGCGGCTTATCACCAGAGAGCCAAGCGAAAGCCACTCAAGCCAAAACCGCCATCGAACTCATGATGAACCACACGTCCGTCATCAAACGCCCAGTTGTGGTCAGTGACAAAGGTCTATTTGTCGGTCATGATGAAGTCGCTTTACGCAAAGAGTTCGTTGCCGCAACAGATGAGAACCATTAAATTCATCTTCTTTTAGGCAAAGTCCCAACCTTCTCTCCATACAAACGCAACACGCAAAAAGGGCGGTTCTAAAACCGCCCTCTGACTTGTATTCAAAACACACTTCTTGCTCAAGCTGTCAGCCCCTCGCTTTTTGATAAGCTGAGTATATCCGATAACCAAACAACACAGATAATGCGACCGCGAACACAACAGGCCAGAACACATCTGACTTCACAATCATATAAAAGTGCACGACGCCACCAATGGCGATGAGATAGATGAGCTTGTGCAGTTTAAGCCAGCGTTTCGCGCCGATACGGCGCAGCATTTTGTCTGCTGAAGTGACTGCGAGCGGTATCAAAAGCAAAAAGCTCACCATGCCAACAGCAATGAATGGACGTTTAATGACATCAGCCACCGTGCCGCTGATGCTCCAGCTTCGATCGAAACCCATATAAGTAAGCAAGTGCAAACAGCCGTAAAAAAACGCAAATAATCCGAGCATGCGGCGGTATTTAATCAAAAAGCCCCAGCCGAAGAGCTTGCGCATGGGCGTGACGCACAATGTGAGCAATAAAAATATCAGAGTCAACACACCAAATGTGCGAATCGACAGCTCGACGGGATTCACGCCAATCTGACCATGCGCAAAATCCCACAGCATGATGAGCAAAGGGATGAGCGCATTAAAAAAAATCAGGGTTTTATAAAACTGAATATCAGACGCTGTGGGTTTCATGATGAATGACCTTTAGAAAAATGCTTTTAAATCCATGCCTCGATACAACGAGGCCACTTCATCTGCATAGCCATTAAACATCAGCGTAGGACGACGGGAGAACTCACCAATGCGCTGCTCATCAGCCTGAGACCAACGCGGGTGATCAACCGTCGGGTTCACATTTGAGTAAAAACCGTACTCATTGGGCGCGGCTTTGTTCCATGTGGTGGGCGGCACTTGATTGGTTAAGGTGATTTTGACGATAGACTTGATGCTTTTAAAACCGTATTTCCACGGGACGACCAATCGAATCGGCGCACCGTTTTGATTCGGCATCGGCTGACCGTACAAACCTGTCGCCAATAGAGTCAACGGATGCACCGCCTCATCCAATCGCAACCCCTCAACATAAGGCAGTTCAATGCCCGCGAACCGCCCATTGGGCATTTGCCGTTTGTCATAGTAGCTTTCAAAAGCAACATAACTCGCGCCGCTCTGCGGCTCAACCAACTCAAGCAATTTCGCCAACGGAAAGCCCATCCATGGAATCACCATTGACCACCCCTCCACACAACGAAAGCGATAAATGCGCTCCTCCTGACCCAACGCCAACAACTCCTCCAAACCAAATGCCCGTGGTTTGGCCACCATCCCACCCACCTCAATAGACCAAGGCTGCGTCACAAACTCTGAAGCCTCAACCGCCACAGCCGTTTTGTTGGTCGAGAACTCATAAAAATTGTTGTACCGCGTGATTTGGGCAAAAGTATTGGGTTTATCAGCCATCGCAGCAGCCGTATCAGTAGGACTGGGTGAAACGACCGTTTGTATCGGCTCAGATGAAGCAAGTGGCTCTGGCACAACGGCAGGGTTAAAGTAACGATAAACTCCCGCTGTCGCCGCACCAGTGGCTGCCACTAAGCCAGCCCTCATAAATAAGCGACGGTTTTTATAAACATCTTCTGGGGTGATTTCGCTGGGTTTCAATTGTTGGCTCATAGTGAATGCTCCACGGTTTTGGGTCATGTTGACAATGTATGTTAGACGTTATCACCACAAGAAAATGACACATTCGCGTCAGATTTATCGAAAAAGGCGCATTTTTTGCCGTTTTTGGTATAATGTCTCACTTTTTTCGGTCTGACACAGACTAGAAAATCACGAACGCGACCCACATCCTATACTTATAACAGAGACTATCGCGTTTCACCTCTTAGCCGAAGGCCGAGACAGCGCGATAATGCGCGCGCAGGGAATCACGCGAAGCACTCAATGAGTGCGAACAAAAAGGATGTCTATGCAACACAAACACCTAAGTTCAAAGAAAAAAAATCAATCCCGTAATGCCACCGTTATGGTGATTGACGGTAACAAACCCATGACTTCGTTCGAGATGAACAAATGGGTCTTGCGTCATGGCAAAAAAGTATTTTTTGGCTTGGCAGCCACCACCGTTGTACTCGCTGTCAGCGTTGCCTCGCTCAGTCTCAAACAACTTTCAACAGCCCAAGAAAACATCGCATTAAGCGAGCAAGTCAAAGCGTTGGAGAACTTCACCTCAGCCGAAGCAGCAGCTAAAATCAACGAGCTGAAAAAAACCGAATCAACGGTCAATGCACTGCAAAACTACTTATTAGAGCGTGGCATCAATCCTGACGGCACACTGCCAAACAGCACCAAACCTCAAGACACTAAACAAGACAATCAGCCATTGCCGATTGGCGGCGCTTATCGCCCCATCAGCGTCCAAACACCTTATGGCAATCAGTTTAACCAACGCGCGACTTCGATTTTTGACAGCATCAAAAATGTGCCGCTTGGACTGCCTCACACGGGGGTTATCACATCAACTTTCGGCAACCGCAGCAATCCATTCGGTGGCGGTGGTGGTGAAGACCACAGCGGCATTGATTTTCGTGGCACAATTGGCGAACCCATTCAATCGACCGCTGACGGTGTCGTGGTGCAAGCTGGTGCAGCCAGTGGTTATGGTTATGCGGTAAAAATCGCGCATGGCTATCAATTTGAAACGCTTTATGGCCATCTGTCTGCCGTAGATGTCTCTGTGGGTCAAAAGGTCAAAGCAGGTGATGTGATTGGTAAACTGGGAAACACAGGACGCTCGACTGGCCCACACCTGCACTACGAAGTTCGCCAAGCAGGCATCCCGATAGACCCTGCGAACTTTCTACAACTCAAATAAATACAGCCCTCACAAAAATTTCGCGGTCATCCCGCGAAATTTTTTGCGTGCACTCTAACCCAACGTGGAAATACATTTATGTTCGGCAACAAAAGCACCTCAGAAAACCTCAACCACAGCCTCACACTCATTGGCGAATCTGCAACGATTGATGGAAACCTGTCTACCAAAGCCTCCATCAAGGTGGATGGTCGCATCAATGGTGACGTCAAAGTCGAGGGACGTGTGATTTTGAGCGAAAGCGGTCATATTCAGGGCAACGTCAACGCCTCAGAGGTCGAAATTTACGGCAAACTCGATGGCAATGTGACCGCCAAAACACTCAGTCTACGCTCTGGCGGCTACATCACAGGCAACATTTCGGTCAAAGACCTCGAAATCGAATCGGGCGCAAACTACCAAGGCCACGTACAAATGCAAGCGAGTGTGACCACCACTGTCTAACCACTCGGCTTTGTGCGGCCTAATTGTCATTCAGGCCGCTTCTAGCGTATAATAGCGGCTTTCGGCACACTTTTTGACACGAGAACATCATGCCTATTTACGCTTATCGTTGTGCACACTGTGGACACACCAAAGACGTTTTGCAAAAAATCAGCGATACACCGCTGACGAGCTGCCCTGCCTGTGGACAAGAGACGTTTTCCAAGCAAATCACCGCAGCGGGTTTTCAACTCAAAGGTTCAGGTTGGTATGTCACCGACTTTCGTGGCGGCTCGGGTGGCTCGGAAACCAGCAGCACCAGTGTCGGCGGTGAAACGGCAGTGAGCACTAGCACATCGGCAACCGAATCAACCACAAGCGCAGCCTCCAGCAGTGCCAGCTGCGCCCCTGGCTGTGGTTGCCATTAATCCTTATTTATAAAGTCCGCCATGCGTCGTCATTTCACCAGTGCCAAAATCCGCAACTATCTTGTGACAGGGATATTTGTTTGGGTACCCATCATCATCACCGTGGCAGTCATTGGTTGGGGTGTTGGTGTTTTGCAAGGTATTTTTACCAGTGTGGTCGATGCGATTGCCAGTGTGTTGCCTGCGGCCATGCAGGATGAGTTTTTAAACATTAAAAACATTCCTGGCTTGGGTGTGATTTTGGTCATACTTTTATTGTTCACCACGGGCATGATGGCGGCTAACTTCCTCGGCCAGTGGTTTTTAAAGGTACTTGATCAACTGCTCTCGCGCATTCCGATTGTCAAAAGTGTTTACGGCAGTGTCAAACAAGTGTCGGACACCCTATTTTCCAGCAACGGACAGGCATTTCGCCAAGCCCTTTTGGTGCAATACCCGCGCGCAGGTGTTTGGACAGTAGCATTCCAGACTGGCTCGCCGAGCGGCGATGTCGCGGCGAAACTACCCGAAGACTGCTTAAGTGTCTATGTACCGACCACGCCGAATCCAACCTCTGGCTTTTTTCTCATCATGAAAAAGACCGACGTGGTTGAGCTGGACATGAGCGTGGACGAAGCGCTCAAATACATCATCTCTATGGGTGTGGTCTCGCCCAATGATGGTGAGGCAAATATCAACGCAAAAGCCCCACCAAAAATCAATTCAGTGAAACCAAACGAAGCATTGAACGACTAAAACACACCGCTCACTCAGCGTGAGACAACCATTAACCAAACTTTATCGAAACAACAGAGAGAAACTTATGAGCATGCGCAGTCATTTTTGCGGTCTTTTGACCACAGCACAATTAGAGCAAACCGTCACCGTCTGCGGCTGGGTCAATACCCGTCGTGACCACGGCGGCGTGATTTTTATCGACGTGCGTGACAAAGAAGGCATTGTGCAAGCGGTATTTAACCCAGACCAAGATACCATGTTCAAGCTCGCAGGCACACTGCGCAACGAGTTTTGTATCAAAGTGGTTGGTCGTGTGGTTAAACGAGATGACAAACTCATCAACCCAAAGCTCAAAACAGGCGAAATCGAAATCGTCGCGCAAGAACTCGAAATCCTCAACGCCTCGATCACGCCGCCGTTCCAACTCGATGAAGAAAACTTATCAGAAACCACACGCTTGACCCACCGCGTTCTCGATTTGCGCCGCCCGCAAATGCAGCACAACATGAAACTGCGATATAAAACTGCAATGGCAATTCGTAAATTCCTCGACGCGAACGACTTCATCGACATCGAAACACCAATGCTTACAAAATCCACACCCGAAGGCGCACGCGATTACCTCGTGCCTTCACGTGTGCACGATGGTCAATTTTTCGCCCTGCCACAATCGCCACAGTTATTCAAACAGATGTTGATGGTTGCTGGTTTTGACCGCTACTACCAAATCGTTAAATGCTTCCGTGACGAAGACTTACGCGCTGACCGTCAACCCGAATTCACACAGGTGGATATTGAAACCTCATTCATGTCAGAAGAGGACATTCGCGGCGTATTTGAGGGCATGATCCGTGGCGTGTTCAAAGAGGTTTTGGATGTTGAATTGGCCAATCCGTTCCCAGTGATGACTTACGCGGACGCGATGGCGCTGTACGGCTCAGATAAACCTGACTTACGCGTCAACTTGCAATTCACCGAACTCACCGACGTGATGAAAAACGTTGAATTCAAAGTATTCAACTCAGCCGCCAACCTCGAAGACGGCCGTGTCGTCGCTCTGCGCGTACCGAACGGCGCAGAACTCTCTCGCTCAGAAATCGACGCCTACACCCAATTCGTCGGCATCTACGGTGCGAAAGGCCTCGCTTACATCAAGATCAACGAAATCGAAAAAGGTCGTGACGGTCTGCAATCACCGATTGTGAAAAACATCGACGACGCGACTTTAACCGAAGTGTTGAATCGCACTGGCGCTCAGAACGGTGACATCATTTTCTTCGGCGCTGACCGTGCCAAAATCGTCAATGACGCCATTGGTGCGCTGCGCATCAAAGTCGGCCACGAAAAAGGTCACGCATCCAAAGATTGGCAACCACTCTGGGTCATTGATTTCCCAATGTTCGAATACGACGACGAAGCCAAACGCTACGTTGCCTGCCACCACCCCTTCACCGCTCCGAAAGACGGCCACGAAGACCATTTGAGCACCAATCCAGCTCTGTGCACCGCAAAAGCCTACGACATGGTATTGAACGGCTGGGAAATCGGTGGCGGCTCAGTGCGTATCCACCGTGAAGAAGTTCAATCCAAAGTATTCCGCGCACTCAACATTGGTGCAGAAGAAGCCCAAGAAAAATTCGGCTTCCTCCTCGATGCTCTCCAGTACGGCGCGCCGCCACACGGTGGTATCGCATTTGGCCTCGACCGCATCGTCACCATGATGGCAGGCGCAGAGTCCATCCGCGACGTTATCGCGTTCCCAAAAACGCAACGCGCGCAATGCCTGCTCACGCAAGCACCATCGCCAGTGGACGAGAAGCAACTGCGCGAACTGCACATCCGCCTGCGCAACAACCCTGCACAACTCGCCGAAGTCAAACGCGACGAAGCATAAAAGAGAAAGCAGCCGAAAGGCTGCTTTTTTGATCGTTCGGCGATTTAGACTCACACAGAATTCTCACTCAACCTACGTGTTTATACTGATCAAATCTCGTCAACAATCGCAAAGTCAGGTTTCACTCTGCGGTAGACCACAGAATCACCACTTAATGATGCCGCGCACCACCTTAATTAAACCACCCACGGTAGAACCCCCGTTATCCTTGGCCAAACGGATGAGCGCATCATGAAAGCCGAGATTAGGGAATGCCGCCTCAACCGCTTTGATATTCGCGCGGCTCATGCCTTTACGAACCATCCCTTTATTGGCATCAATCCAGTCCGCTTTGCGGCACGCTTCAATCACCGCCTCATGCGGCCCACGATACGCTGTGATTTTGTGATGCCAGTGAATCGCACCTTGCAGCGCCTCAGGGTTCAGACCCCAGCCATACTTGGCATTGTCCGCCAAAGCAACTGCCTCGGATGGCTCTAAGTACGCCAAGGCATGATTCGTCCACAAAGCAATATCATGATAGACAAAAGCTGTCTCAACCAGCTGCTCATGCTCTGGCGAATTACCCAAAAAATGCATGGCATAAGTCACCGCACGATACACGTGATTGCGGTAACCGGGTAAATCCCCACCAATTTGAGCAGCATAAGGTGCCAAAAGCTCATCAATACGGGTGCGGTTTTGTTGAATAATGATATCTGACATGGTGACGGTACTCTCCAAAAACAATGAATATCGCCCATTATAGATAATGACTGCGCCCAAAACCATTGCATATTGAACGTTCTAACGGCATTTTGCGCACAACTTGAAAAGACTTTATCTTTTAACTGCACTACGCCGTCAACTACACCGCGGATTTAACCCGAAAAACGTATCTTTCATTTCTCTGCGTGCAGTGGTTTTGCCCTATTTTAAAGCGTACAAGAAGAGTCGCAGTTGCAATAAGCTCTCACACATCATCCACATAAAACCATTCCAGTTCTTTGTGAGGCTGCTGACTTTTGAGCTGTTTTTCGTAAGCATCCACTTCTTTTTGCCATTGTTCAGGGTCTAAGCTCAAACTCGCGCGTGTGCGCTCAATCCGCACGGGGCGGTCATCGTAGCTGTGTACCAAATACTTTTGCACACTGAGAATCACCTCTGGGTTAATCGCTGTACCCTCGGCGATTTTTTGCTCCAGTATGTTTAACTGTTTGTGGATGGCATTTTGTCTGGTTTCATCCAACACCTGCGCACGCTCGGTATAAGAATCGAGGATCAAATACTCAGGCTCAATCCCCGTCAGCAACGACGCATACAAACGATCATGCCCATCGAGCAAGACAAACGCATCCAATCCCGACATAAACCACAGCAACAGCGGTGGCAAAGTGCCGCCTTGGTCAGTCGCCTGCATCTCGCGCGCCACTTTACACCAGTACTTCACCCGCCCCGATTCAGCCGCATCCACCAACCAATCAAAAGGCGCGGCAAATAAAGGGATGATGCTGCCATTGCCGCACATCGCCCAATCGATGTAACACAACGGCGCGCCGAAAAACTCAGCGGCTTGTCGCTTATCGTCGTATAAATTGCGCCAATGCCGCTGTAAACCACGGTGCGGCGTATAAGTCCGCTCATCATCACGGTCGCTGTACTCCAAAGCCCACAAACCTTGCGCCAATGGCGTATGCGGCGAATCCATCAACCCGCGCGCAAACCATTTCGCCCAATACTGTCGGCGCTCTAAAGGTGACAAATGCTTTTGTGCCTGAACCTGCGCTGAGTGGATGTGCGGCAGCAATGCCACATCCGTACTGCGAGGCAAACTACGCCACAAATACACCCCGTAATAACCATCCTCAATCTCTGCCCAAAACAGCGTTTGAGCACCCACACTGAGCTTCGTGCGACAGCCGCGCCCGCTTTGCAAAATCAAGGCGGGTTTGCGCGTGGTCTGAACGCTCATTAATAGACCCTGCCATTGGTCAAGATCGTTGCGGGAGTCTTGGAAATAAATTGCAGCCATGATTTTTTTATGAAAACTTTAGCCAAAGTAGTAGGGGCAGCTCATAGCCGCCCCTACTAGCGCCGTCATTAAGTCAACGCCTCCTTTGATGAAATTCACGTGCTATTGAATAGCAAACAACCTAATATTATCGACACTATATGGCTGAACTATAACATCTTGACTTTGTAATTCCATGCTAATTTCATTGATGGCGTCTTTATGTGTATTGCCATCGATTGCAAACAATGTTTGTTTCGGTAATCGATGACGGATGCGCTTTATTTTCCCCACCCAAACATCACCATGGCTGTACACTTCACTGATCTTTTCCTGACCTAAGTACATGGGTTTGATGATTTTATAAGGTTCATCATCTCGAACATTCACAAAAGGAAAAGCGACGCTCAAACCGTGTTCACTAATAGTACGTGTCGTAAAACTTCGGCCTGTCGTTTTAATGATGGCTTTTACATCGTTTTCAACTCGCTTCTCAGCGCTGAGGCGAGCATCAAAATTTTGTCTCACATAGTGTTCAAAAAGACGGCTCAATTCATTACTCGGATCATCTGACATGACAACACGGTAAGCGCTCATTGTGATGCTGGCTTCACGTGGATGCACAAAGGCTTGGAATAATAAGCGTTTACCAGCACCGTCTAAATTCAATCCTTTGAAGACTAAATCTTTAAGTGTTTCTTTAAACTCGCTAATGATTGTACGATAACGCGCTTTATCAAATCGGTCAAAAAACAATGGAACTCGGTTTGCTGCGGGAGACACTATTTTGAAATCAATAAAATTCAAACTTGGGCAGCACGCAAGAACCCCTACGTTTGCAAACTCTTCAGTTTCTGCAAAAGGACGAAAACGCACCAGTGAATACAATACGGGCGCTTCTTGATTATATGGATTGCCAAAATTCTGATTTTTCATAATGGTTCAGTATAGCATCTATATGCTGACGGCTCAATCTTTGAGCAGGTAGATCCTGCTCATCATTTGCCCATTGCCATTCATGAGGCAACGAGTTCCAAGCGCTGTCAAAAGTTTTTAAGGCTTGCTTCATTCGATGCGTGTAACTGTCTCGCTCGACCCAATCATTACAAAAGTATTGCCATTGGTCTCCAAATAAATGCATCTCCAAGAATGTATTAACACTATATTCAGGGTCAAATGCTAAATTGTGGTCAATCACAAATAATTCAAAATCAGAGCTATTAAAAATGAGATTGTGATTGCCAATTGTTCTATCTGTGTTATTTATCCATTTATCAAACACCAAGATATCACGTTTAAGATTATTAGGTAATCGTGCTATTTGATGAGACTCTAACCATTCTATGCCTCTGCGCTCTTGCGACCCGAAAGAATAGCCGACGCCGATAGTTTGGTGATGGGGTGGTAATTCAACATGTAGGGTCTCATCAACGTACAACAAACAAAAAGTGGGAATCGGCAAACCAAAAGATTGTGCCAAATGTGCACATAACCACTCGTTTACTTGACTTTGTCGATTGGCTTGCAAACCTTTGACGAAGTATTTTTGACCGTCGCTCGCGGTGCAGTAAAATGGTGCAGTCATACCCTGTATTGCTTGGGAGTGAATTGATTTAATTTTTATCAAAGTATCACCATGTTTTAATATTATCAATAAGTGTATTGCCCAAATCAAACTACGCACTTTATCAGCACGTAGGGTGCATATATTAAATTCTCTCAATGCCCCCTATGTTTTGAATGATAAATCAATTTCCCAACTTACTCAAATCCCGCACCGCCCCCTTATCCGCACTCGTCGCGAGCATTGCATAGGCTTTCAACGCAGCCGATACCTTACGTGGGCGTGAATTAGCGGGTTTCCAGCCTTTGGCGTCTTGCGCGGCGCGGCGTTTGGTTAATTCTTCATCACTCACTTTGAGGTGAATGGTGCGCGCTGGGATGTTGATTTCGATGATGTCGCCGTTTTCAACGAGGCCAATCGTGCCGCCTGCTGCAGCTTCGGGTGAGGCGTGGCCGATGGAGAGGCCTGAGGTGCCGCCCGAGAATCGTCCGTCAGTGAGGAGGGCGCAGGCTTTGCCCAAGCCTTTTGATTTAATGTAGCTGGTTGGGTAGAGCATTTCTTGCATACCGGGGCCGCCGCGTGGGCCTTCGTAGCGGACGATGACGACGTCGCCTGCTTGGACGCGGTCGTTGAGGATGTCGTCAACGGCTTGCTCTTGCGATTCGGTGACATGCGCTTTACCGCTGAACACGTGGATGGATTCGTCCACGCCTGAGGTTTTGACGACGCAGCCGTTTTCGGCGATGTTGCCGAACAGTACCGCGAGGCCGCCCTCGGTGGAGTAAGCGTTTTCGAGTGAGCGGATGCAGCCCTCTTTGCGGTCGTCGTCCACGCTGTCCCAGCGGGTGGATTGAGAGAACGCGGTTTGCGTGGGGATGCCCGCAGGACCTGCGCGGAAGAAAGTGTGGACGGCTTCGTCTTTGGTCAATGTGATATCCCATTTCGCCAATGCGTCGGCCATGGTGTCTGAGTGGACGGTGCGCACGTCTTTGTGCAGCAAGCCTGCGCGGGAGAGTTCGCCCAAAATGCCGAATACGCCACCTGCGCGGTGCACGTCCTCCATGTGGTATTTTTGGGTGTTCGGCGCGACTTTGCACAGTTGCGGTACTTTGCGTGAGAGCTGGTCGATGTTGGATAAGTCAAACGGCACGCCTGCTTCTTGCGCAGCGGCGAGTAAGTGCAGAATCGTGTTGGTCGAGCCGCCCATGGCGATGTCGAGTGCCATGGCGTTTTCAAACGCTTTAAAGTTGGCGATATTGCGTGGCAGCACTGACTCGTCATCTTGTTCATAGTATTTTTTGCACAATTCAACGATGGTGCGGCCAGCGGTGAGGAATAATTGCTCACGATCGGCGTGGGTGGCCAGTGTTGAGCCATTACCTGGCAATGACAAGCCAAGTGCTTCGGTCAAGCAGTTCATGGAGTTCGCTGTGAACATGCCTGAGCATGAGCCGCAAGTTGGGCAGGCGCTGCGCTCGACTTGGGCGACGGTTTCGTCATCGACTTTGCTGTCGGCAGCCATGACCATCGCGTCAACCAAATCTAATTTTTTAATCTGAATGGTTTGTGTGTTTGGCACCGCCAGACGAACCTTGCCCGCTTCCATCGGGCCACCTGAGACGAAAATCACAGGGATGTTCAGACGCAATGCTGCGTTAAGCATACCGGGGGTAATTTTGTCACAGTTGCTGATGCACACGAGCGCGTCGGCGCAATGCGCGTTGACCATGTACTCGACCGAATCGGCGATTAAGTCGCGGCTGGGCAATGAGTAGAGCATACCGTCGTGCCCCATGGCGATGCCATCATCCACCGCGATGGTGTTGAATTCTTTCGCCACGCCGCCTGCACGCTCAATCTCACGCGCGACCAGTTGACCCATGTCTTTGAGGTGGACGTGACCAGGGACGAACTGGGTGAATGAGTTGGCGATGGCAATAATCGGCTTGCTGAAATCATCATCTTTCATGCCCGTGGCGCGCCATAAGGCACGAGCACCAGCCATATTGCGACCTGCGGTGGATGTTTTTGAACGGTATGCGGGCATGTGAATCACCTTTTAAAATGAGCTGTAAAAGCATAAGGATAGCACAAAGCCCCGAACTTTCGGGGCTTGGGCATCTGTCGTGGCTGCAAATATCTGCTTAGTACAAAAATGACTTGGCCAGCACCAATTCTCCTTGTTTGAGCAGCTGGACGGTGTAGCTCTGCTGCTTTTCACGCGGGGTGTTTTCGTCCGTGATGACGGTCAGGCGACCCGTGATATGGTCTTTCTTTCCGCTGTTGTAATAATAATTGATGTACACCTGATACGTGCCGCGCATGCCGCTGTGCGTGGCGAAAATCTGTGGGGCGCTGCCGTCGTTGGCCGCGTCTTGGTCAATCGCTCCGCCGCTGGGGATGACGCGTTGGCCGTACCATGCGTGCTCGCCGTTGCGCGTGATGACGTGCAGGTCGATGACTGTACAAAAAAACTTTGGATAGCAAAATAAACAACACGAGATAATCGATGAATCAAAACCTTGCCCCATCATAAACTCATTAAAATAGCAGCTCTTATTCATGACGCCTTATTTTGAGGCACATTTCCACTCTATCTTTAATCCTATGACGCCCAAAATTCCCATCTCTGTACTCGTTATTGTTTACACGCCTGATTTACAAGTCTTAATGATGAAGCGCACCCAAAAAGCCCATACAGGCGACTTTGAGAAAGACTTCTGGCAATGCATCACAGGCAGCTTAGATACACCAAACGAGTCACCACGAGATGCAGCGGTCAGAGAGTTGTTTGAAGAAACGGGCTTAATCGCCAGCGAACATGAGTTACAAGACTGGCAACACACATCCGAATACGAAATTTTCCCGCAGTGGCGACACCGATATGCCAGCGGCGTGACACAGAATACCGAACATTGGTTTGGCCTGCTTGTACCAAACACATCGGTACAAATTACCCTCGCACCACTCGAACACACACACCATCAATGGTTGCCTTACAGACAGGCCGCTGATTTATGCTTTTCTTGGAACAATGCAGACGCGATACGAACCCTGCCTGAGCGACTAACGATGACTACTAAGGATAAAGAGTCCTAGACAAGCAACAAAAAAGCCACCGCAATCGCGGTGGCTTTTTGTATTGGCACTCCCAAGGGGATTCGAACCCCTGTAACCACCGTGAAAGGGTGGTGTCCTAGGCCTCTAGACGATGGGAGCTTAGAACTTTTTGCATATTAGCAATTTTTACAGCAGCGAAAAAGCGATTTAATGCTCTTTCGTCAAAATACTTGGCACTCCCAAGGGGATTCGAACCCCTGTAACCACCGTGAAAGGGTGGTGTCCTAGGCCTCTAGACGATGGGAGCCTAAAACTATCACGTTTGGTGGAGATAAGCAGGATCGAACTGCTGACCTCTTGCATGCCATGCAAGCGCTCTCCCAGCTGAGCTATACCCCCGATACGCACAAAAAAAACAAGCTTTTCGTGCACACAAATGCGAAGAAACGAGATTATGCAGGACTTCTGGCTTTTTCGCAAGTCATTTTTATCAATTATCCATTGACAACCCAACTTACGCAGTCCAATCCAAAATTACTTTGCCACTACTCCCCGAGTTCATCGCAGCAAACCCCTGCTCAAAATCATCAACCTTAAAATGATGCGTGATGAGTGGGCTTATATCAAGTCCCGATTGAATCAATGCCACCATTTTGTACCACGTTTCAAACATTTCTCGGCCATACACACCTTTTAATTCAAGCCCTTTAAAAATCACTTGATTCCAATCTATCGCCGTTTCTTCGGGCGGAATGCCAAGTAAGGCAATTTTGCCACCATGATTCATCTGCGTCAGCATCTGGCGAAAGGCAGAAGGATTGCCCGACATCTCTAAACCGACATCAAAGCCCTCGTGCATGTCTAGCTCTTTCATGACGGTGGGCAAATCTTCTCGCAAGACATTCACCGCACGAGTCGCGCCCATTTGCCTTGCCAAATCCAAACGGTAGTCATTCACATCAGTGATCACCACGTGACGGGCAGCGACATGCTTGGCAATCGCAACAGCCATGATACCAATCGGCCCAGCGCCTGTGATGAGCACATCTTCTCCCGTGAGGTTGAAAGACAAGGCCGTATGCACCGCATTACCAAATGGATCAAAAATCGCCGCCAAGTCATCAGAAATATTATCAGGAATCGGGAACGCATTAAATGCGGGAATCACCAAATACTCTGCAAACGCTCCTGCACGATTGACACCCACACCAACGGTATTGCGACACAAATGACGTCGCCCAGCGCGACAATTACGGCAATAACCACAGGTGATGTGTCCCTCACCTGAAACTCTTTGGCCAATCGTAAACCCTGAAACCTCTTGCCCCATACCCGCAACGACGCCAATGTACTCGTGTCCGACTTGCATCGGTACAGGAATGGTTTTTTGCGCCCATTCATCCCAGTTCCAAATGTGCATGTCTGTGCCACAAATGGCGGTTTTGGTGATTTTAATCAGCAGGTCATTGTGACCGACTTCTGGCATGGGCAAATCCGTGAGGGTTAATCCTTTGTCTCTGGTCAGTTTGGCGAGCGCTTTCATGGTGGACTCCTGTTGTACGGGGCAACGATAAATGGTAAATAACAGTGTGCTTTAAATATTGAGAATCAAAACACATTAAAACGACTAAAACTATTGGCCAGATGATATGACACCAAGCTTATATCCCTCAGCGATAAACGCCGCCACTACTTCGTCTATTTGCGCCGAAGTGTGGGCCGCCGACATTTGAGTTCTGATGCGCGCACGTCCTTTGGGGACGACGGGGAACGAAAAGCCCACGACATAAATGCCCAATTGCATCAGCTGCGCGGCCATCAAGCCAGCCAACTTCGCATCCCCCAACATCACAGGGATAATCGGATGCTCGCCTGGTAGCAATTCAAAGCCTGCCTCTGTCATTGCCGAACGGAACTGATTGGCATTGCGTGTCAATTTGGCACGCAGCGCCGCCCCCTCATCTGAGCCAATAATATCCAACACAGCCAAACTAGCCGCCGCAATTGCAGGCATGAGTGAATTCGAGAAAAGATAAGGACGCGAACGTTGACGCAGCAGCTTAACCACAGCAGCATTCGCCGCCACATAGCCACCCGAAGCACCGCCCAAGGCTTTGCCTAATGTCCCTGTATAAATATCCACTTTATCCGACACACCGCAATACTCAGGCGTCCCAGCCCCCGTCGCGCCAATGAAACCAACCGCGTGCGAGTCATCCACCATGAGTAATGCACCATAGCGCTCAGTTAATTCGCTAATGCCTTTCAAATTCGCAATCGTGCCATCCATCGAAAACACACCATCGGTCACTACCAATATAAACCGCGCACCCGCTGCCTGTGCGGCTTGCAACTGAAGCTCTAAATCGGCGACGTCGTTGTTTTTATAACGATAGCGTGCCGCCTTACACAGCCGTACACCGTCAATAATCGACGCATGATTGAGCTCATCCGAAATCACTGCATCTTGCTCACTGAACAACGTCTCGAACACACCGCCATTGGCATCAAAACAGCTAGAGTACAAAATCGCGTCCTCCGTACCCAGTAACTTTGAAATTGCCGCTTCAAGCTGCTTGTGTACCGACTGTGTGCCACAGATAAAGCGCACTGATGCACAACCATAACCATACTCATCCATCCCTTGCTTCGCCGCTGCAATAACGCGCGGGTCATTGGCCAAACCAAGGTAGTTGTTTGCGCAAAAATTCAGTACTTCATTGCCATCCGCCAATACAACTTCAGCACTTTGTGATGTACGGATAATGTGCTCAGGCTTTTCAAAACCATCCGCACTAATTTGATGCAATGTTTTCAGCAAATGAGCGAGGTACCGATTGTTCATGAAACACTCCTAATTCAAAATGGGTTGTGATAGTAAAAAATCGATGTGTGCAAGCAAACTGAGACATTCACGTGGCCACCATCAATGCCGCCGATGATAGGGTAAACACAACCGAACGCACATCAATATTAGATACCGCAATAACTTTCTGACATCTTGATAACGCAATCTAAACCAACAGCGTTTCTGAGCGCAACAGCGACTTCTAGAAGTACACGCCAATTTGGCGGCATACTCCTTCCACAGAATGACCCATATCTTGATGCAGCGCAAAGGCGATTTGTTCCTCCGTAAACTTGCTGGTCTTCATGAGCTTCTCCTCTTCGTTTGGCTCAGTTTAACCGCTTTTTTTTAATTATTAGTGATGCACTTTTTTGGGAGGACGTCAGTCACCGACTGTCAGCGAAAGATAAACATTCAGCAGGTTATGCTGAATGAATCCTCACGATAAGGCTTGTTGGTGAAACTTGCAATATAAATCTGATAATGCCCCTCTGAACATACAGAGAACTTAACACTCAGGGAGAAAAACTACTTTTGGCATGACATCATTTCTGACTTAGCAGACAGAAAACGAATCACAGCTTCGTAGTTAAAAAAATAGGGGTTAAATTTCCCCTATCTTTTGCTAGATTAAAAAACTGCACTGCGTCAAAAATCATAGTAGACACTCATGCAAAATTCAGCACCTTTTTCCCACCCATATATGGCTGCAATGCTGCGGGAATATGCACAGAACCATCGGCTTGCTGGTGATTTTCTACAAGCGCCGCCAAAGCACGCCCTACAGCCAAACCAGAGCCATTTAGGGTATGTACCAATTCAATCTTGTCATCGGCGTTGCGAAAACGCGCCTGCATCCGACGCGCTTGAAATGACTCGCAATTAGACACACTGGAGATTTCACGATAAGCGTTTTGCGAAGGTATCCAAACTTCTAAGTCATAAGTTTTAGCTGAACTAAAGCCCATATCACCAGTACACAGCGCTACGACACGATAAGGCAGCTCAAGTAGCTGCAGAATTTTTTCAGCATGACCACGCATTTCTTCAAGCGTTTCATAAGATTTTTCAGGATGCACGATTTGCACCATCTCAACCTTATCAAACTGATGCTGACGAATCAAACCACGAGTATCTCGACCGGCACTGCCTGCCTCAGACCTAAAGCATGGCGTATGGGCTGTCAATTTGATGGGCAAATCGCCTGCAGACACAATCGTGTCACGAACGGTATTAGTCAACGGAATTTCGGAAGTAGAAATCAAATAAAGCTCTCGTTGATCTTCGCCACCGCCTTTGCCTACCCAAAACATGTCATCCTTGAATTTAGGCAACTGTCCTGTACCCAAAAGGCTTTCAGAATTAACAATGTAAGGCGTATAGCACTCAACATAGCCGTGCTGCTCCGTTTGAGTATCCAACATCATTTGCGCCAATGCACGATGCAGCTTAGCCACCGAACCACGCAAAAAAATAAATCGAGAACCAACCACTTTCGAAGCCGCATTAAGATCCAAGCCACCTAATGCCTCTCCAAGCGACACATGATCTTGTATGTCAAAATCATAAGTCTTGGGCGTACCCCATCGTGACACCTCAACATTACCACTCTCGTCATGACCTACGGGAACCGATGCGTGAGGTAAGTTTGGAGTTCGCATCAAAATATCACTCAACGTCAATTGAATCTCATCCAAACGAGCAGATGAAGCTTTGAGTTCCTCTCCAATACCTGCAACATCGGCCATAATGTCATCTATTGATTCTTTTTTGGCTTTGCGATTACCGATTTCTTTCGAGAGCCTGTTGCGCTGCGACTGCAATTCTTCGGTACGAACCTGAATCGCTTTGCGCTGGGTTTCTAAATCGTTGAATACTGTGGTATTAAGCTCAAAACCACGCGCTTTCAAACGTGCGGCAGTGGCTTGAAGGTCTTTTCGGAGTAATTGGATATCTAACATGGATGGACATTCTAAAAGTTAAGGTAATACGCTAAAGATAGCATACAAGATTTGCATGGTTATTTATTTTTCAGGCTTCGTTCGGCCTCCTCATCCAAAGCTCGCAATGCACGCAATTTTTCAGCTATTTTACCTTCTAAGCCGCGCTCTGTGGGCTGATACCACAACGGTTTTGGCATATTGTCAGGAAAATAATTCTCGCCTGCCGCATATGCACCCTCCTCGTCGTGGGCATAACGGTAATCTTTGCCATAGCCCAAATCTTTCATGAGGCGCGTCGGCGCGTTGCGCAAATGCTCAGGTACGGGGCGCGAGCCATCTTGTTTGATGAACGCACGCGCCGCGTTGTAGGCGTTATAACCCGCGTTCGATTTTGCTGCAATCGCCAGATAAATCACCGCTTGGGCTAAGGCCAGCTCACCCTCTGGCGAGCCAAGCCTCTCGTAAGTCAACACAGCTTCGTTGGTGATTTGCATCGCGCGCGGATCAGCCAAGCCGATGTCTTCCCACGCCATGCGCACAATTCGTCTCGCCAAGTAGCGCGGGTCTGTACCGCCATCGAGCATACGGCAAAACCAATACAACGCCGCATCGGGATTGCTGCCTCGCACCGATTTATGCAAAGCAGAGATTTGGTCATAAAACGCATCGCCGCCATTGTCAAACCGTCGCAAAGTCGCGCCCAAGCTGGTTTTAACGTGCGCCTCGGTCAAAACCTCACCATCCTGAATCAACTGCGCCGCCACTTCAATTTGATTGAGCAGTCGCCGCGCGTCGCCATCGGCTGCCGCGATCAGCCGCTCACGCGCCACAGCCTCGACCGTGATGTGCAAATGCTGCTCAGCACGTGCCACCAATTCATCCAACTCCTCAACCGATAAGGGCTGTAACACATACACCGCCGCGCGTGAGAGCAGCGCATTGTTCACTTCAAATGAGGGATTTTCCGTCGTCGCGCCAATGAACGTCAACAAGCCTGATTCAACGTGCGGTAAAAACGCATCCTGCTGCGACTTATTAAACCGATGCACCTCATCGACAAACAGCACTGTCTTGCGCCCCTGCGCTTGCAGCACCTGCGCCAACTCCACCGCCTCGCGAATCTCTTTCACACCAGAAAGTACAGCCGACAGGGCAATAAAATGCGCATCAAACGCATCAGCGACGAGACGCGCCAACGTGGTTTTGCCCACACCAGGCGGCCCCCAAAAAATCATCGAATGCAGCCGCCGCGTCGCAAATGCAACGGCCAGAGGCTGACCATCTCCGAGCAAATGCCTTTGCCCCACGACTTGCCCAATATCCTGGGGACGCAAACGTTCGGGCAGCGGTGCGTTGATGTCAACGCCACCATCCATACCCTGATCAAATAAATCGCTCATGAATCTCTTTTTCGTCTATCGTGGATTGGGTTAGAGCGGCTGCGCTCTGCTCAAATCAGGCTTGTCTTAAGGCATAACTTTAATCAATAATCGATATTTTTGACGACCATGTCGCCAGCGAACCACCTAAAAGCATTTAACTGAGTTTGGACGTAATAACCATATGCATCCGAATCAACCACTTTTTGGCCAAGATTAGCTGGGGACAAGCTATGTTTTGCAACTCTAATGACTTCTCCTTTTGAAACTCCATTTTTTTTATCTTCTCGAGCTTTGGTGATAGCTTCAAACTCCCTGTAATCATTTTTAGTGGATGAAAATGAAAGAAACATGTTATCAACAGGAGGGAAATATCTACCCACATCTACCTTAGCTATGGCATCTTTTTTCTCAGTATCCACACAGTAAAGCTTATAATCAAACTCCCCTAACAGTAGAATTAATTTCCCTTGATTATGAGTACAGTACGCCTCAAATGTTCCATATATAAAGGAAAATGGATAGTATCCCTTAAAAACTCTCCGCTTTACACCTGAATCGCGCTCAATTGTCGCTCCAGATTGCATGCCCGATCCCCACTTAGCCCTAGGGAACCAAAGCTTACCAAATGAATTAAAGTCATCAGAGAGATTGCTTTTTAACTCGGAGAGCGTTTTAATTTCTTGCCCCGTCTTCAGTGACTCAACGGGAAAAATATCTGACAAATCATTGATCATAGGAGCAACTCTTTTATCATTAGGTTGTATGGCCACTTGTTTTGTATCGCTATATATCTTAAGAATAACACCTTCAAACAATCCATTAGTAACATACTGACCAACCTTCCATGGGATGGCTTCTCTGTTTATTTTTTCGGTCAAAATACCATAAAGCGCCATAGAATTTTTTCCAGAAAAATGTCTTATTGTATATTTTCCAATCTTTTTACCATAAGCCATTCTTCCAATTACTTTGTTGGGTGTTGCTGTTTCACATGTCATCTGTGACGATGATTCAAATGGCTTGAAATAACCACTACGCTCAGTTAAAAGAATATTCATCGGTATTTTATCTTCCAAAATAAAACCTTTATGGTAACTACAATATGCGCGAAAAGTATCTTCTACCTCTTTTATGTTAATTAAATCCTCAGCAAATTTAAATGAAGCTCCAATATGACTAACATCGTAATACTTTGCGTTACCCATACGCTCCCCCAGAGAAACCATCATCCATTTATTAACAAAAGTCTGATATTCGTTATCAATCACATCCTGCAATTCCTCTAACTTCAGAGGAGCTGTTTCATGCTCTCTTGCGTAACTATTACATGTTATTGAAGATATGAAACAAAAAAAGAGAGCCTTCAAAATGATAATTTTCATAACTTTTCTATCTTTAATTAAAAAATGCTTTACTCTGAATCTGCCTAGACACATTAAATTGGTTATTTAGTGACGTTTATCGGCTTTATACATACATCCCACCATTAACAGCCAACACATGCCCCGTGATGTAAGCAGCCTCGGGCGAAGCGAGGAAAGCCACCGCATTGGCAATATCTTGTGGTTGCCCCAAGCGCGCGAGCGGGATCTGGCTTGACAGTGCGTTGATAGCATCCTCGCCGAGTGCGGCGGTCATGTCGGTTTCGATGAAGCCTGGGGCGACGCAGTTGACGGTGATGTTGCGCGAGCCGAGTTCTTTGGCGAGTGCGCGCGCCATGCCTTCGACGCCTGCTTTGGCTGCGGCGTAGTTGGCTTGGCCTGCGTTGCCCATTTGGGCAATCACAGAAGTGACGTTGATGATGCGACCTGAACGTGCTTTCATCATGCCGCGCATGACACCGCGTGAGAGGCGAAACACACCGCGTAGATTGGTTGCGATAACTGCATCAAAATCTTCGTCTTTCATACGCACGGCGAGGTTGTCACGGGTGATGCCTGCGTTGTTGACGAGGATGGTCAATGCGCCGATGTCTTTTTCAACCTGCACAAGCACTGCATCGGTTTGCTCAGCATCTGCGACGTTGAGCACCAAACCGGTATTTTTGGGGTTGTACTGTTGTAAATCCTTGGCAATCTCAGCTGCACCCGCTTCGCTGGTGGCGGTACCAATCACGATGGCACCGCGTTGAGCGAGGGTTTGGGCAATGGCGCGGCCAATGCCACGAGATGCGCCCGTGACGAGAGCGATTTGATTGTCTAATGAGTTCATGAGTGTCCTTTTTCTCTTGTTTTTTCAATCATCAATGATGCATGTCTTTGTGAATCGAGTTTATTTAAGCAATTCTTTCACCGCCGCCAAACTGGCTTGGTCAACCAGTGCATGACCCGCGACACGCGCATCAATGCGTTTGGCCAATCCAGCCAATACTTTACCGGGACCACATTCAACGAGGTCTGTCACGCCTTGGTCAGCCATGAAGCGCACGCATTCTACCCAGCGCACAGGATGCCATGCTTGGCGCACGAGGGCGTCGCGGATGTTGGCTAACTGAGTTTCGACTTTGACATCAACGTTGTTGACCAGAGGAATTTGCGGCGCTTTCATCTCAACATTGACCAATGCTTGAGCGAGCACTTCCGCCGCAGGTTCGAGCAACGTTGAGTGAAATGGTGCGGAGACTGGTAGAACCAGTGCGCGTTTCGCACCAGCTTCTTTTGCTAATTCACAGGCTTTTTCGACCGCGCCTTTGTGGCCTGCGATGACAACCTGACCTGGGGAGTTGAAATTAACAGCCTGCACCACTTCACCCGTCGCCTGTGCTGCGTTGTCGCACACAGTTTTGACCACGTCATCGTCAATGCCGAGAATCGCCGCCATACCGCCGACACCGACAGGCACGGCATTTTGCATCGCTTGCGCACGCACGCGAACGAGTTTGACGGCATCGGCTAAATCAAACACACCCGCAGCGGTGAGCGCAGAGTATTCACCAAGGCTGTGACCCGCCACCATGGCAGGCGCAGCACCACCAATATCCAACCAAGCACGATAGGCCGCAACACTGGCGGTGAGCATAACGGGTTGCGTGTTCACCGTGAGGTTTAGATCTTCAATCGGCCCTTCTTTCATCATTTTGAGTAAATCGAGATTGAGCGCATCAGAGGCTTCTTTGATGGTATTTTGCACAACGGGCAAATCGGCCAAATCACCCAACATGCCAATGCTTTGCGAGCCTTGCCCAGGAAATACGAATGCGTACATGATCGTCCTTATATAAAAACACGGTAAAAGTAAAAAGCTACTTTTACCGCAATCATTTCTAGAAACCTTAAAATAAAACCAAACTGAGCAGTTGTTCGCTTTATTTAGACTTGGTGGTTTTAAAACTTAAACAAATTCGCGCCCCACGTGAAGCCACCACCGACACCTTGCATCAGGACGTGGTGTCCTTTTTGGATACGGCCATCGCGCACCGCCACATCCAGCGCCATCGGCACCGATGCCGCAGACGTATTGCCATGTAAATCAACCGTGGTAATCACTTTGTCCATCGAAACACCCAGACGTTTGGCAGTGGCTTGCAAAATTCGGATGTTCGCTTGGTGAGGAATCAGCCAATCAATTTGATCTGCAGTCATGTGAGCCCCGTCTAAAACCTCATTCGCCACCTCACCCAAAACAGTGACCGCCTGCTTAAATACCGCTTGACCATCCATGTATAAAAACGGATGCCCCTGCACCACACCATGCGAGACCGTGCCTGTCGCACAGAGAATATTGGACAAATCACCGCGTGCATGCAAGCGATTGGCCAAGATACCGGGTTCATCTGATGCTTGTAACACCACCGCACCCGCGCCGTCACCAAACAAAACGCAAGTGGTTCGGTCTGTCCAGTCCAGCAAACGTGAAAACACCTCGGCACCAACCACCAGTGCCGTGCGCGCCTGACCAGCTTTAATCAAAGCATCCGCCGTCGCCAACGCGTAAACAAAGCCACTACACACCGCCTGCACATCAAAAGCCGCACAACCAGTCGCACCAATTTTTGCTTGCAGCAAACACGCCGTACTCGGAAACGTCATATCAGGCGTAGAAGTGGCCACAATGATTAAATCAATTTCAGTGGCCTCAACACCAGCCATCTCAAGTGCCGCACGTGCCGCATGTGCACCTAACTCGCTGGTGGTTTGGTCAGAGTTGGCAATATAACGCTGCGCAATGCCTGTGCGCTCACGTATCCATGCATCGGAGGTTTCGATATTGCTTTTCGCCAATCGTGCGGCGAGTTCGTCATTTGAGACGGGAGAGTTGGGCAAAAAACGACCAGTGCCAATGATTTTTGAATAACGCTGCGTCATGAGAGATTCGTGTCCTTTTGTTCAAGCCGAGCTAAGCATTGTACGCCAAAATTTCAGCACTGTGAACCGTGGCAAAACCCTTTGCGCCGCACGATCGTGCGATTTGAGCGTCATTTATAAGGTAATAAAAAAGCGAAAAACACATGTTTTTCGCTTCATCCACAACCACATTATCTAACGCATCACTCAGCCGTGGCTCCATGAGACGACAAATCACTCAAACCTTTGGTGACCAACTCCAGCATCCCGTGCGCCACCGCATCGTGTGCACGCTGTAAGGCAGATGAAAAAGCGAATGCATCTGCCCCGCCATGACTTTTAACCACCACACCACGCAATCCCAACAAAGCTGCACCATTGTGACGACGACCATCAACCTCATGTCGAAAAGCGTTGATAGAAGGCAAAGCGAAAATAGCACCGATGCGGCGAAGCCAGTTTTTCTTGAAGTGGTGCATGAGCTTCGTGCGCACCATAGACGAAAGACCTTCGGCAGTCTTTAACAAAACATTACCAACGAACCCGTCACAAACCACCACATGCACATCGCCTGTGAATATTTGATTGCCTTCCACATTACCGATGTAATTAATCGGGGTATTTTTCAGCAATGCAGCAGCAGCTTTGACCGCTTCATTGCCCTTAATATCTTCATGACCGATATTCAACAACCCAACGCTTGGCAAAACGTCAGAACCATAATCAAAAGTCGCTTGCGCTAAAGCCGATCCCATCAAAGCAAACTGCTGCAAATGCTCCGCAGTGCAGTCAACGTTCGCACCCAAATCAAGCACCAGAGTACCTGTGCCCAATTGATTGGGTAAAATAGACGCAATCGCAGGGCGATCAATTCCATCTAAAGTTTTCAAAACGAACCGAGCTATCGCCATTAAAGCACCCGTATTACCAGCAGAAACCGCCGCTTGGGCCCGATTGTCTTTGACACAATTAATCGAGACACGCATGGATGAGTCTTTCTTGCGACGCAATGCCACCTCGAGCGCATCATCCATCGTTACCAACTCAGACGCATGCTGCACAGTCACACGTGTCGTCGACAAATCCAAACCATGATGTGGACTGCTGGCACGTATCAATGCCTCATCCCCCACCAATATCAATTGTGCCTTGGGATTGGCCGCCAAAAACTGTACGCATGCAGGCAACGTCACAGACAAACCCGTGTCACCGCCCATGACATCAACCGCCAAAGTAATCGGGCTTTTTAAAGAAGAAGTATTCATATCGTCTATCAAAAGAGGAATGGCGCGAAAAAAGCAAAAGCTGGCATAAATACCAGCTTTGCTTTAGATATGAGTCACCGAACGAATTACTCGTCGTTTTTGGTTTTCATGACTTTTTTGCCACGATAAAAACCATTTGGGCTCACGTGGTGGCGCAAATGAACTTCACCTGTGACTGGCTCAACAGCGATCGAAGGGCCTGTCAAAAAGTCATGTGAGCGGTGCATACCGCGTTTTGAAGGGGATTTTTTATTTTGTTGAACAGCCATGTTAAAGCTCCTAAATCAGTGAATTCGGTATCTTGCGATGAGATTAAAAAAGGTTCTTGCGCGTATAAATCCACGATATTGATAATCTGTAGATACTGCACAGGCCATCAGCCATGATACCTTCGCAAGAGAATTCGAGATTATAGCGAAGTTAAGGCATCTTGCCAAGCAAAAACCGCAATCAAATCCTCTCCACGAACGAATTATCTGCTAACTGTGACAAAAATCTGACGTTGCGTGTGATTATTTGGGCTTGAGTTTAAGCAACGCGTCAAATGGTGATGCTTTTTCGCCCACAGACATAGGCAGCTGCTTGTCACAAATATCATGCGTGACTGACATCGGCAAACTCAAAATCACTTCATCCTCAAGCAAATCAAAAATATTGAACTCTTTGGCTCCAACAATCTTCTCTGGTGAATTATCACCCGCCAAAATAGCGGCCAACTCCTCTTCTTCATTATCCAGCTCATCTTCTGACTCAACCAGTTGCAATGTGTTGTCCACCGCAACCAATTGACTCACAGGCTCTAAACAACGTTGGCACACCATATTCATCGAACCATCTATGGTGATATCGATAAATAAATTGGTCTTATCACCCACACGGCCAACCACGCGATACGTCAATACCCCCGTTTGATCAGATAAATCACGGTGCAATCGCGTTAGTGATGCCACAGAAACTTGCCCGGTTAATTGCGTTTCATTACGCGCCAAAGAAAACACATCTTGTATGATTGACTGATTACTCATTTCGTCCTCTTTCATGCAGCGTACAACACGCCACGTAAGCCACTAAACTTTGCGATAATACAGGCTTTTAAACACCTGCACAACGCAATGAACAATCCAACACTCATTCTGGGCTCCTCATCACCCTACCGACGCGAATTACTCGAACGTCTACGTCTGCCATTTTTGGTTGCGACGCCGAGCATTGATGAAACGCCCCGCACCGACGAGTTACCTCAAGAAACCGCATTGCGTCTGTCCATCGAGAAAGCAGCCCACATAGCCAAAACCCATACCGACGCCCTCATCATCGGCGCGGACCAAGTCGCTACCGTGGACAACGTTCAGCTTGGCAAAGCAGGCAACTTTGACAACGCACTCAAACAACTACAAATGATGCGCGGCAAAACCGTTTTGTTTCACAGCGCGCTTTGTCTTCTTGACGCACGCACACAGCAACACCAAGCCCAAAATATCGTGACGCGCGCCACAGTGAGAAACCTATCGGACGATGAGCTCGCGGCGTATTTGCGCATCGAGCAACCCTACGATTGCGCAGGCAGTGCCAAAGTTGAGGCTTTGGGCATAACCATCCTTGAAAAAGTGGAGTCAGACGATCCAACAGCCCTCATCGGTTTGCCTCTGATTACATTAACCAACATGTTACGCCAAGCAGGCGTGACCTTTTATCAAGCCTAAAAAAAATAACTTTTAGAAAATCAATCAATATGAAAAAAACAGGCACCTTATACCTCATTCCCAACACACTGGGCGACGACACCACACTACCCGCAGTTTTACCCACCGAGGTCATACAGCAGGCTACTCGCCTGCAGCACTTTATCGTGGAGAATGCCAAACCAGCCAGGCAATTTCTCAAGGCCATCGGCATTCGAACACCACTGCAACAAATTAGCATGGCCGAACTCAACATCAACACACCCGACAAAGACATTGATCAACTGCTCGCACCACTACTCAATGGTCACGATGTGGGGCTTATTTCTGATGCTGGCTGCCCTGCTGTGGCAGACCCAGGCTCACGCGCTGTTTTGGCTGCGCACAAGCACCATATCCCAGTACGCCCGCTCGTTGGACCTTCGTCTATCTTATTAGCACTGATGGCCAGCGGCTTGAACGGGCAAAAATTCACCTTCCACGGCTACCTGCCCATTGACACGAACGCACGAATCAGCACACTCAAAAAACTAGAGCAGGAATCTCGCCAACACCAACAAACACAGATGTTCATTGAAACACCCTACCGCAACACCGCATTGTTTGAAGGACTGTGTAAATCACTCGCGCCACAAACACAACTTTGCATCGCCACAGACATTACACTCCCGACCGAAGCCATCACAACCTTGCCCATCAAACACTGGCAGAATTTGTTCAACCAAAAGCAAGCGCCAGAGTTGCACAAGCATCCTTCATTGTTTCTGTTTTTGGCTTGATTTGGTTTTATCGCCGTGTTGTTTTGAGCG
>NZ_BMZG01000006.1 GCF_014652675.1 Formosimonas limnophila | reverse complement strand
GCTTCGTGCGATCAACGTCCTCTGGCGCATAAACCAATACCTCCGCCTTCTCTATGAACGGGGCGTAATTCGTGTACACGTTAAACAAAACAGGCTCGGCTACCTTGCCATCAGAAAAACCAACGCTGGATGGCGCACTAACCGATAAATTAGGTGTGATAACCGCTGGATCTTCCGTTACCCATATCTTGCCCTTCTCCGGCAAATTCACAACCTTATTCAACGGTCGGACAACCGCAGGCGGCTTGCCTTTCTCAGTCCCTACAGCCATCTCATCTTTTGCCGACTTCGCTTGTGACTGCACAGATCCGACGGATGCATCAGAAACTGCATCAGAAACTATTTCTTGCGCATAAAGCGGGAGCACCCCCGACGAAATTAACAATGACATCAAGACTGATAATTTTATTTTATTACTATACATTTCAAACTCACCTATTGAAAAACCAGCAGCTTCTCGGAGATATATATAAATCGAGAGCGGAAATAGCGCAGAAAACTTTCGCTTTCCTTACATTACTTTCATTTACATCATATATTATAACCTTAACGCTCTCGTTTCGGAAGAATATTATAATTAACCATCCAGAAGTCCGAAATAAGCCGTCAAAAAACGTTGCAATTCGACCACACCACAAGAAATCAGCAGCCTGCGCACAACCGATATGCTTTTGGTAAAGCGATCTTAACCATCAAAAAGCACCCATTTGGTGCGAAACATACTTTTAAGCACAAAAAAACGCCAACAACTGTTGGCGTTTTGAGGTCACGACTGCCCTTTTAAGCGGGGTAAGCCCCCGTGCGCGCCATTTCTTGCAAACGCGCAATGCGCTCTTCGGTCGCAGGATGAGTAGAAAAGAGTTTAGAGATGCTTCCACCAAATAATGGGTTGATAATCATCATCTGTGCTGTTGCTGGATGACTCTCGGCTGCACCGAAAGGAATACCCGCCGAATACTTATGGATTTTGTCCAAAGCAGACGCCAGAGACAATGGATCACCCGAAATCTCTGCGCCACCCCGATCAGCTTCGAACTCACGCGCACGCGAAATCGCCATCTGAATCATCGCTGCCGCCATCGGTGCAAGAAACATCACAGCCAAGCTGGCAACCATATTGGTGGGACGACCTTCTTCATCACGACCACCAAAAAACATCGCAAAGTTAGCCAAAGACGAAATCGCACCCGCCATTGTCGCAGCAATCGTTGACGTCAAAATATCTCGGTGCTTGACATGCGCCAACTCATGCGCCATAACGCCGCGCAACTCACGTGCATTCAATGCGCGAAGAATGCCTGTGGTCGCCGCAACCGCTGCATGTGATGGATTGCGTCCTGTGGCAAAAGCATTGGGCGCATCTTCATTGATGAGGTAAACCTTGGGCATGGGGATTTGGGCACGCATGGCGAGCTCTTGCACCATGTTGTAATACTCTGGTGAAGTGGTGGCGTCAACTTCTTGCGCGTTGTACATTTTCAGAACCATTTTGTCCGAAAACCAGTACGAAAAAAAGTTCATACCTAAGGCCAAAACAAGGGCAAAAATCATACCATTTTGTCCGCCAATCACCTGTCCAATCACGAGAAACAAGGCCGTAATGGCCGCCATAAGCATAAAAGTCTTGGTCATATTCCACATGGTGTTACTCCGTTCATTCTAAAAAACATCCCTTGTTTATCACACCAGCTTTATCCCAGCCGTTAAATGAAACCCATCTAAAAACTGTGCCACAGACATGCGTTTACCACCAGCGCGCTGCGCTTCGGTGATACGCAACACGCCTTGACCGCAGGCAACATCAATGCCGCTCTTATCAACATGAAGCAATGTACCTGCTTCGACATTTTGATGATCATCGTCATTAAGCACCTGAGCCGCCCAGATTTTGAATGTAGTGGCGTCTGACATTTTTGCAACCGCACCAGGCGCAGGGTCAAAGGCACGGATTTGTCGCTCCAGTTCTGCTGCAGTTTTTGTCCACGCTAAATATGATGCTTCTTTGTGTATTTTTTGTGCATAAGTCACACCCAATTCAGGCTGTGGCGTTGGTTGTGGCGAAGTGTTGTTTTTCAGCTGCATGAGGTAGTCCACCACCATGCGCGCCCCCATCTCGGCCAAAGCATCGTGCAGGGTTGCTGTGGTGTGATTCGACTCAATAGCCAACGACTCAACCGCAAGCATATCACCCGTATCCAAGCCCTCATCCATCTGCATGAGGGTAATGCCCGTTTGGCTATCGCCCGCTTCAATTGCGCGATGAATCGGCGCGGCACCGCGCCAACGAGGCAACAGTGACGCGTGAATATTGATACAACCAAGGCGAGGGATCTGCAACACATCAGTCGGCAAAATCAAACCATAGGCAGCCACCACCATGATGTCAGCCTGACAAGCCGTCAGCGTCTCACGTGCAGCACTCGCCTCGTCAGGATATTTGCCATCGAGCTTAAGTGACGTCGGCTGAGCGACGGTGATGTGGTGATTCAGTGCCACTTGTTTGACAGGACTTGGTGTGAGCTTCATCCCGCGCCCACTTGGTCGATCAGGCTGAGTGAGCACAAGCGGTACGTCAAACCCTGCCTCGATGATGGATTGTAGTGCCTTGGCAGCGAACACCGGCGTGCCCGCAAAAATCACTTTTAAGCCATCATTCATTTGACCGCCTGTTGTTTTTTGATTTTGGTTTTGATGCGATTCTGTTTGAGATTGGATAAGTGCTGCACAAATACCTTACCATTTAGATGGTCGATTTCGTGTTGCAAACACACCGCAAGCAACTCATCCGCTTCCACTTCAAAGGTTTTTCCGTCCAAATCCATCGCACGCACACGCACACGGTCAGGACGCGTGACCACGTCATAGACTTCGGGCACGGACAAGCAGCCTTCTTCCCATTCTTTTTTTTCCATTGATTGCCCAATGATTTCAGGATTGATGAATACTTGCAGTTGGTCGCGCGTCTCTGAGACATCCACCACAATCATGCGGATGTGCTGATCCACTTGCGTGGCAGCCAAGCCGACACCATTGGCCTCATACATCGTATCACCCATGTCTTTGGCCAGCTGACGAATACGCTCATCGACTTGCGTCACGGGTTTCGCCACAGTGTGTAGCCGCGGGTCAGGAAATTTTAAAATCGACAGAACTGCCATAATCTCTTACTCTTTGAAAAAGTTTGTACTATGATAACCACGGTCAAACCACCCGAACATCCATCATGAACCACTATAAAAACAGCGTTAAACGCACCGAGCATTTTATCACAGCTCTGCTGGCCACCGTACTGATTGGCAACACACCTCATGCATTGGCACAAGACATCAAACCAAATACGTCGAATCAATGCACGGCTTTTGGCCTAACGCCTATGCCTAATGGCTTTGTTGGTTTTGGCACAAGCTATTGGAATTACCTTCCCAATGACAGCGATGCTTTGTCACGCCACACCCTCAATTTCAGCACAGAAGAACCTCGAATGCTGATTGAACAAGATGCCATTATCAAAACCCACCTACCCAGCACAGTATCGCCGCCCATTATTTCGGATGACAAAGCGTTCAATGAGCACACAAACCTGTTTCTCAAAAACACTGATAGCACGCAGTCCGATGCTTTTTTCTACACCGCGAGAGTCAAAGCGGTTAAGTCAACACGTTATCAATATCCCCTCGGCTACACGGTCGAAATCACAGGCTTTGCCTACGTGACCGACATTGAGCAAGACGACAGCCACTCTGAAAAAGCGGTCACCTTACGCGTCGGTATGCTCACCTCAGAACTGTCCAAGGAAGATAAGTTAATTCCGCATCACTGCTACTTCAGCAGCCCCACAAACAAGCTGCCCACCACATCACAACCCCAAGCCACTACGGCCAAAATCATTGCCCCGATTGGCGCAGCGTATTTCATACACAACACAAACCAAAGCAATGTCGTCTTAATTGACAAAGGCTCAAATGCAGGTTTAGTCGCTGGTCAGTACGGCACATTGACTGACAATACACTGAGCACCCAAGCACGGCGAAAACCAGCGGCTCAAGTACGCTTGCTTCGCGTCTACGCCAATCACTCGGTCGCAGCCGTGACAGACACGGCTGCAGAAATCGCAACGGGCCAAACCATTCAGCTCTCAAACAAGCTCAGCCACCAGCCCAACGAGAAATAAAGCCATGACCAAAATCACCGAAGACGACCTCATCGACTGGCTGCGCCTCTTGCTCACTGACGGCGTGGGTGACATCACCGCCCAAAAACTGCTGTCTGCATTCGGTCTGCCGCACAATGTATTCAAACAAAGCCACACCACACTGGCGAACATCACCTCTGATAAAGTCGCGCGCAGTTTACTTGCACCCACTGACGATGCCTTTGCAAAGCAACTCGAAATCACGCAAAAATGGCTTGAAACACCCGAAAATCACGTCCTCACACTTGACTCACCCCATTATCCGCAGCACCTGCTTTCAACCGCTGATCCCCCTGTCATGTTGTACGCCAAAGGACGAATTGAACTGCTCAATCACCACCCCGCGCTGGCCATCGTCGGTAGCCGAAACGCGACCACAGGCGGTTTACAAAACGCCGAGCACTTCGCTCGCGAACTCGCGGCAGATGGTCTCACCGTTGTCTCGGGTCTCGCTTTGGGCATTGATGCCGCAGCACATCGCGGCGCGCTGTCCGCGCACAACCCACACGCGACAACCATCGCTGTCATCGGCACGGGTGCAGATATTATCTACCCTGCTCGCAACCGTGACTTGGCACACCAAATCGCGGCACATGGCGTGATTATCAGCGAGTTCCCACTGGGCTGCAAAGCCATTGCAAACAACTTCCCACGCCGCAATCGCATCATTTCAGGGCTCTCTCATGGCGTGCTGATTGTCGAAGCGGCACTGCAGTCCGGCTCGCTCATCACGGCTCGCCAAGCCTTGGATCAAAACCGCGAAGTATTTGCCATCCCTGGCTCCATCCACTCACCACTGACGCGTGGCTGCCACGCACTGATTCGCCAAGGAGCCAAACTGGTCGAGTCCGCCGCCGACATACTCGAAGAGCTGCATCTGCCAAGCGTCACACACGAGCCAGCAACCCAATCAACAGACCCATCAAGCAACAGCGATGGTGACGCGATAGACAATGCAACACAAACCTCCATTTTGCAACATTTGGGATTTGATCCTTGTGACTTGGACACACTCGCCGAGCGCAGTCATCTCTCAATCGCCGAGCTATCTGCCGAACTCATGATATTGGAACTATCAGGTCGCGTAGAAAAACGTGATGGCAACGTGTACGCTCGACTGTCCTAAATTTAGAGCAGTTTTAACCACACTGACTCAATTTTTCAGCACTTGTGGTCAAATAACAAGCAACCACCACCACGGTACGGTAAAATGCACGTTTTGCGTCAATCTAAGACAGTATTGATGCAGTCGAATGACAGGAACGTATTTCGTGGTTGATATCTTTTTTTATCTTTTTGAAAATTACAATGGCATCGCTCAGTGCCCAGACGCGCTGACATTGGCTCGTCGCATGTCGTATGAAGGTTTTGATGAGCACGAAGTTCGCGCAGCCGTGCTGTGGATTGAACAGTTGCGTCAACCTTTACCCATGACACAATACCATCGCATGACTCAGGGCAGTTCTCGTGTGTACCACTCATCCGAGCGCAGCCAAATCGGCGATGAAGGCATCGCACTGTTGGCTCAACTGGAACAAGCGGGCAGCATCGATGACATACAACGTGAGCGCATTGTTGAACGCTGTATGCTGCTACCACATGCTATGACTTCGGTTGACCAATTCAAAGCGTTGTTATTAACCATCATGTGGGCAGAGAATCACGACATTGATGAGCTGCTGCTGCACTCGCTTTTGGATCATTTTGATGATGTCATGCATTAAAGACAATGCGAAAAAAGCACTCTGACCATGAAGGTTTTCAGAGTGCTTTTTGCTGAATGCTGACGCACCCAATTACTTTAATTGCACCTCTAAAGCTGTCACTTGCTTCTCTAACAACTCCAGCTTCTCACGTGTACGCGCCAGCATGGCCGCCTGCACATCAAACTCCTCTCGCGTAACCACATCCAGATTACGCAAACTGCCCACGAGAAATGTCTTAACGTTGTCCGTCAAATCCTTCAGCGGACTGTTGCTCATCAATTGTTCGACCGTACTTTGCCACTGTTGACTCATCATAAACTCCTAAAAAACACATGCAGACATGAAAACTCATTGCCTGTGAGTGCATGCGTATATAATAACACCTTATTTTAACACCACTTTTTGATGCCGCGCACAAAGCGCATCCACGAATGACACTGACCCAATGACTGCAACAACCGTAACTACCGCCACACCCACTCATTTTTCTGAATTCGATCTTGATGCACGTCTCCTGCGCGCCATCGAAGAGTCAGGCTACACCACCCCAACCCCCATTCAAGCTCAAGCCATCCCTGTCGTTCTCACAGGTCAAGATGTCATGGGCTCAGCACAAACAGGTACAGGCAAAACAGCGGGCTTTACACTACCTATATTACAAAAACTTCTGCCACTCGCCTCCACCAGCACCTCACCTGCGCGTCACCCAGTCCGCGCCTTAGTCCTCTGTCCAACACGTGAGCTTGCAGTACAAGTGGCCGAAAACGCAGACAAATACTCAAAACATACCCCCATCCGCACCGCAGTTGTCTTCGGCGGCATGGACATCAAATCGCAATCCCCCTCCCTGCGTGCAGGCGTTGAGTTTCTCGTCGCAACACCAGGACGACTACTTGACCATTTAGAGCAAGGCAATGTCTCTTTGGCACAGGTCAACTATTTGGTGCTTGACGAAGCAGACCGTATGCTCGACATGGGATTTTTGCCTGACTTACAACGAATTTTGAATTTACTGCCCAAATCTCGCCAAACGTTGCTGTTCTCAGCCACATTTTCACCAGAGATTCGCAAACTCGCTCAGTCCTATCAAAAAAATCCCGTCACAATTGAAACGGCTCAACGCAACGCCACCTCAAACAACGTGACTCAAACCGCTCACAAAGTCACAGAAGAAACCAAACGCGCCGCCCTCGTGCACATCATCAAAACCGAAGGTATTGAGCAAGCCATGATTTTCGTGAACAAAAAGCTCGAGGCACGCTCATTGGCCAGATTCCTTGAGCAATCAGGCCTCAATGTCCGCGCCATTCACGGCGACCAAACCCAAACCGAACGTTTGGCCACGCTGGACGATTTCAAAAAAGGACTCGTACCACTGCTCGTCGCCACAGATATTGCAGCACGCGGCTTAGACATCTCAGACATGCCCTGCGTCGTCAACTACGACTTGCCTTTTTCAGCAGAGGACTACGTCCACCGCATTGGCCGAACAGGACGAGCAGGTGCCACAGGCCGTGCCATCGCATTCGTCACTGACCGTGACAGTAAGCTGCTCGACGCCATCGTCAAACTCACCCAAAAACCTTTAGAAGCCGTCACACTGACCCTCCCAACAATTGAGCGTCGCACCAACCGAGAACACAAACCCGAAGGTGCTCCGCGTGACAGAACAGAACGCCCGCGCAGCAATGAGCGCCCAGCCCCCCATCGAGCCAACCCGATTAATGACTTTGAACTCGAACGCCTACGCAGCAAAACGCGCCTGTCGAACGACCCATTCTTCTCAAAACCCTACGAACCAGCGATAGCACCCGCGACAACTGCCAACACACCAACCGTTGCACCGCTAAACAGAGTCGAGTCAAACACGCCTCGCAAGCCGACTGCCGCGCTCTTCGCCAAAAAGAAATAAGCATCTAAAAAAACAAGTCCGTTCGCTCAGGGTAGCTCTAATGCTATGTTTGATTAAAACCTGCGTAATCGCTCTGCCGTGAACCCCACATCAAACCGAAAAAATAAATTTAAAGTACCCATTTTTATAAATCCGTCTCTTGCTTTGGAGTGGGTTGTGTATGACTGGAAACACTTAAAAAACAACTGTACCACCGTTGCACAAAAGCCACACAATACGCTCCGATGAGTCAAAGATGACTGTTTGCCATTGGCCTTGATTTGTATGGCTTTGATCCATACAAGGCGCATAAGTAATTTGGTTTGCCATACAAATCCCAACTGGGATGATATTGAATTTATGATTGATATGATTTATTGTATTGCGTTTTAATTTACGTGTTGATGGGGTTTTATTATTGGACTCAATGCAAAGGCCATTTAGCTAAAGTTTAGAGAGTTAAACGACGAGCAGTATCGGCAACAGACAACCCCGAGCATTGGGTCATTCACGCTCGGTGCAACGCTCACGAAATGTTTCAGGTATTTTTACTCGGCGTTGTGCTTGGCTTTGATCGACTAAAAACAAACTTTCTAATAACGCAGATACTCATGCATGTGGTCAACAATTTGATGGCGACAGTCCTGATTTCCTTGGTT
This sequence comes from Formosimonas limnophila, assembly GCF_014652675.1. GTDB lineage: Bacteria > Pseudomonadota > Gammaproteobacteria > Burkholderiales > Burkholderiaceae > Hydromonas > Hydromonas limnophila. The sequence continues at coordinate 181,459 of NZ_BMZG01000006.1, read as the reverse complement.
TAATACAGCCTTGTACAACCTTGATAAAATTGTCCCATCTCTCCATGACCAACAACTGAAAACACTCAAGCTGTTGACACCAAATGTCATTGGTTCAGCCACATGCCAATTAAGCAAGTCAGCTACTTCATAAAGGTTTGGTGCGTGTCTGACGAGTTGAGGATGCTTTTTTCGCTGTAGTTGGCGGTTTTTGGACGCGGTTTATCGGAGTTGTCTTATCTGCCGCACCACTCACTATCGGTTGTGCAAGCTGGGCGAATTGAGTTTGCAGCCCATCCCACCATGATTGAGTCATGTGTTCAAAAGCAGCCGGTATTTTGTGGACTGACTCAGCTTGCGCAGGCATCTGAGTTGCAGCGACATCTTTAGACTTGGTTCTTGGCTTGGCACCAGCCTTTGGTTTTTTTTGAGGGACTTCTTGATTAGATGACGCCTCAGCCGAATCTGCATTGTTAGCAAATGGATTGACTTTCGACCATTCACTCAAGGCATCTTTGGACATCGTTTGCCATTGCGCCAAAGCAAACAATGTTTGCTTTTGTACCTGCAATTGCTGTACAGCGTGATTGACCATCTGCAGATTCATACTCAGCCATTGTGCAACGGACTCAAACTGCGCAATGCGCTCATCAAGCGTCTCCATATTTTGCTGCGCATCATGAAGCAGTGGGTTGACCAAAGGAACGCCCGCAAACATGGCTTCAGGTTTGTCTGTTTGGCTTGACCCATTCGCCCACGGAAAGAAAGACGGCATTTGCAGAAACATAATCACTCCTAAAGTAACAAAACGTACTACAGATAGGGCATCATACGCCATATTCATACAAAATCAATAGCACAACAACCCCATAAGAAAGCATCGCGGTCAACCAAAATCCCCACCACGGTTTAAAGCAACATCTAAATCACCAACGCTCCCCAATGATCAAACTCGCCCCATCAAAGCATGCCTCACGCAGCAGCCTTTTAGTCAGTGCGCTCGCACACGCTTGCGTGTTCGGCGGGTTGTGGTTCACTGCCACGGAATTCACTCCTGATGCAATTCAACCTCCGCAAACCATCGACACCACCATCCTGCCGCCACCAAAGCCCATTCCTGAAACCCCTGCACCCGTCATCGCTCCAGTCGCCAAGCAAAGCAACGCATCTGAGGGCAAAGCCGCCGCCAAAGGTATGGCCAGCCAAGCAAAGAATAGCCAAGGCAAGAACCAGAACAATAGCGGCAAAGCACTCAGTGACGGTGTTGCCGAGCAGGACAAAACAGGCACAGGCAGCGGCTTAGGTGATGCGGGCGAGAACAGAGGCAATCAAAGCCCTCCCGCACAGGCAGAATTACCCAGCGGGGTGCCATCGCCAGTAAAAATAAATGGTGGTTTTACAGTAAAGTATGAGGCAAAAGGGGAGTACAAAGGATTCGAAGCAGGTGGTGGTGGCACACTGATTTTTAACAAGTCAGGCGAAACTTATACTGCGTCACTCGAAGCCAAAGCTGCTGGTTTTGGCATCGAGGCAACCTCAAAAGGACAAATCCGCAGTGATACCATCGCAGTAGAGCGTTTCACTGATAAAAAGACCAAACTGATTGGTAAAGCTCGGGTTAACACTCTCGGCGTAGATTATGCCACCAAAGAAATGCATTTTGGCTCAAGAGGTGTACAAGAACTCAAACATAACGTCGTCTATGATTACTTATCAGCAATCGTCTATGTCCAATCTTTTTTTCAATCGGGCAAAACCAATGCCTCATTCACACTGCCAGTTGCCCGCAGCAGCCAAATCAGCGATATGCGCATTCAATCAGGAGCGGCAGCAGAAGTGGTGACCGATGATGGGACATTCACAGGCATACCAGTGACATTCAACATCGAAAACGGCAGCATCGCTACCATCAGAGCTTGGTTTGTCCCCAGCAAGCAATATCGTCCGCTGCGCATTGAAATCACTTTCAAAGACGACAAAGGCTATGTGAATTTAGTGAGCCGCAACAGCCCTGATTGAGCAGTGCACCATGAGCCACCGTATTTCAAGCTAAAATACGCCATTTACCACCCATTTTTTGACGCCATGATTGAACTTTCCCACACCCTCGCCATCAACAGTGCCAATCATCCAGCACTGACCCTCAGCCAAATTTGGAATGGTTTGATTCTGCGCATCACCGAACAGACGCGCTTCACGCTTGGATTGGACTCAGTCGATATCACTGACAAAAATCACGATGAATCGCCGACCGTCTATCGCCGTGTGTTGCACTTTGGTGCGCATCAGGTACGCGACAGTGTTTTTGTTGTACCGCAGCAATCGATTGAATTCGTCACTGAAGAGACACCCACTGCACCATCTGGGCGATTATTGATTCAAGTGAATGACGACTTGTCGCTGACGTTCAGTTACACCACCCAATTCCCAGACCCAACGAATCCTGAAGAAGAGCAACTGTTAGGCATCATCAAAGCTGCTTACCAAGCGGCAGATGCAGACATGATTCGCATCATTCGCGAGCAGGCATTGAGTGTTCGACATTAGGAAGCTCATCGCTATTTTTTGCAGCGCACGATAGATTGTCATGATTTTTTCACGCGTCCTACTTGCAAGCGTGGCTTAATCGGCGTAATCTGAAAGCCATGCACCAGCCGTATCGGTTCGCATAAAAAGTAGTCGTTATCAACCGTGCGTTGCGTTAACCACTTGATGCGCCGCACAACTTAATGTATGACGGAGGTTTATCATGAACGTTCATTTGTCAGGTCACCATGTCGAAGTCACCCCAGCCCTGCGCGATTATCTGTCCGAAAAGCTCGTCCGCGTAAAGCGTCACTTCCCCCAAGCCATTGACATTCACGCCACGTTTTCTGTCGAGAAAGGGCAACACAAAGCCGCGCTGCGCCTGCACAGCAAAGGTCATGATTTCCAAGCCGAAGATATCGAGGACGATTTATACACCGCCATCGATTTGGTTGCCGATAAACTGGACCGTCAAGTCACAAAATTTAACAGTAAAAACAAAGAGCATCACTCTGACTTAAAACGTCAGGATGTCGCATAAAAGCCGAGTATTTGAAACCAAAATAAAAAACCGCGTGCTCAACGCGGTTTTTTATCGTGAAACCGTCCTGATGAATGCTAAAATGTCAGCCGTCGTCGGTTCTCTACTGATGGGCACTGTTCAATCATTCTCTCGCTTGTGACGCGAGGCACGGAGTCATTATGTTATACATCTGGACGTTTTTATACGTTGCGAGCGTTTTGTTCGCCAATCTTTACTTAGATCACTTTATTGAGTTAGGTATTTTAGGTAAGCTCAGCTGGGGCACGCTTTTTTTCGCGCTGGTGTTCACATTGCGTGACAAACTACACCAATTTGGTTTGCGCGCTGTTTTCATCGCAATTGGTTTGGCCGTGCTGACTAATATCTTAGCCGCTGTTTATCTAAACACACCCGAACGCTTCATCGCGGCATCTTTTATCGCCATTTTAGTCGGAGAATTGGCTGATACAGCGATGTACCAAAGACTTACTCGGCATTCATGGTTAACCCGCGCCTTATCCAGCAATGCAATCAGCATTCCACTCGATACACTATTGTTCAACCTGCTAGCATTTTATGGTGACATGACCAATACCGACATCGGTAAAATCATTTGGGCTGACATTTTGTTCAAAACCGTAATTGCAGGAGGCTTGGCTTTTGCATTGAACAACTGGCGCCAAAAACGTACGAGCCTCGCGTGATGTGGCTCACACATGACTCGGCTCATGTGCCAGCGCCACTGAAGACCATCGACAACGCACACCCTGAGCTATCAACGCGCATTGAGCACATTGTTGGTTTACCTATTTTATGCAACAGGAGTCAAAACCCTGCTGCGGGCAGCACACTCACGATTTCTTATACGGCAGGAACGCGAATTTTAGAATTGTTTGCCTTAGAAGAGTACGTCAAAGCATACAACGGTCACACCGTGGTACGTGACATGGAGTTTTTTGTGCAAGTTGTTGCCTTGGACTGTATCAAAGCTCTTGGACATGATGTACAGGTGAGTGGCGATATTATGTACGAAGGATTGAACCAGCGCCAATCCATTATCGTCGGCACAGTATAAAAAACCATCCGTTTTCCATAGAAGTGAGGGCGACCTCACCTCTCTGCACATCATCGGGGACGACCCCTTTAATGAGAAAGGTGTTCAATATGAATTGGATTATTTTAGTCACAGCAGGGTTGTTCGAGATTTTCTGGGCCATTGGACTCAAATACACAGATGGCTTTACCAAACCATGGCCAACCATTGGCACGATATTAGCGATGGTGATCAGCGTGGGACTGCTTGGCCTAGCAATGAAAACATTGCCCGTAGGAACAGCTTATGCAGTTTGGGTCGGAGTGGGTGCGGTTGGCACAGCCATTTTGGGCATCGTTTTGTTTGGCGAATCTGCCAATATAGCTCGTTTGCTCAGCTTGGCCCTCATTGTATTGGGCATTATTGGCCTGAAGTTAGCCACGCCGACTTAACAACTAACGTCAGTATAATGATCATAACAAACGACAAAAGTCTCTTTGACTTTTGCCGCTTCTCATCTAAAACACGTCTTGTGTGATTTAATCAAGAAACCACGTTACCACTGTTTTAAGCAGAAAACCAAACACCCCCAGTACCAAAGCAATCAACAAAATCATCGTACCAAACTTCCCAGCTTTGGAATCTTTAGCCAACTTGATGACGATGAACAACATCAGCAACACCAAAAAGCCAATGCCACCATACAAACCCAAATTGGTAAACTCTGCTTCGGTCATATCAGTCTTTCTTACCCGCGTCTTTTTTCAACCAAGCACTGAGCATGTGTGGCTGCAAAGCATCATAAGCCTCAAATGGCTGGTGAATCCATGGTGAATTATCCAACAGATCCACACAATAATCAGGCTCTTGTTTCGCCCAACCCTTACGCCACAAGACAGCCGAACGCACATCAGTGATGGCAGGGTACGATTGTTTGAGGTGCTCTTTGACCGCAGCCAGTGTCACCCCCGTGTCAATCAAGTCATCCACCAATAACACGTTGCCCGACAATTCACCTTGGGTCATCGCAATGTTTTTACCGATGTACAAATCGCCTTGCTCCATGCCAACCGCTTCACGGTATGAGCTGGTTGACAATACTGCCAATGGTTTATCAAAAATTCTGCACAGAACATTACCTGCAACCAATCCACCACGTGCCAAACTCAACACCACATCAAATTGCCAATTGGACTCATAAATTTGCAGGGCCAAACGCTCAATCATCCGATGATAACCTTGCCAATCGACGTATAAATCAGTTTCTGTGGTTTGTTGCATGAAGTGCTCCCAAAAAATTAAGAAAAATCGCGGTAATGCCCGCGATTTTAAAGGAAAAATACAAATCAGATGACGTTATTACATCACGCCTTGTGGATCGTGTGCACACGGTCAGGGCCAGTCGAAACAATGGCAATCGGCACACCACAGACTTCTTCGATGCGATTCAGATAGGCTTGCGCGGCAGCAGGCAGCTTATCCCACTGTGTCACCCCAAAGGTTGAGTCTGTCCAACCCGCAAATGTTTCGTAAATCGGCTCGCACTCAGACACTTCGTCTGCGCCGCGTGGCAACAAATCATGGCGCACACCATTGACCATATAACCGACACACAGTTTGACCTCAGGCAAACCATCAAGCACATCAAGCTTCATCATCGACAAACCGCTCACACCATTAGTCTGAATCGAGCGTTTGAGTGCCGCAGCATCAAACCAGCCACAACGACGCGCGCGCCCTGTGACAGAACCGTATTCTTTACCGACATCAGCCATGTGTTTGCCATTCGCATCATTCATGCCTTCGGCGTTGTACAGCTCGGTTGGGAATGGACCTGCCCCCACGCGCGTGCAGTACGCTTTGGTAATGCCAAGCACGTAAGGTAAGCGATTCGCACCCACACCCGCACCTGCCGCAGCTGCACCTGCCACACAATTGGAACTGGTCACGAAAGGATACGTGCCGTGGTCAACGTCGAGCAAAGTGCCTTGCGCGCCCTCAAACAACAAACGCCCACCATTGGCCTGAATCTCAAACAATTTTGCCGAGACATCCGCCACCATGGGGCGCAGACGCTCAGCGTAAGCGAGTGACTCATCCAAGGTTTGTTGGTAATCCACTGCTGGCGCACCCAAGTATTGGGTCAACACGAAATTGTGGTATTCCAAGGTTTCTTGCAGCTTGGCGGCAAACTGTGTGGGCTTAAACAAATCTTGTACGCGCAAGGCACGGCGCGCCACTTTGTCTTCATAAGCTGGGCCAATGCCGCGCCCCGTCGTCCCAATTTTTGCATCGCCACGCTTGGCCTCACGGGCTTGATCCAACGCAATGTGATACGGCAAAATCAAGGTACATGCATCCGAAATAAACAAACGGCTGCATACATCCACACCCGCCGCTTCCAATTCCCCAATTTCTTTAAACAACGCCTCGGGCGAGAGCACCACGCCGTTGCCAATAAAGCACGGCAAACCCGCATGCATAATGCCCGAAGGAATCAAACGCAACACGGTTTTGTGGCCATTGATGATCAGGGTGTGACCTGCATTGTGACCACCTTGAAAGCGCACGACGCCTTGTGTGGTTTCACTCAACCAGTCAATGATTTTACCCTTGCCCTCATCGCCCCACTGGGTACCGATGACGACAATATTGCCCTGCTTTTGCGCTGCCAACATATCAAATCCTTAAAAGTAAAACCTCAAAAGCCTCATCTTTTCCCAGCGGGAAAAGTCTCAACTCACAAAGACCGAACCGACCAAACACCAGTCTCACTCACCAACTCACGGTCGCACACAAAAGCGTCCTGCTCCACCGACGCATCATCAGACAGCTGAATCACGATCTCACCGTTCGCACGCAACACATCAATCGCAGCCCGCAAAGCAGCATCCATCAGCCATGGTGCGCGAATCGCTTTCACAGGTTTATCAAACACCATCAGTTCCGTGATTTCACGCAGATCCAAACTAAAACCCGTCGCAGGTCGCGCTCGGCCAAAACGCTCACCAATGTGGTCATATCGGCCACCACGGGCAATTGCACTGGGGGCACCCGAACAATAAGCGGCAAACATCACACCCGTGTGATAGTGGTAACCCGTCAAATCTGCCAGATCGAATTGCAACACACCGGACGTATCCAAATCGGCCAACACACTTAAATCATCCAAAGCAGCCGTGATCACGGCATCCACAGGTAAAAGCGCGCGCGCGCGAGCAATCACATCCACACCTCCATACAAATCGAGCAATGCGAGTAAGCCCTGACAAACGTCATGATCGCAGCCAATGGTCAGGGCACGAAGCACTACGGCATCTTTGGCCTGCAAGGCTGCATAAACCTCATCGGTCGCACTCGCTAGTTGCGGTGCACGAGAGAGCAATGCTCGCACAATACCCGCATGCGACACATCCAAGCGCAAACCCTTCAAACCACACAAACGCAACGAAGCGAGCAACAACGTCTGAATCTCAGCATCGGCTTCTAAGCCTTCGTGACCGTAAACCTCAGCGCCAACATGCATTGGCTCACGCGACATCAACAGACCGTTGGCACGCGCATGAAACACGCTGCCTGAGTAGCACAAACGCGTCACGCCTTGACGATTGAGCAAATGCGCATCAATACGCGCCACTTGGGGCGTGATGTCAGCACGAATCGCCAAAGTTTTGCCCGTCATGGCATCCGCCCACTTCACGGTGCGCAGATTCACGTCTTCGTCAGCATCATCGAGCAGCGCATCGGTATATTCCACCAGTGGCGGCATCACCAGTTCATAACCGTATTGTTGGTAAAGATCGAGCAATCCGCGACGCAGCCCTTCAAGCGTACTGGCTTGGCGCGGCAGCACATCGGAAATTTGGTCTGGGAGCATCCAAGCGTTATTGGTCATGAATTTATTTCACCATCAAATTAATCGGGTTAGTCTGAACCACAATAAAAAACACGCCTTGTTGAAAAGGCGTGTTGTCAGGGCAATCTACCCCTGCTTTTCCCCGATATTCTACGGGAAAAACGTTGGGAATTCACGTTTTTTTATTCATCCGTTTACTCAATGCGCTATGCTTACGCATTGGTTGTCCTCAAACATCATTAACCATAGAGAATCAGACATGAAGGTTTACATCATCCCCGTCACGCCATTTCAACAAAACTGCACACTCATCGTCTGCGAAACCACGCGCGATGCCGCAGTGGTTGACCCAGGTGGCGACATCGACCGAATCATGGCGCAAATCACCGTAGCCAATGCCAACGTCACACAAATCCTACTCACCCACGGCCACCTAGACCACGCTGCAGGCGCACCCGAGCTGGCCGCCGCACTCGGCGACGTGCCCATCATTGGCCCACACATCGAAGACCAATTCTGGCTTGCTGGTCTGAACGAGCAAGCCAAACGCTTTGGTTTTGGCCACGCTCATGCATTCCACCCCACACGTTGGCTGGTTGAGGGCGACATCATCACGGTCGGCCATCACTCATTAGACGTCCTGCATTGCCCCGGCCACACCCCAGGCCACGTTGTGTTTATCTCCAAAACCCAGCAACTCGCTTGGGTCGGTGATGTATTGTTTGAAAATTCAATTGGCCGCACAGACTTCCCTCGCGGCAATCATGACGAGCTGATCAGCAGCATTCAGAACAAGTTATTTCCACTCGGTGATGACATTCAATTCGTCCCAGGTCACGGCAACCCATCGACTTTTGGCCGCGAACGCTTAAATAACCCATACCTCAAGCAAACCAAAAAATACTCTTAATCAACTCACCATCAACCACACACCTGTCCTTCGCACCAACCCGGTGCGAGTTTTTGTTTGATTATCGCCAAAAACGGCGTATGATTCGAGTCATTGCATTTTTGCAACAAAAAAATAAAGTTTCAAATCACTATTTTTGATTCACACTTTGGAGAACACCCTATGACACACACATTAAAAAACTTAGGTTTGACAGCAGCTTTGGCAGTGATGATGGCCGCTTGTACACCTGCGCCAAAAAAAGAGGCGGCACCTACAGCCGACGCACCAAAAACTGATGCACCAGCCACTGCTGCCGCACCAACAAAAATCGTCTTTGGTACAGACGCTGCTTATGCACCGTTTGAGATGAAAGACGCGAGCGGGAAAATCATCGGCTTTGAAATTGATTTGGCAACGGCAATGTGCGCAGAAATCAAAGCGGAATGCACATTCCAGGACCAAGCCTTTGACGGCATCATCCCCGCATTGGAAGCAAAAAAATTCGACGCAATTCTCTCATCAATGAGCATGACGGCTGAGCGCAAAGGAAAAGTTGATTTCACGCAAAAAATCTGGAGCTCACCAAGCTCATTCTTGGGTGCAGAAGCTATCGGCACTGACATCACGCCAACGTCTATGAAAGACAAAATCATCGCAGTCCAAAAAGGCACTGTTCAAGAAAACTATATCAAAGCGAACTTCAAAGATTCTAAAATCAAGAGCTATGACACCATCGAGCTGGCTTACGCCGACTTGGCGGCCAAACGTGCGGACTTGGTATTGGCTGACACAGGTGTGATTGATGATTTTTTGAAATCAGCCAAAGGCAAAAACTTCAAAGAATTGGTTAAAGTACCTGAGAGTGTTGATCCAAAAGCCTTTGGTGATGGCATCGGTATCGCTGTGCGTAAAGGTGACAAGGCATTGTTGGATCAGTTGAACAAAGGCTTTGATGCGATTCGCGCGAATGGCAAATACAAAGAAATCGCTGACAAATACTTCAAATACGACATTTACACCGGTAAATAATTTGATGATTTATTAAAAAAACAATGCCCACCCTATGATGTACGGTGGGCATTGCATTTTCCCATACTAAAAACAGTAGGAGACAAACATGGGGTTTAATCAAGTCATACTTTATTTACCCAGTATGCTACAGGGGGTATTGTTGACAGTCTCGCTGGCGCTGGGCTCTTTGGCCGTCGCGGTGGTGTTCGGATTGATTGGTGCAGCCTTAAAGACCTCTGACAAACCTGTCTTTGTCTCTTTGGCTTCCATTTATTCCACCGTGGTTCGTGGCATCCCTGAGTTGATTTGGATTTTCTTCACGTACTATGGTATTCAAATGCTGATCAATGCCATGGCTGACCGCTTAGAAGTCGTTCCTGTCTCTTTATCTCCTTTTATCGCAGGTGTATTAACCTTGGGGTTTGTGTACGGGGCATTTTTTACCGAGACATTTCGTGGTGCGATTTTGTCCATTCCACATGGTCAATTTGAAAGCGCGCGCGCTTACGGCATGAATGGCTGGCAAGTGTTCTCTCGCATCACTTTCCCACAGCTGATGCGCCACGCGTTGCCTGGTATTCGCAATAACTGGCTGGCTTTAACCAAAGCGACGGCATTGGTCTCGGTGATCGGTTTAACCGATGTGGTGAGGATTGCACAGCAAGCAGGCGCGAGCCAATCGGCTTCATTTGCTTTTAACTGCGTGTCTGCGTTGATGTTTTTGGTTTTAACATCGGCGTCTTTTATCATCTTTAATAAACTTGAAAAACGGTTTAGTCGCGGCATGAAGGGGTTAAAACGTGGATAAATTTCTTGAACACTTCATAGAAGGTTTCAAACGTTGTCTTCTGGGTTTACCTGACACGATGTTATTGACCTTTATTGCTGTCGTCATTGGCTTTTTTATTGCGGTGTTGTTGGCGATTCCGCGGATGAATAAACGCACCATTGGTGGCAAAGCGGTTGGCTTTTTTACCTACGTTTTTACGGGCACACCGCTACTGGTACAAATGTACATCATCTATTACGGCTTGCCCGAGTTTGGATGGGTTCAAAAGCTGCAAGAGGTCAACGGTTTGGGATTCATGCGCGACGGCTTCTTTTGGGCCTGTTTGGCATTGACACTCAATACTGCGGCTTACAGCACAGAGATCATCGCAGGCTCATTGCGCAACACACCACATGGTGAAATGGAGGCCGCAACAGCTTATGGCATGTCGCCAGTACAAGTCATGAAGCATGTGATTTTACCTTCTGGTTTGCGTCGTGCACTGCCCGCGTATAGCAACGAAGTGATTATGCTGATGCAAAGCACGTCTTTGGCCTCGACCATCACACTCATGGAAATCACGGGCGAATTCCGAGCGTTCTACTCAAAAACCTTGGATATTTTCCCTGTCGCGATTGCGGCAGGTATTATTTACCTGTGTTTGACGATGTTGTTCGTCGGTGGATTCAAACTGCTCGAAAAACGCTATATGGGTTACCTGAGACGCTCAGCACATTAATCACCCCATGCGCATTGAAACCATTCCCCTTCCGCACTCCAGTATTGGACAAAGTGTGAGCTTAACGGCTCTGCACTTTGGCCAAGAGTCCTCTGTGCGCAAGGTTTATATTCAAGCGAGCTTGCACGCCGATGAGCTGCCCGGTGCGCTGACGGCTTTTCATCTGCGGCAGCAACTGACTGACTTGGCTCATCACATTTCGTCTCACATTGTTTTGGTGCCACTCGCTAATCCGATTGGGCTGGCGCAGCAACTTCTCTACGCCACGCAAGGACGATTTGAACTGGGCACGGGTCAAAACTTCAATCGTTTGGGCGAATTGGATTTGTACGAATTAACGCTCAAAGAAATCCAAAATTCGCAAATGATACTTGGCCAAGATGCACAGGCCAACGTGAGCAAGATCCGTGCTGCAATGGCAAGAGCCTTGACAAAGTACCCAACGGGTACGGTTTTAGAAGCCATGCACCACCAGCTCCTAACTTGGGCGTTTGATGCGGATGTCGTGTTGGATTTGCATTGCGACTGGCGCGCGGTGATGCACATGTACACGACACCAGATGGTTGGCCTGAGGTCGAGCCTTTGGCGCGTTATTTGGGTAGCCAATGCCAACTCATCGCCGATGACTCGGGATGCAACCCATTCGATGAGGCCTTATCAACCACTTGGACAAAGCTCGCCCGCTACTTTCCCGATGCAAATATTCCCGCTGCGTGTACCGCCACAACGGTTGAGCTGCGCGGTCAAGCGGATGTGGCTCATGAGTTAGCACAGCAAGATGCACGGGCTATCGTGCAGTTTCTCATGCACCGAGGTGACATTGTCCAAGATGCCGCGTCGCTACCACCGATCATTGCTGAGCCCAGCCCATTAGCAGGTGTTGAGCGACTGTCAGCGAATGCAGCTGGTTTGGTTGTCTACCATGTCGAGCCTGGCGATCATGTTCGCTCAGGTCAAATGGTGGCTGAAATCATCAATCCTTTAACTCAAAACATCACACCACTGACCTGCCATATCGATGGCTTTGTCTTCGCGTGCAATTATTATCGTTATGCCAATGCAGGGGATGCATTGATATCTATATCAGGCGCCAAAGAATTGGCTCATGCCACACTCTCACCTTAACTCTTCATTCAATCAACCCATCGAGGCACATCATGGATGCATTAACCGTACAAAACATTCACAAAAAATTCGGCGACAAAGAAGTTCTGCGGGGTTTATCACTGTCTGCTCAATCAGGTGATGTGATCAGCATCATCGGCTCCTCGGGCTCGGGCAAAAGTACCTTTCTGCGCTGCATGAACTTACTTGAAAACCCAAATCAAGGCAGCATCGCACTCAAAGGCGAAGAACTACAGCTCAAAGCCGATAAATACGGCGAGCTGCAAGCCGTCGATGCCAAACAATTACAAAAATTTCGCACGCGCCTGTCCATGGTGTTTCAGCACTTCAATCTCTGGTCTCACATGACTGTGTTGGAAAATCTCAAAGAAGCCCCCATGCGCGTACTCGGCATCCCTGCCGCAGAAGCACAGGCGCGCGCTGAAAAATATTTGGCCAAAGTCGGACTGAACAACGTTGAAAATGCTTACCCCATCGCATTATCTGGTGGGCAGCAACAACGTGTCGCCATCGCGCGTGCACTAGCGATGGAGCCTGAAGTGTTGTTATTTGACGAGCCGACTTCAGCGCTTGACCCTGAATTGGTCAATGAAGTATTGAAAGTCATGCGCGCTTTGGCTGACGAAGGTCGCACCATGATTGTCGTGACCCACGAAATGGGTTTTGCCCGCGAAGTATCGAATAAACTATTGTTCTTACATCAAGGTCAAATCGAGGAACAAGGCAACCCACGCGAGATTTTGGTCAATCCGCAATCCGAACGACTCAAGCAATTTTTGTCAGGCAACCTCAAATAACACGGTAAAATGCGCACAAACACGGTGCGCATTTTTCATGCCGCGCCCAAACCAAACAGCAGTCGCTACAGCCATTTCGCACACAGGACACTTCATGAAATTTAACTTCCCCGTCATCATCGTTGATCAAGATTTTCGCTCTGACAATCTATCAGGTTCAGGCATGCGCGATTTGGCAGAAGCCATCGAAAAAGAAGGCACCAACATCATTGTCGCCACGCATACCAACGACTTTTTGGGACTGGCTCAGCAAGCGGCGAAGGCCTGTGCATTCATTGTCTCAGTAGATGAGCCTGAAGAGGGGGAACCACAGGAAATGAGCGAACAGGCGATTAGCAATCTGCGCCGCTTGGTCACGGCAATTCGTCAACGCAATGCCGATGTTCCGCTGTTCCTCTATGGCCGCACCCACACATCGCGTCATCTGCCAGCTGATATCCTGCGTGAAATGCACGGTTTCATTCATATGTTTGAGGACACCAATGAGTTCATCGCGCGTCACGTGCTGCGCGAGGCGCGCTTGTATCTGGACAGTTTGTACCCACCGTTTTTCCGAAAACTCGTCGATTATGCGCAAAACTCGTCGTACTCATGGCATGTCCCTGGTCACTCAGGCGGCGTGGCATTTCTAAAAAGTCCTGTGGGTCAATTGTTTCACCAATTTTTTGGTGAAAACCTGCTGCGCGCTGACGTGTGTAATGCGGTCGAAGATTTGGGACAGCCACTTTTACACAGCGGCCCTGTGTTTGAGTCAGAACAAAATGCAGCGCGCATCTTCCGTGCTGATCATTGTTTCTTCGTCACCAATGGTACATCAACGTCGAACAAAATGGTTTGGCACGCCAACATCGCTCCAGGCGACGTGGTCGTCGTAGACCGAAACTGCCATAAATCAAACCTGCACGCCATCATCATGACGGGCGCAAGTCCTGTGTTTCTGCGCCCAACTCGCAACAAATACGGCATCATTGGCCCAATTCCGCAATCTGAATTCACAATAGAAGCGATTCAAGCCAAAATCGACGCTAACCCACTGATTGAAAACAAGTCAATAAAACCGAAATTGCTCGTCCTCACCCAATGTACTTACGACGGAGTGATGTACAACGCACAAAAAATTAAAAAAATGCTCGACGGCCACATTGACGTACTGCTGTTTGACGAAGCATGGCAGCCACACGCCTCATTCCACCCATTCTATGAAAACTACTACGCCATCAATGGTGAAGCAGGTCGGACTACTTACTCCACCACGTTTGTCACGCAATCGACCCATAAACTTTTGGCCGCTTTGTCACAAGCATCGCAAGTTTTGGTACAAGACGCCAAAGAAAAACCACTCGATCGCCACAACTTCAATGAAGCCTACCTCATGCACGCTTCAACCAGCCCGCAATACTCCATCGTCGCGTCATGCGATGTCGCAGCGGCAATGATGGAAGGCGTCGGAGGCGTAGCATTGACGAATGACAGCTTGAACGAAGCCTTGGATTTCCGCCACGCCATGCGAAAAATTGGCCAAGAGTACGGTGAAACGCCAAACCCATGGTGGTTCAGCGTATGGGAACCGCCCGTTTTGCCCGAGCACGGCATCGGTACGCAAGCCGACTGGATGCTCAAGTCAGACGAAGAGTGGCACGGATTCGGCGCGATCGAGCCTGACATGAACATCCTTGACCCCATCAAAACCACGATTCTCATGCCCGGTTTAAATGTGGATGGCTCGTTTGATGAAGCAGGCATCCCTGCCGCGCTCGTGGCGAATTACCTCGCAGACTATGGCCTCATCATCGAAAAGGTTGGTTTGTACTCACTCTTTGTCATCTTCACCATTGGCATCACCAAGGGTCGCTGGAACAGCCTCGTCACTGAGCTGCAACAATTCAAAGATCTGTATGACTCGAACCAACCCCTCGTGAAAGTATTCCCCGATTTCGTTAAAGACTACCCATGCTACGCCAAAATGGGCATGAAAGACCTCGCGCAAGCCATTCATGAAACCTACAAAAAGCACAACATCGCCCACATCCAGCACGACATGTACATCGCGCCCGTGACACCCGTGCTCAAACCGTCGAAAGCATGGTCGCACTCAGTCAGCCGCAACACCGAGCGTGTCAACGTGCGCGATTTGACCACCGACCACGTCACCGCGTCACTCGTCACGCCGTATCCTCCCGGAATTCCTTTGCTGATTCCCGGTGAGCAATTCAATCAAGAAGTGATTGATTACTTACGTTTTGCGTTAGAATTTAACAGCCAATTCCCTGGTTTTGAACAAGATGTCCACGGATTGGTAAAAGAAAAAGTGGATGGCGTATTGCAGTACTACGTCGATTGTGTGAAATTGGCGTAAATGCCTTACACACGAAAACGAAAAAACCCCCGAATCTTCGGGGGGCTTTTTATCAGTCATTTTGTGCAGTCAGCTATCACCATAACCATGCGGATTCTGGCTTTGCCAACGCCAAGCATCACGGCACATATCAGCCACATCAAACGCCGTTTCAAAGCCCAGAACCTCACGTGCATGCGATGCATCAGCATACACAGATGCCACATCACCCGGACGGCGCGGGCAAATGTCATAAGGTACTTTTTGACCCGAGGCCTGCTCAAACGCCGCAATCATTTCTAAAACCGATACTGCGCAACCCGCGTCTAAATTGAGCGTGATGGAATCATTGCCTGCCAATAAATACACCACCGCCAACACATGACCACGCGCCAAATCCATCACATGGATGTAATCACGCTCGCCCGTACCGTCGCGAGTGTCATAATCATCGCCAAATACAGAGAGTTTTTCACGCACGCCCACAGCGACTTGCTGACATAAGACATGAGGTTATTCGGCACGCCGGGCGGATGCTCGCCAATCAACCCTGAAGGGTGTGCCCCCACAGGATTAAAATACCGCAACATCGCATAACGCAACGATGCATCAGAGCTGGCCACATCAGCAGCGATGCGCTCCATCATGACTTTCGTCTGACCATAAGGGTTGGTGGCGGACAGCGGCGCATCCTCTGACGTCGGCGACTGGCCATGCTCACCGTACACTGTGGCAGAGGAGCTGAGAACGATGTGACGCACCTCTGCCTTTTTCATCGCCTGTAGCACACTAATGAGACCTGAAACATTGTTGTCATAATAAGCCAAAGGCTGCTGAACCGATTCACCGACTGCTTTCAAGGCCGAAAAGTGAATGGCAGCATCAATCTCATGCTCAATGAATATGTGTGCCAATCGCTCAGTCTCTCGTACATCTGCTTGAATCAAAACAGGACGAATACTCGTGATTTGCTCAATGCGATCAACCACCACCGCAGAACTATTGACCAAACTATCCAAGAGCACAGGCACCATACCAGCTTGAATCAACGACACTGCCGTATGTGAGCCAATATAACCTGTACCACCTGTGAGCAAAATATTCGTCATGACAATTCAGCGCAAAAAGCGCAGCCCAAAATGCAAGTTCGCTTCAAGAAAGCCGACCTTATTACCGCAATCAAATCGTTTGCCCGAAAAAGGCACACCGAGCACACTCTGCTGCTTGAGCAACTCGGCAATCCCATCCGTCAATTGCCATTCGTCATTCGCCCCGCGCGGCGTATTTTCAAGAATGCCCATAATCGAACCGTGCAAAACATAACGCCCCACCACCGTCCAGTTACTCGGTGCATCCTCACGTTTAGGTTTCTCGACAATCCCCGTAACCTCCATCGGCACATGCATATCAAACTTCGGTGCAATCACACCGTACTTCTCGACTTCATCCCAACGCACACGCTCTAATGCCAAAACGCTCGCTCCCTCACGCTCGTGTACCTGCAGCATCTGCTTTAACGCACCATACGGGTATCCATCAATCAAATCATCCGGCAACATCACCGCAAAATACTCATCCGCATCAATCAGAGGCGCAGCGCAATGCACCGCGTGTCCCAAACCCATCGGCTCAGACTGGCGAACATAAACACACTTCACATGAGATGGGATGATATTTCGCACAATCTCTAAAGCTTCGAGTTTTTGCTTCGCCTCTAAATCTTTTTCCAGCTCCGGATTTTTATCAAAGTAATCCGCAATTGCGTTTTTATTTCGTCCCGTCACAAAAATCAACGTTTCACAGCCCGCCTCAATCGCCTCACGAACAGCGTAGTCAATAATCGGCCGGTCAACCACCGTCAGCATTTCTTTGGGAATGGCTTTGGTTGCAGGCAAAAACCGAGTACCTATACCAGCGACGGGAAAAACAGCTTTATTCACGGTCATTTAAATTTTTCCTAAAAAAGCAGCCAACATAAAGCCATAATGCTCTAAACGGCGCTGACGGTACAACCCCAGTCTCCGAAACAAGAACAATCGAGAAAAGCTGCGATACCATCCACGCATATTGTGCAAGCGGGAAAATCCTTCATAGACCCTACGATTCTCAGCCGTCATATCATCAACAATGGGTTTTAAAGCTTCGATATTATCCGCAGTCCAACCACGAAACTCATTATTTAATAATTTTCTTAATCGATAAAATTTCTGAAAAACACCCTTATTCGCGCCAATCACATTAGCACCATGCTGACGGTACAAGACATAAGGCTCATCATCAAACACCACTGTCCCACCACATGCAGTCACCACCATATAAGTCAACCAATCGTGATGTACTGGCACATTCACTTTTTTCAGTAACTTTAGTGTTTTAGAATCAAAAACCATTGTATTACCACCTGCTATGGACTCCAATAAAGCGTTTTGAAAACTCGCTGCTCGAGGCATACCTTTCGATAAAAACACAGGGTTTAAGTCCTCATCACACACCATTGTGCGTGATGCATAGAGTTGTGGCCTTTGTGTGACGGAGTAAAATCGAAGTTTTTCCTCTGCTGTAGACAGCTTTTCTGAAAGCCACACATCGTCTTGATCCGAAAAGGCATAAAGACTAATTTGGCTGACATCAACCGTTGCTATTAAATGAGCGAAGTTGGCATTGACACCTCGTTCAGGCCCCTCAACCACGGTAACTCGCTCAAAATGTGATGTCGCTGCGATTTTACCTTTTAGAAACTCAACACATTGCCGCGCCCCACCATCATCGCTAATCAGCAACCAGACATCCATGTCTTTTTGCTTAAGAATCGATTGAACTTGCTCAGCGATATATTTTTGGCCTCGGTAGCTGGCCAGCATGACTGTGACCCTCATGGCATTTTCCCTGTCTTACCAAGCATCCCATGCCACAAACCTTTGAGCATCATCTTCACATTTAAGGCACGTGGCTGGTTGAGCAATGCATAAACTCCCGCGCGCAGAAACAATCGCGACGCATCAATCAACTTCCAATTGAAAGGGATGTGCTTCATTTTGTAAAGTAGAATCGCATTGCGGTATTGATAATAACGACGCAATGGGGAATGCACAATCATGTTACGTCCCATGAACTCAATTGCGCGAGATCCCAACTGATGAGACATTTTTGCAGACCACACCGCATAGCTGGCATAGCCCATCGTCTGTGCACGCAAGCCCCACTCCGTATCAACATAATCAATGAACAAGTCGGAGCGCATATTACCCACAGCATCAATAACGCTCATAGGAATTAAGCAACCAGAAGCAATCAATGCATCTGTTTGTACCAGCGGATGATCCGCGTCACACGACACTTTAATGCGACGAACCCCCTCCACTCTTGTAAATACAGAAGCCTCGTTTTGATGCTCACTAACATAAACTGGACCTACAGCGGCAGCATTTGGCAAATTTATCAAAGTTTCCAATAGCTCTCGCACCATATTATCAGCAGGTCTACTATCTTGATCCATGAGCAGTAAATGTGTTGCGCCTTTATCTTTACTCCACTCAATACCCAAATTTTGGGCATAGCCGATACCATAATTATCATCGAGCTGAATTATTTGGATATTTGCAACTCTTAGTTCTGGAAGTAGCTTCTTGATATTCACAGAACTCGAGCCATTATCTAGCACAAGTATGTCATCAACTTGATGTGACAAACATAGGAGGCTCTCCGTCAATGAAAACCAATCCGGCTCATAGGTAACAACCAGCGCAATAACTTTTTGCACGACTTATAACCCTTATTAATCAGAACTAAACCAGCGACATAAAGCTCATTAATCAAATCGTTCGCAACAAGTAGAAGAACAAAATAATGAACAAGGCCCCAAAGTATGAACTGAGGGGCCCTTTACTAATATAACTAAATAATCTGGAAATGGCTATTATCAAAGACCAAGCTAGCACTTAACTGAGCAAATAACTGTGCCGCACCAGCCCCAGAGCCATCAGCATCGTAATACAAGCCACCAGAGCTTGTGTCATAAATGACCCGATCATCCGCATCTCTACCTGAAGTGAAGTTCGCACCAAAATTAAACTGTCCAACCATCAGGCTCGTTTGACCAAACAATGCTGTGAATATGGCATCGTCAAGCGCGATCTTATCCTCTCCAATAGTAAAGTCAAGAATACGATCAAGGTTATTTGTGACACTAAATCCCGAATCAAATACAAAAATATCGGAGCCTTGACCACCACTGAGTACATCATTATCCCAGCCACCGACCAAAACATCATTTCCAGACTCACCAAATAACCCATCATTGCCAATTCCACCGTACAACGTATCATTACCAACACCACCATCCATATGGTCGGGGTCAAATTCACCAAACATCAAATCATTTCCCTCATTACCATACATGATTTCAGTGCCGCTGCCGCCATAAACAGCATCATCATCAAATCCTGCATCAATATAGTCATTATCAGCTTCGCCATACAACACATCTTTACCGAACTCACCATATAATGTGTCTGCACCTATTGAACCAAACAGAGTGTCATTACCATAACCGCCTTCCAAGCGATCATTACCAAACTCGCCACTCAAATAGTCATTACCGTTAAGACCAGCGAGGAAGTCATCACCCGCTTGTCCATATAGGGAGTCATTACCATCCTCACCATAAAGCCTGTCAGCGTCATTACCACCTTGCAGATTATCGTCGCCTACGCCACCACCAAGCGTATCATTACCATCCTCACCATAGAGAACATCATTGCCGTCTTGACCATACATCGCATCATGACCTAGTCCACCATATAAAGTATCTGCCCCAGAACCTGCAACCAGTTGATTAGCAACACTATTACCTATCAAGATATCGTTATTTGAAGATCCAGTCGCGTTCTCAATCACACAACCATAAGCAATCGTTAAACAATCGCGAACATTTTGTTGACCATTCCAAAAAGATGCACCGATTTCAGACCACTCACCCGAATTTAGGTTGATTTTAACGGACTGAATTTGGTTAGATGCATCTATATTATCTTGTCCGCCCGCATCGTATATTGTTTGGTAAACATTCTCCTGCGCGCCAAAAGTATAAGTATTATTTCCCGTTTGATATGTTGTATTAACGCCATACAACCGCTGTAGTGCAGCAATATCGTTGAGCATTAAAGTTGTGGGGAAAACTTCAATACCATAGCCACCACTTGTTGACTGCCCTTGGTATGCACGATAGCTCATCACCGTATATTTAAGTTGATCAATAACTGATCCAGATTGATTTGAGTCATGGGGATGTCTTAATCCCAATGCGTGACCTATTTCGTGTAGTATAGTAGCCCGATCATAAGTACTTGATTCTGGTGAGCGTCCAGCGCCCCCAAAAAATACATCGCCTGAAGAGCTATCTGGGTCTGTATTAGGAAAAAAAGCTGCAGCTGTGTCAATGACTGTCGATGATATATTTGCAAACCTTAAGTCGCCGGCAGCTCCAGTTCGAGTAACTGCACTGCTAGTATCGATAACCTGCGTAAAAGTTAAATTGGTTACATTGGCAATGTTCTCTAAAGAATCAGCAACAGCGGTTCTTTGGCTAGTCGAGAGTGCTGTCACGCTATCTCTGTGCCAAGGATAGGTAGAAGAAATGGTAGAAAAACTATAGGTTAAATTCAGCCCTGAACTTAAAGCACTCCCCCATTTAGTACCTGACAGTAAATAGTCAACATTTGATGGCAAACCCAACGTCGGTTGATCGCCAGTAAAGGAGTACACATCTGCGCGATTACCTAGAACACCATTATTTCCGCCTCTATAAACATATCCCATAAAACCACCTTGTTAAAAAGTGAAGCATTTCACCTGTTTCTGTAAATTTTAGTTGCGTTAGTTAGCTATAGTCCAAAGCTGGCAAACCTCCAAGCAACCACCAAAGTAAGTGCAACTCGACATTCAAAGATAATTCGGGTAAGTATCTTAGATAAGCTTGAACCGAATTCTAACATCAAAAAAGCCTATTGCCAGTTCGATACTTAACTGCTGAAACAAGCTAATTTTAGAAAAGTCATTTTCCTCAGCCATTCAAGGGATTTAATATAGAATTAACCGCTTTTAAAGGATCTATAGAAAAACCCTTGAAAAAATCACCATAAGCTTCGTAACGGGCTCTGTCTGTTTCTCTTTGATTATCATAGAATCCACTCGACTCTGGCACATTTTTTAAGATCCTTGCAGCTCCTTTCTCAAAAAATGCTAAACCACTATAAACAGCAACAGATAAAAGATCCCATTTAGGAAGGTGATCTTGGACAAACAGAATATCATGTTTGTGCACAATGTCTACAGATCTCTTCACCCAATCTATTGGTGTATCCATAAACCCGTTAGCAATACTTGATCCACCATATGATGGCCAATATGAAGTCGAAATATCTTCAATCACATATCGACCTTTATTAACGAGATACGGCATAAGAGCAAAGAAACTGGTCAGCACATCCTTACGATGATGACTTCCGTCATCGATAATGACGTCAAAAGGACCGTACCTCTGGGCAAAGGCCGTCAAGCTATCAACATCTGATTGATCAACAATGTACGTACTTACACGATCGCAGTTGAGCTGGCTTTTATCATAGATGTCAATTCCAAATATTTCCGCTTTTGGAAAAAGGTTTTTCCAAAGAAATAAAGACTGCCCACCGTCTGCATAGTTTTCTCCACCAACACCAATTTCCAAAATCTTTATTGACCGGCCTTGAAGATCCGCCAAGTGACGCGCATAACCATACTCATATGAGTGCGCTAAGACTTTATCACAGCCAATTTGGCCACCCACAGCTCTGAATCGACGCTCGAATTCTTCTATCACGGTATCGCCCTAGCCACGAAAAGTTTCATACAATAACTGCTCATGTTCGGGTTTCCAAACATCACCCCAATTATTTGGGTACTTTACTTTTTGAGCTCGCTCATAACGCTCTTCTATTTTGTCGACATTTTCTGCAGCAACTCTCAGCGAGTTAACAATATCATTTACTGTTGGTTGAGCAACGTATATATTGTCCGAGATCTCTTTAAAATAACCACTATTTTTAGTCTCAAAAGCGTTAGTCACAACCAAAGCACCTGCACTCGATAAATCAAATGGCACAATGCTAGGATGAGGTGATGCCATAAGCGACAAACACAGATCAAAAGTGTACATGTTTTCCTCGTACTCTTTTAAGCTCATGCGCGGTAATTGAGTAATGGAGATATTAGAATTAAGTTTTATCTCAACATCTCCCAAGCCCATTCCGAAAAATTCCCACTCGGAACCATCACCAAAAACTCCCTCTTCAAAAGCATGAATAATTGACAAGGCAGCGAGCTCAAACATGTTGCGATTTACCGCAGGTCGGCTATAAAACACAAAACGCTTTTTATTTGTTTCTTTAGCCTTTTTGAAAGACTCCCAATCAGGCAAAATGGATGAACACGCGTTGTTAAAACTAACAAATTTTCTACCCTCACTAAAACCTTTGAATTGGAGCATGTAATGCAAAAGGGGCTCAGTTGAAACCAACGCATTAAAATTCATTTTATAAGTCTGATCTGAAAAAGCATTCAAGGACGAAAACGGATAAAACGCAGTCTCATAATCTTGGATTAGATATAAAAATGGTTTAGGATTAACTAACTTCTGAATTTTTTCAGCAAAATAAGCACTATACCAAACTGTAGCAATAACACCGTCAAACGGAGAAACGACCAAAGGCTCATTTCTTGCACCAATATATTCAACCTCAACCTCTTCAAATAGTGTTGAAAAAGAAGGAAAGTTATTCAAGCTCTTTTTGAAGACCTGTTCATCATAATAAAAATTATCAAAAAGCACCAAGCGCACTTTGAACCCACATTTTGCTGCAAATTTTGCAACGTTAAAAACGCCAAAGAATCCAGCAGAAATGCTTTCGATCGCAAACCCAGGTACCAAAACATTTACTCTAATCGGAGCGTTAACATCAACAACTACTTCCGGCATATCTAAAATTCGATTAGTCATCAAATTCAAAACGTGTTTATCGTACACCTGCAAACCTTGGATATTTGATAATTCTTTGTGTCTCAAGTTGAGAACCCGATCTGTTACCCCAAAGACGTTACCCGCCTTCAGTAAAGAATAAACTAATTTCTGTTTTTTTCCATTTAAAGATGAAAATCCACGACTTTCTCTGTATGCACTAAGTGCATTTCGACAGTTCTCTTGACCAAAAAATTCGAAAAAGGCAAGGTTCGCAACTCGCGTAATTTTTTTCAGCATGTGTAACTCCTATTCTTATTAATTCAATCTACCTTATACGCGGTACACTCATGAAGCGTAAAATAGCTCTGCTGCCGCTAAATGCTTAGCTTTTTGATCTTTCTCTGAAACTATTGGTTGTCCAACTAGTGGCCAATTTACATTAATCTCCTGATCGCTCCAAAGTAAAGCCCTATCATTTTCTGGCGAATAATAATTAGTCGCCTTGTACAAAAAATCTGCCGTTTCACTGAGTACATAAAAGCCATGTGCAAAGCCTTCAGGTATCCAAAACTGACGTTTATTCTCGCCACTTAATACAACACCAGACCATTTACCAAAACTGGGGGAATCCTTGCGTAAATCAACAGCCACATCAAAAACCTCTCCTTGAGTGACGCGCACCAGCTTCCCTTGCGCCATTGGAGGTAGCTGATAATGTAAACCACGTAAGACGCCTTTGGTTGAACGCGACTGGTTATCCTGAACAAAGACTACCTCACGCCCAACAATTTCGTTAAATACTTTTTGGTTAAAGCTTTCCATGAAAAAACCACGCTCATCGCCAAAAACTTTGGGTTCTATAATCAGGACATCAGGAATGTTTGTTTTGATGATATTCATGATTAGCCTTTCGCTACTTTAAGCAAATACTGTCCATAATCGCTTTTAAGCAAGGGTTCAGCCAGTTTAGCAAGCTGCTCTGAGTGAATATAGCCCATGCGATATGCAATTTCCTCAACGCAAGCCACTTGCAACCCTTGACGTTTTTGGATAGAGGCAACAAATGAACCAGCGTCGTGCAGTGACTCATGAGTTCCTGTGTCTAGCCAAGCAAACCCTCGATCCATCGCCTGGACTTTTAGCAAACCTTTCTGTAAATAAATATTGTTTAGGTCTGTAATTTCTAACTCACCACGTGGAGATGGCTTGATCGTTTTAGCATATTCAACAACGTGTTCATCGTAGAAATAGAGACCTGTGACAGCATAATTCGATTTAGGAAGCTTGGGTTTTTCTTCGATAGAGATGGCGTTTTTGTTCGCATCGAATTCAACAACACCGTAACGCTCTGGGTCACTGACGTGGTAGGAGAATACCGTGGCACCAGTGGTTTGGGCATTGGCTTCCTGAAGCATTTCGTGTAGGTCGTGACCATAGAATATGTTGTCACCGAGTACAAGTGCAGCAGGTGATCCGGCGAGGAATTCTTCACCGAGGATAAATGCTTGAGCAAGGCCATCAGGAGAGGGTTGAACCTTGTACTGAATATTTAACCCCCATTGTGCGCCATCTTTGAGTAGCTCCTCAAAACGCCCAATATCCTGAGGTGTACTAATAATAAGAATGTCTTTTATCCCCGCAAGCATAAGGACGCTAATTGGGTAATAAATCATGGGTTTGTCATAGACAGGTAAGAGCTGTTTACTCATGGCGTAGGTAATTGGATAAAGTCGTGTGCCTGAACCACCTGCGAGAATAATGCCTTTGCGTATCATGGTATGCTCCATTTTAAATGTTGTTTAGTTTAGTTACCTTATTGGCATTAAGCAAATATGCTCAACAAGACGTTTTGGGCTTGGCTTGATTTTTCCTCGCCTTTTGATGACTCATCCAAGCGGGCTATTTTTGGTTGTGAATCATGGCAAAAGCATGGCTAACCCCATCTTGCCATTTTGGTAACTGTAAATCAAATACAGTTTTGAGCTTTTCCGTATTGAGTCGTGAGTTAGCAGGGCGTTTCGCAGGGGTGGGATAGTCCGATGAAGGAATGCCTTTAACATCTGTTGCCCTAATCTTAAGCTTCATGCCTGCCTGCTCTGCTAGTGTGATGACATATTGTGCGTAACCATGCCAACTGGTTTCACCATCTGTCGCAAGGTGAAAAATGCCTGTGCACTCATCAATAAACTCTTCACCAAAGGCGAGATAATCACGAACAATATGTGCTGTAACGTCGGCGATGAGGGCGGCACTGGTTGGAGCGCCGATTTGGTCATTGACGATAGACAACGCTTCACGCTCAGCAGCGAGACGTAGCATGGTTTTGAGGAAATTATGACCATAAGCACCAAATACCCAGCTGGTCCGTAGGATGATGTGGCGATTGGTGATGTCTGTGATAGCGGCTTCACCTTGCTGCTTGGTCGCACCATACACGGACTGCGGATTGACTCCATCCTCTTCAATATAGGCTTGCGTCTTTTCGCCGTCAAACACATAGTCCGTTGAATAATGCACGATCAAAGCATTATTATCTTTCACCCATTGTGCCATCGCCGCAGGCGCAGCAACATTAACAGCATGGGCAGTCGCTTGATCAGATTCAGCCTTGTCCACAGCGGTATACGCGGCAGGATTGACAATCACGTCAGGTTGGAGTTTATCCAGTAAAGCGGTGACAGCTGATACATCGGCCAAATCAAGCTGTGAGCGCGATACAGGTATCAGCTGACCAAGCGGTGCAAGAGAACGTTGCAACTCAAAGCCCACTTGACCATTGACGCCCGTGATGAGAATTTTAGGTAAATGATCCATCATGCACCGTATTGTTTGGCAGTCCACTCACGATAACCACCACTGGTAACGTTTTGAACCCACTCGTGGTTGTCGAGATACCACTGGACGGTCTTACGAATTCCTGTATCGAATGTTTCAGCGGGCTTCCAGCCAAGATCACGCTCGATTTTTCGTGCGTCGATGGCGTAGCGTCGGTCGTGACCAGGTCGGTCAGTGACATAGGTAATTTGCTCAGCGTATCCCTTGCCATCTGCTCGCGGCTTCAATTCATCGAGCAAAGTACAGATAGTATTGACCACGTCAAGATTGGCTTTTTCATTCCAACCGCCGACGTTGTAGGTCTCGCCCAAACGCCCAGCCTCAAGCACACGACGGATTGCGGCACAATGATCTTTGACAAACAACCAGTCACGAATTTGTTGACCATCACCATAAATCGGCAAAGGCTTACCAGCCAGCGCATTCAAAATCACCAGTGGAATGAGTTTTTCAGGGAAGTGGTAAGGGCCATAGTTATTCGAGCAATTTGTCGTCAAAACAGGCAAACCATATGTATGATGCCATGCACGGACTAAGTGGTCGGAAGCAGCCTTACTCGCCGAATAAGGGCTATTTGGCTCATAAGAAGTCGTTTCAGAAAATGGTTCATCCGTCGCACTCAAGGTCCCGTACACTTCATCAGTCGAGACGTGTAAAAAGCGAAATGCCGCTTTATGATCAGATGGTAAATCACTCCAGTAAGCACGAACAGCTTCAAGCAGGTTAAATGTCCCAACAATATTTGTTTCGATAAAATCCGCAGGTCCATGAATCGAGCGATCCACGTGCGACTCCGCCGCGAAATTAATCACAGCACGGGGCTGGTACTCATTGAGCAGCTTCGTGACCAGTACTTTATCGCCAATATCACCCTGTACAAACACATGGTTATCACGCCCTTTGAGCGTACTTAGCGTATCAAGGTTGCCCGCATAGGTCAGCTTGTCCAAATTAACGACCAGCTCATCAGAACCAGCACACCAATCCAAGACAAAATTACCACCGATAAAACCTGCGCCACCTGTGACCAAAACCGTCATATACACAACCTTTCTAAGCGAATATTCACACCATCAAACTGAATTGCCTCAATCATTAGCACTTTCCTAAGACTGCATTATAACTGAGCACCCTTCCAACCACCCCAAAACCACAAGAAATTATCTAATTAACAACACATTAAACCCCAGCAATCAATTGAAAACAAACAATTTTCTTTCAATAATGTCAAAAAAATCAAACAAACTAACCGATCGACCCATCACGCCCATACACATCCTCAAGACGAACAATATCATCCTCACCCAAATAAGAACCAGACTGCACCTCAATTAACTCCAGCGTGGTTTTACCTGGGTTCTCTAAACGATGCACAACACCTAGCGGGATAAAAGCGGATTCATTTTCGCTGAGCAAAAACACCTCATCACCACGCGTCACGCGCCCAGTACCTCGCACAACAATCCAATGCTCGGCTCGATGATGGTGCATCTGCAAGCTCAGTGATGCACCAGGCTTCACGATGATGCGCTTGACCTGAAAGCGCTCATCCGCAGCTATCGAGTCATAAGCACCCCACGGGCGAAAAACCTTGCGATGATTCTCTGTCAAGTGAACATGTGTCTTTTTTATAGCCGCAACAACAGACTTTAAGTCCCGCACTTCAGATTTTTTTGCGACCAATAACGCATCAACGGTATCGACAATCACTATATCGTCCAAACCCAAGCATGACACGACACGCTCATGCGACAACACCAAACTATTTGTGGTCTTCACAAACAGTGCATCACCCTGTGCAACGTTGCCATTTTGGTCTTTATCCAACACCTGCCACACCGTATCCCAAGCACCAACGTCTGACCAACCCGCATCCATGGGCACAACATAACCTTTAATTGAACTATCTGGCGTCAAACTTAACTTTTCCATCACAGCATAGTCAATAGAGTCTGAAGGGCAAGCCCCAAACGCGGTCTCATCGACACGAACAAAATCTAAATCGACTGCTGCATTAGTCACCGCAGCGTCACACGCTAGCAAAATATCGGGCGCATAGCGCGCCATGGCCTGCAACCACGAGCTGGCTTTCACCATGAAAATACCGCTGTTCCACAAATAATCACCACTGTCGAGATAAGCTTGCGCCGTACTCACATCAGGCTTTTCAACAAACTGGCTAATGTCTAGTACATTTGGGTACTGTTCTCGATCATTCGCTTGAATATAACCATAACCAGTAACAGGCGCATTGGGCGTGACACCAAAAGTCACCACGTGTCCATCAAGTGCGGCTGGCAAACCGTTTGCAATAGCTGCATGAAATGCATCGATATTTCGCATCGCATGGTCAGCAGCCATGGCCAGCAACACAGCATCGCTGCCATTAGCACAAATCGTTTGAGCGGCTAAAGTTAAAGCTGGCGCTGTGTTTTTGCCAAACGGTTCTAAGATAATCCGCTCTGCGACCACCCCAACTTGCAGCAACTGCTCTGCTGTAATGAATCGGTACTCTTGATTACAAACCACAATCGGCCTGTCAGACACCGCAATATCCAGCGTCAACCCATCCAATCTCAAAGCAGTTAACTGCAGTAATGTCTCGTCATCAATCAAACTTAATAGCTGTTTGGGATGCTTTTCTCGAGACAGAGGCCACAGTCGAGTACCAGAGCCGCCAGACAAAATAACAGGCACGAGTTGTTGAGCATTTTGATTCACCAATTAACTCCTAAGTTACGTCGACATTGCTGGTGGCGCATTATCAAGGACGTCAACGATTTTTCCGTGCTCCATATGAACAATTTTATTACAGGTTTTTTCAACTAACTCCATACTATGCGATGCCAAAACCAAAATGGAAGCTTGATTGACCATATGATTGAGTCGCTCAGAGGCTTTTTCCTGAAACTCGGCATCACCAACAGAGAGCCATTCATCCATCAAAATAATATCGGCTCGAATACTTGTCGACACAGCAAAACCCAAACGAACCGCCATACCTGATGAGTAGGTGCGCATCGGCATATTGAGATAATCACCCAAACCTGTAAACTCAGCGATTTCATCAGTCAGCGCGTCAATCTCAACGACGGAGAGTCCCATTAGCAACCCTCGTACGCGGATGTTCTCATAACCAGTGGCTTCACCATCCATACCGAGGCTGATGTCTAACAACGTGGCTATTTTTCCTTTGACATCCAACAAGCCACTCACGGGTGCGTACACCCCTGATAGCACGCGCAGCAAGGTGGTTTTGCCTGAGCCGTTATGACCTACAAGACCAACACGGTCACCCGGCTGAATATTTAAATTAATATCATCAAGCGCACGAACAACTACATGGTTTTTGGTGTCTTGAGCCACTCGCCCACCTGTGGTGACATTGAGAATGCTTTTTTTGAGAGAACGGTGGCTGCTATTGAATATGGGAAACTCGACACCAACATCTTTGGCAATAATATGTGCGGTCATATAAGCTCCTTACAGCCAATAAGCAACACGCTTACGGTAACGTGTGTGCATGAATGAAGCCAATGCGGCAAATACAATCAGCAAGACAAAAGACCAAACCCATGATTCAACAGCAGCCAGTTGACCAAGCATTGGCGCCCTGACAATCTCAAATAGATGGTGCAACGGATTGTAGTCAACAACCCACTGATAATGTGCCGGTAAGATTTTGGCCTGCCACATGACTGGCGTGAAAAAGTACAAAATCTGAGTAATACTTTGCACAATAGGCGAAATATCGCGAAAACGCGTACACAGCACCGCAATCGGAATCGAGAAAAAGAACAGCGTCAATGCCATCACCATGAAGCCCAAAACAACCATCGGTAAATTAGGGAGCCATGAGAAACCGAAGACCGCCCAAACCACAACAAAAACAATGATGTTATGAGCAAGCAAAATGATGTTTCGTGAACAAACCCGCAAGACATAAAGCGGGAGCGGCAAGTTGATTTGTTTGATGTAGCCCTCATACTGGGTGTACGCCGTGCACGCCTCATTGATCTGGGATGACATGAATGTCCACAGAATCAAACCTGATGCAAAATAAGGCATGAATTCAGCAATCGGCATTTTGAACAGCGAAGACCACAAAAATCCGAGCGCAGCTACCATAATACCAGTGGACAGCGTGATCCACAGCGGGCCCAAGGTTGAACGACGATAACGCTGACGAATGTCGAATACGGCAAGTGTCCACCACTGCTGAGTGGCTCTAAAACTTTGAATGATTTCTGACACACTGACTCCAGAGTTGATATTGCGTACAATGCACGCTGAGATGAAATGCTATTTTACCGAAAACCCCGCCATATAGATACTAACAAAGCAATTCTCCCATGACCCAACCGAATTTCTACCTGATTGGTGACGTTCAAGGCTGCTCGAACGCCTTACGTGACTTGCTCAACCAAATCCCCCATGACGCCGATATTTGGTTTTGCGGTGATTTGGTCAACCGAGGCCCAGACTCATTGTCTGTTTTACAGCAAATTAAAGCATTGGGTAAGCGCGCACGAGTGGTGCTGGGCAACCATGACATTCATTTACTGGCAGTGGCCGCAGGTGCACGAAAAAAAGGCAAGTCAGACACGCTTGATGAAATCTTGTATTTACCCAATCGCGACGAATGGCTGGACTGGCTGCGTCATCAACCTTTGGCTCATTTTGAGCATGGCGTTTTGATGGTACATGCGGGGGTTTGGCCGAGCTGGACGCTCGCAGATGTTTTGGCTCGCGCAGGAGAATTAGAAGCATTATTGCGCAGTGATGACTACACTCAGTCTTTGCAGACCCTATTCGGCAATGAACCCAATGCATGGCATGATGACTTGGTTGGTGTGGCGCGTTTACGCGTCATCACCAATGTCTTTACCCGCATGCGCACACTGCAGGGCGACGTGCTCGACTATGGGTTTAAAGCCGAACTAAAGGATTTGCCCCATCACCTCACTCCGTGGTTTGCCATGCCACGCCGTCAAACCATTAAAACACCGATTTTTTTCGGCCACTGGTCCGCGCTCGGATTTCATCAAGAAAACAACACCACCTGCTTGGACACAGGCTGCGTCTGGGGGCGTGAGTTGACGGCTTACCACTACCCCAGCGGGGAATTATTGACTGCTTTCGAATAAATCCAGCGGCTTAAACACCACGCAACACCTGAGCCACTGTCTCTGCCGCCATCACGTCTAAACCTAATGCACGTGAAACCGCCTCTTGCGTGGCTGTCGCCAACTCTTGACGATGGCTAAATTGTGCAGCTGGAATAATCGGGCAATAATGCACATTGGCTGTTAAGCCAATGCTTGTAGCCAATTGCCAAAAACTGCCCAGCATACTCATGTCACCTATATACGAAGCCACATTGCTGTGTCGTCCACCTTTAGAGTACGTCACCCCCAAAGGATAAATGTGCAATGCGTTGTCAATCGCAGGCTGAAATAAATTGCTCTTAAACGGTAAAAGGTATGTGCCATCCGTCGTCGTGCCCTCAGCATATAAACCAATCAAATCACCATTCTCTGCCGCATGAGTGATTTCTTTGTTGGTTTTAGAAATCATGTGGCGGTTGCCCCTCTCCACATACAGCGTACCGACACTCGAGACCAAAGTACCCAGTAAAGGCCATTTTTTAATCTCAGACTTGGCGATAAAACGCGTTGGCTGAATCGAATTGGCCACAAAAATATCGACCCACGATGTGTGGTTACTCACCAACATACCGCGCATTGGCAAGCACACAGGCGCAGAGACAACATTGAGTCGCACGCCCAAAACCATCAATAAAACCCTTGACCAAATCCGAATGATACTCTGACGCGCAGACCAAGGCATAAAGCGAAAAAACAACAATGTCAGCAACAAACCCACCAAAATATGCACCAACAAAACCACCAAGCGCAGTGGCGCAATCAACCAACCCAATACTTGCATAAACACCTCAAAAATTTGTCACACCGACCCAGAGCGGTCTCATAGATTACCAAAAACAACGACCCCATCGACCAACGTGGCATGAACCACCGCAGGCAATTCATGATGCAAAAATGGGGTATTGCGATGCGCGCCACGAATCACCTGCGGCGTCACCGCCCAGTCATTGGCCTCATCAAACACGACAAAGTTTGCTGAGCAGCCGACTTGCCAAACAGGCACCGCCAAACCGAGCACACGATACGCACGTGACACAGCCGCCGTGAGCAAAACCGCAACATCCACACGCTCCTCTTGAGCCACCTTAACCAACAACGAGAGCAACCACTGTGTGCCAACAGCACCTGCCTGAGCCTGTCCAACGGGCAATTCTTTCGCATCGGCATCAACCGCCACATGGTCAGACACGACCACATCCACCGTGCCATCCATCACTGCCGCACGCAGCGCAGCACGATCACTCGAAGTACGCAGTGGCGGATTAAAGACAAATTGGCTATCAAAGTAGCCCATGTCGGTATCCACCAAATGCAAATGGTGCATATTCACATCACAGGTCACATTCAAACCATCTTTTTTGGCAGAACGAATCAGCTCAACCGCACGGCTTGATGACACACGGCAAATATGCACCCGTGGTGCAGCATCCCCCATACCGCGCAACAATTCAAACAAGGTATATAACGCAATCGTCTCAGCGGCAACTGACACACCCGATAGACCCAAGCGCGAAGCGTAAGCGCCCGATGCCGCATAAGCCTCCTCACCCGCACCGAGATAATAATCCTGAACACGCAACCAAACGGGTAAGCCAAAACTCGCCGCATATTGCAACGCCCGCGCCAATACCTGAGTATTTTGAATGCTCACATCGGCTTGTGAAAACGCCACACAGCCATGCTCGGCAAGCGTCGCCATCGGCGCAAGCATTTCCCCCTCAAGCCCTTGCGTGAGTGCACCAATTGGATACACATGAGCCAATCCCAGTGCTGCGCTGCGATTTTTGAGCAATGTTACCAAACTGGGCTCATCCAAAATCGGCGTGGCATCAGGCAAGCACGCCACATGCGTCACACCACCTGCAACCGCCGCGTTCAGGACATCGGCCATCACGTCGCCGTGATGTTTGCCACCCTTCTCCGTCAATCGAACCGCCAAGTCGGCCAAGCCAAAACTGATACAAGCACCTGCACCTTCAATCACCGTCTGCGGGACAAACCCAGCAGGCATTTCGCCAATGCCAGCAATCACACCATCTTGCACATAAACATGGGTGGTGTTTTTGTCGGTATGCACCACATCCGTTGTATGCACCAATCGCACATTTTTAATCAGTACATTCATGCGCCATGCCCTCCCGCCAAAATCGCCATCACAGCCATGCGCGCCGCGATACCAAAACTCACCTGCGGCAAAATCACTGCCTGCGACCCATCGGCCACATCAGAGGCAATCTCCACCCCACGATTAATCGGTCCTGGATGCATCACAATCGCATCAGGTCTGGCATAAGCGAGTTTCTCTGTGGTCAAACCATAGTGCGCGAAATATTCCGCCTCGGAGGGCAACAATGCGCCGTGCATCCGCTCTTTCTGCAAACGCAGCATAATGATGACATCAACGTCGCGCAGTCCCTCTCGCATGTCATGATAAACATGCACCCCCATTTGCGCCAAGCCACTGGGCAGCAAAGTTTGTGGGCCAATCACACGCACCTCAGGCACGCCAAGCGTGGTCAACGCGTGAATGTCTGAACGCGCCACACGTGAATGCAAAATATCGCCAACGATGGCGACACGCAACAGAGTGAAATCTTTTTTATAGTGACGAATCGTCAGCATGTCGAGCAAACCCTGTGTCGGGTGCGCGTGTCGTCCGTCGCCTGCGTTAATGATGTGGATGTCTTTACGATCGATTCGATTCAGATGCTGCGCCATGAGATACGGCGCACCCGATTGATTGTGTCGCACGACAAACATATCCGCATGCATCGCCGCAAGGTTGTCCATCGTGTCGAGCAGCGTTTCGCCTTTCGAGGTGGAGGAGGCTTCGATATTCAGATTGACCACGTCAGCAGACAGCCGTTTAGCCGCAATTTCAAACGTGGTTCGCGTGCGGGTGGAGTTCTCAAAGAAAATATTGAACACCGACTTACCGCGCAGCAGAGGCACTTTCTTGACATCGTGGTCAGACAACGACAGAAACGACTCAGCGGTATTGAGAATGTGGTGCAGCGTGTCGCACGAGACACCTTCGAGTGTGAGTAAATGTTGCAAACGACCGTCAGCGGTCATCTGTGGATTACGCGCGTTGCGCAATTCTGCCCAAGGCACAGCAGGCGGTGTATAGGTTTGGGTATTCATGATGCCTCCACAGCTGCGTTTTGGCGAAGTGGTACGCGGAAACAAAAACGATTCGATGAGTCGCGTTCAAGCACCAATTTATAAGCCGCATCAAACTCGCTGCCCCCCCCGACAAACCGCGCAGCCATAGGCAACTCTCGCCCGCCGCGGTCAAACAACACAGCCAAATCCACCCGCGCTGGTCGCCCAAAGTCGAAAATCTCGTTCAACGCTGCTCTCACGCTGCGACCACTATTGAGAATATCGTCACACAAAATCACCGCACGCCCATCCAAATCAACAGGCACATCGGTGGTTTTGACATTGGTGCGAATCCCCGTCGTCGAAAAATCATCCCGATAAAACGAAATATCAATCGTCGATAGCGGTTCGCTCAAACCCAAGTCTTGATGCAATCGCTCAGCCACCCAAGCACCACCGCGATGCACACCAATGATGACAGGCGGCACACTAAAGGCAGCCACATGCGCACGCACTTCGCGTAGGAGATGAATATATAAATGTTCCGCATCAGGGATTCGGCTGGTTGGCGCGTTAAACTCTGTGTTCATAACATCCCATTATTTGATTTTTGATATAACCAGATAAAAACTAGTCAAACCCGCTCGATTCGTCGCAACTACTTCACAACTCGTCCAAAAACTGCTGCAATATAACAGCGGCGGCCTTATCATCCTGCGGCACTTCGCGCACAGAACCATCAGCACGACGTTTTGATTGGGACATTAAAACAGCCGATGAATACCGCTCATCGACTTCGTGCACCACCACATTAAATTCATCACGCAACCGCTGGGCAAAAACCTCGC
The DNA here is from genome assembly GCF_014652675.1 of Formosimonas limnophila. Taxonomy (GTDB): domain Bacteria; phylum Pseudomonadota; class Gammaproteobacteria; order Burkholderiales; family Burkholderiaceae; genus Hydromonas; species Hydromonas limnophila. The sequence goes on along the minus strand of NZ_BMZG01000006.1, from coordinate 145,921 downwards.
ACGCCGCTGTCATCTCATGCGGCGTATAGTCGGGCTGTCGTGGGATACCAATGACCAACTCAGACACCTGCCACTCATTCACCAACGCCTTTATTGCTTGCAATACCTGTGCATCACTCTGGCGAGTAATGATACTCAAGGGCGTCGCACTTTTGGTCAAGTTATTGCCCACCGCAACGCCGACACGCTTTTTACCATAATCAATTGCCAAAAGCGTCGCTGCCATCAAGCGTGCCCCGCTTGATCTGACAGCATGGCCGCATCAAAGCCCAATAAACGCATCGCTTGTTGATACCGCTCACGTGGCAAGGTTTCAAAGAGCACATGCTCATCGGCAGGCACAGTCAACCAAGCGTTTCGCGCCAACTCAGCTTCGAGCTGACCCGCACTCCATCCTGCATAACCCAGAGCGAGCAGCATTTTGTCAGGGCCTTGACCACGCGCCAAGTCTTCCAATATATCACGCGAGCTGGTCAGCCCCACGTTGTCATTGATTTTAATGGTGGCGGCGTATTCGTGAAAAGGCGCGTGCAAAACAAAGCCGCGCTCCGTTTGCACAGGCCCACCGACCAAAACAGACTCGCTGGCATGCGCTGCGTACTGAATCGACATTTCGTCGACTACATCCAGCTTGGTCAGCACATCAGAAATAGTCACATCGGCACTGCGATTGACTACCAAGCCCAATGCCCCGCTGGCATTGTGCTCGCAGACATAGACCACCGTGCGCTCAAACGCATCTCCCAGCTGACTGGGCATGGCAATGAGGAATTGACCGACTAAATTGGTTGGTGCGTTAAGGTTTGTGATTTGAGGTTTGGAAAGATTCGTATTCATGCCGGCATTTTACCGTAAATCGATGGCCGAACATACTGGGCTGATGATTTGCCCACTCAAACTGGCGCCAATGCGACGAAACCAACCAAAAACTTCTCTAAATCGTCCACCACAAAACGGTGATGCGGACATCAACCGCTTCTGTCATGACATCTCGCAAGGTGTCTTTGATGGGAAACAGCATTTTTTGTTGCACCACATCACTTTTGAACAACCAGACTTGCGGCGGTGAAATAAGGTATTCGGGCAGCAATCGCTCACTGACCACATCGTACAGCGCATCTAAATTCACACCAAAATAATCAGGAAAACCCAATCGATTCGCCATCGTCATCAGCACGTCCTGCTGCGTCACAGCATGACGCAAGTCAACAGTCAAAACATCGGCAGAGCACTCATCAACGCACAAACTCAAACATTGACCAATCTCATCGTATGCCACGTCACGCATTTTGCCCGCGACATCCACCCACAAAGCATCGCTCATTTTTCGACAACCCTATAAAACGTGCGGTAGTGATCCGCTGTGTAATAGTACTCCCCACTGGTGGCCACATCGCCCGTCTTGCCTTTTCCTGCGACAATGCGGCGTGCGCCACGGTTGTCAACCTTTGGTGTTTTGACCGTGTACTCTTGGTAATAGCCACGCGGCTGTTTGGGCAAAAGCCCCTCTCGATTGCCAAACACCGAGCCGTCTTTGCTGTACGGAAACCGGCCGCGCGCCTTGATGATTTGAATCACCGATTGCGCCTCGCGCGGTAGCCGCGCGTACTCAATCAGACCATTGGCCATGGGTGACTTTGACTCGTCTACGACCGGTGAGGTCATCATAGACTGCGAGACATCAGCCTTACGCGTTCGCAATATGTTGCACGCGGACACCAAGGCCAACGTGAGCACAATACCAAACACTAAGGAAAACCAATTGATGCGTTTCATGGCGTGTCTTTTAAAAATTCGTATTGGCGTTCATTCTACCACGTACATTTATCTGGCTGTTTACCACTAACCCAAGCACTCATGACACCCAATTTACTAGGGGCATTTTATTCAATCCTTTGCAGACAATCATCTTTAATATAACAACACAAATCAATCATCGAAAGCCATCTATGAATCTGCACCTCTATTTACCCATCTCCGCCTTTGCCTTAGCCGCATCAATTTCCTCTGGTCCTGTGAACATCGTGTCTTTATCAGCAGGCGCAACCCATGGGTTGCGCGCGACCATGCGCCATGTGTCGGGTGCGACATTTGGTTTTACTTTGTTGCTGCTGTTTATTGGCTTGGGTTTGAATGAATTATTGCTGGTATTCCCAAATTTCACGGTCTGGTTGCAGTGGGCAGGTGTGGTGTTTTTAGTGTATTTGGCGTGGCAGTTGCTGTGCGACAGTGGGCAGCTCGGTGATGCAGAGCAGATGCGCCGCCCATCGTTCGTATCGGGTGCGTTAATGCAGTGGCTCAATCCCAAAGCGTGGTTGGCATCCGTCCCAGGCATGGGCGCTTATGCCTCTGATGGCTCGCTGTCTTTGGTGGTGCAGTTTGCATTGATTTATTTTGTGGTGTGTTATTTTTCGCTGGCGGTGTGGGCGTATGTGGGTGCTTACTTGGCGCGTCATGTGCGCAATCCGATTTATTTGCGTTGGCTAAATCGGACTTTGGCGGTTTTGTTGCTAGTCAGTGCAGGGTTTTTAATGTTGGAGAATTTTTAATCCAATCAACTCACAACATGGCGTATTGGCGTGGCGTTGCCGCCACTTTGCGTTTAAATACCCTTTGAAAATGAGCTTGGTCGGCAAAGCCCAATTCGTGAGCAATGTCGATAGATGCTTTGCCCTGTTTGAGTAATTTTTGCGCCAACAATATGCGGTGATTAAGTAAATACGCGTGTGGGGTCAAGCCAAAATGCGCCTTGAACGCACGCACCAAATACGAAGGACTCAAATGTGCCGATGCGCAAATATCAGCCAAACGCAAAGACTCTGTGCAGTGTGTGGCGATGAAATGCGCCGCATCTTTGAGTCGCGGGTGCGCGATGTTGGGCAATGGGGCGCTCGTGCTTAGGTGTTCGTGCAATAAATGATTCAACAGACCAAAAAATTCCACGCAGGCAATTTCTTTGCACAAAATATCTTGGTCATCATCGACTAAGAGTGCGTGAAAACCCACCAAGGCATGAAAGAGTCGCGTATCCGTGCTCAAATTTGTGTTGAATGGTTGAAACTGGGAGCGCTCGTGAATGCCCCAATCATTTTGTAAGCGCGTCATCCAAGCGGTATCGACAAACAGCATCAAATACGACCAAGGCGCACCCGCCACCGATTTACACGCATGGACATCGTGCGGATTAATAATCACCACCGAACCTGCCCTGACCTCATATTGCACCGAACTGTTTTGATAAAAGTTTGCGCCATGCGTAATCGCACCAATCGAAAACATATCGTGACTGTGCTCGTCATACGCCAATTTTTGGCTGTTTTCAATTGAGCGTGCCTCAATAAATGGCAGATGCTCATCGCGCCAAAAATGGGGGATGTTCATGGACAGGGTTCTTTCTATTTAGTTTATAGGTCTGATTACAGCGTATAAGTGTTTCGACCAAAAATGCAAAAATTGGTTTGCTGCACGCTCGTCAAAACCTAATCTGCTTTATCAACCTATGCTTTGATCTCGCCAAAATTGGCTTGGACCACTGCCAATGCGGTCATATTCACCACACGTCGCACAGTCGATGAGCTGGTCAAAATGTGCGCTGGGTGTTTCGCCCCGAGTAAAATCGGACCGACGGCGACATTGTTGCCCGCCGAGGTTTTGAGTAAATTGTACGCGATATTAGCCGCATCAATATTGGGCAGAACCAGTAAGTTGGCTTCACCTTTGAGCGTTGAGAAAGGCATGATGTCTTTACGCATGGCAACATCAAGCGCAACGTCACCGTGCATTTCACCATCAACCTCTAAATCCGGTGCACGCTCACGCAAAATCTCATAAGCCGCACGCATTTTGAGTGCCGATGGTTGGTTTGATGTGCCAAAGTTTGAATGCGAGAGCAAGGCAACACGCGGCACGATGCCCAAGCGACGTACTTCTTCGGCAGCCATCAGTGTGATTTCAGCGAGCTGCTCAGCCGTTGGGTCATAGTTAATGTGGGTATCGACGAGGAATATTTGTCGGCCAGGTAGCATCAAACCATTCATGGCCGCATAGGCATTAGCTCCGTCTTTGTAGCCGATGACTTGGTCAATGTATTTCATGTGTACATCAGTAGCACCGAATGTACCGCAAATCATAGCATCGGCATCTCCATTGCGTATCATCATGCCACCGATGAGTGTGCCACGACGGCGCATTTCGAGGCGTGCGTAATTGCGCGTGACGCCTTGACGAGCAGACAGCTCGTGGTAGCTTTGCCAGTATTCGTGGTAACGTTCATCAAAGTCTTGGTTGATGATTTCAAAATCCACACCTTGCTTAATGCGCAAACCAATCCGCTCAATGCGTTGCGCCAGCACCGCAGGTCGCCCAACCAAAATCGGCTGCGCAATGCCCTCATCAACAATCACCTGCACGGCACGCAAAACCCGCTCATCTTCACCTTCTGCGAACACCACACGGGTTTTGCCGCCATCTTTCATGTGTTTTTTCGCCAATGAGAACACAGGCTTCATGAATGTGCCGCTGTGATAGACGAAGTGCTGCAATGAGTCCACATAAGCGGCCATGTCTTCAAGGGGACGCCTGGCCACGCCGCTGTCCATCGCTGCTTGAGCGACAGCGGGAGCAATTTTGGTAATCATACGGGGGTCAAATGGCTTGGGAATCAAATACTCACGCCCAAAACTCATGTTGGCAATGCCGTAGGCAGATGCCACCACGTCGGATTGCTCTTGACGAGCCAAATCAGCCACAGCGCGCACAGCCGCGACTTCCATCTCGCGTGTGATGGTGGTTGCGCCCACGTCGAGTGCACCACGGAAAATGAACGGGAAACACAACACGTTGTTTACTTGATTGGGATAATCCGTGCGTCCCGTGGCAATGATGGCGTCGGGACGAACTTCTTTGACCAACTCAGGCAAAATCTCTGGGGTTGGGTTCGCAAGGACAAACACTAATGGATTCGGCGCCATACGCTGCACCATGCTCTGCTTAACCACACCTGCCGCAGACAGCCCGAGTAAAATGTCCGCACCGTCAATCACTTCGGACAACGTGCGTTTGTCTGTCTCTTGGGCAAAGCGCTCTTTGTCTTCATCCATCAACTCAACTCGGCCTTTGTAGACCACACCTGCCAAATCTGTGACCCAAATATTTTCTAACGGCAAGCCCAAATCCACCAACAAATCCAAACAGGCTAACGCTGCTGCACCCGCACCAGAGGCCACAAGCTTAACCTCTTTAATGTCTTTGCCTACAATGTCCAAGGCATTCAAAATCCCCGCGCCAACGACAATCGCTGTACCATGCTGGTCATCGTGAAACACAGGGATATTCATCCGCGCACGCAATTTTCGCTCAACAATGAAACAATCGGGTGCTTTGATGTCCTCAAGGTTAATCCCACCAAAGGTCGGCTCCATGGCTGCGATGATTTCCACCAGTTTATCAGGGTCGCTTTCCGCCAGCTCGATGTCAAACACATCAATGCCTGCGAATTTTTTAAACAACACCGCCTTGCCCTCCATCACGGGCTTACCTGCCAACGGGCCAATATTACCCAGCCCCAACACCGCCGTGCCATTGGTCACCACACCGACGAGATTGCCTCGCGCGGTGTAGCGCACTGCATTGGCGGGGTCTTTGACGATTTCCTCACACGCCACAGCGACACCGGGCGAGTAGGCCAAAGCGAGGTCGTGCTGATTGGTGAGGTTTTTGGTGGGGGTGACGGAAATTTTACCGGGCGTGGGTTTTTCGTGATAATCAAGAGCGGCTTGTCAAAACTGGTCATTCATCGTGGGTTGCGTCATGGTGGTCTCCGTCGTTATAAAAAGCTCCCTTGATTCTACGCCGATTGTGGTGTGGTTAAAAGAGACTTTTGCACCCGTTTTTATGCCATTGACCACTTTAAAAAGTCACCCAATACAGTTCAGATGTGGCTGCCTTTTTTAAAGAAAGCCTGCATAATGCGAACGTTGATTGGAATGAGGCTTTTATGATGCGTCACTTGTCTGACTGCTCCGCTTTACTGTTTGATGGCTCGCACGCCGATGCGGTCAGCCGTTTGTTTGTCGGTGGACAACATTCTTGGTGTGTCACCACCACAGATGGCGTGGCCGCGCTTCATCAGGCATTGAGCGAAATTGATGACGCCACACGAAAAGGCGCTGATGTGGTGCTGTCTATGTCCTACGACGCATGGCGTGCTTTTTCAGTAGCCGACGGATTAGTATTGTCCGAAAAGCCGCACATTCACGACACCCCATGGTTGCAAGCCATACAGTTTAACGCACCCACCCAACTCAGCCGCAGAGAAGCCTTGGACTGGTTGCACAGACAAGCAAATTCAGCCACCACGCATTTGTGCCCAGTCAAATCATTGGTCGATGAAGCAACGTTTGTCGAGCACATCCACACCATCCGCTCACTCATCACCGCAGGCGATACGTATCAGGTCAACTACACATTCCCGCTCACCTCTGAGCTGATTAGCGACACGGCAGATGACGCCGCTTTGGCCGCGGTTTATCATCAGTTGGCGCAGGATTTACGGATTCCATACGGGGCTTTTTTGATGTTGCCACACAGTAGCGTGCTGTCATTCTCGCCAGAGTTATTCGTCGAAATGACACCGACCGCGCTCACCTGCCGTCCGATGAAAGGCACCGGCGCTGTCGCGGATAACGACGTTGAGAACACCCGCCGCGCCGCACTGCTGGCGGCAGACCCAAAGAATCGCGCAGAGAACCTCATGATTGTTGACCTCATGCGCAACGACTTATCCCGCTTACCGCAAACCAGTCGCGTCACCGTGCCCAAGTTATTTGACGTTAAACGCTACGGCACCGTGCTGCAAATGACCAGCACCGTCAAGGCTCACCTCACACATCAACCCAGCCTCTCTGAATTATTTAACGCATTATTTCCTTGCGGCTCCATCACTGGCGCGCCGAAACGACGAACGATTGAAATCATTGACGAGCTTGAGTCACACCAACGTGGCGCGTACTGCGGGGCGATTGGCCACATCGAGCCTGCGGGTAATAACCTCATCAATGCCACCTTTGCCGTGCCGATTCGTACTATAGAAACCTGTGTGCAACCGACGATGAACTTTGCTCACTTGGCACATTGGCAGTTGCGTCTGTCAGTCGGTGCGGGTATCACATTCGACTCAAATCCAGAAGATGAATGGCAAGAGTCATGGCTCAAAGCGAAGTTTTTCACTCAGCACACCCAAGTATTCGAGCTGATTGAAACCATGCGCGTTGAGCCATCGTCAAGCATTCCACTTTTTGCAGCACACATGGCGCGCCTCACCAGCAGCGCAAAGGCCATGAACTGGCCTGCCCCTGACATATCTCTGATTCATCAGCACATTCATCAAGCGATTGATGATACCGAATGCCCACATGAGCCATTTCTGCGGCTGCGCCTATCTCTCACTGCTGATGGGCAAATTAATATCCACATCACCAAGCCTGAGACCATCGCCGAACCTGTTTACTTTGGCTTGGCTAAGTCACGCACACAGTCAACCAACCCGCTGCTGATTCATAAAACCACTGCACGCGCCGTGTACAATGCCGCACTGTCACAAGCCAAATCACGCGGTCTATTTGACCTGATATTCCTCAACGAAAAAGGCCAGCTCACCGAAGGCGCACGCAGTAACTTATTCATCCAAAAAAATGGGTTGTGGTACACACCGCCCATCTCGTGCGGTGTGCTCGCAGGCATCCAGCGAGGTCAGCTCATCACTGAGCTATCCGCCCAAGAAAAAATCCTCCATGAGGAGGATTTACGAGCGGCAGACCAAGTGATTTTGTGCAATGCGCTGTACGGGTCAAAGGTCGCCTCACTCGTCGACTAAATCTGCCGACAGCAGTGGTAAGCGCACAGAAACCGTCGTCCCCACCCCCTCTTGGCTTTCGATATCAACCGTTCCACCATGGCGGCTAATCACGGTGCGCGCTATGACAAAGCCGACGCCCATGCAGCGTGCTTCATCTGGTTGATTGCGCTCAGACAGCCCCGCAAGCGACTCATGACCATGTAGCAAGACATCAATTTGCTCGGCGGTCATACCATACCCCTCATCCACAAATTGACACAGAACCCGCTCGCCTTCAAGTGGCACCCGCAGCCAAATACGACTGCCCGCCGCACTGTAGCGAACCCCATTTGACAGCAAATTGACAAACGTCAGCACAAACAACTCACCATCAGCGCGCAACCACGCAGCTTCTGCCGCGAAGCGTTCATCATGAGCGAGGAGAAGACTCATATTTTTAGCAGTTGCCTGCGGCATGAGCTGCTCCAGTGCATCGCTTAACAAAAGAGCCAAACCAACGTCATCCCAACGATACTGACCCGCTCGTGCATGCGAGATGCGCGCCAAGTCATGCGCCTAATCCAATGTATGCTGAACACATGCCGCGATTTTTGCGTGCAGTTCGTCTTCTGAAAGTCGGGGGGTCGCATTTTTGTAATGCGAGCAAAGACAAAATAGCCACCGAGGTGAGCGCAAGTCATGTGATAAAAGCTCAATCAAATCAGTGCGTTGACTCTGAGCCAAACGCTCATCGGAAAAATCCAAGAAATGAATCACCCAAACCGTATCATTTTGCTTGTTCGCGTAGTCTTGCGCATTAAGCCCCATCGTCTCAAACGACACCGTCGTCACATGCAAGACAAATATCTGACCATCATCGCGCTGTAGCTCAATCCCCTGCTGCAGATTCAGCCGCGGCGATGTGGTCGATTCAGGCTTCGCCCAGTTGGCACCCACGCCTTGCAACAATGTGGCCAAATCAGACGCATCCGAATCAAACAACCGCTGAGTATCACGATTGACCAGCATTATCTCCCCATCAGACATCACCACCAAAAGTACGGTCGACATGTGATCCAAGCTGTCATAAGTGAATTGATACATCCGTTGCATCTGCTGCACTCCAGGTTCAATCGAGTGCGGCACGAACCAACGCTGCCTGCTCGTCGAGACACTAGCCAAAAGCGGCCAACACTCGGCCTGCGCGAGCGACAAACCAGCCTGCGCATAGCCAATCACCACAGACAAGCTCGCCAGCTCCACAACAAATAAGCCAGAACCAGCAGCAGCATCACAGACGGCGCATGATAACGCTCCTGCACCCAAAAAATGCAAGCATCAGAGTCAATAAAGGCACAACCCAATTGACCACAACCAGCCACGGAGAAATCAGCTCCTCAATCTGCTGCCCACAGAGCAAGCTGTCCAAAATATTGGCATGTATTTCTATCCCCGATATCAAACCTGCTGAACCTGACTGCAGTGTCGTGTATTGGTCGCCCATACTCACAGCAGTCGCGCCCACGAGCACGTACTTGTCCTTAAGAAAAGAACGGCACTTCACCGCTGACAACACCAGCATAGGAAATCGTCGGATAGTCATCTTTGGGGACATTAAATGGGATGCGCAAACGGTTGACCTTTGCCAAAGCCGTATCATCAACCAGCAGTCTCGTTGCCAACGCCCACGGACGACCCATCGCATCAGACACGCTCAAATCAACTTGCCTGAGCACACCATAGACATCGGGTCGCACCAAAATATGTCCAAGCATGGCCTGCTCGGCCAGCACCGCGACAGGCTCAATCAACAAAAAATCAAAAAAAACCGCCTTCGGCTGCCCTTCAGCCAATTGATGAAAAAGCTGGGTATGAATCTCACGAGACCACGGCCATCGATCCAACTGCTGCAAACTGTAGTCATCAATCCCCACATAAAAGCCCTGAAACAGCATTGCCCTTCATGAGACTTCACGTGACTCGATTGTTGATAAATGCCAAAAACCCTGTGTCTCAATAGAAATAGGCAAAAAAAAATGACAGAAACCTCTGTCATTTTTTTGTACTCATATTGGCGATTTAGAAAATTATATCGTTGCTACAAATCGAATGTGTGAGTTGATTGCCCTTCACTTCTGATGCAATACCCTCATAGCCTTCTCAAAACGCCCGTCAAGCCAATCAGGCAAAATATGCTGCGCCTTGTCCATCGCTTGCTCAATCGCGCTGCGCTCAGACTGTTTGGGTGGCTTGAGAACATAATCCACAACAGGCTGAAGCGGTATGCTGCTGTTTCGAGGGTGATCGATGCCAATGCGTAAACGCCAAAATTGATCGGTGCCCAGCTTGGCTTGAGTGTCTTTGAGGCCATTGTGGCCGCCCGTCGAACCACCCAACTTGAGCTTAGCAGTGCCCACGGGGATATCCAGCTCATCATGCAAGACAAGGATATCATGGGAATTGATTTTATAAAATTGAGCCAGTGCGTTAATAGAAGCACCTGAGCGATTCATGTACATCATGGGCTGTAAAAACCAAATATCGCCATCAGCCGTGCGTGCTTTGGCAGCCAACCCTTGAAATTTCGACTCAGGTGCAAGCCTGACGTTGTATTGACGCATGATGGCCTCGAGTAACCACCAGCCTGCGTTGTGGCGAGTGTTTTCGTACTCTGCGCCGGGGTTACCTAAACCAACAATGAGTTTGGTGGCATGTGTCATGGATGTGGTTTATTTCAATAGTTGTTTGATGTCATGGGCAATGGTTTTGGCGTCGGTATTGTAGGGAATACTGACACGGGTTTTACCCGCTCTGTCGATTAGGTAGCTATTGGCTGTGTGGTTGACCATGTAGTTTGGCCCTGTGCCGACTTTCTCAAAGGTGATTTGGTAGTCACGTGCGAGCTTTTGGGTGTTGGCCAAATCCGTGGATGCCCCAATGAACTTGGGATTAAAAGTACTGGTGTATTGTTTCAATATCTCTCGCGTATCACGCTCAGGGTCAACAGAAACAAAAACCACGCGCAATTTATCAGCATCTGCCCCCAATTCATCCATTACCAGCTTCATCTGCCCCATCGTTGTTGGGCAAACATCGGGGCACTGTGTGAAACCAAAAAACACGGCTGTCACTTGAGGACTGGCTTGGTTGAGCTGAAAATTTTCGCCATCGGCAGCAGTGAGTGGAGTCTCTGTCTTGAGCCCACTGCCTGTGATGTCTTTATTCAAAAATTGTGCGGATGGCTGACAAGCCGCGAGCAGAGCCACCAGACCCGCTGTCAAAAAGGTATGTTTCATCATGAGGGGTAATTTCGTTTGGTTAGTTGATCGGCCAGTGATTCGAGTGAAACCGTGTGCTCGGTTTTGGCGGCTTTCACATTGGGTTGCCAAACTTGCCCATACAAGACTTCAAGACTGATGTGACGTAACCCTTGGTTGAATAAACCATGCGCTTTGTCCCACCAAACTTGGGTTTCCTCATCAGATTTCGATTGTAACGCGGGCAGAAAAGCAACAAGGTCTTGCCATAAAGTGTCAAACTCGCTGTACGACAGGGTGAGTGTTTCCACATCCAACACAGGTAAACCAAAACTAAGTGCTTGCAAACGCGCCCCCACATCCATGATGTTGTGCCAGTGTGTGAATAAATCCAGCCACTCAGGCTGTGCATTGACCAGCTCAGGCAAACTACCATTGGCCAGTGTGGCAAACAGCAAAACCCCATCAGCCGAAAACCATTTTGGCATCACAGCCATGGTAACAAGCACATCATCACTCACATCAAGCACCATCGGAGCGAAGACCAATGCCGTTTGGGATGGCGCATAATCTGCCGCACTGAGCTCCGACCAACTGATTCGGCTGGACACACTCGCGCTCATGGCTTTTTTCAGTCGTTGTACCCAATTCATCTCGTGAGCAGCCTCATTACACACATGTGTTTGCTCAATCAGGCTGTTTGGATACGCCAATTTCCACTCCGAGAGTGGCAACGGCGCGGTGCTGATTTCGTGCACTTTTTGACGACTCACCTTAATCGACTCCGCGCGCGTCATCAACTCGCGCGCAGCGTACTGCACCAAAGCGGCAGGCAATGAAGGCTTAGACTTAACAAGGAAATTCACGTAATATGCACTCAAAAAGGCCAATCGGATGAAACGCATTTTAACACGGACACGACAACTCAAAACAAAAGCTGCCAACCACTTCGCCGCGTGGCTCGGCGGCTGTGTTCGCTGTGGCGCGCACCGATGCAGCAATGTCAGCCCTCGACTCTGTAAAACCTGCTTTGACAGCTTATCAGGACTTGATACCCTGCGCTGTTCATGCTGCGCCACGCGACTGACCACAGACGATGCACTGTGTTTGGATTGCATACAAAACCCGCTCTCATTCCAAAGTACACAGGCCTTCGCTGATTATGAGGGCGCATTGCAGCACATGATTCTCGCGTATAAGTTTCACCACCAGCTTAAATTTGCACCATTGCTCGCCGACCTTTTCACCGTGCTGCTGCGGCAAGCGCCCAAACAATCGCTCATCATCCCGATTCCACAGATGTTTGAGACCACGCAATCTCGTGGCTTTATTCCCCTTTGGCATATTTTGAAGCAAACCGACATCGACGGTCATTTTGCGCCCGACGCACTGATGCGCATTCATCACAGAAACCTCCAAGTCTCAGCCACTGCCGAGCAACGCCGCCGTCAAATCAAAGGCGCATTCGCTGCCACGTGCGACCTTAGCGATACCGACATTGTGCTCGTTGATGACGTCTACACCACGGGAGCGACACTTAATGAAGCCGCGAAAGCTTGCCAGCAAGCAGGGGCAAAAAGCATCAAATGCCTCGTCCTCGCTCGAGGGAAGTGGTTAAAATAGCACCTCCTCAACCGACTCACTCATTATGTTCAACATCGTTCTCGTCCATCCCGAAATCCCACCAAACACAGGCAACATCATTCGCCTGTGTGCCAATACAGGTGCGCAGTTGCACCTCATCAAGCCGCTTGGTTTTCCGCTTGATGATGCCCGTATGCGCCGCGCAGGTCTGGACTACCATGAATTTTCTAAACTCAAAGCCCACGAGTCATGGGCTGACTTTATGGCGGATGAGCAACCCGACCCAACACGCATGTTTGCACTGACCACCAAAGGCTCGCATGTTTTGAGCAAAACCACCTTTCAAGCAGGCGACTGGTTTATTCTCGGTTCCGAAACACGCGGCCTGCCTGACGAGATCCGTGAGTCTTTCCACACACAGCAGCGCATCCGATTACCCATGATGCCGAACAACCGCAGCTTGAACTTATCCAATACCGCCGCCATCATCATCTATGAAGCATGGCGACAATGCGGCTTTGTCGGTGGCGAATAAAAAACCGTGCCTCACAAGGCACGGTTTTTTTATCCATCAGCGCATCACCGGTATTACTCTACAGTGACCGATTTCGCTAAGTTACGTGGTTTATCCACGTCCGTACCACGCTCAAGTGCGGTGTGGTACGACAGCAGTTGTAACGGCAACGTGTGTAAAATCGGTGAGAGCAAGCCCGCGTGGTCTGGCAGATTGATGACGTGCACGCCTTCGCCTGTTTCAATCTGGGTATCACGATCAGCGAAGATGTACAGCTCACCTGAACGCGCGCGAACTTCTTGCAAATTCGATTTGAGTTTTTCAATCAATCCATCGTTTGGCGCGATGGCGATGACGGGCATTTTTTCATCGACCAGTGCCAGCGGGCCGTGTTTGAGTTCTCCTGCCGCATAGCTTTCTGCGTGAATGTAGGTGATCTCTTTGAGCTTGAGTGCGCCCTCCATGGCGACTGGCCAATGGATGCCACGACCGAGAAAGAGCGCATGGTCTTTGTCAGCAAAGGCTTTTGCCCACGGTTTGATTTGATCCTCCAACAGCAACACTTGCTGCATGGCCGCGGGCAAGTGACGCAGCTGCTTGAGGTAGTCTGCCTCTTGCGCCACAGACAGATGGCCATTGACCTTGGCAAGTACTAGAGTGAGCACAAACAACGATGAGAGCTGAGTGGTGAACGCTTTGGTTGAGGCAACGCCGATTTCAGGACCGGCTCGCGTGAGGAATTTGAGCTGGCTTTGACGCGTGAGCGCAGATTCGGGGGCATTGCAAATCGAAAGCGTGACAGCGGATAAGCCGTTGTGCAGCTCTTTGGCGTGTTGTAGTGCCGCGATGGTGTCAGCGGTTTCGCCAGATTGTGAAATGGTGATGATGAGGGTATTCGACTGGGCAACGCTTTTTCGATAGCGATACTCAGAAGCGATTTCGACATTGACAGGAATGCCAGCAACGTCCTCTAACCAATAACGAGCCACCATACCTGCGTGATAGCTGGTACCGCAGGCAAGGATGAGAATGTTGGTGATTTTGGGAAACAACTCAAGCGCACTCGCGCCGAACAATTGCGGGCTGATGGATTGTGCCCCGCTGACCATTTCGAGGGTGTTGGCGACGACTTCAGGCTGCTCGAAGGTTTCTTTTTGCATGTAATGATCAAACAAACCGAGGCTGACCGCGTCGGCAGACAACTCACTGGTGTGGATGGTGCGCTCGACAAACTCACCCGCAGCAGTGCGAATGCGGTGGCTATCAACGGTGATTTCAACGACGTCGCCTTCTTCGAGATAAATCACATCACGCGTCTCAGACAGCAAGGCAGCAGTGTCCGATGCAATGTAGTTACCACGCTCACCAACACCGATGAGCATGGGCGCGCCTTGGCGTGCGCCGATGATTCGATGTGGCTCGTCAGCACGCATCACGGCGATGGCGTATAGCCCTTTGAGGCGTTTGGTTGCAGTAAACACCGCCTCGTACAAGTCAAGCCCACCAACACAGTATTGGTGAATCAGGTGCGTCATGACTTCGGTGTCTGTGTCAGAAGTGAATGTGTAACCCGCCGCGAGCAACTCGGCTTTGATTTCTTCAAAATTCTCGATGATGCCGTTGTGAACCAAACACAAACTAACACCTTCACTGTTGCTGGTCATTGGATGGGCGTTGCGCAACGCAGGTGCGCCGTGTGTCGCCCAACGGGTGTGAGCAATACCAACCGTTGCTTCGAGATGTTTCGCCAAGATTTGAGCTTCGAGTTGGGCGACGCGTTCAAGCGAGCGTTCTGTGCCCACGTCACCTAAGGCGGTGATATAGCCGATGCCGGTGGAGTCGTAACCGCGGTATTCTAATTTTTTTAAGCCATCAATAAGCAATGGAATGACGTTATTACTGCCTACAGCTGCGACGATGCCACACATGGGAAGTCCTTAAAGAAATCATGAGGGTCAAACAAGCCGTTGTCCTCGTGAAAAAAACGGGAAGAATAAGCATAATTATAGCGCGAATCACTCCGAAGCGGACACGGTGGCTGCGTGGAATTTACTCCATAAAGTATTTAAATAAGCACGCAAACGAGCAGGCCGCAATGGTTTGTACCAAACGATCACATCCATACTATGCGCTTGAGTGGCCAATTCCGTACTGGTGTCACCCGTGAGCAACATGCAAATCGCCTGATTCATGCCAAGCATTTCACGTGCGGCTGACAACACATCCAATCCCGTTTCTTCTGGAACACTCAAATGATAGTCAGCAATCACTAAATCAAAAGCACCCTCATCAACAATGGCCTCTTTGAGCATTTCTACCGACAACACCACAGTCACATCCATGCCCCAGCTTTCTAATAACTCTTCCAAACTCATTAAGACTGTTTCATCGTCATCGATGATTGCTACACGCAAACCAGTCAAAGCCTCTTCAGCAGCCGCATGCTGTACCGTGGTTTCAGTGATTTGCTCTTGTGCGGGCACTTTTGAGACAACCAACCCAAAACTACTGCCTTGATTCACCACAGACTGCACCAACAAGGTCGCCCCCAGCAAGCGCGCCATACGTTCAGAGATTGCCAAACCCAACCCAACACCGCCTTGAACACGCTGTTGTGCATTTTCTAACCGCAAATACTCCTGAAATATTTGGCGTGCTTTTTCGGTGGGCACGCCACTGCCTGTGTCATAAACCATCAAACGCGCACTGTCTTCGCCCGCATGACGAACACCCAAAGCAACGCCACCCGTATCTGTATAACGCAGAGCATTACTGACGAAATTACTCAAAATACTGTACAGCATCCCTTCATCAGACAGAACCCACACTTTCGACGGCACGATTGTCAAAGACAGACCTTTGCTGGCAGCCACTTCCTCATACTCAATGTGCAATCTATGAAACAGCCGCTGAATCGGAAAGCGAGAAAACTGGGGTTTGACCACACCCGCATCCAACCGCGAGAGGTTCAGCATGGCATTAAATGATTGACTCAATGAGTCAATCGCCAACTCAATCTTTTTTAAAGTTTCGCCCACTTCTGGTACTTGGTTTTTGCGCTGAGCATCGTTGGTCAAAAGTGCTAAAGCGTGCAGCGGTTGACGCAAATCATGGCTGGCTGCCGACAAGTACCGAGATTGTGATAAATTTGCTTGTTCTAAAGCCGTGTTTTTTTGTTGCAATGCCTGAACCAATTCACTATTTTCATGGCGAACATGCAGTAACCGAATTATTGTGTCATTAAATATTCTCAAAAAGAACAACTGCGCTAACAATCCAATAAGAAACTGCTCAACAAGAAGCATCGACGCATCTGTACCCCACGTCCATAAAGAAAGAAGTATGTGTATCGCGGTTATTAGTAAATACGTGGCATAGGCCCGCCCAAAAGAACCAACCAGAGCAATACCCGCCAAACAAACCATGCACAGAATCAAAAAAAATTGTTGAACCACACGCTCATCAACTGTTGCTATTAATAAAGCCCCATAAACATTCCACCACAGCACCGTCATCCAACCAATCGAAAACAATTGCCAAAAGCCATATGGAGGAACAAGAACACTCTGCGTCACAACCCGCTTAATCACATACAACGTCACCACTGTAATCAAAAGCAGAACCACACCCAGAAACAAATGTGTCGCGAAGTTTAAACTTCTCCAAAAAATCAAAACACAAAAGCAGTAACACAGGAAATTAATCAGCAAAAAAAGTGGTGAGTTCTGCTGCAGCATACGCGACTGTGCATCATAATGAATGCGGTCTTTGGGGGGTAAAAACAATCGCCAAGCAAGAGACTGTAGAGACATCACAAACCATCCTTTGGCTTGATAGAATAATGGTGAAAACCCATAAAAACTCGAATTTCAATCATGCGACCAGTGAAAAAATTGATTCTGAGTGGCGGTACAATACAACACCAATAAAAACGCGCAGCCCCCATCAAACTTACCAATGAGCGACTGCGCCAGAGTTTCATGGCGCAACATCGGCCATGACATAAATCCGATTACTCGGTGGGACGTCCCACTTGAGGCTTATATTGCCCCAATAAATCTGGATTGTCGTGCACCAAGCTAATCGCCTGTGTACGAGAATGCACGCCCAACGCACGCAAAATACCCACCACATGACTCTTAACTGTACCAATCGTCGCACCCACCGAGTCACTGATTTCTTGGTTTGAACACCCCTTGGTGATGAGATACAAGACCTCTTGCTGACGCGGTGTCAGTTGTGAACCACTGTTGATAGCACCACGATCGGCGCGTGAGCGCTTACGTTCGCTACCGCCAGTCATCGCTGCAGTCAGTAACTCAGGCGGCACATAAACACCACCAGAGAGAATCAGGCGTACGGCAGAGACCAAAACCTCGGCACGCACGTTTTTAACCACAAATCCTGAGATATTGTGGCGATACGCTGACTGAATCAGATGCAAGTCCTCTTGGCCAGACAACACCGCAACAGGCACACTTGGGAACTGCGCACGCACCGTTTCAAGAGCCGACAATCCATGAGCATCAGGCAATGTCAAATCAAGTAACACCAAGTCAATATCATTATGTGCACGAATGATGTCCAACGTCTCCACCAATGTTTCTGCCTCTAAAATTATGTAGTTTTGGCTGAGAACCGCCTGCAATATCGGCTTCAAACCCGAACGCACTAAGCCATGATCATCAACAATTAAAATTTTCTCGCTCATTTTATTTCCTTTAGAACTGAGGCAATGCCTCCATGAAAGTACCTTAAATCCCTTGCCTTCTGTTGCATCAAGAAAGGTAGATGCGCAGTAAAGGTTCTTATTTTGGCAAGCACTGTATCATTTATAGTGCCTTACTTGACTAGTCGAAAAGCAGGTGCTTGCACCTATTTTTCAAAAACAAACATGCTTCTTGTACCAAGCAAAGTCATGCATTTACTTGGTTATTTTAACTGGACGACGCCATTCAGCCAAGGTCACTTGCTTCGCCCTCGAAAGGGTCAGCGCATTGTCTGCGGCATCCTTGGTAATGGTTGAGCCCGCACCAATTGTCGCATTAGCGCCAATCGTGATGGGGGCCACAAGTTGCGTGTCCGAGCCAATAAAAGCCCCGTCACCAATCACTGTTTCGAATTTGTTGACACCATCGTAATTACAAGTAATAACACCTGCGCCGATATTGACACCCGCACCCACCTTTGCATCACCCACATAGGATAAGTGATTCACCTTTGAACCACGCCCAACGGTGGATTTTTTGATTTCAACAAAATTACCAATGTGGGTATCGCTGGCTAAAACTGCCTCTGGGCGCAAACGAGCAAACGGGCCAATTTTTGCCGACTCACCCACCGTCGCGCCATCAATGTACGAAAACGCAGCGACCTGAGTACCCGCAGCAATCGTACTGTTTTTTATGACACAGTACGGCGCAATGCGCACATCGTCACCCAACACCACCAAGCCTTCAAACACACAGCCCACATCAATACTGACATCCATACCGCACTGTAACTCACCGCGCACATCAATCCGCATCGGATCGGCCAGCGTCACACCAGACTCAAGCAACGCCTGCGATGTGGTGTAACGCACAATGCCCTCTAATTGCGCCAGCTGGGCTTTGCTATTCACACCCAAGGTTTCCCACTCATATGTGGGCTGCGACGTGTTGACCTGCACACCATCAGCGACAGCCATGCCAATGACATCCGTCAGGTAATATTCGCCTTGGGCATTGTTGTTTGACAACTTAGCCAACCACTGTTTGAGTGCGATTGTCGAAGCCACCAGCACACCAGTGTTGACCTCTTGTATCCGTCGCTCTTCATCCGAGGCATCTTTGTGCTCGACGTTTTTCAAAACACGCCCAGCGTCATCTCGAACGATTCGGCCATACCCTGTCGGATCAGCCAAATTCACAGTCAACAAACCCATACCACCGCCTTTGGCCAGTTCCACCAGCGCACGCAACGTTTCTACACGGGTTAATGGCACGTCACCATACAACACCAATGTCGGATACGCATCATCCAAAAATGGTGCAGCCAGTTGCAAGGCGTGCCCCGTGCCCAACTGCGGCGTTTGCTCAACGAACACAACATCCTGAGCTTGTGCAGAGACACGAACTTGTGCCGACTCATGCCCCACAACGATACAGAGCTTTGACGCTTCCAATGCACGCGCAGCATCCAAAACATGATGCAACAAAGGCTTACCAGCCAGCGAATGCAACACCTTCGGCAATTTTGAGCGCATTCGCGTGCCTTTGCCCGCAGCCAGTACAACCACATTCAACATAAGACTATCCAAGTAAACAGTAAATAACCCATAATAATTAAGTAATATTACGCAAAAAATTGTACGAGGATAGCACACTTATGCACCATAAAACAACCGAAATCGATGATTTCCTGTCTGAATTGGTGAAACAGGCTGTTTCAACAACATTTTTTTGCATCACCGCCCCCCAAGCTCGTCACGTATCCAAGGCAAAACGCAATCAGGTGTATTATAACGGCTTTAATCCTGACAAGACATTCACTATGACAGCCACCCTTTCACGTGACACCATCGTAGCCATAGCAACAGCAGCAGGGCGGGGCGGGGTCGGCATTGTGCGTATTTCTGGCGACATTTCCGCCATCGGCACACTGATGACTCAAATTTGTGGCCACTCGCTCATACCACGTCAAGCGACTTATGGTGCATTCATAAGTGATGAGGGCAACCCGATTGATCATGGCATTGCCATTTATTTTAATGCCCCGCACTCGTACACAGGCGAGCATGTGCTTGAACTCCAAGGACACGGCGGCCCTGTGGTCATGCAGCTTTTGCTGCGCCGCTGCCTTCAAGTGGGCGCCCGCTTCAATGTCCGCATGGCGCAAGCAGGAGAGTTTACTGAGCGAGCATTTCTCAATGATAAGATGGACTTGGCGCAAGCTGAAGCTGTCTCTGACTTGATTGAAGCGGCCACTGAAGCGGCTGCGAAGAGTGCAGTCAAATCACTCTCTGGCGAATTTTCCACCAAAATCCACACACTGGTGCAGCAAGTCGTGCATTTGCGTATGTTGGTGGAAGCGACGCTGGATTTTCCCGAAGAGGAGATTAATTTTCTTGAAAAAGCCGATGCTTTCGGCCAGCTCGAACGCATACAAAGCCAGTTAGCCACAGTTCTAGCGACAGCCAAACAAGGTGCGCTGTTACGTGACGGCATCAACGTGGTACTGGTCGGTCAGCCAAATGTCGGCAAATCCTCACTACTCAACGCTTTGGCGGGTCAAGACATAGCCATCGTCACCGCCATCGCTGGCACCACTCGCGACACCGTAACACAAGCGATTCAGATTGACGGCGTACCGCTGAACATCATCGACACAGCAGGCCTGCGGGAAACGGACGACATTGTTGAACAAATGGGTATTGAGAGAACTTGGGCGGCAATCAGTAAAGCTGATGTGGTTCTGCATTTGCAAGATGCCAGTCAAATGACAGATACTACTCAAATGCTGCTCTCCATACAAAAGCAATTACCCAAGGATACGCCTGTGCTCACGTTGTTTAACAAAGTTGATTTGATGAATACGACTCAGCAACAGTTACTAAACCACGACGACAATCACCTGTCCATCAGCGCCAAAACCGGAGACGGTTTGGCCGCGCTGCGAGAGCGTTTATTACAAATTGTTGGCTTCGAAAAAACGCAGACAGATACATTCATCGCCCGTGAGCGCCACCTCGATGCGCTGCGTACTGCTGATGAACATTTGCAAGCGGCCTACGCACACGCGCTCACGCAGGCGGACGCATTGGACTTATTTGCAGAAGAATTACGCCTCGCTCAAGAATCGCTGAACCTCATCACAGGAGCATTCACTTCTGACGATTTGCTGGGTGTGATTTTTTCAAGTTTTTGCATCGGCAAATAAATCCAGCCGCCTTGCTTTTGATAGCCATATAAAGAAGCCATTGAATCAAAGCAAAAAAACCGCGACCATGAAGGTCGCGGTTTTTTACATCAATTATTCAATCAACCACAAGCACCCACGTGACCACAAGCCGTACAAAACTCACAGCCATCTTTCTTAATCACGGCGTGGTTGCCGCACTCAGGACAAGGTTTGCCAGCAATCGGCGCGACTTTTTGTACGGGCTCAGCAAACAAATCACCTTGCTCTGGCATCATGACGCCCATGTTTTCAACGGGGAAGCCCTCATCCGTTAAAATGCCCAGCATGGCGTAACGATGAATCACAAGGCGCGCCATGTAAGCAACAGTCGATGGCCAGCTTTGTGATTTTTCCGTGCCAGGCACGCGAGCAAAAAAATCACCTTGCGCTTCAGCATAATTAAGCAACTTACGCAACTTCATGCCAATCCAAGCAGGGTCAATCACACGCATGTCATGCGAGAGCATTTTGCATAGGCCATCTAACTCTCGCGGATACGTGCCTGCCATCCACATAGAGTATGGGCGGCGCGCGCCATTTGGCAACACCAATTCTTTGAGGAACAGCACAAAGTCATCCCCCGTTTGTGGATTATTGACATCCACAGACCAGCTAATCGTACCATCGGTGCCTGATTTTGGCTCTTTGCGGGCAAACATGGCATCAAGCACAGGTGTCGTTTCAACAACGTCACCCGTATCAACCGTGGTGATTTGCGCAATACGGTGACGCAAGACTTTCGCCAAAATCGCCGATGCCGAGCTGGCTTTGGCTTCTTCATCCTCGCCAAGCTCTACCGAATAATCATGGTCACCAAACGTGCGCGCCAACGAATCCAGCTTCATGGCCAACCATGCCTTGTCTTGGCAACGCATGTCCATCGACAGTGTTTTCGCCACCGCGCCCAAACCACGCGGGTGATTACCATTGACCCAACATTCAAATGGCTGTGATTCGCTATCCAAATGACCGACGAACACCGCAAAGCCACCCTCGCTGTGTTCTACCATGTAGGTCCACGATGGATTACCACCGCGCGCTTTAGGGCGATGTGGGTATTTCAAACTGGCCAAGGCAGGAGTTGGTGCAGACTGCAAGCTGATGCGACGCTCTGTGTCGTTTTCTAAACCGATGAATGTGCCGGATAAATCTTGCGGCGTTTCTTTGGATGGTTCAACAGACAAAACCGAACCAAGAACGCTGTTAGGGCGATACGTCGTGATACCTTTCAAGCCCGCTTTCCAAGCCGCCATGTATAGATTTTCAAACTCAGCGAATGGGTAATCAACGGGCACATTCACAGTTTTAGAAATCGCTGTATCAACAAAAGGTCCGACAGCGGTACACATGAGCATGTGATCTTCTGCGCTCATATCCAGCGCGGAAACAAAGTAGTCAGGCAACTTCTTCACATCGCCACCCATCAAGCGGTAGAGGCGATAAGCATGATCTTCGACTTGATACTCTTGCTTTGAACCATCTTGCATGCGCTTTTTGCGGGTGTAGAACCAGCTAAATGGTGGCTCAATACCGTTTGACGCATTGTCGGCAAAAGCCAACGAAATCGTGCCCGTCGGCGCAATAGAGAGCAAATGTGAATTGCGAATGCCATGCTGACGAATGCGTGCTTTAATGTGCTCAGGCAAGCGGCTGGCGCAGTGCGGCTCTGCCAAATACTTGTCCGCGTCAAACAATGGGAACGCCCCTTTATCAATCGCGATGTCTACGGACGCATCATAAGCGGCGTTGCGCATGACTTCAGAGATTTTTGCGGCCATGTCGCGGCCTTCTTGCGAATTATATTTGAGCTTCATCATGATCAGTGTATCGCCCAAGCCTGTGAAACCCAAACCAACGCGGCGTTTGTTTTGCGCTTCACGATACTGTTCTGGTAATGGCCAAACCGTTAAATCCAGCACGTTATCGAGCATGCGAATCGATAAGGCTGTATTGGCAGCAAATGCGTCGAAGTCAAACCATGGGTTCGAACCAAACGGATCGCGCACAAATTTGCACAGATTAATCGAGCCCAAATCACAGCAACCGTAATCAGGTAAAGGCTGCTCACCGCAAGGATTGGTTGACTCAATGTCTTCGATATACGACAAATTATTGTCGCGGTTGATTTTACTCATGAACAACACGCCTGGTTCGGCATGATCGTACGTAGACTCCATGATTTGTTGCCACAAGTCTTTCGCACGAATCTTGCGATACACCCATTTGCCATCATTGCGCTGATAAAATCCTTGGAATGCCGCTGCGTCAGGGATTTTTTCGTGAACCAATTCCCACTCAGCGTCATCCATGACTGCTTGCATAAACGCGTCAGACACACCCACCGAGATATTGAAGTTGCGCAAATCACCTTCGTCTTTGGCGTGGATGAACTCTTCAATATCAGGGTGATCGCAATCCAACACGCCCATTTGCGCACCACGGCGCGCGCCCGCTGACTCGACGGTTTCGCATGAGCGGTCAAAGACGCGCATGTATGAGACCGGGCCTGAGGCCAAGCTGTTGGTGCCTTTAACCGCCGCCCCTTTAGGACGAATTTTAGAAAAATTATAGCCAACACCACCGCCACGACGCATGGTTTCGGCCGCTTGCAACAACGCAGAATAAATGCCAGGCTTGCCATCTGCATCCACCTCGGAAACAGAATCACCGACAGGCTGTACAAAGCAATTAATCAATGTCGCGCGTAAATCAGTGCCCGCTGCTGAATTAATCCGACCACCGGGGATGAAACCGCCGTCCAAAGTCTTAAAAAACAAATCTGAGAATTTTTCAATGTCTTCGGGTTTCTCACACTGCGCCAGTGCACGCGCGACGCGACGGCGAACATCATCGACGTTTTTTTCATCGCCTTTGGCGTATTTCTCCAATAACACCTCGCGGCAGATATCTTGTTCAGCGAGGGCGGCGATATTGTCGATTTTCACAGAGGACTCCTTGATTGAATGGGTTTTATTTTGAAAGAGAGAAAAGATGACGAACCAAATCACTTCGTCATCTGAGATGAATATTGAATAACCGTCATCATACCGAAAAAAGTGCGCACGCGCTTGAATCGAACAGAATCTTTCTACTGCAGCGCAAAATAAAAACCCTTGTCGAAACAAGGGCTTATGACAAGTCAGACATTGATTTTTGTGACATTTCACCGTAAGTGCTTGTATCCAAACAAAGAACACAGCCCGCTTTGACATCACTCAAAAAACAGCAAAAGCACCAAAATAATGCAAATCTGCCAACAGCCTTACTTACCACGCTTAGCCATCACTGCCGAGCCCAAATCGTACACACTCATGGCATACATATAACTTTTGTTGTAGCGCGTAATCGCATAGAAAT
Source organism: Formosimonas limnophila (assembly GCF_014652675.1). GTDB lineage: Bacteria > Pseudomonadota > Gammaproteobacteria > Burkholderiales > Burkholderiaceae > Hydromonas > Hydromonas limnophila. The sequence continues at coordinate 121,434 of NZ_BMZG01000006.1, read as the reverse complement.
TTTGTGAGCCGAGCACATACGAAGTGGCTTTATCACCATTGGGCAGGTCAATCAATGACAGCTTAACATCAGGCTTGATGACATCATCCGAACCGATGCCATATTCTTTGATTTGCTTTAATGTCATCGATGGTTGAATCGGCTTGGCCAGCAAGTCTTTGATTTTCGGCGCGTCATTCAAGTACGAGACGTTATAGACAACATCCAAGCCATTGACCCAGCCGCCTTTTTGCTTGAGAAAGTTCGCGACCGAACCAATCGCATCCGCCGTGCTGTTGCGCAAATCAACTTTGCCATCACCATCAAAATCGACACCATAATCGCGCCATGAGTCAGGCATGAATTGAGGAATACCGATCGCACCCGCGTATGAGCCTTTGACCGAGCGAAGCGGCATTTTGTTTTCTTTGGTCAGGACAATGTATTCTTCCAGAAAGTTTTTGTACTCGTCCGAGCGACGCGGATAGTCGAACGAAAGCGTCGTGAGCACGTCAAAAACATTGGACTCACCCATGTATTGACCATAAATTGTTTCTACACCAATGATGCCGACGATGATGTACTCCGGCACACCGTATTGCTTAGTGGCTTTACTGAGCGTCGCGGCGTTTTTGTTCCAAAAATCCACGCCAGCCTTAATACGAATCGGCTCGATGTAACGCTTGCGGTACGCTTCCCAGTTTTTCTTAAAGTTCTGATTCGGTCTGTCTTTTTCAAGCTGCGCCAAAACACGGTCAAGTTTTTCAGCATTGCCAAACGCTTTGAGCAAGTCTTCTTGGTTGTAGTCATATTTATCATGCATCATTTGCACGAATTTTTTGACCTCCGAACGCTCAGCGTAGTTGTTGATGTCTTGCGCATGCGCTACACCAGCAAAAACACCAGTGAGAGCCACTGCAATACTGAGTTTTTTAAATATTTGAGTCATAAAAGCTCCTGATTTTGGTTTGTTCTTAACAAGCCATTCCGTCATTGGTTGACAAACCAACGTGTGTCTTGGCAATGAGGGCAATACAAAGGCATGAAATCATCGACTTGGATGTGTTCGTTGGTAATGAGCACAGCGACCGAGTCATGCACATCACAATTGAACGCTGCAAACACCCCCTGCACCACAACAACCAATCCATCCACCCAACCACACCAAGAACATTGCTGAATGAGCGGTGCATCTTTTGTTGCAACCATCTGCGTCCAGTTGTATTCTGTGCAGGTAAATTGATACAGTGGATACGCACTGTCCTCATACACCACCAATGCAGACTGATTGGTTTTACTCATGATGCATTTGAGCAAATCGCAAATGATGCGGATACGGATAAAAAGCCTCAATATGCCCCGCGCGAATCCGTTCTTGGTGGCTTTGCCAGTACTTCCAGTCGAGCAAGTTGGCATGATAGCGCATAAAGACATCCTTCACCTCGGGGTCGGTCAATAAAAATTTCTCAAACTCCTCAGGAAACACATCAAATCTGTCCACTGAATACCAAACGTCGCCCATGTCATCCTCGTCGTCATAACGCTTCGGAATCGGGCGGAATTTACAATCAGTCAAATACTCAATCTCGTCATAGTCATAAAACACCACCCGACCACCGCGCGTCACACCGAAGTTTTTAAACAGCATGTCACCAGGGAAAATATTCGCCGCTACCATGTCTTTAATCGCATTACCGTATTCAATGACCGCATTGTCTTTGCACTCCTTGTCACCTCGATCTGTTGCATCTTGCAAATACATATTAAGCGGCATCATCCGTCGCTCGATGTATACGTGTTTGATGATGACCGAGTCACCTTCATAAGCGATTTCGGTTGGCGCGAGCTTTTCGATTTCATCGATCAATTCTTGAGTGAATCGCGCGCGCGGAAACGCAACATTAGAGAACTCCAGCGTATCGGCCATGCGTCCGACGCGATCATGTCGTTTGACCAACTGGTATTTTTTCTCGACGATGTCTTTATCCACCTCTTTCGGCGGCGAAATCACGTCTTTAATGAGTTTAAACACATACGGATACGACGGCAGCGTGAACACCAGCATCACCAAACCTTTAATCCCTGGCGCGAGAATGAAGTCGTCCGTTGAGTGTTTTTGATGGTGTTTGAAATCTCGGTAAAAAAGCGCCTTGCCGTGTTTTTGCAAACCAATCATGCTGTACAGCTCGGCCTTCGGCTTTTGTGGCAACACCGTTTGCAAAAACTGCACCAATGCAGAAGGCACTTCACAATCAATCATGAAGTACGCTCGATTGAACGAAAACAACGCGCCCAAGTGTCGCCCCTCAAGCAAAATCGTGTCCGCACACAAACCACCTTGCTCATCGTGCAAAATGGGAATCGCAAAAGGATACTCACGATGCCCGTTGATGATTTTACCCAACAAATACGCGCCCTTATTTCGATAAAACAACGAACGCACAGCCTGAATCTGTAAATTCGGCTTTTCAACAAACAAACCCTGCGACGCTTGCTTCAATCGTTCAATGATGTACATCACATCGCGCGACAAATCCGTGAACGGTCGATTCAAACCCAAATCGACAAACATCTGCGTCAATGCGGTTTCCCAACCATCACGATGCGGATAATAACTGCTGTACGTGGCCGACTCCGAATCAATGTACTCCGTCGAAATCACAGGGCGCACAAAAATAAAATCATTGTCAAAATACTCTCGTCGCAACACCTTGGTCGACACCGAATTAAAGAACGTCTCCGCACACTCAGGCTGATGATGATCCATCAGTAACTCCACATAGTGCGTCTTCACATCCTGCAAAAAATCCTTATCATCATAGGGCAGAGCGGCATTTTCTTGAATAATCGCCACCGTCTCGGCCACGCGTTCGTCATAAAACGCAATCCGTTCTGCCGAGAGTTTTTGAATCTGCAACCAATCGGCTTGCTCAAACGCCACCTTCGCCGCACGTGCACACTCACGAAAGCGGGCGTAGTGGCGGTTAAAACCATTGAGGATTTGGGAAGCGAGGAGTTGGGCGGGTGATTGTGTCAATTTCTTATTCCATGAAGTTGTTAAGTTGTTTCTCTGATCCATTTAGCAACGTATTTATCCAAATTTGATAAAGCCTCTCTCTCCACTTGCTTTAACCAGTGCTTTTTTTCATCACTTGGTAGTACTTGTGAGGCTCTAATAATAGATCGTCGCTCCCAGTCGCCAACGTGATTTAATCTGGATTTGTGAGTGCGAACCCAAGATATGTCTCTTAAGGCTATAGCTAAACATGCTTGACTTGCTAAATTTGGACTTGAGCGTATAAACTCTGCCAAATCACGATTCGACAGCAATGCTTTATTACTAGTGATATACCACTCAACCCACAATCGAACAAGGCCTCTCTCCATAAGAGCGGAGCGAGAAAGATCTACTACAAGAAACTGATGCTTTTCTATGAAATCAGGCGATGAAACCGCATTTAAATACAGGCAAACATCATTTATTACTGGCGCAAAAAAATCAATTTTTTCCAACAAAATTTGTGCAAGGCCATCGATTTTAAATTTTTTAGCTTTTCTAATTAGTGCACGAGACAGCCCAAGGTCAAGAGCTTTTCTTTCCAAAACTTTTGCTGCAAGTATTGATATTTGAGCATTTGCAAGAGTTTCTTCATCATCAATTGGAACAGGCACTTCCTCTAACTCGCCTGAATATGGATTAAACATTTCAAGCATCTCAAACAACTCGATTCTTTCCAACTCATATTGATTATGAAGAATTTCATCTGCATATTCACGCGTTCCTATCAATTTAGTTTTCTCAGAAGACAAGGTTAATCGATGGTTCTCATACATATAAAGTGTCAGCTCTTCTAAAATAGAAAACAGCTTACTCTCTGAATTCGAAAATATTCTAAAATCATCTACATACCTAGTATGAAAAACACCTTTGCTTACAAGAAAAGAGTCAATGTCAATTAAAACCCCCTCAGCCAAGACTATGCTGGCAGCAGGCCCGACAGGCACCCCCTGAGATGCTTTTTGATTTAATCTAGAAAGAAAATCTTCTATATCGCCAGCCAAGGCTTTTAAATTATGATCGGCTGACTCAATAGCGTTACTTAACCTATGCAAATAGACTTGGTTATAAAAATCCGTAATATCCGTTGCAAGAACATACTGGTATTGTTTCGAAAGACTTTCAGATTGAGAAACAAATTCAGCAAAACCATTCCCATAAGAAAACAAACTGCCATTTCCTAGATCAATTCGATAAGAACAAGCAATAAAGGAGTCTTTAGGTGCTCTAGCAGCTTCAATTTGGTTTGCAACTAAATAAACAAGAGCGGTATATATGAGCGTATTTAGTGGGTCAAGTTGTTGAACCACACGAAAACCAAACTTGGGTTTCATTGATGTCATCGTTCGTGGTGTAACAACTTGCAATGATTTTACGTTTCTTGAGCAGAGGTCTCTCTTTACCTCATCCCATGAATGCCAAATGGCTTCAAACTCAAATGCTCTCGGGAAAAAATCAGAATCATAAAACTTAATGATATGTGCTTTTGCAAACTCTAAAGAATCATCGGTTAATATACTCATTTACTCACCAGCCCGCGGTTTGCGTTTGCGAGTCGAAACAATTTTGTCATACAACGCGTTTGGCACGAGTCGCATGATTTTCGCGAGCACGCCCATTTGCCATGGGATGACCCTGTACGAGACTTGCTTTTCGATGGCGCGCACTGCTTGCGCGGCGAAGTCCTCTACGGGCATGAGAAAAGGCATTTTGTAGGGATTCGCTTTGGTCATTGGTGTGTCGATGAAGCCTGGTAAAATCGTGGTGACTTTAACACCCGTGCCGTGCAACTCAACCCGCAAACTTTCGCAATACTGAACCACCCCAGCCTTTGAGGCACAGTAAGCACCCGCTCCTGGTAAACCACGGATGGCAGCGACGCTGGCGATGCCGACAAGCGTGCCTTTCCCCGCTGCTTTCATGGACTCGATAAAGGGGTGGAAGGTGCTGGCGGTGGCAAATAAGTTCGTGCTCACGACACGGCGAATTTGCTCTAAATCTTCATACTGCTCCGTGAGCGTACCCACCGAAATGCCTGCGCCTGCGATCACAACATCAGGTGCGCCGTACAAGCTGATAAAGTGACGCGCACAGTTGTGTAGATTGACTTCATCGTTGACATCAACGGCGTAGACTTCATGATGCCCTGGCAGCTTGGCGCGCAAAGCCTCAAGCGCATCCAAGCGACGACCAACCAGACCCAGCGTGGCACCGTTTTGAGCGAATTGTTGGGCAAGTGCGAGGCCGATACCGCTTGAAGCGCCTGTGATGAATACTTTCATGTTTGTCCTTTGTGTGTTCCAACCAATGCGCCCCAACTGTTGCAAGGCAGGACTGGTATTTTTCAGATGAGACAGTACAATAAAAAAGCGTGCCATGCACGCTTTTTTATGAACGCTTGTTCAGTTTCAAGGCTTAGAAACTGGGGCGGCGGCAGGCTTGGCCGCTTTGTCATCGGTTTTTGGCGCGCCAGTCGCGGCAGGTTGCGCACCTGAGGCAGCACGCTCTTGTTCAATGAGCTTGTTGACCACTTGCAAAGTACGCACCGCCTCACCACCAACCGCGTATTTTCCATTAACGATAATCGTGGGCACACCTTGAATACCATAGGTTTTCACGAGGCTATCTGCGGTGGCGATGCCTGTTTTGGTGTCAAAGCCATTGTAGGCTTTGTCCCAAGCAGCGGCATCAATGCCATTTTTGACAGCAAATGCTTTGGCCGCTTCGTCGTCGTTCATGGCTTTTACATTAAAAGCGAGCGCATCAAATGCTTTTTGATCGAGCGCTTCGTTTTGTTTGAGTGTTTTGAGGGCAAAGTAAACTTTTTGATGAATGTTGGTCGGTTCACCCAGATTCACATGCAAACGGGTCAATTGCACATCAGCAGGCAAAGTTTTTGACCAAGCTTGTAATGCAGGCTCTAAACGATAACAGTGAGGGCAACCGTACCAAAAAAACTCTGTCACCTCGACTTTACCTGACGTAACTGGCTGAGGATTGGGAACGAACTTGTAATCCTGCCCCGCCACCAGCGTAAGTCCATCGGTTTTGAACATATCAGCAGTATAAGTAACTGCTTGTGTGATTTTAGCACTGGCCTGTGTAGATGGCACGTCTTTGCCACAAGCAGCCAAAGCCAATACGGCAGCAGTAATGATGAAGGGTTTTAAAAAATTCACAGAGAATGTCATCTTGGTTTCCTTACAGGGTTAAAACAATGGCCAGCCATGAACGCTGTTAATCGACTTTCATACTAACAGCAATTGGCCGCAATCAAAAATGAAGATTTTGTCAGAGAAAATACGACAAAACTTGTATATCATCAGCTTTTGCTAAAAACAATGAACGAGAAGGTCAATAAGCACACCCAGCCTCAAACATCATCTCCCACCTACTTCGCGACCTTTAATTCTTGGGTAATCAGTGAATTGGCACGAGGAACAGCATAATTAAGATTACCCGCTGGCAGTGCGTAACGACCATTAACCACAAGAGCAGGCACACCATTCAAGCCAAATCGCGCAAAAGCAGCTTGCGCAGCCATGACTTTTTGACGCACCTCGGCGCTATTAAAAGCGGTTTGCCAACTATTGGACAAGATACCTTTGCTACGTGCCCAAACCGCGATATTGGCCGAAGTGGTCAGTTTCTTTTTGCCAAAATGGATGTCATCAAACACAAGGTGATGTAAATCCATACGATCTAGTGCTTCGAGCGTGTAATACAGTCGTTGCTGTAGTTCATCACGCCCAGTCAAGTTAACAGGCATCCGAACATAGCGAACGTTAGCAGGCAATGTACTTGCCCAACCATCAAGCTGACGATGCACCGCATTGCAATGAGCGCAGCCATACCAAAAAAACTCAACCACTTCAACATCACCAACTGGCTGCACGCGACCAGGGGCGCTGACAGACTCAAGGGTATTGACATCAGCGAGCACCTCAGACTCAACTGCCCAGCTCAGTCGAGGAAGCAAAATCAATAAGGCCATCGACAACCACAACACAAACAATCGCAATAAGTTAGCGACCAATCGATGACGACGCAGACTCAAAGAGGGGCTCATAATAAAGTTAGTTGGCATCTGGAGCTGGCTTTGGTGTGACAGGCTTTGGGACCGCGACAGGTTTATCTGCAGGCTGAGAAATAGGCTGAGAGATAGGCTGAGTGGCGGGCTTGTCGGCTGGTTTATCAGTAGGCTTAACCTCTGCTTTGTCGCTGCTGCCTTTGATGATACTGGCAAGCGGATCACTTTCTGGGGTTTTCACCGCAGCGGGCTTGCCTGTTTTCCGGGCTGCTGTGGTTGCGGCACCGCTGCCCGTCAATACGTCAGCTCCATCACCAGGAGAGGCCTCTACATTGGTATTGGGGTCAAGCGTTGGCGCTGGTGCACCATACAAAGGGGCGTTCGGGTCAGTTGATTGCCCAGCATTGTCCAAGGTATTGGTATTGTTGTTGTTTTTAAAAGGTCCACCATCACCATTCATGATGAGAAACACGGCAAGCAACGCCGCTAAAAGCCCCAAAACAATACCAATGCCAATATTGAGTAGCATACCACCGCTTTGGCGATGGTTTAATTGGGCGCGAAGAGTATGTTTGGTTGTGTTCATGATGTGCTCAAATAATAACTAACAACAGTGGTTTAATGATATTACGACCAAAATCGGCATTTTTTAACGATAATAACGCATTACATGCGCATAGGTGCTGAAACACCCAATAAATTTAAGCCGCTCGCCAGCACCTCCCGCGCTGCCGCCAGTAAGTGAACGCGTGCGGTTTTAACAACCACATCATCGGTGAGGACACGCTCGGTTTTTGAACCACAAAAACCATGTACAGCCCCCGCCAAATCTTTCAGATAATACACCACATGATGCGGCGCTAACTCAGTCGCTGCCGCCGTCAAAGCGTCGGGGTATTCAGACATCAATTTCATTAAATGAGTCTCTGTACTGGCAGTCAGCGACGCAAGCGCTGCCAAATCAATGGTTGAATTCACAGCAACCTCGGCTTTATCCAAAATCGAGCTAATCCGCGCATGAGCGTATTGTACGTAGTACACAGGATTCTCGTCCGATTGACTCACCGCCATGTCAACATCAAAAACAAACTCTGTATCGGCTTTGCGCGAAATCAGCAAGAATCGCGCAGCGTCTTTGTTCGTCCACTCCACCAAATCACGCAATGTCACATACGAGCCTGCACGCTTTGATAGCTTTACCTCTGCACCGTCTTTCATGACCATGACCATTTTGTGCAGCACATAGTCAGGATAACCATCTGCAACACCCACATCGCAGGCTTTCACACCGGCGCGCACGCGTGCAATCGTGCCATGGTGGTCTGTGCCTTGAATGTTGATGACTTTGGTGAAGCCGCGCTGCCATTTGTTGACATGGTAAGCAACGTCAGGGACGAAATAGGTATACCCCCCTTCGGCTTTGCGCATCACACGGTCTTTGTCGTCGCCGTAATCCGTGCTGCGGAACCAAAGTGCGCCACCTTCTTCGTAAGTGTGTCCTAACTCCGTCAAACGGCTGACGGTTTTTTCAACGTCACCGCTGGTGTACAAAGAGGATTCCAAGAAGTAGTTGTCAAACACCACACCAAACGCTTGTAAATCTAAATCCTGCTCACGGCGTAAATACGCCACAGCAAAGTCACGAATCTCATCGAGGCTTTCGATATTACCTGTTGCGGTCACACCATTGACACTCTGTTTTTGAACAAATGCCTCAGCAATATCCATGATGTAATCACCGCGATAACCATCGGCGGGAAAACTCGGGGCATCGACGCCCAAACCTTTGGCACGCGCCTGCACCGAAATCGCCAAATTGGCAATCTGCTGCCCAGCGTCATTGTAATAAAACTCTCGGTGGACATCATAACCTTGACTGGCCAACACCGCGCCCAGCGTGTCGCCCAACGCCGCTTGGCGCGCATGCCCGACATGCAAAGGCCCTGTCGGATTCGCGCTGACGAATTCGAGCATGACGCGTTCACCTTTGTGGGCTTGTGACTGACCATAGGTGCTAGGATGACGCAAAACCTCGGTCACTACACGCTGTTTGGCCGCATCGGTCAGGCGAATGTTCATAAAACCTGGTCCTGCAATCTCCACTGCTGCAATATCTGGATTAACGGGCAAATGGGCAATCAAGCTTTCAGCCAATGCGCGTGGGTTCGTCCCCACTTTCTTGGCCAACTGCATGGCCATATTACACGCCACATCGCCATGAGCCGTATCACGTGGACGCTCCAACGTAATGGGATGCACCACATCGGGCGCAACAGCTTGTAAAGCAGCGGTGAAAGATTGGGTAATGCTGTTTTTAATGGTGGCTAACATGAGAGTAGTTAATCTTTAATCAAAATAGAGCACGAGAAGGGCGCGCGGTGTTGCAAAAATGAAATAAAATCAATCCGCATTATACCCCCACCCCTCGCCAAACGCTGCTTTTTCGCCATTTGATGCACAAAATTTCACGCAAGACCATAGATTTAAGACACAATAACGGCTCTTAAATTTTTCTATTTTTTGACTGATTAATACCATGTCCACACGCCACATCGTTCGCATCGCACCATTGCACACCAGTATTTTATTGACACTAATCTACTGCCTCGTTGCAGCCATCGTGGTGATATTCGGTGCAGTGCTCATGGCTTTGTTTGGTGAACACAACGAAAGCCTTCTCGCCGTTTTGTCCCGTGAAGCTGATGTTTTATTGGCGGGCGCGCTGCTCAACATCGCCGTGGCATTCATTATCTCAATGCTCATTTCACTGGTTTATAATTTTCTAGCCAAATACTTGGGCGGTATCGAAATCACGCTGGATGACGATTGAGTCAAATCCAACAACTGGTAAAAGGGCGGTTTATGAACCGCCCTTTTTAATATACACAGAAAAAGCACCTGCCATAAGGTACGCCAAGAAAATAAATCTAGATCTGTCTTAAACCCACAGCCAAAACATCAATCAATGCCAACTGCAAAATCCGCGTGAGCATAGCGGGTTTTGTCTGACGCTGCTCATCAGTATTGATAACAATCAGCACATCGGCTTTTTTCGCCAATGGGGTGTTTGATGGTGCAAGAGCAAGGATCGTTGCACCTTGTTCAACGGCAAGATTAGCCGCTTCGATGAGCTCAGGCGTCTTGCCTGAGCGAGAAATAAACAGTGCCACATCACCCGCAGTCAATCGCGCAGCACACAAATTCATCATGTACGCATCGGTTCGTGCGGCGGCGCTGATGCCCGCGCGAATGAGTTTGTACTGAGCATCGTCAGCGACAGACGATGATGAACCCAATGCAAACACATCCACACGTCGCGCCGCTTGCAATACAGCAATAGCGTCACCAATCACCTCGGGTTTGACTTCTTGGCGCAAAGTGAGCAGTGCACTGGCAGTGTTACCAAGCACTTTATCGCTGATATCAGCAATCGAATCACCTTGCTCTATTTGATTAAACTGAATTGAGGACTCACCGTTGAGTGAGCCAGATAGCTTGAGCTTGAGGTCTTGCAGCCCCTCACAACCCACGCTGCGACAAAATCGAATAACGGTCGGCTGGCTCACTTGAACGCTTTTGGCAATATCCGCAATAGGGCTATTCACAAAAACATGCGGCTGCTCAAGTACCCAGTCGGCGACTTGGGCTTCTGAGCGGCTTAGATGTAGACGAGCATTGCGGATGCGTGCGAGCCATGCGCCTGCTTGGTTTTCGCTGTTGCTACTGGTATTTTTTTCGCTTCGCATCATGATTGTGGCCTAGTGTTGTTCAGTACATCATGGACTATCACTGAAAACTTTCGCGGCCAAGCCGCGAATTTTTGCATGATTACAGTTCTTCGTGCCAGTTAAAACCATCACGTGCCACGAGTGCATTCGCGGCTGGAGGCCCCCATGTGCCTGCCGTGTAAAGCTTTGGCGTGACGTTTTGATCACGCCATGTATTCATGATCGGCTCAACCCAGCGCCATGCGGCCTCTTGTTCGTCACGACGAACAAACAACGACAAGTTTCCGTGAATCGCATCGAGCAGCAAACGCTCGTAGCCATCCATACGACGCTCGGTAAAAAAGTCATCTGAGTCCATGTCCAAGTGAACAGGCCCCAAACGCATGGTGTTGCCAGGTCGTTTGGCCAAGCAGTACATGCGCATGGATTCTTCGGGCTGCAGCTGAATCACGAGTCGATTTGAGCCTTGCGGCATTTTGCCGAGCAGCTCATAAGCAACGGGTTTGAATTGCACGACGATTTCCGCCATGCGTTTGGGCATGCGCTTGCCAGTGCGCAAGTAAAATGGCACGCCCGCGAAGCGCCAGTTATTGATTTCGGCTTTTAATGCAACATATGTTTCTGTCACACTGCCGTTTTTAACACCCTCTTCTCCTGTGTACGCGGGAACGTCTTTTCCCAACACCGTGCCAGTATTGTATTGCCCGCGCACGACGTTGTTTAATACTTCCGTTTCGCTCATCGGTTTGAGTGAACGAAGTACGGCTAATTTGGCATCACGCACGGCATCCGCATCCATTGAGGCGGGTGGATCCATGGCGACGATACAAAGCAATTGCAACAAATGGTTTTGTACCATGTCACGCAACGCGCCTGTTTCATCATAAAACTCGGCGCGTTTCTCAACGCCTAACTCTTCCGAGATAGTAATTTGCACATTATCGATGCGCTCACGACGCCAAATTGGCTCAAAAAAACTGTTGCCAAAACGCAACGCCATGAGGTTTTGTACTGACTCTTTGCCCAAGTAGTGGTCAATACGGTAAATTTGATTTTCTTCGAAGCAGCTACCGATGACATCGTTGATTTCTTGGCATGAGGCAAGGTCGTGGCCGAGTGGCTTTTCCACCACAATACGCGAATTTTTATTCAAACCCTGTGATGCCAAGCCCTGGCAAATCGGCTCAAAAATCGACGGTGACGTCGCGAGGTAATAAACGCGCTCGTTGTCGTTTTGATCCAAAATATTCTTTAAATCCACATAGCAGTTCGCATCTGTGGCGTTGAGCGGATGGTATTCGATGCGCTGCAAAAACCCGCTCCATTTAACATCATCCAAACGCTCGGAGACGTGTTTTTTGACAGACTCATTCATCCATTCACGGTATTGTTCGCTGGTATAGACCGTTCGTGCCGCACAGATGACACGCGAGGTTGACTGAAAGCCATCATCAATATAGCTTTGATATAACGCTGGCAATAATTTGCGCATAGCCAAATCGCCTGTACCGCCGAACATGACTAATGAAAATTTGGGTGAGCTCATGAGGACATCCTTTTGTTTATTTTGATGGTTTTGTGCGAGGTGAGTGCATCATTTGGTACCAACAATCCGCCCATTTTCAACACGATGAACGAGAATATGCCGCAAAATGTAGGAAAAGTAAATATGTTTTGACTATTTTTTTTAGTTTTACTACAATCAAATAAAACAGCTCAAGACACGTCGCTATTAAAACACAACGAGACAAACTTTACCTCAGGGAACACGCCATGCCCCAACTGCACCCCACCATTGTCAAAATTACCGAGCGGCTCATCGAGCGTTCACGCGCCTCACGGGCTCGTTACTTTGCCCGCATCAACGCCAGCGGCAAGCTCAAACCCTCACGTGACCACATGGGTTGCGCCAACCTCGCACACGCTTACGCGGCGGCAGGGCAAGACCAATTCAGACTGCGGGTTGAACGTCAACCCAACATCGGCATCATCACCTCGTTTAATGACATGCTCTCGGCACATCAACCCTACGAACATTACCCTCCCCGCCTCAAAGCTAAAGCGCGCTCACTCGGTGCCACCGCGCAAGTCGCAGGCGCAACCGCCGCGATGTGCGATGGTGTGACGCAGGGTTATGCAGGGATGGAGCTATCGTTGTTTTCTCGCGACGCGATTGCGCAGTCCACGGTGATTGGGCTGTCGCATCAGGTATTCGACGCGGCGCTTCTACTTGGCGTGTGTGACAAAATCGTGCCAGGTTTGCTCATGGGTGCGGCAGCATTTGGCCATTTGCCCGCATTATTCGTCCCCGCAGGCCCGATGACCACAGGTATTTCGAATAAAGACAAAGCTCGCGTGCGTCAACGTTTTGCCACGGGCGATGCGACACGCGAAGAGCTACTCGACTCCGAACTCAAAGCCTATCACAGCGAGGGCACGTGCACATTTTATGGCACAGCCAATTCAAACCAAATGATGCTCGAATTCATGGGCTTGATGTTGCCTGGCAGTGCCTTCGTCAATCCATCGACCGAATTGCGCGCTGCATTGGATGAAGAGGCCGTTACACAAGCACTCTCCATCGCGAACCACCCCGAATACAGCATCGCGCAGTTGCTCAACGAAAAGTCCATCATCAACGGCGTCATCGGTCTACTCGCGACAGGTGGCTCAACCAACCACACACTGCACATTGTCGCCATCGCGCGCGCCGCGGGAATTGAATTACGCTGGGAAGACATGGATGAGCTTGGCCAAATCATTCCATTGCTTGCCCGAGTTTATCCAAACGGCTCGGCGGATGTGAATCAGTTTCACGCCGCAGGTGGACTCGGCTACGTGATTGGCCAGTTGCGTAGCCAAGGCTTGCTCCATGACGACGTCGACACGGTTGTCTCCAACCGATTCGGCAAAGGCATGGCGGCCTACACGCAAGAACCGTATTTTCACAATGGCCAACTCGCGTGGCGCGCAGGCACACCACACTCACTTGACGAGTCCATCGTACGCCCCATCGACAATCCATTCGCGCCCGATGGCGGACTCAAACTTCTACAAGGCAACTTAGGCCGCGCGGTGATAAAAACCTCCGCCGTTGGCGAAAATCACCGCGTCATCCGTGCGCCCGCCATGGTGTTTGAGGATCAATCCGAATTACAACACGCCTTCAAAGAAGGCAAACTCGATTGCAAAGACTTCGTCGCCGTCGTTCGCTTCCAAGGCCCGAAGGCTCTCGGCATGCCAGAGCTGCACAAACTCACCCCACCGCTCGGCGTCTTGCAAGACCGCGGCCAACACGTCGCCCTCGTCACCGATGGCCGCATGTCAGGCGCATCAGGTAAAGTCCCCGCCGCCATCCACGTCTCCCCCGAAGCATTAGATGGCGGCCTAATCGCTAAAATCCAAAACGGCGACATCATAACCGTGGATGCCAACACAGGCGTGCTGCAACTCGAAGTCAGCACCGAAGAACTCACCGTACGCACACCCGCGCAACGCCCCGACATGGACACTGAAAACTGGCTCGACTTTTTCGCTGTGGCTCGAGCGAATGTGGGACGAGCGGAGCTGGGGGCGACTTGGTTGATTAAGGATGTAGAGATATGAGCTTTGTAGGTTCTACATTTTTCATTTCAAACTTGAAAAACAGGAAAAAATTATGGCTGTGTCTGATTTAGTTGGTGTACCTTTTCCCTCAACCCTTTCTCTGTTTTCAGATCAGTCTCTTCAAGGTAAAATTAGACAAATTGAGAGTTATATTGAAATTTGTTCGGATTTAAATGAGGTCTATACGACATTGGAGCGCGTTGAGCATTTTAACAAGATGAAAACTACCAAAGAAGTTTGCAAACTCCTTCACGGCACTCCAACTGCTATTGCTGACGATTTAATCTACGGGGCTGTGGTTAAATATGCCAAGGCTTTTACCAATTCAAATGGATTTACACAATTAGAGAAAAGCAACGTTTTCCCAAAAGGCTCCGCAGATAGTGAATCTCACGCAGAAATAATGTCTTTGAGAAATAAGTTCTTCGCGCATCGTGAACTTGGGATAAACCATCATAAGCTATATGTCATTCAAGAGCCAAAAAACAGCACCATAATTTTGAACACTAGTGGCCAGGTTATAAGAGCCACCATGTCAAAAAACTTGCAGATTCCAAAAATACAATCCTGTGTATCCACTGCTCAAAAATGGGTTCAAAATAAAATTAACGATATCAGCCACGAAATCACCAAAAACCTAAGCACAGACCAGATTACGCAAATAAACAGCATTTCAAAATAAAATTTCGAAGGACATATCATGCAACAACTCAAAACGGCCCTCACCAAATGCAAAATCGTCCCCGTCGTCGTCGTTAAAGACGTCGCGCACGCTGCACCGCTGGCCAATGCCCTCGCCAACAGCGGTTTAACCGTCGTTGAGGTCACCATGCGCACGCCTGCCGCGCTCAATGTGATTAGCGAAATGGTCAAAGCGCGTCCTGATCTAGTAACGGGTGCGGGCACGGTGCTCAACGCACAACACCTACAACAAGCACGCGATGCGGGGGCAAATTTCGGTGTGTCACCCGGTACAAGCGTGGCGTTGCGTGAAGCGATTTTGGCCAGCGGCTGGAACTTCATCCCCGGCTGCGCCACACCATCCGAAGCCATGACCTTGGCCGAACACGGTTTTGAAGTGGTTAAATTGTTCCCAGCCGAAGTCATCGGCGGTTTGAACATGCTCAAATCCATGGCCGCACCACTGCCACACATCAAATTCATGCCCACAGGTGGCGTAACGCTCGCGAAAGTCGCCGAATACGCCGCACAACCTAACGTCGCTGCTGTCGGTGGCACTTGGATTGTGCCGCCAACATTGCTCGAAGCGGGCGATTTTGCCGCCATCGAAAAGCTCGCGCGCGAAGCGCATGACGCAGCCAACGGCCTTATTTCTGTTTAAATCGACACAAAAAATATGAATATCGAAACAATCTATACCGAACGCGCAGGACTGGCCGAATCACCCGTTTGGGATGATGAGGCGCAGTGTTTTTATTGGATTGACATCCCCAATCGTCGCATTCATCGTCACGCGATGGACAATGCGCACACGCTCTGGCAGCTACCCGATGACACATCCAACGATCCGGGAGCGATTGCCTTGAGTGAGTCAAGTGATTTGGTGGTGGCGTTGCGCTCAGGCATCGCGTTGTTTGACGTCGCAACACCTGCGGGTGACATTAGCCTGACACCTTTTATCACTGCACCGTATGACACGAACAACATTCGATTCAATGACGGCGGTGTGGACACACAAGGGCGTTTCTGGATCGGGACACTATTTGCCCCCAAAACACGAGCTGGCGCATCGCTGTTTTGTTTAGACAAAGGCGAATTACACGCCGTCGTTGGTGAGCACGCGGTACGACACCAAGACTGGGGCATCACCACCAGCAATGGTTGGGCAACCACACCCGACGGTCAGAAAATGTATCATTCAGACACGCAAGCGCACGCTATTTACCGCTACACCTACGACAGTAGTGTAGCTGCGGTTGATGGACTATCTAATCGCAGCGTGTTTTACCAAACGCTGAACCAACAAGCCTCGAAAGATGCTGATGTGCCGTACCAAGGTCGTCCCGATGGTGCAGCGGTAGACAGCGCTGGCAACTACTGGAGCGCGCAGTTTGAGGGCGGACAAGTGATTCAATTCGCGCCCACAGGTGAGATTTTGCAGCGCATTGCGTTACCAGCCAAATGCCCGACCATGTTGTGCTTCGGCGGCTCGGATTTAAAAACACTCATCATTACCACAACAGGCAATCGACCAGATGAGGAATTAGCCCAGTTTCCCGCCAATGGCTTTATTTTGAAATTACGCGTAGATGTCGCGGGGTTACCGACGCGACGCTATCGCGCAAAGTAAACACGTCATAAAAAAGATGCTCAAACGAGCATCTTTTTTATTTAGACTCCAATTTAAACAAGGCCAAATTACCGCGCAGATTGCTCAGCCATTTCACCTCACGGTCTTCGCGCAATACGACCTGCTCCACAATGCGACAACCCACATCGTCAGCGAGTCGCTTAAAGTCAGGAATAGTCAGCACCCGCACATTCGGCGTGTTGTACCACTCGTAAGGCAAGGTTTTTGACACAGGCATACGACCTCTGAGCACCGACAAGCGATGCGGCCAGTGACCAAAGTTAGGCACGGAGACAATGCAAGTTTTGCCGACGCGGGCAATTTCGCGCATCATTTCTTCGGTTTTATGCACTGCTTGTAGTGTGAGCGATAGGATGGCGATGTCAAAACTTTTGTCTTCAAACCACGACAAGCCACCCTCTAAGTCTTGTTGCAAGACATTCAAGCCTTTTTTCACACACGCATGAACGTTGTCATCACGAAGTTCAACGCCATAACCAGTGACTCGCTTCTCGTCTCGCAATTTGGCCAACAACCTGCCATCACCACACCCCAAATCCAAGACATGAGCCCCTTTAGGCACCCAACGCGTGATGACATCAAAGTCTGGACGTTGCTCACCTGCCAATAAGCTCGCGGCATTAATCGCTGCATGTGCGGTTTGGCTCATGATAGCTCTCCTGAAATTCGTGCAAAGTACGCACGCACCACATTGTGATAGCGCGGATCGTTGAGCAAAAATGCATCGTGACCATGTTTGGCGTCAATCTCAGCATAAGACACCGTTCGCCGATTCTTCACCAACGCTTGCACCATTTCGCGCGAGCGCTCAGGCGAGAATCGCCAATCCGTCGAAAATGACGCAATCAAATACTGCGCCTGCGTGCTGGCCAACGCACGGCTCAAATCCCCCTCAAACAAACGGGCAGGGTCGAAGTAATCCAAAGCCTTGGTAATGAGCAGGTAGGTATTAGCATCAAAATAATCGGCGAATTTATCCCCCTGATAACGCAAGTAGGACTCAATCTCAAAATCCACCCCATAGCCAAAACCATAGTCGTCTCGCTCTCGCAAATCACGACCAAATTTCTCCGCCATGTCGTCGTCCGACAAATACGTGATGTGCCCAATCATCCGAGCCACACGCAATCCGCGTCGTGGCAATGTGCCGTGCTCATAAAAATGCCCGCCGTGAAAATCGGGGTCTGTCAAAATCGCTTGTCGCGCCACATCATTAAATGCGATGTTCTGCGCTGATAATTTGGGGGTAGAGGCAATCACCACACAGTGACGCAGCGCGGCGGGATAGCGAATGCTCCACGCCAGCGCCTGCATGCCGCCCAAACTGCCGCCCATCACAGCCGCCCACTGCGAAATACCCAAGGCATTCATCAAACGGTACTGTGCGTCCACCCAATCCTCAACGGTGACAAACGGGAAATCCGCACCATAAATTTTGCCTGTTTCAGGATTCAGATGCATCGGCCCTGTGGAGCCAAAACAGGAACCAAGATTATTAATGCCGACCACAAAGAAGCGATTGGTATCGACAGGCTTACCCGGCCCGACCATATTGTCCCACCAACCCACATCACCCGATGGCGAGACACCGGCCACATGATGCGATGCATTGAGCGCATGACAAATGAGTACCGCATTGTCTCGTGCCGCATTGAGTGTGCCATACGTCTCGTACATCAGCGTATAGTCGCGTAGCACCGCACCACTTTGCAGAGGCAAAGCGACATCAAAATTCATGGTTTGTGGCGTCACAACGCCCAGTGTGTCGGATGAGTCTGTCATAAAACCCCAGTAAAAAACCCAAGTCAGTCACGCAGCCAATGCGTCACCCCTTGGGTTCATCATTTAGCCGTTTTGACCAGAATAGGTCGCGCCCGCAAGCTGATACAAATCGGCGCGTACAACAAGGCTGTAATGTATCACAACCCCAAACGAATCTCAATCCTGCTCAGGATATCCAGCCACCAAACTGTCTATCAGCTCATGCAAGGCGGCTTTAACCTGCGCTTGCGTGCCACCCATCAAAACAGCATCATCAATGGCATCTTGCGCCAACTGGCCAAGTTCCTCGATGTTTTCGTTCAGCACTTTGATTTTTTCTACACAGGCCAATGGTGTGCCATCAGGTTTGTGCCAAATCGGCGGGGTGTAAAAAGACATAGGTCAACAATCGCATAAAAAACAAGCCATGAGTTTATCATGGCTTGGTTTTCTTAATCAGCTTCTTAAGCCGTTTTACGTCCAAACAAGGCATCCACAGACAATCGGCCAGCACCAAAGACAAAAATCACCGCCAAAATCACCGCCCAATACTTGTGGTCATTGATGGCTGCGGGGCAATTGAATGTGAATAACTGCGGATACGAAATCACCGCCATCGCATTCACCGCAAACAAGCCAAGTGCGGCCCACCGTGTGAACAAACCCGCCATCAGCAAAATTGGGAACACCAATTCACCCGCTGTACCAAAATACGCCGCCAACACAGGCGAGAGCAACGGTACTTGGTATTCACTTTCAAACAAAGCCAGAGTCGATGACCAGTCATCGAGCTTGACCAAACCCGCTTTTAAAAATTGCCATGCGATAAACCATCGCAACGCCAGTAATAGCAAATCTGCCAGTGACTTTGACACCACATCATCGTTGCCATGCCACATCAAGCGGCTCAATACACGATTCGTTTTCATGTTATTTCCTTTTTTAGTTCGTCCAAACGATGTCACACCAGATGCCCGCGTCAATCAACACGGGCAGCAGAGCCACAACGTCCAGCGATAAATTCATCTCATCGACCATCGCAAAGGCCTCTTCAAACGTCGCCCCAGCGCGCAACGCTTGCAAAAACACAAATGCAGCTTCATCAATCAATCGTACCTCAACACGCCATACAGGACGATACACGATGGCAAATTCGCGCTGATGCACCTGTAACGAGCTCAAATCAGCCTGCGCTTGATGCGCCAACCAAATACTGACTGCTGCGTGATTCGCCTCAAACAAACAAGCGCTGGGCGCAAACCGAACCTGTGCCGACAACCAATCCTCCGCGCCATGCGCCATCAAATCCTCAACACGCAGCGAAGTGTGATTCGCAGCATAATGTGCACCATGCCACAACCACTCCAGTCGAGCAACATCTGATAAATACGGATACGCGGCCAGTGGTTCATAGTCCGCCATGAATTGGGGAAAATACTGACCAAACTCATTCAAATCACCACTCTGAGAAGGATAAGCCTGAGCGTAATCCCGCGCGGACAACGTAAACCCATCTTCGCCAATCAACTGCACCATGACAGGAAATGTCGCGGCCAAGGCATTGCGCCATGCCAAACGCAGATTATTTTGATAAGCGGCCAAACCACGCGCCACGGTGACAGAACCTGAAACCAAGGCTTCACCCGTCTGTGCTTCATCAGTCGCCAGTTGCGTCACCCAGCGAGCAAATCGCGCTTGTTCATAATGTAGACTCATACCAACACCTGCGATGCTTGGTGCGCCACGCCACGCGCTTTATCAGACTGCGCCAACAAAACCGATAAATCGGGCACATCAGTATCCCACTCAATCAATGTAGAAACGTGTCCCATCCGCGCCACCACAATGCGGTACAAGTCCCACACCTCATCGGCGACCACATCACCGTGATGGTCAATCACCACATCATCGAGCACGCAGTGACCCGCCAGATGAATTTCTTTGACCGCATCCAGATTCAGTGCGTGAATCGTATCCAGCGCCGATATACCGTGATTGCATTGATTGACATAAACATTGTTCACATCCAATAACAACCCACAACCGGTCTGTGCAACCAGCTCATTCAAAAAAGCCGCTTCAGACAAGGTGCTGCTGGCAAACTGCACGTAGCTGCTGAGGTTTTCAATCAAGACTTGCCGCCCCAACACATCCTGCATCTGCCGCACATGGGCGGCAATCACCGCCAAGACTTCTTCTGTATAAGGCAGCGGCAACAAATCATTGAGCACACGCCCAGAAACATTACCCCAACACAGATGCTCAGAGACCAACTCAGGCTGCACCCTGTCCGCCAACGCTTTGATTTTTGCCAAATGCGCACTCGAAATACCGTTGGCTGAGCCCAAACCCAAACCCACGCCATGCAAACTGATGGGATAGGTTTCGCGCAAAGTCATCAAGACATGCATGTCCCAGCCACCGTCACCAAAGTAGTTCTCTGAATGCACCTCCAGCCAATCCACAGCGGGTTTGTTTTCCAGAAACTCACGGTAATGTGGTGTTCGCAGTCCGACGCCAAAGCCGATGCTCATCGTATTTTCCCATTGACCGTCACACTCATTTTGCTGCTCACCTCTCAAAAACCTCTTAAAAAGAGGGGGGCGTACACCCAACCACGGGTGCACGCCAAACAACAACATGAAAAAATCAGTGACGTCGTTCGTCGTTTATTTAAGTTGACCACCCATGGTCGCGCAAGTGCCTTTGGCCACGTATTTCCATTCGTTAGCATCATTGTCTTTTTTGGCTTGACCTGCGCACGAGTGACTGCCTGTTTTGCTGGCGCAGTCGTTTTGGCCAGCTTTGGCCACGCCGTAGCATTTTTATTTTTCTTTGCCCATAGACGTTTGGGCTTGGGCAGTGCCGACGAGCATCAAACTGGTCAAGGCTGCGCTCATCAAAAGTTGTGACTTATTCATGGTATTTCTCCTGTTAGAGATTAACTGATATTGATTAAATTAAATAAAGTGATAGTGCACTATGGCATGAATGCCATTAGCGACGGGGATTTAAGCGGTTTTTCCACCCAAACCCGCGCAAGTGCCTTTGTCCACATACTTCCATTCGTTCGGGTCATTGTCTGTTTTGGCTTGGCCTGCACATGAGTGCGTGCCAGTTTTATTGGCGCAGTCATTCTTACCCGCCATGGCGATGCCGTAGCACTTTTCACTTTTGGCGGGGTCTGCTGCGGTTTTCGCATCAGCTTTTGCTGTGGCGTCGGCTTTCGGCGCTTCAGCGGGCTTTGAGCACGCGGCCAAAGTCAAACTTGCCACGGCTGCGGCCATCATCATGTTGTATTTTTTCATTGTCTTACTCTAAAATTTGGTGAAAAATTAAAAAATCAAAAGCCATCTTTGGCTCAATCAGATTGCTCTTTCCACTTCCGAACGCCTTGTGAAAGGGTCTGCATCTGTCGGTTAAACCCACGGCAACGATGACACATCATTAAGTGTGCTCGCAGCTGAACCCGCTTGCACCAAGGCAACGATTCATCCTGAGAGCGCGCCATCAGCATCGAGGCATCTTTACACTTGAATTGAAACACAGTTGCTTCTCCTTTCGCAGTCATCTTTGACAAGATTACGGCGGCACATCCGTGATGTTTTCGCATCCTGTACCCTTTAGACGCAGCGACGCCACCAGCCCTTACAAAGTAATTGAAATAATTTTTGATGGCTTGAAAAATAATTTAGGCAGAGGCCAAACCGAGCCAGTTTTTTTCAAGGCATAACTTGAGCGTCATGCGTGCACGGTAGAGCAGCACCCACAGATGGCTGGCTGTGATGCCCAGCTCAACCCGAATCTCATCCGTGCTCATCTCTAACACTTGGCTCATCATGAATACCTGCCCTGTTTTGGCTGGTAATTTTTTCATGCAGTCATCCAGCACAGCGATAAATTGCTGCTCGGACACCAACTGCTCTGGGCTGAGCCACTGGACAAAGGTTTCTTTTTCCCAATGCCCGTCGCCTCTAAACAAGGCGTCAAAATCCTCAACGCCATCCTCACCTTGCGTGAGCGGCGCCACCCAACGTTTGTCTGCCCGCCATGTGTCTCGCAAGCGATTTTTAAGAATCGTGGTGAGCCATGTGCGTAAGCTGGACTTGCCTTGGAATTGATTGAATTTTTCGCACGCGGCCAGCAAAGTGTCTTGCACCACATCTTGAGCCAAAGCATCATTCGGCGTGAGCCGACGAGCCACTTTGAGCAAATAACCATGGTGTGTGGCAAGCTCTTGCCAAATATCGTTATGGGTTTGCATTGAGGGTCAATCCATCTTTTTGCATGATTTTTAGATTATGCTCACCGACACCTTTGACGCGTTGTCGGAAGTCATCCCAACTGACAAAGCGCCCATGAGCTACCCGTTCAGCGACGATGTCTGCAGCCATCTGCTCACCAATCCCACCAACCGCCTCAAGCTGAAAGGCAGTGGCTCGATTCACATCAGCGGCCTGCACTGAAGTCGCCACAGCACATGACAGCCATCCCAAAGCAAGATATCGTCGCAGTCGCATCGTCTCCTCCTAATTTTCGTCACATCTGCACACGCGATCGTTCGCGTTTGTTTAACTCTTCAAGTCGTTTGGGTGGGTAGCTTTCCCAGCGGCTACAAGCGGGGCATTGCCAATAATAACGCGCTGCTTCAAAGCCACAATGTGCGCAACGGTATTTGGATAATTGCTGCACTTGCTTTTTGATGAGTTGCTGAATCAGCGCATCTTCGCGTGCCGCCTCTGATGAAGCATCATCGCTCAGTCGTTGACTGAGTAACTTATCCAACGCATTGAGCGACGGATGTGCCGCAAACACCGCTGATAATTGCGGCAATAGTTCTGGAGCTTGACCATGCTTCGCGTGTGCAGTTAACCATGTATTGAGCACATCAACCGAACCTGTGCTCATTAACTCTTCATATAAAAAATGTAGACCTTGCTGTGGCGTACCCAATGACTCATACGCAGACATCACATCAGACACCAACAACGGCACAGCAGCAGGCTGTGATTTGGCTAAGCCTAACCAAACAGCCAAGCCTTCCGACACGCGCCCTTGCGCACTATACCAGCGACCGCGCAACACAAATCCGCGAATACTCGACGGGCGCAACTCAAGTGCCGCATCGAGCTCACCCTCTGCCATCAAGTAATCCTGACGCGCCATCGCTTCAATCGCCAACTCACAATGAAAGTGGGACAGTGCAATGGTTTGTTCCACGGCTCGATTCATGGTACGCGCCACGCCAATCGCTTGCTGCCATTCTTGTTGTGATTGATAAATATGCAGCAATTGGGCTTGCGCGTGCGCCCGCATCGTTGATGCTTTCGGGTCATCCAAAAGTGCTTTGAATGTGGCCTCTGCGCGATCAAACAAACCACCGTTTAAAAAAGCCGTGCCTAATTTTGACATCGCTGCCTCGCGCGAATCATCGGGTAAGTCAGGACGATCCAATAAGCTTTGATAGACCCGAATCGCACGCTCAATTTCGCCACGCGTGGTGAATAAATTACCCAGCGCAAAATACAAGTCAATCGTGCCCGTATCCACCCGAGCCACGTCGATCAAAGCATCAATGGCTTGATCTGGCTCTTCGTTCAACAAGTGATTCAACCCCTTAAAATACGACTTGGGCAGCTCTTGTGTTTCTTTGATTTGGCGACGCGCGTCCGAGCTTCGAGCCAGCCAGCCCAAGCCAAAAAACAACGGCAACACCAACCACCACCATGCTTCAAAATCCATGTTGACCTCTCACCGTTACATAGTGATGGGCGGCACATCAACCACTGGAGCTTCGGGTATCACACCTGCTTTGTCCAATTGGGCTTTTTGTTGTTCCGTTTCTTTACGCAACTTGCGTATCTCCCAACGCAAGCCCCAATTTTTGGGTAATAAAATCGCCACCCCCATCAACAACCCTAGAGCAAAAAAGCCAAAGAGCAAAACAATCAACGGCAATGGAAAACGGATGTCACTCGTCAATGAAAAAGTTGCCAACTCCGTGTTTTGTATCGCCAACCAAATCAGCAACAACAGTATCACAACACGAATGGTCCAAGTGAGAACAGCCATAACATACTCCTTAATGAAAAACACAATGACTGCATTGTATGCCAGCTGGCATGAAGGCGGCTGATTTTTTGGCAAGTTTGCCATCGTGACACGCACGATTTAATCGTTAGCATCATGTAAAAAAGGCTTGATTCATCAAGCCTTTTTATCACGGAACCACACCGAACACTTTAACGCACCAGCAAACCAGACAGGATGGCATCCGCCTTAAACGTCTTCGCCACAGACTGCGCCGCGCTCAGCAACTGCGCTTGGCTGGCCTGACCTGAACCCAGAATCGATTGCGCCTTAGCATCAGCCTCTTCATCTGTTAAGCCTTCAACGGTTTGTAAGGCATAGCTCAACTCCTCCAAACGCAACCCTTGGTCTTTTAATAACCCAAGTGCAGCGATCAGCCAACTCATGGCAACAAAGTGATTTTGGTGGAACAATAATGGCTCGATGTCGCTCACCTGTGTGAGCTGGTTAAATGGCGAATTGACCACCTCTGCACTGAGGTATTTATCAAATTTTTTCGCCGTCACGCGCGCAGTTTCTAAGGCAAAGAACCCTTTAAATGCTTGTGGATAAATACTCAGCCAACGCACATCCCGACGCAATTCATGGACATGTGCCTCTATATCCGTCATGGGTTGACCCAGCTGTTGCGTGAGCTTCTCAATGTTTTTTTGATAAAACTGACGTGCGTGTTTAACAAAGTCTTTATCACTTTGCCAGTCGATTTTTTTCAGCTGTTTTTTGATTTTGAGTAAGCGCTGTCCCTTGTTGGGTAACCAGCCTTCTTGTTTGAGCAAGCCGTTGAGTTTGAGCTCCGCCAAGTCCCTCTCATGATCACACAACATACCCACATCATCAGAGATTTGGGGATTTGCATTAAATTCTTTGAGCCACGCATCGTAATAATCAAAAGCACCCAGGGCATCTTCGAGCCGTTTGAATTTGTCATTAAGCTTAGCGAAGCGCTCGTCATTGTGCGCCGCACCCAACATGCGACACATACCCTCTAAATAAAACACGCTGGTACGCCCACCATTTTCGTGCAACCAAACCGCAGGGCTTTTTTGCAAAGCCGCCTCAGTGAGTTGGTGACCCAATACAGTCAAGCGATGTTCAAATAGCAATTTTGTGTGTTTCATGTCTGTCGCACTCCATTAGCGAGGTTGCACTGCGCTTGGGCGCGTGCCGATGGTCACATTCAGACTCATCTCTTGACCATTTCGTAAGATTTTAACCATGGTCTGTACACCTGGTTTGACTTTAGCCACTTCGGTCAGCATACTGGCCGTGTCCTTAATCGGTGCATCACCCACTTGGGTCAAAATATCCCCCACAAGAATACCGGCCTGCGCAGCAGGGCCGTCAGGGCGAACACTGGCAACGATAACGCCATCTTGACTAGCCAAATTAAATGTCCTCGCCATTTCTGGCGTCACATTTTGCGATGAAACGCCAATGTAGCCTCGTGTCACCGTGCCCGTAGCAATCAACTCATCGACAACCTGCTTCATGACCGACACAGGGATGGCAAAACCAATCCCCGCATTCGCTCCCTCGCCAGAGGCGTTACCCGTCACAATGGCCGTATTGATGCCAATCAAGTGTCCATTTGAATCCACCAAAGCACCGCCCGAATTGCCTGGGTTAATCGCCGCATCTGTTTGAATAAAGTTTTCAAATGTATTGATACCCAGCTGGCTTCGATGCAAAGCGGACACAATCCCCATCGTCACGCTCTGACCCACACCAAACGGGTTACCAATCGCCAACACCACATCACCCACCATCAACTCATCATCATGCCCCAAAGTGATGTTGGGCAGATTCGGCAAATCAATTTTTAAGACCGCCACGTCTGTATCAGGATCAGACCCGACCACCACAGCAGATGCACGACGTCCATCACTCAAAGCCACTTCAATTTGATCCGCACTATCAACCACATGGTGATTGGTCACAATATACCCCTGCGCATCGATAATCACGCCAGAACCCAAACCACTCTCGGAGCCAGGTGCTTGATTTTGGTTATACATCTGATCAAGTATTGGGTCGGAAAATGGGCTTTTTTGTACCAACCGCGACGTGTAAATTCTGACCACCGATGGCAATGCAGTTTTCACCGCATCATGGTAGGATAGACCCGATATGTTTCGCGGTGCTTCGCGGGGGGCAATGGGAGTTTTGTCGCCAACAACGGAGGGAGTTTTGCCTGCGCCAAAAAGATTCGACAACGCACTCGGCAACCACTGTGGTTTGAGCGTTTTGACCACAAAAGTCCCCAACACCAGCACCGTGATGATTTGAGCCAACATCAACCAAAAGCGTTTTAACATGAATCGCACTCTATTATTAAATGAACTCGACGCGCTACTCACCCCCAGCGCTTATAAGGATTACTGCCCAAACGGCTTGCAAATACAGGGCTGTGACAGTATAACGCGAATCGCAACCGCTGTCACCGCGAGCCGCGCGGTGATTGACGCCGCGGCCGAGTGGGGCGCTCATGTGTTGCTCGTACACCACGGTTATTTCTGGAAAGGTGAAGATGCACCATTAACAGGCATGAAGTTTGAGCGCATCGCCAGCCTGATTCGTCACAACATGAATTTAATCGCCTATCACCTGCCACTCGACGCCCACCCAACTTTAGGCAACAATGCCCAACTTGCCCTCAAATTGGGCTTGACCACACATGGGCAATTACCCACCGAGCCACTGGTGTGGCACGGCACCGCCGAGGATTTGACACTCAAAGACTTAGCCACGCGTGCAGAGAGAGCACTGAATCGCACGCCGTTAATGATCGGCAATCCAGACACACCAGTCGGTCGCATTGGTTGGTGCACTGGTGGTGCACAAGGCTACTTAGCAGATGCTGCAGCATTTGGGCTTAACACATATTTTTCAGGAGAAGTCTCAGAGCGCACCTACCATGAGGCCCACGAACTGGGAGTCGCTTATTTAGCCTGCGGCCACCACGCCACTGAGCGTTATGGCATACAAGCATTAGGAGAATACTTGCGTGATCAATATTCACTTGAATATCGTTTTTTTGACGAAACGAATCCCGTTTGAAAGAACCTTCAATAGAAAAAGCTCTGCTTCTGCAGAGCTTTTTCCCGAGCAAGATTAATTAGAATGTGTGCTTGAAACCGACATCCCACTTAGTCACTTTACCTGTGCCTGTGCCACCCAATATCAAATCACCATCTGAATCTGTTGATAAACTTGAGCCAATCTTGGTATCAACCCGCGCCACACCCGCAAATACCGAGGTGCGTTTACTCAAGCTGTGATTGTAACCCAAGCCCCATGTTGCCTGCTTCTCATACACAGTGCCGCTATCACCCGTACCCTTGATGCTGTTGTAGTTAACAAACACAGTGTCCTTTGGCGTTAAAGCAGCAGAAACATGAGCCTGCCAAATTGTGCGTTTCCCACCTTTCTCTACAGTACCTAAGACATCTTCGTATAACTTTGCACGCGCATAAGAAGCACCAATCGTCACAGGGTTAAATGTATAGCCAGCCACAAGCAACCATTCATTCTTAATCCCCATCAGACCAGCCAACGAGCCTCCTACAGCATTGACATCGTTATCCGCTTGCCATGCAGCACCAGCGTACCAATTAGCTGCATCATAACGAGCATACAAACCATACGAAGACTTAGTACCCGACTGCCCTTCGGTTTGGCTGGTACTGCTGGTTATTGCACCTGAGGTAAATGTTGCGGTGTTACTATTACCAGGTGCACCACCCTTGGTGGTAATGGCCACGCCCGCTTTTAGCCCACCCATGTCGTAGTCATAGTATGCACCATTGCGCCAGCCGCCGGCTGATGACTTAACTGCTAAATCGTTGGCTAAATGCCCCACATTATTGCCAATTCGGTCAATAGGTGAGTTAGACTTTCCAAAGTATACTTTGTGCGCCCCATTGGCAAAGCTCAAACCCACTATTGACTTCTCATCAAAAAAGCCCGTACCACTCTCCGTCCCTGTATTAGCACCCGTGTCTATATTAAACCGTGACTCCATTTGGAAAAAGGCCGCCACCCCATTACCCAAATCTTCATTGCCTTTAAAACCAACACGAGACTCACCAGGCGCAGCTTGACGCAAACTGGTGCCGTCTTTAGAAGCGTCTTGATAAGCCACTTCAGCGGTACCATACAAAGTTACGCTACTTGCTGCTGATGCTGCACCCGTAAAAACACCCAGAACTATCAATGCCAATAATGATTTTTTCATTTGTCTTCCTCACACTTAATTGAGAGTTATTATTTAAGTACCCAGAGCCCTTTCACTGGGCACCAGCTATATTTCTTATGATTCTGCGCAAAAGGCACAAATCAATAAGAAAATCGCTGACTACATTATTGATGAAGTGTGACTTTTTGTCCATCAAGAATACAAATTACTTGTGAAGCAGATGTACACCCTAAAAAATGTATCATTTTTACAAATCTCTCCACCAACTAAAATCGTTAATGTGAGACTTCTGTACAACCCCAGCTCCGACAAACGCTATAAAATACCGCAATCCCCCCATCACCCGAGAATTGAACTCATGGCACACAAAAAACCCGACAAGACAGTTTACTGATAGAGCACAAAGCCTTGCGAGCATTAGGCGATATCCACGCACTCATTGACTGGTCGCGGATAGATGCCCTGATGGATGGCATACACGCCTCTGAGGTTGGTAATCTGGCTTATCCGCCGCTGATGAAATTCAAAACCCTGCTGTCAAACATGGCATCAGCTCTCCGACCCTCAATTAGCAAGTCAATTGGCGCGTGATTTAGTGTTTCGCCGCTTTGCCGGCATGGGAATATCTGATGCGGTGCCGCATCACACCATATTTGTGCGCTTTCGTGCAACTCTGCGCCAGCATGGCTTATTCGAGGTGTTGTTTAACGAAATCAATCAGCAATTGACCGCACAATCGATCATCCTCAAACTGGGGCAAATCAGCATCATCGATGCCACTGTCACCCAAGCACATTGCGCTCGCCCACGCAAAGGTTCTGACGGCAATAATACACAAGCCCAGAAGCAGGGCATAACGTCAAGACCGTCGCCAATGGCAAACAAACCCACACCTATGGGTTTAAGAACCACCTTAATGTTGAAGGAGACGGCTTCATCACCCACCTTGCCGTGACGGCTGGCAATGTGTACGACTCTCAAGTGTTTGAGCAAATCATTCCGCAGGACACCGCGCGTGTTTACGCAGACAGTGCCTATGCCAGCCTCATGCGCGACATGTGGTTAAAAGCCTGCGGCATTGACAATCGAATGATAAAACGCGCGTACCGCAACAAACCTTTTACCCAAGCGCAGAAAGAGCAAAACCGCTTAAACGCGTCGGTGCGCTCGACCGTTGAGCGTGTGTTTGGCGTGCTTAAACTGCATTTGGGCATGGCGAAAACCAAGTATTTAGGCCTAAGCTCGCAATCATGCGCGTCTGTGTATAGTGGTAATGGCATACAATTTAAAACGTACAGCGAAGGTCAATGCGCTTTGTGTGGGATAAATCCATCTTTTGCTCAAAACTGTGAGGGGCTTTAGGCGGTAATTCAGGCCGCTTTTGCTTGAATTTGAAGTCGCTTGACTGATTTTTGGAGGTAATTCAATCGTTCGATGCGTTTTTTAATTTTACGCAACTCCTCGGCTTTTAGGTGGAGGTTGTGCAAAGGTCTCGTTATAAATAAAAAACCCCTCTCTTTATAATAAGAAAGGGGGTTTTAGTGTCTAATTAATTTATTAGGTTAAACACCTAACTCAAATTAGAAGTTGTGACGCAAAGCGATGTCAAATGCAGTACCATCGTTTTTGTATGTTGCACGACCGACTGTCTGCTTCACGTCATAACGACCCACATCAGCATAAACAGAAGTACGCTTGCTCAGAGCATGAGAATAGCCCAAACCGAAGTATCTACCTTTCTCTTTTTGCAACGATGCGCTGTAATTGTCAGAAAAACGCTTCTCCATGTACTTCACATAAACATTGTCGTTTGCAGTCACATCAGCAGAAAGTGCAGTAGTCCAAGTCTTCAATTTTGCCTTATAAGACGAATTTTGTTGACGCGACTTAGCTTCTGCATATGTGACGCTGAATTTAACTGGGTTGTACTGATAAGACATACCAACGCCCCACTCTTTGTCCGCAGCAAATTCACCGATGGCAGATATATTTTGGGTCAAATTCGGTCTTGCGAACTGTGCTTTATCAGCTTGGTAAGCAGCAGACACAGTGAAGCCCGCTACAGTGTAACCTGCAAACACACCATAACCGATTTTTTCGCCATCTTTACCTTCAGTCGTATCGCCTACAGCACCACCCTTAGTAGAAACGTGGAAACCGCCATCAAAGCCACCAGAGGCAAAATCGTAGAACATAGTATTGCTGTGGCGTGTGCTAGAAGCATACGGATCCCACAAAGTAGCTACACGCTCACCAACCACATAGCGATCCAAAGCTTTGTCCATAGCAGCAACTGAACGACCAAAACGAACATGACCAAAAGAGCCTTTTAAACCGACCGTTGATTCACGATCGAAGAAAGCCAATTGACTGCCATCGTCTTTTTCAGTTTTGCTACCAGTGTCCCCATCAAAACGACCTTCCAATTGAAAGGTTGCAGCCAAGCCGTTACCCAAGTCTTCTTCGCCCTTGATACCTAAGCGAGTCTCGCCATTGCCTGACTGATTGAAGCCGTCATTATCAAACTCATGGCTAAATTTTTGGTAACCAACGTCAACACGGCCATACAAAGTGACGCTGTTGGCAGCAGAAGCTGCGCCTGCGAATGAACCCAATACTGCTAATGCAACTAAAGATTTTTTCATTTGTTTATCCCCAGATAAATTAAACATTTGCCAAACAACGAGTTTGACCACTCTTTACAGAGCCCCTCCATAGGCCATAGTTGTTAAACGCCTATCGATGTGCCTATTATTCTATCCGTAGTGGTTTTTGTCTACCTTTTCTATTACGTTGCGGTAAAACAGCAAGGAAACAACAACTTTTTTCATGAAAAAAACAACACTTTTTTGATGTGGATTTTATAGTCGTAACAAAAAGCGCGACGATGCCGTCGCGCTTTTTGTTTAAATTAAATCTGGCTTATGATCAGAAAAAATGGCGGAGTGCAATATCGTAGCCAGTAAAGCTTTTAGAATAGCTGTAGCTGCTACTTTTCGAAGCGTCATATTTCGTTCTTGAAATGTCAGCGTAAACCGAAGTGCGCTTGCTGAATTTGTGAACATAACCAAGACCATAGCGAGTAACTTGGTCTTTGTAGCTTGCAACTGATGAAGTACCCACAACTGTTGATTTTAAATCTTCACGGCGATACAACGCCATCAACGAATCTGTTGCGGTTAAATCGCCTTTGATATACATACCGTAGTTTCTTACCTTTGACTCACCATTCGCTCGGTCATCCTTGCCTTGGGCGTAAGACAAACCAACTATTACAGGCTTGAACTCATACGAAGCACCAATACCCCACTCTTTGCGAATGGTAGCACTAGCCAATGAACTTAATGTTGTAGTACCTGAAGTTGCTTTTGCGGCTGAATAACTTTTGTCCACAGCGCCATCATCTTGATATGCCAAGGCAACCTTCAGGCCATTGGCTTTATACTGTGCAAATGCCGCCCAACCTACTTTAGAGTCAGGCGCACCTTCTGCTGTGGACACACCATCATTGTAGCCACCTTTGGTAGTTACATCAAAACCAGCAGAGAAGGGGCCTTTTGAAAAGTTATAGAACATAGCGTTGCTGTGACGGGTTGCAACACCCCAATTTTCATTGTAAACAGAGTAAGCACTAAAACGATTGCCGATATCAATATCGCTGATACCCTGTTCAAATGCTGAAATTGAGCGGCCAAATCGGACATGATGGACACCGCTACCAAATTTCAAACCAACTGTTGACTCACGGTCGAAGAATGTGCGGCTTGAGTCTTTTGAACCCGTGTCGGTATCGAAACGCCCCTCTAAGCGAAAGGTAGCGGCCATACCATTACCCAAATCCTCCTCACCGCGGAGACCCAAGCGTGTGTTACCAGAGTTACTTCTACCCGCACCGGTAAATACATTTACTCGTTCTTGCACCACAGAACCACTGCCGCTCACTTTTTCATACCCAATATCAACACGACCATACAACGTCACACTTGACGCCGCCTGCGCCACACCTACTACTGAAGACAATACTGCTAAAGCCACTAAACTTTTTTTCATGCTTTGCTCCTGTTAAGATTTTTAATCAATGACAGATACCAATCTTGTCACGCCCCCACGCTGTCGGGTGATTCTTGATTTTCTGCGAAATCATTTAATCGAGACATTGTAGGATGTTTATTTTATAAAAGTGTGACAAATGCGTAAAAATAGTGTGTAAATTGTGTAAAAACAACACTTTGCCATCGCATAATCTGGAGAGCACCCGACTGCGAGAGCGCTCAAATCACCAGCAATTCTTCAGGCTGCTGGACAATAAAGTCAGCCTGCCACAACGAAACCTCGTCAGCTTGGCAGTAGCCATAGGCAGCCGCAATAGACAGCTGATAATTAGCCGCTTTCGCTGATTGGATATCACGCTGATCGTCGCCAACATAAACCAATTTTTCTGGTGACAGACCCAATCGCTCAGCTGCCAATAACAAGGGAGCGGGGTGGGGTTTAGCGTGCTCCGCAGTATCGCCGCTGATGATGACCGCTGCGCGGTTGGTCAAATTAAGCTGCTCGAGCAGTGGCTTTGTGAATCGCTCATGCTTGTTGGTCACGATTCCCCATGGTATTCGATGCGCTTCAAGCGTTTGCAACACGTGCTCCATACCATCAAATAGTGCTGTTTCGACGCAGGCATGCGATTGATAATAATCCAAAAACTCGTTTCGCAACGCATCAAACTCAGGATGCTCAGGCACCACACTCAACCCAGCCCCAATCAGCCCTCGCGCACCATGCGAAGCATAAGGTCGAAGTTGCGCCAAAGGCAGTACTTCAAGACCTCTGCTGATGCGCAATGCGTTCACTGCACCAGCTAAGTCGGGCGCCGAATCAACCAATGTGCCGTCTAAGTCAAATAAAACAGCCGCGGTACGCTCCAAAATAATAGAGGTCATCGCTCAAACCTTCTTTCGAAAGGCCATCATATAATTAACCCCCACGTCTCGACTCATTGCAAAGGGCTGCTCCGAGCCCCCCCATGGCCGATAAACAATACCTTTAATATCCACCACTTCTAAACCATACTGCCGCGCAGTACTGGCCAACTCACTGGGCTTGATGAAACTGCTGTATTGATGTGTTCCTTTGGGTATCCAATTGAGCAAGTATTCCGCCGCCACAATACCCAACAAGAACGATTTTGGCTGTCGATTAAGTGTGGAAAAAAACACACAACCATCTGGCCTCACTAGCTGCGCACAACTCTCAATCACTGCGGCTGGGCTGGGCACATGCTCAAGCATCTCCATGCAGGTCACAATATCATATTGACCCAACCGCTCAGAAGCCAAGCCCTCAGCAGTTTTCACCTGATAATCGATGGACAATCCCTGCTCAGCCGCATGTTCGCGCGCCACATCAATAGACGCAATTGCCATATCAACGCCCGTGAGTTTCGCACCAGCCTTAGCCAACGATTCCGTCAAAATCCCCGCACCGCAGCCGATGTCTGCAATCATTTGATTATGAAGGGCACAATGCTGGGCAATCCAAGCCAATCGCACAGG
Organism: Formosimonas limnophila; assembly: GCF_014652675.1. Classification (GTDB taxonomy): domain Bacteria; phylum Pseudomonadota; class Gammaproteobacteria; order Burkholderiales; family Burkholderiaceae; genus Hydromonas; species Hydromonas limnophila. The sequence continues at coordinate 87,106 of NZ_BMZG01000006.1, read as the reverse complement.
ATTAACTTGATGCAGGGTTTTCAGCGGGCCTTGCTCATCCCACCATTGGTGAGCGTGCTGGCTAAACTTATCGATTTCACTGGTGGTAACATTATTGGCATTCATGATGACGTCCTAATTAAGTTGGGGCTTGAGTAGAATTATGACATTTTTCAAGGCAAAACCCTGCACCACTTATTAAAAAATAGGCAAAATAGCACACATGACATCGAGTGGCAGCTCATTTTGGCGTGCGTGCGACAACAAAAAACCCTGCCGAAGCAGGGTTTTTAAACACTTTGAAGATTAACGAACGTTAACGCCAGCAGCTTGCAAAGTTTGTTTCCATTGGCTCACTTGATTCTCTGGAACTTCTGCACCACCGATAGAAATTTCTACACGGCGGTTAGGTTGTTCGCAAGCGATTTTAGCAGCGCGATTGCCTTTACAATTTGCTGGATCAACTTTCAAGTCACGCTTACCCATGCCTTGGGTTTGGATTTTTGCAGCAGAAACACCTTGAGACACCAAGAATGCTTTCACTGCTTCTGCACGACGTGCAGACAAACGATCATTGTAAGCATCAGAACCGAACGAGTCAGTATGACCAACAACGATTGAGTCAGTGAACGAAATTGAGCGCAAGAATGAAGCAATGGCTGTCAAAGTTGTTTGGCCTTGTGGACGCAAAGTGGCTTTATCAAAATCAAACAATGCACCCGCATCAGCAGTCAAAGCCACTGGGCCTTTAACTGGTTGTTTAGCAACGGCGTCACAACCCACAACAGCATTGCCATCAGGGTAGTAGCCAGTTTGCCAGCAGTGTTTATCGCCACCAGCTTGCGCACCGTAATCGCCGCTGAGCCAAATTTGATCTTGAGAATCAGCAACGTGGCGGCTTGCCACTTGATCTTCTTTTGGGTAAGCAGTTGTATTTGGGTTGGTTTGGCAGGCTGCGAGAGCCAGTGTTGCGGCCAAAGAAGCAACTTTTACGAAGTTTTTCATGTTTCTCCTCTTTTTTGGAAAATCGCAGTGAGCCTGCGGACAATGTTTATTTACCGTGGTTTATCGCGTAAAACAGGGCAAATTATAGCGATTCAGCGCTTACTGTGCAATAAAAATCGCGCACAGCACCGATAAGGCAGCACCGCACGAGGCCATTGTGCCACAACTTGTGAGGTTTAGTGTAGCGATTACGAGAGATAAGTTGGACAGATACGACAGTTTGGGCAATTGTGTTTCAATTTTGCAACACATTAATTTGAATTGGCCTTCAAGCTCACGCCGCAATTGCGTCGCCACACCGCCGTTTGTGTGTATTTAATTGGGAGACTCTCAAATGACGCACCCATTGTGAGAATTGCCACTTGGGCTGCCTTTTCGCGAATAAGCGTGTTAAAATAAAGGGTTAGTTACTTAATTACTGTTTAGGACACTCGATGTCATCTTTTGCTAAAGAAACCTTACCGATCTCACTCGAAGACGAGATGAAAAATTCCTACCTCGATTACGCAATGAGTGTGATTGTGGGTCGGGCATTGCCTGATGTGCGCGATGGTTTAAAACCCGTACATCGCCGAGTATTGTTTGCCATGCATGAGCAAAACAACGACTGGAATCGCCCATACAAAAAATCCGCACGTATCGTCGGTGATGTGATGGGTAAATATCACCCACACGGTGACTCGGCAATCTATGACACGATTGTGCGTATGGCTCAGGATTTTTCGCTGCGTTATACATTGGTGGACGGACAAGGAAACTTCGGCTCGGTCGATGGCGACAACCCAGCGGCGATGCGTTACACCGAGATGCGCATGTCNAGCCATCTGTCTTACCTTCTCGCCTACCCAATCTATTGGTGAACGGATCCACAGGGATTGCGGTCGGTATGGCGACAAATATCCCACCACACAACTTACGCGAAGTCGTGAATGGTTGTCTGCATGTATTGCGTAATCCTGAGGCAACGGTGGATGAGCTGATTGAGTTAATTCCAGCCCCCGACTTCCCCACTGCGGGCGTGATCTATGGGGTATCAGGCGTGCGTCAAGGTTATCGCACAGGCCGTGGCCGTGTGGTCATGCGTGCCAAAACGCATTTTGAAGACATCGACAAAGGCAATCGTCAAGCCATCATTGTTGATGAGCTGCCATACCAAGTCAACAAACGCAAACTCCTCGAAACCATCGCGGAGATGGTCAATGACAAGCGTTTAGAAGGTATTTCAGACTTGCGTGACGAATCAGATCGCTCAGGCATGCGCGTCGTCATCGAACTCAAGCGTGGCGAAGTGCCCGAAGTCGTTCTAAACAACCTGTATAAACAAACGCAATTACAAGACACTTTCGGCATGAATATGGTCGCGCTGGTCGGCGGACAACCGAAATTGCTCAATTTGCGTGAAATGCTGATTTACTTCCTCGAACATCGCCGCGAAGTGGTGACACGTCGCACGGTATTTGAGTTGCGCAAGGCACGTGATCGCGCGCATATATTAGAGGGCTTGGCGGTCGCCTTGGCCAACATTGACGAATTTATCGCCATCATCCGCGCGGCAGCCACACCGCCAGAAGCGAAAGTTGACCTGATGGCCAAGTCATGGGATTCGGCTGTCGTTCGCGAAATGCTGGTACGCACCGAAGGCGGCGGCATGCTTTATCGCCCAGATGGCTTATCATTGGACGTCGGCTTACAACAAAATGGCCTGTACCGCCTATCAGACATCCAAGCCCAAGAAATTTTACAAATGCGTTTGCAACGCTTAACGGGATTAGAGCAGGACAAAATCGTCCAAGAGTACAAAGACATCATGGCGCACATTGCCGATTTGCTCGATATTTTGGCCACACCCGACCGCGTCACGGCGATTATTGATGCCGAGTTGACCGCAGTGGTCGAGGAATTCGGCGACGCGCGTCGCTCTCACATCGAGGTCAACGCATTCGACATCGACATCGAAGACCTCATCACTCCGCAAGACATGGTGGTCACACTGTCGCACACAGGCTATATTAAGTCACAACCACTTTCCGAATATCGCACACAGCGTCGTGGTGGTCGCGGCAAACAAGCCGCGTCAACCAAAGGCGAAGAAGACTGGATTGACAATTTATTTGTCGCGAACACCCACGACACGATTCTGAGCTTCTCGAACCGTGGCCGAGTGTATTGGACGCGTGTTTATGAAGTACCCCAAGGCTCGCGCACATCGCGCGGCACACCGATTATCCGCATGCTCCCGCTCGAAGAAGGCGAAAAAATCACCGTCATGCTGCCGATTAGCGGCGAGTTTGCCGATGACAAATATGTGTTCATGGCCACCAGCTTGGGCACGGTAAAGAAAACCCCGTTGTCTGACTTCTCTCGCCCGATGAAACGCGGCATCATCGCGGTCACACTGGATGAAGGCGACTTCCTCATCGGCGCAGCCATCACCGATGGCCAGCACGACGTCATGCTCTTCTCAGACGCAGGTAAAGCGGTTCGATTTGATGAAAACGACGTGCGACCCGTCGGTCGGAGCGCACGCGGTATGCGCGGTATGCGCCTTGAAGAAGACCAGCAGATCATTTCACTGCTCGTCGCCGAAACTGAAGAGCAATTCATCCTCACCGCTTGTGAAAATGGTTATGGCAAACGCACGCCGATTGGCGAATACACACGCCATGCACGCGGCGGTAAAGGCATGATTGCCATCCAAACCTCTGAGCGCAACGGTAAAGTCGTCGCCGCGCAGCTTGTGACCGAAGATGATGACATCATGCTCATCACCACTGGCGGAACACTTGTGCGCACGCGCATCTCTGAGATTCGCACAGTCGGTCGCTCTGCTCAAGGTGTCACATTGATTGGCTTGGATGATGGCGACGTGCTCTCTGGCGTCCAAAAAATCGTTGAAACTGTTGGCGGTATCGACAATGAAGACGACGAGTCAGGTGAGGTGGTTTCTGAATAACCCGCGCTCCTGCAAATAACAAAACGGCGAGTCTCTGACTCGCCGTTTTGTCACATCATGCGACAGTAAAAACCTTAAACATCACCATTTAATGCGCGCACAGCGTGCTGCACATCATGTGGCATTCCCGAAAAAGTCAGCACATCATGCTCGATTATATTTGGATTGAATGCCAAATCCAGCAAAACACCTGCGCGAACCACACTCAATAGCCGAACACGCCAGACTTGAAGCGGCAAGGTGTCAATCGGCTGGTCAAGCCACAAACTTTCATCACGTAAAACCACTTCAAGCACCTGCTCTGGCTGCGATGACTCTCGACGAGCAGGAGAAGTGGGCGAGCCGTTCACCGATTCGGGCGTGCTGGACGACAAGCCAAAAGGTTCGTCTGACTCAAAATGCTGACGCAACAAATCATAGCGGCCACGCCGCTGCTCGGCGATGAAATGCAGCACATCATTGGACGCCACACCCACTGTTAGCATGGTTTGGGTCGCGAGCACAAGACTGCCTTCCAAAATCTCAGGCACAACAGCCACAGCACCGGCCGCCTGAAGCTGCTCCAGATACGCATCATCTAAAGTGCGGACAATCACAGGCAAATCGGGATTAAGCTCTTTAATGTGATGTAACACATGCAATGCGATGCGCGGCTCAACATAAGCCACCACCAATGCGCGAGCGCGTGTGACGCCTGCCGCTACCAGACTTTCTTTGCGGGTGATGTCGCCATAAACGACATCATGGCCTTGCAATACCGCTTTTTGAACACGCTCAGGATCATTATCAATGCCCATGTAAGGGATGTTTTGACCACCGAGTAGCTTACCAAGGTCAGTCCCGCTGCGGCCAAAACCTGCGATGATGACATGATCCTTGGCCTCAATGGTGTGACTGGCAAGCGTCGTGAGCTGAAGCGACTGCACAAGCCACTCGCTTTGTGTGAATCGCAGAACCAATTTATCCGCATGCGCAAGCATAAACGGCGTTAAAAACATCGAAATCAGCATGGCCGCGAGCACCCATTGAGCAATCGAGGGGTTAAGTAGCTGATTCTGTAACGCCAAACTGAGCAACACCAAACCGAACTCACCTGCTTGCGCGAGCGCAATCCCAGTGCGAACAGCATCGGCCGATGAGCTGCCAAAAAAGTAAGCCAGTGCGGCGATGATGGCGAATTTAAACCCAACAATCAACACCAATGTGAGCAAGACCCCCCCCAACTGAGTCACAACCACTGACAAGTCAAGCTGCATGCCCATCGTGACAAAGAAGAAACCGAGCAAAATGTCTTTGAACGGCAAAATGTCTTCTTCCACCTGCACACGAAACTCAGTCTCCGAAATCAACATCCCTGCAACAAACGCACCCAATGCGAGTGACAACCCCGTCATTTCTGTCAACAATGCAAAACCAAGCGTCATGAGAAACAGATTGAGCATGAACAACTCTTGCGAGCGACGCTGCGCCACGAGTGTGAGCCACGCATGCATGGGTTTTTGCCCCAACCCCAGCAACAGGGCGAGCACCAGCATTGTTTTGAGCAGACCGATGGTCATCAACCACGCAAGATTCTCTCCTGATTGTCCCAGCGCAGGCACGAGAATCAAGAGCGGCACGACTGCCAAATCCTGAAACAGCAAAATCCCGAACACATTGCGACCATGCGGCGTGTCTAATTCCAACCGCTCCGTCAATGTTTTCATGACAATCGCTGTCGAGCTCATCGCCAACACACCACCGAGCACCAACCAATCAGCCCAACCCATTTGTAATTCGGCAGATAAAAACCAGTTAATCAACAAACCAAGCAACACCGCCACTGCCATCGTGCCCGCGAGCTGCGAGCCACCCAAGCCGAGCACCACACGCCGCATGGATTTGAGTTTAGGCAGCGAGAACTCCAGCCCAATGGTGAACATCAAAAAGACGATGCCAAACTCAGCCAAATGCGCCATCGCCTCTGAGTCATGAAACAAACCAAACGCATGGGGGCCAATCATCACACCCACCGTTAAGTACCCCAACGTCGGCGGTAAATGCACGAAGCGAAACGCGACAACCCCCAGTACGGCAATGGCGAGTAAGGTAACGATGAGGGCCAAACCTTCCACGGGCTTTCCTTTAATTGGTGAATAAAAAACGGTATACTGTAGCCCCATGATGATAACAAACAATCCCCCTGTATTGAATGACACCGCGATATTAAATATCGCGCGTGACGTGCTGGACATTGAGTCGACCGCACTGTCCGAGCTAAAAGCCCAACTTGATGAAAACTTCGTCCATGCCGTGCGCACGATTTTGTCGTGCAAAGGCCGTCTCGTGGTCTCAGGCATGGGCAAATCAGGGCACATCGCCCGAAAAATCGCCGCCACTTTCGCCTCAACGGGCACACCGTCGTTTTTTGTACATCCCGGTGAAGCCAGTCACGGCGATTTAGGCATGATTACAGAAGATGATGTGATGCTGGCTTTGTCGAACTCAGGCAAATCGGACGAGCTGATGGCGATTTTGCCTTTCCTCAAACGCTATGGAACTCGACTAATTGCCATGACGGGCGACTCGACATCACCCATGGCGAAATTGGCTGATGTTCATTTGTTGGTCAAGGTAAACAAAGAAGCCTGCCCTATGAATCTGGCACCAACAGCCAGTACCACCGCAGCACTGGCGCTGGGTGATGCTTTGGCTGTCGCTTTATTAAAATTACACGGCTTTAACGAAGAAGATTTCGCACGTTCGCACCCCGGCGGCGCATTAGGTAAGCGACTACTTACTTACGTTCGGGATGTCATGCGCACTGGTGATGAAATTCCATCGGTGGTTCTTGGCTCATCGCTTACAACCGCGCTGCTGGAGATTTCACGTAAGCGCATGGGTATGACAGCGGTGGTGGATGAGACCCAAAAAGTTTTGGGCATACTCACCGATGGCGATGTGCGCCGCCTGTTTGAAAAAGATGTTGATGTACGAACTTTGGTGATTGATGACGCCATGCACCGTGCACCCCACACCATTTCTCCAGATGCACTGGCCGTGTCAGCCGTGCAACTGCTCGACACCCACCACATTAACCAGGTACTGGTCACAGACGAGCAGGGTGTCTTGCTGGGTGCATTAAACGTGCACGACCTATTTGCCGCAAAGGTGATGTGATGAATCCTAGTTTATACAAACCAGCCGTCATGCCAACTGCCGATGTTCTTCGTCGTGCGGCGAATGTGAAGTTACTGATTTTAGATGTCGATGGTGTCCTGACCACAGGCTATCTCGACTACGACGCTCATGGTGAAGCGACCAAGTCATTTTATGTCCAAGATGGCTTGGGCATGCAACTGCTTCGTCAAAACGGCATACCGCTGGCTATCATCAGCGGTCGCGATTCAACGGTAACGTCAGCACGTGCCCGCGACCTCAAAGTCCAGTGGGTCATCCAAGGTGCACAGGATAAAGGCGCTGCCTTGGCCAAATTGACCGCGGACGCAGGCGTGTCGCTCGATGAGTGCGCGTACATGGGCGACGATGTCATTGATTTGCCAATATTGCGCGCAGTTGGCTTCGCTTGCAGCGTGCCAAACGGTCATTTTTTGGCGCAACGCACCGCGCACTGGGTCAGTCACGCAGCGGGCGGTATGGGCGCGGTCCGCGAGTTATCTGAGTTAATATTATTCGCACAAAATAAATTACACGCTGCTTATGCCGCGTACTTGGGCGGCGACACGCCCCCAACTTTGGAGATTCAATGAACCAACAACCGTCGAAACTGCGCTACTGGCTGCGGTTTCATTTACCCAATTTGATTTACCTGCTGTTGCTCGTTGCGGTGGCTGGTGCCAGCTATTGGCTCGTCCAAAGCAACTCAGACACAGCAACCACCAGCGACAACAAAAACTCTGAGCTGATCAATGCCTTCGCCTCTGGCTTAGAAGTCTCACGCACGGGCAAAAACGGTAAAATTGCGTATCTGGTCACTGCCAAAGAAGTGTTGCACTATGGCACAGACAACGCCACCGTGAAAAACATCACGGTCGTCGCCACCCCCAAAGACGGCAGCCCAGTCGTCACCGCCACGGCCAATGACGGCGTCTGGAATGACAAAGACCATATTGTCCAACTCACAGGTCAAGTGAACATCCAACGTGAAGCCGCCGCTGACTCAGCGGCCATGTCATTGGTCACTGAAGCTATCAACGTCGATTTATACAACGACTTGGCCAGTACCGATTTGCCTTTTGAGTACAAAAACGGCACCAACATCGTCACAGGTACCAGTTTTGCCTATGATTATGGCTTACGCAACCTCAAAATGGGCGGTCAGCCAAACACCCGAATCAAAGCCATATTAACCAATGAAGTCAAACCAGCGAAGTAAGCAAGGACACGACACATGAATACTACACTCAAACGCACGCTGTCAGGCTTCGCGCTCATCGCACTGATTGCCCCAACATGGATTAATGCCGCAGGCCCAGCCAACCGAAACCTACCATTTGTTGTTGAAGCGGACAACGCGGTGTACACCGACATCGAGCAAACAAGTCAATTCTCTGGCAACGTCATCCTCACACAAGGCACGATGGTCATTCATGCAGCCAATGTAGAGACTATAGTTGACCCAGAGGGTTATCAATACGCCACCGCAAAAGGTGGCAATAAAGGCCTAGTTCACTTTCGCCAGCAACGTGAAGGCACAAACGAATGGATTGACGCTTACGGTGAAGAATTGATTTACGACGGCAAACAAAACCTCATTCATCTGCGTCGCAAAGCCATCATGCGCCGCTTGTCACCCGCAGGCAAACTCATTGATGAAATCAAAGGTGACGAATTGGTTTACAACCAACTCACCGAAGTCTTCGAGTCAAAAGCCGTACCAGGCGTGTCTGGTCGCACCAAAGTCATCATCACCCCGAACTCAAACGCCAGTCAGAAATAAAGACCATGAACACCACCCACGAACTCTCCATCACGAATCTGCGCAAACATTACGGCGCCCGCTCTGTCGTCAAAGATGTCTCTTTTCATGTCAAAAGTGGTGAAGTGGTCGGTCTGCTCGGGCCGAATGGCGCAGGCAAAACCTCGTGCTTTTACATGGTGGTCGGGTTGATTGGCTCTGATGCAGGTGATGTGCAGATTGATGGCGAGAGTTTGCGCCACTTACCCATGCACAAACGTGCTGCACTGGGCATCTCCTACTTGCCACAAGAGCCATCGATTTTTCGCAAACTCACCGTCGAAGAAAACATTCGCGCCGTTCTTGAGTTGCAATACGATGAAAATGGCAAACGCTTAACCCGCGAGCGAATCAACAAAGACATTCACAGCATCGTTGCCGACTTACAAATCGGCCACATTCTGCATAGCCCAGCGCCTTCATTGTCTGGTGGCGAACGCCGCCGTGTCGAAATCGCCCGCACATTAGCCACACGTCCACGTTTTGTTTTGCTTGACGAGCCATTTGCAGGGGTTGACCCAATTGCTGTGAGTGATATCCAAAAAATCATTTACTTTCTGGTCGAGCGCGGCATCGGCGTATTGATTACCGACCACAATGTACGCGAAACCCTCGGCATTTGTGACCGCGCTTATATTATTAGTGAAGGTGTCGTGCTCGCACAAGGCAATGCGCAAGAAATCGTTGATAATGAAGCGGTGCGTCGCGTTTATTTGGGCGACACATTCACCATGTAAGTTCAAGGCTTCAGATACTTGAGCCCAACCATTCCAGCAGAGACGCGAATACAGCGTCTCTTTCTTTAACACCATTTAAAGCGGTTACGGCTGATGTGACTCCACCATTTTTAAAACAGAACAACCATGAGATTAGCATTTAGTCGCCGTCACTTCGTCATCGCGGTTTTGATTTTCGTCGTTGAAGTACTCATCGCTCGATTTGTGCATGATGCCTTTGTTCGACCATTCGTTGGTGATCTCTTGGTGGTTGTGTTGCTGTATGTACTCCTGAAATCCTTTTTTGCCATTAGCCCTGCCAAAGTAGCGATTGTCGTGTTTGTATTTGCTTGCGTGATTGAAACATTACAATACTTTCATCTGCCCACATTGCTCGGCTTAGCGCATCACCGCTTGGCCATGATTGTTCTTGGTGCTACCTTTGATGTGAAGGATTTGCTGACCTACGCCATGGGCGGTTTCATAGCCTACCGATTCGTCAAATAATCAAGCAGATAACAATCAGACACCATCAAACCAACCACATCGTTTTAACTTGCTCCATTTATGAGACGCTCATGACGCAAGCTGCCGCGCCATTGACAGCTTTGGTACAATGTAGAATTACGGTGCACCATCGCCACCACACACTATGAGAGCCATCATGCAAGACAGACACTACACACGCGCCGCAAACCTCCCCGAAATTCTCAAGCAGCGCATCGTCGTGCTCGACGGTGCGATGGGGACGATGATTCAACGATACAAATTGACCGAAGCCGATTATCGCGGTGAGCGTTTCAGCCAGCACCACATCGACGTGAAGGGCAATAACGAGCTGCTCCTGCTCACGCGCCCCGACGTCATCAGCGCGATTCATGAGCAATATCTCGAAGCAGGCGCAGACATCATCGAAACCAATACCTTTGGGGCGACCACGGTCGCACAAGACGATTACGAAATGGGCGAGTTGGCGGCAGAGATGAATCTCGTTGCTGCCCAACTCGCGCGCGCCGCGTGTGACAAATACAGCGCGCCCGACAAGCCGCGCTTTGTAGCAGGGGCGATTGGCCCAACGCCGAAAACCGCGAGCATTTCGCCGAACGTCAATGACCCAGGTGAGCGCAATGTCTCGTTTGAACAACTGCGCGTTGCTTACTACGAGCAAGCCGAGGCGTTGCTCAACGGTGGTGTTGACGTGTTTCTCGTCGAAACGATTTTTGACACACTCAACGCCAAAGCCGCATTGTTTGCTCTCGAAGAATTATTTGAAAACACAGACGAGCGCATTCCCGTCATGATTTCGGGCACAGTCACCGACGCATCGGGTCGTATTTTATCTGGGCAAACCGTTGAGGCGTTTTGGTACAGTCTGCGCCACGCCAAGCCATTGTTGTTTGGTTTGAACTGCGCCCTCGGTGCTGAGCTTATGCGCCCGTACATCGCCGAGTTGGCTAAAATCTGTGACTGCGCAATTTCGTGCTACCCGAACGCTGGCTTGCCCAACCCGATGAGTGACACAGGTTTTGACGAAACCCCGCTGATTACCGCAGGCTATTTAAAAGATTTTGCACAATCGGGCTTGGTCAACTTGGTCGGCGGCTGCTGCGGCACGACGCCTGATCATATTGCTGCAATTGCGCAAGCGGTATCGGATCAGACGCCGCGTGCTTTGCCGCACGAACACTGCCATCACTAATCCCTATCAACACACACCACCGTGCATTTTTCATCTAAAACACCATGAGCAAAGCCACCAATCGACGCCAATTTTTAAGCCAAGTCGCCCACATCGGTACTGCCGCCACTGTGGGCAGTAGTGCTTTAGGTGCGCTGTATTTATCTGCCTGCACGGACAGTATGGCCAAACCGACACAAAATGTCAGCCAAAACAACGAAACGCACGTGCTCGTCATCGGCGCTGGCATGGCCGGCTTAACCGCCGCGCGTGAGCTGCACGATACAGGTGTGCGCGTGACTGTCATCGAGGGACGCAGTCGCATCGGCGGACGTTTACACACATCACATACTTGGTCGGATTTGCCCATGGATTTGGGCGCGTCGTGGATACATGGCACGCGCAACAACCCCATTACCCAACTCGCCAACCGCTATCGTGCTGAGCGCGTCGCCACCGACTACGACAGCGCACGACTGCACATCGCCGCGCCGCTCAAAGCGGCAGGCGTGACCGATACACAAGCAGACAGCATGGAGGCACTGGTGAATCGGGCGTTGAAATTCGCCGCGCAATCAAACACCGATCTATCATTGCAACAAGCAGTGAATCAAGAGTTAGCAAATAAGCGCATGAGTGCGAACGGCATGGCGCAGTTGAACTTTTATCTCAACTCAACTTACGAGCAAGAGTACTCGGGCGAAGCCGATGAGCTATCAGCTTGGACGATGGAGGACAACGAGACCTTTGAGGGTGAAGACGTATTGTTCCCCAAAGGCTACAACCAAATCAGCGATGGTTTGGCGAATGGTTTAGACATTCGCACGGGTGAAATTGTCGAGCGGATTGATTACACCAACGCCCAGCAAGTCACGGTCACAACCACGCGCAATACATTCACAGGCACACACGTGATTGTCAGCTTGCCGCTGGGTGTGCTGAAAAAAAACGTGGTGCAATTTACCCCAACCTTACCCGACGATAAACGCGACGCGATTGCCAAGCTCGGTATGGGTTTATTGAACAAGCATTTTTTACGCTTTGACAAAGTATTTTGGGACAAGTCATTTGACTGGCATGAGTATCTGCACACAGACAAAGGCCGCTGGACCGAGTGGGTCAGCTTTGCCAAAGTCAACGACACGCCCGTTTTACTAGGCTTCTCCGCCGCCAAACGCGCCCGCACGATGGAGCAATGGAGCGATGCACAAATCAAAGCTGAAGCAATGGATGCGCTACGCGATATGTTTGGCAGCAGCGTGCCCGAGCCAGTCGCCCACCAATTCACCCGCTGGTCACAAGACCCATTTGCTTATGGTTCGTACTCATTCAACGCGACGGGCAGCAGTAATGACGACCGAGAGTCACTGAGTCAACCCATCAACCAGCGGATTTTTTGGGCGGGTGAAGCGTGCAGTAGCCTCTATCCAGGCACAGTGCATGGCGCGCACATCAGTGGATTAAACGCCGCCAAAGCACTGCAAAAAACGCTCAAAAACGGCTCCGCTTAAACCACATAATCCACCATTGAACAAAGGCACCTCATGCGACGCAACAAGATCCTCTGCGCAGCCATTGCTGCTTTATTAGCCGCTTGCAGCCACCTATCTAAACCAGCGACGAATGTCAGCACATGGACTGTCGCACCTAAGCGCGCCGACTGTGTCGGTGTTGCACCGATGAAATGTTTGCTGATTCGAGACCACACCCAACCCAACAGCGAACCGACATTTTTTTACAGCAACATTGAGGACTTTGATTATGTCGAAGGCTTTGAATACCGTATTGAGGTAGAAAGCACAACTGTCGCGAACCCGCCCGCCGATGGTTCATCCATACGCTATCGCTTGGTCAAGTTATTAAGCAAAACAGCTAAAAATTAATAGAAAAATTTTCATGACTTACTTAGCCTTAGCCATTTTATGCAGCGTCACCGTTTCGGTGTTTCTAAAACTCGCACGCAGCCAACAGATTCAGATTGAGCAATCCATCGCCATGAACTACGTCGTCGCCAGCACACTGACGTGGTTTTTGTTAAGCCCCAAACTCGAATCACTCAAAACCGATGAAACCTCGATTGCGCTATTTTCCGCTCTCGGCGTCTTATTGCCCGTCGTGTTTATTTTCATGTCCAACGCCGTGCGTTATGCAGGCATTGTCAAATCCGACGCGGCGCAACGCTTGGCGTTGTTCATCCCGATTTTGGCATCGTTCACGATTTTTGGTGAAGTCCTCACGTCCACCCGCGCGGTGGGTTTGGCTTTGGCATTTGCCGCATTACTGTGTTTGGTGTTCAAGTCCAACTCAGGGCGTAGCGCATCTGCGCAAGGCACGAAGGCACAATTGGTCACCAGCTTACTCGCCGTCTGGCTTGGCTACGGCGTGATTGACATATTGCTTAAGCAAGTCGCCAAAACGGGGAGCTCAACCGGCACCAATCTATTCGCCGCATTTGTATTATCAGGCGTGATTATCTTCACCTACCTGCTCATCAAACGCACACGATGGACACTACGCAGCTTACTCGCAGGCGTGGTTTTGGGCGCACTCAACTTCGGTAATATCTGGTTCTACATCCGCGCTCATCAGCTCTACAGCACCAACCCCACTTTGGTGTTTGCGGGCATGAACATCGGCGTGATTACGCTCGGCACTTTGGTCGGCGCATACGCATTCCGCGAAAAAATCTCCCGCATCAACGCCATCGGCATCGTGCTCGCGATTGCGGCGATTGTGTGGTTGTTTTATGGGGTGCAGATTTTGGCTTCGATAGCATAGGACTATGAGCAATGCCGAACCATCGTGAATTTGCACTAATTTTTTGGATGCTGATATTTTTTATTTGGGTATCATTCCGTAAAGAAGTACGGGAAAGTACAAGAGGCGTTCTTGTCGCAATTTTCCAGAAAAAAGTTATTCTTCCAATAATTCTCTTAATTTGTTATTGCATGACATCTATCTCTATCTTATTTGCTTTAGATATTTGGTCAAACTCACAATTAACAGCAACTATTTTTTGGTTCTTTTCTACGGCTTTATCTGTTTTCTTCAACCTCAATAAAATTGAAGAAGAGAAATTTTTCACACAATTCGCCATCAGTCAGTTGAAAATTATTGTTTTAATTGAATTTTTCATTCATTTATTTGTCTTTGATTTTTGGGTTGAATTGATACTAATGCCTATCATTGCAATCTTATCAATGATGTTAGTAATGTCGAAGCATAATCAAGAACACCGACAAGTTGCTATCTTGTTAGAGTGGGTTTTAACTTCATATGTCATATTTTTATTTCTTCATGCACTTTATTTAGTTCTTATCAACAGTAATAATCTAAATCTATTACAGATTATGAAAGATTTTTTTGTTATTCCATTATTGTCGTTTAGCATTTTGCCCTTTATTTACTTCCTTGGCTTATACGTTATTTATGAAAATTTCTTCATAAAAATCATGTTTTCAAGGTTCAGCGAAAATACACAAAAAATCATAAAAGAACAGACAATTATCTATCTCAATATAAGTTACAACCAACTTACATTATGGACTAAAGAATTTAAACAATATGAAATGAGCGATAAAAACAGCATAAAAATTGCCTTAATGAATTTCAAACAAAAGTATAAAACTGAAAACAAGAGCCGTGGCAAACAATAAACGCAGCGCATTGCGCCGCATGTTTTAAAACAGGATAATGCTACATTCTTCGGTGTAATGCGCAAAAAACGCTTATGACACTACAAAACTGATTAACTAAAAATTTTATGAACACACTCAAACGCAACCTCCGCCTCTCTGGTCTTGAGCCTTTCGTCGTTGGCAACGATAGTTTATTTGTCAACGTCGGTGAGCGCACCAACGTGACGGGGTCTAAGGCGTTTGCCCGTATGATTCTCAATGGTCAGTTTGACGAGGCGTTGTCCGTTGCGCGGCAGCAGGTGGAGAACGGGGCGCAGGTGATTGACATCAATATGGATGAGGCGATGCTGGACTCAAAGGCAGCGATGGTGCGCTTTTTGAATCTGATTGCGTCGGAGCCTGATATTTCGCGTGTGCCGATGATGATTGACTCGTCGAAGTGGGAGGTCATCGAGGCGGGTTTGCAATGTGTGCAGGGCAAGGCTGTGGTGAACTCGATTTCGCTCAAAGAAGGCGAAGCACCCTTCATCGAGCAGGCACGCAAAATCATGCGCTACGGCGCGGCGACGGTGGTGATGGCGTTTGATGAACAAGGTCAGGCCGATACGTTTGAGCGCAAGATTGAGATTTGCCAACGCTCGTATGATGTGCTGGTCAACAAAGTGGGCTTCCCTGCCGATGACATTATTTTTGACCCGAACATCTTTGCGATTGCGACGGGGATTGAGGAGCACAACAACTACGCGGTGGATTTCATCAACGCGACGCGTTGGATCAAAGAAAATTTACCATTCGCATTGGTCAGTGGTGGCGTGTCGAATGTGTCGTTTTCGTTCCGTGGCAACGAGCCTGTACGCGAGGCAATTCACACGGTGTTTCTCTACCACGCCATCCAAGCAGGGATGGACATGGGCATTGTCAATGCGGGGATGCTTGGCGTGTACGAAAACCTTAATCCTGAGCTGCGCGAGCGCGTTGAGGACGTGGTGCTCAATCGCCGTGAAGATGCGACAGAACGATTACTCGAAATTGCCGACCAGTACAAAGGCGATGGCATCAAGAAAGAAGAAAATCTCACGTGGCGCGAGCAAGACGTCAACGCACGTCTGAGCCATGCATTGGTCAATGGCTTCACTCAATTCATTGACGCAGACACCGAAGAAGCACGCCAACAAGCCGAACGCCCGATTCATGTGATTGAAGGTCCGTTGATGGACGGCATGAATGTCGTTGGTGATTTATTTGGCGCGGGCAAAATGTTTTTGCCGCAGGTGGTCAAATCTGCGCGTGTGATGAAGCAAGCCGTCGCGCACTTGATTCCATTCATCGAGCAAGAAAAAGCCGACCGCATCGCGGCGGGCTTTGCCGACGCGTCTAAATCACAAGCAAACGTGGTGATGGCGACGGTCAAAGGCGACGTGCATGACATTGGCAAAAACATTGTGACAGTGGTCTTGCAGTGTAATAATTTTGACGTTGAAAACATGGGCGTGATGGTGCCGTGTACGCAGATTTTGGCCAAAGCCAAGGAAGTCGACGCCGACGTGATTGGCTTATCGGGCTTGATTACACCATCACTTGAAGAAATGGCATATGTCGCCGCTGAGATGCAGCGCGATGCGTATTTCCGCGAACGCAAAACGCCATTGCTCATCGGTGGCGCGACGACGTCACGCGTGCACACGGCGGTCAAAATCGCACCGAACTACGATGGCCCTGTGGTTTGGGTTCCTGATGCATCACGCTCAGTGACGGTATTGCAACAACTGCTCTCGCCGAATACACGCGATGAGTTTTTGGCAAAACACAATGCCGAGTACGAGCGCGTACGCCAACAACACGCGAACAAAAAAGGCCAAGTGCAGATTTCACCCGAAGCCGCGCGTGCGAATAAATTTAAAACCGACTGGGCTAATTACACGCCACCTGTACCACGTAAACTCGGCTTGCAAGTGATTGAAGAGATGGATGTTGCCAAACTCGTGCCATACATCGACTGGGCGCCGTTTTTCCAAGTGTGGGATTTGGCGGGTGCGTACCCTGCGATTTTGGATGATGCTGCGGTCGGTGAACAAGCCCGCCAAGTGCTCGCCGACGCACAAGCCATGCTCGATAAAATCATTGCTGAGAAATGGCTGACCGCCAAAGGCGCTTATGGTTTGTATCATGCTGCCACCGTCGATGACGACACGATTGTGCTGTACAACGAGGACAAAACTACCGAACTACTGCGTTGGAATCCTGCGCGTCAACTGACCGAAAAACCCGTGATAGACGACGTACCAAGACCCAATATGTCATTGGCCGACTACATCGCACCAGCAGGTGGCGCGAATGACTACATCGGCATGTTTGCCGTGACCGCAGGCTTAGGTATGGAAGACCGTTTGGCGCAGATGGACGCGCAAATGGATGACTACGGCTCGATTATGTTCAAAGCCTTGGCTGATCGCCTCGTCGAAGCGTTTGCCGAATATTTGCACGAGAAAGTGCGCAAAGATGACTGGGGCTATGCACCAGATGAGTCACTCACTGCACACGAGCTGATTAAAGAAAAATACCGCGGTATTCGCCCAGCACCAGGCTACCCAGCCTGCCCTGAGCACACCATCAAGACCGATTTATTCAGAGTTCTGAAAGCCAGTGACATTGGTATGAGTTTAACGGAGAGCCTCGCTATGTGGCCTGCTTCATCCGTGTCAGGGTTCTATTTCTCACACCCTGAATCGCGGTATTTTAATGTGGGGATGAGCGTGTGGTGACCATGAGCACGCCAGGCGATGAATGATTAAAATCTCATCACACAACATAATTGTTAGCGGGTTTTGTCAGCCCTACGTTTTTTGCTTCACACCCACAGCCGCCCAAAATGCCTCCAAGTAATTGGCTTGAATGGGCAACCCGCCCAAAAACACCCACGCGTGTTGCAATGCCTCCAATCCTTTTAGCATGTCAAGTGTGGGGGCTTGGCCACTTTTGCTGAGTTTCTCGCCTTGCTCGTTGGTCAGTAGAGGGAAATGGCTGTAGACGAGAGTGGGGTAACCTAATGCGCGTTGGAGGGCGATTTGGCGGGCGGTGGAATCAATCAGGTCAGCACCACGCACGATGTGGCTAATCTGCTGCAAAGCGTCGTCAACGACAACAGCGAATTGATAAGTCCATTCATGATGCTGCTCATCAATCACACGTTTGACGACGAAATCACCAACAGATTGCATCAGTTGCTCCTGACGCTGCGTGCCATTTTCGTCTTGCCAATTAATTACATCATCACCCACACGAAAGCGCCACGAGCGAATCGGTTTGTTCACTGCGTGGCCATTTCGGCAAGTGCCTTGATAAATGCCGTCACCGATATCGCGGCGAGTACAGGTGCAGGGGTAGATTGCACCGAGTCGTTTTAGTCGATCAAATTCAGCTTGATAGATGACGTCGCGAGTGCTTTGCCAAACAGGTTCGTCAAAGATGAATCCGAGTTGGCGCAGGGTTTGAATTTGATGGTCGCCGTATTCTCGTTTGCAACGCGTAGTATCGACATCTTCCATCCGAACAAGCCATGTGCCGCCGTGCCAACGAGCATGCAGGTAAGAAGCGAGGGCTGCAATGAGCGAACCTTGGTGGAGTTGGCCGGAGGGCGACGGAGCGAATCGACCAATATATGGAACACCCAGCAAGAGTGTGCGCTCACATTTAATAGATCGGCAGACATTGGCTAACCATGAGTCAGGTTGGAGTCTTGCGATGAGATTGGGCTTTAAAAGCGGCGATTGTGTCATGATGGCGGGTGGGATTTAGTACAATGGCGATTGCTTTTTTGGTTCTTGGTTCATTGATACCTAAAATCAGAAGCCCCTGTCCCTTGCGGGAATGGTGGCGTTATCCATGGTTTTTGGTGAGGTAAACGACCAGTATTGGTACTGCTCCATTTTTTAACTTCACCTGTATTTTATCCCTTTTCACACTTATCTTATGTCCAATCCCACGTTCATTCACCTACGCATGCACTCCGAGTTTTCTGTGAATGATGGCATTGTGCGTATCGATGAGGCTGTGGCAAAGGCAAAGTCCGATGGCCAAGGCGCGTTGGCTTTGACGGATTTGGGCAATACGTTTGGATTGATTAAGTTTTATAACACGTCAATAAAGGCTGGCGTGAAGCCGATCATGGGTGCAGATGTGTGGGTGACCAATCCTGATGATCTGGCGCAACCGACACGACTATTATTACTCATTAAAAATCGTGCTGGTTACTTGAGGCTGTGCGATTTGCTCAGTCGTGCATACATGCAGGAGGAGCGAGCGACCCATGCGCAGCTCCATCCGTCATGGTTATTCGACGAAGCGGGCGCGAATCACGGTTTGATCGCTCTGTCAGGTGCGCATTGGGGCGATGTGGGTCAAATGTTGCTCAAGGGCAAGACAGACGAAGCCGAAGCACGCGTACACCAATGGCGCAGAGCATTTAACGACCAGTATTATTTAGAGGTTCAGCGACTCGACACACCTGAGTCAACACAGCAGACACTACTGGCAGCCGAACTGGCATTTGATACCAAGACACCGCTGGTGGCAACCCATGCTATCCAGTTTCTCACACCTGACGAGCACAGGGCGCATGAGGCGCGGGTGTGTATTTCGCAAGGCGAAATTTTATCGAATCCCAGACGCGTCGCCGCATTTAGTCCGTGTCAATATTTAATGACACAGGCGGAGATGACAGAACGTTTTGCTGATTTGCCCAGTGCGCTGACCAACTCAGTCGCGATTGCACAAATGTGTAATCTCACACTGGATTTGGGCAAACCTCAACTACCTGACTTCCCGACACCCAATGGCGAAACCATCGCGGAATACACTCGGACTCTATCTCACCAGGGCTTAGAGGAGCGGCTTGTCAAACTCTATTCCGATCCCGCCAAACGCGAAGCAGAGCGCGAACGCTATGTCTCTCGACTGAATATCGAGCTCGACACCATCATCCAAATGGGCTTTCCGGGCTATTTTTTGATTGTGGCAGACTTCATCAACTGGGCGAAAGAAAACGACGTGCCTGTCGGTCCAGGCCGTGGTTCTGGTGCAGGCTCGTTGGTGGCGTATGCGCTGAAGATTACAGATCTTGACCCACTCGCTTATGATTTGCTGTTTGAGCGATTCCTCAATCCTGAACGGGTCTCCATGCCCGACTTTGACATTGACTTTTGTCAGGACGGTCGCGACTCGGTGATTCAGTATGTCAAAGATCATTACGGCCATGATGCGGTGTCGCAAATTGCCACGTTTGGTACTTTAGGCGCGAAGGCGGTGATTCGTGACGTCGGCCGCGTGCTGGACATGCCGTATAACTATTGCGACAGTTTATCCAAACTCATCCCACACGACCCAGCCAATCCGTGGACACTGGAAAAAACACTCGCTGAAGAACCTACATTCAAAGAGCGTGTCGAAAACGAAGAAGAAGCCCAAGAAATCGTCGCATTGGCCAAACGCCTTGAGGGTCTAACGCGCAACATCGGTATGCATGCGGGTGGCGTCCTCATTGCACCGGGCAAACTCACGGATTTTTGCCCCGTGTATTGCGCGATGGGCACGAATTCAGTGGTTAGCCAATATGACAAAAACGATGTTGAAGCCATCGGCTTGGTGAAGTTCGACTTTTTGGGTTTGCGCAACTTAACGATTCTCAAACTGGCGGTCAAGTACCTCAAGGATTTGAATCCTGATATGGTGGATTTTGTCTTAGAAGACTTGCCGCTGAATGACCCTAAAGTATTCGACATTTTCACCAAAGGTAACACCACTGCCGTATTCCAATCTGAGTCACGCTCAGCGAAGGACCTTGAGAAAAAACTCAAACCCGACAGTTTTGAAGACATCATCGCACTCATGGCTTTGAATCGCCCAGGGCCGCTCGGTTCAGGCATGGTGGACGACTTCATTGCCCGTAAAAAAGAGCAGGTCAAAACAGGGCGGGGCAACGACGCATGGTATTTTGACAACCGCCTCAAACCCGTACTCGAATCCACCTACGGCGTGATGGTCTATCAAGAGCAGGTGATGCTGGTCGCGCAGATTCTCGGCGGATATTCGCTGGGCGGTGCTGACTTGCTCCGTCGCGCGATGGGTAAAAAAGACGCGGCAGAGATGGCACGGCAGCGAGACGTTTTTGCGAAGGGAGCTTCAGAGCGTGGCGTGTCGGTAGGTCTGGCGACAGAGTTGTTTAACCTGATGGAAAAATTTGCCGATTACGGGTTTAACAAGTCGCACTCGGCAGCTTATGCACTGATTGCATATCAAACTGCGTGGTTCAAAGCTTACCACCCCGCCGAATTCATGGCGGCCACTATGTCATCGGACATGGACGACACAGACAAAGTACAGATTTTTTATCAAGACTCCGTCGAAGACAACGGCTTAACCATCCTGCCACCGAACATCAACGAGTCACACTATAACTTCGTGCCAACGAATGCAAAGACCATACGCTATGGCCTAGGTGCCATCAAAGGCTCAGGTCAAGCGGCGATTGAAGCCATCGTGCGCGAACGCGAAGCCAACGGCGCATTCACCAGTTTTTTTGATTTTTGTATGCGCGTGGATAAGCAACTGGTCAACCGCCGCACCCTCGAAGCACTCATCAAAGCAGGTGCATTTGACACACTGCACGAAAATCGTGCCAGCGTGCTTGACTCGGTAGAGCACGCCCTAGAAGCAGCACTACACGCCGAACAAAACAAACATCAAAACAGTTTATTTGACGACGCACAGACCCTCAATGCCGAGTGGCAAAACCAGCTCGCACAAACCGCTCCATGGACACTGCGCGAAAAGCTGGCGAACGAAAAATCCGCCATCGGTTTTTACTTGTCGGGTCACCTATACGACGAGCATGAAGCCGAAGTCAACACCATCGTCAAAACCCGATTAAATAAAATCACGCCACAGCGTGAGCCTGTCCTCTTCGCTGGCATTATCACCGCGGTGCGCACCATGTTCACCAAGCGCGGTAAAATGATGTTTGTCACACTCGATGACAAAACCGCCCGTGTTGAAGTCTCAGTATTCAACGAAACCTTCGAGCGATACTCAAGCCTACTCAAAGAAGAGCACCTCGTCATCATCTCAGGCACGGCGAAGAAAGACGATTACACAGGTGGTGTGCGCGTCGTCGCGGACAAAGTCATGGATATGGCGCTTGCGAAATCAGCACAGGCCAATAACTTGATCATTCACGTAAACACTCAGCAAAGCACCTTTGATGTTAGCATTCTTAAAACAATTTTAACCAGTGGTTATGATGAGGATGGGCTACCCATTTTAGTCCATGTTTATACAGCGGGCGCCTCTGCAGACATCCGGTTAGGTTTAGATTGGCGGGTGATACCCAAAGACACACTTTTAAGCAGTTTAGAAAACCTGCCATACGTTGAATCAGTCGAGGTTATATAAAAAATGGCCCTCCCTTCACATAACTTTATTCTTTGACATCATGCGCTTACTCAAAAAACCTCTAATAAAGAATAGTTGGTTATATTTAATATCTTTGGGTGTTTTACTCATTACATGCTCAACATTTTTGGGGCTTAATAGATCAACTGACGGCCTTAAGTCACTGGTTTGGTTTTGGTTCATCGGCACAGCCATGATTTGGTTAGACAGCAGGCTTTGGCATGGGAAAAACCGCGCATGGAGTTTTTTCACTACGATATTTGTTTTAGATTTGGCGGTTCAGGGAGTGGTTCGGCAGTTTTTCGGCGCTACACCTTCACCCTCAGTGATAGCAGAAGCTTTGGCTAACACAAACGCCAGTGAGTCACTGGGATTCATGGCCGAACAAGCGAGCCTGATTGGAATATCGGCTTTCTTTGCAATCTTGAGCTTTGTTGTTCTATTTTTGTTTAATAAGCGCGTTTTACCCACATTGCAAAGCAGCATCTCATTTGCCAAACCAGCTTTTTTGATTTTTTGTTGGCTCACCATTGGACTGCTTCATTTTAATCAAACCATGCTTCGACAAGAGCCTTTCTTAAGATGGATTGTGGTGATCGCCCGCCACCAAGAAGCGCAGGCAGAAATTAAACAACTCCAAACCATGCGCCAACAGATCAAGGCTTCTCAAAAGGACTGGCATGTCCGCCTTAACGATGACAAAGAAAAAACCGTTGTTCTAATCATTGGTGAAAGCGCAAACAAGCACAACTGGGGTAACTATGGCTACCCTCGACCAACCACGCTACCTTTAGAAAACACACTGAGTGAATTATCAGGCCACACTGTTTGGTTTAGAAATGCAGCTTCTACTGCCGCTTTTACCTTGCCATCGCTACAACGCGCACTCACGCCAGCGAGCAAAGAAACCCCCGACAAATGGAAAAACACGCCCGATATATTCATGCTTGCCAATGCGGCGGGATATCAGATCACGTGGTTATCCAATCAACCAAGCAATGATGGCTGGATTGCCACACTGGGGAAAAGTGCCGATAAATCTGTTTTTATCAATAGTGGCAACTGGCGAGATAGCTCAACCACAGACCTTGATTTATTGCCTGAACTCGATAAGCATTTGTCATTGCCTGCGGCGAAAAAAGAATTGATTGTTTTGCATTTACTTGGACAACACTTCCACTACCAGCTCCGCTGCCCAGACAACATCAAACCTTACGAAGGCATCGATGATGATCAAGTCATGCAACTCATGAAATCTCAAGGCAGGTCAAGTGCCATTAGAAAAACCAGAAATGATTACGACAATGCAGTTTATTGCGGGTCGATTTTACTTTCAGATGTACTCAAAGATCTGGTCAAAAAACGTGAAAACAGGGATCTGAGCGTCGTATACTTCTCAGATCACGGCCAAGAAGTTGGTCACTCACAGAATTTTGCAGGTCATAGTGAGGCCACAAGCAACGGTTACGACATCCCTTTGTTTATCTGGAAAAACACAGTGGTTACAGAAAAGAATATTTTTCATCAGGAACCTTTTTCTTTAGACGACTTGGACTATCTGATGCACGACGTATTAAATATCAACAGTTCATTTTATAAGTCCAATCTCAACACACAAAAATCCGTTATTTACCTCAAATAGTATTGCAATAGGTTACGAATATGCCCAAGCACTCAGTTCACATCAGCCATTTAATTTATGCTTATTTTTTTGCATTCTTACTCTTTAGGGGCGTACCTGACTTAGGTTGTATTTTATTAGCCTTACTCGGTATGTTCATCTCACTGCAGACTGGAGTTCGACATCAAGTGTTGATAAAAATTGGCGGTTGGTCAAAACAAGACACATGGCTCTCTCTGTCAATTGCCAGCGTATTTGTTTTTAAACTACTGTCTATGTTATGGTCAAACAATCCTGAATTGGCTTTGAAAAATGCAATCTGGCATATTTACTTAATCACATGGCCCTTAGTTTTTTTGGCTATATGTTACGCCAAACCAAACCTAATTAAAGTTTTGAAAGCATTATCTTATGGCATGATTATCATCACTATTTGGAACGTAGTGGCAATTTTGTTTCAATTGCCGTTTTATCATCTACGCCCAGGCTTTGATTTAAACGCTGGGATTTTAGCAGAGTTGCTGCTTGTTTCAGGGACATGGCTTCTTGTTGCAGCAACCGACAAAAGCGAGGGGCTAAGACAACATGAAAAATGGTTGTTCGCCATTTCTTCAGGATGTGCGTGGTTTACGCTCTACACCACAGGGCGACGCACCGAGTGGATTGCATTTTTTATAGTAGCCCTCGTTATCATACTTTGGCGCCTCAGACGACACCTGACACCAACACGTACCCTCATCCTTTTTGGCGCAGGGGTTTGTATGCTTGTTACTTTTTTCTATCTTAGACAAGAGCGATTTTTGCTGGCATATCAAGAAGCAATAAGCTATTTGCAGCAACCAAACAAAGAAGTCTTCAATCAAAGCATGGCGACATCCGTTGGCGCTCGACTTGAAATGTATCGCTTGGGCATTTCCGCTTTCCTAGACAACCCAATTTTAGGCATCGGTGCTGGTGCACGGCCGTATTTATTGCCTGAATACGGCGGCGGGGGTTTAGGCGGTGTACTTTTTCATCACCGACATTTTCATTCCGAGTATCTGCAGGCACTAGTTGAAGGAGGGGTGATTTGGGCAGTGATTTTTGCCACAGCAATTGCCTATTTCATCAAGAAGATGGTGATTGAAAAACATGCAAATGAAAATTTAATTTCTATGCTGTCTTTCGCGCTAGTGGCTTGCTTCATGATGGCAGGCACAGTCAGCGCCTCCCTCATTTATAATCAGCCTGTGGCAACTTTTGTGGTGTTTTCAGCCCTGCTTTGGGCCACCAGCAGAACAAATAATTAAAAACTGTGATTTAACCAAAAAACAACCCCGATGAGGGGTTGAATCTTTTCTATCAAACCAATTGTTAAAAGTTACCCAACAGCCATCCAGATTAAAAAACTTCTTATAGATGCAAGTTCAAATCAAACGCTTTCCCAAGCTCTTTTGTAAAACAGCCAGAGGCGATAGCTCAGGATAAACCAAAGCCTCAGAAGGAACATGAAATGTCTGCTCAAACATGTACTGACCACTCATGGCTGCGTGCATCACCTGATCAGAATAAACCACCCAAGTTGTACCAGGTGAGAACAGAACCTCCTGCTGCAATGAGTTCTTTTGATAACTCACATCCTCTTTAGCCAAGTCGTGTAATTGCAACATGCGATGATCATATTCTGTTCGTGGGCGCTTGGTGATTTTAAGTGCATGCATCAATCTACTTTGTAAAGGCCACATAGCTTTGGTATTTTGCAAAAATCTTGCCGCCATATCAGGAAATGGCTCACCCACTCGCCAAACCCTCGGAACACCAACTGGGTTAACATTGGTAAACACGCGCAACAAACGAGTACCCATGGTTGGATTGGATGGAAACGAATCCACATGTAGTCGCGAGTCATCTTTGCGATATGAACTTGATCGTGTTTCTACTAGGAACGGCCTGAAACTCGTATTGGCGACTTTCAGATAATTTTGATAAGCAGGAAACAACTTCAGAACCAAAGACTGAGCACTGTCGGAATAACGTTGCAGTAAATTTTTCAACTGCTCCAAATCTGAAGTGGTGCCTTGCGCACCTTTAAGCAATAGCCCCTGAGGTTTTGGCTGTAAAGATATATTTTTTGCTTTACCATCAGACCAAGAGGGCGACAAAAATCTCTTTTCTCTCTCACTCAACTCAAAACTCAAATGAGGTAGAACAAGCACATTACCTTGCTCCAACTCAAAAACAGCATTTTCGACATCGTGGTCCGAATCTTGGTTATACCAAGACTCAATCGCAAACTCTCGAGTGAAATCCATTGTGTCTCCTTCAGTTTTATAGAACGTCTATTTCAGTTCAGTCGATTATAAAAGTTAAACCCAATATCACTAATTGGTTGTTACAATACGGAATGAAAACTACCATGAAATTGACTTAATGAAATCATCAACTATGGTAAGCAAACATTCTAGGGTATTCTCAAATGGCACGCAAGCCAACACCTCACTGAGCAATAAATGACACGACTGAACAGTCCATTAAAAATCCTTCATGTGATACTGTCAAGCGAATTCGCTGGTTCAGAGCGTTACTGCGCTGATCTAGCGAACCTCCAATCCACTCAGGGACATGAAGTTCACGTTGCTGGACGCGCTCGGTCACCCACTCTGCTTGCCCTGAATGACAAAGTACAAGCACACGCTCTGACATTACCCCTATTATACACATGGCCTATTCGTCAAATAATTAAACGTTACCAGATCGACGTGGTTCACGGGCACCTGAGTCACGCCTGCAAAGCCTTAGCTGGTATACGACACACAGCCGTCAGGATAGGCACGCTCCATGTTGGATACAAGGCTCACCAACATGGTCATTTGGATGCGTTGGTCTGTGTTAATCCATTACAGCAGATGCAGCTGAGTAATTTTCATGGGCTGAGCGCTGTAATTCCCAACTGGCTACCTTCACCAGACCCATTCAATATGCCATCGAGTACTTCTTGGCGAGAAAAACTGAACCTGAAACCAGACACAATCGTCATTGGTAGTGTGGGACGCTTGAATTACAGTAAAGGCATGGACGTTTTAATCAAAGCCTATCAGCAGGTTGCACCGATCAATTCAGTGCTGGTGATTGCGGGTGAGGGACCGCACCGAGCCAAACTAGAGAAGTTGTGTGCTGGTGATACGCGCATCCATCTGCTCGGACATCAAGCGGACGTCCGATCTGTTCTATCCAGTATAAACTTGTTCGTTTCAGCTTCGCGGGAAGAAACATTCGGCCTAGCGATTATAGAGGCAATGCAGCAGGGATTGCCAGTTATCGCCAGTGCCACAGAAGGCCCTTCCCAACTACTGAGTTCACACCCCATTCCCTTGCTCCCCCCTGGTGAAGTCGAACCATTGGCTCAGGCTTTGAAGGCATGGTTGCAACGACATATACAAACCAAACCCCAACAAATTAACTACGACTTGCGAGATTTTTTGCCCACTTTGGCATTACAACGCATGGACGGTTTATATTTAGATGCATTGGCAGTGAACCAAGCATCCACAAGGTCAAGGAGATCTGATGCTACATGCCCCTTACAGTGACTTTTGGCAAGTTGGCCTGAGTTTACACCCACAAACTAATTGGTTAGATCATCCAAACGAAGTTCGAGCAGATGCCCAAATTCATTGGATGCCTGACCCAGGCCCCTGGCGCTACCGTGCCGATCCCTTTGGTCTAAACCATCAAGGGAAAGTACATGTCTTTGTCGAATGCTATGATTACCGTACAAAGCATGGCATTATCGAGCATGTGGCTTGGTCGCCCGATGCTGGATGGGGCGTTGCACAAGAGGCTTTGGTGAAACCTTACCACCTATCTTATCCACAGGTTTTTCGGCATCAAGGTGAGATATGGATGCTGCCAGAAAGCCACCAAGCAGGCGAAGTGGCGTTATACCGTGCGCGAAATTTCCCGAATGACTGGGTTAGGGAAAAGGCCTTGCTTTCTGGTTTACCTGTTGCCGAAGCCTCTTTGTTGCAGCAAAATGACCATTGGTGGATGTTTTTCACTTTGGTGGGGCCTCAGGCTCGTGACCAAAGAGAGCTGCACATTGCAATGGCTCCAACGTTGTGGGGACCATGGCAGTTGCACCCAGCCAATCCCATTCGAGTTGATAAAACTTCAGCCCGCCCAGGCGGTTCGCCCTTCATCAATAATAGAGGGTTTGTATCACTGCCTGTTCAGGATTGCAGTCAAACCTACGGAGGAGGTCTGCGCTTTTTGGAGTTTCAAAAACTGTCCTTACAAGAGGTCGCTTGCACAGTCATCGGCCCAACCTGGCGGGGAGCCGATGTTTCATCTTTATTTACCGAAGGATTACACACACTGTCGGGCACAGAAGACTGGAGTCTGATCGACTGCAAGCGCATCAGTCGCTCACGCGAGCGACAATGGCTCGACTTACAGAGACGCTGGCGACGACTATTCCCTTAAAGGAAACCATGCCATACGTTTTTAAGTTATAGCAAAAGGTTATTGACTATCTTGACCAATTTAGAACATAAACCTATAGCTTGCTATGACAATCACTCCGGCATCAATGTGGCAGTCACACGCTTGTCAGCACTCAAAAACTTGGACACTGTTGACTGAATGTCGTCCACGCTGATTGCTGCCAAGCGTTTTTCATAGGTTCTAGCGGATGCTGGATCGTGGCCATTTTTCAGCGCATTAGAAAATTGCTCAGCACCGAATTCATTGGTGTTTTTGCTTTGTCGGAAGTTCGCCAGAAAACCTTGTCGAACTTTTTCAAGCTCTGCTTGAGTAGGGCCTTCCTCAATCAAATTTTGTACAATCGATAAAGTTGTTTTTGTGAGTTCATCAACACGCGCAGGGTCACATGGAAAGGCAATGTCGAATCGATAAGAAGGATTTGGGCGATCAATGAGGCCACCCGATGCGCCTGGTGAATAAACACCACCAAGCTCTTCTCGCAACTCTTTAATTAAACGCTCTGTCAAAATATCACCGGCCATAATCAGCGAGAGATTATCACGCGGATCAAACTCTGCTTGACCACCGTACATAATGCGCACTTCGCTCACATTGTCTTTCCCTTTTTTCACCGTAATAGCTCGTTGGGTAAAGTCCAGCGGATAGGGGCGCTCTTTGTACTGCGGCATGACACTCATCTGGCTGGGTAGACTTGCCAAGTACAGTTCACTGTAGCGACGCAATTCTTGTGGGTCAATTTTGCCAAAAAATGAAAAATGCATGCCGTTGGCGTTACTGTATATTTTCTTAAAGCTGTTGTATGCCACATCATAATTGGTTTGCTCCCACGCTTGTGCTGTTGGATAAATACCTGTGAAGCGAGGGTTTTTTCGGTTCAGATCCAACTGAACTTGATTGGCAAAATAACTCTCACGATTTTTATCAGCATTCGCGGTCGCAGCGATGCTGCGCTCTTTGAACGTCGCGAAAACATTGGAGTTTTTATTCAGACCAGTGATGAGGCTATACATCAGCTGAAAAGCAGACTCACTGTCTCTGGGGGCAAATTGACCTTGCAGCCCATGAGACGTCTCATCAATGTCATAGCCAATATTGATGGTTTTACCAGCCAAAAGCTGCGCGACTTGGGTTTTGGTCAAGCCGTTATAACCCGCATCCTCTAAACCAGGTATCGCCCATTGGCTTTGACGCCATTCTTGATCAGTCAATAATGAGTAACCACCATCAGAAAACGCATTGACGCGAATCTGATTGTCGTTGTAATCGTTTTGTTTGTAACTCACTTTGACACCATTGGACAAAATCCACGTCACCACACCCGTTAGAGGATCCTCTTCACTTTTCGTCACACGACCAGCCACCGGCAGTTTGGGGAGCAGTGCGGTCGCTCGAGCCGTGGCTTTTAAAGGCTCAACAGCAGGCGTGGTGGAGATAATTTGTTTGATTTTTTCAACCGTCAGTGCATTGTTTTTGTCATTGCTGGTGACAAACACAATGCGATTCTCTGGTCTAAAATGCTGTTTGACCAATTGGTTGATTTGCGCAATGGTGATGGTGGGCAAATATTTCTTCTGTGCTTCATACTCCCAAGGAATCGTCGGCAAGGGCTCGTTTTCGGTCACTCCGCGAATGTATTCCTCGGCTTTCTCAGCGGACTCGACTTTGCGACGGTTCAGATAATAGTCCTCAATGTTGGCAAACATGTCACTTTTTGCCTGCTCAAGCTCGTCTGCAGAGAACCCATGCTCGATAATGCGTCGACTCTCAATGTGCAAGGCTTGCAAAGCGTCGGCCTGCTGACCTGAAGCAGCAATCGCCATGAGCGTATAAGCTTTTTTACTGCGTATGAAACCACCAAGCTCATCACGGGTACTTTGAGCACCAATGAATGGCTGTTTACCTGAGTCCAAGAGCGCAGCAAAACGTTGATTAATCATTTGACTGATCAGCATTTCACGCAGATTTTTAACATAATCACCATCGGTTTTATCAATCGTGACATTGTTCATGTCTTTGTAAGCCATCATGATGATATTTTGACTCACTTCGTCGCTTTGATACACACCGACAATTGGCTCAACATTATTAGGGACGGTGATGGCCGGAGTTGTGACTGGTTGTGGCGGATTTTTGTAATCAGCGAAATGCTGCTCCACCAATTTTTTAGTCGCTTTGGGGTCAACGTCACCGACGACAATCACCGACATTAAGTTCGGACGATACCAGCGTTGATAAAAATCACGTAAGGCTTGTGGCGCAAAGGTTTTAACATTTTCTACATCGCCAATCGGATCACGCTTTGAATACTTCGAGCCTTTAGCAAGAGTCTCCACCATTTTGGTTTGCTGACGCGCTTGAGGACTCAAACTGCTACCGCGCCACTCCTCAACAATCACGGGACGCTCTTTGTTAATTTCCTCCGTATCCATCGTGGCATTAAAAGCCCAGTCTTCTAGTACCTGCATAGCTGTACTCAAATTTTTGGGGTTCTCCAGGGGAATCGGCAGCACATAAACCGTTTCGTTAAAACCTGTGTACGCATTCAAATCAGCACCAAAGCGAACGCCCATCTCCTCAAGGGTATCAATCATTTCACGCTTGGGGAAATTTTTGGTACCGTTAAAAACCATGTGCTCTGTGAAGTGAGCCATGCCAGATTCCTGATCTTCTTCGTTCAAAGAACCGGCTTGTACCACCAAACGAAGCTCAGCCTTTTTGGCAGGCGTCGTATTGGGTAATATGTAATACTTCACACCGTTACTCAACTGTCCATGCGTGAGCTGATCGTCCATCGGAATCGTTTTGTTTAAGTCACCCTCATTGTAAGCTACGGACTGTGTTTGAGTGGCCAAAGGCGCTGCTACAGGTGCCTCAACCACTTGTGCAAAACTCAACTGCGAAATGGCCAATGCCATGATACTTAAGCTGGTGCGGATGACGATACTTGTCGATGAACTCATAATCTGCTCTTTTCTCTTCTTTATTTGGGTTTGGACCAATGAATGAAATGATACCAGCTTTAGTTGATGACTCGTCAGGCAAGCGGTATTTCCTGCTTTATTGAGCCGCACAAATGTGGATTTAGCGTGTTTGAGCCAATCGCCTGTCATTTCGCACCTGTTTCGCCCAAAACCCATCATCAATGGCAGGTTTACATTGGAAAAAGCCCGCTTTTCGGCGATAATTGAGCCATCCCTTTATATTTATGGAATCCCTCATGAGTCGCGTCTATAACTTTGCCGCAGGTCCGGCCGCTTTGCCTTTGCCCGTTCTCGAAAAAATGCAGGCCGAATTGCTCGATTTCAACGGCACAGGCACATCCATCATGGAAATGAGCCACCGTGGCGCGGTGTACACCGAGGTGTTTATGCGCACA
The DNA here is from genome assembly GCF_014652675.1 of Formosimonas limnophila. Taxonomy (GTDB): domain Bacteria; phylum Pseudomonadota; class Gammaproteobacteria; order Burkholderiales; family Burkholderiaceae; genus Hydromonas; species Hydromonas limnophila. The sequence continues at coordinate 55,255 of NZ_BMZG01000006.1, read as the reverse complement.
CGCGAAACTTTGCGCCGTTTGCTCAATGTGCCATCAAATTACCAAATCCTATTCATGCAAGGCGGCGCGATTGGGCAAAACGCAATCATCCCGCTCAACTTACTCGGCGGCTCACGCAAAACCATCGACAGCGTCATCGCAGGCGCATGGTCACTGAAAACCCAAAAAGAAGCCGCACGGTATGTCTCATCGGCCGATGCTGCACCCATCATCGCCAACTCTGACGACGGACAAGGCCGCTTCACCCATTTCCCCGAGTTTGATACGTGGCAATGCTCCGCTGAATCAGCTTACATCAACATCTGCACCAACGAAACCATTCACGGCGTCGAGTGGTATCCGTCACGCGAAGTCTCCGACGCCGTGCACGCCTCAGGCTCGTTTTTCGTCGCCGACATGTCGTCACACATTTTATCCCGCCCGATTGACGTCACCCAATACGGCGTCATCTACGGCGGCGCACAAAAAAACATCGGCCCCGCAGGTGTCACCTTCGTCATCGTGCGCGACGACTTGCTTGATTTGCAACACCCGCTTTGCCCATCGGCATTTAACTGGCGCAACGTCGCCAACAACGACTCGATGTTTAACACGCCACCGACGCTCTCTATCTACATCGCAGGCTTGGTGTTTGAATGGCTCGAAGCGCAAGGCGGTGTCACTGCCATGGCAGCCATCAACGACGTCAAAGCCAAACTCCTGTACGACGCCATCGACAACAGCCAACTCTATCGCAACGACGTACAAAAACCCTACCGCTCATGCATGAACGTGCCGTTTTTTCTCAATGATGAATCATTAAATGCCGCATTTTTAGAACAATCCGCCGCCGCAGGTTTAGCCGCTTTAAAGGGACACAAAATGGTCGGTGGCATGCGGGCGAGTATTTACAACGCCATGCCTATGGCGGGCGTAGAGGCGTTGGTTGCGTTTATGCAAGCGTTTGAAAAAAATCACGGTTAAAACCCGCAGGATACAATAAGCACAGCGCATTACACCGCAGTCTTTAATACACAAACAAAAACAGTGCAATGCGCAAAACCGCTGATTGCACCACAATTTAAACCACAAGGTTTCACTATGTCTGACCCCATACTCAACGACAAATCTGAAGTCGACAAAGACCTCGCCCCGATTCGCGCGCAAATCGACGCGGTGGATGCGCAATTGCTTCACTTGCTCAACGAACGCGCCAAGCTCGCGCAGGCGGTTGGGCATGTGAAGCAAAAACACGCACAACCCGTGTTTCGCCCCGAGCGTGAGGCATTTGTTTTGCAAAAAATCGCCGCACAAAATCCTGGCCCGTTGCCGAGTCATTCGCTACAAACCCTGTGGCGTGAGGTCATGAGCATTTGCCGCGCGATGGAAGAGGCGGTGAAAGTCGCCTATCTTGGCCCTGCGGGCACATACACCGAGCAGGCGATGTACAAGCAGTTTGGCCACGCGATTGATGCAATTGACTGCACGACGGTGGATGATATTTTTCGCACCGTCGAAGCCGACGGCGCGGCGTTTGGCGTGGTGCCGATTGAGAACTCTATTGAGGGCGCGGTGAATCGCACGATGGACTTATTGCTCGCGTCACCGCTCAAAATTTGCGGTGAAGTCTCACTGGCGATTCGCCACTCGATGCTGCACAAGACAGGTGACATGAGCGGCGTGACCACCATCGTCGCGCACCCACAAGCCTTGGCGCAGTGCTACAACTGGCTCAAACAACATTACCCACACATTGAGCAAAAACCCGTCTCAAGCAACGCGCAAGGCGCACAAATGGCAGCCGCCGACCCAAGTGTCGCTGCCATCGCCAGTGACATCGCGGGCACGAAATACGCATTACAAACCGTCGCCGCGAGCATTCAAGATGACGCCAACAATCGCACTCGCTTCATCGTCCTCGCCAAACAACTGTGCGGCATATCGCCCAACGACAAAACCTCAATAATACTCGCCACGCCCAACAAAGCGGGCGCAGTCTACGCATTGCTTGAGCCATTTGCACGCAAAGGCGTCTCAATGCTGCGTTTTGAATCTCGCCCTGCTCGTCAAAAAGGCTGGGAGTATTTTTTCTATATTGACTTTGCTGGTCACATCGACGAGCAACACGTACGCGAGGCCTTGGCCGAAATCGAAGCGAATGCGGCGTTTTATAAGTGTCTTGGTTCGTATCCGGTGACATCATGACATTGCCTGAAGTTATTGGTAGTCTTTTTATTAAGGTTATAAAAACTTTGTTGGTTATTGTTCTTTTAGGAAGCATCGCCTATGGCTCTTATTTTTTGCTTTTTGGAATCGAGACCAAAGGTACAGTTGTGAGGATTGAACATCACAGTTCAATTTCATCGCGCAGAAGCTCCACACATATATGGATCTCTTATTCAACCCAAGCTGGGAAGAGCTACGAAACCTCTATCGATTCATCGTTTAATCTTGAAAGTTACTCTATCGGTGAGACTGTTTCTGTTTTGTATTTAAGGGAAGAGCCCAGTGAAGCAGAAATAAAGTCTATCATGGGCTTATATGGGTTTTTTATTCACTTGTCCTTAGTGTTAATATTAAGCTACTTCTCGTATAAATGGTCTAACCGAAAAAAGCAGAACACATGAAGATTTTCCAAACCCATGACAAAATAAAAATCAACAACCTCCTCCTCATCGGCGCAGGCTTGATTGGCGGCTCACTGACCCTTGCGCTCAAGCAAGCGCATGTGTCTCGACACATCATCGGCGTAGGGCGAACACCGTCCGTGATGGATGAAGCATTGAAACTGGGCATTGTCGATGCGGCGGTTTCGGTCGATTCTCCTGAGTTTATCGACGCGGTCAAAACCGCCGACGTCATCGTCCTCGCCATGCCCGTCGGTCAAACCTGCACAGTCTGCACCCAAATTGCCCCACATTTGCAACCTGACACCATCATCACCGATGTCGGCAGCACCAAAGCATCAGTCTATCGTGACGCCCACGCCGCGCTCGGCGATAAAGTACGTCAATTCGTCCTCGCTCACCCCATCGCGGGGCGTGAGGTAAACGGCCCACAAGCGGCACTGGCGGATTTGTATGTGAACAAAAAAGTCATGATTTGCCCGCACGAGACGAACCATACCGACGACGTGACTACCATTGCGGCGATGTGGCAGGCAACGGGCGCGCAAGTGTACGAGCTGAGCCTCACTGCCCACGACGAAATTTTCGCCGCCGTCTCGCACTTGCCGCATGTGTTGGCGTATGCCTTGATGAATCATGTCGCCGATTCGGATTTATCCAATGATAAATTTGCGATGGCAGGAGCTGGTTTTCGCGACTTCACGCGCATTGCGGCAGCCAGCCCTGAGATGTGGCGGGATGTGTGTTTGAACAACAAAGAAGCGATTTTGCGTGAATTAGACCTGTATCTCGCGCACACGCAGCAGTTGCGCGATGACATTGCGGCTGAGCGTGATGCAGACATTTTGGCGCAGTTTACCAAAGCGAGTGAGATGCGACTGGCGTGGGGTAGGGAACAATGAGCCGAATCTATTGCCGTCTTGCACTGCTCGCGGGCTGTCTCATCAGCCTGACAAACGCTGCATCTGCGAATGACTCAACAGGCTATGTCGCCACTGGTGGTGTGACTTATCTCAAAAACCCAAACGTTCGCATGGCGTCGGAAGATTTATACATCAGCCAAGAGCGGATTCACGTGCGTTATGAGTTTGTGAACGATGCGCCTCAAAGCGTGAGCGAAACGGTGTTGTTCCCCATGCCTGTGATTGATTACGCCGAAACCCGCGATGGTGATTTTGCCGACACTGCTGGTTTGGTCGAATCATTTAAAGTGATGGTGAATGGTCAAAGCATCAAACCGACACTGCACGCACGTGGCTTTTGGAAAGAAAAAGACATCACCACCGCATTGACCCAGTGCGGCTTTAGTGATCGTGAAATTGTCTTTCCGTATTTCAACGATGAGCCAGATAACCAATGGCGACATCGAGTCGATACCTGCTTTGAAAAAATGCTCCAGCAAGGCATCATTTCCGAAACAGAAGAATCTGACGAGCGGCACGTTTGGGCATCACAAATTATTTACAGCTGGCCACAAACATTCCCCAGCAAAAAAACACTGATTGTCGAGCACCAATATCAACCCTTGGTTGGCGGCAGTGTCGCAGGCATCGCCAGAGGCAATAGCGAGTATGCGAGAGACCTACAACGAGCCTACTGCTTTAACAAAACTTTTTGGCAAAAAATGGTACAAGGCAGTAAAACCTATCCAGCTTATACTACGCTGGGTTATGTCCTGACCACGGGCGCGAACTGGGCCAAACCCATCGGTCGTTTTAAATTAACCATTGATAAACCCAAAAATTCGCTCATGTCGCTCTGCTGGGATGCCTCTTTGAAAAAAGTCTCAGAGACCCGCTTTGAAGCGATCAAAACCAACTTTAAACCCACACGAGACATTGACATTATTTTTGCCGTCGCTGCCGACCCTCTGTGAACTTAACCTGAAAAAATCTATGGAACACATCACCCTAAACCCCGCCACCTCTGCCCGTGGCGACATCAAACTCCCTGGCTCTAAAAGCATCTCTAACCGTGTATTGCTGCTTGCCGCGTTGTCCGCCAAAGGCGAAACCACCCGCGTGCGCGACGTACTCGACTCGGACGACATACGCGTAATGCTCGCTGCGCTCAATACGCTTGGCGTGTCGGTGACGCAAGTGGCGGAACACGATTACGATGTGATCGGCACAGGTGGTGACTTTCCAAACAAAGACGCGGATTTATTCATGGGCAATGCGGGCACAGCGATTCGTCCGTTGACGGCGGTTTTGGCATTGCAAAACGGTACATACCACTTGCATGGCGTGCCGCGCATGCACGAACGGCCAATTGGTGATTTGATTGATGCCTTGCGTCAAATTGGCGCTCAAGTGGAATACAAAGGCAATGATGGTTTTCCACCTTTTGTACTCTCACCTGCGGTTTTACCTGACGGTGATTTGAGCCTGTCAATTAAAGGCAATGTATCGAGCCAGTTTCTCACGGCAGTGTTGATGGCTGCGCCTTTGCTCAAGCGTACATTGACGATTCATGTGGTTGACGAGTTGATTTCTAAACCGTACATCGAGATCACGCTCAATTTAATGGCGCGTTTTGGCGTGAACGTCACACGCAACGGCTGGTCATCGTTCACCATCGAAGCGGGCGCGGCGTACACGTCGCCAAAAGAAATTTATGTGGAGGGGGACGCATCATCCGCTTCGTATTTCCTCGCACTCGGCGCACTCGGCGGCGGGCCACTGCGCGTCACTGGCGTGGGTTTGTCCAGCATCCAAGGCGACGTGAGATTTGCCAACGCACTGCAAATGATGGGTGCAAATGTGATGATGGGTGAAAACTGGATTGAGGTGCGCGGCATTCACCACGAAGACGACCCAGACGAAACACAACTCAAGGGCATCGAACTTGACTGTAACCACATCCCTGACGCGGCAATGACTTTGGCAGCGGCAGCGTTATTTGCCAAAGGCTCAACCAAACTCACCAACATCGCCTCATGGCGCGTCAAAGAAACCGACCGTTTAAGCGCGATGGCCACCGAGCTGCGCAAAGTCGGCGCGACAGTGGAGGAGGGCGCCGACTACATCGTCGTCACACCACCGACCAAGGATGCATGGCAACACGCGGCCATCGACACCTACGATGATCACCGCATGGCGATGTGCTTCTCTCTCGTCGCTTTGAGCAAAGTTGGCGTGACGATCAACGACCCGAAATGTGTGGGGAAAACATTTCCGACGTATTTTGAAGTTTTACAATCTTTACTCAAATAAGAGCAAACTGCGCATACAACCCCTGCGTTGACTGCGAAGCATCATTTTTACCAGCTAAAAAACTCAAAATCAAGCCCCACATGAACCTCCTTCAATCCCAAAGCTTCGGTGGCCAAATTCTCCGCGCTACGCTCCTCGGTAAAGAGATTTTCTACTGCCCAGAAAATTTGCAGCCGCCGCCAACACCCGCACGCGGCGGTGTGCCCGTGTTGTTCCCTCAATTTGCGAGTTTGGGCGATTTGCCCAAGCACGGCTATGCCCGCACGCAGGAGTGGCAGGTATTTTCAATGTTAGAGGGCTGCGTGTCGAGCAGTTTGTTGCTCACTGAGCAACCTAATTGGCCACATCGAGCTCAATTGAATATCGATGCGTCTGTCGAAGATGACCGCATGCAGATCCACCTTGAGGTGCGCAATGTGGGCGATACATTGTTTGAGTGGACAGGCGGCTTGCATCCGTACTTTCTGGTGGGTGATGTGTTGCACAGTCGGATTGAGGGTTTAATTGAAGAGCCGATTTTTAAACTGTCGGAACAAAGCCTCAATGCCAAAGGTGCTGCACAAGCACACGCGGTCGATCAATCGCACGCCATCACATCATCTTTGAAATTATTTTCACCAGTCGTGAATCTGCTGATTGAGCAGTCTGGTTTCGATGCGTGGCAAGTATGGAACCCCTCGGCCAAACACAATCTGTCAGACATTCCACATGCTGACTGGCAAAAATTTTTATGTGTCGAGCCAGTAATTTTGATGCCAAAAACCTTGGCGCCTAACAACGAGTGGTTCGGCTGCATGACCATCTCTTTATTAAATCAAGAACTATAGTCATAAGACAATCTTGATGCTCTGTTGCACTGTAACACCCCAATTTACATCACGTTGTACTTTAGAAATATCAGATTATATGAACCGTCAAATCGAAGTTGATTTCATCAGAATGGCCGCATTGATTGGCATTTGTGTGGTTAATGTGCCTTTTATGGCATTACCCACAGAGCAATTGTTTGCGCTGCCTGCCAATCGTTGGGATATAAGCGCTTCACTGTTTACTGAAGTATTTTTTCAGTTAAAGTTTTTCCTGCTGTTCTCATTCATTTTTGGTTGGGGGATGGCCATTCAACAACTGGCTGCAGCTTCTAAAGGAGAACACTTTAAATCCCGTTATTTTCGCAGAATTATGGGATTAGCAATTTTTGGCGTATTGAACGCCACTTTGGTTTTCAGCGGTGATATTTTGGTGCTTTACGCCATTTTAGGAAGCTTGCTTTGGCTGATGGAAGATCACGAGCCAAGAGCTCTGCTCAAGCGTGCCGCTTGGATGATCCCCGTGTCAATGGCCTGTTTGATCTTATTGGCTGTATTGATGGAGGAGAGCACCACCCAAATGCCTTTAGGATCAGAAATATTTAGTTTGCCCAGTTTAGGAGGCAGTTTTGTCGATGCCACTCAAGCAAGATTAGCTGACTGGCCTGAAACGTTTCTTGTTTTATTGTTGCTGCAAGGCCCACTTGCCTTTGCTGCCTTTTTGGTTGGATTGGCTGCGGCAAAATCTGACTTTTTTGCACCAAATAGCCCTTATTTTAAGAGCCTCACACGTCGCGCACCGTGGTTACTACTCTTGGCCTTGGCCCTCAATGTTTGGTACTCCTTAGCTTCCGCTGGCCTATTGCCCCAAAACGCAACCATGCTCAATTTCGTCGGCTTCATCTTAATATCTGTGGGCGCTCCATTATTATCAGCCGTTTATCTTGTTACTTTTATTTTATTGGCCAGACGTTGGTCTGCGCCGTATCTGTTAGTTTTATCAGGCAAAAATACGCTGTCAACCTACATCCTGCAAGGAGTGATCTCTGGCTGGGTCTTTGGCGGTTACGGCTTAGGATTATTTGGCGACTTGGATCAAGCCGCGCTGCTTGGCCTTGCATTGCTCATTTCGTTAATCTCCATGACCTGTGTTGGCATCTACACTCATTACATGGGGCGAGGGCCATTGGAACAAGTTTTGCGCCTCATCTCTCATTAATCCATCATTTCAAATTCGCTCATGAAAATCATCCAAATTATTTTTACAGGCGGCACCATCGCCATGCGCACAAACGATGCTGGCATGCTGGTCCCTGCGGTATCTGGTGAAGAGTTAGTCACCTCAATTCCCGCATTGCAAAAAATTGCTAATATTAAAACAAATCAATTCGCCAATATCCCATCAGCACAAGTTTCTCCTCGTTTAATGTGGGCTTTGCGAAATGAAATCATCAATTATTTATCAAATGACGAAATATCTGGCGTTGTTGTTGTCCATGGTACAGACACCATGGAAGAAACTGCATTTTTTCTGGATGGCTCATTGAGCAATGCGCAATTGTCAAACAAGCCCGTGGTCTTAACAGGCGCGATGCGCAGCAATGATCAACTATCTGCCGATGGCATGGCAAACTTACTCGCAGCAACCCGCGTGGCTGCAGCAGAACGTTCTCGTGGGCGAGGCGTGATGGTGGTCATGAATGATGAGATTCACAGTGCCCGCTATGTGAAAAAAATGGACACTTCCTGTGTGCAAACATTTCAGTCACCACAACACATGCCAATCGGCTCTATGACGCACTCATCCGATGATAGTGGGGTACGTTTTATCACGCCACCGCGCCGTTTCACTCCAGTGTTGAATGTTTCACGTGAAACATGCGAATTACCTCGAGTGGACATCATATCGATGTATGCAGGTGCAGATGCCGCGTTATTCAATGCCAGCATAGCAGCGGGTGCTCAAGCTGTTGTGGTGCAGGGAGTCGGTGCGAGTAGCGTGAATCTTGAAATGTACACAGCCATTGAGTCAGCCATCGCGCAGGGCGTGGCCGTGGTGATCGCGTCGCGCTCGCCGCTGGGCATGTGCGCTCCCGTGTATGGCTACAAAGGCGGTGGCAAAACACTGGCCGCACTCGGCGCAGCATTCGCCCACGATTTGCCCGCACACAAAGCGCGGCTGTATGCGCAACTGCTGCTCGGTGGCCAACCCGCACACGCACCAAGTGCAGTGTTGGCGGGCTTTGCGCAATTGACAGATGAGCAGGCGGATTGGGCTTAGTTACACACATTGCCCATCCTCACACAAAGAATCAGTGGTCAGCGAGCATCGCCGCGATAAGCAGCATCTACGCTCACAGCCACAACGTGAATCGGGCAGCGCCCATGCGATCGCCTTTAAGATTCGCGCCCCTATTTTTACAATCCCACACCCACAGGATGATATGGATTTCCTCACACCCGAACTATTGTTACTATTGCCTCTGGCCTTTCTCGCGGGCTTGATTGATTCCGCCGTTGGTGGCGGTGGCTTGATTCAGTTACCTGGGATTTTTAACATCATCCCCAATCACGAACCACCTGTGTTGCATGGCACAAACAAACTGTCGTCCATCTGTGGCACAGGCATGGCGACGGTGCAGTATGCACGGCGCGTGCCATTGCGTTGGCGCATGTTGTTTGGCGCGGTGGCGATGGCACTGCTGTTTGCTTACATCGGCGCGCGACTGATTCCCTATTTGCCCAAAGAGTATTTGCGCCCCATCATGCTGGTGCTGATGATTGCCATGGTGATTTATACCTTCATGAAAAAAGACATGGGACAGAGCCACGAACCACGCTTCGCATCGCGCGGCGAGATGTTGGCGGGTTTGGGCTTGGGTGCGGCGATTGGGTTTTATGATGGTTTTTTTGGACCGGGAACGGGTTCGCTACTGGCTTTTGCCTTTGTGAAATGGTTTGGCTTTGATTTTTTAACCGCGACCGCGCACAGCAAAGTCATCAACCTTGCCACGAACTTTGCCGCGCTGTCTTTTTTCATTCCGCATGGTTACATTCTTTGGGGTGCAGGATTGGCGATGGGTGTGTGCAACATCGGGGGGGCGTTGTGCGGCACGCATGTGGTAACAAAATACGGTGCACCATTCATCCGGAAAATTTTGATCCTTGTCTTAAGCGCCACGATTGTCAAATTTGGATATGACACGCTGATCTCACTGATGTAAACCTAAGCGCCTCATAGTAATCACGCCCGTAATTACTTAAACATCATCACTATTGTTAAAGAACCTTCTAAGGTTATCATTTTTTGTTATCTACAGATGTTGCGAATTGGTATATTCTCACGCTCCTGTGTCCCTGATATTTTTATGTTGAGACTCTTATGAGTATTAAGCAACTGACTCAAAGAATCACACCATAAAAACATTTATCATCAGGCACGAAATACCAGCGGTTAATGCAGTAATTTAACCCTCATTTAAATAGAATCGATCGAAGAATAAACCCTATGTTCGATTGCGCATTATCTTTTTGGAGTTTGCATGACCACAAATACCCCCAATCGAAAAGCACCCATTAGAGACATTGCCGCCGCTGTGATTGGTAATGCTTTGGAATGGTACGACTTCTTTATCTTTGCCTTTATGGCAACCATTATCACAGGTGTATTCACCAGCGGCAGTGACGAGCACAAAGAACTCGTCAAAATTCTCGGCATTTACGGTGTTGGTTTTTTAATGCGCCCAATTGGTGGCATCTTCTTTGGCTTGATGGCGGACAGAGTAGGACGTAAACGTGCTTTGAGTTTAGTCATTATCCTCATGTCGATCTCAATGCTGCTGCTCACATTGGCACCGAGTTACGCGACAGCCGGAACCGCGGCCATCGCTATTTTGGTGGTTTCTCGGCTCATTCAGGGATTTGCCACAGGTGGTGAGTTCGGCACATCGACGTCTTTGTTAGTGGAGTTGGCACCAAAAAACCAAAAGGGTTTTTACGGTTCATGGCAACTATCTAGCCAGATGTTAGCGGTTTTTCTGGCGGCCAGCGCCGGCTTTGCGGTATCAAAAGCTTTTTCACCTGAAGAAATTAAAGCGTTTGCATGGCGCATCCCATTTGCGCTGGGTTTACTGATTATTCCTGTCGCTTGGTATATTCGCAAGCACATGCAGGAGTCACACGAATTTGAATCAGTTAAAAATCATTCTGAAGGCTCCAGCCTATCCACACTGTTTAAGCATTATCGATTGGAGCTACTCGTCAGCATCGGTATCCTCGCGGCAGGCACCACCGCCACATACACCATCATCAGCTATGTGGTTACCTATGCCAAAACGTTTTTAAAGTTAGATGGTGATGCCGCATTTTTGGTACAAGCGGCCAGTGCATTGTGGATGGTGGTTCTAATTCCGATCGTGGGCCGTTTTTCCGATAAGTTTGGCGTATTGGGTCGTCCCAAAATCCTCCTTGGTGCCTTTTTACCTTACTTATTGATTTTGATTCCCGCTTATCAATGGTTATTGCTCAACCCGAGTATTGAGCGTTTATGGGCTTTACAATTATTGTTGTGCACATTGATTGCTGTTGCGTTTGGTGTGTTGTCTACTGTGTTGACCGAACTATTTCCCACCCAAGTTCGTGCCAGCGGCATTTCAATTGGTTACAACCTCGGTGTTCTTATCTTTGGTGCTGCCGCGCAACCGATTGTGACTGAGTTGATTTCTCGCACAAAAAACCCCATGATTCCAGCATACTATGTCGTGAGCTGCACAATTGTTGGGGTCATTGCTTTGGCTGTGCTTATTTGGCGGAATGGCAAGAATCCGCAAAAAGTCTTAAACACCAATGCTTAAAGCCAAAATACAACTCTGACCAAAGCCAGCGCAAGCTGGCTTTTTTATATCCAATGTTTCACGTGAAACATTTATGCCTAAAATTGACCAAGGGGTAGGGCAAGGCCCAAACCAACCGATTTTTTTATTTCTGTGTAACAAATACAACATTAAACAACACAGATTTGAAAAACCCATGTTTCACGTGAAACATTAAAAATGCCACTCCAGCATTTGGGCTATAATAATTTCATCGTTCATTTTTCACCCCAGTAATGGGGTTTTTGTTTCGCTATGATTTACACAAAACACTACGACGTGATCGTCATCGGCGGCGGCCATGCAGGAACCGAAGCCGCACTCGCAGCAGCGCGCATGGGCAGCCAAACATTGTTGCTGACGCACAACATCGAAACCCTCGGCCAAATGAGCTGCAATCCCTCCATCGGCGGCATCGGTAAAGGCCACTTGGTCAAAGAAGTGGATGCTCTCGGCGGCGTGATGGCGCGTGCAGCGGATATTGGCGGGATTCAGTTCCGTATATTGAACTCCAGCAAAGGCCCAGCTGTGCGTGCGACACGTGCACAAGCCGATCGCCTGCTGTACAAACAAGCGGTGCGCAGCGCCTTAGAAAACCAACCAAACCTTGACTTATTCCAACAAGCGGTCGATGACCTCATCGTTGAAGGAGACAAAGTCACGGGCGTAATGACTGAAATCGGCATTCAGTTCAATGCAACAACAGTCGTGCTTACCGCAGGGACATTCTTGGGCGGTAAAATTCACGTCGGACTGAACAATACCATCGGCGGGCGCGCAGGTGACCCCGCAGCGTTACGCTTATCTGACCGACTCAAAGAACTGAACTTGGGGCAGGGCAGACTGAAAACGGGCACGCCGCCACGCATCGATGGTCGTTCGATAGACTACTCACGCATCACAGAGCAACCGGGCGACTTGGATCCTATACCCGTGTTTTCATTCATGGGGCGTGCCGAGCAACACCCACGACAAGTGTCTTGCTGGGTCACGTACACCAACAGCAAAACCCACGACATCATCCGAAATGGCTTGTCGCGCTCACCGATGTACACGGGCGTGATTGAAGGCGTCGGCCCACGCTACTGCCCATCAATTGAAGACAAAATTCACCGTTTCGCGGATAAGGACCAACACCAGATTTTCCTCGAACCCGAAGGCTTGCTCACGCACGAGATTTACCCGAACGGTATTTCCACCAGTTTGCCCTTTGATGTACAGATTGACCTCGTGCGCTCCATGGTCGGTTTAGAAAATGCGCACATTCTGCGCCCCGGTTACGCCATCGAGTATGACTACTTTGACCCGCGCGGTTTGAAAGCCACATTTGAGACGAAAGCCATCGTCAATCTTTACTTCGCAGGCCAAATCAACGGCACGACGGGCTACGAAGAAGCCGCCGCTCAAGGCTTACTTGCTGGTGCGAACGCTTCACGCCGCGCACAAAACAAAGACGAATGGCGTCCTACCCGTCACGATGCCTATCTCGGCGTGCTCGTCGATGACCTCATCACCAAAGGCGTCGCCGAGCCATACCGCATGTTCACCAGCCGTGCCGAATATCGCCTTTCCCTACGCGAAGACAACGCCGATGCACGCCTCACACCGATTGGTCGCGAACTCGGCCTCGTCGGTGACGAGCAATGGGCGTATTTCGAGCGAAAAATGGAAACCGTCGCTCGCGAGCAAGAACGTCTGAAATCCACTTGGGTCAACCCCAACAACTTCTCAGCCTCAGATGCCACCGAGTTGCTCGGCAAAACGATTGAGCGTGAATACAATCTCGCTGATTTATTGCGCCGCCCCGAAGTCACTTACGAAAAATTAGTGACAGTACAAAACGGCCGCTTTGCACCCGAAACCGCACTGTCGTCAGATGCGGTGGACGAGCAGATTTTCAAAGAACAAGTCGAAATCAACACCAAATACGCCGGCTACATCGAGCGCCAAAAAGAAGAAATCAGCAAACAAGCCAACCACGAAACCACGCGTATTCCAAGCGGCCTCGACTACATGGATGTCAAAGGCCTATCCAACGAAGTGCGTCAAAAACTTGCCAACAACGCGCCCGAAACGGTTGGCCAAGCCGCCCGTATCTCTGGTGTCACGCCTGCCGCCATTTCGTTGTTATTGGTACACATCAAGCGTGTGAATCAAGCAGCGGGGAGGATGCAATGAGATCGGCAGCACACACAAACACCGTGGTACACCCAAATCAGGCGACACACTCATGAGTCGCGCCACTACTTTTGACCCCACCCGTGTGCGCCAGCTTTTGACCGATGGGCTGAGTGACATGAATCTGTCCACCAGTGAGCACGAGCGCAGCCAGCTCATTGCTTATCTCGGCCTCATGGCCAAGTGGAATCATGTATACAATCTCTCCGCCATACGAGAATTAGACAAGATAGTGAGTTATCACTTACTGGATTCACTAGTTATTGTGCAGATTTTCAGAAATTGGCTCACCAACATCAAACAACCCAGCGTGCTTGACGTCGGTACAGGCGGTGGTTTACCAGGTGTGGTTTTAGCCATTATGAACCCCGCTTGGCACATCACCCTCATTGACCCCGTGCACAAAAAAACCGCGTTTTTGACACAAGTCAAAGCGCAGTTGGCGCTGACAAACATCACCGTCATCACAGGCAAAGTTGAGGATTTGCCCGCGAACAGCACATACGATCTCATCACCAGCCGCGCTTTCGCCAGCGTTGTCGATTTTGTTCGACTGTCGGAAAACGTGCTCAAAGCCAACGGTGTTTTTGGCGCAATGAAAGGTGTGATGCCTGCCGACGAATTAATAGAGCTAGAGCAATTTGCGCCGAGTACATGGGCAAACGAGATCATCGAACTCGCCGTACCTCAGCTGGATGCACAGCGACATTTAATTAAAATATGGCAACGTGAAACCAAGACACATCTTTAATTAGAAAAGAAAACCCATGACCAAAATCTTCTGCATCGCCAACCAAAAAGGCGGCGTCGGCAAAACTACCACCACCGTCAATCTCGCCGCATCGCTCGCCAAGCTCGGCCAACGCGTGCTGCTCATTGACCTTGACCCGCAGGGCAACGCCACCATGGGCAGCGGTGTGGACAAGCACAGCCTGCCATCAACGATTTACCATGTTTTACTTGGATTAAAGCCGATTTCCGCAGCGATCGTGCAACCGCCCGAAGTCGGTTACTCGCTGCTCGCCGCCAACCGCGACCTCGCGGGTGCTGAGATTGAGCTTGTCGATTTAGAACGCCGCGAGTACCGCCTCAAGGATGCCTTGCTCGAAGTTCAACATCAATACGACTACATCCTGATTGACTGCCCACCATCGCTCTCGATGCTCACGCTCAACGGCCTGTGTTCAGCAGGCGGTGTCATCATCCCGATGCAGTGCGAATATTTCGCGCTTGAGGGTTTGTCTGACTTAGTCAACACCATCCGCAGTCTGCACGCCCATCTCAACCCAGATTTGAAAATCATTTGCCTGCTGCGCGTCATGTTCGACATGCGCATCACGCTGCAGCAACAAGTCTCCGATCAGCTCAAAGCCCACTTCGGTGACAAGGTATTCGACACCGTCATCCCACGCAACGTCCGACTCGCTGAAGCGCCGAGTTATGGCTTACCGGGTGTGATTTACGACGCATCATCGCGCGGCGCGAAAGCCTACCTCGACTTCGCCAGCGAGCTCATCCACAAAAAACTCTAACCGATGCGTCATTGTGGGCTAGACCCGCAATCTGCGAATTCAAAAACCAGTGGTCATACAGCAAAAGCCACTCAAACATTTTCACCAAAACCAAGAGAACAACCATGGTCACCAAACAAAAAAAAGGCTTAGGCCGCGGACTGGAAGCCCTCATGGGTGCATCAAACGCCATGCACGCGAACACACAAACCGCAGAAGCGGCTGAACCCAACCCAGCAGGCAACTTGCAAATGATGTCACGAGACAAGCTGCATGCAGGCAAATACCAGCCACGCAGCCACATGGATGAAACAGCACTTGCCGAACTCGCTGCCAGCATCACTGCGAACGGTCTCATGCAGCCCATCACCGTCCGCCCGATTGGCGCAGATCGCTTTGAAATCATAGCAGGTGAACGTCGCTACCGCGCCGCAGGCATTGCAGGTCTCACCGAAGTCCCCGTCCTCATCCGCGAGCTCGATGACCAGCAAGCATTGTCTCTGGCGCTCATCGAAAACATCCAGCGTGAAGACCTCAACCCGCTCGAAGAAGCACAAGGTTTGCAGCGTCTCATCGCTGAATTTGGCTACACCCACGACACATGCGCTGTCGCGATTGGCCGCTCACGCAGCGCCGTATCGAACCTACTGCGCCTCCTAAACCTCGCCCAACCCGTGCAAACCATGCTCCTCGCAGGTGACATCGACATGGGTCACGCCCGCGCCTTACTCAGCCTGCCATCTGCCGAACAAATCATGCTCGCTCAAGAAATCGCCACCCGCCGCATGAGCGTGCGCGACACCGAAAAACGCGTCCAAGCCATCCTCGCAGGTGAAGAAACAGGCCACAAAAAAGACAAAATGCGCGTAGTCAGCGGCGACATCATCCGCATCGAACAACAACTCTCCGACAGCCTCGGCGCAGAAGTCATGATCAAAATGGGCGCGAAAAACAAAGGGAAAATGGTGATTAACTTCGGTAATCTCGACATACTTGAAGGAATTTTAGCTATAATTTCAAACCCTAAATAATCTTTACACTTTCGCGTTTTGGAGAACATTTATGAAAAAAATAGTCAAACTCAATATTTGGATGAGCGGCATCGCAGTTGCTTTATTCTCCAGTCTTTTTAATATAATGTCTTTTTTATTCGCATCTGTGTTCGGTTTTACGCTTTTAGGAGCGCAAGCGATACAAGGCGAATTACTTAATGAGTGGGACAATAAAGTAGACAAAATCGTTAATGTTGCAATGCATCAAACATTTTCTTTAGGATCAGCTCTGCTTTGGGGGTTTTTATACGGTTTTCTTTTTGCTGTGATTTATAATTTATTGTCTAAATTTTTCAAAATCCGTTTACTGAAAGGTGATTATGAGTGAACTCACTTGTCGCGGATTCAAAAAAGCATATTCATAATATTACGTCTACTCAGGCTTGGACTAATTTTTACAGCCCAAGCTCTTAGGCAAATGACAAGCACCTATTTAGTTTATAGTATGAGACATTCAGGAGAGCGGCTAAAAACTAGCCATAGCTTGGGTGGAATTGCCGAAAGACTGCAAATTGAAGTATCGCCAAATTTATCTTGAGGTTGGCGACATTATTCAAAGTAATTGAATCAATCTGCTCACAGATCATTAATGACCGTCATCAACATTTTTAATCGAATTCGCACTGAAACCCTGTTTGAATAGAAAACATCAAAGGTTTTGTTTCATGACAAGTAAATTATATTTGAGTGGCATTTGTGCTTTAGTTGCGGCAGGCGCATCTTTTTCGGCTTGGTCGGCGGAACTTTGTCCCGCAGAAATTAAAACCACTCAAAACGCAGTTGATGTTCCAACGGATTACGAGATTACCGAGGCTGAGTACGGCTCGCATCGTTTGCAATCTATCATTGTGTACGATGGTCTTGTCAAAGACATGGCTAGCCTTGTCCCTGACTTTCAAAAAAAGAACATCGCTCGTTGGAGTTTTAGCAAGCAATCCAGCTCACAAGCCCGAGAAGTTGCGTGTCATTATTCAAGAACCCGAATTGTGTTGACAAAAGCCTTGCCTGTAGGAGTTGAATCTTGTACGGCAACATTTGACCCCAGCATCTTGATTGACGGAGATAGCAAAATTAAATCATTTAACTGTAAATAGGCACGACTAATAATCGCGTGAATTAAAGTACGAAACGCAACGACTCTCCTTGTCTAAAGTGTGCTCGCTTCGTGGCAACTTTTTTCTTGGTTGTTGAAAATAAACATGTGCTACTACACTTAATTGGCTTTTTCAAACAGAAAAGCGCATTCCATAATTTAATTTATCATTTAAACTAAAAGTAACAGCCACGGTTTAGCACTCACAGCGAACACCAAGGTTGAAGATATGAAAATGTTTTACGACATCAGAGTATACGCCAGCATTGTAAGTCTATATGTGTAAAAATGTTAGATAAACCACAAAGACGTGCCTAAGCCCGAAACCTACTTCGTCACCGACATCGAAACCGACGGCCCGATTCCTGGGCCGCATTCGATGCTGTCTTTTGCCAGTGTGGCGTATTCTGATTCTGGTGAGTTGCTTGATACATTCAGTGTGAATCTTGAAACACTCGATGGCGCGAGTGGCCATCCACACACCATGAAGTTTTGGGCCAGCGAGCCCGATGCTTGGGCAACGTGTCGGTCGGATTTAGTCGCACCAGATATGGCGATGAAAGACTTCGTCAAATGGATTCGCATAACCTGTGGCAAGTTAACCAATCCTGTGTTTGTCGGCTACCCTGCAGGTTTTGATTTCACGTTCGTTTTTTGGTATTTGGTGAAATTCACAGGCGACTCTCCGTTTTCGTGGTCTGCGTTGGACATGAAAACCATGGCGATGATGTTAACTGATTTTCCCTATAAACAGGCGATTAAACCACGTTTGCCGAAAGAGTGGCTGCCCGAAAATTTACCACACACCCACATTGCCCTTGATGATGCCTTAGAGCAGGGACATATTTTTTGCGCCATGCTCAAAGAGTGGCAAAAGCATGTGCAGGAAAGAAAAGCAGCAGAGATGTTAAGCGAGTCAAGCACCACCGAACCCGAAACCAACTAACCTAAAAAATGGTCTCAGCAACCCCGAAAAGCCAGCTCTGAAACATCAAGGATAAAAGCCAATATCAATGAGAAGGGTGCTTATTTTGAATTTAAATACAAAAAAGCGAGTCTTACGACTCGCTTTTTCGTGTCAGATGAAACGTTGTTTATTTGGCTGATTCATCCTTGAGCGGAATCAATGATTCTTTGATGCCAAATTTATTATTCATGTACCACTGCTGACCAATTGAGAAGATATTGCTCACCACCCAATACAACACCAAACCCGCAGGGAACCAAAAGAACGTCACACCAAAAATCAACGGCATCCACATCATCATTTTCGCTTGCATCGGATCGGCTGGCTTTGGATTGAGCTTGGTTTGAATCAACATCGTAATAACCATCAATGCAGGCAATACATAAAACGGGTCAGCCAGTGACAAATCCTTAATCCACAACCAGGGCGCGCCACGCATTTCAACGGCCGCTTGCAGCACATAGTACAAAGCCAAGAAGATCGGCATTTGCGCGAGCATCGGCAGACAGCCACCCGCTGGATTGACTTTTTCTTCTTTGTAGAGTGCCATCATGGCTTGATTCATTTTCATGCGATCATCACCGTACTGCTCTTGAAGCTGTTTGAGACGCGGTGCGAGCAGTTTCATTTTCGCCATGGATTTATAGCTTGCCGCAGTGAGCGGGAACAATACCAATTTCACCAAAATCGTCAACGCCACAATCGTCCAACCCCAATTTGGAATGAAGTTGTGCAAAAAGCCCATCAACCAATGAATCGGCTTGGCAATAATAGTTGCCCAACCATAATCCACCGATAAATCAAGACCTGTTGCTATTTCTGACAACACTTGCTGATCTTGGGGACCAACGTATAGTGTGGTATTCAGATTTGCCTTCGCAGCGGGAGCCACGACACCCAATGGTACTGTTTGGCGGATGCTGTAAACGTTTGGTTGATTGTCCTTATTCACAACAGTTTTAAATTCACGAGTACGCTCTTCGTTATTGGGCAACACCCATGCGGCAACAAAGTAGTGTTGTAGCATGCCAATCCAGCCGTTATTGGCCGATGATTCAAACTTTGCTTTTCCATCAGCAATGTCTGTGAAAGAAACTTTCTTAAACTTATCCTCTTGGTTATACAACACAGGACCAGTATAAGTGCTGTAAAAGAAGGAACCATCCTCCTGCACATCGTCACGAGATAAATCCAAATAAACTTGCGCATCAATCGGCATCGCACTAGCGTTATCAACCTCGTGATTCACGCCAAGTGAGTAGCTGCCACGTTTGAGCGTATAGGTTTTTTTGAGCGTCACACCATTTTCTGTTGCCGTCAGAGTCACACTGGTTTCGTTTTCCCCATCTTTAAGAACCGCTTCAGGGGTACTGGCTGTGAAGGGTGTTTTGTGATTTAAACCTAAAGTACCTGCCAAACCTGAGCGAGAAAGATAAATTCTATTACCCTCAGTCGTAAACAAATCTTGATTTTTGTCTTTGACTTTTGAATCACGGTGTTCAAGCAACTCCGCATACTCAATCACACCACCTTCGGTATTGATTTTCAAACGCAATTTATCATTGGCCAAAACAACCGCTTGCCCCTTTGGTTTGACACTCGCATCAGGTGTGGTCACAACACCAGTTGTCGGATTGGTTGTGGCGGCACCAACTGTTGTGCTTGCTTTTTGTACAGTTGCTGTAGGCGCAGGCATGTGCGCTGCCTGCCATTGCGTCCATAAAATCAGCAAAGATGCTGAAAAAATCAACCAAAGAATAGTGCGTGATGAAAAATTTTTCATTCAAAAAGTCTCTTGCAAAAAAGATAACCAAAAATTTGGCAGGTTCAAAAAAACAGGCGATTATAACAAGGATTGATGCCACAGCATTTGCTTTTGGCTGTGGTTTAACCTGTGCTTTTTTAAGATTTTTTTCGGGATCGGCGCACCGCTTCCAGCTCAGCGACTGTTGGTACAGGATCAAGACCCGGCTCACAGCCAGGACGGCACCGCCCAATCCTTTTAATGGCCAACCACGAACCCATTAGTGCACCATGACGCTCAATAGCAATAATGGCATAACGAGAGCAAGTCGGATGAAAACGACAATGATTGGCCGTGAATGGGCTAATCATCAGCTGATAGCCTCGAACCAATAAAATAAACAATCGTTTCATGAACGCGCCGCCTGTCGTTCTAAAACGAACTGCTGCCCTGCGTCAAACAAAGTACAAAGCTCCTCTGCCCACAATCGTTTTTGGTTGGAAGATAGTGGTTTTTGTGAAACTTTACTGCGCAGACGCACCACCCACAAACCATCTGCGAGACCATCGGCCCGTAAGCGAAAATGCTCGCGCGACAATCGCTTGAGTGTGTTTCGTGTCACAGCACGCTTGGCCAGTTTTTTGGGTATCACCAATCCAAGCTGAGCCCAAGGTTGAGTCAGCGGCGCAGGAAAGCGCGGCGATGTCGCACAAAAATGCAATGCAAAATCAGCCGTTTGTGCACAAATACGCATGCACAAAGCGGATGCATACGCATCCGCTTTGAGTATTCTTCGACAGGGTGGCAGCCCAAGGCTTGCCTGACGTGTCATAGTTGGCGATTAAACTGCCAAGCGAGCACGACCCTTAGCACGGCGTGCATTCAAAACCGCACGACCACCACGGGTTTTCATACGCGCACGGAAACCGTGGGTGCGTTTGCGACGGACTACTGAAGGTTGGAAAGTACGTTTCATTGCGTTCTACCTAAGACTATGTGAATTCGGTTGGAAAAACTGGCTATTTTTATAATGACGGCGCTTATGTGCGCGGTGTGGATAAAAAGCCACCTAAAGAGTCGATTATTAGAACCGATTTTACAAATAAAAGCAAGGATTTACGGCAAATCACTGCAAAATTAGCCAAAAAACTGTGGATAACTTTCCGATAAGTGTCGCAAAAAAGTGTAAAATGGCTTCCCTTCACAAAACTTTCCCCACGGCGTGTCTCGTGGGGTCATTTTTCTCTATCAGGTTCATTTCGCATGTTGTTGTTCTGGCAAGCCTGTTTATCACAGCTGAAAAAAGAGCTCACCCCGCAGCAATTCAAAGCGTGGATCGCCCCATTGTCGGCTGAACATTTTGACGAAGCAGCGGCTTCGTTACGCATACTCGCGCCTTCACGCATCAAAGCAGATGCCGTGGCCAAACAGTTTGGTGAACGTTTTCAAACAATGGCTCAAGAATATTGGGGAAAGCCAGTACAAGTGATATTTACCGTCAAGGCCAAAGCAGCTCGACCAATGATGAGCAAACCAACAATGCCCCAAAGCATCAACTTGGGGCAAAGTGCAGAACGTTTGGTTGATACACCAGACAATACCCGTACAGAACCAGTAACAAAATCAGCACCATCAAGTCTCAAAGCCAACAAACACCTCTCACACCTTGATAGTAGTTTGAGTTTTTCAAACTTGGTGTCTGGTAAAGCGAACCAATTGCCCAAAATGGTGGCAATGGAAGTTGTGGAACAACCTGGTAAAAAATACAATCCTTTTTTCATCTATGGCAGCGTAGGCGTCGGTAAAACCCATTTAATGCACGCGATTGGCAATGCCTTTTTAGAACACAACCCAGATAAAAACGTTCGATACCTATTTGCCAACACTTATGTGAGCGAAATCGTCAAGGCTTACCAAAACAACCGATTTGAAGAGTTCAAACAGTATTATCAAGATCTCGATATGCTGTTGATTGACGACATCCAGTTTTTTGGCGATGGTAAAAAAGAGGGCACACAGTTTGCCTTTTTTGAGTTGTTCGAGACATTGATTCGAGACAACAAGCAAATCATCATCACCTCAGATCGCTACCCGAAAGCATTAGAAGGCATACAAGAACGCCTGCGTTCTCGGTTTGAGTCTGGTATTTCCATTGAAATAGAACCACCTGAGTTGGAAATGCGAGTGGCGATTTTGCTTAAAAAAGCAGAACTCGAAAACATCCCGTTGCCTGAAGACGTCGCTTTTTTTATTGCCAAATTACTGCGTGCAAACGTTAGGGAATTGGAAGGCGCTTTACGTAAAGTAATTGCTTACTCACGATTTCACAAAGAAAAAATCACGATAGACAACACCAAAACAGCGTTAAAAGACCTACTGAACAACAACCAAGAACACATCAGCATCGAGATGATTCAAAAAGTGGTTGCCGATTTTTATAAAATCAAAGTGGCTGATATGTATTCAAAAGCCAGACCCAAAAGCATCGCTTATCCTCGCCAAATTGCCATGTATCTGGCCAAGGAGTTGACTCAAAAGAGCTTACCTGAGATTGGCGAGCGTTTTGGTGGTCGAGATCACACAACCGTACTACATGCTATCCGTAAAATCAGCGAGACAGAACGAAGTGATTCACAATTGCATCATGAAATCAGATTGCTCGAACAACTCATCAAGGGGTAAAAAGTGCCAAAAACACCAAAAGAGTTGTGGATAACCAACATTAATCTGTGGATAAATCATAGCAAACCTCCTCACTTCACTGTGAATAACAAAGAACAAGTCATCAATGATTAGCACCATCGATAAAAATCAAACAATCCATCCACAAGGTAAATCTGCGGTAAAATGCTGTTTTGATTCAAAAATTAGACTTATCCACAAAATTGGCTCAAGTAAACAAAAGTAAGGTATAAAAAGGATTAATATATTATGGAACTCTTAAAATGCAGCAAAGACCAACTCCTCAATCCTCTGTCTATCGTCAGCGGTATCGTTGAACGACGTCACACTTTACCTGTACTGGCCAATGTCCTCATCAAAAAAGATCAGAAAAACATTACGTTTACCAGCACAGACATTGAAATTCAGATCAAAACCCAAATCACGTTAGAGCAAGGTGAGGGTTCGATTGATACCACTGTTAATGCCAAAAAATTACTTGATATTCTCAAAGCATTGTCTGATGACAAGGATGTTGGTCTCACACTAAAAGACAACAAGGTCGCAATTAATTCGGGCAAAAGTAAATTTAATTTGCAAACATTGCCTGCCAATGATTTCCCAGAAATGGCCAAATCAAGCGACTTTACACATTCGATCACGCTAAAACAAAAACAACTCAAAGATTTGCTCAATAAAATCCACTACGCTATGGCAGTGCAAGACATCCGTTATTACCTCAATGGCTTGCTGATGATTTTGGACGATAAGCAATTGTCCGTGGTTGCCACAGACGGTCATCGTTTGGCTTTCACAGGTATGGAAAACGAAACAGGAATTGATGGCAAAAAAGAATTGATTTTGCCACGCAAAACGGTTCTTGAATTACAACGCTTGTTGCAAGACAATGATGAATCGGTTGTAATTGATGTGTCAAACAACCAAATTCGTTTCACGTTTAATCAAATTGAACTGACGTCTAAACTGGTGGAAGGCAAATTTCCTGATTACCAAAAAGTCATTCCAGTGGACTACACCAAACAAGTCTCAATAAATCGCCAGTTGCTCCAGCAGGCTTTACAACGTGTGGCGATTTTGAGCAACGAAAAATTCAAAGGTGTGCGCTGGCTGTTTGAATCAAACAGCCTGAAAATAAGCTCAACCAATACCGATCAAGAAAACGCACTTGAAGAGCTCGACATCGAGTACAGTGGAGAACCGCTGGACATCGGTTTTAATGTCACTTATTTGCTCGATGTGCTGTCTAATCAAAAAACCGAGGACATTCTCATTAACCTCGGTGACACTGCAACACAAAGTGTGCTCATCACAGTCAAGGACGATGCGCAATTTAAATACGTCGTTATGCCGATGCGCATCTAAAAAGCAATTTTGTTTTTTAGAATAAGCACTTAACCAGCAAAACAACAGGACATACATGACAGAGAACGTTGAAAATATCATTCCCAATGTATCTGAAAAAGAATACGGCGCTGATTCGATTAAAATGCTCAAAGGCCTTGAAGCTGTACGTAAGCGACCAGGCATGTATATAGGTGATACAGCGGACGGTACAGGCCTGCACCACATGGTATTTGAGGTCTTGGACAACGCGATTGACGAAGCCCTCGCGGGTCACTGCGATGACATCGTGATCACGATTCACCCTGATAACTCTGTTTCTGTATCAGATAACGGTCGTGGCATCCCAACGGACGTGCACAAAGAAGATGAGTTTGAGCGCAGCGCTGCCGAAATCGTCATGACTGAATTGCACGCGGGCGGTAAATTTGACCAAAACAGTTATAAAGTTTCTGGCGGTTTGCACGGGGTTGGCGTATCGGTGGTCAATGCCTTGTCTGATTGGTTACAATTGACAGTGTGCCGTCAAGGTGAAATTCACCAGATGAAGTTTCGCGCAGGTGAGCGCGTCGAGCCACTCAAAGTCATTGGCAAAACGGACAAGACTGGTACTGAAGTTCACTTCCACGCCAGTGCAGAGATTTTTGGAGATGTGAATTTTCACTACGAGATTTTATCCAAGCGAATTCGTGAGTTGTCTTTCCTGAACAACGGCGTGAAAATTCGCCTGATCGATTTACGCAACAATAAGGAAGAAGACTTCGCATTGGCTGGTGGGATTGCGGGTTTTGTTGAATATATCAATCGCAGCAAATCAACGCTGCACAGCAAAGTGTTTCACGCCACAGGTGAGAAAGACAACGTCACGGTTGAAGTCGCCATGCAATGGAATGACTCCTACAATGAAAACGTCTTATGCTTTACCAACAACATTCCGCAACGCGATGGCGGTACACATCTGACGGGTCTGCGTGCGGCGATGACACGCGTGATGAATAAATACATCGAAGAGAACGACTTCGCCAAAAGAGCCAAAGTCGAAACAGCTGGTGACGATATGCGCGAAGGCTTGACCTGTGTGTTGTCTGTCAAAGTCCCTGAGCCGAAATTCTCGTCACAAACCAAAGACAAACTCGTCTCATCTGAAGTGCGTTTACCTGTCGAAGACGTTGTGGCCAAAGCCTTGTCGGATTTTTTACAAGAAAATCCTGCGGAAGCAAAAACCATCTGCAACAAAATCATCGACGCCGCCCGCGCTCGTGAAGCAGCACGCAAAGCCCGTGAAATGACGCGTCGAAAAGGTGTGCTCGATGGTGTTGGCCTGCCTGGTAAACTCGCTGATTGCCAAGAAAAAGACCCTGCGTTGTGCGAATTGTTTATTGTCGAGGGTGACTCTGCAGGTGGTTCGGCCAAACAAGGTCGTGAGCGAAAATACCAAGCGATTTTGCCGCTTAAAGGTAAAATCCTTAACGTCGAGAAAGCACGATTTGACAAAATGCTGTCCAGCCAAGAGGTGGTAACTTTAATTACCGCGCTCGGCACAGGGATTGGTAAAGACGACTACAACATCGAGAAACTACGCTACCACCGCATCATCATCATGACCGATGCGGACGTCGATGGCGCTCACATTCGCACGCTTTTATTGACGTTCTTTTACCGTCAAATGCCCGAATTGGTTGAACGTGGTCACATCTACATCGCGCAACCACCATTGTATAAAATCAAACAAGGCAAACACGAGCAGTACATCAAAGACGATGCCGAATTGAACAAATACATCCTCAATGTCGCACTCGAAAAAGCTCAGTTAGACACGCACACAGGCCAAAATATCACAGGAGATAGCTTGGTTGAGTTGGCTCGCCAATATCAAACCTCCGAAATGGTGGTTCGTCGTTTGTCCAGCACCCACGAGCCGATTGTTTTACGTGCCATCACAGATGGTTTGAAATTGGACTTATCCACTGCTGAAACAGCACAAGCTTCAGCCGCTGCGTTGCGCGAATATTTCTCGTATCAATCTGACGTGAAACTTGAAGTCATGGTTCAATCAGACAGCCATGGTGCGCCACGACTCATGGTTCATCGCCGTCACTTTGGCAATGTCAAACTCACGTATCTGACTCAAGAGTTCACACACAGCGCTGATTACATTGCTTTAGAGAAAAGCGCAGCCTTGTTTGGTAACCACATGGGTTCGCGCCAATCACTCGAGAGCTGGGTGACGGTCACCCGTGGTGAAGGTGAGAAAGCGCGTAGTGCAAAGGTCAAAGACTTTCATCAAGCCATGAAATGGTTGCTTGATGATGCAGAGCGCTCCATCAGCAAACAGCGGTATAAAGGTCTGGGCGAGATGAATCCAGAGCAGCTTTGGGAAACCACCATGGATGCCACGGTGCGTCGTTTGCTACAAGTGCGTATCGAAGACGCCATTGCGGCTGATGAGATATTCTCGACGCTCATGGGGGATGATGTTGAACCTCGCCGGGCGTTTATCGAAGCGAACGCTGTTTATGTGAACAACATTGACGTTTGATTCAAGTGTCATCCATCGATTATTCAACCAAAAACCAAGCAAATGCTTGGTTTTTAAATAGCCATAGGATTTCCATGCCTTCTCCTCAAGTCTCTCGTTTTCAAAAATTACAAAAGCAAGGTCAATGGCGGTATATTTTGACCACAATGCTTTTAGTGGTGGTGTTCACAGGTACTATTCAGCTGGTCTCTGGCAGTGGCCTGTCCCCCAAACTATTGGCGCTGTACGCTTTTTTGGCAGCGGTTATTACTCAATTTGATTGGCGCGTTTCTCAATGGCGTCATGACAAGAAAATGAATCCACCAGAGCTTTAAGCATGGTTTGTTGGGCCTTCTGAAAGTTTTGGTCAGTTGGCCAATTCCTTAAGAAAACGCAGGACGTCAAAAAAACAGCAAAAAGGCACTTACCGAAAAATAAAAGGGACAGGTTTATTTAAGAATTGCCACATCTCCCTGATATGGTGCAGCGCACATCACAAAAAGCCCATCATTCCACAGTTTTTCTCATAATCACCCTGAAAAACCGTTGACGCATAGCTAGTGCGCAGGTAAACTGTGCGCTCTTCGCTTCGCCAAGCCAGTAAAATCAAGGGTTTAGCTTTTTTGTAAGCTATAAGTTTCATGTGAAACACGCAGGACGCAAAAGATTATTCTACAAGAAAGGTAATGTTTGTAAAATTGTTTAGTAGTTTTGGCTTTTACAGGTGAAATCATTGTTTGAAAAATTAGTGCCAAAGTAGATGGGTTGGATAGTTTTAAAGCGAAGTGATGCGTTACCAAAGACACAGTAAAAACGCATCGCCTCAAAAAATAAGGAAAAGCATGACAATTTTAGGTATCGCGGGCGTGCAAATGCCTGTATCGGCAATTGCAGACAATATTGATATGATGGAGCGATATGTCGCTCATGTGCGTAAACGCTTCCCTTGGGTCACCGTGATGGTGTTTTCTGAATTGTGCGTGTTTGGTTCTTCCCCAATTCATGCGCAACCGATGCCCGGTGAAGCTGAGCAGCGTTTGCAAGCGATTGCAGCAAAATACCGCATGTGGTTGATTCCTGGTTCAATGTTTGAAGAGCTTGATGGTCGAATCTACAATACCACCCCGATTATCAGCCCTGATGGTATTGTGGTTGATCGCTACCGCAAAATGTTTCCGTTTTATCCATATGAGCAGGGTATTTCAGCAGGTGATCGCTTTGTCGTGTTTGATATCCCAGAGGTTGGACGAATTGGTTTGTCTATTTGCTATGACATGTGGTTTCCTGAAACGACGCGTACTTTGGCGGCAATGGGTGCAGAGGTCATTATTCACCCGACCATGACCGATACGATAGACCGAGAAGTTGAGTTGGCCATGTGTCGCGCGGCGGCAGCACAAAATCAGGTGTATTTCTTTGACGTTAATGGCGTCGGTGATGGCGGTGTTGGTCAATCTTGCGTTGTGGATTGCTCGGGTTATGTCGTGCACCAAGCCTCTGTCATGCCCGAAATCATGGCTGTACAAGTCGATTTGGGCAAGGTGCGCCGTGAACGTGAGCAAGGTTTGCGTGGTTTGGGTCAAGTGCTCAAATCATTCCGTGAGCGTCCTGTCGAGTTCCACGTGTATGACCGAACGGCAAATGTTGATGGTTTTCTTCACACACTCGGCCCGCTCAAAAAACCAGGTCGTAACCTCAACGATGGTTTGAACGAGGAGCAAGAAGGCGATCCGATGAACAAAGCCATGGAAATCAGCGGCCCGATGGGTTGATGAATGACGCGC
Source organism: Formosimonas limnophila (assembly GCF_014652675.1). GTDB lineage: Bacteria > Pseudomonadota > Gammaproteobacteria > Burkholderiales > Burkholderiaceae > Hydromonas > Hydromonas limnophila. The sequence continues at coordinate 26,887 of NZ_BMZG01000006.1, read as the reverse complement.
GCCATAGTTGACGCGCGTTTTTTATCATCAACGGCACTGGTGGCGGATCCGTTGATGATACATAAGAAAAAAAGCCAAACCCGAATCACACAAAATCACAACAACAGATACATCAAATCACACAGGAGTATCAACATGGCAAAGACCAAATCCCCCGCACTCTCGCTCAATCGTTACCGCAGCGTTTGGGAAATGCGTGATGACGGCTGGATTACCCTCACGGATTGTATGGGTCGCCTGGTGGAGCAAAAGCCAGACACCCTAGAGTTCGACAAGCAACTAGAGCAAGCCGCGTCGATTTTGATGTTGCTCGCACCGATTGAGCGTTTTTGGGCGTTTCCGGGTCGCCATTTGTTTGCAGAAATCATCCGCTGGTTTGAAGAGGCAGATTATATTCGTGCGCACAAAGCGGTGCGTCGCATCAATCGCATGTTGTCTGACAAAACTTATCGTCACCGTGAGTTCAACGTCGATGAAACGCCTGAATCGATTGACATCGTGGCCGAAGAAGAGCGCGAACGCGAAGCGCAAATGAGCAAGCCGTACTTTGAAGTTTTGGTGGTGGGTGATTTGACCGCCGATGAGCACGAAGCCTTGCGCCAACGAATCATCCGCTCGCGTCGCAATGATGATCAATTCATCTATGATGTGGTGGTCGCGCCGACGTTTGAGGACGCGATGATTGCCACGCTGTTTAACTTTAATTTGCAAGCGTGCATTATCCGCCACCAATTCCCATTCAAATCTGAGTATCAACTCGACTTCGTTCGCGAAATGCTCGCGGGCGTAGATGCTGACTTGGTTGAGCGTTTGCCTGAGTCTGAGCGAGGCATCATGTTGGGCAAGCAATTGCACAACTTGCGTCCCGAAATGGATTTGTATTTGGTCACAGACGTATCAGCGGCAGAAGTCGGTGCGAAAGTGGGTGAAGTCTTCAAACGCGTGTTTTTCCGTGATGAAGATGACACAGAGCTATATACGTCCATTCACCGTGGTGTGCATGAGCGTTTCCGCACGCCGTTTTTCAATGCGTTGAAAGAGTATTCAAAGCAACCCACAGGTGTGTTCCACGCCTTGCCGATTTCGCGTGCCAAGTCGATTATGAACTCGAACTGGATTCACGACATGGCTGAATTTTATGGTCTCAATGTCTTCATGGCTGAAACCTCTGCCACCAGCGGCGGTTTGGACTCATTGCTTGAACCTGTTGGTCCGCTCAAGCTCGCACAAGAGTACGCCGCGCGCGCATTTGGTGCTAAAAAGACATTTTTTGCAACGAATGGTACGTCTACTGCGAATAAAATCGTGGTTCAAGCGATTGTCAAACCCGACGACATCGTGATTGTTGATCGCAATTGCCACAAGTCACATCACTATGGCATGGTGCTTGCAGGCGCACACGTCGCGTATCTTGACTCGTACCCGCTCAATGAATACTCAATGTACGGCGCAGTACCGGTTAAAGAACTCAAGCGCACGCTGCTGCAATACAAAAAAGCAGGTACGCTCGATCGTGTGCGCATGATTTTGCTCACCAACTGTACATTTGACGGCGTTGTGTACAATGTTGAACGCGTGATGGAAGAGTGTTTGGCCATTAAACCGGACTTGGTGTTTTTGTGGGATGAGGCTTGGTTCGCGTTCGCACGATTCCACCCGACATACCGCCATCGCACGGCCATGGCGACGGCTGCGCAGCTCAAAGCCCGCTTCAAAGACCCTGAGTATTTGGCCAAATACGAAAAATTCGCCGCCACCATGACGGATGCGGATTGGGATGACGATGAAAAAGTGCTCAACACACGTCTGCTGCCTGACCCAGCCAAAGCCCGCGTGCGCGTGTACGCCACACACTCAACCCACAAAACACTAACCTCATTGCGTCAAGGCTCGATGATTCATGTGTGGGATCAAGACTTCAAGGACAAAACCGAAGAAGCCTTCCACGAAGCGTACATGACCCACACTTCAACGTCGCCGAATTACCAAATTTTGGCATCGCTGGACGTGGGTCGCCGTCAAGTGGAGCTTGAAGGCTACGAGCTGGTTCAACGTCAAATCGATCTTGCCATGACTTTGCGCGAGCGCATCGCTTCGCACCCGCTGCTCAAAAAATACTTCAGCTTCCTCAAAGTTGCCGACATGATTCCAGCGGAGTACCGTAGCTCAGGCGTTGACGCGTATTTCAGCGTCGAAAAGGGCTGGGCCAACATGGAAGCGGCGTGGGTTCAAGACGAGTTTGCGCTTGACCCGTCGCGCTTGACCCTTGCTATTGGCGCGACAGGCATTGATGGCGACACGTTCAAAAACAAATACTTAATGGATAAGTACGGTATTCAAATCAACAAAACCTCACGCAACTCTGTGTTGTTCATGACCAATATCGGCACGACGCGCTCCAGCGTGGCGTATTTGATTGAAGTGCTTGTGAAAATCGCCCAAGAAATTGACGAGCGTGTCGAAGACATGAGCGCGGTGGAAAAACGCATTCACGAACAACGCATCAAGTCGTTGACCGAAGACTTGCCGCCGTTGCCTGATTTCTCACGCTTTCACCCCGCGTTTCAACACAGCACCAAGCAATCACTGGTGAATCTGGAGAAAGAAGAGAAAAAAGGCACAGCCAAAACCGAAAAAGCGGCCAAAGGCAAATCCAAAGCAGACAAAATCCACGAAGCCATTATCACCCCCGATGGTAATATTCGCCGCCCATTCTTTTTATCGTATGACGAAGAGAACTGTGAATACTTCCACTTTGGCGCAATTAAAAAAGAAATCGCCAAAGGGCGTGACGTCGTCTCGGCGATGTTTGTGATTCCGTACCCACCAGGCTTTCCGATTCTCGTGCCTGGTCAAGTGGTTTCACAAGAAATCGTCGACTTCATGGAAGCACTCGACGTGAAAGAAATTCACGGCTATCGTCCAGAACTTGGATTCCGCGTGTTTACGGAAGCTGCTTTGCAGACGGTGATTCAGCCGGGTGAGTGATTGTTTTGATGAGGGTGGCTAAAGAAGGCTTATCCAACCCTAATTTTTATGATTTACGAGTAACGAGTTGTGAGTTTCAATAGGCTCCATAAGCCAATTAATGTAATGATTGATAAAGTGCAGTAACAATAACTAACCTTCGGTATCAGGAGACAACCATGCAAACCATCCGTAACGTTTCGGATTTGAATTTGTTTTTTCACCGCAATGAAAAGCCGATTTACTTCATCAGCGCGACGAACTTTAACCTGATGGGGATTGACCGTTGGGTGCGTCGGTTCCGTTATATCAATTACATTGATTGTTTTGATGGCCGTCATCCGAATGTGTTTGTGCCACCGAAACTGCCGCATGAAGAGTTTGAGTCGATTGAGGACATCAACAATTATTTGTTGCAACACAAAGCGGTGATTGATTACATCGAGCGCAATGGAGGTGATCCTGCGGCAGTGTTTCTCATGTTTGATGAAAAAACCGAGGAGTTGTGTCGCGAGTTGAATCTGGATTTGTGGTTTCCGTCGGCGGCATTGCGCACGCGCTGCGATAACAAGATGGAAACCGTGCGCATTGGTAACGCCGCTGGTGTGCCATCTGTGCCGAATGCTTTGGAAAAGGTAGATAGTTATGAGCACTTGATGAAAATTGCAGAGCATCATGGTTTGGGTCAGCACCTTGTAGTGCAAACGGCGTTTGGTGACTCAGGTCACACGACGTTTTTCATCAGTAACAAAGACGAGTTTGACAAACACGCCGATGACATCATTAAAGACCCAGAAGTTAAAATCATGAAGCGCATCAACTGCCGTGGCGCAACGCTTGAAGCGGTCGCGACGCGCTCAGGGACGCTGGTTGGTCCATTGCTCACCGAAGTGGTTGGTGCAGCAGAGCTCACGCCGTACAAAGGCGGCTGGTGTGGCAATGAAGTGTTTGCTGGTGCATTCTCCGAAGAGGTTCGTCAAAAAGCGCGTGAAATGGCGATGAAGTTCGGTGACCAACTGGTTAATGAGGGCTATCGTGGGTATTTTGATTTGGACTTCTTGATTGACAAAGACACCAACGAAGTCTATCTCGGCGAGCTTAACCCGCGCATTTGCGGCGCGTCACCGATGACGAACCACGCGGCGTTTGCGTATGCGGATGCGCCGTTGTTCTTGTTCCACTTGATGGAATTCTCGGGTGTGCCGTATGAACTGGATACGAAAACATTGAATGCACGCTGGGCCGAACCGTACTTCATCGACGGTTGGAGCCAAGTGGTCATCAAACATGTGGAAAACAGTGTGGATGTCGTCACCCACGCGCCACCATCGGGCATTTACCGCATGTCAGAGGATGGTGCAGTTTCATATCACCGCTTTGACTACAATCGCCAAGCGATTGACTCTGAGCGTGAAGCGTTCTTCCAGCGCATCACAGGCCCTGGCGACTACCGCTACGAAGGCGCGGATCTCGGTATTCTCATCACCCGTGGTCGTTCAATGAATGATGATTTCCGCTTGAATCTGCGTGCGCGCGATTGGATTGCAGGGATTAAGAAATACTACGGCGGTGCGCCAATTGTCGTCACGCCTGACACGTATGCGCCTGCACCAGGCTCGTTTAAGATTCTGTGATGGTATGATGTGGCTTTGAACCATCGTGGTGCGAGTGTGAATCTTGCCCCACGATGGAAAAAGAGCAACGCTACTTATCGTTGCTTATGCACCAAATTTAAATTAAAAAAGCGATTCATCGCTTTTGACCATCATCTATGGGCACATCCACCATACACTTTCGCGCCATGTCAGAAGACGCGCCATCTCACAAATGGCTCGCCCGCGCCCAGCATTTTTGGCCAGCCTATGAGCGCTGGTACGGTTGGGGTGGTCTGACTCGTCGCCCCAGCTATCTCGCATGTCGTCGCGCGATGCGCACACACATGCCTGAGCTGGTACCCATGTACGAGAAGCTCACCGAAATGCTCGGTGGCGAAGACGCGCAAGCGCGATTTCTCAGTCTGTGGACACCGCCACCGTTCATCGCGGGCTGCTCACAAGCGATTTGGCAAAATCCCAACCCATCTGTCAGCAGCACCAACAATGCGCTCCTTCGCAACTATGACTTTTCCCCCGCACTGCTCGAAGGCTCAATGTTTTCGACCAAATGGCACAATCAGCGCGTCATCGCCATGTCTGACTGCATCTGGGGGGTGCTCGATGGCATGAACGAGTCAGGCGTCGCCGTCTCTCTCTCGTTTGGTGGGCGCACCATCGTGGGTGAAGGCTTCGGTGTGCCTATCATTTTGCGCTATATTCTCGAGTTCGCCACCAGTGGACGAGAAGCCGTCGCCATGCTCAACCGCATTCCTTCACACATGAGCTACTCGGTCACCGTGTTAGACAAAACTGGCTTTAACGTCATCGTCCACCTTGCCCCTGATCGCGCACCCCAAGTCGTGACCGAAAAAGTGGTCACCAACTTTCAAGGCGAAGTCATGTGGCTCGCGCACGCCCGCGCCACACGCAGCGTCGAGCGACGCGACACACTCAATGCGTGTTTAAGTAATGGTGTTGATTTATCCACCATGACCAATGCCCTCATGCAACCACCCGTGTTCCAAACTTCATTTCACAGAGGTTATGGCACCTTGTACGGTGCGGTTTACATGCCAGAGCAAAATGAGATTGACTTCATCTGGCCATCGTATCGCTGGCATCAATCCGTGGATGCCTTTGACGAAGGAGAGATCAAAGTCAGCTACGGCACCACCTACCTCGACCAAATGTCCGGTGCTGAGAACGGAACCGTTACCATGCCCTCCGAGCGCATCGGCGCAGACGTCGCGTGGATGGATGATGTCGTGCAGCCACACGAAGTCGTCCGTCTTGAAGTCATCGCAGGTGCTGCGAAAGTGGCGTTTGTGCCGTGGGATAACGGTGGGTATGTTTGGGCGACGGTGTAATGCTGTTTACTGGCATTGTCCTAAGTGACATAGGGGGCTTATTTACCAAGCTTTATCAGCAAAGGCATCACATACAGATGCCTCCTACAAAATAAAAGATTAATGGTTAAATGAACGTGCTGCTAATCAAAGACAGCATAAGTCTTTGATTAAGCAATGATAAGGTCGACGCCCGGCCCTGTTTCATGACGTACTATGTTGAATTTTTTCGCTCAGGGTATTGCAATGCATAACTCGCCAAATACTTCGACTTCGTAGCCAAGCGTCTCGGTGACAAACTTTATTAAGGCTTCTCTTTTTGGGATCTGTGTGGGCATATAGTCTCCCCATACCTCAAGCAAAAGCGCAGGATGGTTGGATTGTTTAATCCATTTTCGCGCACCTTTTAGCACTTCTAACTCCAGCCCTTCTACATCGTCGGATGTTGTCGGACAACAAAAAACCCAGTAAACATTGATATTTACTGGGTTTCTGCACTTCTTTGGTTCTTATCGAATTTATCTGTGGTGGAGGCGGGGGGAATCGAACCCCCGTCCGCAAGCCCTCTATTGAGAGTTCTACATGCTTAGCTGGATTGTTTCAACTTTAGCGAGAGTCGCATCAACCCAGCTGACACTTGTCTCGCGATTGACCTTGGATTTAAACCGTATTTAAGTCACCCAAATACCGTCGATTCTTCGTAAATGACGCCATTATCTCAGCCAAAGACAACCGAGAACGGCGGCTAGCGAGCGATTAAGCTGCTAATGCGAACGTTTTATTGTTTGCGTTTAGTTTTTTCTGTTTGATTTACGAGGTGAACAGTCCTCGGCATGCCCTCTTCAACTTTGTAACCCACGTCGAAGCCAAGTCGCCCCCGTGTTTGTTGCGTTGAATCAGAAGCGCTAGTGTAACACATGCTGCTATTCGGTTGGTACAATGCTAAAAATAGCCACTACGAGAGTCAGAAATGCGAAGTATCCAAAAAAAATCCAAAGCACGTCCCACTAAACCACACCCGTTTTTCCAAAAGGTTACGCCCTTAGACAACCCTGAGACGGCCAAGCAACGTTTTCTCGAAAAGTTCAATGCGGGTTTATTCGAAGAAGCCCTTCAGATGGCTTTAGCCTTTATCAAAACATCACCCAACTTGGTTTATGGGTGGTCGGATGTTGTTGTCTGCTGCACGCGATTGGACTTATGGACTGAGGCGGTTCAAAGTGACTGATGAGCAAAAGCGATGGCCTGGGCCAATCTGGCGATTCGCCGCTTATGATGATCCCATCGTCGAGCGCGTAATTTTCCGAGATGCGGACTCAGTGATTTCAAAACGTGAGCCTGGTGCTGTCTCTGAGTGGATTGACAGCGGCAAAGCCTTTCACATGATGCGCGATGCGGGTAGCCACACGGAGCTGATTTTAGCAAGGTTGTGGGGCTGCGTGCGTGGTGCTCTGCTTTCGATGACTGAAAAAATTGCTGATTTTTTGACTCAACCATTGGCTTCGGTACACTTCGCGGATCAGTTCTTTTTGCGCGAATACATCTGGCCTTATGCATGGCGCAGTATCACCACACACGACTCGCTGTTTAACTTTTTTGGAGGGCAACCATTTCCAGAAGGCCCGCATCGCGTTGATTTCCATACGGGTTATGCAGAAGGCTCACCCATGTTCAGCAGTGCGGTGGATTTGCCTGATGGTGCTGTAATCACTTGGTCATTGTGGGATCAAAGGCAGACGCCAGCTCAAATGATTTGCCGCTATCCTGCAACGGTTCAAGCCAAGCAAATCAATGCGCACCTACCTGCACGCTATGCCAAGTTGATTAACCAAGGTTTGATTTTTAAAGTCGAGACGAGCGCATGAACCAACTCACTATCATCGGCTTAGGTGATGTGGCTCGACGGGCGTTATCACTGCTCAATGATTGGCAGGTGACCGCAACCACGAGAGCCATATTGGATTTGGATGAGGCCTGCAAAGATACAACGCTGTTTCATGCATTACCAACCGCTGACGCGGTTCTGTACACCGCTCCACCACCGAATACGGGCGAGACAGACACGCGTTTGACAGCCCTGCTGAGTTTTTGGCAAACAGATGCTGAGCGCCGACCCACACATCTGGTTTATATCAGCACTACTGGGGTTTATGGCGATTGCGGTGGCGCATGGGTTGATGAGTCGACACCACCGAATCCACAGAGCGCACGAGCCATTCGGCGTGTTGATGCGGAGCAGCAGTTGACTGATTTTGCCAAACAGCATTCGATGACACTGACGATACTGCGCGCACCTGGGATTTATGCATTAGAGCGTCTGCCACTGGCGCGTGTTTTGGCTGGTACCCCCATCTTAAAAGCAGAAGAAGACAGCTTTTCAAACCACATCCACGCTGATGATTTAGCAGCTGTGTGTGTCGTCGCCCTGCGTCAACTAAAGGGCATTTCAATCTACAATGTGTGCGATGATGAACCGCTGTCGATGGGGGACTGGTTCACCTTATTGAGTGAAGCGGCAGATTGGCCTGCACCACTACGAGTGACGCGCGAGGAAATCGCGCAAAAAGTCAGCGCCCAACTACTCAGCTTCATGCGCGAGTCTCGCCGCATCCGCAATGATGCGCTCAAGCGCGATTTAGGCATCGCCTTGAAATATCCATCCGCTCGACAATTTGTCACAGATCATCGCACAGCAATCTCATTACTTGTGGCCGAAATGCAAAAAACCTCGCTGTAACGCGAGGCTTTTTGCATTCAATCAAATATCAAACGCCTAGTGCTTTGAGGGCTGCCGCATAATCTGGCTCATCCGATACATTGTTGACCAATTCAGAGTGAATCACTTGACCTGATTCATCAACCACCACCACGCCACGAGCCAGTACACCAGCCAAAGGCCCTTCGGTGAGGGTCATGCCGTAATCTTGGCCAAACGTTGAGCGAAATGATGACAAGGTATGAACATTTTCAATGCCTTCTGCTGCACAAAAGCGAGTCAACGCAAACGGCAAATCCGCTGACACTGTGACCACATTGATGCCTGGGTGAGCGGCCACTTCTTGGTTAAACTTGCGAGTCGATGTTGCGCAAGTTGGCGTATCAATCGATGGGAAAATGCTGACAACCACTTTTTTACCAGCAAAGTCAGATAGTTTGACTTCACCCAACTGTGCATTAACGAGTGTGAATTCAGGCGCTTTAGCACCCACCGCAGGCAAATCGCCTGATGTATTGATGGGGTTGCCGCGCAATAATACCTGTGCCATAACTGTTCCTTTGTTGTGAATAATCAAAAACTACCTGTACATTATAGCCAAGCTTGTATGATTGTGCTGAGCTCTGCTTGAAGCGCAGCCGAGCATTTTTTTTGGCATAAACGGTTTATAATAGACACCTTAAAATCAGCCCCTAATTTTTGACGAGGATTCAACATCAACATGAGCTTCACTGCGACTGCACACAACCCATTGTTTGCCACGGCACCACAGGCATCACCAGAAGATATGGCAGCCATTGCGCAAGCAGGCTTTAAAACCGTCATCTGCAATCGCCCTGATTTTGAAGGTGGCAACGAGCAACCAACCATTGCTCAAATCGAACAAGCAGCTAAAGCAGCAGGACTCAACTTCATAGCCCAACCTTTCTCAGGTGCCGCGATGAACCAACAGACTGTTGAAGTGTTCGCAGAGCACGTGGCGCGTGCGGAAAAGCCGATTCTCGCCTACTGCCGCACAGGGACACGCTGTACGAATGTGTTTCAGGCTGCCGTTGCTTTGGGTTTGCTTGATGCACAAACCATGAACCAACCAGAATAAATGAAATGCCGTCGAGTACCGCTTGCTTCTTGTACGAAGTGAATCGATGTATTTTTATTCATCACACTGCTTTTTGAGGGGCTCCTTATGACCACTACTACACGCACCCACGACATCGTCATTGTCGGCGGCGGCTCTGGCGGCATTGCCTTGGCTGCGAGCTTATTGCGTCGTCAAGCGAATCTCGACATCGCCATTATCGAGCCATCCGATCAGCATTATTATCAACCTGCTTGGACTTTGGTCGGCGCGGGTGAGTTCGACGTGGCAAGCAGCGTCAAAACCATGCATGCGGTCATGCCCAATCCAGTCAAATGGATTAAATCGGCGGTCACCAGTTTTGCCCCTGACGAAAGCACATTGAGCTGTGAGAATGGTGAAGTGGTTCAGTACCAGCAGCTCATCGTGGCTGCGGGTCTTACACTACTTTGGGACGCCATTCCTGGACTGGTAGAAACGCTTGGGAAAAATGGCGTGACATCCAACTACCGCGCTGACCTTGCCCCATACACGTGGGAATGTGTTCAGGCCACACGCAGCGGCACGGCACTGTTCACGCAACCGATGGTGCCGATAAAATGTGCGGGTGCACCACAAAAAGCCCTTTACCTTTCAGCAGCACATTGGCAGAAAAAAGGCATTCTTGGCAACATCCACATTGAGTTTCACAATGCAGGGGGCGCGTTATTTTCTGTGCCTGATTTTATTCCGAACCTGCAAGCCCAGATGGCTTCGTACAGCGCTCAAGTTAATCTTGGCTCAACGTTGGTGGCTGTTGATGGTGTGGCAAAAAAAGCATGGTTTGAGTCCAAAGACGCTGACGGCAATGTTCAGCGTGTCGAAAAATCATTCGACATGCTGCACGTTGTGCCGCCTCAGAAGCCTCACAGATTTATTAAAGAAGGCCCATTGGCCAATGCTGATGGTTGGGTTGAGGTGGATAACGCCACATTGCAACACCCGCGCTTTGCCAATGTCTTCGGCCTCGGTGATTGCATGAGCGCACCGAACTCGAAAACAGCCGCCGCGATTCGCAAACAAGTGGTCATCCTCGCTGAAAACCTACTCGCCCTGCGTGCAGGCAAACCCATGCCCATGAAATACGATGGCTACAGTGCGTGCCCGATTACTGTCGGCCACCACAAACTCATCCTCGCAGAATTTGGCTACAACGGCGTGCTCATGCCCACCTTTGGTAAAGACCCCACACCACCCCGTGCCATCGGCTGGTACATGAAAAAATACTTGTTTCCATGGTTGTACTGGAATCTCATGCTCAAAGGACGCGAGTGGTTTGCTCGTCCCAAAAAACCAGCAGTCAAATAACCTTAACAGACGCTCATCAACAAACACATCATTTAAAGGACTTCAAAATGACAGACGCTACTCGCCAATTCATCGAAAAAACCATCACGGATCACCCCATTGTTTTGTTCATGAAAGGCACGGGTCAATTTCCCCAATGCGGCTTTTCAGGAAAAGCCATTCAATTGCTCAAAACGTGTGGCGCGACAGCCGTGGCCACCGTCAATGTTTTAGATGACGCAGACATTCGCCAAGGCATCAAGGATTACTCGCAATGGCCAACGATTCCTCAGCTATACATCAAAGGCGAATTCATCGGCGGCTCAGACATCATGAGCGAAATGTTTGAATCAGGTGAGTTACAAGAATTGGTTAAATCAACGCAAGAATAAGCTAACTTGATCTACAAAGCGAATGTGCCAGAGTGAACGCTCACTCTGGCACATTGTTCTTCTGGTTTGTCAATAAAATTCATCACGATGATACGCGTTGACGCAACCGTCTAAGCGTTCTCTATGTGACCTCAGGCTTTACCCACATACAGAACAATGTGGGTTTCGAGTCAATTGCCATGTTTGCCATTGCATCAATCGCGCATCCAATGTCAATAGTTTTCCTACCAGCGGCTCACCAATGCCGACGATGATTTTCAAAGCTTCGGCCGCTTGCATCGCGCCGATGATACCCACCAATGGCGCAAAAACCCCCAAGGTTGAACACGACTCATCGACGAAGTTTTGCTCTGCGGCAAACAAGCACGCATAACACGGCGACACAGACAATCGGGCATCAAACACCGAAATCTGCCCATCAAATCGAATCGCCGCACCTGACACCAGCGGTTTTTGTAACGCGACACAAGCGCGATTCACCGCATGGCGTGTGACAAAATTATCCGAGCAATCGAGTACAACATCAGCATCCACACAATGTGCCATGAGCCACGTATCATCAGCACGCTGCGCCACTGGCACGATAACGACCTCTGAGTTCAGTCGACTCAAAGCGGCTTTTGTGGCATCAACCTTCAAGCGTTCAATATCATCAGTACCGAATATAATTTGTCGTTGCAAGTTTGACAGAGCAACCCGATCATCATCCACAATCGTGATGCGCCCAACACCACTGGCTGCCAAATAGATCGCCGCTGGCGCACCCAAACCACCCGCACCGATGATGAGTGCATGAGCACTCATGAGTTTTTCTTGTCCTTCAATATCCATCTCCGCCAATTGTATGTGTCTGGCATAACGTAAAAGTTGTGTATCGTTCATTCTCATCGTCTTTGTGTGAGGCAGAAAAAGCGAATTGCTTTAAAATAGCACCATTATATGAGGATGTCTGATGGGTAGGTGTCTTGGTTGCCTTTCGCTCACTCAAAAATCATGATAGAAAATAGCGCAAGATTCGGAGTGCGCTCACCAAGCCTTTTCCTTACAATCATCTCCCAACCAACACGTTCAAGCAGCCCTTCATGACCCCAAACGCCCTTTTACGCTTCATTCTTCTCGCCGCTATTTGGGGTGCATCTTTCTTATTTATGCGAATTTTGGCACCCGAAGTCGGTGCGCTGTGGACTGCCGAATCGCGCTTGGCCATCGGTGCTGTCGCCTTATTGATTTATTTGCAGATTCGTCGCATCCCCCTAAATCTTGAACACTGGCGTCACTATGCCGTCGCTGGCTTTCTAAATTGCGCGTTGCCTTTTTCGATGTTTGCCGTGGCAGGTAAACTACTGCCTGCGGGTTATTCGGCGGTCTTAAATGCCGCCGTACCGCTGTGGACCACACTATTCGCTGCGTGGTTTTTGGGCGATAAAATCACACCCATGCGTATGGCCGCGCTCGCGCTCGGTGTCTTGGGTGTCGCACTGGTCGCACAACCAGCGGCTGATGTGAACGCAGGCTGGATGTTTATTGGAGGTGTTGCCGCTTGCTTGGTTGCCACGGCGTGCTATGCGCTGACAGGCATTTATCTGAAAAAATACGGCAAAGGCCTGCGACCTCAAGCCACTGCTACCATGTCTCAAACCTTAGGGGCGTTACTGATTTTGCCGCTTGCTTTAATGAGCGGCGTGCCCACCAGCATCAGCGCACAGGCTGCGGTGAGCGGCTTACTGCTTGGTTTGCTGTGCTCTGGTGTGGCATTTTTATTGTATTATCGGCTGCTGGATGAGATTGGCGTGGTGATGACGAGCGGCGTAACCTTTTTGATCCCGTTATTTGGTATATTTTGGGGCGCGGTTTTGCTGCATGAACGACTGGGTTGGCATGTCTTTGCAGGTTGCGCCCTCATCATCGGCGGCGCACTGCTGCTCTATCGAAGCAATCAATTGACAACCCAAAAGGCAAAAACATGACTCTCCCTACCAAACGACTGATCATTGCTATCACAGGAGCGACTGGCGCGGTGCTTGGTATTCGCCTGCTGGATGTATTGCGCGAAATTGGCGGCGTAGAAACCCACCTCATCATCTCTGAAGCAGGCTGGTTGACCATCGAGCACGAACTCAAATTTTCCAAAGATGACATCAGAGCTCGCGCAGACATGGTGCATGCCAATAAAAACATCGGCGCATCCATCGCCAGTGGCTCGTTCTCGTGCGACGGCATGATTGTCGCTCCCTGCTCGATGAAAACCCTCGCTGCCATCGCCCACGGCTACTCGGATAACCTTATCAGTCGTGCGGCGGATGTGACGCTCAAAGAGAGACGTCGCTTAACTTTGCTTGTGCGTGAAACCCCTCTGTCTCTCATTCACCTGCGCAACATGACCGCCGTGACTGAAGCGGGTGGCGTCATTTTCCCCCCTGTGCCTGCCTTTTATCAGCAACCGCACACCATTGATGACATTGTCAATCACACGGTCGGTCGCGTGCTTGACGGTCACGGCATTGATGCCAAACTTGCACCTCGCTGGACGTCCATCAACGATTATTAAAAAGGGCAATCCCAATTGATTGTCCAACCTTTTTATTCAAAAAAACCACCATCGCACCACATGGATAAATACACGCACGCATTGCCCGAAATCATCAAACACTTGCCCGCTCCTGAACCTCTGGATGGGTATTTGGACGCACTGTACCTGCTCGGCCAAAAGCGACAAATCCCCAATATCAGTCCCGCCAATGTCGTATTTTTACAAAACCTACTGCGAGAACGGCAACCAAAAAACATCCTCGAAGTCGGTTGCGCTAACGGCTATTCAGCGTTGCGCTTTTGGCAAGTGGCTCAAGCATGGCAAGCAAAAGTCACGACGATGGATATTTCCAAACCATCGGTTGAAGAGGCGCAGCATCATTTCACGGTTCTCAACGCGCCGATTGATTTGCATTTTGGCAATGCGTTGGAGGTTTTTCCGTTGCTGCCGCACGCCTCATTTGACTTTGTTTTTATTGATGCGCATAAAAGCGGCACATTGGATTTCTTTGTACGCGCCCGCAAGCTGGCGACTGACGATGCATTAATCGTGATTGACGATGTTGTGAAATTCAAGGACAAAATGCAACGGTTTTATGATTATTTAGAAGTCAATGCCATTGGTTATTGCATCGAACAAGTCGACGACGACGATGGGGTGATGTTAATCCAGCTGTGACCAACCCTAATGGTTAGTGAGTATCGCACATTATTTGGCTGCAGAAAAAGCCTGTTTGAATTTTTTGAGTAACGGTTTATTCAGGTATTTTGCGTGAGGAGACCAGTGTTTGACCTCAATCGCCCCAAAATTTTTATACAGGTATTCAAACTGCTGACGCTGCAGCGTTATCTTGCCCTGCATTTACCAAAGTCCGTGCGGATAAAAGGGCCACATCCTGCACACGATAAGCATCTTTCTGTTTGCGCACATCGCGCAAAAGTGCAATGGCTTTTTCGGCCTGGCCGCCTTCAATTTTTGCTTTCGTAGCTTCAATACGTAAATCCAAGTCATTGACAGATGCTCGCTCCAGACAAGCATCGAATGTTCGAATCGCTTGCGCTGTTTTACCCGCAGAGAGCAATGCACTGGCCACACGCATTTGATTACCAACAGATGATTGGGCAAATACACAGTGAAAAAGTACACAAGGCTGCTCAAAAAGGGAAACACAAACAAAATCCACAACCAATACATCTCACGTCCTTGGCGCATGGCATGAATCGTGAAAAACACTGCGATAATCACGTGAATGCCGATACCAAAAATCGAATTATGCAGTTGGGTATTATTTAAATACGACGGTTTTTTTATCGTTGAGCAGCACTCGATGCTCTGCATGCCATTTGACCGCGCGCGCCAATGTGACGCACTCGACATCTCGACCAATCGCAGTGAGTTCATCAGGTGTCATACTGTGATCCACTCGGGCAATGTCTTGCTCGATAATCGGGCCTTCATCCAAATCGGCAGTGACAAAATGTGCCGTTGCGCCAATGAGTTTGACGCCTTTGTTGAAGGCTTGATGATATGGTTTAGCACCTTTAAAGCTGGGTAAAAACGAGTGGTGAATATTGATGGCGCGGCCACTGAGTTTTTGGCACAAATCATTAGACAAAATCTGCATGTAACGTGCCAACACCACTACATCAATCTTCTGTTGCTCAACCACCTCAATGATACGAGCCTCTTGCGCGGCTTTTTGCTCATCGGATGCACCGAGTAGCGGCAAATGATGAAACGGGATGTTATACGAGGCCGCCAATTGGTAAAAATCGGGGTGATTCGAAACAATTGTCGCAATCTCAACGGGCAAATTACCTGATTGGTGGCGAAACAACAAGTCGTTCAAACAATGACCAATTTTCGAGACCATAATCAGCACACGAGGTTTGACTCGGCCATCAAACATTTGCCAATCCATGTTGAATTTTTGCGCAATAGGCTCAAACTCTGCTTTGAGCTTGTCCAAACCCACATCAGGACGTCGCTCCTCGAAGTGAACACGCATAAAAAAACGATCGGAGTCTTGGTCGTCGAATTGCGCCGAGTCGATGATGTTGCCGCCGCGCTCAAACAAAAAGCCAGAAACGGTATGCACAATGCCCATTTGGTCAGGGCAAGATAATGTCAGAATAAAATTCGGGTTTGTCATATTGATTCGCTGTTAATGATACTGTGTGCCACAAAATCCATTAAAATATGGCTCAAAAGGGCGTTATTATCGCCGAAAAAACACTTTAACGGTTAATTCCACAGGCTTATCATGACCACAGAACAGCACAACGACACACAGAACCACGATGCCACCACACATTTCGGCTTCAATACTGTCAAAGAAACCGAAAAACAAGCCAAAGTGGCTGAGGTGTTTCACTCTGTCGCCCAAAAATACGACATCATGAACGACGTGATGAGCGCGGGTTTGCACCGTGCGTGGAAGTTTTTTACCATTCACCGTGTCGCACCAAGACCGGGGATGAAAATACTCGACATCGCCAGTGGCACAGGCGATTTGGCCGCCGCATTTGCCAAACGCGTTGGCGAGTCTGGTGAGGTGTGGATGACCGACATCAACGAATCCATGTTGCGCGTGGGTCGCGACCGTATGCTCAACAAAGGCTTGGTCATGCCAGTCGCATTGGCCAATGCTGAACAACTGCCGTTTGCCGACAACTATTTTGACGTAGTCACTGTCGCATTTGGTCTGCGCAACATGACCCACAAAGACGTCGCACTCAAAGAAATGCTGCGCGTATTGCGTCCTGGTGGCCGCGTGTTTGTACTGGAGTTTTCCAAAGTCGCCGCGCCGCTTCAAAAAGCCTATGATTTTTACTCATTCAACATTTTGCCAAAAATGGGACAACTCATCGCGAACGACTCTGCCAGTTACCAGTATTTGGCCGAATCGATTCGCATGCACCCTGACCAAGACACCCTCAAACAAATGATGACCGATGCAGGCTTCGGCTTTGTGAAATACCACAACATGAGCGCGGGCGTGGTTGCTTTGCATGAAGGTGTCAAAATTTAACATGCTAAACCAACTCCTATCCGCGCTCAATCCTGCACAATGGCAGGCCTCATTAGACATACAGCTGGCTCGCGCGGTGGCATTTGCCGTCAAAAAAATGGCGGCGAGCGAAGCATGGGTGAGCAGTAGCGCGCAGCCGAATGAAGACAAAGTCATTGCTGTATCTTTTCCTCTCCTCGGTCAAACACACCAACTTTGCTGGCGAGTGGATGCTCATGAGATTCTCGAAGCATTGGATGCCGATTTATTTTTCGAGCACGCTAATGTCACGCTGACGGTTCAGCCAACGCTGTATGCGAACCTGACCCTACCGCTCAATATTCCCCAACTCATGCGTCATGTGCATATTTCGGGCGACGCTCAATTGGCCGAATGGGTGAACACTCTGGCACAGCGTCTGCGCCCTGAAGTGTGGGAGGAATTGGCCAAGCTCATCGGCGATGTGCCCTCTCATTACATCGAGCGCGGCATCAAAACCATCACCCAACACATCAAGCAAGCCACCAGTAGCCTAACCGAGCAGGCTCAATATGCTCTGCTGGATGAAACGCCTGTCATGATTCGTCATGCCACGCTGGATCACTTCGCCAGTGAGGCGCTCAACCTTCGCTATGGTGTAGAGCGTTTGGAGCAGCGCATTGCCCATTTGCAGCAACAAGTGAGTCGCTCATGAGCTGGACCGTGCTCAAACGTTTCATCACCATTGGCCGTGTCTTGCGCACACATCGTGTGCTGCATTTGCTTTTTTCACTGTGGCCATCGCAGGCTTGGTATGCCCGCCTGATGCGACGTATTGCACCACGTGCCACCACGGTTCACCATGCGCAGGATGCGGCACAGCTGCGCCAAGCCCTCGAATCACTTGGCCCGATTTTTATCAAACTCGGTCAAGTCCTCTCGACGCGCCCTGATTTACTGCCGACCGAATACATCAGCGAGCTGTCTCACCTGCAAGCCAATATCACCCCACTGGACAGTTCAATCATTCGCGCAGAAATTGAGCAACAGCTCGGCCAATCGATTGATGCAATGTTTGAACACTTTGACAACGTGCCCGAGGCAACGGCCTCACTCGCCCAAGTGCATCGTGCCGTGGTCAAATCTGGCTCATGGGCAGGGCGTGATGTGGCTGTGAAGGTGTTGCGGCCTGGTATTGATGCACTCATCAAAACAGACATTCGATGCTTGTACACGTTGGCCAAAGTCCTTGCAAAGTATCATCGTGACGGACAACGCTTGCGTCCCGTGGATGTGGTGAGTGAAATCGAACAGCATCTGACCCAAGAGCTTGACTTGCAGTGTGAAGCGGCCAATACCAGTGTCTTGCGCCACAATTTCAAAGACACAGACATTCTGGCTTTACCAGAGGTGTGTTGGGATTTATCGGCGCGGCGCGTGATGACGCTGCAGTGGATGCACGGCGTGCCGATTTCTCATGTCGATGCGTTACGCGCCCAAGGCTTCGATTTAAAAAAACTCGCTCATGATGGCGTGGAGATATTTTTCACCCAAGTGTTTCGAGACGGCTTTTTTCACGCCGACATGCACCCTGGGAATATTTTTATTGGTAACGCACAATCAGGTGTGGCCAACGGTCACTACATTGGACTCGATTGCGGCATCGTTGGCAGTTTGTCGGACAATGATCGTTATTATTTGGCCATTAATTTCTTGGCTTTTTTTCGCCGTGACTATCGCACGATTGCCGAGGCACACGTCCGCGCTGGTTGGGTGCCTGCTGACACCTCGATTGAGGCATTAACCACCGCCATTCGCACATCCATCGAACCAAGCTACGGCCTGACATTATCAGAAGTTTCACTCGGCGAAGTGTTGGTCAGGTTGTTTGACATTGCGCGTCAGTTCAACGTGGCCGTACAACCACAGCTCGTGTTGTTGCAAAAAACGCTGCTCAACATTGAAGGTTTGGGACGCATTCTTTACCCACAGCTTGACTTGTGGGAAACCGCTTATCCTTTTCTCGAAAAGTGGATGAAAACCACACTCGGCCCATGCGGTATTCTGAACCAACTCAAAAAAGAATGGCTTTACATCGTTAAACTCCTACCCAGTGCACCGCGCCAGCTGCTGACGCAGCTGCACGAAGCTCCTCAGTTGGCGCAGGTCGAACAGCGACTCCAAACCTCAAGTGCGCAGCAACAGCAATTGCAGCGGCAGCTTCGGCAGATGCGCTGGCTGCTCAGTCTCCTAATCGTGGTAGGTAGCACAGGGGCTTATTGGTTGTTCCTTCGTCGCTGATTAAGGCATTCAGGCGCAACCAAGAATACCACCACGCAGGTGACACGTACGAGCGGCTCTATTACAAACGCATGGGACAAGTCGTGCAAGGGGTGTTGCGTCTGTGACAAAATAAACGCCTCTCATCAACCAATCACGGACTTAACCCTGTTTTATAGGGTATTTGTGATGCTTGTTTTGACCTATTGACTAAAGAAGACGCGAATCACCGCGTCTTTTTTATATTCTAATCAGTCCCATTAAGGCCGTTGCATCCTCAGCATGCCCACCACTTTTGGCCAAAGCAAATTCAACGCCAAACCACCCATAATCAGCGTTGCTGCGATGAGCTTCCACACAGGTAAAAGCTCGCCCAAGTAAACAAAAGCCGCACCCATACCAAACACGGGCACGAGCAAAGACAGCGGCGCAATGGTTGCAGTGGGATAGCGCGCGAGTAACCAGCCCCAGATAGCATAGCCGAACAATGAGTTCGCGACAGACTGCCAAAGCACCGCACCCCATGTCCCGAGCGTCATATGGGCAATGGCGGTGCTAATGAGGGGTACGCCTTCAAACAATAATGACAAAACCACCAGCGGCGGCACGGCGTAAGCTGCTGACCAAACGACATAAGCGAGCATATTGAGATTTTGCGTGGTTTGGGCGGAGTGACGATTGACGATATTACCTGCCGCCCAAGACAAGGCGGCAATAAGCATCATGAATAAACCAAGCGGCGTGGTGTCGCCATCGGTATGCGCCATGATGACAAAAATGCCAGAAACAGCGAGCAGCAACGCCACAATTTGGAAAAATTTTAGTCGCTCGCAAGAGAAAAACATAGCCAAACCGATGGTAAAAAACACCTGTGTTTGCACTACGAGTGAAGCAAGACCTGCAGCGATAAAACCATTAATGGACAAATACACAAAGCCAAATTGCCCAACACCGATGAGGATGCCGTAAGCAGCGAGCTGCTGCCATGGAACGTTCGGTCTTTTCAAAAAAAATGCCGCAGGCAAAAACACAAGTGCAAAACGCAAAGCCGCAAACAAAAAAGGCGGCAATGTCGCCAACGCCTCTTTAATGACAACAAAATTCGTTCCCCAAATTGCAACGACGATGAGAGCGAGCAGTGCATGGTTGAGGCTGATGTGCGATCTCATCACAAGCCTTTAGTGCAGCGCACAGTGACCAACTCACCACCGAGCCCCCAATTGTCAGTATCGACTTCATCAATCACAACGACCGTGGTGGCAGGATTTTTACCAAGGATATTTTTTAGTAAATCGGTGACGCCTTTAATGAGCTCGGCCTTTTGCTCTGGCGTTGCGCCTTCACGAGTGATTTTGATATTGACGTAGGGCATGATGGCTTTCCTGCTTCTAAAGATGGCATGCAGACGCATGCAAAAACTGGAGAAACCGAATCGACGAGTCACTTATTGCTTGACCATGACTCGATTACTGCGGTAAAGGAGATAAGCGGCGCCAATAATCAGACCACAACCAACGAACACAGGCCAACCAAGCCGCTCATGTAAGAGCATTGCCCCCCAAAATATACCAAACAGAGGTACCAAAAACGTCACACCACTGGCCAATAAAATCCCTTCATCCTCCAGTAAGCGATAATACAACAAGAAAGCAATGCCAGAACAAAAAACACCCAGTAAAACGCCGCTCACCGCAGCCTCAACACTGATAACACTCGGCAAACCACTCAATAGCGCCAACGGCAAAAGCATCAAAGCCCCAAATGCTTGAGACATAGTGGCGATGGCTTGAGGCTTTAACCCAGAGGTGTATTTTTTGAGGTAAATCCCAGACAGTGCATAGCAAGCAGAAGCCAGCAAGCAAGCGCCCACACCCACCATAAACAACCAACCCATCTGCACATCAGTCGTGGGTTGTGCCACAAACGCCACGCCCACGACACCGAGCAATAAAGCGATTGCGCGCGTTTTTGTAATGCTTTCGTTGAACGCCCAGACAGCAAAGATGATCGCCCACAGCGGCACGGAGGAGTTCAGCACAGCAGAATAACCAGCAGGCAACAACTTTCCCGCCAAACCGAACATAGAAAACGGCACAGCACAGTTAAGGAAACCGACCACCGCATAATGTCGCCAATGCTCAAGATTCAACGAGATATTTCTCGTTTGCAAATACAGGACAAGAACCAGCGCACCAATCGCTAATCGCGACTCCGCCGTCCAAAGTGCCCCCACTTCAGGCGCCAAAATCCGCATAAACAAAAATGAAGCACCCCAAATAGCACCCAACAACACAAATCGACAAATAGACGAAAAAGACATACATGGCTTTCTAAGAAATTAACCGAAAAGACAATCAAACACCACCAAACTGATTCGCAACATCATCATCCACTTTTAACCTTTGAAAAAAAAAGGATTTTGCCGATGGACATGGCTGTATTTTAGGCAGAAGTGCTTTTCTCGGCAAACGATATATTTTCACCTTGTTT
Source organism: Formosimonas limnophila (assembly GCF_014652675.1). Classification (GTDB taxonomy): domain Bacteria; phylum Pseudomonadota; class Gammaproteobacteria; order Burkholderiales; family Burkholderiaceae; genus Hydromonas; species Hydromonas limnophila. The sequence goes on along the minus strand of NZ_BMZG01000006.1, from coordinate 5,178 downwards.
GTTAGCTTTTTTCACATAAAGCAATTTAGCCACCAGACCGCATCCGAAACATGACACGCATGAGATCAAAATGACGGTGGTGTGCCCAAGCTGCTTATTTGGAATTGCAAAACCTTAATTTTTGGGATGATTTATGCTAAAACTCCCTCCATTGTCTGCTCTTCGTGCCTTTGAAGCCGTATCGCGTTTGGGAAGCGTGACGGCTGCAGCGCAAGAACTACATGTGACCCACAGTGCAGTGAGCCATCAGTTAAAACTACTCGAAGCCTATTTAAACATCGCTCTGATTGACCGAAGTGCGCGGCGAGTGAGCTTAACGCCAGAGGGACGTGTTTACGCTTATCAAGTTCGGCTCGCGTTACAGCAAGTGTCCAGCGCTACCAGTCGAATCAATATGCGCTCGCAATCGGAGCATTTAACCATCGCATTGCTGCCATCATTTGGGATGCACTGGCTGGTGCCGCGTCTGCCCGACTTTTATGCGCAGCACCCAAACTGGCGGATTGAACTCATCGCCAGCTTAGAGGTGGTTGACTTTGAAAGCAGCCCAGTAGATTGTGCGATTCGATTTGGCTCGGTGGAAACACAAAACACGCACAGCGAATGGTTCATGTCTGAGCGACAAATATTGGTTGCCGCACCAAGCGATAGGCGGTTCTCCCCCACACAAACACCCGAGCAGGCCATTGCTGTCGGGCACACCATTGCGACCAATGAATCGTGGTCAAACTGGTTCCTCGCCGCAGGATTAGATGCTACACCACCGCCTCCGTCACTGGTGGTCAACGACTCCAATCTCGCCTTAGAAGCTGCCAAAAATGGGCTCGGCGCTGCATTGACTCGTCTATCTATCGCTGAATCATGGCTCAAACAAGGACTCGTACAGAGAATAACCCCCATTGTCGCTTCTTATGAGTCGGCATACTATTTGCTGTGGCCCAATCGCAGTCATAAAGTCGAAAAACTTTTGGTGTTCGCCCAATGGCTAAAAGAGCAATGTCATATATTTGAGCGTTCTATGGCAACATTGTCCTTGGCGCCAGATACGGCCAAGCCATTTGGTTTTTTAAAGACAGATGAATTGTCATTGCCGCTAAAACACCCGATTTTTTAACGAACAAACAAGCCGCATTAAACCATTGTCTCAAAACGCTGACAAACAAGCCCAACACCGCACAACTTCGTTGTTTTTTCACTCAACTGGTGGTTATAATGCGGGTTCTGTCCACCGTTTGACTACCGAGCTGCTCATGAACTTACTCGCAAAACTTTTGCCCGCCCATAACATTGACTTGGGCGTTGAAGCCACCAGCAAAAAACGTGTGTTTGAGCACGCGGCTACCTTGTTTGAAAATCAACAAGGCATTGAGCGAGGCAAGGTTTTTGACAGCTTGCTCGCGCGTGAGCGACTCGGCTCAACCGGCCTTGGGCAAGGCGTGGCCATCCCTCACGGCCGCATCAAAGGGCTCAAAGAAGCCACCGCCGCCATCCTTAGCCTCCAGCAACCCGTGGCATTCGATGCTCCAGATACACAACCTGTGTCGTTTCTGGTGTTTTTGCTCGTGCCAGAGCAAGCCACACAGCAGCATTTAGAGATTTTGTCAGAACTGGCCGAATTGCTCTCTGATAAAAACTTGCGCGACACACTAAAAAGCGCCCAAAGTGCTGGCGAGGTATTGCAGCTGGTGCAAACTTGGCAGCCCGCCCGCCGCGCCCATTAAACATCCACCAAACGGCTCATGAGTGAGTCGTTTTTTCTTTGGAGGCTTCACCATGCAATCCATCTCCACGCTATATAACGACGTTGCCGAGCGACTCGAACTCACATGGTGCGCGGGCAAAGACGGCGCATTCCGCATCCTCGCCAAATCACGCGTTGCGTCAGCTGACTTGGTCGGTCACTTAAACCTGATTCACTCCGCACGCATTCAAATCATCGGTAAGGCTGAACTGGTTTACTTTGACTGGCTCACGCCCGAGCGGCGATTCGAATACCTCAATGACTTTCTCGTCTACGGTGAGCCACCCGCCATCATCGTCGGTGATTCACTCACTCCGCCTGATTTTATGGTGTCATGGTGTAATGAGCACGCCATCCCACTGTTCGCCAGTCCAGAAAGCTCGGCAGATTTGATTGACTACTTGCGCGTGTATTTCAACCGCCAATTTGCCGAACAAACCACGCGCCACGGGGTGCTCATGGATGTGCTCGGTGTCGGCGTATTGATATTCGGTGAATCAGGACTGGGCAAATCCGAACTGGCATTGGAGCTCATCAGTCGTGGTCACGGCCTTGTTGCCGATGATGCGGTTGAGTTGCTGCGCACGGCGCCTGATTACATCGAAGGCCGCTGCCCACCGCTGCTGCAAAATTTACTTGAAGTGCGCGGTATCGGTTTACTCGACATAAAGATGATTTTCGGTGAAACCGCCGTGCGTCGAAAAATCAAGCTGCGGCTCATTGTCCAACTCGTGCGACGTGCTGAACTCGAAAATCATTACGAACGACTGCCTTCACAAGCCCTCACTGAAGAGGTTCTCGGTGTCGACATCCGCAAAGTCGTTCTGCCCGTCGCAGCAGGCCGCAACTTGGCCGTATTGCTCGAAGCGGCTGTGCGCAACACCGTACTGCAACTGCGCGGTATCGACACCCTCAAAGATTTCATGGAACGGCAACGCCAAGCAATGGAAGAGCAAAGTCAACAAAGCCTCCCGCTTGATCACACCAACAACCAGCAAGGAAACATCTGATGCACATCGTCCTCGTTACAGGTCTGTCAGGCTCAGGTAAAAGCGTCGCCCTCAATCAACTGGAAGACGCAGGCTACTACTGCGTTGATAACCTGCCTGCCAACTTGTTGCCCAACCTCATCTCCACCCTGTCTGTACAGTCACACAGCCGCGTCGCCGTCAGCATTGACGCGCGCTCTTCTGCCGACTTTACCAAACTACCAGACCAAGTCGCCGCATTTGAGCAACAAGGCCTCTCCGTTCACACCTTATTTCTCACCGCGAACGACACCGCCCTGATTCAGCGATTCTCCGAAACCCGCCGCCGCCATCCACTCTCACGCGCAGGCGGCGAACACGACGTATCATTACAAGACGCCATCACCTCAGAACGCGAACGCCTCCTCCCATTACTCCAAATCTCTGCCGTTATCGACACCAGTACACTTAAAGCACGTCAATTACAGCAATGGATTAAAGAGCTACTGGATTTACGAAAAACAGGTTTGACCGTTTTATTTGAATCATTTGGTTTCAAACACGGCATCCCCATGGACGCTGATTTTGTTTTTGATGTACGCTGCTTACCCAACCCGTACTACGATGTCAGCCTACGACCACAAACTGGCCTCGATGCGCCTGTTCAACAATTCCTCCAAAACCAACCCGATACCGATCGCATGATTGAAGACATCGAGCATTTCCTCACGCGCTGGCTGTCTCGCTTTGAGGACGACAACCGCAGCTACCTCACCATCGGCATCGGCTGCACAGGCGGTCAACATCGCTCGGTTTACATTGCCCACACCCTCGCCAAACGGTTTATCGAAAAAGGTTTAAGGGATAAAGCGCAAGTATTGGTCAGGCATCGAACACTGACACCCACGTAAAAAAAGCGGATATAACTGTCCGCTGGTCATTTAGTTAGTGCTATCTTTGTGCCAAAAATTTGGTGATTACTTTAACCAACCAATATAATATGCCTTTTCTGAATCAGAACGAATCCCCCCCCAGCCCACACCGAAGCCGCTATAATAGCGGCTTCGTTTTATCTTTCGGACACACATCATGACACTCAAATGCGGCATCGTTGGCCTACCCAACGTCGGTAAATCGACCCTGTTTAACGCCTTGACCAAGGCCGGTATTGCGGCGGAGAATTACCCGTTTTGCACCATTGAGCCGAATGTCGGGGTGGTTGAAGTGCCTGATCCGCGTTTGGCTGACCTTGCCGCTATTGTCAAACCTGAGCGGATTTTACCCGCCACGGTTGAGTTCGTCGATATCGCAGGTTTGGTGGCGGGTGCGTCAACGGGTGAGGGTTTGGGAAATAAGTTTCTTGCCAATATCCGCGAAACCGACGCGATTGCTCACGTTGTACGCTGCTTTGATGATGACAATGTGATTCATGTGGCGGGTAAAATCGATCCGATTTCCGACATCGAAGTCATCAACACGGAGTTAGCGCTTGCCGACTTGTCAACGGCTGAAAAAGCATTGCAACGTCACCAGAAAACCGCTCGTTCAGGTGACAAAGACGCCGCCAAGCTCATCACCGTTCTCGAAAAAATCATCCCAGTTCTCAATGAGGCGAAAGCCATTCGCAGCGTCGGTCTGGATGAAGAGGAACTCGCTTTACTCAAGCCTTACTGCTTTATCACGGCTAAGCCGACCATGTATGTTGCGAATGTTTTAGAAACAGGTTTCGAGAACAATCCACATTTAGACACCGTGTGTGCCTACGCTGATAAAGAAGGTTCTCCCGTCGTCGCGGTGTGCGCCGCCATCGAAGCCGAAATCGGCAGTCTCGACGATGATGAAAAAGAAATGTTCTTGGCCGACATGGGCATGAGCGAGCCGGGGCTGAACCGTGTGATTCGTTCAGGTTACACGCTGCTTGGTTTGCAAACCTACTTTACTGCAGGTGTGAAAGAGGTTCGAGCTTGGACCATTCACATTGGTGACCTCGCCCCGCAAGCTGCAGGTGTTATCCATGGGGATTTCGAGCGTGGCTTTATTCGTGCGCAAACCATCGCTTTTGATGACTTTATCGCTTACAAGGGCGAGAACGGTGCAAAAGAAGCTGGCAAAATGCGCGCTGAGGGCAAAGAGTATGTGGTTAAGGACGGTGACGTATTGAACTTTTTATTCAATGTCTGAAAATGTTCGCATGTTTTGTATGTACTAAACCAGCTCAGGCTGGTTTTTTTCGGCCAATTAATGTGCAAAGACCACAACATAGGCATTACATGATGAAATCGGTGTCAATAAGCAACGTCCACTCAACGTCTACAAGGGCATTGTCAAATTAACTTTCGAAGTTGAAACCTCTAATGGCCAATCGACCTTGCATGCAGCAGACGGGTTTTGGGTTAGGTTTCGCCAAAACTCAAAACTTCGAGCACGCAAGATTCGATGTGTTTTAGATTAGGTTTTGAGTGTATCAAA
>NZ_BMZG01000005.1 GCF_014652675.1 Formosimonas limnophila | reverse complement strand
CGCTGCCAATTGGCTTGCCGCCTGCAGTCTCGTAGCTCACTTTGCCAACCGTACCAGGATACCATTCAATCATGAGTGTGCCACTGGCAATGTTCTGCTCTGGGAAATCCACTTTACTGGTGATGTGTCCTTGCTCAATAAGGGCATTGGACAGACGTTTTTGTAACGCCACAATCTCGGCCTGACCCAAACAATTTGCAGCTCCTTTGTCAGAGATACCTTGAGGCAAAGATGAGCGGCCATCAGGCTCGCTAGGGTTGGTACGAATCACATTGTTGGCCAATCGTTTGAGATACCACGGTGGTTGCACCGTTCCCTGTGCATTGCGCCATTCAACTTGATGGATACGAAAGCAAACACCCAACGGAGCTGGTGCGGTCGGCTTTGGGTCAACAGGGACTGGTTGAACAGGCGTGCTCGTTCGCGCCCTTTCCTCTTGCTCCTGTAACTGCTGCGCACGTTGTTGCTCTTGTTGTTCGCGTTGGCGTTGCTCGATTTGCTGTGCCCTATCCGTTTGGGCATGTATCACCGTCGGCATGGCTAATAAGCCAGCTTTCATAAGATGGAAGCTGATACGCTTGAGCGAATGCTGGGACTTATTAAGGAGCATTTTTGTAGTTTTTTTGAAATATGTATAGAACCAAGCGGTGAGCCTGTCATGTTATAGATACCACATAGAAAATCAAGCCTTTTATGCGTGCAAACGGCTTTAATACAACAAATTACGTCAAGTTTATATATTTACTGAACTTAATTCGCTATGTTACAGAAATATGGATGAATCAATAATCAGGGTTTTAGGCACTCTTCGGTATGAGCAAGGCAAAAGCCACCGTCAATCTTGGTTCGCGAATTCGGTTTATTCGCAAGGCGCGACAGTTGACACAAGAAATGCTGGCCGAACGGCTGGGCATTGAACCGACGTCAATGAGCCGCATTGAAACCAACAAGCACAAACCCTCACTGGATACTTTAGAAGACTTGGCCGTTGCATTGGATGTACCCGTCTATGCATTCCTCACAGACGAAGTGGCCATGACGGATGAGCAAATCACGCCTGAAGCCATCCGATACAAACTGTACACGTACATCGCCACAGCGGATGATGCCACACTGCTGCGCTGGTATCGAGACACTCTTTAACCCCACCCATCTTAAGAATTCAGCGATGCTTTAACGGGCTTTGCGAGGCTACCCACCCTAGGGCAAGCGGCAATGCCCAGTTGTAATCGTTTGTGCCTGACCGTTTCCGCACTCTTTTTACCCAACAACCGCGCAATATGACCATCCGAGTATTTGCCCAACATCGCAATATACTGGTCTGTCCACGGAACAATGTTGTCGTCAACATAAGTAGGAATGCCCAAAGCCAATCGTTTGTTGCGCACCAAGTTGTGACCAACACCCCACTGCCTTGATAACGAGCCATCTGACTGCTTGCCCAATTGTGCCGTCATCTGAGGGGTGAACGATGGCGAGGGTTGCCATTTGGGTATCCCTAGCTCCTCGCGCTTATGGCGCACAATATCATCACGGTCTCCACCCAACAAACGGGCAATGTGCGCGTCCGAATATTTGCCCAGCATGGCAATGTGCTCTTCTCTCAGCTCAGGTCGATTTCTATATCTGGGAACCCCCAGTTTCTGCCGCTTGATGGTCACCAACATGGTTTTAATCCCCCAAAGCGCACCCAGCGTGACATCACTTTTTGTGCCCAATAAAGCCACCATGTGAGGCTTCCAGACAACAGGTGGACTAATGTTGCGGTGGGGTGGAATACCCAGTTTGTCTCGTTTGGTTTTAACTGAATGAATACTGATACCAAATCGCTCTTTAAGCTCACGATCAGGCACTTTCCCCAACAACAGAATCATCTCGTCAGTCCAAACGTGAGGCGGAATCACAGGCTTGAACGGGGCAATACCCCACCGATACCGTTGTTGACGCACAATCGAGTAACCAATTCCCATGCGTTTTGCTAAGGCAACATCTGGCATTGTGCCCAATAGTACCAACTCTGCATCCGTCCATTCATGCGGTGGCGGACGTTTGGGCTTTTTAACGATGCGCTTACTTTTTCGGACAATCGGAAATATAAGCGGTGACTGCTTGCGTGTTGCCATGAATTACCCTCTGGTTCATGCTTTGAATGGCCGTGATTCTATCATGGGTCTTCGGACACAACCCCTAAAAGCCACCACCAACTTGATTTGCTGATGAACGTGTTTTCAGACAAACTGGATGCCGCAAAGCCACACCCAGTAAGTCTCACACGCGTGTAGCGTGCACAGAAATCCACCATCGAGCAGTCAGACTGACAAAATCTGAGACTGACTCTTGGCTGGAAGCTCTGCCATTTTTGCTCAAGGATTGGTTATTCAGACTGCCAGTCTGGATTTCTCGCGCACACGCGTGTCGTGGGAAAAAAGTCTCGTATTGCGTTTGCACCACAACACTAGCCTAAGTTTCAACCTATGTTAATAGGGCACCGAGTGCCCCATTAGCCAAATCGCCCGATAGAGTCATTCGACTTTAAACAACCGAAATTTCCAAAACCGAATCATTCGCAACTTTTAACAATGCCACAGTGAGTTGCCATCAGCAACACAGGTTTGGACGGCAGGATGTCGGCCTCACAACCAAGCTAACGACTGACTCACTCACCCAAATCGGCTATTACTACATGATGTGGATTGAGCAACGCTAACACTTCACTGGCACGCCATGCCAACCGTCCATTGATGCGCAAGGGTGTGATGGGCGCATTGCCCAAACATGCCCACTTGCGCAATGTTTGGGGTTTGCGGTTGAGAGCGACAGCGGCCTCGTTGGTCGTCAAGATAGCAGGCAAAGTGTGTTGGGTAGATACAAGATTCATGTTGTGTTTCCTCGGTTAATCGCTATTGATTGATTTAGCCTGAGTATCATAACGCCAAAAAATCGGGTTTTATTTGGCCGTTTCCAATTTCATCAATACGCTACAGAATGCCCAATAGACAAGGGTTTGAGCGCGTCAGCTTGTTTTTTTTGGTTGTATGTCATTGACAATCGAGGGTGTTTGATAGGTTTTGAATGTGCTTTTTTAATAAGTGCTTGATTGATAAGGGATGTCACGCTTTATAAACCGCATTGTAAGCATAGTTAAACTCTGTATATTTGAGGTGCTTTATAGAGCGACTGTTGATACTGGAGCGTGAACGACAACAAACAGCCAATACAACTTAGATCTGCGTCGCTGCCTTGCTCATGATTTAGAGGATATTGACGATTGACAGTTTGACCAAGCCTAAATAAACACGTCACACAATGACGTGATTGGAGCCTGATTTCTTAGTACGTATAGGTGTCAGATAATTCGAGACAAAATCCCACCCCTTGCACAATCAACTGACAACATGGGAGCCTGATGTGGTGTTGACCTGCCGTTTGGTTATTAGAGCATACTGACAATCAACCAAAAACCAATACTCGCCACAAAAGTGTATGAAGCTGTTTTTTAAACCCTTGATTTGACGAGACCTCGCGCACGCGCATGACGGTGTAAAAAAAGTCTTCACCCAACAACCCATTTTATAAGGTCACTGGTGATATTGGAGAATCGGCGGTCACATCAACGGGCATTATTACTTGTCAGCTCACCGACCCACCACAAATGAATGAATCATCACGCGTACACGTACATTTTGATGACCTCACCACACTTTGGCAAGAATCCGTGACAGCGTTTGTTGTGCGGGCTTGATTCAAGTGTGAATTTATTTGCATTTAAAACATGCTTAAAAATAGTGGGGCGGGTGGGGCAAGTGGGACGACTACCACCAAAGCCTTGCTGTGCCTGATTTTCATCTGCCCCACCGCTTTTATAAACTGTCGCACTGGCATCGATTTGCCCCACCCAATCGTTATGCTGCGTTATCCAGTATGGTTGATGGGATGGTATAAAAGCGTGTCCGCATCGAACCAAAACTCTGTTTGACCGAATAACGCTTTTTACTGTCCTCAATCGTTGAGTAAATGAGTCCCTCCTCATCCAACGCCCGACACACCGCATTGACTTCAAACCCCGCACACACTTCTTGTCTGAATACATCAGGGATAATCAGATAATCCATCACTTTGCCACTGTGTCTGATCCACCCCGCTTGATTCAGAATCTTTTCATCCTTGGCAGAATCAGCCAATGAGAAACGGCTGGCACTGTGTCGAAGAATGAACGAGCGCACCGCTTCAAGCATGGACTCTTTCTCTTGGTTGTCGCCATGGCTGCTGCGGTTATCCAGCCAGTTTTTGAAACACACTTGTGCCGCTTGCGTGGCCTCTCCTTGCTGCCAACCTGTAATGCCCCACTGTGATGCGTATTCACCTGCTGCGGCAATCAAACCAAAACGTTGCGCAACACGCTGTACTTGCCCTTGGGCATCGGCAGGGATGTTTCTATCGACAAACCCATTAATGCGGTGTTGCAGCTCATCTTTCAGGCTGTGGTAGTGAACAATGCAATACCTGATAAACTCAATGCCCGCCGTGCCGTATTGTCGGGTGGTGGCTGCTTTGAAAGCATCCGACAGCGCAGCACCATCAGCGTACCCGTTCAATTGCTCAAAAATGCCCAAGCCCGCCCCCGCATTGGCTTCGATTTTCGCAAAACGGACTTCTTGCCCCTCATGCGGCCTCATACCCACCGTTGCCATGTGCGCTTCCAGTGTCAATTCGCCATTCGACAGATAAAGCAATTGCCAAGATTTGACGGGTTTGCTTGCGCCGTTGCGATTGGCACGGTTCTTGCCCTCACCGTTTGCCAGCATGTACACCGCTTCACCAACTGTTTTGGCTGGGGTTTGGCGCAATTCGTCAAGAATGAGTAGGCTGTGATTGTGCAGTGATGCGATGCCCTCTAAACCGTTGTCGGTTGCCCGCCAACTGTGCCAATATTTGTTTTCTGCCCCCTCGTGCGATTGACCATACACCGAGGCGGCGGCTTTAGTGGTGGTGCTTTTGCCTGTGGATGATGAACCGACAATATGCACCCCACCACCCTCAACGCCTGCTAATGGCAACAACACCCCTGCAAACGCCATGGACACGGCCAGCACACAACGGCTGTTACCAACACACAATGCGGCAACCTGTTTGCGCCACTCAGACAACGTGCCTTTGCTGCTGTAGGGATTGGCTGCGCCGTCTGCACTTTGGTAAATCGCCCTGTCGTCACTGTCACCCAAGGTTTGCTGTGGCAATACGTACACGTCACGACACCACCCCGTTTTACTGACACAACGTGCACGGGCGGCAGGCTTGCAGCCCACCACATAATCTGCAAGTTTTTGTAGGGCTTTGCGGGCAGGTGAGATTTCAAGCCCCTGCATGGATAGTGACTTGGCTAATTCCACACCAATGCCATACGACAACTCAATCGGCATCGCCCAATGATGGGGGTGTTTGTCGCCATCTTGCCAACGCAACAAACGCCCCCACGATTCTGATTTGTCGTCTCGCGTCCATGCCAATACATCCAAACGACTGCATACACGTAGTGCTTCATCATCAGCATTGAACCAAACCCCTATGTCGTTGACCACAAAGCCATGTGCCACCCCATCAACCTGCTGATAGGGTTCGGGTATATAAGGGCGTTTTTCTGTTTTGCGCCATGCTTTTAGTTTGGCATTGACGGCCTTAACACTGATGCCCCATTGTGCAGCGGCACTGGCTTTAGCGGCGGCGTACTGGGCACTGTCGGATTTAAGTGCATCAATGGCGGCGAGTGTTTCGGTTTCACTGGCATTGACAGACTCTGTCTCTTGCTGGGTGGCCAATTCAACCTGCTGCGTTGGCTCAATGTGTGTGTATGGCTCTGAATGCGCCAACTCGTCACCCACCATAGCGTTCGTGTCGTTATTCTCATAGGCACATAGGGGGGGTACATCCCTGTCGGGTTGATGGTGATGGCTCATGCGCACACCTCCGTGGGAATGATGATGGGGTAGGGTGTGTGTTGTTCTATTATAATTTGGCTGTGATTCACAACACGCAGTAATAGGAAGCAGCCAATCTTTGACGGGAGGGCTGCTTTTTTTATGGGCATTATTTTTGCGGCGTTAAATCGCAATACCCCTGTGCGCCTTTTTTGGCATGGACTTCGGCGCATTCTTTCTGTCGCATCGCCCTTTTTATAGACGGGAATCATCCCGTATCGCTCTTTGTTCATGAATTTTCTCGTTTCAAACAGGTAAAGTAGCCCACAGGCTGCATTGGCAGACCTGTGGTAAGGCTTTGATGGATGGGGCGATCAAACGGTGACTTGTGTGCGCTCGATGGACAGACGCTGTACCAGTGCTTTGATTTCATCATCAGACTGTCCAGCGACGCGGGCGGCTTGAATGGCTAAGACCTCAGAGGTGAGCCAGCCACTCATTTTTTCACCAAGTTTGATGGGTTTTGGGTATAAGCCCTTAGAGACGTGGTAATACAGGGTAGACGAACCGACGCCAGTCAATTGTTTAACGGCTTTGATACGAATGATGGGGTTGTTGATGCTGATTAAGCTGCTCATTGTGTTTCTTTCATGTTTGAAAGAGTGAGCCGCTTGTTAAAGATGCCACCCGCTTTGTGGAAAACTGACAACGCTTTAGCTATCAGCTAAATAATTTTGCTTGCCACTGGACGGGGGTTGCTTTACACTTGACGTGTGTTGATTATCATTGATTTAATGGTATTCAACTCTATATGCGATGTTTCTGTGTCAAAGCAGGACATACAATAACAGGCGGCTTCCCTTTCCGTTTGTTAAAGCCCAGCGCGGTTATTTTGACGAATAACTTTGCTGTGCGACCCAAGCCATTTAATCCGCGCCCTCAGAAAGTTTGGATTAAGTGGCTTTTCTATTGGTGTTGACTGCTCAATAAGTGCATTTTGCAAGCCATTTAACTGTAAAGCACCAATGAATGCCATTGTACCGAAAAAGCCATGCTGCTCCACATGCCATCAAAAATAAATTTATGACCATGGTCATGATCGTTCTACAAAGTGGGCTAAAAATGGCACTTTCAGGGGTATTTCAGGTATTTTTATTAGACGATTTGTGGCCCGTTAGGGTCATATCCCGTTCAACAGCGTTTAACCATGTTGATGAGTGTTGATTATTTCAGGGAAAGAGTAGTGGACTGAAAAACAAGCAAACTCAGCTTCAATTTGTTGTAAAAATACGACAAAATTGGCGTGTATTTATCACGCCGCACCCAATAGGCTAAATTGAAATACACCCGACACATCCCGATACGTGATTAGAAAGGGTGAGCGGTCAACAGATCGCCCAATTATCATACAACAACACATCAATGACCGTCGTGGATAGTGGGGCAGATGGGGCAATGTTTGATGTGGGTGGGGCAGGCTTGACCCTTATGCCTACTGGCTTTGTAAGGCATCGCCCCACTTGACCCACTCGCCCCACCGTTTTTAGCAAGGTTTTAAACAAGTTTTTATTGTACTGTTTGTGCTTGCGATTTCTGTCATGGGTGCATGAGAGCATCCATTAAAACTTTGATTTAGAGAGACTTTCACACGCGTTTGTCGGCGTTGCTTAAGTCGCCACCAAACCAGTATATTAGGTATTTTGGATTGTGTCTGATTGCCCCGCTATGCCCCCACGACTTTAAGTAGGTTTTTATGGTGCTGCTTGCTCACCAACAGGAGAATAACTGCTCTGTAAGCGTGGGAAAATTCTGCGAATGTCATTTGTTCAAGCTAAAGCTTGGGCAACACTGACAATCGAGCCAGTGACAGCACACTTTTTTGCTGCTGTTTTAATGCTATTAGAAACCTTGATTTGTTTACCTATATAGGTGTCGGCTAATTCATCACAAAATAACACCAGTGCCACAATCGACTGACGATATTAGAACGTCATACTGACACCACCTTAGCCGTACTTGGTCGGTGCTGCTAACTGGTGCGTTGTAGGTGCAAGTTTGGTGTGGAAAAACTCAAAACTCATTCAATCGGCTTGAATGCTACCATCTTGTTAGCTCGCTACGTTTTTATTAGCTTTATTCTATTCTTATGGCATCCCACCAAAAACATTACATAAACATTACACGAAAATTATTTTAAATTAAAAAAAGCGACTTACATCTCTGTAAGCCGCTTCTGTCTTGGTGCCCGTTGCAGGACTTGAACCCACCACCCCCTGATTACAAGTCAGGTGCTCTACCAGATGAGCTAAACGGGCAAGACGCGTATTATAAACAAACTTTATAAGACAATGCAAGTAATCTGATGCAAAAAATTTACTTTTTTGAGATTTTTTATCAATCGGTTATTTAATCAGCTTTAATGGGCTACCTTTGGGTTTGCCATCATCGAATTTTGAATCAGGACTATTTGTCGGCACTTCCGTATTCACAGAGGATGCACCATCGTCTGAGTCAGTGACATCAAACCCCATGCCTTGTCCCGTTTCAGCAGCAAAAATCGCAGCAATTCGAGCAACAGGAATATCCAATTGCTGGGCAACCGTGCCAAAACGAGCCTGAAAACTGACCCATTCGTTGCTCATCTCAAGCCCATGAGTGGCATCCATGCTGATATCGAGGATAATTTTGCCATCGTCATCAAATCCTGATGGCACTCGCGTATTGTGATCAATATCCACGAGAATCTGCGGTGTGAGGCCTTGATCGTTACACCACTCCCACAAAGCACGAATGAAATAGGGTTTTTGACTGAGTTCTGGTGGCATGTTGTACTCTTATTTAAACGAGTCAGACGCGATAAATCGCGTCTGTGTTGATTTTGGTTTAACGGCGCATGACTTTTTCAGACGGCGTCAGTGCTTCAATGTATTTTGGACGCGAAAAAATACGTTCGGCGTATTTGAGCAACGGTGCAGCCGATTTTGGCAAATTGATGTCATAGTGCTCAAGACGCCAAAGCAGTGGCGCGAGGGCAATATCAGGCATGGTGAAATCGTCACCGAGCATGAATTTGTTGTGTGCAAAGATTGGCGCTAATTGAGTGAGTTGGTCAGAAATTTGCTTGGCTGCCGCTTCGTGCTCAGCGTGGCGTGAGGCGTTTTCTAATGTTTGTACATGCACAAATAACTCGCGCTCAAACGTGAGCAACATGAGTCGCACACGAGCGCGCATGACTGGATCGGCAGGCATGAGCTGCGGATGGGGAAAACGCTCATCAATGTATTCGTTGATGATGTTTGATTCGTACAAAATCAGGTCACGGTCAACCAAAATTGGCAATTGACCATAAGGATTCATCATCATGATGTCGTCTGGTTTTTGAAACAAATCCACATCGCGCACTTCAAAATCCATGCCTTTTTCAAACAGGACGAAACGGCAACGTTGTGAAAATGGGCAGGTTGTGCCCGAGTAGAGAACCATCATGGTGTGTGTTTCCTTATGCGGTAAAAAGCGCCTGACCCGCATGGTCAAACGTCGATGCGACAGTGTGCGTGATTCAAACAAAAAAGGCAAGCCATGCTTGCCTTTTCGTTATTAATTACTGATTAATGTATATCTTTCCAGTAATTTTTACTGAGCTGTCGTGCCAAGAAGAACAAGATCAACAAAAAGGCCAGTACGCCAAAGCCAATGTATTTGCGTGACAGTTGATCAGGCTCGGATGCCCAAGTCAAGAAATTGGTTACATCATGCGCCATGCGTTGGTAGTCTTCTGGTTTTTCCAAGAGACCAGCTCTTTGCATGTCATAACCTTCAATTACTTTAACTTTCTCACCGTGCTCTTCTTTCTCAACAAACTTAGGCACTTTTATACCTTCCTCTGTCCAAAGTGCATGAGGCATGCCCACATTGGGGAACAAAGCATTGTTCCATCCCGTAGGACGCTCATCGTCACGATAAAAGCTGATGAGATACGTGTAAATCCAGTCTGGATTACGTGCACTGGCCACCAACGACAAGTCAGGTGGCGGCACGCCAAACCACTTGGCAGCATCTTCACGGCGGCTGGCTACTTGCATCAAATCGCCGGCTTTGCCGTTATTGGTGATCATTTGACGCTTGATGTCATCCTCAGAAATGCCAATTTTCACCAATTGGTTATAACGAACAGAGGATAAGCCATGGCAGCTCAAGCAATAATCACGAAAGACTTTAGCCCCTCTTTGCAAAGACTCTTTGTCACTCATGTCAACATTAGCCGCTTGTAATGGCACTGGGTCATGACTTCCACCCGTACCAACGACAAAGCGATCATAAGCCACAGCCGAGACCAAAACCGCCATCAGCGCATAAAACGCATAAATCCATTTTTTCATTTGAGTGTCCTTGTGCGTGATTAGTGTGGCTTGAAGTTAACGCGTTCGGGTGGCTCTTTGAATTCGCCAATCGACGACCACCACGGCATTAAGAACAAATAGCCAAAATAGAATAAAGTACACACTTGAGCCACATAACCCGCAATAGTGCTCGGTGGACTCACGCCCAAATAAGCCAAGATGACGAAATTCACGACAAAGCACATCAGCAAACCAAAGTGCCATTTCGGGCGATAGCGCATCGAGCGCACAGGTGAGCGATCCAGCCAAGGCAAGAAGAACAGAGTCACAATCGCCGCCCCCATGACCACCACACCCCAAAATGCCGCTTTGGTAATGAACATAAAGCCAGCCAATCCGACTGCACCAACCACCAAGATGATCTTGGTTTTCTCAGGCATGCGGCCGCGGAAATACGCCATACCAGCAGCAAGCAAAATCAGCGCAATGAATAAAAATTTCATTTGATCCGTCACGGCACGCAGCATGGTGTAAAACGGCGTGAAGTACCAGACAGGCGCGATATGTGCGGGTGTCGCAGAGGGGTTCGCTTGGAGATAGTTGTTGTACTCCAAGAAGTATCCCCCCATGTTTGGCGCAAAAAAGATAACCGCAAAGAAAATAATCATGAAGCCAACAATACCCACCAAATCATGCACCGTGTAGTATGGATGGAACGGAATGCCATCAAGCGGCACGCCTTTGTCATTTTTAAACTTTTTGATGTCCACGCCGTCTGGGTTATTTGAGCCGACCTCATGCAAAGCGATGATGTGCGCTACCACCAAACCGAGCAACACCAACGGTACCGCGATGACGTGCAGCGCAAAGAAACGGTTGAGCGTCGCGTCACCTACATTGTAATCACCACGAATAAACACAGACAAATCAGGCCCAATCAGTGGGATCGTTGAGAACAGATTCACAATCACCTGTGCACCCCAGAAAGACATTTGCCCCCAAGGCAGCAAATAGCCCATGAACGCTTCAGCCATCAAAGCCAAGAAAATCAAACAACCGAAAATCCATACCAGCTCGCGGGGTTTGCGGTACGAGCCATAGAGCAAACCACGGAACATGTGCAAGTAAACCACGACAAAGAACATCGATGCACCTGTTGAATGCATGAAGCGGATGTATTTGCCACCTGGCACTTCGCGCATGATGTACTCCACACTGGCAAAAGCTATAGGCACGCCTGCCGCGTTCAATGAGGCATCTGGTTTGTAATTCATCACAAGGAAAATACCTGTGACAATCTGAATCACCAAAACCACCATCGAAAGGACACCGAAGATGTACCAGAAATTAAAGTTTTTCGGTGCGTAGTACTCGCTCATGTGCTCTTTGTACATCTTTGAGAGCGGAAAACGCGAATCAATCCAGCCAAGCAAACCTGCGCTGTTTTCGGTATTGTGGTGTTCTGCCATGATTAAGCCTCGCCTTTCTCATCTTTACCGATGACGATTTTGGTATCAGAGAGGAACATGTAAGGTGGGACGTCAAGATTCTGCGGCGCGGGCTTGTTTTTAAAGACGCGACCCGCCAAGTCATAAGTCGAACCATGGCATGGACACAAGAAACCACCCGCCCAATCATCAGGCAATGACGGTTGTGCACCAGCTTTTAAACGAGGCTCAGGAATGCAACCCAGATGTGTACAAGTACTGATCATAACCATGACATTCGGATGGTCTGGACGCGCTCGCGTGGTTTTGTCGCAATACTCTGGCAGAGGCATAGAAAATGGTTGCAACGAATCTGGGTCAGCCATTTGGTCTTTCACCTTCTCCAACGATGCGGTCATCTCATCGGTACGATGCAAAATCCACACGGGCTTACCGCGCCAAAACTCGACTTTTAACTCACCAGGTGCGGGCACATCTACCTCAACAGGCACACCACCTGCTTTCGCCTTCTCAGACGGTGCGAAACTTGACACCAGTGGTGCAGCAAAGGCCGCCGCACCCAAAGCACCAACGCCACCCGTCGCAATCAGCAGATTGCGGCGTTCTTTGTCCATTGGCTTATTTTCTTGATCGCTCATGACGACCCCTATTTTCAAATGATTAACAAACAAATGTGAACCCAAATGCCCTTAAATGTGTGGACACCATGGATAAAAACCCGCATATTGTATCGCAAAGCCCCGCTTGTTTAAAGGGTAATTTGGCTAACGAAACTCGAATGTCGCCACTTTAGCAACAGTACAGGACCACATCACAACAAACTCAAGGTGTGTGTTGCAATGTCGGACTTTAATTAGACGTCATTGGCATGTTATGATGTCTCGCTTCAATTATGTCATCCATCATTTGTACCCACCTCAAGGGGAACAGCATGTGGAAAGAGTTCAAAGAGTTTGCCCTCAAAGGCCCTGTCCTCTCACTCGCTGTTGGCGTCATCATTGGCGCGGTGTTTGGTGGCAAGGTAGACTTCGCAAACCAATTCGTGGCACTCGGTGACGTGCCAGCAGGCACTACCATGACTTACGAAGCACTCACAAAAGCGGGGGTGCCAATATTTGCTTATGGCAACTTCATCACCACCGTGATTAATTTTGTATTTTTGGCATTTGCTGTGTTCATGATTATCAAGGCGGTCAATAAAGTTCAGAAGCAAACAGAAGAAACGGCACCCGCCACCCCTGAGGAAATTGAGCTACTGCGTGAGATTCGCGACAGCCTAAAGCTTCAGAATTAACGCGATAATTGATTAGCGCCACAGCACCCCCACACCCACCTATTGAGGAAAGGACGCTGGCGCAATCGACATGCCAACAAAAAAGCGACTGAGGATTCAGTCGCTTTTTCTCTTCTATATAATTTCAGCCGTGCGTTAAGCCGCATACTGTTCAGTCAAATACAGCCGCATTTTTTTCATCGCGGCGGTTTCGATTTGACGAATACGCTCAGCGGAGACACCAAACTGCGCTGCCAATTCATGAAGTGTTTGGCCTTTGCCTTCATCGTCGGCCAACCAGCGTGCAGCCACAATCGCGCGCGAACGCTCGTCAAGCACTGCCAATGCCGCATCCAAGCCTTCAGACTCAAGTATGTCTTTTTGCGCACGCGCCAATACCTGCGTTGGCTCATTCGACTCCTCGGCCAAATACGCAATCGGGGCCATCGCCACCGCATCGTCGTCCGAATCCATCCCGCCATCGATGGCAATGTCACGCCCTGTCAAGCGCTGATCCATCTCGATGACTTCCTCAGGTTTGACTTTGAGGACGCGGGCCATGTCGTGCACTTCGTCTTGGCTCATGTGCTCACCTGTTTTCATACTGCGCAGGTTAAAGAACAACTTGCGTTGCGCCTTGGTCGTGGCGATTTTGACCATGCGCCAGTTTTTAATCACATATTCGTGAATCTCGGCTTTAATCCAATGCATAGCGAACGATACCAAACGCACACCATGCGCAGGGTCAAATCGCTTGACCGCTTTCATGAGCCCAATCGAGCCTTCTTGAATCAAATCAGCCTGCGGCAAGCCATAACCTGTGTATTTACGGGCAATGGATACCACCACGCGCAAATGCGAGACCACGAGCGCATGTGCGGCTTGCAGATTATTCGGATCGGCGCGATAAGCCATCGCATAGCCATACTCTTGCTCTGGTGTGAGCATGGGTACAGCGTTGACCGCACGCGTGTAACCATCCAAATCGCCAAAGCTGGGCACAGCCAGCAATTGGTTATAAGAAGCAGAATACGGAGTAACAGCGTAATTAGTCATAATGATCAATTTCCTACCCTTTTGGGGAAAATAAACCGTGAATGGTGCAAAAACATCAGGAGGTTATTTTAGCACTCTTTTGGTTAGAGTGCTAAACACCGAAATCGCACATGGTGGTGTTTCGGATCAATCATGTCACTGCTGATGTTTTGTAGCATACACCACCAATATGGAAAGAAAAAGGACGGGGTTTTGATGTATTTGCAAAACACGTTTTCACACATCACCCAACCAATACAGCAACCAAAACGTCATGCAAAATCGAAGCAAAACATAACCACCTGCCAAATAAGCGAGCCACTCAACACGTGACAACCAATGCGACACCCCACCCGTCTTCGGCTCATCCTTTGCATGGAAATAGTGATACAGCTCGTGCGCACGCCACCAAACCACACAAACACTCGCCAATGCAACCAACACGGCAGGTACAACACCAACATACGGTCCAACTTTCCACAACCAGACGGGTGCCAATGGAATCAGCCACAGACTATGCTGAAACCACGGTGATTTTTGATGCGCTGCAAACTGTGGTTGGTGGACAGAATAGCCCACATAAAGCCGCGCCGTGGCAAACACGAAAAACAACAGGGCGAAGAAATCAATCATGGTATGGTTAGCTTTGGCAAAGGCTCATTCTATCGTGTCGCAGTAGTTTGTCAACGCATCCGCGCATCAGTTGTTAAGCACTCCTGTCGATGCTCGCATCGCACTTTTTGATACCTCACATTCCTCAAAGGAGACGCTATGAACATTATCAACCAAACCAGCAAACGTGCAACGGCCTTGCTCGCTGCCATTGCCCTCGTCGGTTGCGCCAGTACTGCCGCACCTGTCAGCAGCACAAACTCAGGCACGACCAACACAGGCGGCTTTGACCGCAACACCACGATTGGCGCAGGCACAGGTGCTGTTTTAGGTGGCATACTTGGTGCCGCGGTATCTGATCGCGGTGACAAAAATGAAGGTGCGCTCATCGGTGCCGCCATCGGTGGCGTACTTGGTGGCGTAGTTGGCAATCGCTATGGCACACAAATCGAGCAACGTGCCCGTGACATATTCAAAGGCAGCAATACCAACGTCACACAGATGCCTGATGGTTCCACCCGCATCAACATCGCGGGCGATATGTCGTTCAACTCTGGCAGTGCTGAGCTCAAAAATTCAGGTATGGACACTTTAAATAAAGTCGCCCAAGTCGCTCGCGAAAACGCGAACAGCCGAGTCGTCATCGTTGGCCACACCGACAACACGGGTAACAGCGATGCAAACCAACGCCTGTCATTGGCTCGCGCCAACACAGTTAAAGACTACCTCATGACGTCAGGTGTGGCTAGCTCGCGCATGACCAGCTACGGCCGAGGTGCAAGTCAACCCATCGCCAGTAACGATACAGAGTCAGGCCGCACACAGAACCGACGTGTTGAAGTGTTTTTATTCCCCAACCAATAATTGAAAATGCCTCAATAAAAAAGCCAAGCTTCTCGCTTGGCTTTTTTAATAACCGCTTAGTAGCGCCAACACATTCAAAAATCAACCACGCTGTGCCGCATACTGCCGAGCCGCATCACCAAAAGCTTTAAAAATTTTGGTGTAGACAGGGTTGTGTGCCGTCATCCACTCAGGATGCCACTGCACGCCGAGATTGAACTGGGCAAATGCTGGGTTACTCGCCGCTTCGACCAAGCCATCGGGTGCGTGCGCCAAGGCCGATAAACCTTGACCCAAGGTTTTGACCCCTTGTCCGTGCAATGAATTGACCATAAACTCAGTTTGTCCGATGACATCAGCCAACCAAGTGTTTGGTACGAGCGTTACTTTGTGATTCGGGCCATAGCATTCTTCTAATGACGCATCTGGGTCTTTTTCACGATGATCCATCATGCCCTCAGTGTCGTGCAATGCTTGATACAGGTCACCGCCATGAGCGATGTTGTACTCTTGCAAACCACGACAAACGCCAAAAAATGGCAGGCCTTTATTTAGCGCTTTAGGAATCAAGGCAATATTAAAATTATCACGATCCTTGTCTTGTGACTGATCTGGCGTGAGCCACTCTTGACCGTATAGTGTTGGATCAATATTCGTCGATGCACCCGATAAGAAGACGCCATCAACCAAATCAAGATAGGTATCAATCGCATCCGAGCCAAAGCAAGTTGGCACCATCAAAATATCACAATTTGAAACGGATACCAAAGGCACCAGATATTTTGTCCCCATCACTTGATAGTCTAAGCCATCGCGTTCGCGCGAACCTGTGGGAACGAGAATCAGTGGTTTGCGCATGGTCTTGCCAGAATGGTCTGTGTTATTACTCATAAAAATCACCCCTTTTTTTAGTGATAACACTTTAGGGGGGTTTTTGCCATAAGAGTAGAACCACTTTGTGGCGAGTGGGGCATACAGCTTGCTGCATTGCCATCAATCAGAGACATGACCTCACCCCAAAGCTGAGGCAATAGATTAACAATCAAGATGCTTGCATGATTTTCGCATGGTGTGCCACGTGATCCGCCACAAAGGTTTGAATGAACCAGTACGAATGGTCAAACCCAGCATGGCGTCGCAAATTAAGTCGTTGTCCAGACTGTGTCGCCGCTACCTCAAGTGCAGCGGGGTGAAGCTGGTTGTCGATGAATTGATCCGATAGTCCTTGGTCAATCAATATTTCGCTTGGGTGCGCGTGTTGCGCCATGAGTATGCTCGCGTCATATACTTGCCACGTGTCTCGGTCACTGCCCAAATAATGGCCAAAAGCTTTTTCGCCCCATGGCACAGCACATGGATTCGCGATCGGCGCAAACGCCGACACTGAGTGCCAACGCTCAGGATGGCGCAGTGCAGTCACGAGTGCGCCATGCCCACCCATGGAGTGACCAAAGATGCCGCGCTTATCATGACAGACAGGAAAATGCGTCTCAATAAGCTCAGGTAACTCTTGATTGATGTAACTGCCCATTCGGTAGTGGTTTGCCCACGGTGCTTGTGTTGCATCGAGATAAAATCCTGCGCCCACGCCAAAATCCCATGAGTCAGAATCTCCCGCAATATTCAAATCGCGCGGACTGGTATCGCACGCGACGAGGATTAACTCATGCTCAGCGGCATAGCGTTGTGCGCCCGCCTTAATCATGAAGGTTTCTTCGCTGCACGTGAGCCCTGCCAAAAAATACAACGCAGGCAGCGGCTTGTGTCGCGCAGCATCAGGGGCAAACACCGAAAAGCGCATGTTGGTTCTCGTCTCAGTCGAGGGGTGGGTATAAAATCCCATCGTGCCACCAAAGCAGGCATGGGTTGAGCGTGTGGTGAGGGTCATAAATGTCAACTTTAAAAGTGAATCACTGTGCGAATCGATTCGCCTTTATGCATTAATTCAAATGCTTCGTTGATGCGCTCTAACGGCATGGTGTGGGTGATGAATGGGTCAAGCTCAATTACGCCACTCATCGCGTCTTCAACCATTGTCGGCAACTCAGTACGACCACGAACACCACCAAATGCGCTGCCACGCCAGACACGACCAGTGACCAATTGAAATGGACGGGTGGAGATTTCTTGCCCTGCACCCGCAACGCCAATGATGATCGATTCACCCCAGCCTTTGTGGCAACACTCAAGTGCCGAGCGCATGACATTGACGTTGCCAATGCACTCAAAGCTAAAATCCACACCACCGTCAGTGAGCTCGACAATCACCTCTTGAATCGGTTTGTCATAGTCGTTGGGATTGATGCAATCAGTTGCCCCCATGGATTTGGCCAATTCAAATTTGGACGGGTTAATGTCGATGGCGATGATTCGAGCAGCCTTGGCTTGACGAGCCCCTTGAATCGCCGCCAAGCCAATGCCGCCCAATCCAAACACAGCCACCGTATCGCCCGCCTTAACTTTTGCTGTATTTTGCACCGCACCGATACCTGTCGTCACGCCGCAGCCAAGCAAACAGACTTTTTCTAAAGGGGCATCTGGGTTGATTTTCGCCAAAGAAATTTCAGCCACCACGGTGTACTCGCTGAACGTACTCGTGCCCATGTAGTGGTAAATCGGCTGACCTTGATACGAGAATCGTGTTGTTCCGTCGGGCATTAAGCCTTTGCCTTGGGTCCCGCGGATTTTTTGGCACAAATTGGTTTTACCTGACAGACAGAATTTACACTCGCCACACTCAGGCGTATAAAGCGGAATGACATGGTCGTCCGCTTTTAATGACGTCACACCCGCGCCAACCTCCACCACAATGCCGCCACCCTCGTGACCCAATACGGCAGGGAAAATACCCTCTGGGTCGTCACCGCTTAATGTAAACGCATCTGTATGGCAGACACCCGTGTGCGTGATACGCACCAGAACCTCGCCTGCTTGAGGCGGCGACACATCAATTTCGACGATTTGTAACGGTTGCCCTGCGGCAAACGCCACGGCTGCTCTTGATTTCATGGTGAACTCCAGTATTTATTTAAGGTACGTGCGAATCAATGTAACGGTATCGTTGATACTCGATTCGGTTGATTGGGTTACATCATCGTGTTGCATGGGCTGCGCCAAAGTCTCGCGCAAGTGGCTTTCCAAAACCTCCGCTATCATGCCATTGACCGCGCCGCGTAAAGCAGATAATTGTTGTCGGGCATAACTGCATGAGACACCACCTTCAATCGTGGCTTCTAAAACCTGTACTTGCCTACGAAAACGACACAAACGGGCAATGATTTTTTTTCAACGTCAGTATAAGGCATTCAACATCCCATTCAAAGTGGTTTCAAAGACCACAGCACAGACCACTGGAATATGCACTGCAATGCCCCTGAAACATCTCTCAACCCAGAGACACTGATTTGTTAGACTGAATGATTTCAAGCAAGGCTCTTAACTTGGTGAGTGCTTTATTTTTGGGTAATACAGGAAAGTATCGCCATGAGGAAAGCAAACTCTAAATGAGTCGCAACCAACGCGCCACTGTAGTGCACATCAACAATCACTTTGGGCGCAGCTTGAACCAGCCGATGCAACCGATCTCGAATAAACCAGCATCGAGAAGATGTTTTAACCTTGCCTGCAGACTTAGAAGCCATTGTAGCCGCGCCCCACCGAAGCAAAAATGCTGCGGATTGAAGGCCTCTCAATCGCTTTGATGGGGACAACCACTATGACGAGCACCCCGAGCGCATACCGGCCTTCCTTCACAAACAGCTTGCCTGATTAAATCCGTCAGCACGTGGTCGCCATGCCATGCCTCACAATGCCAAGAGCATGGCATGGCGAGCAAAAGCAACCACGCACTGACCCAATAAACCCGTCACCAGACGATTCTGGCAAGCGCAATACAAATCACATTAACCAGCAAAGCTTTGCGCTAAAATGTTGTCATCGTTGGTTTTTTGGGGGTATGACATGAAACATTTTTATCGCGGCTTAATAATAGCCGGCTGCTTATTCAGCGCAGGTGTATAAGCAAAAGCATTGAGCATCGGAGACGTCCTGCCGCCATCAACGATATGCCAAGATGATAAACTCACCCAACAAGAGGATTGGCAAAATGCGCTTAAGCTGTTGGTCTTTCTACCCGAACAAAGTGATTATGAGGGCATGATGAAATACGCCTTTGACCAATATTTCTTGAGTCAAAACGCTTTTAGCACATACGATCACAACCGCAACATCAAAGTTATTTATATGACAGGGTCACCGCCGTCTAACTTGTTATCTTGGCCTTATTCAAGTGGCTGCGAGGTGACGTCCAAGACAACGGACATACAAAAACTCAGCCAGCTCGTGGGCACACCACTACCCAAAAAAATCACAGTGACGCCACCGTGTTACTGCTCGATAAACGGGACATCGTTAGATAGCGCTCTGATAATTATCGTGCACAAGGCGAACAACTCAAACCATTAGAAAAAACCATCAAACAGCTACTCGGCGAGTCAGATTCCATTATGACGGGCACTCATGAGCAAAACCGTCCGAATGTCGGCGACCCCGCGCCTGACTTCACCCTCGAAAACGGCCGACGCCTGTCTGACCTGAAAGGCAAAACCGTGTTGATCACTTTTTATCCAGCAGCATTCAGCGGCATCATTCCAACCGCAGACCCCATCAGCAACGAAGCGGCAAAAACCGCATTGGAAACCAAGCAGCGTAGCATGATGATGTGTAGCATGCAGCTCACCAGCTTAGATGAAACACCATCAACCTCCACTCATACAATTGCCCCGACCATCGTCAAATTGGCCATCAGCAGCGCGGCACCGAAGCTTTTAAACGAATGGAAGAATCTGCTCAAAACCCACGACATCGACTACAGCATTTCACAGCGATATGGCAGCTATGATGCGGCACAAGGTTATAACAAACGAGCCGTATTCATCATAGACAAAAAAGGGAAAGTTGCTTTTGTGGATGACGATTACACAATGGATGATACTGAAAAAATAAAACAGGTGCTCCGAACCATCGACAAACAACCTTAATCAGGAGCAAAGAAAAAGGCAAAGTGCTTTTCGTCCGCATCATCTTATATAATGACGACTTCATTTCAAAGGAAGCGCCATGCCCAACGCCTATTATTCAACCGTTCCTGTCATTGCGATTGATGGGCCAACCGCCTCAGGTAAAGGGGCAGTTGCACAAGCTGTCGCAGCACATTTGGGCTTTCATTACCTAGACAGTGGCGCGCTGTATCGATTGGTGGCTTTGTTGGCATTGGACAATAACTGGCAGCAAAGCGACGAGCTGACAGCGGATAAAATCTCTGAATTGGTACACTGGGCCAACACATTAAACGCGGTGTTTGACGTCGAGCACGGCGGCGAATATATTTTGCTCAACAACATTGAGGTCTCTGCCCGTATCCGCGAAGAAGCCACAGGCAATATGGCCTCAAAAATCGCCGTTTGCCAACCGCTGCGTGCAGCGCTGCTACAGCGTCAGCGTGATTTCGCACAGTCACCCGGATTGGTTGCAGATGGCCGCGACATGGGCAGCGTGGTGTTTCCCAATGCCCCACTAAAAATCTTTCTCAACGCCGATGCAAGAGTTCGAGCAGAGAGACGCTATAAACAATTGATTGGTAAGGGATTTTCTGCTAACATGTCAGACCTTTTACACGATTTGCAGGCGCGCGATGCTCGTGATATGTCCAGAGCGCACGCACCTTTAAAACCTGTCGAGGGTGCATTCGTCCTCGATTCATCGAGCTTAACGCTCGATGAGACGGTAAAAGCCGTATTGGATTTATACGCGGCTGTGGCTGATTCGACGGCAGTTTGATATAAACCATTTTGTATTTAACGCCAGCGAATCTTTGTTTAACTCCATGCTTTGTGGGTTTTTGAGATGGCATTTCGCCGTCCGCCCAAACTGCATGCGTAACTTTAAGTGAACTTTATCAATGTCAACCATTGCAACCAACGAAAGCTTTGCAGCTTTATTTGAAGAATCATTAGCGCGCCAAGAAATGCGCGCAGGCGAAGTAATCACCGCCGAAATCGTCCGCATCGACCACAACTTCGTCGTCGTGAACGCGGGCTTGAAATCAGAAGCATTCATCCCAGTCGAAGAATTCCGCAACGACCATGGCGAACTCGAAGCCGAAATCGGTGACTTCGTCTCTGTGGCCATTGATGCGTTGGAAAATGGCTTTGGTGACACCGTTTTGTCGCGCGACCGCGCAAAACGTCTCTCAGCTTGGTTAGGTCTCGAAAAAGCTCTCGAATCAGGCGAGCTCGTCACAGGTACAGTGACTGGTAAAGTCAAAGGTGGTTTGACCGTTATGGCGAACAGCATTCGTGCGTTCTTGCCAGGTTCATTGCTCGATGTGCGCCCAGTGAAAGACATGACGCCATTTGAAGGCAAAACCATGGAATTCAAGGTCATCAAACTTGACCGCAAGCGCAACAACGTCGTTTTGAGCCGCCGCGCGGTTCTCGAAGTCACCATGGGCGCAGAACGTGCTAAATTGGCTGAGACTTTGAAAGAAGGCGAAGTGGTTAAAGGTATCGTTAAAAACATCACTGACTACGGCGCGTTCGTTGATTTGGGCGGCATCGATGGTCTGTTGCACATTACTGACTTGGCATGGCGTCGTGTGCGTCACCCATCAGAAGTATTGACGGTTGGCCAAGAAGTCGAAGCAAAGATCCTCAAATTCGATCAAGAAAAACACCGCGTTTCTCTGGGCATCAAACAATTGGGCGACGACCCATGGACTGGCTTGGCCAATCGCTACCCAGCGCACACACGTTTGTTCGGTAAAGTCACCAACATCACTGACTATGGTTCATTCGTTGAAATCGAACAAGGCATTGAAGGCTTGGTACACGTATCTGAAATGGACTGGACTAACAAAAACGTTGATCCTAAGAAACTCGTTACTTTGGGTCAAGAAGTCGAAGTTATGGTTCTGGAAATCGATGAATCAAAACGCCGCATTTCTTTGGGCATGAAGCAATGCAAAGCCAACCCATGGGATGATTTTGAAGCAAACTTCAAAAAAGGTGACAAAATCAAAGGCACCATCCGCTCTATCACTGACTTCGGCGTGTTCGTTGGCTTAGATGGCGGTATTGATGGTTTGGTTCACATGTCTGATTTGTCATGGAACGAAGCGCCAGACGCAGCCATCCGCAACTTCAAAAAAGGTCAAGAAGTCGAAGCCCTCATTTTGTCTATCGATGTGGACAAAGAGCGCATTTCTTTGGGCATCAAACAGCTCGAAGGCGACCCATTCATGAACTTTACATCAGTCAATGACAAAGGCAGTATCGTCACTGGTACTGTGAAGTCTGTTGAAGCCAAAGGTGTTGTGGTTGATTTGGGCGAAGAAATCGAAGCGTACTTACGTGCGTCAGAAATCTCTGTTGACCGCGTTGAAGACGCTGGCTCGCACTTCAAAGAAGGTGATTCAGTCGAAGCCGTGATTCTCAGTGTGGATCGTAAGAGCCGCTCAATTCAGTTGTCTATCAAAGCCAAAGATCAAGCAGCCACCAGTGCTGTGATGAGCAAAATGGCCGAAGACAATGGTTCTGCAGCGACTGGCACGACCAACTTGGGCGCATTGCTCAAAGCCAAATTAGAGCAAAACTAATTTGACACACCTCAGATGAGGTTGATTCACCCCTCATTTGTTTGCAACACTCTGTGCGAACCTTTTGTACAGAGTGTTTCGCCCAAAGCCTTGATTCATTCTCTAAGGTTTTGCGCCAAACACTCTCTTATGCACTACTCTATGACAAAATCCGAACTCATCAGTAACTTGGCTGCTCGCTTTCCGCAGCTCCTCGTGCGCGACGCCGAAATGGCCACCACAGCGATTCTTGAGGCCATCACACACACACTGGCCAGCCAACAGCGCGTGGAGATTCGTGGCTTTGGCAGCTTCTCTATCACTGAACGCCCTGGCCGCATTGGCCGCAACCCAAAAACGGGCGAACAGGTCATCGTCCCCGCCAAAAAGGCATCGCATTTTAAAGCGGGTAAAGACATGCGCGAGCGTGTTGACCAAATGCGTCACGCTTCTCCAAGCGAGGCTTGAGCACACACTCAACGGTACAATGGCGTTTGCTCAGCAAACGCCATTTTTTCATCCATCAGCTATATTGACCAGACACAAAAACAAATTCACCATCTATAATAAACACCTTATCAGCGACACAGACACCCCTTTCATGCAAAAACTCATTATCGAAAAGCTATTCAAAGCAGGTGATAACGCCAACTTTCATCGGCTGCTTCAATACTTCTTCTCTCACCGCCAACGTTTGCTGTATGCGTTGATAGGCATTTTGGGCGTCGCAGTCAGTACTGTATTTTTCAACAAACTCATTCAGGTACTCACCGACACAGGTTTTAATGGCCAAAATCCCGATTTGGTTTGGCAAGCACCTTTGGTGTTGATAACCATTTTTGCGGTCAATGGTGTGTGCTTGTACCTAACCTCTTACAATGTGGCTTGGGTATCAGCGCGCGTGGTCTCAGACATTCGTGGCTTAATGTTCGATCGCATGCTGCTTTTACCATCTCGATACAATCAGCAATACCCCAGCGCTCATGTGTTAAGCAAGTTCACGGTTGACGCGAACACAGCCGTTAATTTAACCAGCGAAGTTTTCATTACGCTGGTTCGCGACACATTGGTTTCGATTGCCTTGGTGTGCATGCTGCTGTATTTTAACTGGCAGCTCACCCTCATCATCACCATCATTTTCCCGATTCTCGCGATTTTATCGCGAAAATATAAAGCAAAAATGCGCGCCATCAATCAAGAGTCTCACCGCATCAACCTTGATTTGTCTCACAGCATCCAAGAGACCTACGAAGCACATAAAGTGGTGAAGTTGTTTTCAGGACAAGCATTAGAACAAAATCGTTTCAAAAAAATAACCAGCGATTTACTCCACTACGCCAAAAAGTCAGCTCGCGCCTCGTCTGCCAATGCTCCTATTACGCAGTTCATCGCTGCCTTTGCGCTCTCCATCGTGATGTTTTTCGCCATGTACCAAAGTGCCGACGGCCTAACCACAGCGGGTGGCTTCATCAGCTTCATGCTGGTTATGATACAACTCATCCCACCACTAAAAAACCTATCCAACGTCAGCAACCCCAAACAACGCATGCTGATTGCTGCAGACCACGTATTTGGCTTCATTGATGAACAGGCCGAAAAGGACACTGGAATGCAACGAATTGAGCATGCTAAAGGCGCTATTCAGTTTCATCAAGTTTCACTACAGTACGACGCCCAAAGTGCCCCTGCCCTCAACGACTTCACACTCAATATCCATGCCGGCGAGAAAATTGCGTTGGTTGGCCGCTCAGGCAGCGGTAAAACTTCATTGATTAACCTCATTCCACGTTTCCTGGAGCCTACCTCAGGCCTAATCAGCTTAGATGGCTTTTCACTCGCCGACATTCAGTTGAGCAGCTTACGCAAACAACTCGCCTTGGTGTCACAAGATGTGACATTGTTCAATCAAAGCCTGTACAGCAATGTCGTTTACGGCACAGACAACGTTACCGATGAGCAAGTCGAACAAGCCTTGCGCGCTGCCAATCTATGGGAGTTTGTCCAGAGTCAACCCGAACACTGGCACATCAACATCGGCAACAATGGTAACAAGCTGTCAGGTGGTCAACGCCAGCGTGTCGCCATCGCGCGAGCCATCCTCAAAAATGCTCCTGTTTTGATTCTCGACGAAGCCACCAGCGCGCTGGACAATGAGTCCGAACGTTTGGTGCAGCAAGCCTTAGAACGACTCATGCAGAACCGTACCACCATTATGATTGCCCATCGCTTGTCCACGATTGAAAAAGCCGATCGCATCATTGTCATGGATCATGGCCGCATCGTCGAGAGCGGTACGCACCATGAGTTACTCGCGTTACGCGGCACTTATGCCCAGCTACACCACCATCCAGAGACTTTACTGGAATAAACTAACTACGGAAGCGGTCACAACCTTTACTTTATCGTTTGATTCTTACATTTTATAATTAGAACATTTCTACACAAATAAGACCACCCGATTTTTACCAAAGCACCAACAGCAAAAAAGCGACTGAATCATCAGTCGCTTTTTTTTGCTACATCACGTCTCTTAGGCCAAGCGCCCGTGACATTGCTTGTACTTCTTACCACTACCGCATGGACATGGATCGTTGCGTCCCACACGTGGTAACTCACCACCATCTTCGCTGAAGGTACTGGCGAGCAGCTGTTGCTCGAACTCATTGTCCGGCATGTCACCGCTTGCTTCATCGTGCTGATAATTCAAGTGTGAGCGAACCGATTCCTCATGATTGAGAATGCTTTGCTCGGCTTCCTCAACCTGCTCCTGCGCTTGAATCTGAACATTCATGAGCAAGCTGGTCACTGATTGCTTAATGCGATCGAGCATCAGGCTGAACAACTCAAATGCCTCACGTTTGTACTCTTGCTTTGGGTTCTTCTGAGCATAACCACGCAAATGAATGCCTTGGCGCAGGTGATCCAATGCGGCTAAATGTTCGCGCCATTGGTTGTCGATATTCTGCAGCATGAGGACACGTTCGAAATTATGGAATGCTTCTTCACCCACCATGTCAATCTTCGCTTGATATACCTGCGCAGCTTGGGATTGAATGTGCGCAATCAAGTCCTCATCAGTGGCGGTGCTGTTCTCCTTAAGCCACTGAACAACATCGACATCCAACGAATAGTCATCACGCAAAACACGCGTCAACTCAGTCATCTGCCATTGCTCTTCCATCGCGCCTTCAGGAATGTAGTTACGAATCTGTTCACGCAGCACGTCATCACGCATAGCGGTGACTGTCTCAGACACATGGCCGTCATCAATCAACTCATTGCGCTGTGCATAAATCACACGACGCTGATCATTCGCCACATCATCATACTCGAGCAATTGCTTGCGGGTATCAAAGTTACGGGCTTCGACTTTTCGCTGCGCTGACTCAATCGAGCGGGACACCATGCCTGATTCGATGGCCTCGCCTTGAGGAATCTTCAACCTGTCCATAATCGATTTGAGACGCTCACCCGCAAAAATACGCAGCAGCGCGTCGTCCATCGACAGATAAAAACGTGATGAACCTGGATCGCCCTGACGGCCAGCGCGACCACGCAATTGGTTATCAATGCGGCGCGACTCATGGCGTTCCGTACCAATAATGTGCAAACCACCAGCTGCGAGCACTTCATCGTGCAGCTGCTGCCACTCGTCTTTCAACTGTTTGATTTGAGCTTGCTTTTCCTCGTCACTCAAAGACTCATCGGCCAAGATGAATTCAGACTGTTTCTCAACATTACCACCGAGCACAATGTCTGTACCACGCCCCGCCATGTTGGTGGCGATGGTGATTGTGCCTGGACGACCCGCTTGAGCGACGATTTGCGCCTCCCGTTCGTGCTGTTTGGCATTGAGGACGCTGTGCGGGATATTTTGCTGATTCAGTAAACCTGACAACAACTCAGAGGTTTCAATCGATGCCGTACCGACCAAAGCAGGTTGACCACGTTTGACGCAGTCTTTGATGTCGTCAATCACCGCGTTGTACTTTTCACCTTCCGAGCGATAAATCAAGTCCTGCATGTCTTTGCGTTGAACTTTACGATGCGTTGGGATGACGACAGTTTCTAGGCCGTAGATTTGTTGGAATTCATAGGCTTCTGTATCCGCCGTACCTGTCATACCGCCGAGTTTTTCGTACATGCGGAAGTAGTTTTGGAACGTGATAGATGCCAAAGTCACTGATTCAGACTGAATCTCCACACCTTCTTTGGCCTCTACTGCTTGGTGCAAGCCTTCTGACCAACGGCGGCCCGACATTAGACGACCAGTGAATTCATCCACAATCACGATTTCACCGTCTTGCACCACATATTCTTTGTCTTTGGTGAACAACGTGTGTGCGCGCAGCGCAGCAAACAAATAGTGCACCAATGTGATATTCTGAGGGTCGTACAAACTCGCACCCGCTGGCAACATGCCCATTTGCTCTAAAATCTGTTCGACTTTTTCATGACCTGCTTCTGACAGATGAATTTGCTTGGCTTTTTCGTCGACGTAGTAATCACCTTCAGGCTCAGGTTCACCGTTTTTAGGCTCAGTCGTCTGCGGGGTAAGCATGGCTGGAACCAAATTAAGTTTTTGATACAACTCCGTGTTGTCGTCCGACGGGCCTGAGATAATCAACGGAGTGCGCGCCTCGTCAATCAAAATTGAGTCTACCTCATCAACAATCGCGTAGTGCAAGGGGCGTTGAACGCGCTCATCTTTTTGATAAACCAAATTGTCGCGCAGGTAGTCAAAGCCAAATTCGTTGTTCGTGCCGTAAGTGATATCAGCTTGATACGCAATGATTTTTTCATCGTGCTTCATGCCTGACAGATTAACGCCGACCGACAAGCCAAGGAAGTTGTATAGCTTGCCCATCCACTGGGCATCACGACGAGCCAAATAGTCATTCACCGTGACAACGTGAACGCCTTTGCCTGTGATGGCATTGAGATAGACCGCCAATGTACCCATGAGGGTTTTACCTTCACCCGTGCGCATTTCTGCGATTT
Organism: Formosimonas limnophila; assembly: GCF_014652675.1. GTDB lineage: Bacteria > Pseudomonadota > Gammaproteobacteria > Burkholderiales > Burkholderiaceae > Hydromonas > Hydromonas limnophila. The sequence goes on along the minus strand of NZ_BMZG01000005.1, from coordinate 192,446 downwards.
TTCCCTGATGCAGCACCATACCACCGATGAGTTGCACATCGAAGTGACGCATGCCCAAGGCGCGTTTCGCAGCCTCGCGTACCACAGCAAATGCCTCCACCAGCATAGAATCAATTGACTCACCATTTTGGTAACGCTGTTGGAACTCGATGGTTTTTTGGCAAAGCTCATCATCCGTGTATGCTGCTACTGTTTCTTCAGACTGACTCACCTTTTTGACCACTTTGCGATACTCTTTGAGTAAACGGTCGTTACGTGAACCGAAAATCGCTTTTAAAATCCCACTCGCCATGATTGTTTTTATCCTAAAATGAGCACACAACGGCTCTGTACAATAATTATTGTCAAACACCGCATTTTACCACGTCACCCCGAAAACACACACGAAAAGCTGAAAAACCACGCTTCATGGCCACAAAACTACGCTCAAGCCCCTACAAAAACGCCAGCTTGCCCCTCAAAGGCCAGTGGCGCGTACACGACGCTTGGCACAGCACACCCCACTTGGCACATGCACTGCCACGATTAGAGCAAAATGCCCGGCTCACCCACGCGCTCATGCAACTGATGCCTGATACGCTAAAAACGGGCTGGAAAGCTTATTTAAGTGAGGAAATACTCACGCTCAAAGTGCCGCACAACGCGCTGGCCACACGGATTAAGCAGATGCTGCCCTTGTTGCAAGATGGCTTACGAATGACTGGGTGGTGTGTAAATCATATAGTGGTTAAGGTTAGCCATTTCAACCAGCCAGTTTGGTTAAGAAGCGAAAAAAACGCCGAAAAAACCACCAAACCTATTCAACCGCGCATTCTGACGCCTTTGTCAGCCTCCTGTATTTCTGACACGATAGGCCATTTACCAGAAGACTCGCCACTGCGTGATGCCTTGCTGAGACTACTCAAAACCCACCGATAACTGTCTAATAAGCCGCAATAGCAAAAAAGCAAACCAGAGGGTTTGCTTTTTGGTTCAGCGTTCATTCCACCAAAGACAGAACGCTTTAACGCTTTATTAGTGAACTACTCACATCCATGCCTGATTGTGTGTTTGCCCCAGTGCATAATTTGGCGCGCTGGCAGCATCATCAAAGGTGACGATTTCATAGCACTCTTTATCAGCGATCACCGCACGAAGGAGTTGGTTGTTCAGTGCATGACCTGACTTGAAAGCACTGTATGAGCCGAGAATCGGATAACCAACCACATACAAGTCACCAATGGCGTCAAGGATTTTATGTTTAACAAACTCATCACCATAACGCAATCCTTCAGGGTTAAGGATTTTGTATTCATCCAGAACAATCGCATTAGACAGACTACCTCCTTGGGCCAAACCGACGCCACGCAAGGCCTCGACATCTTGAATGAAACCAAAAGTTCGAGCGCGTGAAATGTGTTTCACGAAAGCATCTTCAACAAAATCAATTTCAAACTGATTGCCTGTTCCATCAATCGCAGGATGATCAAAATCAATATCAAATCGCGCCTTAAAACCAAAGTATGGGTCAAGTCGTGCAGTTTTATCACCATCAGATACCGACACGGACTGTTTGATCCGTAGGAATTGACGCAAAGCTGATTGCTCCACCAAGCCAACCGACATAATCAAATACACAAAGCTGGTGGCACTGCCATCCATGATAGGAATCTCTGGGGCATTCACCTCAACAAAGGCATTGTCCACACCAAGCCCCGCTAAAGCCGACATTAAATGCTCAATTGTCAGCACACGCACCTCGGGATTGTCAGCGTGCGAAATAGTTGTGGCCATACGCGTGTCAGTGACCGCTTGTGCCGTTGCTTTAATTCCCAATGTGGCATCCACGTCGACACGACGAAACACAATACCAGTATCCACAGGTGCAGGTTTTAGGTGCAACACAACTTTTCGACCAGAGTGCATGCCAATGCCTGTGGTTTTGACATCGCTGGCGAGGGTTTTTTGAAAAAGGGCCGTCATGGGGAACAATCGTAGAAAATAGAGAAGTGCGTGAACTTAAAGAATCTTACTATACCAAAAAAACATCAAAAGCACCGAATCAAGCTCACTGCTCAATTGATTCAAACATCACAGAAAACCCCCGTCGCATAAACGACGGGGGCAAAAGGGGGGCACGCGCTGTGTACGCGTGTTTTCTTTCAAACAAAGCACTCATCAACCGAAGGTTGATACCGCAACCTTCGGTTGAGCTAACCAACTTTAGTCTGCTTGGCGGCGCAAAAATGCTGGGACGTCGAGGTCAGAAAAGTCCTCACCGTTGACCACTTTTGGCATGGCTTGTTCACGTTGGCGGCGCATGAATGTCGGCTCTGACAACTCATCATAGTTACCGAATGTTTGCACAGTGCCACGTCGTGTTTCCACATCCATTTCTGGGTGCTGATTCATCACAGGCATGGATTCAACATAGCGTTCAACAGGCTCAACTGCTTGTGCCGAAGCAGCAGATGATGAGTTGTACGAAGGGGTAGATGCAGCACCCGCATTCACACGCACACCTGAGCCTTGGCCATTGCCCGTACTGTCAGCATAACGCGTACCACCCAAGCCTGTTGCCACCACCGTGACACGCAATTTGTCATTGAGTGACTCATCGTAAACAAAACCGTAGATGATGGTCGCGTCTTCTGACGCGCTTTGACGAATGATGTTGACCACTTCTTTGGTTTCACGCGATTTCAAGGTTTCGCGAGTTGCCGAAATGTTGATTAAGATACCACGCGCACCTGACAAATTCACACCGTCGAGTAATGGGCTGGCGATGGCTTCTTCAGCCGCAATGCGTGCACGCTCAGGGCCTGACGCAATGGCTGTACCCATCATGGCACGGCCTTGTTCACCCATGACCGTTTTTACATCGTTAAAGTCGACGTTGATGTGGCCGTCTACGTTGATGATTTCGGCAATCCCTGCAACCGCATTGTTCAATACATCATCAGCAGCTTGGAATGCTTCATCCATACCGATATCGTCGCCCAACACCTCTTCGAGCTTGTCGTTTAACACAACAATCAGCGAATCAACATGTTGCTCTAATGCACGCAAACCTTCGTCAGCGATACGCATGCGCCGTGGGCCTTCAAACTCAAAAGGCTTGGACACGACGGCCACGGTCAAAATGCCCATTTGTTTGGCCACTTCAGCAATCACTGGCGCAGCACCTGTACCCGTACCCCCACCCATACCTGCAGTGATGAATACCATGTGTGCATCGCGCAACAAATCAGCAATGCGTTCGCGATTTTCTTCAGCAGCCGCACGACCCACTTCAGGCTTCGCACCCGCACCAAGCCCACTTTCACCAAGCTGCAATTTATGCAAAACCGTAGATTTTTTAAGAACTTGCGCATCGGTATTTGCGCAAATGAATTCGACACCTGAGACACCTCTTGTGATCATGTGTTGTACAGCATTGCCGCCTGCACCACCCACACCCACCACTTTAATGACTGTGCCCTCTGGTTTTTCGTTGAGCATTTCGAACATAATATTTCCCCTTTTTTAAACACACAGTTAACTACTTAAAAATATAAAACCCATTGTTGTGAAGCTTTTTAAAACGTCTTCACAAACCATTCTTTCATCTTGAACCAAATCGATTGCTCTGAACCATCGTTGACATTAATACGTGTCGTAGGCGCATTTGATGTACTGTATGAAGCACTGCTCACGCTGTTTCGCTGGCGCGTAGCACCCATAACCTCGCCTTTTTGTTTACGAGCTTCCATGAGCAAACCCACCACAGTGGCATAACGTGGATTACACACAATGTCAGACAAATTACCGTCATACATTGGCTGAGCAATTCGCACAGGCTTCATAAAAACCTCTTCAGCCAATTCAGTCATACCTGGGAGTAAACTCGTACCACCCGTCAGCACAACACCAGAAGCAATGAGGTGATCAAACCCTGCTTCGGTTAAATTTCGTTGCACCAGCGAGAACAGCTCTTCCACACGCGGCTCAATCACTGCTGCGAGTGACTGACGTTTTACGCGACGCGCAACACGATCGCCCACGCCAGGAATCTCTATCACCGAGTCAGGTGGGACCATCATTTGTTTGGTGACACCATAACGCAGTTTTAGCTCCTCAGCCTCGACAGTCGGTGTTCGCAATGCCATCGCAATATCATTAGTCACTTGGTCACCAGCAATTGGAATCACAGCCGTGTGACGAATAGCACCATCAATGAATACTGCAATATCTGTTGTACCTCCGCCAATATCGACCAATGCAACACCAATATCTCGCTCATCTTGCGTCAATACTGCCATGCTTGATGCAAGAGGCTGTAACACCAACTCGTTGACCTCCAAGCCACATCGCCGAATGCACTTAACAATATTTTGCGCCGCAGAAACAGAGCCTGTAATGATGTGAACTTTGACCTCCAAACGCATCCCCGTCATGCCAATCGGATTGCGGATGTCGTCTTGGTCATTCACCTTAAACTGCTGCGGTAGAACATGCAAAATCTGCTGATCTGCTGGAATACTCACAGCACGAGCGGTTTCTAACACACGGTCAATGTCCACCTGTGTAATCTCGGTGTCTTTAACCGCCACCATGCCACTCGAATTAAAACTATGGATGTGACTGCCTGCAATCCCCGTGCACACACTGCGTACAGAGAATCCAGCACGCAGTTCAGCCTCTTCAATCGCATATTGAATCGTCTGAATGGTCTCTTCGATATTGACCACCATGCCTTTTTTCATACCACGCGACGGATGGTGGCCAATGCCAATCACATTAAACGCATTACCAGGCAAAACCTCCGCAATCATCGCGACAACTTTGGACGTGCCAATGTCGAGTGCAACGATTAGATCTTTGCCTTCTTCACTCTTTGTGTTCATCTTTTTTCACCTGTTTTCTTTACTTCGGGTTGTGTCGCTTTTGTCGCCACCACGGGGTTTTTTCACGACTTCTTTGGTCGTTTTTTTGGTCACTGACTTTGACGTTTTGACCACACTTTTTGCATCTGTTTTTGTTTCGCTTTCGGACAGCAATTGCTTATTAATTTCTGCACCATTACTCACACGGTGAAGTGACTCAGAGCGCATGGCAAAGCCATTTGGGTAGCGTAAATCAATATAACCATGGCTCTCATTCTCACTGATGTTGTCCAGAACAAACTTAGCAGACTGCTGTAAACGGCGCACTCGCTCCTCTAAAACCGTTGGCGTATCTTCTCGACCAAACTCAATTTCTAAGCCATTGCTCAGTACCACGCGCCAACTATAGCGCTCAGACAAAGATAGCTTACTCATCGTCAAGCCCATCGGCTTGAGCCATTCCGTAAATTTCGGAATGAAATCAGCCACCAGCTTAGACGCTTCGGCGGGTCCTTCTGTGATGAGTAACTTACTTTTTTGCGCACCACTGACATTGGCCTCAAACACCTGTCCATCACTGCTTAAAAAACCACCCGCTTGCCATACAGCAACAGGCTTGTAAGCTTCGATACTCACTTCAATCTCATGCGGCCAGACACGACGAATCGATGTACTTTTGACCCATGAAATGTCTTTCAAGCTTGATTCAACCGAATTCAAATCCATCGAAAAAAACCCACCCGCCAAACCATCAGTCAAATGCTTATTCATCAAACCATGCAAACGCGCCTCATCAAGCTGCTCAACATCGCCAACAAAACGAAACTGATTAATCGCAAAATATGGTTGTTGGAGCACCCACGCCAGCCCGGCAAAAACAAGCAACGCCGCCGCAACGCGCCATAAGGCCCGAGCCACCTTTTGCATTAATCCGATGTCATGCCAAATACTGAACAAGGCTCAATCCTTCACCGGGCGCTGAACATGTAGCCGTGCATCACACAAAATTCTCACCACTAACTCTTCATACGAAATTCCAAACGTACGTGCTGCCATCGGCACAAGCGAGTGGTCTGTCATGCCAGGTGACGTGTTCATCTCTAACAAATACGGCTTGTTGTCCGAGGTACGCAGCAGAACATCACCTCGCCCCCAACCTGAGCAGCCCAGCGCACGATACGCGTCTGAAATCATACGCTGAATCTCGATCGTCAACTCTGGTGATACTTGAGCAGGGCAGTCGTACACGGTGTCGTTTCCGTTGTATTTATTGTGAAAATTGTAATCGCCTGATGGCGCTTTGATTTCCACAATCGGTAAGCTCAACGTATCAACACCACTGCCCAACACCGCACAAGTTAACTCGCGCCCCTCAATGCACTGCTCAATTAAAGCATGCGTATCGTACCTCCACGCTAATTCACAAGCCGCTTTCAGCTCATTCGCACTGTTTACTTTGCCTGCGCCAAGCGATGAGCCTTCATGTGGTGGTTTAACAAACATCGGTAAACCAAGCTCTGCAACAATTTCATCAGTGACCGCATCCACATCCGCACCGCGAGGTAACACGCGATACAGAGGTGTGGCCAAACCACTTTGCAACCAAACTTGTTTGGTACGCACTTTATTCATTGCCAACGCACTGGCGAGCACACCACTGCCTGTGTACGGAATGCCGAGTAACTCCAATGCGCCTTGTAATGTGCCGTCCTCACCAAACCGACCATGCAAGGCGATGAACGCGCGATCGAATCCTTCAGTTTTTAAATCAAAAACACTTTTGTCCTGCGTATCAAATAAATGAGCATCAATACCTTGCGCCATCAATGCCGCATGCACCATCGTGCCTGACTTGATTGATACTTCGCGCTCAGCTGACACACCGCCGTACAGCACCGCAACTTTGCCCAAATCTTTTTTCTCTACTGTCATCATGTCCTCACACTGTTTGACTGTTTTCAACAACTTGTGCTGCGACTGCGCCAATTGAACCAGCACCCATGGTAATGACCACATCACCATTTTTCACAAAATCCAAAATCGCTTGCGGCATGTTCACCACATCTTCAATAAACACCGGCTCAACCTTGCCCGTCACGCGCAATGCGCGCGCCAGCGAGCGACCATCGGCCGCGACAATCGGCGTCTCACCAGCGGCATAAACCTCGGAGAGCAAAACCGCATCGGAGTCAGACAATACTTTCACAAAATCTTCGAAACAATCGCGCGTGCGCGTATAACGGTGTGGTTGAAACGCGAGCACAATCCGACGCGTCGGGAATGCACCCCGCGCAGCGGCGAGCGTCGCCGCCATCTCGACAGGATGATGACCGTAGTCATCAATCAGGGTGAATGTGCCGCCGTCTCTGGCATCAGAGACAACCACTTCGCCGTAACGCTGGAAGCGGCGACCAACACCGTTGAATTCTTGCAATGCTTGGCAAATCGCCGTATCATCCACGTCAACTTCTGTTGCCACCGCAATCGCCGCGAGCGCATTGCGCACGTTGTGCAAGCCTGGCAAATTCAGTGTCACATTCAAAATTGGCAACTCCTCTCCGAAACCTTTGCGCTCGACTTTGAAATTCATACGGCCATTGTCATCCACCACGTCAAAGGCACGTACTTGGGCATCATCTGATGTGCCGTAAGTAATCACGGTTTTCGACATCTTCGGCACGATTTCGCGAACGTTCACATCGTCGATGCAGACCACTGCCGCGCCATAAAACGGAATGTGTGCGGTAAACTGAACAAATGCATCTTTTAACTTATTAAAGTCATGGTCATACGTATCCATGTGGTCAGCATCGATGTTGGTTATCACCGCAATCATAGGCAAAAGATTTAGAAACGAGCCATCCGACTCATCCGCCTCCACCACGATGAAGTCGCCCTGACCCAGACGCGCATTCACACCTGCACTGTTGAGTTTGCCGCCGATGACAAATGTCGGATCAAAACCACCCTGCGCCAACACACTCGCCACCAGCGAAGTCGTCGTGGTTTTGCCATGCGTCCCCGCAATACCAATGCCACGGCGCAAGCGCATTAGTTCAGCCAACATCACCGCACGCGGCACAATGGGGATGTTTCGTCCTCGCGCACCAACGAGTTCAGGGTTGTCCTGCGCAATCGCGGTTGAGACCACCAGCACGTCGGCGTTTTGCACATTCGCTTCATGATGCCCGAGCGCAACTGTCGCGCCAAGCTGACGCAGACGCTTTACCGTCGCACTCTCCGTAGCATCTGAGCCAGTCACTGTGTAACCGAGATTGAGCAACACTTCAGCAATGCCGCTCATACCCGCGCCACCAATACCGACGAAATGAATATTTTGTACTTTATGTTTCATCATCAACCTTAATGAGACGAGGGAATATCCTCGACTCTTTTTAATTTTTACTTCGCTGCATCCAAACAGATTTTTGCTACATCAGCTGTTGCATTGGGCTTGGCCACTGTTTGTGCTGCTTGTGCCTGCTGGAGCAATGACTCTCGCGTCAACCCTGCGAGCGTATTGGCCAGCCATTCAGGCGTTAAATCTTTTTGCGCGATGCATGTCGCCGCACCCACATCGGTGAGCAGCTTTGCATTCGCGGTTTGGTGGTCATCCACCGCATGCGGATAGGGCACCAAAATACTCGCCACCCCAGCGGCGGCCAACTCAGAAATCGTCATCGCACCTGCCCTGCAAATCAACAAATCAGAACCTGAATAAAGAGCCGCCATATCATGAACAAACGGCACGCAGTCTGCTGACACACCTGCTTGCGCGTAATTCGACTTAAGCGCATCAATCATTTTTTCGCCTGCTTGATGAACAACCGCTGGCCGCTGTGCTGCGGGCAGTTGGGCCAATGCTTGCGGCACAACAGTGTTTAACGCTTGCGCACCCAAACTACCACCGACCACCGCGATGCGCAGCGGTGCATCAACCGCACGCTCCTTAAACCGTTGCTCAGGTTTGGCTAAATCAGTCATTTCGGTTCTCACAGGATTGCCGAGCCACAACGCATTCGGTAAAACATTCGGAAAACCTGACAGCACACGTGCAGCGATTTTTGCCAACAACTTATTCGACAAACCGGCAATCGAATTTTGCTCATGCAGCACAATCGGCACACCAGCGAGTTTTGCCGCCAGACCGCCTGGCACAGTAATGTAACCGCCCATACCCAGTACCACATCGGGCTTGACCGACGATATCACCGCACATGCTTGACGCACCGCTTTAAGCAATCGAATCGGAAACAACAACTTCGTCGCCGCACCCTTACCACGCACACCGCCAAAATCCACACTGTGAAACGCAACATTGTGTTGTGGCACCAGACGCGCCTCCATGCTGCTCGCAACACCGCCGAGCCACGCGACTCGGTGGCCTTGCTTCTCAAGTTCTTGAGCCACAGCCAAGCCTGGGATGATGTGTCCACCCGTGCCGCCCGCCATGATTAAAATGGTCTTTTGCATCATCACACCTTCTCACCACGCATCAAGCGTCGGTTCTCAAAATCCACGCGCAGCACAAACGCAATCGCCAAACAACCCATCAAAATTGCACTGCCGCCGTAACTCACAAAGGGCAAAGTCAACCCCTTGGTTGGCAGCACACCCATATTCACACCCATATTTATGAACGCCTGCACCCCAAACCAAATCGCCAAGCCCTGCACTGCCAATGCTTGAAACGTTCTCTCAAATGCCATCGCCTCACGCGCAATCGCAAACATCCGTCGAATTAATATGGTGAACGCGATAATCACTGTCCAAACACCCAATAATCCAAACTCTTCACCAATCACAGCAAAAATAAAGTCTGTGTGTGCCTCTGGCAAATAATCCATTTTTTGTATTGAGTCCCCCAATCCCACGCCAAACAGTTCACCGCGACCAAATGCAATTAATGACTGTGTAAGCTGATAAGCACCTCCTTGAGCGTTATCTATTTGCCAAGGGTCAAGGTACGCAAATAGACGAGCTGCACGATACGGCGTAAAAATAATCATCGCAACAAATCCTGAAACCAATGCAGCAACTAACGCAGCAAACACTTTATAATTGACGCCGCCTAAAAATATGACCCCCATCACAATAGAGACGACAATCATAAATGCCCCTAAATCTGGCTCTAAAATAAGCAAGAGACCAACCATGCCAACCACAAAAGCCATTGGCGCCACACCTTTGCTAAAATCTTTTATGTTGTCTTGTTTTCTCACACAATAGCTTGCAGCATAAAGAGCGCAAGCAAGCTTCATTATTTCTGATGGCTGCAAGTTCATTATTCCAAGAGGCAGCCATCGACGCGAACCATTTACTGAACGGCCTATATGCGGAACAAGAACCAAAATTAATAAAAACAAAGCGATTGCAAATAAGAGTGGGGCGAGTTTCTCCCACGTTTTTGTAGGCAAACGAAAGGCAAAGATTGCAAGCACAAAAGCCACGCAGATCGCCATTGCATGGCGTAAGAAAAAATGATAAGGACTATACTCAGCATATTTTCTACTACTGGTTGGCAAAGCCACGCTCGCTGAGTAAACCATAATCAAGCCCCAAAAAATCAACAGAACAGGTACCCACAACACCACAAGATCAATATCCTGACGCACGAGTTTGGGCACTCCGAGCGTATTCACGTTCGAATCATCTACGCCACCATTGGCCAGTTTTTTCACCCATCCGAGCATCACAATTTCCAATCTATCGGCTCATGACAAAAACATCATTCACTTTTATCAATACTTAATCACATCGTTTGGCCTTGGCTTAACGCCCAGTCCTGCACCGCAGCCACAAACACATCAGCGCGGTGCGCATAATTTTTAAACATATCCAAACTCGCACAAGCAGGCGAGAGCAGCACAGCATCACCCGCTTGTGCAGCAGCTGCGGCTGCGGCTGTGGCCGCTTCCAGTGACTCATGCAGCACAGTCATAACGCCTGTGGCAGCCAACGCGTCACGCATGGCAACGGCGTCTTTGCCGATTAAATCCATGCGTTTAACATGCGTCTTAATGGCGTCAAGCAATGGAGAAAAATCCTGACCCTTGCCGTCACCACCCGCGACGAGGATGATCGGCTGACCCAAACCTTGCAAAGCGGCCAATGTTGCGCCGACATTCGTGCCTTTACTATCATCAAAAAAATCCACGCCGTTGACATTCGCGACGAACTGCACACGATGAGGCTCGCCCGCATACGTCCGCAAACCATGCAATAATTTAGCCAGCGGAATCTCAATGGAACGACATAACGCGAGCGCCGCGAGTGCGTTCATCGCGTTGTGACGACCTTTGATTTTCAATGCCTGCATCGGCATCAGACGCTGCACTTCAACCTCAACCGCCGCGGTTTCTACATTTTTGCCACGTTTCTTCTTTGGTTCTTCATCAATCGCTGCTTGCGATACGGCCAACCAATCCATCGCACCTTCGCGCCACAAGCCATATTGGTTCAAACCATTCGGCGTATTGACGCCGAAATTCACCTGAGTCAATGACTCTCGCGCCATACTCATCACTGTTGCATCATCGCGATTGAGCACTTGCACTGTCTTCGTGCCAAATATATTGGCTTTTGCGGCCACGTATTCAGTTATGTCCGCATGCCAGTCCAAGTGGTCTTGACTGATATTCAACACAGTCGCCGCATCGGGATTAAAAACCTTCGTCAACTGCAACTGAAAACTCGACAACTCCAACACCCAGACGGTGGGCAGCGCATCGCTCGTTTGTGCGTCACACAACGCATCGAGCATCGCGGGGCTGATGTTGCCCGCTGCAATGGCCGCAATACCCGCAGACTCACACAAATGACGAGTGAGTGCGGTCACTGTGGTTTTGCCATTCGTTCCTGTCACAGCCAAGACTTTTGGTTGATAATTCTGATTTTCGTGCAACTGTCGCAATGCACGCGCGAATAAATCCAACTCACCCACCACCGCAATATTGCGCTCAGCCGCCGCACTTAAAATATCCTTGAGCGGTGGCACATGAGGGCTTAAACCAGGACTAACCGCAATTTCTGAAACGCCCTCTAAATAATCTACTGTAAACGCACCACAGAATGCCGTCACATCTGGATAACGCTCGCGCAACAACGGTAACTGAGCAGGATTCGGGCGAGAGTCGTAGACAGCCACCGACCCGCCCACGCTCACTGCGTGGCGCACCATCGCCAAACCTGACTCACCCAAACCAATGACCAATTGTTTTTGCACTGCGAATTCCTAACTGTTAGTGTTGCGCCAATCAGCGCAGTTTAATACTCGCCAAGCCAATTAAAATCAACATCATGGTGATGATCCAAAAACGCACCACGACCTGCGTCTCGCGCCAACCCTTTTGTTCAAAGTGATGGTGCAAAGGCGCCATGAGCAAAATCCGACGGCCTTGACCGTAGCGTTTTTTGGTGTATTTAAAGTACGTCACTTGCAGCATGACCGACAAAGCCTCAACCACAAAGACACCGCCCATGATGAACAATAAAATCTCTTGGCGAACAATAATCGCAATCGTTCCAAGCGCACCACCGAGTGCCAAAGCGCCGACGTCACCCATAAACACTTGCGCGGGATACGCGTTAAACCACAAGAACGCCAAACCTGCACCCGCCATCGCCGCACAAAACACAAACACCTCACCCGCCCCCGGAATCGATGGCAACAATAAGTAATTCGCGTAATTCACATTGCCAGAAATATAAGCAAATAAACCCAATGCCGAACCAACCATCACCGTAGGCATAATCGCCAAGCCGTCCAAACCATCGGTCAGATTCACCGCATTGCTTGTCCCGACCAGCACCAAGTAAGAAAGCACCATGAAGCCAAACACCCCCAATGGATAACTGATGGTTTTGAAAAACGGCACAATCAAATTCGCTTCGTTTGGTAAGTCCATCGTCATACCACTTTTAAGCCACTCCCAAAACAGCGCGAAAGTCTGCCCCTCTGACGGCGCAGACACAGAAAATGCCAAACCAATCGCCGCTACTACACCAATGATGGTTTGCCACATGTATTTTTCACGGGCAGGCATGCCGTTTGGATCACGATTAACCACTTTGCGATAATCATCCGCCCAACCAATCCAGCCATATCCCATCGTGACGAGCATTACAATCCAAATGAAACGATTACGCAAATCACCCCACAACAACACCGCAATAGCAATCGAAATCAAAATCAACGCACCGCCCATAGTCGGCGTACCTTGCTTGACCAAATGGGTTTGCGGACCATCCGTGCGAACCGCTTGACCGAATTTCATCTCGGCCAATTTGCGAATCACTTTGGGTCCTGCAAATAGACCAATCAACATGGCCGTCGCACAGGCAAGTACCGCACGAAACGTGATGTAATTGAATACATTAAAAAAGCGGATGTCCTGAGAAAGCCAGCGCGCGAGTTCGAGTAACATGTTTGTCTTCCTTTTTTAAACAGCCGTTTTTTGTTTGGTCACATCGAGTAGCGGCTGCACCACGCGCTCCATGCCCATGAATCTTGAACCTTTGACCAATACCGTGGCCGCGCCGCGAGTCAGCTCATCGGCCAATACAGAGGGAATCGCCAACACATCGTGGAAGTGCCAGGCGCCATGTCCATAAGCTGCCACAGCAAATTTCATCAGGTCGCCCGCAGCAAGAAAAACATGGATGCCGCAGCTGCGTGCATAAGCGCCGATTTCTTCGTGAAACGCTTGACCCTGCTCACCTACTTCGCCCATATCACCCAACACCAATATCTTGCGGCCAATACTGCCAGCAAGTACATCAATCGCTGCACGAACCGAATCAGGATTGGCATTGTACGTATCGTCAATCAACGTCACGCCACCACCCAGAGAGTAAGTTTGTAAACGTCCTTTGGCTGGGACAAAGTCCGCCAAGCCTTTGGCAATTTTGTCTAAACCTATGTTCATTGCACATGCGGCCGCACACGCAGCCAACGCGTTGTGCACGTTGTGTATGCCAGGGATGTTGATTTGTGTGGTGCATTGCCCCATCGGAGTAATCAGCTGAACCGTACTGGCATGGATGCCCATCTCAAACCTCGCCGTGAATGGGGCAGTCGATGCCTCATCCAGCGAAAAATCAAACACTTGCAGCCCTCGTGACTGAGCCAACTCACGCCAGATGTAGGCATGCTCATCATCAGCTGGAAATACTGCTGCTCCGCCATCAGGCAAAGCAAGTAGCGCATCCGCATGCTCGTGTGCCACGGCTGTCACGGTTTGCATGAATTCTTGGTGCTCGCGCTGTGCATTGTTAATCACCACCACGTTCGGTGCGGTGATGGGCGCGAGTTGCGCAGTTTCTCCTGCGTGATTCATGCCCAGCTCAATTACAGCGGCTTTGTGTTGCGCAGTTAATTGCAACAATGTCAAAGGCAAACCAATGTCATTGTTTAGATTACCACGCGTGGCCAGCGACGCATTTGGGTATGCCGCTTGGGTTATCGCAGCGAGCATTTCCTTAACGGTGGTTTTGCCATTGCTACCCGTAATCACAGCGAGCGGCAAATCGAATTGAGTGCGCCAGTGCTTGGCCAGATCCTGTAATGCAAGGCGTGTGTCCTTCACCAAAACATATGGCAACTGAAATCCAGTAGGCACACGCTCCGCAATCACTGCGGCCACTTGACCTTTTTGCAACTGGTTTAAAAACTCATGTGCGTCAAATCGCTCGCCTTTGAGTGCAATGAATAAATCGCCTGCACCCAAGGTGCGCGTGTCGGTACTTACTTGCTCAAAAACCGCATCGCCTTGCGATGCATCGCCGAGCTGACCATCAACCCATGTGGCCACTTGCGCAAGATGAGACATAAATGCATTCATGGTGTTCACTCTTTCTCACTCAAAGATGCGCGAGCAGCGAGTGCCGCGGCGACTTGTTCTAAATCCGAATAAGGGTGCTTCACACCCATGATGTCTTGATAAGCCTCGTGGCCTTTACCCGCAATCAAAATAACGTCTTGATTGCATGCTTCGCTAACTGCTTGATTGATGGCCAATCGCCTATCAACTTCTTGGTGAACACTCAAATTCGCACGCTTGACTTCATCAACACCGACACGAATCTGGGCGAGAATGTCATCAGGATTTTCTGTGCGAGGGTTGTCAGAGGTGACCCAAACACAATCCGAACGCTCAGCCGCAATTCGCCCCATCTGCGGTCGCTTACCCGCATCTCTGTCACCACCACAACCAAACACGCAGGTCAACCGACCTGCCCGTTGTTTGGCAATTGCTTGTAATGCCACTAAAGTTTTATCCAGAGCGTCGGGCGTGTGTGCAAAATCAACCACCACCAACGGTGTATCCTCACCGCCAAACCGCTGCATCCTTCCAGGTGCCGCTTCAATATCCGCACACAGAGGCACCACCACTTCTAAGCCATACCCCATCGCTGTCATCACACCCAGCACACCGAGCAAATTCATCACGTTGAATTGACCGACCAAACGGCTTTGCACATGATGCTGCTCGCCGCGAGCACCAACCACAAAGGTGGTGCATGCTCCTGACTGATTAATATCCGTGGCGCGCAAATACATAGAGACACCAATCGGCTCAGGCTCAACACCATAGCCAATCACACGAATGTCATTTGCGTTTGCGATTTGCGCCATACGCATCCCAGCCTCATCATCCGTATTGATGACAGCGACTTTCAAACCTTGCCAAGTAAACAGCTTCGCTTTGGCCGCTTCATATTCATCCATACCGCCGTGGTAATCAAGGTGATCGCGAGATAAATTAGTGAACAGGGCTACATTAAAATCCACACCATTGACTCGACCTTGCTCTAAAGCATGAGATGAGACTTCCATGGCTACAGCCTGAGCATTTTCTTCGCGAAGCTGGTGCAACAGCCCATGTACTTCTATCGCTTGGGGCGTGGTGAAACCCGTTTCTCTCATAGCGCCAACAAAGCCAACACCAAGAGTCCCCATAATCGCGCAACGCTGTCCACTGGCGTTGAGTAACTGAGCCAGCCATTGTGCGCTAGACGTTTTGCCATTGGTCCCTGTGATGGCAATCACAGCCATCGCATCAGAAGGTGCTTGATAATAATTGTGGGCAATATGCCCTGCGTATTGGTTCAATCGCTCTAGAACACGATGAGGCGCATCAGTGTTTATCTCTCGGCCAGCTTGCCACAAAACTGCGCCAACATTTTTACTCAAAGCCGAAGCCAGATGATCACGACCGTCATGTTGTCCATCAAACGCATAGGCAACAAACACATCTCCTTCACTCAATGCCCGAGAATCACTCGACAAGCGATGCCCGCCTTCTGCAGTCAAGCCTTGCCGATGTAACCATGTCACCACATCGTCACAACTTTGCTGCTCGCTCGGCTGCAAGCCATTGGTTCGCTCTAATTCTCGAAAACGGGCTAGGTTTTGCTCACGACTCATCAGAAGACTTCCTCAGTCACACTATCCGTATTGATGGATGTTTTATAGGGCGCATCAGGCGCTATCGATAGCGTGCGCAACGTTTCAGAAACAATTTGACTAAAAACAGGGGCTGCAATTTGCCCACCAAAGTGGTTACCCTTTGGCGGCTCATCGACAATCACAGCGACCACAATCCGTGGGCGAGAAACAGGTGCTAAGCCTGCAAAAGACGCGACGTATTTGCTTTTGTTATAACCATTACCTTCTACTTTGTAGGCCGTACCTGTCTTACCAGCGACACGATAGCCGATCACTTGCGCTTTTAAAGCCGTTCCACCAGGCTCGGTGACTTTTTCCATCATCTTGCGCATGGCAATGGCTGTTTCTGGCGAAAATATCCGCGTACCCTCAACCGCTTCATTACTGCTTCGTTTGATCAAAGTCAAAGGAACCATCTCTCCATCACGTGCAAACGCAGTGTAGGCATGCGTCAACTGGAGCAAAGATAGTGCAATGCCATGACCATAAGACATCGTTGCTTGCTCAATGGGCTTCCAACTTTTACATGGCCTTACCAGACCTGGGACTATGCCTGGGAATTGAATGTCTTTATAAGCTTTGGTAAAACCCAAGTTATCAAACATGCTCCACATGTCGCACTTGTCTATTTTCAGCGCAATTTTGCTGGTGCCGATATTCGATGATTTTTGAATAACCTGTTCTACCGTCAAAGCGCCATTGGCATGGGAGTCGCTGATGGTCGCCGTGCCAATGGTCATTTTGCCGCCTTGTGCGTCAATGATCGAAGAGGGCGTCACCAGCTTTCTCTCCATGGCTTGTGCCACAGCAAAAGGCTTTAAGGTAGAGCCAGGCTCAAACAAATCCGTGAACGCTCGATTACGCAATTGATCACCTGTGAGTGCCGAACGTTTATTAGGGTCATAAGCGGGGTAGTTGCTCAAAGCCAGAACTTCGCCCGTCTGTGTATCAACCACCATAGCCGATGCACTTTTTGCATTTTGGTTATCCACTACATCACGCAAAGCATTGAATACGATGTACTGCACCCGTGCATCTAATGAAAGCACGACATCCTCACCAGGCTCAGCTTGCTTAACAATACCTTCGTCTTCAATCACATTGCCGATGCGATCTCGTAAAACTTTGCGAGAGCCTTTAACACCTTCAATGGTTTTTTCTTTGACTAATTCCATACCATCTTGACCAACGCCTTCGATGTTGGTAAAGCCCGTTAAATGCGCAAAAAGCTCACCTTGCGGATAATCACGCTTCACTTCTTTTTGTGAGTACAAGCCTTTGATGTTTAATGCCTTGATTTGATCAGCAACTTCTTGCGACACCTGACGACGCAAATAAACAAATCGCTTATCATCCTTACTCACTTTTTTACGAATATCTGCAGGACTGATGTCGAGCAATCTGGCCAGACTGGCCTCTTGCGCTGCACTCATTTGCTGAGCTTCTTCGGGAATCACCCAAATCGCGCGCGCGGGAATGTTGGATGCCAAAATCACCATATTGCGGTCATAAATTTTTCCACGTGGTGCAGATATCTCAAGCAATCGTGAATAACGCGCCTCGCCCTTGCCCTGCAAAAAATCATTATTGATGAGTTGAAGCCAGACAGCCCAAAGCGCCAAAACCACCATTGCCAACATAATGGCAGCCAATAAAAAACTAGAACGCCAAGCCTCAAGCTTCGGCACTGGCGTTGTTGTATTAGGATGACGCATTCGATTCATGGCGCCGCTCCTGTAGTCGATGGACCAGATGGCGCAGCTGTTGCAGGCGTCATATAATAAGTGACACTTGGATCGACGCGCTGCATGTCTTGCTTGGAGACCAGATTGGCGATGCGATCATTTTTTGAAGCGGCAACTTGCTGCACCTGCCATGTACTCCACTCCACTTGTAGTTGTTGCTCTTGTTGGCGAACTTTCTCAAGCTCTGAATTGAGGCTACGACTTTGATAGCGCACGTTGACCACAGCCATTGCACACGCAATGACAGCAGCCAATAACAACAAAGTGGTACGCCAAGCCAACATGAAAACCTCTGTCCATAAAACATCTTTTTATAAAAGATAAAAAATGCTTTGATAAAAATCAGTGCACAAAAACTGTTTAAATTCTTTTTTCCGCCACACGCAACATTGCAGAACGCGCACGTGGGTTCGTTTCTACCTCATTTTGACTGGGCTTTTGTTTACCCAAATCCTTGAGCGCGAGAACGGGTAGTTGATCTTCACGCAATGGCAATTTAGCCAAACGTGGATCTTGTTTGGCATATTTAGCAATGAATTGCTTCACCAATCGATCCTCTAACGAGTGAAAACTAATCACTGACAGACGACCAAACTGCTTGAGCACCGATAAAGCTGCCTCCAGCACCTCAGCCACGTCGCTTAATTCACGATTGACCGCAATTCGTATCGCCTGAAAAGTACGTGTCGCTGGGTTTTGACCCTTCTCATAGCCACGAACCGCACCAGCCACAACATTAGCCAAGTCAGCCGTACGCTCAAACGGCTCAATGGCACGACGTTGCACTATCGCTCGTGCCACACCATTGGCATAACGCTCTTCACCATACTCACGGATCACGCGCGCCAGTTCCTTTTCATCAACTGTCCTCAACCACTCTGCAGCACTCACACCACGCGTGTCATCCATACGCATATCGAGTGGCCCGTCAAATCGGAAGCTGAACCCACGCTGTGCATCATCGATCTGCGGCGAACTCACGCCCAAATCCAGCAAAACACCATCCACACTGCCTGCCGTCAAATGCTCCGACACACTGGTGAAGCTATCGTGCACCACATGTACTCTGGCATCTTGAGCCGCCAAGGCCTTCGCCACCGCTACAGCACGCGGATCTTTGTCAAACACCCACAGCTGACCGCGATCATACAACCGAGACAAAATTAGCCTAGCATGCCCACCACGACCGAACGTTCCATCGACATAAACACCTTCAGGGCGAATATTCAAACCATCAACAGCCTCGTGCAACATCACTGTCACATGTGTATGCACCTCGGTAACGTCAGATGCGCTCATCAAAAACTAAAGCCGTCAAGTGCAGCAGGCATGCCCTGCGCCAATGCAGCCGCTTCCTGCTCTGCGTGCGCAGCGGCATCCCAAATCTCAAAATGAGAACCAATCCCCAACAGCACAACATCTTTGGTCAAGCCAGTGGCTGCCCGCAACTCAGGCGATACCAAAATTCGGCCCGCACTATCAACATCCACGTCGGTTGCATTGCCCATAAAAATTCGCTGCCAAGCACGCGCAGACATCGGCCAAGCCATGATATCGCGGCGCATTTCATGCCACACGGTCCGAGGCAACAACAGCAAACAGCCGTGGGGGTGCCGAGTCAGCGTGAGCTGACCTTCGCACTGCACGGCGAGTGCGTCACGATACTTGGTCGGAATGAGCATCCGACCTTTCGCATCCAACGCCAATGCTGAAATACCTTGGTACATGTTGATGGCTTTTATGAAATAAACGACTTTTGAATCAAAATAAAGGAGTTTAAATGCCAGTTGGTGTAAAATGCGCTCAAAACTCGGCTTGAGTTAAAGAGCAACACCAAAACGCCCACAAACACCCACTTTTTGACACTTTTCGCCACTTTACGGCAGCTATATAGACAAGTCAAGCGCAAGAGCTGTTTTTTTCAATAAAGACAATGACTTACATGATTTTCAAAAGACAAACATAAAAATTTTATTGTTATTTATCATGCGGTTATCGTTTGTTGTAAAAGTAGAAACTGAAGACCTCAATCCAATCAAGTCGTCTTGATCTTTCATGCAAAAAGCCACAAAAAAGCAAGCCATCAAGGCTTGCCACTCATCACACAAAAATACGACTCACCAACACTGCAAACCATCAAACCACAGATGCCTCACGCACGGTTTGCGTCACACTCATCTCGCCCTTTAAAGCCTTTTTAATTCGTTGATTGTACACATCTAACCAACGAATAATTTCCATCGAGCCGTCAAAGTGTTCCACGAGTGCCGTGCAGCTCTCGACCCAATCACCATCGTTGTAGTAGATGATGCCATCAATGTCTCTGATTTCAGCATGGTGAATATGGCCACACACCACACCATCAACGCCTTTGTCTTTGGCATCATTGGCCACGACTTGCTCAAAACAAGAAATATAGCTGACCGCATTTTTGACCTTGAGCTTCAGATATGCCGACAAAGACCAGTGTGACAAACCAAACCAACCACGTATTCGATTAATGGGGCGATTTAAACGCAGCAATAACTCATATGCTTTGTCTCCAAGAAAAGCCAGCCATTTTGAATACAACACCACATTATCGTATTGGTCACCATGGAGCACCAGTAGCCTTCGGCCATCGGCGGTTAAGTGAATCATTTCCTGTCGAACCTCAATATCACCAAAAGCCAAACCATCATAAGCGCGTAAAAACTCATCGTGATTGCCCGGAACATAATACACTTGCGCGCCTTTTCGGGCTTTGCGGAGGAGTTTTTGCACCACATCATTGTGTAAGCGCGGCCAGTACCACGACCGTTTCAGACGCCAACCATCAACAATGTCATCGATCAGATAGTACATCTGCGCATCACAATCCTTCAAAAAATCCAACAACACCGCCGCCTGACAACCTTTTGTCCCCAAATGGATGTCCGAGATGAATACTGTGCGCACCTTGAGAGCCGCCTCATCGTCTTGTGGCTCTGGTGAATGGTTGAAGAGCCATTCTTTTGGCAAATCATACGTGTTCATAATCCTCCCATAACTGGTTGACCAAAGGCAAATGCGCTTGCGGTGCAGCCAAGTCTGCCCGCCCAATCCACTGTGCAATCACCTGCGCCACATTCGGATAGCGCATCGGCTCAATCGAATCGGCTGACAAAAAGCTATTGATGGCGCCTGCATCCAAATGCTCCATGGACCATCCCAGCTTTTGCTGCACCAACCCTGTCGCGTTGGACAATTGCTCATATTGACGGTGCAGTGGCTTGACCAACAGTTTTTTGCCAAGATGCAACGCCTCACTGGGCAACTCAAAGCCTGCCTGACAAATCACACCAGAACAAGAGCGCAAATCACTCAAGAAGTTACCTCGATGAAAGGGGCAAAGCTAAATATTGTCAATATGCTGTATCTCAGCCACATCACAATAGACACGAAAAACATGTCGATCAAAACGCCGAAGAAGCCCCACCACCACCTCACGACTCTCGAAAGGCAGATACACCAAAATCATTGACGCATCCAGCTCAGATACTTCAAGCGTGGTGTCAATAATCGGCGGCAAAATCGGTTGGTTAAAATGATGCCAGTGCAAACCAATAGAGTGCTTGGTCGGCGCGTAATAACGCATGATGGCGCGTGCGGATACTTGGCCGCTTCGTTTAGGGATCTCGTAGCGAAAAGCCTCTTGGTGCGAAATACCGACACTGGGGATTTTTTGGCGATGCGCCGCCCATGCTGTAATGGGCTCAAAATCGGAAATCACCACATCGTATTGGCTCACATCTAGGGCCTTTATGTCATTGAATAACACACGAGGTTTTGCGTAACGTATGGTTTGACCATAATCAATTTGCCCATTAGATGTCATAAAGGTCAGTCCATGTGCTTGGGAAAACGGCTCAAACACCGAATAATCCCAAAATTTGGGACAACCCAAACCACTGAACAAAGTGGTCACAGAATGCCCTTGCACTTTTAATGCTGACACCATCAAACGCGAACGACTGATGTGTCCATTACCTGTTGTCTGAACCCCATACAAAATCCTCAAAGCACTTCTCCTTTCGATGAACACTCAGAGACCACATTGGCACTTGATGCAAAAAGTATAGGGAACGAATGTGACACAGTCATGACCAAGTCATGACAATTACACGACAACAACAGCAACTCCCGATAAACACCACACAAACAAAAACGGCATTGAGCCAAAGCCCAATGCCGTTTTTGTTCAATCACCATCAAACCATCACGAACCGATGCGACGCACCAGCATGGTATCAGAACCACCAATCTTGCCCATCGTTGAACCTGAGGTAGTCACCACCAAATCACCCAGCTTGAGCAAACCACGCTTCATCAACAACGCCTCTGCCGTTGCCATAGCGTGCTCACGTGTCATATCCTCTGTCGGCATCGGCACCACCGACACCGTGCGGTACAAACTCAAACGACGCAGCGTGTGGATGTTTCGGCTCATGCATAGAATCGGCACGCCACTGTTAAAACGAGACATCCACAAAGCGGTCGAGCCAGACTCGGTCATGCACAAAATCGCATTGGCATTGAAGTGATAAGCGGTGAACATCGCCGCCATTGCCACAGACTGGTCAATACGACCAAAGGTGCGATTGACCATCTCTTGGTCAAGGTTAATGGGGGTAAATGACGCTGCTTCCACACAGACCTGCGCCATCACGCGCACAGTCTCAATCGGGAAAGCACCCGACGCCGTCTCCGCTGAGAGCATCACAGCGTCCGTACCGTCGAGCACCGCATTCGCCACATCCGACACCTCTGCGCGTGTTGGGACATGGCTGGTAATCATGGACTCCATCATTTGGGTGGCCGTGATGGAAAGCTTGTTTTTTTCACGCGCCATGCGAATCATTTTTTTCTGTAATGCTGGCACTTTCGCATCACCCACCTCAACCGCCAAATCACCTCGCGCGACCATAATACCGTCAGAAGCCTCAAGAATTTCCTCAAGGTTTGGAATGGCTTCCGCACGCTCAATTTTGGCAATCATCAAAGCATTTGTACCACCCGCATTGCGCATCAGCTCACGCGCCATGTACATATCAGCGGCATTTTTTGGGAAAGACACTGCCAAAAAATCTGCCTCAAATGCGGCTGCGGTCAAAATATCCGTCATATCTTTGCTCGTCAGTGCCGCCGCAGACAGCCCACCACCGAGTTTATTAATGCCTTTTCGATTGGACAAAACACCGCCTTGCTCAACCACGCAACGCAAGCTCGATTCATTTTTTGACAATACCTTCATGCGGATTTTGCCGTCATCCAGCAGCAATATATCACCACCAGTGACATCTTTAATTAATTCAGGATAATCCAAACCAACGCGCTGCACATTACCTGGTGTAGCAGAATCTGTATCAAACACAAACTCCGCACCGTTGCTCAACACCACGCTTTTTTCCTCAAACATCGCGATGCGGATTTTTGGCCCTTGTAAATCGGCCAATACACCTACATACACACCTTCTTCTTCAGCAATGCGACGCACCAGATTCACACGGTCAATGTGGTCTTGTGCCGCGCCATGCGAAAAGTTAATGCGCACGACATTCACGCCCGCCCGAATCATTTCACGTAAAGTTTGCTCATCAGATGAAGCAGGCCCGAGCGTGGCCACGATTTTTGTGTCTCTCATTATGTGTCTTCTTGTCTTGTGTGGTTGATCGAATATTGTGTCCTACACGCCCAAGAGGATGCGCTTTTTTCCCAATAAAATCAAGGGTCAATGTAAAATAATTACTTAAAATTTCTATTTATTTGTTGTTTTACTACAAGGCTCAAGATGTGCTGTCCGAACTGTTTAGACCCCGCGAGACTCTTCAAGTGTGGTGATTTTTGAAGGTTTTTTATTTTGAAATAGCTTTGCCAAGGTTGAGTAAGTCCTAAATGGCTTGGTGAATTGTTCTTTTGGTGGTTCTATAACGTTTGGTGTGGGTTAAACTGCTAATTTTGAGAAGAAAGCACATGAACAGTGAGCAGTTACTTGAACTGGCATTGAACTTGGGTGCACCATGGCGTGTAGAGGAATTGAGTTTTACAGGTCAGCAAGGCAGCCAAGAGTTAAAGATTCGAATTGGTTATGCCAAGTGCTCAAAGTTTGAAGATGCAAACGGACAAAGCTGCTCGGTTTATGACTCAGAGGTTAGGCATTGGCAGCATTTAGACTTCTTCCAACATCGCTGTATTATTGAGTGTAAGGTTCCACGGATACTTGATAGCACAGGTAAAGTAAAAACGGTTGTTGTTCCGTGGGCGCGAGAAGGAAGTGGTTTTACGTTACTGTTAGAAGCATTCATGATGTCGTTGATAGAATCAGAAATGCCAGTGAGCCGAGTGGCGCAATTGCTTGGTGTAAACGCCCCGAGAGTATGGGTCGTATTTAATCATTGGGTTTCACGCGCATTGCGCGGCGATTGCTGCAAAAGTCTTACCCGATTAGGTGTTGACGAGACGAGCTCGAAGCGAGGTCAGGACTATATCGCGGTAGCTGTTGATTTAGACCAGCGTAGGGTCGTTGCCGTCACAGAGAAGCGAAACCGAGAAAGTGTACAACGAGTATCTGAGATATTAAAAACTAAGGATGCAACAACGGCGCAAATTTCAGAAGTAAGTATGGACTTGTCACCTTCATATATTGCTGGCGTCAGCGAAACATTTCGGTCTGCCAAAATTACATTTGATCGATTTCATGTGGTGAAGTTGTTGAATCAGGCCATGATGGAAGTTTATAGAATCGAGTGTGCTTGGCATCGTGAATTAAAAGGTAATAAATATACGTTTGTCCGAAATAGAGACACTTTGTCGAGCAAGCAGGAAGCTAATCTCACTATGTTCACAGAGGCCTATCCATCACTCGGCGAAGCCTATCGCCTTAAAGTGCTATTTAATGATTTGTGGGATATGGCAGATGCACAGGAGGCTCGTTCATTTGTAATTGATTGGTGTACCGAAGTTGAGCGCAAACGCATCCGCCCTCTGATGGTGTTTGCTAAAACGGTACGTGGACATTTAACAGGTATTGTGCGGTTTGTTGAAACCAGAATTTCTAATGGCATACTTGAAGGCATCAATTCTAAAATACAACTTGCAAAACGACGTGCCAGAGGATTCCGAAAAATCAAGAACTTCATGAACATGATTTATTTCTTGTGTGGACGTCTAAAAATGAACTACCCACACCAAACGTTATAGAACCCTTTTGGTGTTTGCTTTTGAATCCATTTAAGTGCTTTGTGAGTGTTTGTGCACCAGTTGGCTCAGACAACGCTTGGCTGGTTTGGTTGAGGGGCTTTGGTGTATGGTTCAAGTTTTAGGGCGTGTTAACACTATTCAAGCAATCAACGATAAGTGCGAAAAGAATAAAGCCGCTAAACAAAACATCAAGTTTATCAAAGCGAGAGGATATACTACGAAAGCCTTTTAACCTTCAGAACAAACGCTCGATTTCATTTTTGCGTGCATAAACTTTTCGGTCGAACATGCGTATTTTTGTAGTCCAGCCTGCCCGTGATTTACCTATGGCTTGTATGCCGTTTTTTAAAGCACCAGTGCCATCGGGATGGTACTGTATAGGATGCGCAGCAATTGTTCTTTCTGCAAGTGCTCAAACACTTTGGTGAGCGCATCAGACTTTGACCAGCGGCTCATTCGGGTGTAGATAGTGTGCCAGTTACCAAAGTGCTTAGGCAGTCCGCGCCTCTTGCAACCGTGTTCGGTGACGTACAATATAGCATTGAGCACTTGCAGGTTGCTTAAACTTACGTTGCCGCGTTGTTTGGGGAGGACTGGTTTTATTTGCTTGTATTGGGTTTGTGTGCGCTTCATACACACATGTAACAATTTATTGGTAGTATTAACACGCCATAGCGAAAAATCCCAGTCGTTCAGACTGGGATTTTTTTATGTCTGTTGCAAACAAAAAAATAACAAAAACGACACAAGGCTTGCAAACAGCGCAATCTTGCGCGTATCATGAGCCGAAATTTCGGGGACAGAAAAACATCTGTAGATTGGTTGTCGCATATACACACACTATAATAGGTTAAAAATGAGCAAAATCCTCATCATTGCTGAGAAACCCTCGGTAGCGAATGACATCGCCAAAGCGATTGGTGGCTGTACCAAAAAAGACGATTTCCATGAAAACGACGAGTATGTGGTTGCGGCGGCGGTCGGTCATTTGTTGGAATTGGTGGTGCCAGAGGAGTATGACATTAAGCGGGGTAAATGGAGCTTCACCCATTTGCCGCATATTCCGCCGCATTTTGATTTGCGCCCGATTGCCAAATCAGAGTCGAAACTCAAAACCTTAACAAAACTACTCAAACGCAAAGATGTGTCAAGCATCATCAATGCCTGTGACGCGGGGCGCGAGGGTGAACTGATTTTCCGTTACATCATGCAGTACACGAAAGCGAAACAACCTTCAACACGGCTGTGGTTGCAGAGTATGACGCCCACGGCGATTCGAGATGGCTTGGCTCATTTGCGAACGGATGAGCAGATGCTTAACCTTGCCGATGCGGCGCGTTCGCGCTCGGAGGCTGATTGGCTGGTGGGGATTAATGGCACGCGTGCGATGACGGCGTTTAATTCGAAAGACGGTGGGTTCTTTTTGACCACGGTCGGGCGTGTGCAGACGCCGACACTGACGGTCGTGGTGGAGCGAGAGGAAGCGATTCGCGCTTTTAAGTCTCGTGATTACTGGGAAGTGCATGCCGAATTCGTTTGCGCACAAGGCGTGTACAAAGGCCGCTGGTTCGACCCGAAGTTTAAAAAAGATGCGAAAGAAAACGCGGAAGACCCTGAGCGCAAAGACAACCGTCTGTGGAGCAAGATTTCTGCCGACACTGTGGTCATCGCCTGCGAAGGTCAAAGTGGTGTTGTCACTGAGGAAACAAAGCCCGCAACCCAAATGTCGCCTGCCTTATTTGATTTGACCAGTTTGCAGCGTGAGGCGAATGCCCGCTTTGGGTTCAGTGCGAAAAACACGCTTGGCTTGGCACAAGCGCTGTATGAAAAGCACAAAGTGCTGACTTACCCACGTACCGATGCGCGTGCGCTGCCCGAAGACTATATTAATACAGTCAAACAAACATTGACGCAGCTCAAAGAACAAAACAACTACACACGCCATGTCCAGCCGATTGAAAAAAATGGCTGGGTCAAACCGAACAAGCGAATTTTTGACAATTCTAAAATCTCTGATCACTTTGCGATTATCCCGACGTTAGAGAAGCCAAAAAATCTATCTGAACCTGAGCAAAAACTCTACGATCTTGTGGTCAAACGATTTTTGTCCGTGTTTTACCCGCCTGCAGAGTTTCTCGTCACCACGCGTGTGACCACAGTCAAAGGCCATCATTTCAAAACCGAAGGTCGCGTGTTGACCAATCCGTCGTGGCTTGCCATCTATGGTCGTGATGAGTCAAAAGATGATGACACCTTGGTGGCTGTTGCTGAGGATGAAAAGGTTAAAACAGATCATGTCGATCCTGTGTGCTTGGCGACGCGCCCGCCTGCGCGTTATTCTGAAGCCACGTTGCTCTCGGCGATGGAGGGTGCGGGTAAGTTGCTCGATGATGAGCTCAAAGAAGCCATGAGTGGTAAAGGTCTTGGTACGCCCGCGACGCGTGCGACGATTATTGAGGGCTTACTGGGTGAGAAATACATCGTGCGTGAAGGTCGCGAGTTGATTCCCACGGCCAAGGCGTTCCAGCTGTTGACTTTATTGCGCGGTTTGGGTGTCGAGGAATTGACGTCTCCCGAACTCACTGGGCACTGGGAAACCAAACTGGCTCAAATGGAGCGTGGCGAGCTAAAACGCGATGCGTTCATGCGTGACATTGCGCAAATGACACAAATCATCGTCAAACGTGCCAAGGAATACAATGCCGACACTATCCCTGGTGATTATGCGACACTCAAAACACCATGCCCGAACTGTGGCAGTGTGATGAAGGAAAACTACCGCCGTTTTGCTTGTGCAAAGTGTGAGTTCTCGATCAGCAAAACCCCTGGCGGTCGCACGTTTGAGTTGCCCGAAGTCGAAGATTTGCTCAAAACCCGCGAAACACCACTGCTCACTGGATTTAGAAGCAAACGTGGTTTGCCGTTCGCCGCGATTTTACGCATTGTTGAGGACAAAGAATCGCCCGCTCGTTACAAAATGGAGTTTGATTTCGGTCAATCGAACGATGACGACGAAGAAGTCGATTTCACGGGGCAGACGCCGATTGGCCTATGCATCAAATGCGGTGGTAAAGTTTATGACAACGGCGTTTCTTACATTTGTGAAAATGCGACGGGCTTGACCAAAAACTGTGATTTTCGTTCCGGCAAAGTGATTTTGCAGCAAGAGGTGTCGCCTGAACAAATGGCCAAGCTGCTTACCACAGGTCGCACGGACTTACTCACGAGTTTTAAATCCGCGCGTACAGGACGTATGTTTAAAGCGTATTTGGTGAACAACAACGGCAAAACAGGTTTTGAATTTGAAGCCAAAGCACCGAAAGCTGAGCCAGCGACCAAGTCGAGAAAAACCGCTAAGACAGATGTTGCAGATGACGTCCCAGTGAAAAAGACCGTGGCCCAAAAGACCGTCGCTAAAAAACCTTCCACCAAAAAATAGGTTGAGGTCGAATGACGTTCACTATTCCTCTATTTCTCAGAACCTCCGGCGTAACCATCATCCTGATTGGGCTGCTTTATGGCGTTGCACCACAGGCTGTGTGGCCTGCGTTGCTTGGCTGAGTGGTGGTGCCGCCTGAGTTGCACGCGTTACGTGCGTTCATGGGCTTGTACATTAGCATTGGTGTTTTGCTGATTCTTGCGGCGCGCCGTGAAATGCACTGGCGCAGTGGCTTGACTTTAGAGGCTGCTTTTATGGTAGGTTTGGCTTCTGGACGAGTGCTCGGTTTACTGGTTGATGGGGTTGAACGGCTGGTTTTTGTGGTCTGCACTGATTGCCGAGATTCTCTGTTTGGGAATGTATTATCACTTTTTACGTTTGAAAGAAATTCGCCATGTTCGTTAATACCGACGTCAAAGAACTGTATGAGCAAATTGCGACGATTTCGCCGAATCTCAAAGCGGGTATCCTCGCCGAAGCCCTGCCGCACATTCGACGCTTGCAGGGCAAAACGATTGTCGTCAAATATGGCGGCAATGCGATGACGGATGAATATCTACAGCAATGCTTTGCACGAGATGTCGTGTTGCTCAAGTTGGTTGGTTTGCAAGTGATTGTTGTACATGGCGGCGGCCCGCAGATTGAGAATGCTTTGAGCCGTATGGGTAAAAAAGGCGAGTTTGTCCAAGGCATGCGAGTGACCGACAAAGAAACCATGGTCGTGGTCGAAGCCGTGCTCGGTGGTCAAGTTCAGGGGCAAATCGTCGGCTTGATTAACCACGCGGGTGGCTCGGCGGTCGGATTGTCGGGGCGCGATGCTAATATGATTCGCGTGAAAAAATTAATGCTACAGGATACGCATGATGCGAGTGTGCAGCATGACATTGGTCAGGTGGGCGATGTGACGCACATTGACCCTTCGGCGGTGACGGCGTTGCTCAAAGGCGGGTTTATCCCTGTGGTTTCACCGATTGGCTTTGATGAGCACAACCATGCTTACAATATCAATGCGGATGTCGTCGCAGGCGAGCTCGCTCGTGTGCTCAATGCCGAAAAACTCGTCATGCTCACCAACATCAAAGGCGTTCTGAACAAAGATGGCGAGCTGATGAGTGAATTAAATAATGCGCAAATTGATGATTTAATCGCCGATGGCACGCTCTCAGGTGGTATGCTGCCCAAAATCGCTTCTGCACTTGATGCAGCCAAAAGTGGCGTGAATGCGGTGCACATCATCGATGGACGTGTGCCGCACTGTATGTTGCTCGAAATGCTCACCGATACGGGTGTGGGCACGATGATTACACAGTGATTGGCTGTTGACGTTCGTTGATACAAGGATACCACCATGTTGCCTATTTATGCCCAGTCGCCTGACTGCCCGTTGTGCCAAGACAGTGGTGGTGAGCTCATTTGGCAAAATGATGAGTTGCGCGTCATTATGGTTGCGGACCCTCATTTTGTTGGATTCGTTCGAGTGGTTTGGAATGAGCATGTGTCGGAGATGACTGATTTATCTGCTGATCAGCGCCATCTTTTAATGGAAACGGTGTACTTGGTTGAGGAAGTCATGCGCCAAGTGCTCAATCCGACCAAAGTCAACCTTGCTAGTTTGGGCAACATGACGCCGCATTTGCATTGGCATGTCATCCCACGCTTTACCAATGATGTTAATTTCCCTCATCCTGTGTGGGCCATCACGCCAGAACAAGCGGCGCAGCCACCAAAACCTGTTGTCACGCCCGAACAATACACCGCTTTTGTGACGGCGTTGCGCATCGGTTTGTGGGCTGGGCCATCGTCATGAAAAAATCACTGGTGCACGGGTACGAGCAAGTGGCCTTGGTGCTTCAGGGCGGCGGTGCACTCGGTGCATATCAGGCGGGTGTGGTAGAGGGCCTGATTAAGGCAGGTATTGAGCCAAATTGGGTAGCGGGGATTTCGATTGGCGCGTTCAATACGGCCATCATCGCGGGCAATCCACCTGAGCAGAGATTTAGCGCCTTGCGTGCCTTTTGGCAAGAAATCTGTTCGCCCAACTACAGTCCGACACTTGGGTTGTTTGCACCATGGTTATCGATGTTGGGTGACAAGGCGCGCTATGGTGTGAATAGTTTTGAAGCCACGCGCACTTTGCTTGAGGGGCAGCGTGGCTTTTTTCGTCCGCGCTTTCCGCTGCCTATTTTTGGTAAAAAGTACACACCCGATGAGGTGAGTCACTATCGCACTGATGAGTTGCGTGTCACTTTGCTCAAATACGCTGACTTTGACCGCATTAACCAAGGCGATATCCGTGTGTCGGTCGGCGCGGTGAATGTGCGCACGGGTAACCTCACTTATTTTGACAACACTGACACCACGCTCACACCTGAACACTTTATGGCCAGCGGTGCTTTACCACCTGGATTCCCAGCTGTCATGATTGATGGTGAGTATTATTGGGACGGTGGATTGGTCTCTAATACGCCATTGGCGCACATTGTTGACCATCTCTCGCATAAGGATACATTGATCTTTCAAGTGGATTTGTGGTGTGCCCATGGTCAGCTACCCACTAATTTTTTCGACATCGATGAGCGCACCAAAGACATTGTTTACTCCTCACGTACCCGCATGGTCACAGACCAGCTTGCGGTTCGTGCGCGTCATCGCCATCTGCTGAAAAGCCTTTTGGAAAAAATACCTACCAAGCAACGTGACGCCATCACGGCTCAAGCCGCTGCGTTGGCTGCCGATGATGCGCGTGTCAACATCATGCACCTCATCTATCAAGACAAAGGCTATGAAGGGCACTACAAAGATTATGAGTTCTCAACATTGACCATGAATGAGCACTGGAGTAGTGGTTTAAAGGACATCGAGCGAACGCTCGCACATCCGGCATGGTTTGAAAAGCCCAGTGAAGAGGACATGGTTGTGACCCACGACGTTCACAGAAAGTAAGCTGACTGCGCTGCTAATGAGCGGCGTGCGCTTGCATAAATCGCACAAATTCGACGGGTAAATCACTCGTCACACTCAACACCTCGCCTGTGGCGGGGTGTTTGATTTTTAGCTCATGGGCATGCAAAAACATGCGGCCGTGCTTGGCACGAGCCAGTTGCTTGTTGAGATTGAAATCGCCATATTTTTCATCGCCGACGATGGGGTGATGCAGATGCAGGCTGTGCACACGGATTTGGTGGGTGCGTCCGGTGTAAATTTTGACGCGCACGGCAGTGTACCCATTGAGCGGTTTGTCTATGGTGAATCGACTGTGAGCGGATTGACCGTTCTCGTCGATTTGGACGCGTCGCTCACCAGTGGTTGTGACGTATTTATAGAGTGGTGCTTTGACGTGGGTCTCTTTGGCGGTCAACTCGCCGATGAGAATGGCGTAGTAGCGTTTGTCCATTTGTCCGAGTCGGATTTGTTCGTGGAGATTGACCAAGGCGCTGCGTTTTTTGGCCAAAATGAG
Source organism: Formosimonas limnophila (assembly GCF_014652675.1). Taxonomy (GTDB): domain Bacteria; phylum Pseudomonadota; class Gammaproteobacteria; order Burkholderiales; family Burkholderiaceae; genus Hydromonas; species Hydromonas limnophila. Next base: position 160,294 of record NZ_BMZG01000005.1, on the reverse strand, counting down.
CAAACCTGAGGTTTCGCGGTCAAGGCGATGAACGAGTTCGAGGAATTTTTGATGGGGATAGGCCGCGCGCAATTGTTCAATCACACCAAAAGAGACACCTGAGCCGCCATGGACAGCCAAACCTGCCGGTTTGTCAATGATCAGTAAATGCTCATCCTCATAGACGATGGGCAGTGGCATGGCACGGCTGTTGGGTACGGAGTTGCTTGGTTTTTCGGCGATGCGTACGGGCGGAATGCGGATGGTATCGCCTGCTTGAAGCTTGTAATCCGCGTCAATGCGACCTTTGTTCACACGAACCTCACCTTTGCGGATGACGCGGTAAACCCATGTTTTGGGCACGCCCTTGCACACACGCAACAGAAAGTTATCAATGCGCTGACCTGCCTCGTCGTCCGTGACAATGTGTGAGCGAACGCTTACTTCTGGTGCGTTTTGTGCCTTATTGGCATGATTTTGTTGAAATGTCTTGCGTAAGTCATTCATTTTGTTATAATTTCAGGGCTGTGGTCACCAAAACCGCAAAAGCGGCTTTTATGTAAGAGTCTAACGCCAGTGGGCGATTCGTGCGGTATTTATGAAGGTGGCGAATAAAGCAGCATTGTACAGGTTTAACCGATTTTCCCTGTTGATTTTGACGCTCAAGTCGTGGGGTCAAATGACAAAAAACGGGTGTCCAAGCAAACACTTGGCTCGCATGCGCGAACGGTGCTGTGGGGAGGTGGTTGTGGACGTGATGGTTGATAGGAAGTTTTGAAGAATTAGGGTTAGATGCCCAGCGAATCTCGCAGCATCTGGCCAGCGCGGTGTGAGTCCGCGCCGAGTGTGAGCCGAGCCAAGACAAAAGCTCGATTCAAACTCTCCATGATGCGCAACAGGTGATAATTGAGAACAAAACACCTGATGTCAAACCAAAGCGGTTTTTGAGTGATGTGGTCGGTTGTGTCGTGATACACGCGAGGCCGCATTATGCCCGTGTACACACGCGCCGAACCTAATTGTGTTCAATTGATTTGCTGTCATTTTTTAACGTTTTGCGAAAACGTCATCTTCTTTTTTCCTCACGCGTTGCGTTCAGGGCATGGCGGGTAGCTGCCACAGCTACCGATTAATCATGGATTGACCATTTCAATCCATTGAGGGAAATACATCATGAAACGTATGTTAATTAACGCCACGCACGCAGAAGAGTTGCGCGTGGCGATCGTTGATGGGCAAAAGCTCATTGATATCGACATCGAGACCTCAGGTCGCGAACAACGCAAAGGCAATATTTATAAAGGTGTTGTCACCCGCATCGAGCCATCGCTTGAAGCGTGTTTTGTCAATTACGGTGAGGAGCGTCATGGCTTTTTACCATTCAAAGAAATCGAACGCAGCTTTTTCAAAGCAGGCGTCGATCCACGTGGTGCGAGTATTAAAGACGCCATCACCGAAGGTCAAGAACTGCTGATTCAGGTCGAAAAAGAAGAGCGCGGCAACAAAGGCGCCGCACTCACGACCTTTGTGTCGCTCGCAGGTCGTTATTTGGTACTCATGCCAAATAACCCGCGCGGTGGTGGCGTATCTCGCCGCATCGAAGGCGAAGAGCGTCAAGAGTTGCGTGAAGCCATGTCTGAGCTCAATATTCCGCAAGGTATGAGCATCATTGCGCGCACGGCGGGTATTGGCCGTTCTGTTGAAGAACTGCAGCACGATATGGATTATTTGTTGCGTTTGTGGACGGCGATTGACGAAGCCAATAAAGTCAACCCAGCACCACAGCTCATCATCGAAGAATCCAACCTCGAAATCCGCGCGATTCGCGACTACTTCTCGCCAGACATCGGTGAAATTTTGGTCGACAACGCGACAGTGGCTGAAAACGCACGTGGTTTCATGACGCACGTCATGCCGCACATGGCCAACCGCATCAAGCATTACACGGACGATATTCCGCTGTACTCACGTTTCCAAATCGAGCACCAGATTGAAACGGCGTATTCGCGTACTGTACCTTTGCCTTCGGGTGGCGCGATTGTGATTGATCACACCGAAGCCCTCGTGTCTGTGGACGTCAACAGTGCGCGCTCAACACGCGGTTCTGATATTGAAGACACCGCTTTTCGTACCAATTGCGAAGCCGCCGAAGAGGTCGCTCGCCAATTGCGTTTGCGTGACTTGGGAGGCTTGGTGGTCATTGACTTCATTGATATGGAGTCATCGAAAAACCAAAAAGAAGTTGAATCTCGCCTCAAAGATGCGCTGCACTATGACCGTGCTCGCGTGCAAATGGGTAAAATTTCGCGTTTTGGTTTGATGGAATTGTCACGTCAACGTCTACGTCCGTCGCTGTCTGAAGGCTCACACACGACTTGCCCACGTTGTAATGGCACAGGCGTGATTCGTGACATCGAGTCCTCTGCATTGCATATTTTGCGCATTGTGCAAGAAGAGGCGATGAAAGAGCAAACAGCTGAGCTGCGCGTGCAAGTGCCTGTTGAGGTGTCTTCGTACTTACTCAATGAAAAGCGTGCAGAGGTTCATCATCTTGAGCACCGCACAAAAACCAAAATTGTCTTGATTCCAAACCGTCACATCGAAACACCGCACTATAAAATTGATCGCTTGCGCCAAGATGACGAGCGTTTGGACTCAGAGCAAGCCAGCTATGAGCAAGTTGAAAAACCATCAGATGATGTGGAGTACGCTAAAAAAGAAATCGCTAATCGTCAAGAACCTGTGGTCAAGGGCATTGTTCCTGACACACCTGCACCAATGCCGATTGAGAAACAGGCGGTTGTCGCACCAGTTGTGAAAAAAGGCTTTTTTGCGCGCCTCAAAGCATGGTTTGTTGGTGAGTCAGAGCCTGTTGTCGTTGTTGAAAAGCCCAAAAAACCTGCCCGTAACAGCAATGGTCGCAATGCACACAACAACCGTTCGCGTTCAGAAACCCGTGGAGGCAACCGTCCGAACGAGCGTCGTCGCAATCGCAATGATAAAGTGGAGCGAAAAGACGAGGACGCACCAGCGGCTCAAGCCCTAAATGAAACACGTACAGAACGCGCTGAGGGTAACAACCGTCGTGAACGAAACAACCGCAATCGCAATGACAAAACAGAGCGCAGAGAAGTGGTCAGTGCCGATGTCACCAGCGAAACCAAATCGGAGCAGCCACGGACTGAGCGCAGCGAAAGTAACAATAATCGCCGTGAACGAGGCAATCGCAACCGCAATGAGCGCAAGGAAACGGGTGATAACACTGAATTAACAAGTGTTGCGACGGCGGCTGTCGTTGCAGATACTGTGGTTGAGTCTGTGGCTGTGAATACAGCATCAACACCAATACCAACACCTGTGGTGGTCAGCGCACCGGCCATCAATGAAAACGCCGATCCTACCGAGCAAGCAAACGAAAGTGAACCTGCGCGTGAGCGTCGCGAGCGTCGCTCGCGTGGTGGTCGCGATCGCCGTGAACGTCGTGAGCGTCGTGAACAGCGTGAAGCGGTAGGTACAACCAATCCAGAAATGAGTGCCGCTGCCAGTACGGTGTCGCAGCTCATGCGTGATGATGACTTGACGGTGGATCATACCCCCATCACCATTGAGGTTGCTGCACCCGTGACTTCCAGTGTTTATATTGCCCCTGTGTCTGAGTTGCCTGTTGATACAGCCGAGACTTTTGCGGCGTTGATTCAGGATGAGGCTGTTTCTGAGGCTGTTGTTGCCACATCGGTGGTTGAAGTGATTCAGACACCGACACCTGTTGAACCTGCAGCCACTTTGCCTGTGCAAGGGGTTGTTGATTCGGTATCGGAAGTCGTACCATCGGCTGCGCCTGTCGTGTCGTTCGATGCGTTATTGACGCAAGCAGGTTTGGAGCTTGTGCAAACGGACAGTACAGCGGTCACCCCTGTCAGCGTTACCCCGCCTGCGCGCAATCACCCACCGAGAGAGCGCAAACCGCGCGCAATGATTGCTGATGAGCCGTTGCAGTTGATTGAAACTCGTAACTAATAGTGGTGCATGTGATAAAAACCGCAACCTTTACAGGTTGCGGTTTTTTATTGGAAGTGACTTGTCATGGTTTTGATTCTGTGGCAATTAGCCATTAAATTTGCCAGCCCTTTTGTCGATAAGTCTGGTGTAACAACCACAGTGGGCTGATGAGTAGAAATTGTATGTCTTTGAAGAATGATGGCTTTTCCTTCAATATAATGGCCATAAAAGCCGCAGTGCGCAGAAAAGAAAATGTCTACAGCTGCCCCACACCTACGCATCAGAAGCCACAGCCCAACGCGCCAAGCCCTGCAGCGCATGACTGCCACCCCCACCCTCAGCCTGCCGTATGGACAAGCCGACACCATCCCCGCAGCAGCCCATCACGGTGCAAGGTATCAAAAACGCCATCGACGCCACTGCGTGGGCGGCCAAGCAGATTAATCATGATTTATCTGTGCGAGTTTTACGAGCAACGTGGAACTTGAGTGGGTCGATGTGGGCAAGTAGCAGTGCTTAATTGAATAGTTTTCACCGCTTTTGTTGACAGTGAGGCCTTGCACAATTTATAAGCAAGACTCTGCCCTACCGTATCCGTAAAGAGTAGAAAGATTGTTTTTAAGTTTCTGCGAGTTTTTATATATGGGCTTACAATTTGTTTTTGAAGACAGTCAGAATCAATAGAGTCTGACCCCTTTGATTTTTGATTTTTTGTCTACTTTAGGATACAGAGATCAGGGTAGGTGGTGTTCAAATCACTCAATAGGAAAAACTGAAAAGCATGGAAAATAAAGTAAATAAATTACAAATGACTCTGTTGGGCTTATATACCATCATGGCGCTATATATTTTTGGAATTGTATATGAGCTATCCTTTTTTATTACGCTTGGGGCGGATGGGGTTTATTTGCTTGGTTGGAAGCAATTTATTTATTCAGGCTTTTTTCATGGGCTTATCTTCCCAACAATAATGGCAATTATTGCGCTATTTACTGCTTGGATTGCCATGCTTTTATCAAGTCTGAAGGTGTTTTTTTCAAAGGAAGTATATTTAAATAAATCCATTACTGAACGGTTTGACGAAATTAATCGAAAACCTCAAGGTAATCGAGCAAAAGGTTCGGCAGGTGGAGATTCATTTTTGTTAAATTATATTCCGCTTGCAAGAGTATTTTTTTTATTAAATTTTGGCATTTGGATTACCACAATTATTCTATTTCAAAATGGCTATTCGACAGAGTGGAATTTCATCATCATAGGTTTTGCATTTTCTTTGCCTTACTTTTGTGATATTTTTATCATAATTTATTGCGGAAAAAAGAGATTAGCAATGATGTTGAATGTAGCTTTATTTAGTGGCACGTTCCTAGCGTCCGCATTAGGGATAACAGATGCCGCTCAAGCAATTTCTGAGCCAAGCAAAAATATAGTAGTTAGAGATGATTCTATAGTCTTGATTGAACGTCAAGAAAACTCATACATAGTAAACGTAAAAAAAACACCACTACCATTTTTATTTGGCAAGCTTATTGATTAAATATCGGCATCGCTCAGTCTTGAAAAAAGTTAGAAACCAACCCAGCGCAGATGATGAGGAGCCACCAGCCCAAGCACGCGCACTCATCACCTCCCCCGCCAATAGCCAGCTTGACACGGCCGCAATGACCAGCTCGCATGACAGAATTAGCACGGCTTGATGCGTCGATAAGTGTGTCATATCAAATTGATACGCCAAATAAGACACATAAGCGAAGCCACCGAGCAACAGCAGTATCACCGACGCCTGCAACACATCACCCGCCGATGGCCAATACGCTGCCCGCTTCAAAGGGCAGTAACGCAAGCCCAAACACCACAGTCCCCGTGGTTAAAAAAACGTCCTCGATGCGCCAGTCAACCCCAAACAAATAGACTGCCAGCCCGCCCAGTTGGTGCGTTCTTTCAAAATCACAAGCGCCACGCTCATCTGCTGTACTCATGGCCGCACTCCTGAAAATGTTACTACACTTAACCTTTGAGCTTGGAGAGCAGGATTTCGTTTACTTGGGCTGGGTTGGCTTTGCCCTTTGAGGCTTTCATGATTTGACCGACGAGGAAGCCGAAGCTTTTTTCTTTGCCTGCACGGTATTCGTCGACGATGGTGGCATTAGCCATCATGACTTCGAGAACGATGGCTTCAATCGCGCCGCTGTCGGATACTTGCTTTAAACCGCGCGCTTCAATGATGGCATCGACTTGTCCATCGTTGGCATCGGCTTGCTCGCCCATCCAAATCGCTGCAAAGACTTCTTTGGCTAATTTATTAGACAGTGTGCTGTCTTGCACGCGGGCGATGAGCTGTGCCAAACGGCTCGCACTCACAGGTGAATGCGTCAGCTCAAACTCATCGCGGTTGAGGGCTGCGGCTAAGTCGCCCATCATCCAGTTGGCCACGAGTTTGGCGTCAGGCTGGCTCATGGCGGCAACGGCGGATTCAAAATACTCGGCGTGTGCTTTGCTCTGTGTCATTTGTTCTGCATCGTATTCTGATAAGCCATATTGACTGACCAGTCGCTGTTGCAATGCAGCGGGCAACTCTGGCATTGCGGCGCGGACGCGCTCGCGCCATTCGTCACTGATGACGAGTGGCAGCAAGTCAGGATCAGGGAAATAGCGGTAGTCGTGCGCGTCTTCTTTCGTACGCATCACGCGGGTTTGGCCGCTGTTTGGGTCAAATAGCACAGTGGCTTGGACAATGCTGCCGCCGTCTTCGAGGATGCGGATTTGCTCAGAGATTTCGTAGTTAATCGCGTCTTCGAGGAATTTAAATGAGTTTAAATTCTTGATCTCGCGTCGCGTACCCAGTTTGGTTTCGCCAACGCGTCGTACAGAGACGTTGGCATCGCAGCGGAACGAGCCTTCTTGCATATTGCCATCGCACACACCGAGCCAGACGACGAGTGCGTGCAGTGCTTTGGCGTACGCCACCGCTTCTTTCGCGCTGTACATCACGGGTTCGGTGACGATTTCTAATAATGGCGTTCCTGCGCGGTTCAGGTCAATGCCACTTTCGTTGTCGAATAATTCATGGTTCGATTTGCCCGCATCTTCTTCGAGGTGCGCGCGGGTGAGCTGCACGGTTTTTCGATAGGGCGTTTTGTCATCCACCATAATGCTCAGCGTGCCGCCTGAAACCACGGGCAGGTGCAGTTGACTGATTTGATAGCCTTTTGGTAAATCAGGGTAAAAGTAGTTTTTTCGGTCAAATACACTGACTGGTGCAACGTCTGCGCCGATCGCTAAACCAAAGGCAATGGCTTTTTCGACCGCCGTACGATTGAGCACAGGCAATACACCAGGAAGAGCCAAATCAATGGCCGCGGCTTGTGTATTGGCTTCGGCACCATAGGTAGTGGACGAGCCTGAAAAAATTTTAGACTGTGTAGACAGTTGTGCGTGGGTTTCTAACCCGATAATGACTTCCCAGCTCATGGTTATTATTAACCTTTTTTTGCGGTGTTTTGAGGATTATCATTGCCTGCTGGTTTACATGCTCCTGTGTCATGCTCAAGTAAAACAGGTAAAAGGCGATCATTCTGTTTGCAGAGTTTTTTGCAATTATATGTGGCGACAGTAATGTGGCGATCGTCTTGCCAAACATAGATATTGCATTTTTTGTCTTTTTTATGCTCTAACTTGGCTGTGGGGCTGGTGGCCACTTGTGTAAAGTTTTTTAGCTCAAAGCGACATGCGCCCGATTTTGGTACGATTTTCCAGTCAAGAGAGTTAACCACATTGTCTTTGACGGAAATTTTGATATCGTCTCGATAGCCATCGATTGTACGCTGTGCACAACGTCCTTCAATCGTGACAGGCTCGCTGCTTTTAGGTGGCTTTTTCGGCTTTGCCCTATTGTCTGAATTGATTATTTCGGTGTTTTGACAGGCGGATAACAAAAGCACCAGTATTAATGGCAGTATTTTTTTCATGTTGATTTATTCCTTATGGTTAGTGGCTTGTTTTGTGTGCCAGTTAGTCGTGTTTTGATAAATGTGTGCTATTTGCAACAAACGCGCTTCATCAAAGTAATTACCGATGATTTGCAATCCAATCGGCAGTCCGCAAGCGGAAAAACCGCAAGGGATGCTCATGCCCGGTAAACCAGCCAGATTCAGTGATAAGGTGTAAATGTCGGCCAAATACATCTGAACGGGGTCGGCAGATTTTTCGCCTATGCGCCATGCAGGCGTGGGAGCAACAGGTCCCATAATCACATCGCATTGGCTCAGTGCGTTTTGATAGTCCTCTGCAATCATGCGGCGCAGACGTTGCGCTTGCAAATAATAAGCGTCGTAGTAACCGTGAGACAACACATAAGTCCCGACGAGGATGCGTCGTTGCACTTCCCAGCCAAAGCCCTCTGTGCGGGTTTTTCGGTACATGTCTTCGAGGTCGCTGTATTTTCTGGCGCGATGGCCATAACGCACACCATCAAAGCGTGACAAGTTGCTGGACGCCTCTGCGGGTGCAATTACGTAGTAAGTGGGGATAGATAGCTCAGTTTTTGGTAAGCTGACTTCAACCACCGTTGCGCCGAGTGTTTCGTATTGGGCAATCGCCGCTTGTGTGGCTGCTTTGACTTCTTCGTCTAAGCCTGCTCCATAAAACTCGCGTGGCACACCGATTTTTAAACCTTTGAGCGGCTGAGATTCGGTTGCGTTGCTTGAAAAAGGTTGGTTGAGTAAGCGTGCATAATCCTCATCAGCGCGTTCGATAGACGTCGAGTCCTTCTCATCAAAACCCGCCATCGCCGTGAGCAACAGCGCACAATCCGCTGCAGAGCGCGCAAACGGCCCGCCTTGATCCAACGATGACGCATAAGCAATCATGCCATAGCGCGACACGCGGCCATACGTCGGCTTAATGCCTGTGATGCCCGTGAATGAAGCGGGTTGGCGAATCGAACCACCTGTGTCTGTTCCAGTTGCACCCAGTGACAAGCCCGCCGCCACTGCCACCGCGGAACCACCTGACGAACCACCTGGTACGCGCGTCACGTCCCATGGGTTTTTGACTTTGCCATAGAATGAGTTTTCGTTGGACGAGCCCATGGCGAATTCATCCATGTTTGTCTTGCCCATGCACACCGCACCTGCGCTTGATAATCGATCGATGGCTGTGGCGTCAAATGGACTTTTGTACTGTGCCAAGATTTTTGAACCAGCCGTCGTGACAAAATCTCGTGTGACAAACACGTCTTTGTGTGCCAAGGGAATTCCTGTCAACAATTGAGACTGTCCAGCTGCAATAGTTGCATCGGCGATTTTGGCCTGCGCCAGCGTCGCTTCACTGTCTACGGAAATAAAGGCATTCAAGTCGCGTTGCGCTTCAATGCGCGTCAGGAAGTGTTGGGCGACTTCAACCGCTGAGGTTTTTTTCTCATCAAGCTGAGCGCGCATTTCGGAAATGGATAAGGTATGTAGCATGAGCTATCTCATAAAAATAATAGCGGATTGAATAGACGGGTCAGATGTGGGTGATTATTCAATCACTTTAGGTACCAAAAACAGGCCAGCATCTTTTTGTGGCGCGTTCGCCATATTCGACTCTCGCTGATTCACCTCGGTGACCTCATCGGCACGCAGGCGTTGGTTCGCCTCTTGTACCAGAGAAATGGGGTGATTTAACGGTGTGACACCTGATGTATCGACAGATTGCATCTGATCGATCAATGAAAAAATATTGCTTAAATGGGAAAGTGTTTGTGCTTCTTGCTCTGGAGCCAACTTCAACATGGAGAGTCGAGCTACTTTGCGCACGTCATCAATGGTGAGAGACATAGGAAAGCCTTGGTGTAATGGGTCAAAAATTCCAAGGATTATAGCGCAAATGCTGATTGAAACGGGTGGTTAGATGGTATTCATTGGGGTATTGGGCGTTCCGCGCGAAGTGAAACGTCACAGCCTTGCTGAATCAATACCCTATTACTAAGACTACTTGGTTTGAGTTTTGTTTGGGTTGCGCAATGCTTCTTGAACGGGCGAGACGGCTGCTTTGACTACCTCTTCGGTAATTTGGTAAAAATGGCTTTGAGTGGAAGGCGGCCAGTATTGATGCGATTCAAGCAGCACGGACGCCACAGCAGGAGAGCTTTGCGCAGTTGGCGGCACTTGACTTGATTTGCAGCAAAGTCAGCAGCAGGACAACCCGACTCAGACGCAGAATCTCAATAGAAGTGGTCCGAAGATGGGTTAAAAGTTGCTTGAGTATATATAATTCTATTTGAATGTGAGTTGATGTGTTTTGTCGTGTTTTAAAGAATGTTGTTGTAATTGGCATGGGACATCGCAGCATTTAGCGGTGTCTTTTGTAGGAAGCGGCATGGTTGTGCTGCTATTTTTAACTAAGATGAATAATGCTTTGGCATTGGATGTGAGCTTTGCTGTGGTGAGGCGGCATTTGGTCATGAGACTGAGCGGCTGCTTTGGACTTTAACAATCTTACACCCCATAAAGCTCCTTGGTGTTCTACTGGGGGCGGCTGCATTGGTGGCCGCCTCACAGGGTTCAGGAGTTTGGTGTTTATTAGTGTGCTACTAATATAGTGGTGCTTAAAAAGAATATAAATAAAGCGTCATTGCGGGCTTAGCGACTTGTTCGCGTCCGCAATCTCCTATAGATAAATAGATTTTATGCGTTTGATGGTGGGCGTTGCCCACCGCTGACGCCACAGACGGCTCGTTTCGCGTGCCGTGATGTGACCAGCGGCTTTGTCGCTTAGTTTACAACCAATTCTCATACATCAATCGTTGCCGCTGTTGGCGGCAAAGGTTAAGTCAACCCCCGTGAGGAGGTTTGCGAGGGTGGTTTGGCTACGGCCGTCCTGCTTCGCTACACTTAACTTAGCTACGCTAAGTTAGCCTACGCCGTAACGGCGCGTCACGCTGCGGCTTCGCCGCTCCCAGCGTTTTGGCTTGTTGTGACTACACCGAAGTCATCGACAACCCCGAAGTGCGCACGCCCGTCATCAACTACTTCATCCGCCGCATGGACAGCCTCATCGACGGTCGCCGCTTCATCTACGTCATGGACGAATTTTGGAAGATTCTCGATGGCGACGGCGGCCTCAAAGACTTCGCCAAAAACAAACAAAAGACCATCCGTAAACAAAACGGCATGGGCATCTTCGCCAATCAACAATAGAGCTTATTCAGACAATAAATTCAACACTGTGGCCACGGGTTTTGGCACACCGATGGACTCATGGTTGCTTTTCGTGAGCCATAAGCCGCCATTAACCGATTCCATATCTTCGAGCGCGAGTGCTTGCACATCGTCAAGCTCGGTCAGGTGTGGCGTTAAATAAAGTTGCCTGTGTGTGAGGCGATGAGTGATGGTGTTTAATGTTTGAGTGGATGTGTCGGTGCTCACGAGGGGGTGTTCGGGGAAGCTGTATAAGCTAGCCCAGATGCCTGTTTTGGGGCGTTTTTCTAACCAAATGTTGTTGTGGTGGCGGTAGATATAGAGGTCGATGTGCACGTCTCTGACCGCTGTGGCGGTTTTGCGTAGCGGGAGTTCTGCTGTGCGGTTGTCCCTGTACGCGATGCAGTCATTGACGAGGGGGCAGATGCCACAAGCGGGTTTACTGCGGGTGCACAGAGTTGCACCTAAGTCCATCAGGCCTTGAGTGTAGGCGCGCAGAGCCGTGGCGTGGTCGAATTGGATGTCACGAGCTGCTACTGCCGTGATGAGCTGTTCGTGGGCTTGCGCCCAGAGTGTTTTGTCGGTGGAGGCAGATGGTGGTGTGTCGATGCCGAAATAACGGCAGAGAATGCGTTTGACATTGCCATCCAAAATCGCAGCGGGGTAGCCGTAGGCAAATACGGCGATGGCAGCAGCGGTGGATGCGCCGATGCCCTTGAGGGTGATGAGTTGTTCGGGATTTGGGGGAAACGTTCCGCCGAAATCGCTGACAACTTGTTTAGCGCAATGATGCAGGTTGCGGGCGCGGCTGTAGTAGCCCAAGCCCGCCCAAAGTGCGAGGACGTCATCTGTGTCAGCACGTGCCAAGTCTTGAACAGTGGGAAAGCGATTCAGAAAACGCTCGTAGTAGTCCATGACGGTGATGACTTGGGTTTGCTGCAGCATGATTTCGGACAACCAGACATGGTAAGCGTCAGTGGTTTTTTGCCACGGTAAGCTGTGTCGGCCATGCTGACGTTGCCAAAGAATGATGTTTTGCGCGAATGTGTGGCTCATTTGTTGGGGCGTTCTGGTTGGCAATGGGGGCAGAAATACGTGGCGCGTTGGGCTTGGATGATGTGCTCAATAGGCGTTTTGCACATCAGGCAAGGCAAATTCGCTCGGTCGTACACGTGGGCTTCAAGCTGAAAGTAACCGCTCGAACCATCGGAGTGTACGAAGTCTTTGAGCGTGCTGCCGCCACGCGCGATGGCGGCGGACAGGACTTTCTTGACGTGCTTGGCGATGATGTTGCACTCACGACGCGTGAGTTGATTGGCGGGTGTGGCGGGGTGGATTTTGCTGTCAAATAGGACTTCAGAAGCATAAATATTGCCCACGCCAACGACAATTTCGCCGCCGAGCAACACAACTTTAATGGCTTGCGAGCGTTTAGCCGCTCGCTCATAAAAATACCCACCATCAAACGCTTCATCAAACGGCTCAATCCCCAAGGTAGCCAAACGGGGATGCAGTAAATAATCACCCTCAGTTTCATCGTGCCACAGCACCGAGCCAAACCGACGCGGGTCGCGATAGCGCAAGCGATGACTGGCAAACACCCAATCAATGTGGTCGTGCTTTTGTACCGCTGTATCGTGAGTGACGATGCGCAGGCTGCCCGACATGCCGAGGTGTATCATCAATACGCCGCGCACATCATTGACACATTTGACATGCAAAATCAGATACTTACCACGCCGTGAGGTGTGGGTGATGAGTGCGTTTTTGAGTAATTGGGTGAGACGCGCATCGACAGGCCAGCGCAGATTCGGATTGCGCACGATGAATTGGCTCATGGTGTGTTGCTCGACATGTGGCGCAATGCCAAGGCGCGAGACTTCGACTTCGGGTAATTCAGGCATGGTGTTTGACTATAACAAAGATAAATTAAGTACAATGCACATCATAACTCAGAAGACACAACCCAGAGAAAACCCCCATGAAAAAAACGCTCACCCACTTTATCTGCATGGCCGCATTCGGTTTAATGTCTGCGGCACACGCTCAAGAAACAGTAACACCTCAACCAAAATACAACTTGCCCCAACAAAAGCTCACGGCCGATATTATGTTTGGTCAATTGATTTCGGACTTCGCTCTGTCCCGTGGTTTGCTTGCCGATGCGTACAGTGGTTATAGACAGTTGGCTATGAAGACAAAAGATCCGCGCTACGCTGAGCGCGCGCTTGATGTGGCTCGGCTCGCGGGCGATCGCGAAGCGGCGATGCAGGCCGCATTGCTGCTGCAATCGCTTGCGCCGAATTCGCCAATCGGTAGAGACATCAGCGTTGGCAAAAGCTTTGAACAAGTTCAAAAAAACTACAAAGACGGCAATTACCCCGCAGCTTATGACAATCTCAAAACCATCCTCAAGGTCAACCCTGATCAACCGATGGCATTATTGATGATGGGTGATGTGGCGGATCAGTTGGGGAAACAGACTGAAGCACGCGCTGCTTTGACGAGACTGGTCCAAGTTTCGCCAAAAGATGCTGAAGCGCTGAATGCCTTGGGTTATTTTTTGGCGGATAAAGGCATTGACTTGGAGCAAGCGCGCCTCCACATCGAACACGCGCATGACCTCAATCCTGATGCACCTCACATCATTGATAGCCTAGCGTGGGTGGCTTATCGACAAAATCGGCTTGATGAAGCGGTGGAGTGGATTAACCAAGTCGCAGACAGCAAACAAGTGGAGGTTCAAGTGCATCGCGGCGAGATTCTTTGGGTTGCAAACCAAAAAGATTTGGCGATTGCTGCATTTCAAAAAGCCCGTCAAATTGAGTCGAAAAACCCAATGCTAATAAACACATTAAAACGTCTGAACATTGACCCCAAAACCATTCAATAAAAGCGGCACTGACAATATGACCATACTCACACGTACCATTATCGCTGTTATTGCATTGTTGCTCACCGCCTGTGCCAGTGTGCGACCCGTCCGTGATGCCAACAATATCAACGATCAAGTCACCTTTAGTATGGGTGGCCGTTTTGGTGTGACCTACATCGACAACGGCGAAGACAAAAGCACCACGGGCAAAATCGAGTGGCAAGAAACCCGCCGCGCGACCGATATTATTCTCGCCACGCCGCTGGGTAATGCGATGGCCAGCTTACACATCACGCCCCACGAAGCGGTGCTCAAAAGTGCCAATGGCGACATGCTGACCGAAAAAACACCCGAAGAATTGCTCTATCGCGCGCTCGGCTATGAGCTGCCCATTTCTTTGATTCAACAAGCCATTGGGCGGTCAGGTCAACCAGCGCCCGACAGAATTGGTGACAGAGACTGGGATATTGCCATTGCATCACGCTTTGACAACGGAAAGCCGAAAAAAATCATTGCAGAGCGTCAGCGCCCATCGCCATTGACTATGACTGTGTTCATTGATGAGCGTTCGGATGCGAGCGATTGAGCATCATGGCAGCTCACACTTATTTAGCGCCAGCCAAAATCAACTGGTTTTTGCACATCACAGGGCGTCGCGCCGATGGCTATCACACGCTGGAGACGGTTTTTCAGCGGATTGACTGGTGTGACGAGTTGACCATTCAGACAACCGATGATGGTGTGATTACGCTCACAGGTGACTTATCGGGTGTCGCAATGACGGCGAATTTGGCGTATCGCGCTGCGGTGGCTCTGCGTGATCGTGCGGAGTTACCAAAAGGTCACTCGCTTGGTGCACGCATTCATTTAGCCAAAAACATTCCCATGGGCGCGGGATTGGGCGGTGGCAGTTCCAATGCCGCCACGGTTTTGACAGCTTTGAATGACTTATGGGGTTTGGATTTCGCCAATCAAACGTTACAAAAAATCGGTTTGACACTCGGTGCGGATGTGCCGTTTTTTGTCAGTGACTTTAATGCAGCATTTGCCACAGGTGTTGGTGAGGTGCTCACACCGATTGATTTGCCTGCACGTGAGTTGTTTTTGGTTAATCCGAATGTGCATGTGCCCACGGCGCAGGTCTTTTCTGGGTTCAGGCGATTTGGCTTCACGCCGTCGTTGGATGTTTCGCTTAGCGAGCTGCCAGATTTGCTGCCGAATCATCAAGTCTTTTCAAATGACTTGGAGAAAAGTACTTTTGAGATTGCACCAGCAGTGGCTCATGTATACGAGGTATTGAGTGCTGCCATGCCCGATGGCTTTGTGCGAATGAGCGGGTCGGGTGCGACGGTGTTCGCGATGCCAATGGATGGTGCGCAACGTCAAGTATTGGATGATTGGCGACAGGTGTGCCCACCTGATTGGCAATGTCGCTGGGTGTCAACCGCATCATTATTTTAAAAATTATTTTAAAACCAAAGGAGAGTCGCATGATTTATTGGACAGTCGACAGTGTGCCTGAGTTAAAAGGCATGGAAAAAGCAGAGCAAAAACGTTTGTTTAAAGAGATGTTTAAAGAGAAGGACTCGTTTGGGCAAAGAGTTTTGGCTTCGAGTGGCCGGTTTGTTGGCCATTGCTGTGGCATTGGCTGTTTTTTGGCCTCTGGGTGGTTTGATTGCTGTGATTTTGGTGCAGCCCCCATCTATTGACAAGGGGCGTGAATGGTTGCGTGAGCAGAATTATCCGAAATAACCACGGCCGAAACAGTTGTCTTGATCCATGGTTTGGGACGAACGCCGCTGTCAATGCGGCGTTTGGATGTGTTTCTGACGCGCTCTGGCTTTCGGGTTGTGCGGTACGGCTATCGTTCACGAAGCGACGATATGGCAACCATTGTGGCTGGGCTGCAAAAGCAGCTGGGTATTTGGCATGCTCAGCACAATCAGCCCGTATTTCACTTCGTCACGCATTCACTTGGTGGGATTGTGGTGGGGGCGTTGTTGGCGCAGGAGTCTGAAGTGCGCATCGGGCGTATTGTCATGTTAGCTCCGCCGAATCACGGCAGTGAAATCATTGATTTTTGGCCGAGTCATGGGCGATGCGGCGCTGAGCTTACATACGGGTGCGGACAGTTTGCCCAATATACTGCCTCGATTAGCAGAACACCAAGTGATGGTGATTGCGGGCACGCGAAGCATTGAGCCGTGGTTTCACCCGCTGTTTGATGGGCTGCATGATGGCAAGGTTTCTTTGAGCAGTGCGCGGCTAAATGACATTGCACCAGTGGTGTCTTTGCCCACAACCCATACTTTTTTGATGAACGATGCGCGGGTACGACGTGAGCTTTTGAGCTTTCTACGTGACGCAAAAACGGCCGAACGTGGTTTTTATGCTGCAAATTTTCAGTAATTTTTAAGCCTTTACCACTTTTGTTACTAAAACACTTGCGGTTAATTCTCAGGTTGTATTATAATTTTGGGTAGAGGCGTCGCCAAGCTGGTTAAGGCTCTGGATTTTGATTCCAGCATGCGCAGGTTCGAATCCTGCCGCCTCTGCCAAATAATAATAAACTGTTCGATGAATATCGAGCAGTTTTTGTTTATGATGGTCACTATTTTGTGATAGCCGTGAACAACAATGGCGCATTTGTCTTGGCTTTGCGCACATCAAACACCCACTCCCTCGCTTAGGATTGTTATGACCAGCAACGATTTGATGATTTTCACGGGTAATGCTCACCCCAAGTTAGCCAAAGATGTTGCCGATTACTTGCATTTGCCGCTTGGTAAGGCCAATGTGGGTCGCTTTTCTGATGGCGAGGTGATGGTTGAGATTAATGAAAACGTCCGTGGTAAAGACGTTTTTATTTTGCAATCAACTTGTGCACCGACCAATGAGTCATTGATGGAAGTCATGTTGATGGCTGATGCGCTCAAACGCTCTTCGGCTGGACGCATCACTGCCGCTTTGCCTTATTTTGGTTACGCTCGCCAAGACCGCCGTCCGCGTTCGGCACGTGTCGCCATCTCGGCAAAAGTGGTGGCCAATATGTTGCGCGTCGCAGGTGTGAATCGCTTCATGACGATGGATCTGCATGCAGAGCAGATTCAAGGCTTCTTTGATATCCCTGTCGATAATATCTACGCATCTCCTTTGTTGCTCGGTGACTTGATGAGCAAAAAGATCGACGACATCGTCGTAACCTCGCCTGATATTGGTGGTGTGGCGCGTGCGCGGGCTTTTGCCAAGCGCTTGGAAGTCGATTTGGCCATCATTGACAAACGTCGCCCTAAAGCGAATGTATCTGAGGTGATGAACATCATTGGTGATGTGGATGGGCGCACATGCGTTCTCATTGATGACATGGTTGATACCGCTGGTACGTTGTGTAAAGCGGCTGCTGCTCTGAAAGAGCGAGGTGCTAAGCGAGTGCTTGCTTACTGTACGCATGCCGTATTGAGTGGCGGTGCGGAAGAGCGTGTTCGTGATTCGGTATTAGACGAGTTGGTGGTTAGTAACAGTATTCCTTTGTCGCCAAAGGCACAAGAAGTCGCTGCGATGGGTAAAATTCGCCAGCTAAGCTGTGCCAAATTACTTGGCGAGACGATTATGCGCATTGCGCGTGAAGAATCAGTCAGCTCATTGTTTACAGAAGAATGAGTGACAAAACAGTTTGAGCGTCACGATGGAATCGTGAGGCACAAACGTTCAACTGGTCGCGGTTGAACGACATGTCGGTTTGGGTTTATTGCAAAACGCGAATCGAACTTTTTTATTTTGGAGTTTTTATGAAAATTATTGCTACTAGCCGTTCATTGCACGGTACGGGTGCGAGCCGCCGTATGCGCAACAATGGCCAAACGCCAGGCGTGGTTTACGGTGCTGCCGCAGCCGCTACATCGATTGAACTCGAACACAACAGCCTGTTCCACGCTTTGCGTAAAGAAGGCGTGCGTCACTCTGTGCTTGATTTGGAATTAGACGGTACTGTTGAGCAAGTCATTGTTCGTGACGTTCAAGTTCACCCGTTCAAACCGATGATTTTGCATGTTGACTTACAACGTGTGAAAGCAGACGAAAAAATCACTGTTAAAGTACCTTTGAAATTCGTTGGCGGTGAAAACTCACCAGCGGTTAAAATCGGTGGCCAACGTGTTAAAGCAGCGGTATTTAATGTCAAAATCGCTTGCTTGCCAAAAGACTTACCATCGGTTTTGACGGTTGATGCGTCTAAATTAGAAGCAGGTCAAGCCATCAAGGCCAGCCAATTGACGTTACCAGAAGGTGTATCACTGGTATTGGGCAAACAAAAAGACATCACACTGGCTGTTGCTGGTAAGTAATTTTGTTTCGCGTATCACCAAAAACCCGCAGATTATTTGCGGGTTTTTGTTTATGATGGCGTTTAGAGCCGATCGGCGGTCATTTATATCACATCAACGAGGGATGGTATGCAACTCATTATTGGTAATAAAAATTACTCATCGTGGTCGCTGCGCGCATGGTGGCTACTTAAATCACTAGGCGTGTCATTCAATGAGGTGATCGTTCCCTTGGCTCAGCCAGAAACGCGTGCGACCCTGCTGCAATACTCACCATCAGGTAAAGTGCCTGTTTTGATAAATGATGAGGTAGCGCTGTGGGATACCTTGGCTATTACTGAGTATTGCCACGAAAGTTATTTGGGTGTGTGGCCTGTGGATCACGTGATGCGTACCTATGCCAGAGCCATTTGTGCGGAAATGCACAGTGGGTTTGCTGCATTGCGCGCCGAAATGCCAATGAATTGTCGTGTAAGGGTTAAGGTCACACCGAGCGCTGCCTGTATTGCTGACATTGAGCGTGTTTGTGCGATTTGGCGTGATTGTCGAGCGCTTTATGGCCATTTAGGGCCGTGGTTGTTTGGCAAATGGAGTGCAGCCGACGCATTTTTTGCTCCTGTTGTGATGCGCTTTAATTCTTACGGGGTAGAGCTTGACGATACATGTTTTGCTTACTTGCACACAGTTTGGTTTGATCCGTATATTCGGGAATGGGTGGCTGCTGCGGTGGAAGAAACGTGGGCTTATCCTGCGACCGATGATGTAGCAATTGCTGCGAGCGCACTGAGTGCGCTTTGACATGGTGTTGACAGCTTCGTAGCGACTTTCATAGCCTTTAGATTTGAGGCACTCGTAATGGCGACGGGCTGTCATGCGCTGGGATTTTGGTTGGGACTGCTTGGTGTGCAGTCGGTGGGTTAGTTCGGTTAAATAATCGCCTAAACGTGGATAAAAACAATGGATCGTGGTTTTGCATGGCTTGATACAGGTACGCACGAGTCGTTCCACGATGCAGGCTCGTTTGTCGCATCTATACAAAAGCGTCAAGGCTTGCAAGTGGCATGTGCCGAGGAAATTGCTTATCGAATGGGATGCATTAACCGAGATAAGCTTATTGAGTTGGCGCAATCTTTGCTAAAAAGTGACTGTGGTCAATACCTCCTGAAAGTAGCGAAAGGTTAATCATGAATGTCATCCAAACCGAAATCTCAGGCGTCCTCATCATCGAGCCGAAAGTATTCGCTGACGAACGAGGCTTTTTTATGAAAAGCTTTAACCAGCAGAAATCTAACGAAATCGTTGGCCGAGAAGTCAACTTCGTGCAAGACAATCATTCCCGCTCATCGAAAGGTGTCTTGCGCGGCCTCCACTACCAGCTATTACCAATGGCTCAAGGGAAGCTCGTTCGAGTTACACAGGGTGAAGTATTTGACGTTGCTGTTGATATGAGGCGCAGTTCCCCTACATTCGGCAAGTGGACAGGCGTGGTTAAGTGGCAAATAAACATCAGTTTTGGATACCTGAAGGCTCCGCGCACGGGTTTTATGTGCTCAGCGACACCGCAGATTTTTATATAAAACTACGAATTATTATTCTCCTGCATGAGTGCTCAGTGCGTTGGGGTGACTCTACTTTATCTTTGTGGCACAGAGACGCAACAGGATACAGCTATAACACAGCTCAAATGAATGCACGCTAGGCTGCGAATACGCCGATTGAGCAAAGTCATGACCGTATGGCGACGGTCGATCAGCAGCTGTTAATTCGGCCAGAGCCAAACTCAGGATAGAAGCGACCCTAAAATGATTTGATGGGTTGTAAAACGTATGGCGGCACCGTAAAGTTAAGCGGTGTCTTTTTTAGTTTGCTAGACTTTATTGCCTTCATTTAAATGAGGCAAATGATGCTGCTGGTTTTTTGGTACAAGTTCTTAAAGTTGAGGTGGGCATAGACGTTATAATGCAGGCAATTTCACGCCAAACACCTTGGATATCTCATGAATGATTCTGTAAAAAAACTTAGTTTACCCGTCAAGCCTAAATCAAAAGCAAAATCCCATACATCAAAAGTCATCAAAAAATCTTCTCATACAGCGCCATCCCATCGGCCTTTTTCGGCCAGTCAAAAAACACACGTGGCGTCATCTGACCGTTCTGGTGTACATGCTCAAAAATTAAAGTCTTCTCGTCGCGATGAGTCTGCTTTGGTTGAGGGGGCTCATTTTGATTTGATGGCGATTTCGCCGCCGCCTGCTTCGGTTGAACCGAGCTCGTTGGCGTATCAGTTGACGATGGCCGCACATGCCGCTCATGCAGTAGTTGAGGGGTTTTCGTTGCAGCAGGTGTTGGCTGTTTTGCCGATTGACGAGGTGGCGCGCCCGAATGTGCAGCGATTGAGCTTTGATGTGATGCGGTATTTGGGCTTGGTTCAGTTTTGGGTACAATGTTTTGTGGAAAAGCCGCCTGCGCCTTGGTTGCAGGCGATGCTGTGGGTGAGTTTGACGCAGTTGTATTTGCGCGAAGAGGATGAGTTCACATTGGTTAATCAGGCCGTGGCGGCTGTGGAGGCGCGTCGCCCTCATGCAAAGGGTTTGGTGAATGCGATTTTGCGCCGATTTTTGCGTGAGCGCGATGCGTGGGAGGCTGCTGCGCAGGTGGATGAGGTGGCTGCGTGGAATCACCCGCAATGGTGGATTGACCAGCTTAAGGCCCAGTATCCTGATGATTGGCAGCGAATTTTGACGGTGAATAACACCCGTCCGCCGATGACACTGCGTGTGAATGCTCGGTTGATGGATGTTGCAGGTTATCAAGCTTTGCTGGCTCAGGATGGGCGTGAGTCTGTGGCTTTATCAAATTTAAATGGTGATGCGTTGGTATTGAGTCAGCCGTGCTCTGTGTCGGTTTTACCACGATTTGCCGATGGTGTGGTATCGGTTCAGGATGCGGGGGCGCAGTTGTCCACGCAGCTGCTGGACGTGCAAAATGGGATGCGTGTTTTAGATGCTTGTGCGGCACCTGGAGGTAAAACCTGCCATCTTTTGGAGCATTTTGACGTTGAGTTGTTGGCACTTGAAAAAGATGAGGCGCGCGCACGGCGCATTGATGAGAATCTGTTACGATTGAACCTAACTGCTCAGGTTCAGGTTGATGATGCGAATCTGGTGAAAAGCTGGTGGGATGGCGTGCCGTTTGATCGGGTTTTGCTTGATGCGCCGTGTTCAGCCAGCGGCATCGTGCGTCGTCATCCAGATATTCGCTGGTTGCGTGAGCCGGAGGATTTAGAAGGGTTGGCCAAGCAGCAGCGGCAGTTGTTGCGCTCGATGTGGCAAGTATTGGCAGTTGGTGGGCGCATGCTGTATTGTACATGCTCGATTTTTGAGGATGAGGGCGAGAGTGTCTTGGCCGAATTTCTGAGCCACACGCCGAATGCACAACGCATGGATTTGCCTTTGATTCGTCGCGTGGCTAGCTCTGATGGGCAGCTGCTGCCTCGAGTGGACGATGGGTTGAACCACGATGGCTTTTTTTATGCAGCGTTGGTTAAGGTTGCTTAAACTAACATGTTGTTTACAAACAACCGATTTTGTTGGTTTTTTGCGACATGTTCGGCTTTTTAGATGTTTTGTTACCGGCTTGTTGTAGAAATCACGATAATGCAAACATGATTGTTGCTTTTCCACTTTCGCTGAAACATTTATTGACGTTTTTTTTGCGCGTGTTGGTGGCGTTCGCCTTGGTGCTGTGTTTGCCTACACATGTGGCGCAAGCTGAGATTGCGCCACAGTACGCGACGATGAGTCGCTTGTCCGATGGCGATTATGCAGTCAATGCTGATTTTCGTCTCAGTTTGCCAACACAGTTACAAGAAGCTGTGAATCACGGTACGGCGCTGTTTTTCAATGTTGAGTATCGTTTGAGTCGGCCGCGATGGTATGGCTTGGATGAGGACGTTGTCAGTGCGCGTCGCGAGTACCGTATTTCTTATAATAGCTTGACGCAGCAGTATCGCGTTGCAGTGGGCAATGACCAGTATCGATTCAATACTCTGAGCGAGTCGGTGTTGTTCGCTTCGCGTCCCGAACAATGGCGTGTTGTGGACTCTTCGCAATTGGCGGTGGGTGAATCCTATCAAGCGGCTATCCGTATGTATCTAAATACTTCAAAATTACCGCGTACTTATCAGCTCAATGCTTTGACTCAACAAGTTTGGGGTTTGTCGTCGAACTGGTATCGTTTCACCTTCACTCCACGCTAAGTGCTTTGGCGGCATAGTCAGCTTCACAATGTTTTCATATCGTTTACAATCTGTGACTGTACTATTCAACGACACTTCAATCCATGAATAAATACCTCAAAGGCCTGCTGGCAGGCGCCATGATTCTCGGCACATTACTGCTGCTGGGTCTGGCGCTGTCCACACGCGGTAGCGAAGCGTTTGAAAGTCAGTATCCGACATTGTTGGTGCTCAACATCATTGTCATCATTGTGATGATTGGCCTATTGGGAGTGCTTGCTTACTGGTTGTTGGGGCGTTTTCGTCGCAATGTCTTTGGCACGAGGCTACTCACACGGTTTGCACTGTCATTTGCTTTGCTCGGCATTGTTCCTGGGGTGATTTTATTTGCCATCTCAACGCTGTTTGTTTCACGAACCATTGACACATGGTTCAATCTTGATTTGAATCGCGCGCTGGAAGCTGGCTTGACGTTTGGGCGTGAGCATTTGAGCAGTGTCTCAGAGCAAAGTCGCAGTGATGTGGGGCGCATCAGCTTGCAATTGGCTCAGCGCAATACCATCAGCGACAGTGATGCCAAAGAGTGGCTCACGCGCTATCAGCTTGAGCGGATTGTCATACTCAATGCAGTGGGCGCAATTGTGTGGCAACAGAGTCAAACGGGTGAAAATCTCGTTCTGCCAAGTCCTGATTATGTGAATACCGCGAGTTTGGACAAATCTGCCGATGGCGTGACGGTCATCGAAGATGAGTCAGACACCGTGGATGGTAATGATACCAGTACTGCCGCCTCGCCCATCATTCATGTCTTGTACCAAATTCCCAACCAGTCTGCTGAGAGTCAAACTCGCTATGTATACGCGCAACGCGTCATGCCTGCGGCGTTTTCGGCTGATGTTGGGGCGATTCAAACGGGCTTACGCGATTATCAAGCCACTGAAGCCTCACGCAACAGTCTGAAAAACCTCTATCGCGTCACGCTTGGTGTGTCATTGCTGTTGACCGTGCTGGCTGCGGTTGCGGCGGCTTTCTTGATTGCTAATCGCATGATTCAGCCGATACTGTGGTTGGCCGAAGCCACACGCAAGGTGGCCAAAGGCCAATACGCGCTCGTGCCTCAGCGTGTCAAAGGCTCGGATGAGCTGATTCAATTGGTTGACTCATTCGGCGACATGGCCAGTCAACTCAATACTACACAAGCCTCACTCACCGCGAATCAAAAAGCACTGGAGTCTGAAAAGGCATACTCTGAGGCCGTGTTGGACAATCTATCGGCGGGTGTTCTCGTGTTTGATAGTCACTTTGTTTTAGAGGACCACAACCAATCAGCTTCACGGATTTTTAATGTGCCACTAACCCCATTCATCGGTCAGCATATGGCCAATACGACTGCGCTCGCATCTCTATATGATGCGGTATTCGCAGCGGCCAATCATGCGCGCTCCCAAAGCAGTCATGCACCATGGCGCGTGCAGCAAAATGTCGTGATTGAACGAGGTCATCACGAGGATGAAATCACGCTGTCGATTCAAGGCTCGCGTTTCACCCGCGCCGACAGTGATGGTTATGTGTTGGTGATTGATGATATTTCACCCATCATCTCGGCGCAGCGGACTTTGGCGTGGGGTGAGGTAGCCAGACGTTTGGCGCACGAAATCAAAAACCCGCTCACGCCGATTCAGCTATCTGCTGAGCGACTACAGCATAAGCTGTCGGAGAAACTCGAAGAGTCAGATCAACAGCTGTTGGAGCGCAGTACACGCACCATTGTCAATCAGGTGGGCGCGTTGCAAAACCTTGTCAATGAATTTCGCGACTATGCTCGTGCTCCTGAGGTCAGCTTTGCCCCTGTCAGTTTGAATGAGCTGATTACCGATATTTTGGTGCTGTACGAAAGTGGTCAGATTGGTGAGTCACCGCAATACCTGATTCGAGTGGGGTTGGCGCAAGGCTTACCTGACATTCTTGCCGATGCGCAGCAGCTGCGTCAGGTGTTTCATAATTTGATTAAAAATGCGATAGAAGCCAAAAACGATCAAGGTTTGCCGATCATTGATATTCAAACCCGCCTTGTGCCTCTACAAAGCAGTGGTTTATTGAACCAAATAGGTGTGAATTTCAGTATCAAAGATAATGGTGTTGGTTTCACTGGCAAGGCACTGGCGCGAATGTTTGAACCATACAATACCACCAAGGCGACAGGTACTGGTTTGGGGCTGCCTGTGGTCAAAAAAATCATTGATGCGCATCACGCAAAAATCGTTGTGAAAAATTGTTTAAAAAATGAGACGTCTAATGAGATTTTGGGCGCACAAATTGATATACTGTTTTTAAATGTGGCTCAAAATGAGACAGCTTCGTTAACGCCGCCACTTTTATAATAGGGTTGATGTGAGCCGAGTCTAAGGACAAGGTCAGTCAATACAAAAACCTCACACAGGTAGAACAACATGGCCAATATCTTAGTCGTCGATGATGAAATGGGCATACGCGAATTGCTCTCCGAAATTTTATATGACGAGGGCCACGTCGTTATGCTGGCCGAGAACGCCGCCCAAGCGCGTGCTGCGCGTGACAAGATGCGGCCTGATCTCGTTTTGCTTGATATTTGGATGCCTGATACGGATGGCGTGACGTTACTCAAAGAGTGGGCGTTGAATGGCCAACTCACCATGCCTGTGGTGATGATGAGTGGTCATGCCAGCATTGACACGGCGGTCGAAGCCACGCGCATTGGTGCTTTGGACTTTCTCGAAAAGCCGATTACTTTGCAAAAACTGTTGCACACGGTTCAGCATGGCTTAAATAAATCAGGAGCGCCAGACATTAAAGACGTCGTGATGCACATGAGCAATGCCCATTATGCCGCCAAAGTGGACAAAACGGAGGAGGCGACCGACTTGTCCGTACCCACAGCCGGGGATAATGACTCGTCTAATGTCGTTGAGGTGGTTGTCGAGCAGCAGCTCGCTCCGAGTGTACAGCAGCTCATGGCGTTGGATTTGGAGTTGTCGTTGCGTGATGCGCGTGATGCTTTTGAGCGTATTTATTTCGAGTACCACCTTCAGCAAGAGAAGGCGAACATCACTCGCATTGCTGAAAAAACGGGCTTAGAGCGCACACATTTGTACCGTAAGCTCAAACAGCTCGGAATCTCGATTTCAAAATCCTCGAAAAAAACAGCGTGATTGTGCAATTATTCACGCCATAAAAAACTGGGCAACAGGCTCAGTTTTTTTATGGCAATTCGAGTTGATCACTTTCATTGAGTGGGTGCACCTTTCAGTAGCCAATCGACCAAATACGCTGTTTCATCCACTGATATTTTTGACGCATTCGCAGGCATCGCAACCGCTCCAAAGCTGCCCTGACCGCCATTTTGAACTTTATCGATGAGTGTGGCTTTCATATCTTGACCTTTGTACTTTTCACTGATTGCACGCCATGACGGACCAACAATTTTGTTATTGAGTGTGTGACAAGTTAGGCAGTTTTTTTGCTGAGCCAGTTGCAATGGTGGTGGGAATGTTTGTGCTGCGGGTTGTTCAGTGGCAGCCTCTGCTGGCATTGGAGTGACTTTTGGGGAGGGTTTTGATGGACTGCAGGCAGTAAAAAAAGTTGTAATCAGTGCAGTGATGAATAGGTGACGCATATTAGTCCTTAGGGAAATAGGAAAAAAGTCATCATCGACTTCTTCGCAGAGCGCGTATGTGGAGTTAAGATTTTTCAGAGAAACAGCAGTCATTGACGCAAACAATCAAAAAAAAATCGGTCATTTGTCGTGCTCAATGTTCTCTGAGGTGGCTCGATATGCCTAAAAAACCGACTTATTTTGCAGTTTCTTGGTCTACGAGGGCTGATTATAATGAATAACCACAACTGGCGCGGCTTTTGTTCGGGTTCGCTCGGTTTGCCGTGCCGCAAAAACTCATGTTTTCATGTAGAATGACAAGCATTGCCCATTACATTAAGCACTGCAACACATCTCCATAGGTCGCCCATTTGCTCCTAACGCATGAGCGGCCTATTTGTATTTTGCAGAGCGAGGATTATTCATGAATGCACCGTTTAACGCGCCTTTAAACCCCAATTTTGCCTACATTGCCACACCATCGGCGGCCTTGACTGAGTTGCTGGACTCATCACGTATGCGTGAAATTCCGTACAACTACACATCATTTTCAGACCGAGAAATCATCATTCGCCTGCTGGGCGATGACGCGTGGCAAATCGTTCTGGAACTGCGTTCTGAGCGGCGAACAGGTCGTTCTGCTCGGATGTTGTACGAGGTGTTGGGTGATATTTGGGTGGTTAATCGCAATCCGTATCTGCAGGACGATTTATTGGACAACCCCAAGCGTCGTGCTGCCTTGGTTGAGGCGCTCAATCATCGATTAAACGAAATTGCTAAGCGCCGCGACATTGACTTGGTGACGAATACCGATGAGGCGTCTCGCTTGCGTGCGGCCAAAGTGGAGGCTTTGGTTACCAAAGCGCGCACGGCTGTGGCCAACTTTGCTGAGCAATTTCGCCAAATGTATGATTTGCGCCAAGCGGCGAAATCAAAGTTTGCCAAACACACCGCCAAAGGCAATATTAAATTCGATGGTTTGAGCCGCGTCTCGCATGTGACGGATGCGACCGACTGGCGCGTGGAGTATCCGTTTGTGGTGCTCACTCCGGATACCGAAATGGAAATAGCGGGTTTGGTGCGCGCTTCGATTGAACTGGGCTTGACCATTATCCCACGCGGTGGTGGCACGGGCTATACGGGCGGTGCAGTGCCGCTCGATGCGCGCTCGGTGGTCATCAATACCGAAAAACTCATTCAAATTGAGCCTGTACAAATGTGGCGCGGCGCGATGATGAGCGAGGATGTGGCGACGATTGAAACAGGTGCAGGTGTGGTGACGCGCCGCGTTGAAGAATACGCCAAAAAAGCAGGCTTGGTGTTCGCCGTCGATCCGACCAGCGCTGATGCGTCGTGCGTTGGTGGCAATGTGGCGATGAATGCGGGCGGTAAAAAAGCGGTATTGTGGGGCACGGCGTTGGATAACTTGGCGAGTTGGCGCATGGTCAACCCAGATGGTGAGTGGCTGGATGTGACGCGGCTTGACCACAATATGAGCAAAATTCACGATGCGCCCTTTGCCACATTTGAAGTGGTGCGTTACTCGAGTGACCGACAAAAAGAGCTGGGGCGCGAGACGTTAAAAATCGAGGGCTATAAATTCCGAAAAGCAGGCTTGGGCAAAGATGTGACCGATAAATTTTTATCGGGCTTGCCTGGTGTCCAAAAAGAAGGTTGCGACGGCCTCATCACCAGCGCGCGTTGGGTGTTGCATCGCCAACATGCGTTCACGCGCACGGTGTGTTTGGAGTTTTTTGGTCAGGCGCGCGAGTCGATTCCGTCGATTGTTGAAATCAAAGATTATTTGTTTGAAACTGCCAAAGCCGAGGGCGGCGCAACCCTTGCTGGGTTGGAGCATTTGGATGAACGTTATTTGCGTGCGGTCGGTTATGCGACCAAAAGTCGTCGCGGCGATTTGCCCAAAATGGTGTTGATTGGCGATATTGTCGGTGACAATGAAGATGCGGTCGCGCACGCGACATCCGAAGTGGTGCGCATGGCTAATACGCGCACGGGAGAAGGTTTTGTCGCGGTGGCCAAGGAGGCGCGTAAAAAGTTCTGGCTCGACCGTGCGCGCACTGCGGCGATAGCGCGGCACACTAATGCCTTTAAGGTGAACGAAGACGTTGTGATTCCATTACCACGCATGGGCGAATATACCGACGCGATTGAACGTATCAACATTGAGTTGTCCAGCCGCAACAAGCTCAAGTTGCTCGCGGCGTTGGAAAATTACTTCAAAGGTGATTTACCGATTACCAAAAATGAAGAAGAGCATGATTCGAGCGTCAATAAAGACGAAGTGCTGGGTGAGCGTGATGACGACGCACTGTTGTTGATTGGTCGTGTGAAAATGCGTTGGACATACTGGATGTCGCAGATGGATGAACGATTGGCCGATGCCATTGAAGCGGCGGTGGATTTCACGGAACCAGCTCAAATCGCTGCGTTGCGCGAGCGCTTAACCCGTGAGCCTGAGGTTAAAGTATTTGATGTCTTGCAAGACCGCACGATTCGCTTGTCGTACAAACGTGAAGTGCGCACTGAATTGCGTCGTATTTTCACGGGTTTGTCCTTCACACAAATCCTCGATGAATGTGGACAGATTCACAAAAAAATATTGCGTTCGCGCGTATTCGTCGCGCTGCACATGCACGCAGGCGATGGCAATGTGCACACCAACATTCCTGTCAACTCGGATGATTATGACATGCTGCAAGAGGCCAACGAGGCTGTTGCGCGCATCATGCAAATCGCGCGTGACCTCGATGGTGTGATTTCGGGTGAGCATGGCATTGGTATCACCAAACTCGAATTTTTAACCGAAGAAGAACTCGCGCCGTTCCGTGCGTATAAAAACAAAGTTGACCCGAACGGTTATTTCAATCGTGGCAAACTCATGCCCCATGCGGATTTGCGTAATGCTTATACCCCATCGTTTGGCCTCATGGGTTCAGAGTCGCTCATCATGCAGCAGTCCGATATCGGTGAGATTGCAGCGAGTGTCAAAGACTGCTTGCGCTGTGGTAAATGCAAGCCCGTGTGTTCGACCCATGTGCCTGTGGCGAACTTACTCTACTCGCCACGCAATAAAATCCTTGCCACTTCATTGCTCATCGAAGCGTTTTTGTACGAAGAGCAAACGCGGCGCGGCATTTCGATTAAACATTGGGAAGAGTTTGAAGACATCGCCGACCATTGCACCGTGTGTCATCGCTGCGAAAAGCCGTGCCCTGTCAACATCGACTTTGGCGATGTGACGATTGCCATGCGCAACTTATTGCGCAAAATGGACAAAAAAACACCGAACATCGGCACGAATTTGGCCATGATGTATTTGAATATGAAAGACCCCGCCACCATTCGCATGTATAAAAAAGTCGTGCTCGAGTGGGGTGGCAAGGCACAAAACTGGGCGCACAAACTTGCCAAATCGATGCTCATCACGCGCTCGCAAATCAAGCAGCCCGCGCCGACTATTGGCCGTGCGCTAATGCGCGAGCAGGTGATTCACTTCATTAATAAACCCATGCCCGGTAATTTACCGAAAAAAACCGCGCGTGCATTGCTCGACATCGAAGACAATAAATACGTACCGATTATCCGCAACCCACAAACCGCATCCGATGCTGAAGCCGTGTTTTATTTCCCAGGCTGTGGTTCGGAGCGATTGTTCTCGCAAGTTGGCTTGGCCACCCAAGCTATGCTTTATCATGTGGGCGTGCAAACTGTTTTGCCTCCTGGTTATCTATGTTGCGGCTACCCACAACACGCCACAGGCAACTCGGACAAAGCGGACAAAATCACCACCGACAACCGCGTGCTGTTTCACCGCGTTGCCAACACACTCAATTATCTGGACATCAAAACCGTGATTGTTTCGTGTGGCACGTGCATGGATCAACTTGAAAAATATCAGTTTGAGCAGATTTTTCCGAATGCGCGCTTGCTCGACATCCACGAGTTTTTATTGGAAAAAAACATCAAAATCGAAGGCGTCAACGGCGTGCGCTACATGTACCACGATCCATGCCACAGCCCGATGAAAACTCATGCACCGCTCAAAGTGGTTTCCAGCTTGATGGACACCGACGTGCCTTTGAGTGACCGCTGCTGCGGCGAATCGGGCACGTTTGCCTTGAGCCGCCCTGACATCGCCACGCAAGTTCGTTTTCGCAAAGAAGAAGAATTGCGCAAAGGCGCAGATGAGTTGCGTGCCGATGGCTTTGAAGGTAAAGTCAAAGTACTCACTTCATGCCCAGCGTGTTTGCAAGGTTTGCACCGCTACCGTGATGACATTGATTCAGACGCTGATTACATTGTGGTGGAAATGGCGAAACATATTTTGGGTGAAAACTGGTTGCCTGAGTATGTGAAGATGGCCAATAATGGTGGCATTGAGCGCGTATTGGTATAACACGCTCTTCAGAGGGGTGAAAAAGACGCGATTTCGAGCAGGATATCGCGTCTTTTTTGTGCGCACAAAAAAACCGCACAGGTTTAAGCCTGTGCGGCGAAGGAGGGAACACCACTTCCCGATTCGGTGCCCGTGCTGAGGAAGCGCGGCATTGTTGTTCCGAATATGTAATCAGTATATCGAGGGTTGGCTTTTATGTCAATACAAATGGTAATTATTTTCATTTGCAATTTGAAGGTTTTTTTGATGGAGCGGCTGTGTCAATAAATTTCCACGTTTTGTGCATGTTTGCGGCTTATACTCATGATTCTCGCAAGTTTTATCGTTTTGTATTTCGCACAAAGGCTTTTGGGGTTTTATGGCATTGTCTTTACAAAAGAAATTCTTTCTGGCTTTTTTTGCCATCGCCGCCATATTGGTATTGCTGATCACAGGTGCTCAACACAAAGTGTTGCGCGATGGTTTTGACAATTATATTGCCCATGTGAAAGTACAGCGACTTTCAAACATTGAACAAGCGGTGCTTGTCTATTCGGCTAAAAATCAAGGTGTGCGTGGCTTGTCAGAAGGAAATGCTTGGTTGAATTTGGTGATGGGGGCAGAGGCTGAGCGCAGCCAAGAGCGTGAGGCGCGTCGCCAAGGTCAAGAGAATAAGCAAGAAAAAGACAAGCAGCCTGCTTTGCCAATTTGGCCAGAAGCACCTTCATCGTCAGCAAATGGTGCGATGATTTTTCCGAATTATTCAAAAAGTCGCCCACTTAAAGACTTACAAAGTCCTTATCTGAATCAGTATCTGAAGCAAATGGATTCGGGGCAACTTAGTTTGCCGCCTTTTTTGCGGGGTGTGGCGTTATTGGATGCGGATGGTGTTTTGGTGGTTGGTGAATTAATTTCTGCTGAGCAAGCCTTGCGCGCGCCAATTAAGGATGTAAACGGTCACTTGGTGGCACAGTGGCTGATTCGCAAAGGCGCGCCAGAGATGGATGTGTTGGGACGACGATTTTTGGAGGAGCAGCTTGAGTCGATGTTTTTCATGCTGGCGGCCGCAGCGGTTTTTTCAGCCGTGTTTGCATGGTGGTTGGCGCTTTATTTCCGCCGCCCGATCGGGCGTCTCAAAGATGCTTTTCGTTTGGTATCGGTAGGGCGTTTGGATACGCGCTTGCCTGCCAAAGGACGTGATGAGGTGAGTGAAATAGAGCAACACTTTAACCTAATGGCAGGGAATTTGTGTGCTCAAGAGGTGGCGCGCAAACAGTGGATGGCCGATACATCACACGAACTGCGCACACCGCTGACTATCTTGCGCAGTCGCATGGAGGCTATGCGCGATGGCGTGATTCCGAACAACGATGCAGAGTGGAATCGCAACCTGAAAGTGGTGACCGATTTCTCGGTACTGGTCAATGATTTGCAAGCCATGGCGCGTGCTGATGCTGGCCAGTGGGATTTACAAAATGCGCAGGTGGACATTAAGCAATGGCTATCTAATGTTTATCGGGACAATAAAGCCTCATTTGATGCGGCGGGATTGACTTTGCAATTGGAGATCCCTGATGAGCCCATGTCGGTATGGGGCGATGAACAACGATTGCAACAGGTACTGCGTAATGTTTTAGTCAACAGTGCGCGTTATACGGATGCACCGGGCTTTGTAAAGTTAACGGCGTGTCGCGTCGACAATCTTGCTCGAATTACGGTCGAGGACTCTTCTCCGAGTGTTTCTGACGAAGCGTTGCCTCACTTGTTTGAACGATTTTACCGTGTCGATGCGTCGCGTAACCGTGGTACTGGTGGTTCTGGCTTGGGCTTGGCGATTTGTGAGAGCATTGTTCATGTGCATCGTGGCGTCATTCATGCTGAACACTCGGACATGGGTGGGTTACGTGTGGTGGTTGATTTGCCTCTCTGGCAGCCAAACAAGACTGCTGGTAAAGTTGCTAAAAAGTAAGTGGTTGTGGGAAATGAGTGGTGGTTTTTTCAGACAAAAATGAATTTGTGCGCCGTGCGTACAAGTGATGATGAACCAATGAGCGCAGTGCTCGTTGACCTTTTAGGAGTGCAGCAATGACAGAACGAAAATCGGTCGTCCTTTTGGTTGAGGATGAAGAGATGATTGCCCAAGTACAACAGGCTTATTTACAAAATGCAGGCTACACTGTTCTTTGGCGCGATCGCGGTGATGCAGTGATTGATGTGGTGAAAGAGTACAATCCAGACATCGTTTTGCTGGACATCATGATTCCTGACGTGCAGGGTCGTGATGGCATTGCCTTATGCCGAGAGATTCGTGAGTTTTCTGATGTGCCCGTGATGATGATTAGTGCGAAAGTCGAAGAGTTTGATCGCATCATTGGCTTTGAAAATGGCGCGGACGATTACATGTGCAAACCATTTAGCCCAAAAGAGATGGTGATGCGTGTGCAGGCGCTCATCCGTCGTCGTCAGCGGCACAATCCAGCCAGTGCGATTTTTGTCTACGATGAAGCGGCACAAATCATTCGCTATGGAGATAAAAAAATTGACCTAACGCCCACCGAATTGCGTTTATTTGTGACCATGCTTGAGCAACCAGAGCGTGTGTTTTCTCGTGACCAGCTCATCACGAATGCTTACAACGATAACTTGGATGTGTTTGATCGTGCCATTGACAGCCATATCAAAAATTTGCGCAAAAAAATCAGCGTCGTGCTGCCTGAGGTTGATGTGGTGCAATCTGTGTATGGTCTTGGCTACCGCTACTCGCCGCCTGTATGATGCGGGTTCAAGTGTTGTGGAAGGAGTTAAAAAATGCCCGATGATTTTCATCGGGCATTTTTTAATGATTGCGCTTTAACCGCAATCCTCAAATCATTGGATTTAAGTTTATTGGTGTTTAGCAATGGATGGTTTATTACAGCAATTGAAAATCCTTTGTACATTTCATCCGCATAAAAAACCGCCGACACAAGGGTCGACGGGAAGAGGGAGATGAAATGATCGAAAACAGAATCACTCAACGATAAATTTATCATAAAAGAACGAGCATTCGTTTTATTGAGCGCTCTCTCTTTTGGGGTTGCTTACATGTCATTTTTGTTTTCCATGTGTTTTTTCATGTTTGCTGGTCGAGCCATTAAGCCTTGACCGTTTTTGCCTTGTACGCAAGTGGCCTCGACACTCGTGCCAGCTTCGTGCCAGCTTTGCAGTGAGACTTTGTCGCCTTTGGATTTGCCTTGGCAGGCGGCGATCGCTGCATTACGATATTCTACCATTTTGGGAGGCATTGCAGCGAGCGTGCCGTCATGGTCTGGTGCACATACCGCAGTGACATTGCCCCACATTGGGTTGTTTACAGTGACGCTGCTGCCTTCTATTTTGCCTTGGCAGGCGGCGATCGCTTGCTCGTGCACTTGTTTGTGGTGTTCGCCCTTCATGCTGTTACAAGCGAATGCGCTGGTGGCGCTCATCAGTGATACTGCTGTCATGAGTGCGCCTAGAGTGAATTTTTTGGTCGTTTTCATAGTGTACCCCTTGGTAAAAGTGAGGATTAAATAACTGAGATTGATCGTTCAACAAAGTTTGTTAGATCGAACAGATGTGATGATAGGTGAACAATGCGAAGACATGATGATAAGAATATGGACAGAGTTTGATGCATTGCATGATTGATTTTATTTGTCGAATGATGGACACTACGAAAGAATGATAAACAAGGATGGGAAAAAATGAACCAATCAACTAAAAATAACTGGTTAGTGAAAATCTGTATGGTGTTGTGTATTTTCTTGTTCGTGCCAGCTGTGTCTGCGCAATCACACACGCCATCTTCAGCCGCAGATGCTATGAATCAAACGACGATGGCAAAAGTTAAAGAGCTTGCAAAAAACTCTCAACCAGCCACAGCAAAACAGGTGCTCGTGGGGGTTTATTTAAACGATGTGCAGGCGATTGATTTAAAACTGCATAACTATATGGTGGATTTTTATATTTGGTTTCGCTGGAAAGGCGAGGATATAAACCCTGCTGCTTCCATGGAGTTTGTGAACCACTCGGAGTCTTGGAGCTCTATGCTGACAGATACGTATGAGAAGCCAGAAAAGTTAGAGGACGGTAGTTTTTATCAAGTCAAACACGTGCAGGGTAAAATGAGCCGAAAAATGGATTTGCGACATTATCCCTTTGATAAGCAACTGATCCGTGTGGTGATTGAGGATGGCATATCAGATGCATCTGCCCTTCAGTACACCGTGGATAAGGTATCGGTGAACTCGGATTTGAAATTACCAGGTTTTTTGTTTCAGCCTCCCACGTTAGTTGCGAGTGATTACAAACACCAGACGACGTTTGGTGATCCTCGCTCAGAGACAGCTTCAACGTACTCTCGTTTAACATTTGATTTGCCTATTGAGCGGCCGCATGTCAATGCGTTTATGAAAAACATTGTGCCAATATTACTTGCCGTGATTTGTTGTTCGCTTGCTTTTCTGTTACACCCCTCACTGGTTGATGCTAGATTTCAAATTGCAGTCGTGTCCTTGCTGTCAATCGTAGCATTGCAAATGACAACAAGCCAAGACCTGCCGACAATTGAGTATATGACATTGTTAGATAAGTTGTATGTTATTGGGTATTTTTACTGTATTTCTGTAGTGGCTGCATTGGCGCTATCGACTAAAATCGCGCATATCCATGATGGTGAAGTGGATACAAAAGCGATTCGTCGAGCGGTAAGGTTTGATCGATTTACTGCGCTCGCTTGTTTGGTGGTTTATGTCATCGCGACGCTTTTGGTTATGCGTCCGATGTTTGGTGGTTGATAATGGCCGTTTTATCCAATTGTGTCAAATATTCAGGGGTTTGGGTATGAGTTTGGCGGTTATTAAATCTCGTGCGTTGCTTGGTATGGCTGCGCCGCAGGTCACGGTTGAAGTGCACTTGGCAAATGGTCTGCCTTCATTCAATATCGTCGGGCTACCTGAAACTGAAGTTAAAGAATCCAAAGACCGTGTGCGTGCCGCTATATTAAATGCACAGCTCAACTTTCCTGCTAAGCGAATCACGGTTAATCTCGCACCTGCCGATTTGCCGAAAGCGGGTGGGCGCTTTGATTTGCCGATTGCTTTGGGGATTTTGCTGGCCAGTGGGCAATTGCAGGTAAAAAACATTCACCAATATGAGTTCGCAGGCGAGCTCTCGTTGTCGGGTGAGCTGCGTCCCATCCAAGGGGCGCTTGCCATGACTTTTGGCCTCACCCAAGAGGCGATGAGTGAGCAGCGCGAACCACCGATTGTCATATTGCCGTTGGACAACTGTGTTGAAGCTGCGCTGGTCTCGAACGCGCGTGTTTGGTCGGCGTGCTCGTTGCTCGAAGTCTGTGCCAAACTGCGTTCACCAGAGGCGCAAAGCGAGGTTGAGGTTGACGATACATTATTGAGTGTGCTCGATGAGCAAGAGCTCGATTGGTCGGATGTGCGCGGTCAGCTTACCGTTAAGCGTGCCCTCGAAGTTGCCGCAGCCGGTGGCCATAGCGTGCTGATGGTCGGGCCGCCCGGAACAGGAAAGTCCATGCTCGCGGCGAGATTGCCGGGCATATTGCCACCTATGAGCGAGGTTGATGCGATGGAGTCAGCCACGGTACAGAGCAGTGCAGCACAATTTAAACCGTCGAATTGGAAAAAACGGCCATACCGAAACCCTCATCACACTGCATCTGCTGTTGCGCTCGTTGGCGGTGGTTCAATTCCACGTCCTGGTGAAATTTCGCTGGCCCATCATGGCGTGCTGTTTCTTGATGAGTTGCCAGAGTTTGACCGAAAAGTTTTGGAGGTTTTACGTGAACCTTTAGAGTCAGGTGAAATTCACATTTCACGTGCAGCACGGCAAGCGACTTTTCCTGCGAAGTTTCAGCTCATCGCCGCCATGAACCCATGCCCGTGCGGCTACCTCGGACATCCGACACAAGTCTGTCGATGCTCGCCGGATAATGTACTGCGTTATCAGGCGCGTTTGTCAGGCCCTTTTCTCAATCGCATTGATATGCAAATCGAAGTTCCAGCAGTTGCGGTCAGTGATTTAAATAAAATGAGCTTGGGCGAAAAAAGCAGTAGCGTCGCTAAGCGTGTGTGCACAGCTTTTGATCGGCAAATAAAACGACAAGGTGTTGTCAATGCCAGGCTTTCTGTCAAGCAAGTTGATTCATACTGCGTTCCTGATGATGCCGCTCGCCAGTTGCTTGCTAAGGCGATGGGGCAGCTCAGTTGGTCAGCTCGTGTGTATCATCGAGTTCTGCGCGTTGCTCGTACAATAGCGGATCTAGAGGGGTTGGATACCATTGGCTTGCCTCACATGGCGCAGGCGGTTCAATATCGACGAGCGCTCAAAACGGTTTGAAACGACACTTCAAGAAGTTGGCACATGATGTGCTTTTATCAGCCGCCCCATGTGTTGAGGCTCTTTGCAATGTCTCGTAAAGAGTGCAAAATCCCCACACAAAAAAATGATGCCAAAGCGATTGTGAAATAATTATCCAACTTAATCATAAACTTGGGGAATTGTACGTTGACATGCTCACAGGCCGCCTGTACAATTCGAAGGATTTTGCGGAGGGGCGCTCTAATAGTGATCTCCTCAATTATGAAGGTGTCAATTATGTGGTTTGCCGTTGCCTTGCAGGCTGCGTTTGCTGTGTTAGCTGTTGGCATCTCTGCTTTTTTTGGTGTGTCTGCTGTTTACTCTGCTATGGCGGGTGCAGCAGTAGTTTTGGTGCCCAATCTGCTGTTCGCAATGTATTTAACATTGTCCGTTCAGCCGTCAGCTATAAGGTTTTTTGTTGGTGAGGCAGTCAAAGTTGGGATGGTGCTTCTGCTCTCGTTGCTCGTTTGGCGCGATTATGGTAGTCAGATTGAGCCCGTCGCGTTTTGGGTGGCATTGATTGTGGTGTTAAAAGCAAGTGGTTTGGCATTATTGCGATCGACATAAATAGGTTTAACTTAATTTGAGGTTTTTATGGCTGGAGATGCAGCGGGTGGTGTAACACCATCGGAGTATATTAAACACCATTTAACCAACTTAACCAGCGCTGGTGAAGCGCAAAAGACCATTGTGGACTTTAGCGTCTTTAATGTTGATACTCTGATTTGGTCTGGTTTGGTCGGTTTGTTGGGTTTGCTGTTTTTGTGGTTGGTGGCGCGTAAGGTCACCTCTAGTGTGCCCAGTCGAACTCAGGCTGCGGTTGAGGCGCTCATTGAATGGGTGGACGAGCAGGCCAAGTCGATTGTACATGGCAACTTGACGTTTATTGCTCCTTTGGCGTTGACGGTGTTTTTTTGGGTCGCGTTTATGAATGCGCTCGATTTGGTGCCGATTGACTTGCCCGCCAAAGTTTTGGAGTGGACGGGTTTGAGTCATAGTGTTCACTACACGCGCATCGTACCAACGGCTGACGTGAATGCGCCACTCGGTATGTCGCTGGGTGTGTTGATTTTGATGTTTTATTATGGTTTGAAAATCAAAGGTTTGGGTGGCTTTTTCCATGAGTTATTTACCGCGCCATTTGGTTCGAATGTTTTGCTGATGCCGTTCAACTTCATTTTGAATTTGATTGAATATTTGGCAAAGTTCGTCTCGCTGGGTATGCGGTTATTTGGTAACATGTTTGCGGGTGAGCTGGTCTTTGCCTTGATCGCCTTGATGGGCGCGGCATGGACTGGTTGGAATTTTACCAGTGTTGCTTTGAGCTTCGGGCATTTGTTGGCTGGCTCAATTTGGGCTATTTTCCATATCATGGTGATTTTGTTGCAAGCGTTTATTTTCATGATGTTGACCTTGGTGTATATTGGCCAAGCGCACGACAAGCACTGATTATGAAGTAAGGGCGGCTGCCAAATATTGGCGGTCATGGTTTGAGTGGTTTTTGTGGTTTTAAAGCAGTACTTTTTTAAACTTAAGGAGTTGTTATGAGCAGTGTTGGCATGGTTGCATTGGCGTGTGGTTTGATTATCGGCTTGGGCGCAATTGGCGCGTGTTTGGGTATTGCTATGATGGGTGGCAAGTACCTCGAAGCATCGGCTCGTCAACCTGAATTGATGGACAAATTGCAAACCAAAATGTTCATTTTGGCTGGTTTGATTGACGCTGCGTTCTTGATTGGCGTTGGTATCGCCATGATGTTTGCTTTCGTTAACCCATTTCAGGGTTAATCAGATTTCTTCGTGGGGTGTTGCGAGTGCAGCTGCTTAATTGTTGCGCTCGCGGCATTGTGTGATGGGCGGCTAAGCTTTGCTGACCCTGTTTCATAAGGAATTCTGTTGTGAATATCAATTCGTCTTTATTTATCCAATGCTTAGTCTTTTTAGTCTTAGCATGGGTAACCATGAAATTCATTTGGCCGCCAATGATTAAGGCGATCGATGAGCGTCGTGCAAAAATCGCAGAAGGTTTGGATGCCGCTGCCCGTGGCAACAAAAGCCTCGAAGCAGCAAAAATTGCTGCTATGACGTTTGAGAAAGAGGGTCGTGCCAAAGCGCACGATATCTTGACAGACGCCGAAAAGCGTGCGCAAGCCATTGAAGCGTCAGCCAAAGAAAAAGCAGTGCTTGAAGCGCAGCGCATCATTAATGCTGCAAAAGCCGATGCGGCACAGGAAATTGTACGTGCCAAAGAAATCTTACGTGACCAAGTGTCAGGTTTGGTGGTGGCGGGTGCTGAGCAAATTTTGCGTCGTGAAATCAACGCGCAAAACCACTCGGATTTGTTGGCGCAGTTTAAAGCACAACTGTAAGATAGGTAAAAACTATGGCTGAAATCAGCACCATTGCTCGTCCTTATGCTCAAGCTGCATTTGATGTGGCTCAATCAGATAATGCTCTGTCGAACTGGGCGACGTTTTTAAGCGATGCTGCAACAGTGGCATCGCAACCTGAAGTGCATGAAATTGCAAATAACCCACGTGTTTCAGCTGCGCAGTTGCTGAGCTTATTTGAGGCAGCGATTGGTGTGACGCACGATTCACAGCGCAACTTTTTGGCTACATTGGTCAATGAGGGTCGTGTGGACGCGCTGTCTGCCATTAGCACTGCTTTTTTGGCACACAAGCACGCATTCGAGGGTTCGGCCGATGCGCACATTGTTTCAGCGTATCCGATGGCCGATAGCGAAGTGGCTGATGTAACAGCAGCGCTTGAAAAGAAATTTGGCAAGAAGTTAAACGCGACTGTCTCAGTCGATGAGTCGTTGATTGGTGGCTTTAGTGTTGCCGTTGGCGATGAAGTGTTAGATATGTCTGTTCGTGCGAAGCTCGTTCGTATGCAGACTGCTCTCACGGCATAAGTAAAAAGTATTGAATTCGGAGTGGCGCGCTTTTAAACCGCGTGTCATCGTGAACCATTTTGGAGCAGAATATGCAACTCAACCCATCAGAAATCAGTGAGCTGATTAAAAATCGCATTCAAGGCGTGGACGACGCTGCAAACTTGCGCACGCAAGGCACCGTTGTTTCTGTCACCGACGGTATTTGCCGCGTACACGGTCTGTCTGACGTGATGCAAGGTGAAATGTTGGAATTTCCAGGCAACGTGTTTGGCTTGGCCTTGAACTTGGAGCGTGATTCAGTTGGCGCGGTGATTTTGGGTCAATACGAATCTATTTCTGAAGGCGATATCGTGAAATGTACGGGTCGTATTTTGGAAGTTCCGGTCGGCCCAGAATTGCTCGGTCGTGTGGTTGATGCCTTGGGTGCGCCGATTGATGGTAAAGGCCCAGTCAATGCCAAAGAAAAAGACGTGATTGAAAAAGTGGCGCCAGGTGTGATTTGGCGTAAATCGGTTGATCAGCCTGTGCAAACAGGTATTAAAGCGATTGACGCGATGGTTCCAGTGGGTCGCGGTCAACGGGAGTTGATTATTGGTGACCGCCAAACAGGTAAAACTGCGGTGGCGATTGATGCAATCATCAACCAAAAAGGCAAAAACCTGAAGTGTATTTACGTTGCTATTGGTCAAAAAGCGTCATCGATCATGAACGTGGTGCGTAAACTCGAAGAGCACGGTGCAATGGAATACACCACCATCGTTGCTGCTTCAGCATCTGATTCAGCTGCTATGCAATACCTCGCGCCATA
Organism: Formosimonas limnophila; assembly: GCF_014652675.1. Classification (GTDB taxonomy): domain Bacteria; phylum Pseudomonadota; class Gammaproteobacteria; order Burkholderiales; family Burkholderiaceae; genus Hydromonas; species Hydromonas limnophila. The sequence continues at coordinate 119,558 of NZ_BMZG01000005.1, read as the reverse complement.
CGCAGGTTGCTCAATGGGCGAATACTTCCGTGATCGCGGTGAAGATGCATTGATTATTTATGATGACTTGACCAAACAAGCATGGGCATACCGCCAAATTTCTCTGTTGCTCCGCCGTCCTCCAGGACGTGAAGCTTACCCTGGTGACGTGTTCTATCTCCATAGCCGTTTGCTCGAACGTGCAGCGCGTGTGAATGAAGATTATGTTGAAAAATTCACCAATGGGGCTGTTAAAGGCAAAACAGGCTCACTGACGGCATTGCCAGTTATTGAAACGCAAGCGGGTGACGTGACTGCGTTCGTACCAACCAATGTGATTTCGATTACGGATGGTCAGATTTTCTTGGAAACAGACTTGTTCAACGCGGGTATTCGCCCAGCGATTAACGCGGGTATTTCGGTTTCTCGTGTGGGCGGTGCTGCACAAACCAAAGCGGTTAAAAAGCTCTCAGGTGGTATTCGTACCGACTTGGCTCAATATCGTGAGTTGGCTGCATTTGCCCAGTTCGCTTCTGATTTGGACGAAGCCACACGCAAGCAATTAGAGCGCGGTCGTCGCGTGACTGAATTGTTGAAGCAGCAACAGTACAAACCACAACAAGTTTGGGAAATGTCGGCCTCTTTGTACGCTGCCAACTCAGGTGCGTTTGATGATGTTGAAGTGAAAGACGTTTTGGCATTTGAAAAAGGTTTGCATGATTACCTCAAAACCAACAACCCTGCTTTGATTGAGTCAATTGAGTCAAAATTAGAGATTTCTAAGGAAGATGAAGCGACTTTGAGCGCAGCAGTAACGTCATTCAAACAAAACGCAGCATTTTAATCGCGGCTATTGAGGGCTAAACAATGGCAAGCATGAAAGAAATTCGCGGCAAGATTAAGAGCGTACAAAACACGCGCAAAATCACCAAAGCCATGGAAATGGTCGCCGCTTCAAAAATGCGCAAGGCGCAAGAGCGCATGCGCGCTGCGCGTCCGTATGCTGATAAAGTGCGCAATATTGCTGCGCACATGTCAGAGGCAAATCCCGAGTACAAACCCCCGTTTTTGACGAAGCGTGAAGAGGTTAAAGGCGCTGGGCTGATTTTAATTTCGACGGACAAAGGGCTGTGTGGTGGCATGAACACTAATATCATTCGCGCTTCAACTGCGCAGATGAAAAAGTGGACAGACTCAGGTGTGACGGTGCAGACAACAGCCATTGGTAGCAAAGGCTTGGGCTTCTTGAATCGTATTAACGCTCGCGTTGTCTCACACAACACCCATGTCGGCGATGCGCCACGCATTGATGACTTAATTGGTTCTATTAAAGTTCAGTTAGATGCTTATATGGCTGGTGAGATTGATGTGTTGTACTTGGGTTATACCAAGTTTATTAACAGCATTAAGCAGGAGCCGACGTTGGTGCAGCTATTGCCGTTGACTCAGGACAGTATGTCCCAGTCTGACGATGAGAAAAAGGCATATTCTTGGGATTATGTCTACGAGCCTTCAGCCGAAGCTGTGGTTGACGAGTTGCTTGTGCGCTATGTCGAGGCTTTGGTTTATCAGGCCGTTGCTGAAAATATCGCGTCTGAACAGTCCGCACGTATGGTGGCGATGAAAGCCGCTTCAGACAATGCGAAGAACGTGATTGGTGAGCTGCAGTTGGTGTACAACAAGTCTCGTCAAGCAGCGATTACCAAAGAACTATCGGAAATCGTCGGTGGTGCTGCGGCGGTTTAAAACCGTTTCCGCTTTTTACTCTGGTTTAAATTTTTAATTGGGATATGTAAAATGAAAAATGCAGCTCAAATGAAACCAGTGCTCGACGCATCATCTAAGAAGTAATGAAATGCGCCACGGTTTGAATGATTTTAGCCGTGGCGTCATTAGTAATATGAAGCGGGCTGTTGTAATGTGTGTGTCGTTAGTGATGGTGGGGGCCTGTTCTCCTAGAAATGAGTCATTGACCACAGACACAGAGCAACATAAAGTGGGCAAAATGTTTATATTGCCCAAGGCGTGCGAACCGATTGAGCCGCTGTTGGTGGTGAGGTGCAGAAGCACTGTTCAAACAGAATCAGAAGTAAAAAAGCTGCTCGCTGTATTAAGTGAGCAGTTACAAACAGCCCCAGCGGCTGAGCAGTTGAGAATTTGCCAAGACGTTCAACAGTTTTGGCAAGCAGCATGTGGTGTGGCGCAGTAACGATGTTGGTTAGGTCACAACGAGTCATTTAAGTTTTAAATAAAGAGAGTGCAATGATGGTAGAAGGTAAAATCGTTCAGTGTATTGGTGCGGTCATCGACGTCGAATTTCCGCGTGATAGTATGCCTAAAATTTATGACGCGCTCGTCTTAGATGGCACAGATTTGACGTTGGAAGTGCAACAGCAGTTGGGCGACGGCATTGTCCGTACCATTTGCTTGGGCTCATCTGATGGCTTGCGTCGTGGCACTATTGTGAAAAATTCTGGTAAACCGATTACCGTACCTGTTGGCTCAGCAACATTGGGTCGCATTATGGACGTTTTGGGTAATCCAATTGATGAGGCGGGTCCTGTGACTTCTGAGCATCATCGCTCGATTCACCAACTCGCACCGCGTTTTGAAGACTTGTCTCCGTCTACTGAATTGCTCGAAACAGGGATTAAGGTGATTGACCTGATTTGCCCGTTTGCTAAGGGTGGTAAAGTCGGCTTGTTCGGTGGTGCGGGTGTGGGCAAAACCGTGAACATGATGGAACTCATCAACAACATCGCGAAACAGCACGGTGGTTACTCGGTCTTCGCTGGCGTGGGTGAGCGTACTCGTGAAGGTAATGACTTTTACCACGAGATGAAAGACTCGGACGTTTTGGATAAAGTTGCTCTGGTTTACGGTCAAATGAATGAACCTCCAGGAAATCGCTTGCGCGTTGCGTTGACTGGTTTGACGATGGCTGAACATTTCCGTGACGAAGGACGCGACATTTTGTTCTTCGTTGACAATATCTATCGCTTCACTTTGGCCGGTACAGAAGTGTCTGCATTGTTGGGTCGTATGCCTTCTGCGGTGGGTTACCAACCAACTTTGGCGGAAGAAATGGGTCGTTTGCAAGAGCGCATTACGTCAACCAAAACAGGTTCGATTACGTCTATTCAAGCTGTTTATGTTCCAGCCGATGACTTGACCGATCCATCTCCTGCGACGACCTTCGGCCACTTGGATGCAACTGTTGTTTTGAGCCGTGATATTGCTTCTTTGGGTATTTACCCAGCGGTTGATCCACTTGACTCAACCAGCCGTCAAATCGATCCAAATGTGATTGGTGAAGAACATTACGCAGTGACACGCGGTGTACAGCAAACGTTGCAGCGCTACAAAGAATTGCGTGACATTATCGCGATTTTGGGTATGGACGAATTGGCTCCTGAAGACAAATTGCTCGTTGGTCGCGCACGTAAAATTCAACGTTTCTTGTCTCAACCGTTCCACGTGGCTGAAGTGTTTACAGGCTCTCCTGGTAAATATGTGACCTTGAAAGAAACCATCCGTGGCTTCAAAGGCATTATCGCGGGCGAATACGATCACTTGCCTGAACAAGCGTTCTACATGGTGGGTGGCATTGACGAAGCCGTTGAAAAAGCTGCAAAAATGAACTAATAAAATCTGCAAAGTGGGCAAGTTGATGATTGCCCACTGAGCATTTTTGAAAGTGATGGGTTTATCCCATCCTACGCTTGATTAAGGTTTACAAATGGTATCTACATTACACGTTGATGTTGTGAGCGCAGAAAAAGAAGTTTTTTCCGGCGAAGCACATTTTGTTGCTCTTCCTGGTGAGTCGGGTGAGTTGGGTGTTTTACCGGGTCATACACCGCTCATTACGCGCATTAAACCTGGCACGGTTCGTATTCAAATGTCTGATGCAACTGAAGAGTTGGTTTTTGTCGCTGGTGGTATTTTAGAAGTTCAGCCGAACCATGTGACTGTTTTGGCTGATACGGCGATTCGTGGTGAGGATTTGGATGAAGCCCGTGCACTGGAAGCAAAAGCGCGTGCTGAAGCAATTTTGGCAGAGAATAACTCTGACATTGACTACGCTCGTGCACAGTCTGAATTGTCTGTGGCTATGGCACAAATTGCTGCATTACACAAAATGTTGAAAAAATAAGAATGTTGTAATTGGTAAAGTGCCAATTAAACAACACATTGCATGCGCCACTGTCAAACAAGTTGTAAAAAAGCCCGCTGAGCTGATGCAGCGGGCTTTTTGTTGGTAAAATGCTGCTACGCAGTAAGTAAGAGGCGTGGTTCATATCAAAGTGGCGATTGTCACTCTTGGCCTCAATATTGCAGATTGTTGTTTTTCAAACATACGTCATCTGATTCAGAGTTCGTTTTTATCAAGAGTAGAGTATATAAATAAACATGATTGAATTAACCCACGTTCATTTCGCTTATACAACCAGTGCAGCCATTGTCAGTGATGTGTCACTGAGTGTCGCGCGCGGACAGATTGTGGCGGTGATGGGGCCTTCGGGTTGTGGTAAAACGACGCTATTGCGCTTGGTCGCTGGCTTGCTCAAGCCATCACAGGGTTCGGCCAGTTTGCTGGGTTCGGCATTGCCCTACGATGATGCCAAGGCATTGCGCACGCTGCGCACACAGATGGGTATGCTGTTTCAGTTTGGTGCCTTATTTACGGATATGTCGGTGTTTGATAATGTGGCCTTCCCATTGCGAGAAAACACTTTGTTATCACTAGAAGAAATTAAAACTGTGGTCATGAGCAAATTGACGGCGGTTGGCTTGGCTGACGTGGCAGAAAAAATGCCTTCAGAAATTTCAGGCGGGATGGCGCGTCGTGTGGCTTTGGCGCGTGCGATTGCACAGAGTCCAAAGATTATGTTGTTCGATGAGCCATTTACAGGATTAGACCCGATTGCGATGGACACGATTGCTCAATTGATTCGTGAGCAGACGGATAGTTTGGATGCGGCGTCCATCGTGGTGTCTCACGATGTTCAGGAAACATTCGCTATTGCAGATTATGTGTATGTGATGCATCAGGCGCGAATTTTAGCGCAGGGAACACCGCGTGATTTATTGGCCAGCGATGATCCTTTTATTCGCCGATTTGTGCGCGGTGCAACAGTGAGTGAGGTGCATGCATGAGTATCGTGACTTGGATTGAGCGTATTGGCACTTCTACACGTGAAGGTGTCACAGGACTGGGTTTTGCTGTGCGGATGTTGGCGGGTATGTTGGCTAATGTCGGTGTTTGGTTCACACGCACACGTTTGGTCGTCGGGCAGATTCATTTTTTGGGCAATTATTCGTTGCTAATCATGGTGGTATCGGCTGCGTTTATTGGTGCTGTACTTGGTCTGCAATCATTTTATACACTGAGTCGTTTGGGCGCTGAACAAGCGGTCGGTCTATTGGTGGCTTTGGCACTGGTTCGTGAGCTCGCTCCTGTGATTGTGGCAATATTGTTCGCTGGACGCGCAGGGACGGCAGTGACCGCTGAAATAGGACTGATGAAAGCGGGTGAGCAGTTGGCTGCGATGGAGATGATGGGTGTTGACCCGATGAACCGTGTGTTTGCACCACGGTTTTGGGCTGGTGGGTTTGTCGTCCCCGTTTTGACGACCCTGTTTGCATTAGTGGGGGTGTATGGTGGCTATGCTGTGGCTGTGCTGTGGCTGGGTGTGGACGAAGGTGCGTATTGGTCAGTGATGAACAGCGGCGTGGATGTGCAGGCAGACATTATGCAAGGTTTGCTCAAAAGTTTTGTTTTTGGTTTGGCGGTGAGCTTTCTGGCTGTGTATGAGGGCGCGATGGCGCGTCCCACACCAGAAGGTGTGGCGCAGGCCACGACACGGACAGTGGTGAAGTCGGCTTTAATGGTACTGGCTTTGGACTTTTTGCTCACTGCGGTGATGTTTAGTTGATATAGGAAAAATCATGCAACAAAAAAGAATTGATGTTTGGGTAGGGCTATTTGTTTTGCTGGGTGCGATTGCATTGGTTGCACTCGTGCTTCGCGTCGGCGGTAAAGGCGGCTTCAACTCAAGTGATACTTACGAGCTGCGAGCCAATATCACTGAAATCGGGAATTTAAAAGTGCGCTCTCCTGTGAAATTGGCGGGTGTCACCGTTGGTCGTGTTGAAAAAATCACGTTAAATAACTTAGACAGCGTCTATAAAGCCGAGGTTGTGATCTCGATTAGTACGGCGGTGACGTTACCGAAAGATACCAGTTTGGCTATCAACACATCAGGTTTGATTGGTGAACAATATGTTCATTTGACGCAGGGTTTCGAGCAGGATAAACTGGTGGCAGGTGATGAAATTGAGCGTACTGAGCAGGCCATGGGTTTAGAGGATTTGGTACGCACCTTCATATCCAATAAGGTCGATGAAACGGCAGCTACTGATGTTGAAAAAAAATAAAACGCCGTTCAGGCATACGGAGCACATGATGAACACCATTCATTACTCACATAAACATTCGTACTGGTTGGCCTCGGCATTGTTCATGTCCAGCATTGGTTTGGCTCAAGCCCAAGAAACTCAAAGTGTGCAGCCGTCCTCTGACGGTGTCGCACTGACAGTAGCAAATGATGAGTCTGAGGTATATGACCCTTTTGAGAAATTTAATCGAGCGATGTATGACAGCAACACAGTGATTGATAAATACACGCTCGGGCCAGTTTCGCGTGGTTACAGCAAGGTTGTGCCGAAGCCCATTCAGTCATGTGTCACGAATTTCTTTCAAAATCTTTCTGTGCCTTACACCGCTGTGAATAATTTGTTACAAGGCAAGTTCAAAGCCGCAGGTCAGGATGTCTGCCGCTTTGTCATCAACAGTACGGTTGGTTTGGGCGGGTGTATTGATGTCGCGAGTAAGGCAAAAATTCCCAAGCACAATGAGGATTTTGGGCAAACGCTCGGCAAGTGGGGCGTGAAGCCTGGGGCTTATGTGATGTTGCCGTTGTTGGGTCCATCCAATATTCGCGACACATTGGCGATGCCAGTAGATTTCTTCGCAAATCCGCTGGGTTACAAAAAATTTATCAAAATCAGAAACTATACAACCTTACTGAAAGTTGTGGATACGCGTGTCCAATTGCAAGGCACACTTGATTTGATTGATGAAGTTGCTTTAGATAAATACGCATTTTCGCGTGATGCTTGGTCACAAAAGCGCGAAGCAGATGTGAGCGATGTGGATGATTTTGAAGGCTTTGATGAATCTGCTTCTATTTCAATTGGCGATGCACAGGTGATTGCTGAGGTAACTATTCAAGCCCCTACTGTTTCTACACAGCGTGTTGAGCAAGCTGCTCAGCCTGTGGTTGAACCTGTGATTCATTTGATTGACGAAAAAATCACATTATGAGTCAACCGTTTGAGTGTTGAATTCATTGGTTAGGTACCACTTTTGTTCATTCGTTTTATGGTTATAAAGGAAAGTTATGTTTTCGTCTGTTTTTAAGAAGTTTTTAGTTGGTCTGTGTGTTTTGGGTCTCGGTGTTAGTGTCTCTGCGTATGCTGAAACGCCTGAACAACTGATTCGTCGTTTAAGCAGCAATGTCACAACTGCTATTAAAACCGATGCTGGTTTAAAAAATGGCAGTGCTGCTCGCGTCATGTCGTATGTGGATACCAATATCATGCCTTATGTTGATTTTCGCAGCATGGTTGGTTCTGTCGTCGGTCCAGCGTGGGGTAAGGCGAGTGCTGCAGAGCAAAATGAATTGCTGGTTGAGTCTAAGCGCTATTTGGCTCGTACGTATGCGAGTAGTTTGAAAGGTGGTGATATCACCAGTATTGATGTTGCTCCCACCAATGGCAATGTCGTGCGTACCCGCATCAATCGCAACAACGGCAAACCGATTGCTGTGACCTACAGTCTGCGCAACAGCGGCGGCTGGAAAGTGTATGACGTTAATGTCCAAGGCGTGTCTGTTATCAGCACATTCCGCTCGCAGTTTAAACCGATTGCGGATAAGTCAGGTGTTGCAGGTTTGACTGCTTACTTGAAAAACAAGCGTTGATGCCTTTGATGGTTTTCGAAAAACCCGTTCATTATTGAACGGGTTTTTTCATTGTGCGACGGATTGCTTTGTAAGGCACTATAATAGAGGCATCACACAAAAGGATGAATATGACAGTTGCGATAGACGTGTCACACGTCGTGAAACACTACAAAGATTTGACTGCCCTGAACGACGTGAGTTTTACGGTGAATCAGGGCGAGTTTTTTGGACTGCTCGGCCCCAATGGCGCGGGGAAAACCACATTGATTAGCATGATGGCGGGTTTGGCCAAGCCGAGCAGTGGCTCGATTCGCATCATGGGGGCGGATGTGCAGAAAGATGCGCAGATGGCGCGTCGTCAGCTGGGTGTTGTACCGCAGGAGTTGGCGTTTGACCCGTTCTTCACGGTGCGTGAAACCTTAGTTTGGCAGTCGGGTTACTTTGGTTTGAGAAAAAATGATGCTTGGATTGACGAGTTATTAGAGAATTTGGGTTTAACCGATAAAGCGAATGCGAATATGCGCGCTTTGTCTGGGGGTATGAAGCGGCGTGTGTTGGTGGCTCAGGCCTTGGTGCACCGTCCGCCTGTGATTATCCTAGACGAGCCGACAGCGGGTGTGGATGTCGAATTGCGCCAAACGTTGTGGCAGTTTGTTACACGATTGCATCGAGAAGGGCACACGATTGTGCTGACCACTCATTACCTTGAGGAGGCTGAGCAGCTGTGCGAACGGATTGCCATGCTGAAAAATGGTCGTTTGTTGGCATTAGACCGAACCAGTCACTTGCTGCAACAAATCGCTGGCGTGCAATTGCAAGTCAAATTACACAACACCATTGTACCAGCGGCCTTACCTGTGGGTATCCAGTCACTGCTGCGCGTCGATGAGTCTGTTATAGAGGTTAACAAATTGCTGTTTACGTTAAAAAATGCAGGACAAGTGGAAAGCACCTTGGCCGCCGTGCGTGAAGCGGGTGGCGAATTAGAGGATGTTGGCGTATCACAGGCAGATTTAGAGGATGTGTTTATGCGCATGATGAGTGAGCAGAATCGAGGTGTGGCATGAATATGATGGCGACCTATACCTTGTTTCTCAAAGAGGTTCGGCGATTCTGGAAAGTCGGTTTTCAGACCATTGCCGCACCCGTCATGATGGCATTGCTTTATCTCATGATTTTTGGTCATGTGCTGAGTGACCAAGTGCGTGTTTATGAGGGGGTGGCTTATACCAGTTTCCTTGTCCCAGGATTGGTCATGATGAGTGTGTTACAAAATGCGTTTGCGAATTCGTCTTCATCCTTAATCCAATCAAAAATCATGGGCAACCTGATTTTTATGTTGCTCACGCCACTGACTGCGTTACAGATTTTCATCGCGTATATTGCCGCTTCGATTGTGCGTGGTGTGGTGGTGGGGTTGGGGGTGATGGTGGTCACGGTGTGGTTTATTAATGTGTCTGTCACGAGTTGGTTTTGGGTGTTGCTATTTCTTGTGCTTGGTGCTGCGATTATGGGGGTTTTGGGCTTGATTGCGGGGATTTGGGCGGATAAGTTTGACCAGCTTGCAGCCTTTCAAAACTTTGTGATTGTGCCTGCGACATTTTTGTCAGGGGTGTTTTATTCCATTCATTCATTACCGAATTTTTGGCAAAAACTCTCTCATTTCAATCCGTTTTTCTATATGATAGACGGCTTTAGATACGGCTTTTTTGGCCAATCAGATGTGTCGCCATTAACCAGTTTGGCGGTGGTGGCTGTGGCTTTGATGCTGTTGTCTGCTTTGGCGCTGACTCTGTTGCAGCGCGGCTATAAATTAAGATATTGATATGACTTTACCCACACCCGAACAAATTAAATCCTACATTGCGGCAGGTTTAACCTGCGAGCACTTGAGTGTTGAGGGCGATGGCCAGCATTTTTATGCAACCATCGTTTCAAGTACCTTTGAAGGCCAGCGCACGCTTGCGCGGCAGCGTGCTGTTTACGCTGTGCTCGGCGAGCGCATGAAAGAAGAAATCCATGCGCTGTCGATGAAAACTTATACGCCAGCTGAGTGGGCGAGCAAAAACTAAGATTACCATTACAACAAATAAGAAAGACAACCATGGAACAACTCAAAATCAGCGGAAGCCCCGATACACGCTTGAATGGTGACATTCGCATTGGCGGAGCAAAAAACGCCGCACTGCCAATCATGTGTGCCACGCTTCTCACAGGCGACCCGATTCAATTGCGCAATGTGCCGGATTTACGTGACATCCGCACCACCATTAAACTATTGCGTGAGCTGGGTGTGACGGTGTCTGATTTAGAGCACGACAAAGTGACGGTTCATGCTTATGGTTCGATTTCTACCAAAGCGACGTATGAGTTGGTCAAGACCATGCGTGCATCGATACTCGTACTGGGTCCATTACTCGCGCGTTTTGGTGAAGCTTGGGTGTCTTTGCCTGGTGGTTGTGCCATTGGTGCGCGTCCTGTTGATCAACACATCAAAGGCTTGCAAGCGATGGGCGCCGAAATCACCATCGAACACGGTTACATCCACGCGCGTGCGCCCGAAGGCGGTCGCCTCAAGGGCGCACGAATCGTCACCGACATGATTACAGTCACGGGAACTGAGAATCTGCTCATGGCCGCGACGTTGGCTGATGGTACAACGATTTTAGAGAACGCCGCTTGTGAGCCAGAAGTGACTGATTTGGCCAAACTCCTCATCAGCATGGGCGCGAAAATCGAAGGCGTTGGCACAAACCGCCTCGTGATTGAAGGTGTTGAGCGCCTACACAGCGCGACACACACGGTCGTGTCTGACCGCATTGAGGCGGGGACGTTTTTATGCGCTGTCGCTGCGACGGGTGGTGATGTGCGCCTGACCCATGTTGACCCGACCATAATGGATGCTGTGCTTGAGAAGCTGCGCGAAATGGGTGTGGAACTCGAAGTGGGCGATACCACCATCCGTGCCGTCATGAACCAACGCCCCAAACCAGTGAGCTTTCGCACCACTGAGTACCCTGGTTTCCCGACAGATATGCAGGCGCAATTCATGGCCGTGAACGCGATTGCCGATGGTACATCGCATGTGACCGAAACCATTTTCGAAAATCGCTTTATGCACGTTCAAGAAATGAACCGCTTGGGTGCAAGCATTGTTGTGGATGGTCATACGGCAATCACCAAAGGTGTTGAACCTGCTGCGCTATCAGGTGCGATGGTGATGGCCACAGATTTGCGCGCGTCGGCTAGCTTGGTGATTTTGGGCATGATCGCCTCTGGCACAACCATCGTTGACCGCATTTACCACTTGGATCGTGGTTACGAACAAATGGAACGAAAACTCTCCGCTGTCGGTGCAAAGATTGAGCGCGTCAGCGGTATGGGCGAAGAAGAAGTTTGATTTATAGAAATTTCTTTAGCTGTGATTCTTTCAAAAAAGCCATGCGATTGCATGGCTTTTTTGGCTCTTGAAGTGAATCAATGGATTGTGCACTTCACCTTGCCCACATACATGGCATTTAATATGTGGTTTCTTAAAGGGGGAGTTTGTGATGATTCGTCGGTATTTGTCTGGTTTGTGCCACTTGATTTGGCAGCGTGCGTGGCTGCGTTATCCTGTTTTGTTGGGACTGGCTGTGGTTTTATTGTATGTGGGTTTGTGGTTGACGATTATGGTGCATTCGTATCAAGCCCTTGCGCAACCGCCGATGAATAAAGCCGATGCAGCATTGGTGCTAGGTAACCGCGCGTATCTCAATGGTGCACCGAACCCATGTTTGACGGGACGTGTCGATGCCGCTGTGCAACTGGGCAGCTCTGGCCAAGTGACACAACTGGTCATGTCAGGTGGCGTTGATGAGGAAGATGGCCGAGTCGAGTCACAGCTCATGATGCAGCACGCTCGTGATATTGGTTATACTGGTGTGGTACATGAAGAGTCCGCTTCGTCTTCAACGCTTGAAAATTTGTATTTTAGTGCGGCAGTGCTGTGTGCAAATCGCATCAAAAACGGTCATCGTTGTTTCAGAGCCTTACCATCTGTGGCGCATTGAGAGGCTCGTCAACACCGGACACCTTGGTGATGGGTTAAATGTTCAATACGCCGCTGTGCCCAGCTACTGCTGGCAAATTTTGGGTGTTTTTTAGAGGCGTATTACGCAAACCGCTGGCGGCGGTGAATAATTATGTGAAAGGGTATTTTGATTGATGGCTTTTTGATGGCGCGACGAATGGATTTGGGGCAAAATGACTCTCTGTCTTTTTTATAGGAGCGTGCCATGAAATGGTTGCTTATTTTGATTATTCTCGCTGTTGTTGCGGTGCTGATTCTGGCCTCGCGCAAGCCGAATTCGTTTCGTGTTGAGCGAAAAATCCTTATCCATGCTGAATCTGCGACTGTGTTTGCCTACATCAATGATTTTCACCAGTGGACGCACTGGTCGCCTTGGGAAAATATTGCCCCCAATCTCACGCGCTCATACAGCGGTCCTGACATGGGTGTGGGCGCGCACTATGCGTGGCAGGGCAATAAAAATATGGGGCAAGGCAATATGACGATTCTCGAGTCTACGCCTCACTCGTTCATCAAAATCGCCTTGCAGTTCATCAAGCCCTTCGCCGCGAATAACATCGCAGAGTTTACACTCACGCAGCAAGGCGATAACACCGAAGTCGCGTGGGCCATGTACGGCCCGAGTCCGCTGATATCAAAAGTCATGGGTTTATTCATAAATATGGATAAAATGATTGGCACGCAGTTTGAAACGGGGCTGACAAACTTAAAAAACGCAGCAGAAAAAGCGAAACAATCCATTTAATTAATACACAGGAGACATCATGAAAATCAATGCATATCTGAGCTTTGATGGCAATTGCCGTGAAGCCTTTGCCTACTACCAAAAGCACCTTGGGGGCGAAATCCTCATGATGCTGACCAATGGCGAATCGCCGATGGCCGATGAAATGCCCGCTGATATGAAAGACAAAGTCATGCACGCCCGCATGGTCATCAATGGTGATCAAGTTCTCATGGGCGGCGATACGCACACAGGGCAATACGAAAACATGACGGGTGTGATGATGGCGGTCAATATCTATGATGAGTCTGAAGCTGAGCGTATTTTTTCCGTGTTGGCAGATGGTGGTCGTGTTGTGATGCCGCTGGAGGAAACGTTTTGGGCCAAGCGATTTGGCATGACGTATGATCAGTTCGGTGTGTCGTGGATGATTAATTGTGAAAAACCGATGGAGCAGTAATCGGAGTTCTCACTGTTGACTCTGTATTTAATATTAGTGAGTCATATGCTTTAAGCATATTTGTTTTCACCAAAACCGCATTGACTGTGCATGACGCGCTACAATGCGGTTTTATTTTTTGGATGAAAACCATGAGTACACTACCTGCTTGTCCTGTTTGTCACATGTCGAATACTTACCCAGACGGTGAAATGCTCATCTGCGCTGATTGTGGCCACGAATGGTCAGCAGCAGACGCGCCCACCAGTGATGAAGTGCGTGTGGTGAAAGATGCGAATGGTAATGTACTGGTTGACGGCGACTCCGTGATTCTCACCAAAGACCTTAAAGTTAAAGGCTCATCCATCGTCATCAAAAAAGGCACAAAAGTGAAAAACATCCGCATCGTTGAAGGCGACCATGACATTGATTGCAAAGTCGATGGTGTGGCATTGTCGCTCAAATCGGAGTTCTTGAAAAAGGCGTGAAAAATGGCGGGTCATCCCGCCATTTTTTATGGGTAAACGCTATGAGACGCTCTGAATTTTTTCCAATACCGCTTGCGCGACTGCCGATGGATTTTGCAGCGGCGCCATGTGCCCTAATTTCGGCAACACGCTGATCGGATAGTCGGGGCGCATCTTTTTCCATTTTTGCCACGAAACGTCTGGAACCCAATTACTTTGCTCGGCGCGAAAAATGGTGCACGGTACGGACAACTTTGCCACAGCACCCCACACGTAAGCGGGTGTTCGGAAAATATGCGCTTCCCAGCTCGTTGGAAAACTGTGCTGCCACGCATCGCCATGCGGACGCAATCCATGCTGCGCATAATCCATCATCACCTCGCGCGAAATCCCGAGAAACGGAGCTTTATCAATGTGATAATCGACAAATTCATCGTGCGATGACCAGTGCGCACGTCGGCGCACTGTGCGTTTGGCCACGCTGAATAGTCGTTCTCGCAACCACATCGGCATCCAGCCCATTTGCACAAACGCCCGTGTTGGAAACATCACAGGCTCTATCAAAACAATTTGCCGAAACAAATCAGGCCGCTTCGCTGCCGCTAACAGCGTCATCACACCGCCCAACGAATGCCCCACGCCAATCACTCCCGAGGGCGAGATTTGCTCAATCGCCGTAATCATGTCATCCGCCGCATGATCCCACGAAAACCGTGAGGGTGGTGTACCCACGCCTGTCCAAACCGCGCGATGCTCCGTCGCATAAACTGTGCACTCGTGTGCCTACTCACGCAACATCGCTGTATAAGTCCCTGCGGGAAATCCATTGCCATGCGCGAAATGCAGCGGCACTTGACTCGTTTCATGCGCGGGTTGCCAAATGTGCAGCGGCGCGTTTTTTCCGTGAATATTTAAAATGCGAGTGTTCATAAAAGTCTATAACTGGTGTGAATGACCACGCATCATAACCCAAATTCCCTTCATCCCGCATCGGGTGCATCGCCTGCTCAAATCACCGCCCGCCAATCGGCATTTCATGGGATAATTTTACCCTTGTTGCGTCGCCGCATGACGCGAAACCAATACACAACCAGCGAACCACCATGCTCACATTAGCGTTATCCAAAGGCCGAATTTTCACCGAAACCTTACCCATGCTGCGCGCCGCAGGCATCGAAGTGCTTGAAGACCCCGAAGCTTCACGTAAGCTGATTTTGCCTACCAATGATGCCGCTCTGCGAGTCATCATCGTGCGCGCCTCCGACGTACCGACCTACGTGCGCTACGGTGCGGCGGATTTTGGCGTCGCGGGCAAAGACACTTTACTCGAATCAGGTTTAGAGGGCTTATACAGCCCGATTGACCTACAAATCGCCAAATGCCGCATGTCCGTCGCCGTGCAAAACGGTTTTGACTACGAAGCTGCTGTTAAAAGCGGCGCACGCATCCGCGTCGTCACCAAATATGTCGAAACCGCCAAACAGCATTTCGCTGCCAAAGGCATGCACGTCGATTTAATCAAACTCTATGGTTCGATGGAACTTGGCCCATTGGTTGGTTTGGGTGACGCCATTGTTGACTTGGTCAGCACGGGAGGTACGCTGCGCGCGAATAATTTGTTGGAAGTTGAACACATCTGCGATATTTCATCACGCTTGATTGTCAATCAAGCATCGTTGAAGTTGAAAGCCACGCGGCTACGACCGATATTAGCGGCGTTTGAGGCGGCAGTGGGATAATTAAATAGGTGCTGGTTTTTTGCTTTGGTTTATTATTAAGCCCCAATATCTTATAGACAAAATGACGAAATTGCCTTTGCCATCAATGACTTAAATCGAGAGTTAATTATGCAAGCCAAACTCGCCCTAATCATTATCGACATGCAAAAGGGAATGCAATCACCAGTGCTGGATTTGGTGCAATGGTCACGCGCTCAGTCATTTCCCATTGTGCATGTGCGGCATATTTCGCGCACGGTTGGCTCAAGCTTTTGGCCAGGGCAAGCGGGGGCAGAGTTTCAAGAGGCGCTGTCACCTTTGCCGCACGAACATGTGGTTGAGAAAAATGTGCCAGATGTTTTTATCCGGTCGGGTTTGGAGCGTTGGTTACACGTTCGTGGCATTAATCAGTTGATTATCGCGGGGGTGAGCACCGAAAACTCAGTTGAAGCCAGCGTAAGGACAGCGGGAAATTTGGGATTTAACGTCTATGTCGCTGCGGATGCTTGTTTTACTTTTGCCAAATCTGATTGTTCGGGGCGTCAACGAACCGCACAAGAAGTTCATGACATCGCATTGGCCAACTTGCAAGGCGAGTATGCAACTGTCATGAGTGCCCTCGACATTAAGCAACAGTTATCAAATTAAACTTTTTATCATGCGACTGTCTCTTCGACCCACGCAAAAATTTAATAATCAACGAAATTATGACCTCAGTACACATTCCACTCCTCAAAACTACCGCCGCCGATTTTGACCAACAGCTCAAAACCCGCCTCGCTTTCGACGACTCCACTGACGAGCGTGTTGGTGCGGCGGTGAGCGAAATCATCACCGCCGTTCGTTCGCGTGGCGATGTGGCTGTCATCGAATATACCAATCGTTTTGACCGCATCACAGCGCAGTCGATGGCGGATTTGACCCTCAGTCAAGCAGACCTAAAGCAAGCATTCGACAGCCTCGACGTTGCACCACGCGAAGCACTACAGGCTGCGGCGGCACGCGTCAGAAGTTATCACGAAGCGCAAGATCGCGAATCGGGTAACTCGTGGCAATACACCGAATCCGACGGCACGGTGCTTGGTCAAAAAGTCACACCGCTGGACCGTGTTGGGATTTACGTACCTGGTGGCAAAGCCGCTTACCCCTCATCCGTCCTTATGAACGCCATACCCGCACACGTCGCAGGCGTCGAGCAAATCATCATGGTGGTTCCCACACCCGACGGCGTGCGCAATCCGCTCGTGCTTGCCGCTGCGTACATTGCGGGCGTGACGCAGGTGTTCACCATCGGCGGCGCACAAGCGGTCGCTGCTCTGGCGTACGGTACTGTCACGATTCCGCGTGTCGACAAAATCGTCGGCCCAGGCAATGCCTACGTCGCCGAAGCCAAACGGCGTGTGTTTGGCCAAGTAGGTATTGACATGATTGCAGGCCCATCTGAGATTCTCGTCATCGCTGACGGTACGACCGATCCTGATTGGGTCGCGATGGATTTATTCTCTCAGGCCGAGCACGATGAACTTGCGCAGTCGATTTTGCTTTGCCCCGATGCTGAATACATCCGTGCGGTACAATATTCGATTGACCGATTGATTAGCGATATGCCACGTGCAGAAGTGATCCGTACATCGTTGCAAAACCGCGGCGCGCTCATTCTCACACGCAGCATGGATGAGGCATGCGACATCGCCAACACCATCGCGCCAGAACATCTCGAAATCTCTGCGCTTAATCCAGACGAATGGGCGAAAAAAATCCGCCACGCAGGTGCGATATTTATGGGCGCGTACACGTCTGAGTCACTCGGCGACTACTGCGCAGGCCCAAATCACGTCCTGCCGACTTCAGGCACAGCGCGATTTTCCTCACCGCTCGGCGTGTACGACTTTCAAAAACGCTCATCGATTATTCACGTGTCTGAGGCAGGCGCACAAACCCTCGGCAAAATCGCCTCGACACTGGCGCATGGTGAGGGTTTAACGGCACATGCGAGAAGTGCTGAGATGCGGTTGAAGTAAGTGGGGGGGGGGCTTGAGCAGGTAGTAATGTGTGAAAGCTGTTTATTGGTTTTCGGATTTTTTAAAAAGGTAAATTAAATGCGTATAGTTTTTTATATAATATTAGTTCTGTCTCTTACTGGCTGTGCGGCGATTTCGGAAAACATACTACAAGATAAACCGTCGGCGGGTTATGAGCCAGTCGTTGAGATAGCTTATAAAGGCTCAGGTGGGGGAATGTTCAAATATTATATTGCCCCAGAAAGTAAATACGAGCATAAAATTGATTCCATTAACTCTGTGCATAAAAATATTGAAACAACTACTGTAATGGTGGTTTCGGTGGCGAAATCGTTTCCACATGGTGGTGTTCAATACTATACAAAGGGATACGCCTGTATGCAGCAACCAGGCACAACATTTACCAAACGGACTCAATCAAGTAAAGATTGGGATCCAAGATTTCAAATTGCCCCGTTTGGAACTGCTGACTGGCATATATGGAAGACTATTTGTAATTAACTGCGAGCCGGAGCTAAAAAGAAGGAGTTGTTATGTATCCTATAACTCGGAGCTATGTAGAACTCGCAATTAAAAGCTCGATTGGTGATCTGTATCAACATGATCACCATCTGATGGCAGTGAATTCAAGTGAAAGAAGTTTAACGCATCAATTGGCAATTCATTTAGCAAAATACTTTCCAAATCACCATGTTGATTGTGAGTACAACAGAAATGGTTGCGATCCGAAAATGTTGAGGCTACCTGTTTGTTCAAATGTTTCCAGTGATGCACTGGATGCAAAAACAGTTTTTCCTGATATTGTCGTTCACGATCGAGGTAATAATGACAATAACTTACTGGTGATAGAAGTTAAAAAAGCATCCTCTAGTGAAAGTCCAGAACATGATAAAGATAAACTTAGAGCCTTCAAAAACGAACTGAGTTATCAATTTGCATTTCATATTACGCTCGATCTCCAAAAACAAAAATACGAAGAAATAAATTAAATATGCTCATTTCTCCTCAATCCCTCCTCGATAATCTGCGCTCAGATGTTCGCGCCATGTCGGCATATCACGTGCCCGATGCATCGGGTTTGATTAAGCTCGATGCGATGGAGAATCCGTACGAGTTACCTGCCGAATTAAAACAGCAACTCGCCGCCCATTTAGCTGAGGTAGCGTTGAATCGCTATCCTGTGCCGACATACAGCGGTTTGCAAAATGCGCTGAAAACATATGCAAACATCCCTGATGGCTTTGCGACGATTTTGGGCAACGGCTCGGACGAGTTGATTCATTTGCTGAGTATGGCGTTGTCCAAAACACCTGCTGAAAATCACCACGAGCGGCCAGTGATACTCGCACCTGCGCCGAGCTTTGTGATGTATCGCGCGTCGGCGTTGCTCAATCATGTGCAGTATGTTGAGGTAGATTTAGTCGAGACCGACAATGGTTTTCAGCTTGACCCGATGGCGATGGTGATGGCGATTGAGGAGCATCGCCCTGCGTTGGTCTATTTGCCGTTTCCCAATAATCCAACAGGCGCGCAGTTTGACCGCGCCGATATGGTCGCGGTGATTGAGGCGGCCCATCAGCGGCAGGCGTTTGTGGTGATTGATGAGGCCTATCAACCGTTCGCGTCGTATACGTGGATGAATGATTTGGCTCAGTTCGAGAATTTACTCGTTATGCGCACGGTGTCCAAATTGGGCTTGGCTGGCGTTCGCCTCGGTTATATGGTCGGGCGATCTGATGTGATTGGTGAGTTGGATAAAGTTCGTCCGCCGTACAACATCAACGTACTGACTGAAGCAGCGGTGACTTTTATTTTGCAGCATTCAGAGGTGCTCGAACAACAAGCCAGGCAAATTCGCAGTACACGAACTGAACTCATGACGGCGTTGCGCGCGATGCATGGTTTGCATGTGTTTGACAGTGACGCCAATTTCGTCTTGGTGCGCTTTCCCGACGTTGATGCGGCGTTTGAGGGCTTAAAAGCACGCGGCGTTTTGGTCAAAAACATGACACGCGTACATCCGATGCTGCGCTATTGTTTGCGTCTAACGGTTGGCTCGGTGGAAGAAAATCAGAACTTAATCGATGCGATACGAACGTTGGTGTAACTTATTTGAGGCTGCGCAAACGCTTGGTGATGCTGTATGAAATAGGTATGGACAGTAAAACACCCGCCGCCAAAGCGATTAGAAGGTCTTGCGCTGTTTTATAGTCCATCACCAATGCCGCGGTGAATGCAATACCCATCAAAACAGTACTCACTAAAATATGAATCACAAATGACAGTAACATTTTAATCCTCTCGTAAAATAACCACAAAGTTAATATGGTTATTTTACGCTTAATGTCGTGTTTTGCCAATGATAAAGCGGCGCACAATCATGTTAAAAATCAAGTTTGATGCTCTTACAAAGCTATGTGGTGCTTGATTTACCCGCCCCATATCCTTTAAATTCCATTAAAATACCGCTTTGCATCATTTCAATGGAAAAATCCCATGTCTCGCATCGCTCAAGTCACTCGCAACACATCCGAAACGCAGGTTTCTATCAGCCTCAATCTTGATGGGACTGGCAAATCTGAGTTGAATTCGGGTGTGCCGTTTCTCGACCACATGCTCGACCAAATCGCGCGTCATGGCTTGATTGATTTAAATGTGCAAGCCACGGGTGACACGCACATTGACGACCATCACACAGTGGAAGATGTTGGCATCACGCTCGGGCAAGCAATTGCGCAAGCGATTGGTGATAAAAAAGGTTTGACGCGTTATGGGCACTCATATGTGCCACTCGATGAGGCTTTATCACGTGTGGTGATTGATTTTTCGGGGCGTCCTGGGCTGGAGTTTCATGTGCCTTTTACACGAGCACGGGTCGGTAACTTTGACTTGGATTTGTCGATTGAGTTCTTTCGTGGCTTTGTCAATCACGCGGGCGCGAGCTTGCACATAGACAATCTGCGCGGTGTGAACGCCCATCATCAAATCGAAACGGTATTTAAAGCCTTTGGCCGAGCGTTGCGCATGGCGTTGACGATTGATGTTCGCGCCCCCGAAACGATTGCCTCGACTAAGGGTAGCTTGGTGGGTTAACTTTCAGGATTGTTCCAAAACAAAATACATCAATGATTGGCGGTCTTCGTGGATCCATTCAAAACTTTCATCGCACTACTGGCGTTGGTTAATCCATTGGGCGTGTTGCCGATGTTCATTAGCTTGACGCAAGGACACACGCGCAAGGAAAAACAGCGCACGATTCGCGCTGCAGCGCTTACGGTGGTTGCAGTCATTTCGATTTGTGTGTTACTGGGTGAGCAAATCATAGAGTTTTTTGGCATTTCAACAGCTTCGTTGCAAGTGGCGGGAGGCTTACTGATTTTGTTGATGTCTTTGGCGATGTTGAATGCGCAAATGGGCGGCGCGCGAACCACTGCTGAAGAGCAGGATGAAGCAGAACATAAATCTACGCTCGGCGTTGTGCCGCTCGGCATTCCCCTGCTGACAGGGCCAGGAGCAATTTCAACCGTGATTGTTTATGCTGATAAAGCTCGAGGGCTGGGCGATTACGCTGTGATTATTGGCTGTGGGGTAGTTTTGGCCGCGCTGGTTTGGCTGGTTTTACAGTTAGCTGAGCCGATTAATCGTGTTATGGGGCGTTCGGGGATTAACATTGCGACGCGAATTATGGGTTTGTTGGTTGCGGCAGTGGCGGTGGAGTTCATTGTTGAAGGGCTGAAGACGATGTTGCCTGCTTTGGGTGGGCTTTAAATTTATGACGACAATTGCAATTCTAGACTACGGGATGGGTAATTTGCGCAGTGTTGCGCAGGCGATGCGCACCGCCGCGCCTGATGTGAATGTGCTCATCACCGATTCGCCCGATGTGGTGCGCTCGGCGGATAAGCTGATTTTGCCGGGTCAAGGCGCTATGCCTGACTGCATGGCCAATCTGCGCGCCAGTGGCTTGCTCGAAGCCTTAACAGAAAGCGCGAAACACAAACCGTTGCTTGGCGTCTGTGTCGGTGAGCAAATGCTATTTGGCGCAGCCGAAGAAGGCAACTCGCACGGGCTTGGTTGGCTCGAAGGTTCCGTGGTGCGTTTTGCCATTGATGGCATGACAGATGCCAACGGTGCGAAACTCAAAGTGCCGCACATGGGCTGGAATCGTGTGCGCCAGATGCGCGCGCATCCGCTGTGGGCGGGTGTGCCTGACGAGTCCTACTTTTATTTTGTCCATAGTTATTATGTACAATGTGCCACGAGCTTGAGCGTCGGCGATGCGACTTACGGGGTGGACTTTACCTGTGCTGTGGCGCAGGACAATGTTTTCGCCACGCAGTTTCACCCTGAAAAAAGCGGTGCGTTTGGGCTGCAAATTTATCGTAACTTTGCGGGTTGGCAGCCGTGAGTTTTGCCAAAAGGTAGGGGCGGGGTTCCCGCCTTTTTTAAGAACGGTGGGCGACTGAAAGCCATGCTTTCATCCCACACTAAGTGAGAAAGTGTTGAGCATGTTGTTGATTCCAGCCATTGATTTAAAAGACGGCCAATGTGTGCGCCTGCAACAAGGAGAAATGGATCGTGTGACGGTTTTCTCCGATGCGCCAGAACAAATGGCAGCGCATTGGGTTGAACAAGGCGCGCGCCGTTTGCACTTGGTGGACTTGAATGGTGCGTTTGCTGGTAAACCTGTGAACAACGCGGCGATTAAAGCGATTTTGGCTGAGGTCGGTGATGACATTCCTGTGCAGATTGGGGGCGGTATTCGTGACCTTGAGACGATTGAGCGTTACCTTGATATGGGTTTGAGCTACGTCATCATTGGCACGGCAGCGGTGAAAAATCCGGGCTTTTTGCAGGATGCCTGCGTTGAATTCCCTGGTCACATCATTGTCGGATTGGATGCCAAAGACGGCAAAGCTGCCACCGATGGCTGGAGCAAAATCACGGGACACGATGTGACCGATTTAGCAAAAAAATTTGAAGACTATGGCGTGGACAGCATTATCTACACCGACATTGGCCGTGACGGTATGCTGCAAGGCATCAACATCGACGCGACAGTGAAATTAGCGCAAGCCTCAATTATCCCTGTGATTGCTTCGGGTGGTTTGACCAATTTCGCTGACATCGACGCATTGTGTGCGGTGACGCGTGAGGGTGTTGAGGGTGTTATTTGTGGTCGCGCGATTTATAGTGGTGACTTGGACTTTGCCGCAGCGCAGGCGCGCGCGGATGAATTATTGGCGGCGCAATAATGCTAACCAAACGCATTATCCCTTGCCTCGATGTCAAAGATGGCCGCGTCGTCAAAGGCGTGAATTTCGTCGGCTTGCGTGACGCGGGCGATCCCGTCGAGATTGCCAAGCGTTACGACACACAAGGTGCGGATGAGGTCACCTTTTTGGACATCACGGCGACGTCGGATAATCGTGATTTGATTTTGCCGATTATTGAGTCGGTGGCTGATCAAGTGTTCATCCCGCTCACGGTCGGTGGCGGTGTACGCACGGTGGCGGATGTGCGTCGTTTGTTGAACGCGGGTGCGGACAAAGTGGGTATTAACTCCGCAGCCGTGACCAATCCTCAGCTCGTCGCCGATGCTGCCAATAAATACGGCTCGCAGTGCATTGTGGTGGCGATTGATGCCAAAAAAGTGTCAAAAGAGGGTGAGTCGCTGCGTTGGGAAATTTTCACTCACGGCGGTCGCACTCCGACAGGGATTGATGCGATTGAGTGGGCGATGAAGATGAATCAGCTCGGTGCGGGCGAGATTTTGCTCACCAGTATGGATCGAGACGGCACGAAAAGCGGTTTTGATTTGGATTTAACGCGTACGGTGTCCGACGCCGTGAGCATTCCTGTGATTGCGTCGGGTGGTGTCGGTGGTTTACAGGATTTGGCCGATGGGATTCTCAAAGGACACGCCGATGCGGTTTTGGCGGCGAGTATTTTTCACTTTGGCCAGCACACGGTGGGTGAGGCGAAACAGCTGATGAGCGAGCAGGGGATTTCGATTCGATTCTGAATTGAGTCTGCTAATTGATTGAATTAATTAAGAAAAAAGGCGTAAAATCGCTATGTCAGAAGCCGAAATATTGAGCCGCATCTGTTGGGATGAGCAAGGTTTGGTGCCCGTGATTGCGCAAGAACATGCGACGGGTGATGTGCTGATGTTTGCATGGATGAACCGTGAAGCATTGCAAAAAACCTTGGCGTTGCGCCGTGCGGTGTATTTCTCCCGCTCACGCAAAAAGCTTTGGTTCAAGGGCGAAGAATCAGGCCACACACAGCATGTGGTGTCGGTGCGTGTGGATTGTGATCAAGATGTTTTGCTGTTGCAAGTGGTTCAGGACGGTGGCATTGCTTGTCACACGGGTCGAAAAAGCTGTTTTTTTGAGGCTTATGACTTTGAACAGCAGCAATGGTGCGTGACTGAACCCGTGCTCAAGTCGCCTGACGACATTTATCAGAAATAATTCACCAAAGACCACCATATGAACACCGCTGATGTGATGAAACAATTAGAAGCTGTTATTGATTCGCGCCGAGAGGCCGATCCCAACGTGTCCTACGTGGCTCGTCTGTTGAACAAGGGCGAAGACACGGTACTGAAGAAAATTGGCGAAGAAGCCACCGAAGTCGTGATTGCGGCCAAATCGCACGACACCGAAAAAATCATTTATGAAACCGCTGACTTGGTGTTTCACACAATGGTCATGTTGGCGCACTATAATTTGAGTTTTGACGATATCGCGGGTGAATTGGCGCGTCGTGAGGGGCTGTCTGGATTGGTTGAAAAAGCCGCTCGCGTTGACTCTTTGGACGAATCATCGTCTGCAGAGCTTCATCCTTCCCGATTGAATGATGCATAACAAGGCAAACACACATGGCTGACTGTATTTTTTGCAAAATCATCGCAGGAGACATCCCTGCAAAAAAAGTTTATGAGGACGATGCATTCATCGCCTTTCACGACATCAACCCTGCCGCGCCGACGCACTTGCTGATTGTGCCGAAAAAGCACATTGAGACATTGGCCGATTGCACGGCAGATGATGAAGCTTTGTTGGGCAAAATGATGTCACTTGCACCCAAGCTCGCGCTTGAGCACGGTGCGCGCGCATTGCCCGAAGGTGGAATGCGCGTGGTGATGAATGTCGGTCCTGACGGTGGTCAGGAGGTTTATCACATTCACCTGCATGTCCTCGCGGGTGAGCGGCCTTGGCGCGGTTTCGCGCAGAATGCGAACTAAGTCGCACCACAGCATTTTATCGGTCAATCGCGTGTGACGCGGCTGGCTTTGAAAAACATACACCTTTTAGGAGAACGTCATGGGCGGTTTAAGTATTTGGCACTGGTTGATTGTATTGCTCGTTGTCGTCATGGTATTTGGCACCAAAAAACTGCGCAACATGGGCAGTGATTTGGGTACGGCAGTTAAAGGCTTCAAGGACGGCATGAAAGGCGAAGAAGACAAAAAAATCGCCGATCAAACCGACAAAACCATCGACTCTGCTGACAGCAAAACCCGTGACCACCAGTCATAATCACCGATGATTGATTTAGGTCTATCAAAAATCGCCGTTATCGGGGTGGTCGCGCTCATCGTTTTGGGTCCTGAACGCTTGCCCAAAGTGGCACGGGTTGCGGGGACGCTGTTCGGCCGCGCCCAGCGCTATATTCGAGATGTCAAGGATGAGGTCTCGCGTGATATTGAGCTGGCCGAGCTGCGCGAAATGGGTAAAAGCGTCAACGAAGAATTCTCCGACGTCCAAAGCACCATGCGCGCCACATGGTCAGAGGCCGAAAATGAGCTTCGCTCAGAGTCGAGTACCGGACAGCCCTACAACGCACAACCTTATCT
This sequence comes from Formosimonas limnophila, assembly GCF_014652675.1. Lineage (GTDB taxonomy): Bacteria > Pseudomonadota > Gammaproteobacteria > Burkholderiales > Burkholderiaceae > Hydromonas > Hydromonas limnophila. The sequence goes on along the minus strand of NZ_BMZG01000005.1, from coordinate 94,244 downwards.
GAATCTCGCGGCATCGCGCAATGGCCGTGACCACTGGCGGGTCAGGATCGGTCGCGTCCCCCTCTGGTACAAACAGCAAAACGGCCTGAAAACCAAAGTTACCTCCGAGGCGGCTCGCATGGCGCGTCACCGTCGCTATGCGGCGCATCTGGGCAAAAAACGACACTCGTTTTTTAGTTAATCCCCATATTGACCAACGTCGAATCACAAAAATCCTAAGCCATTAATGACCCAAGCGAATCTCCCGAACCCCAATGATGCCACCGACGACATTGGCCTGACAGGCTGGATGAGCCACCTCGTTGAGTTGCGCTCGCGTCTGGCCAAGGCCGCGCTAGCGGTTTTGCTGGTCTTTGCGGTGTTGCTCTACTGGAGCAACGACATCTTTGGCATGTTTGCCAAACCCATGCTCGACAACCTGCCCGCAGGCTCGCGCATGATATCCACCGAAGTCACATCCAACTTCTTTGTTCCGCTCAAATTCGTGCTATGGGTCGCTTTCACCATCGCCTTGCCGATTGTGCTGCACCAGATTTGGGCATTTGTCGCGCCGGGGCTGTACACATGCGAAAAAAAACTTGTTTTGCCCATCATTGCCTCAAGCTATATATTGTTTCTCATCGGCACTGCGTTTGCGTATTTCCTTGTCTTCCCGACCGTATTTAAATTCATGGCCAACCTCACGCCACTGGGTGTTGAAATGGCTACGGACATTGACGCGTATTTGAGCTTTGGGCTGACCACTTTTTTGGCTTTTGGTTTGACATTTGAAGTACCTGTGGTCGTAATTGTCTTGGTTCGCTTGGGTTTTGTCACCATTGAGCAGCTCAAAATCGCTCGCCCCTACGTGATTGTTGGCGCATTTGTGATTGCAGCGATTATCACACCGCCAGACATCGCGTCGCAGCTTTTGCTGGCAATACCGTTGGTGATTCTTTATGAAGTTGGATTGCAGCTCGCTCGTTGGGCGCAGCCAGCGACGGATGAATCAAGCAACCGTGAGTTCACCAAAGATTAAATACAGATGATTCGTCTGCAAACCATTTCCTGTTCAGGTTGACATAAAACGATGCAAAGCTCTCAAACTGTAGGGGCTTGATTCATCAAGCCCAAAACGACAAGGCCGTAATGAATTGCGCCCGACAATATACAATGGTTTCATCTACTCGCTACAAACGCCATAACCCTCTTACCCACACTATCTCAAAACAGCCATGACCATCGCCACCGACTTCATCCAATTCGCCCTTAATCAAAACGTCCTGCGCTTCGGCGAATTCAAGACCAAAGCAGGTCGTCTGTCGCCCTACTTTTTTAACGCAGGCTTGTTTAATGACGGCAGCAGTTTGCTCACCTTAGCGAATGCGTACGCCGATGTCTTGATTGAGCGACGCGCAGCAGGGTTTGAATTTGACATGCTGTTTGGCCCAGCGTACAAAGGAATTACGCTTGCCGCCGCCACTGCCATGGCACTCGCCGCCAAAGGCCACAACGTCCCCTACGCCTACAACCGAAAAGAAGCCAAAGACCACGGCGAAGGCGGTCATCTCGTAGGTGCCGACATGGCGGGTCAGCGGGTCGTCATCATCGACGACGTCATCTCAGCGGGGACATCTGTGCGCGAATCGGTCGACATCATCAAAGCGGTCAACGCCACACCCGCAGCGGTGCTCATCGCACTAGATCGCATGGAGCGCAGCGGCACAGACACCGATATCGGTGTGCACTCGGCGGTTCAAGCCGTTCAGGCAGAATACAACCTCCCTGTGTACGCCATTGCCAGTCTCGCCGATCTTATCATCTACCTCAGTCAAACCGACAGTACCGAGCTGACCGAGTACCGCGAAAAAGTCACAGCCTACCGTGCGCGATACGGGATTTAAAAACATTATAAATTTTGGTTTTAAAGTTAAGTTGCTTATTGAGAGCAGCTAATGTTTTTGCTGATTTAAAATCATCCAGTTGTGCGTGCCCTTCGATTGAGGGATTTTGTTCTGACGAACCTTATTGACCCATTGCGATAACTGTTTGCGTGGTAAGTCTTGGCGTTTGGCATATTCAATTTGAGACAATCCACTGGCTTCAATCTACGCTCATTTGATTTTTAGAGCCCATAATATCCACGTCATTTGGACTCATTCAAGGTGGCTACATGTGACGCTTACGCCTTCAATCGTTAAGCTGGTGCCTCGTACTGTGAGTCTGGACATTTAGAAGCAGATGAGGCCATAATATTTGGCTCAAAATTGGGTCTTAGATAAACTCGCAAAGAAAATGGCGCGCATGCCTCATTTTCTTTGCTGTACAAAAGGATGTTTCTAGGCTATGTTTACGAGAAGTAAAAACAATTGTGATTTTGGGTGCGGCGCAGCATGGTAAGTTGTTTTGTCTCGTATGGGTATTGGCAATGCCATAAAGAGTTAATGGTATTCATTTTCTGCATATTTGCTGTTGGATAATGCCGTGCTATTCTATATGCAATACCAGAAAAAATTCTTCGTTGCTCAAACAAGCGATTGCGATGAATGCTGATTGGATGTGGCAGATTGCGTTACAAGAGCTTGTTATTGTGGGGTATGTATTAAGTGGCAAACACATGAATGCAGAGCATGCTGCCGATGAAGTTAAATCGTGTTTGGGTTTTGATTGAGCTGATGCCCACGTTGACATTTGAACTGGGCTGCTTTGAAAAGGTTTGTGTCGGCAATGTGTAGTAGCACTTGGTTTATCATCTGACTTTGTGGGGGTCTTTAGTGGCCAGATTTTGGAACAATTGCGTAATCTGGTTCGTATATTCAAATACAAACAAGGTGGTGGCACAACCTGTGATTGGTGACTTTAACAGTGCTAATTGATGGTTTGGGAAGGCATTCGAAATTTTCTGCGAATGCACTATGACGGCCTGTGTCGAGATACACCTTTTTAGCAAGTGCGTGCGCATAGCTTGATTGATGCCGATGGCTATGTGAAGCATGGTAAGCAAGGAGTTTTTCACATCAATAGCTGGACGTATGTCGGTGCCGCGATGGGGGCGATGTCACGCGATGTGGCACGTCAAACACTCCCACGTTTTCCTCTTGATGCGCGCGAGAAGATTGATGGTTTTTTGCAGTGTGTTAAGCCTCGTTTGTAATGGATAATTTTTTAATAAGGAGTTTTTAATGAGTACGTTATATTTCTTTGCAGGTGCTTGCTCACTGGTGCCTCATATCACTGCGCGTGAGTTGGGTTTAGACGTTGTTGCAAAACCTGCTCCCCGTCCTAATGACAGTGGCCGAGCTGAGTATTTGGACAAGATTAATCCGCTGGGAAAAGTGCCCGCATTACAGTTAGACGATGGCACTGTGATTACACAAAACATAGCGATTGTTGAATATTTGGCTGCATTGGGTGAAGCGGCTGGAAAAATGGGCGTGGTTTATCCAAAATTGGGTACGTTGGCGCATGCACAAGCGTTGCGCTGGCTGTCGTTTGCCAACTCTGACATTCACCCAACTTTTGCGCCACTGTTTCGTCCGCAACGATTTACTCAGAACGAAGCCGATTTCCCGATGGTGAAACAATTGGCCACAGAACAGTTGCTTGATTTGTTCGCCCATGTCGATGGTGAGTATCAACAGAACGATTGGATTGCGAATAACCAATATTCATCTGCGGATATTTATATTTATGTGACTTATCGTTGGGCGGCTAGCATGGGCTTGCCGTTGGCACCATACAGCGGATTGAAAAAAATGGTTGCCGCGATTCAAGCGCGCCCTGCGGTCATTAAAGCATTAGAAGAGCAGGGTATTGCGCCGATTTGATATCGGGCTTTAATCGCTTCGCGTTACAATATGGGGTGAGCATGGCTCACCCCATATTATTTTTCAGTAAAAAAATTATGACTCAAAAACTCATCATCGCCACGCGCGAGTCTCGTCTTGCTTTGTGGCAGGCCCATTTCGTCAAAGCGCAGTTGATGCGCTGCCATCCTGATTTAACCGTTGAGTTGCTGGGGATGACCACACGCGGTGATCAGATTTTGGATCAGAGTTTGTCCAAAATCGGTGGCAAAGGTCTGTTTGTCAAAGAGCTTGAGGCCGCATTGGCCGACGGTCGAGCTGACTTGGCGGTACATTCGTTGAAAGATGTGCCGATGACGTTGCCCGATGGGTTCACCTTGTCCTGTGTGATGGCTCGTGAAGATGCGCACGATGCTTTTATCTCAAATCAGTATACGAATTTAAGCGATTTACCTCACGGTGCAGTGGTGGGCACATCCAGCTTGCGCCGTGCTGCACAAATCAAGCACCGCTACCCACATCTGATCATAGAATCGTTGCGCGGTAATCTGGATACCCGGCTTCGTAAATTAGACGAAGGCCAATACGATGCCATTATTCTCGCTGCAGCGGGTGTCAAGCGCCTGGATATGGCTGTGCGTATCAAAGCCCTATTGAGTTTGGATGAATCACTGCCTTCTGCTGGTCAAGGTGCGTTGGGTATTGAGATTGCCAGCCATCGAGAGGATGTGGCGCAGTTGCTTAAACCTTTGCAGGATGTAGACACCACCGCGTGTACAGAAGCGGAGCGAGCGGTTTCTCGTGCATTGGGAGGTTCTTGTCAAACACCATTGGCCGCGCACGCGGTGGTTGAGGCTGGGCAATTGTTTTTACGTGCCAGTTTGGCCATGCCTGATGGTTCTCGTGTATTGCATAGCCAAGCTCGTGGGGCGCTGATGGCGGCGCAACAGTTGGGCGAGCAAGTTGTCCATGATTTGTACAAGCAGGGTGCTCAGGAGATTCTTGATCACCTGTCTTCTGCTGCGGTTTAATCATGAGCCGTACGGTCATTCTCACTCGCCCGCTGCCTGTGCACGATCGTGTTATGGCCGTTTTAGAGGCAGAGGTTGTGCCTGTTCTAGAGTTGCCGACGATGACTGTTTCTCCTTATGTGGATGCAGAACAAGAGCAGCATTTATGTCAAAGCTGGTCGTCTTATGCGGGGGTGATGTTTGTCAGCCAACATGCTGTGGCATTTGCTGGGCAGCGATTAACTCAATTGGGCTTGGATTGGCACGAACCCACTTGGGCAGCGGTTGTGGGGCAGGGCAGTGCACAAGCGATTGCGCAGCATTGGCCTCATGTACGATTGGTGACACCAGCTTTGGATGATGCTCAGGATTCGGATGGTTTGTGGCGTGCCTTGCGGCAAAACAATCTCGTTCAGTCTGGGCAAACCGTGCTCATCGTGCGAGCCCAAATCGGGCGAGACACGTTCATACAACGACTGCAGCAAGCCAATGTGTCTGTCGATGTGTGGTCGTGTTATCGGCGAGATGCGCTCGCGTGGTCTGCGGCACAACGCGGTGCTTTTTGCTCCGCTTTGAATACAAGTGGCGTTGTGCTCTCTGTGACCAGTGCGGATGGCTTATTGGCATTGATGGCGAATGTGCCCGAATCTGATTGGCCGTTGTTGCGTCAGCAAAAATTAGTCACCCTACATCCTGCGATTGCGGCTGCCGCTCATGGAAAAGGCTTTACGGATGTGGTTGTGGTGCCTGCTTCATTGATGGCGAATGCATTGATTGAGTATTCGCGCCAAATCAATTAAAGGTACAAGAACATTCAGTCCCAAGATGTTTTGTTTTACAATGGTGCAATACTTATTTGCAACAGTCGCATCGAGCGGCTCGAACCATGAAAGACATAAACCAATGGAACACTCTACCGAAAACACCCCCAGCGTTGCTGTTGAGCAGACCAAAAAGCGCTCTGGCTTCAAACGCTCGTTAATGTATCTGCTGGTACTCGGCGTTTTGGGTGGCTCAGGTTATATCGCTTATGAACAAGGTGCTTTGGACCAGTATCTGCCTGTGGCGATGAAGGCAAAGCAAGAGACGGCAGTCTCTGCACCTACGGCGGTTGCTGATAACTCTACGACAGCTACACCCAATGCAGCCGCACCAACCACCTCTGTCACTCCCAACCCAGTTATCAATGATGCGACTACGCCATCAAGCGTAGCGCCAGTGACCACTGTGGCGCCCGCTGAGTCGGGTGTTGCTGCGAATGCCACGAATACAACCAGCACGCCTACACCCACCGTCAACAATCTCACACCCATTACACTGTCCATCAATAGTGCGCAAGGCAATGCGCTTTTAACGGCAGTGGATGCTCAGTGGCAGTGGCAAGCCGCGCAGCAGGATTTCAAACAACGTTGGGATAGTGCGGCGCTGTTGCAGCAAATTCAATCTTTGAAAGTACAATTGCAATCGTCTCGTGACGCCAACTTTGCACCTGCCCTTGCTGCCCTTACGCAGGCTGAAACCCAAGTTCAAGCATGGCAAAGCACGCAATCGGTGTCTTATTTAACGGCATTGCAGCAAGCCAGTGTGGCTGCTGACAGTATTCAACTGCGAACCAAAGTCAGCGAACCAGCTGCCGCTGTTGACAGCGCGCCAGCCACAGGATTTTGGGCCAGCTTGATGGCCAGTTTGAAGGATGTGATTGTTGTTGAAAAAGTCGATGCGTCATCTGAAAAAGTGCTTGATGAGTCAAAAGCAGCATTGATTAAACAAAGCATCCATGCGCGCTTACTGCTTGCTCAGCTCGCTGCGCAAAGCGGTCAGTGGCCACAAGCCCAAACACATGCCAAGGCTGCAAACGACTTATTGACCCAATGGGGAGACGGCGGTAGCCAGTCGGTGCTTAGTGGTTTAAAGCCACTGATTGAGCAAACCACTTGGGCGACAGTACCAGATTTAAATGTTGTCACCCTCGCACTGCAGCAGACCCGAGCGGCAATGAGTGCGCAGGCGATTGGGGCAGCGCAAAATCCTATGCCATCTACCACACCTGCTGCGCCGAATACACCTGATGGTCAATCTGGTGTGAAAGGCGGTGTGTGATGAAATTGTTCAAACAGATTTTTTGGCTTTTGCTCATTGTCGCGCTCGCTGCAGGGATTGCCTATACTGCCCGTCACTATCCTGGTGAAGTCATCGTTAACGTCGCGTCATACCGCGTCACGATGAAGTTGTTTGTTGTGGCTTTGTTACTGCTGGCCACGGTTGCGGTTTTAATTGGTTTATGGCGCTTGTATGCCACGATGGTGGGTTTGCCCGAACGTTGGCGTGATTGGCGTAGCCAAAAGCGTGAAAATCGCTCTCTGTCTGCGTTGCAAACAGCCACTTTAGCCTTGCACGAAGGTCGTTGGGCTCATGCGGACAAAGCGGCAAAAATCGCTGCGTGTCATCCACAAGCCGCAGGTTTGGCTGCCTTGCTCGGTGCGGCGAGTGCTCATGCGCAAAACAAGCCACATGAAGCCACAGAATGGCTTGGTCAACTCGACAGTCTGGATGACAAAGCTGACTTCGCGGATGCCAAAGCGTTACAAAATGCGGAAATGGCTTTGGCTAAAGGTGATGCATCGGCGGCTTTGACTCATTTGGATGGCGTTTCGGGACAGCTGCGAAAGCACAGTGAGCGTTACCAAGCCTTGCGCGTCAGTGCTCACGCTGCGGCAAATCACTGGCACGAGGTTTTGCAGATTTCATTGGACAAAAAATGGCAGGTTCCTTTGGCCACAAAAAGCCACTGGCAGTCCCAAGCCATCATTGGCCTATCCAACGACGAAACCAGCAGTGCGAGTTATTTGACTGCTTTATATAAAGACATGCCCGACGATGTTCGTGCCAATGATGACGTCATCACAGCTTATGCCAAAGCGCTGATTCGTACCGAGGCACTGGGTCACGCACGCCGTGTTATCGAAGAGGCTCAACGTGATACTTGGCGTCCTCAGCTTCTCAAACTTTATACTCAAGCCAGTGACGCAGAGTCTCTGACTGCTCAACTCAAAATGCTTGACGCGTGGGACAAACAACGTCAAGCACTCAATCAGCCAGATGCACAACTCCACTTGGCCACAGGTCAACTGTGTCTTAAAGCCCAAATCTGGGGGCGTGCCAAAAAAAGTTTTGTCGACAGCATCAGTATTCGCCCCACTGCTCAAGCACATTACGGCCTCGCTCAAGCATATCGAGCCATGGATGACGTGACGCATGCGCAGGAGCAAGAAAGGCTTGCCGCACAATTGGCTGAGGTTTAAACATTTAAAGAAAACGTATGAATACATTACCTAAATTCAACCACAGGCTGCTGGTCTCGTGTATATCACTTTGTTCCATATTGTTGTTTTTTCCTGCCCGTGCGCAAACGTTTAGTGAGGAAGAATTGTTGTCAGTGTTGATGACCCAGGAAATTGACAGCAACAATAATGAAGAGCCAGATTCGTTACAAATATCTGAACTGCAACGATCATTGCGTGAGTATCTAGCCTTGGCAGAGCTGGCCAAAAAACAAGGGATTGCTGACTCACGTCCCATGAAGGCCAGGTTGTATCTGCAGGAAAGTCAGCTTTTGGCTATAGAGTATTTGAGACGGCAAGTACAAGCTTACCAGCCAACAGATGAGGACTTGAGGGCAGTATATGATGAACAGGTGAGTTCGTTCACGGAGTATCACTTGCGGCATATTTTGCTGAAAACAGAGGAACAGGCGATTGAGGTTATTAAGCAGCTAGACCGTGGTGTTGCATTTACAAAACTGGCCAAAAAATCATTAGATTATGGCAATAAGAATAAGGGCGGTGATCTTGGTTGGGCGCGGCTTAATACGTGGGTTCCTGAGTTTGCAGAAGCTGCTGCAAAACTAAAAAAAGGTGAGTACTCTAGCATTCCTGCCAAAACACAGTTTGGTTATCATGTGATTTTGATGGTTGATGAACCACGTGTTCCAAAAGACTTACCTCCATTCGAATTGGTTAGGGCGCAATTAATTGAGTTGGCCAAACAAAAATATCTAGGCCAAATCCAGAAAAATGCGCTGGTGTCACCATAAATTAAAAACACCTTCGTTTACTCAACGAAGGTGTTTTTGGGTGGATGATGTCAAGATTACTTAACCAGTGTCACTTCAACACGACGGGCTTGAGCGTTGTTGCCTTTGATTTCCATCTGCTCAGGCTTTTTCAACTCCAAAGCATCTGCTGGGACACCAAGTGCAACGATGGCATCACGCACAGATGTGGCACGTTTTTTTGCCAACTCAGCATTTTTAGCTGGATCACCAGTGCTGTCATGATAGCCAGAGATGGTGGCTTTTTGACCACCTTTGATGCCTTTGACGACATCAGCCAAGGCGTCGTTGGCACCAGCGGCTAAGTCCGCTTTGCCTGAAGCGAAGTAAAACTTAACTACGCCATTTTCAACAATGACCTTTGATTCGTCGTCTTTGAGTTCGAGTGTCGCAGTACCGCTTGTCGCTGCTGCATTCGCTGTTGCATTCGCTGTTGCATTCGCTGTTGCGCCTGCGTCTTTATTCTGCTCAATAGTCGATGTAGAGGCTGTGGTCGCGGCATTGTTTTTCGTGTCGCTTGAAGAACCACTCATGGCTGAGAAAGCAATGACGCCTGCAATGATTAAACTGACCAATGCGGCAACGACGATGAGTACTACTTTTTGGTCTTGATCTTCATCTTGTGAAAACATTTTATCTCCAATAAGAGGGGGTTGAGTGTTGATTAAATCATAACCGCATGATTATACGGGATTTTACGGGTGAAAAAAAGCCAAGCGAGGCGCTTGGCTTTTTGGGGATGAAATCGTTGATTTCAGAGATTAAATCGCTGCGCTGACGACGATTTCAACGGTGTATTCGGGACTAGCAAGCTTAGCTTCAACTGTGGCGCGTGTGGGCAAACCTTGTGGTGATACCCATGCTTCCCAAGCCGCGTTCATGGCTGCGAAGTCTGCCATATCAGCCAAATAAATCGTGGTGGTCAGTAGCTTGGTTTTGTCTGTGCCTGCTTTGGCCAAATAAGCGTCGATTTGTTTGAGGATGTTGGCTGTTTGTTCGCCTGCAGGACGGCCGATGACACTGGTTTCGTCCACTTGGCCTGCAAGATAGGCGATGCCGTTATAAATGACGAGTTGGCTCATGCGGTTGTTGCTGTCGATGCGTTGAATAGACATATAGGCTCCAAAAATCTGTCAAAAAGATGTTAAGAATCATCAAAAGTACTCCCGTGACTTGATTGGGAGTGCATACAAGTAGGTGAAGAATGCCGCTCAATTATACGCTTTGACGAGTTGTCTGGGTACGGCCGACAGAGCCTACTCATAAAAATATCTTGAGAATATAGAAAGGCCAATGATGATCGGTCATTGGCCTTTCAGTATGTCTGAGTCCTACCAGGTTAAATGAATCGGGTGCTTGTTACAGTTTTGTGGTGTCTTTTAATTCTTGTTGAGCCTGTGCTTCAGTGGTTGCTGATGCAGGTGGCGTCTGTTGCTCGGATTCTGCTGAGTTCTTTGATTCCGCATGTGTGCTTGATTCTGAAGCGGGCAGATCCTTTTTCTTAAACAGTCGTTTGAATATAGGAAATGCGGCAAACAGCGCGATGATGCCAAATTTGGCAAATTTGGCCAAGAATGCAGCAATAATGGCAAACAAACCGAGCTTCTTCGCTGCAGCACCAGTGATTAGAGCCGCTAAACCGTATTCGGCGACCTTATCGCCTGCGCTGGCACTGAAGTTTTCATATTTCTTACCGTCAACGTATTGCACACCAGCCGTTATTGCGTCGATTTGTGATTTGTTGGCAGCATTAAGGTCCTTTAAAGAAGCGAGCCAAGTGATGCTGATGACACCCTCACGTCCCAAAAGGCGGGTTTGGTGGTTGATGGTGTCTTCGTCACTTGGAGCAATGCCTTTGTCATTGGCCTTTAATGCCCACGTCAGACGATGCAGCTTTTCATCATAAACAGGTTCTTGTGCCCAACCAGACAACTCCATGGCTGGAAAGCCTTTTGCTACACGTTCTTTATTGCCTTGCTCAGTACCTTCTTTATAATCGGCCAAAATGTCTTTGGCATTTAAGTCTTTGGCGTCATCATCCTTGATGTAGCCTTCGGCACTGTAGTCAATAGTGTACATGCCAGCTTGACTTGCGTCGGTGGGTACAATCAAGCCTTGTAAGTCTTCGTCGATGCCATTACCCATGGCGGTCATGGTAAGTTGAGCTTCTTGTTTTGGGATGAAGCTAAAGCCTTTTGGGATGCTGATGTCTGCTTGGTTGGCGATGGTGACTTTGGTTGGTCCCACGACTTGGGCTTTTTCGGCGGCAGCCCACGCGCTTTCGATTTCTACTTCGTTGGGCGCAGACATGGCTTGTGTGCCAAAGCACAATAAAATTAGGCCAAAGATATTTTTTTTCATGATTCCTCCACTATTTAAGGTTGGCCATTATATCGTGAAGTCGAAATAGGTGTTTTGGAAAGAGTTGTTTGAATGACTTATTGTCATGCGGATTAGTAGCCCGCAGCCAATTAATTGCACAAGCCAAATGGTAGAGAGCCGCATCAGATAGCACATCGGTTAATTCAATGAGGTACGCGCCCAGCGTGTACTGCTGGTGAAATTCTCGTGCCAACATGCCATCAATGGCATTAAATGCCATGCGAATAAAAAACCAGAGTGGTATGAGAAAAAACCCCCAACGTGGCGCATCGAGGGTGTACAACGATAGGCCGAGCACAACCGAAATGGCGCAAGCGGTGAGGGTCACTTGATTGGCGGTGATACCACATGTATGTAAGGTTACCACCAGTGGGCGTAGTAGATTTTGAAATCGGGATTTGAGTAAATAGATCAACATGATGAGCCATCATGCAGTAAGAGTGGGGTGGCTGTCAAATCGAACTTGTTTTTTGATTGGGTGTTACACACCCGTCGACAAAACGGTCACAGGCGGTAAACCGCAGTGCGCCCGTGCTCTCTGGCAAGGCTCAGACCCCATGGCAAACTCCCTACACGTGGTAGAACGCTGCTCATAAATTTGGCAAATGCTGCGTTGGCCTATTTCCCCCGTCAAAGCCACGCAACGCGGATTCTTTTGATTTGTGCCCCGCATGGCAACATAGTACGGCGAAACTGCTGTCGTAAGTGCCTCGGGGACTGTGCCCTCAGGATGGGCGGTGGTTTGTCCCCAGTAAAAAGACACGCGAAAATGGGCGCAACATGCGCCACAAGTGGTGCAAGGCTGAGTCATACGTCAAAAATCGATTCAAATGAACTAAAGGTGTACAAAAAGTAAGTGTTCGCTTTCCATGTACGCTTGATAAATCAAGTTTTTTAGTTTTTCTGTACTTGTCTTATAGACCCAAAGCACGTAAATCCAAATGTCCTTCAAGCATGGGTGGGCACCAAAAATAATCATGGGTCATTGGTTCGGAGAATTGAAACAAGGCATCCTTGATACCATCATCCAAGCCCAGCATACGTCGCCACTGAACTTCAAACCCATCAAGGTTGTGGCCAAACGAGGTGAACATCAAGCCGCCCTCATCTCCATTCGTCCACGGCATGGAACGACGCACAACGAACGCTTCAGGCTCGAAACTTTCTTGCGCCGTGCGTTTGACGTGTGCAGATTCTGGCGCGTCTTCTAACTCATCGTTGCTCACGCGTTCGCGGCCGATGGCGTTGTCTTGATCTGTTTTGCTCATCGCATTAAACGTTGCCCACTGATGTAACCATTGCTGAACAGCGACGAAGCTTGAGCCGTGCAAACCATCGGGTGCGGTTTTGCCCACAATCGCGGTAGCCACAGCGGCATTGCCTTTGGGATTTTCCGTACCGTCTTGAAAACCTGTCAAATCATGGCCGCCTCGGTGTGTGAAACCATCCACGCATTGACGTAGAATGAAAGCCGACTGTAGTAACGCGGTCAGCTCATGCCCGCGTTGCCACAGCTCACCACGCTCATCGCCGCGCAACCAACACCATAACGCAGCTGCAGGTTGTGAGTCGCCCATGCGCAATTCGCGTGGAAATTCACGCAAATCAGGAATGCTGCAACCCAACGCCGATACCAAAGGTACACCAATACCAATTAACAGATACTGGCCATCCGTCTGGGTTGATAATGACTTCAGTGATGCGCTTATCGTCGCTGTATCCACGCCCGCTTTTAAATCAAAGGTCAAATATCGTGCGTGTGGAGCGGTGGGAAATAGGATGGCTGACTGGATGAGTTGCATGCTGTTCTCTCTTGTTGGGTTTTATGATGGTGAATCCAGATGAAGAATTATAGTCAAATTTAAAAATAGACAGATATTGAAAACGCATTTTACGGAGGATTTTGTGGACAATAAAAGAGACGCGATGAATCGCGTCTCTAAAGTGTGAAACTTTGAAAACCATCACAGCCCAAATCTGTCTCTCAGTGAGTAGTAAACGGCACCTGCTGCTGTGAAAGGCACGCGGAACAATCGTCCACCAGGAAATGGGTAATGCGGCAGTTTGGCAAATGCGTTGAATCGGTCGCGTTGTCCCATGATGGCTTCTGATAGCACTTTACCCGCCAAATGGGTATAAGTGATGCCGTGACCTGAGCAGCCTTGTGAGTAAAAGATATTTTGGTGGTCACCAAGGATACCCACTTGTGGTAAGCGTGACAGCGTGAGCAAGAAATTCCCCGTCCATGCAAAGTCGATTTTGACGCCTTTGAGTTGTGGGAATGTTTTTTCGAGTTTCGGACGGATGATGGCTTCAACATTGGCAGGATCACGCGCGCCATAAATAACACCGCCGCCGAACAACAGTCGATTGTCGCCTGTGAGGCGATAGTAGTCGAGCAGGTAGTTGCAGTCTTCGACACAGTAGCCTTTGGGCAGCAGGCTTTTTGCCATGTCATCAGGCAGTTGTTCAGTGGTGACGACTTGGCTGCCGCAAGGCATCGATTTTGCCGCCAATTCAGGGACAATTCCACCCAAATAAGCGTTGCCAGCCACGACGACAATACGTGCCTTGACACTGCCTTTGGCAGTACGGACAATCGGTTGAGCACCGCGCTCAATGCTGGTTACCGGTGATTGCTCATAAATTACGCCACCGAGTGATTCAAAAGCTGCTGCTTCGCCCAGTGCCAGATTCAAAGAATGGAAGTGACCGCCAGAATGATCAATCGAGCCGCCCACGTAGATATCTGTGTTCACAATGTCACGCAATTGGTTTTTATCGAGCAACTCGACTTCGTTGTGACCATGGCGAGCCCAGAGTTTCTTTTGGTGTTCCAAGTGACCCATTTGCTTGCTGGTGAACGCGGCAAATACGCCACCATTTTTTAAATCACAATCAATGTTGTATTTGGCAATGCGTTCGCGGATGATGCGATTGCCTTCAAAAGCCATTTGGCCAAATACTTTCGCGCCGTCCACGCCAACTTGTTTCTCGATGGTGTCGATGTCTCGGCTGTAGCTGTTGACGATTTGGCCACCGTTGCGACCTGTTGCACCAAACCCGATTTTGGCGGCCTCGACGATGGCGACTTTAAAGCCGTTCTCTGCCAAAAATAAACCCGTTGATAAACCCGTATAGCCCGCACCAATGATACAGATGTCAATCTCAACGTCAGTGTTGAGAGCAGGGCGATCTGGTGATGGATTGGCCGTGGCGGCGTAATAAGTAGGAGCGTGTAATGTTGTCATGATGTATGTGATAAGTAGGTGTTAAACGTTCTGATTCATTGATGAGGGCTTAAGCCTCGTCTATTTTGATCCACGTTGTTTTTAATTCGGTGTATTTGTCCAATGCGTGCAGTGACTTGTCGCGGCCGTTGCCTGACTGTTTGTAACCACCAAATGGCACGGTGATGTCGTCGTCATTGTATTGATTGACGTGTACGGTGCCTGCTTTGATGGCGCGAGCGACGCGGTGTGCTTTAGAGATGTTCGCTGTCCAAACCGCTGCTTGTAGGCCGTATTCGGTGTCGTTGGCCAGTGCGATGGCCTCAGCTTCAGTCTCAAATGTCATGGCGGCAAGAACTGGGCCGAAAATTTCTTCGCGTACAATCGTCATCTCAGGTTTGGCGATGAAAATCGTCGGTTCAATGTAGTAGCCGCCTGTCTCCACACGCGCGCGAGAGCCGCCTGCGATGAGCTCTGCACCTTCGTTTTTACCAGACTCAATGTACTTGAGCACGGAGTTCATTTGGATGTCATCAACAATGGCACCCATGGTGGTGTCGCCATCGAGCGGGTCAGCCGGTTTGAATGATGCAACGTGTGCGGCGACCTTTGCCATGAATTCGTCTTTGATAGATGCTTCGACATACAGGCGCGTTGGAGCGTTGCAGCTCTCGCCTTGGTTGTAAAACACATTGCCAGCGGCAGCGGCAGCTGCTTCGTCAAGGTTTGGCGCGTCGGCGAAGACGATGTTCGGTGATTTACCGCCGAGCTCCATCCATGCCCGTTTGAGGTTTGAGTTCGCAGCGGCGGCCATGATGCGTTTACCCACGGCGGTTGAGCCAGTGAAAGCGACACAGTCGATGTCCATGTGTTCGGCCATGGCTGCACCCGCTTCGTGACCATAACCGGGCAGCACATTAAAGACACCTGCTGGAATGCCAGCTTCTAATGCCAACTCTGCCAAACGAAATGCTGTTAGTGGCGATTTTTCGGATGGTTTGAGAATCACGGAGTTACCTGTTGCTAATGCGGGCGCGATTTTCCAGCTGGTCATGAGCAAAGGATAATTCCACGGCACAATCGCGGCGACCACGCCGACGGGTTCACGCGTAATCAGTGCAAGCGAATCGCGCGGCGTCGGTGCGACTTCGTCATACACTTTATCAATCGCTTCACCGAACCAACGAATCGTGTTTTGTGCGGCATTCACGTCAACCGCCAGAGCGTTCGACACGGGTTTACCCATATCCAATGTTTCGGTTACGGCCAGTTCGTGTGCATTTGCCACAATTAAATCAGCGAACTTAATCAAAATTTCTTTGCGACGCTTCGGTGACATGTGCGCCCAACGTCCATCTTCAAATGCAGCACGCGCCACGGTGACGGCGTTGTCCACGTCTGCCTTTTTGCAACGGGCGATATCAATTAGCTTGGTGCCATCTAAAGGACTGATGCAAGCGAAAGTGTCGTTGTCCACTGCGTTGACACGAACGCCGTTGATGAATGCACGACCATCTAAATTGGCTTTGACTTGCGCGGCTTTTTCTTTCCAATTAATACTCATTTTGTACCCTCCTGAGGTTGATGGGGGGATTATAGAAGCGGGGTGGATGCAGCGCCAGTAAAAAGCGGAAGTGGACTTAAAATTAAGGAATAAGTGGTTCTGATTTAGAACCATTTTAATCACCTTGTCACCTGTTACGCCAAAGCATAAACACCGTAAACTCACTTGACATATATATTGGCTTTATGCCAATATATAGCCAATCAACAAGGAGCGCCTCATGAGCATCACCGTCCAAATATCAAACCAGATTCAAATCATTGCTCAGTTCATCGGCTTTTCTGGCGGTGAGCGTCATGTGCAGCTAACGAACTTACCCGAGGAGCCAATGACAGAGGTGCTTATTCGTGCGAATGTGCGAAGCAGTGACGGGATGATGGATTTGTTGTTGCTCGAAGATGCGCTGTTGCGTCATTCACCTGATGTGCAGATTGATCTGGAGTTGCCTTACCTGCCGTACGCGCGCCAAGATCGCGTGTGTGCGACGGGGCAAGCATTCTCGATGGATGTCATGGCGAAATTGTTACATCTCCATCCAAAACGTCAAATAGCCGTCTGGGATGCGCACAGCGCAGTCAGTCTGTCACTCACCCAAGCGCACAATGTGTTGCCCGAAACCATCATCGCGCACAGTGAGTCGTTAAGCACCTTACTGCGCGACCAAAACACGGTGTTGATTTGTCCTGATAAAGGTGCTGTGCCACGTTGTGAAGCGATACAAAAAGCCTTTAACACACCGCGCATGGTGTATTGCGAAAAAAAGCGAGACCCGAGCACTGGACGCATTCTGCGCAGCGAAGTGCTGGCTGATGATTTAAGCGGTAAAACCGCGGTGATTACCGATGATATTTGCGATGGAGGCATGACGTTTATTGGTATTGCACAAGGTTTGCGTGCATTGAATTGTCAGCGCATCGTGCTGTATGCCACTCACGGTATTTTTAGCAAAGGGCTGTCGGTGTTTGATGGCTTGATTGACCAGATTTATACCAGCAACAGCTTTATTCACGCATCTCAACCACAATTAACACAAATCAACTTTCAACACCCATTCGGAGGATAACATGGGCATCAAAATCAACCCACTCAACGCCATAGACTTCTACAAAGCGGATCACCGCCGTCAGTACCCAGTCGGTACAGAATATGTGTACTCAAACCTGACACCGCGCTCGTCGCGTCTCGCACCTGTACTGGAAGGTTTTGATGAACGTGTGGTGTTCTTTGGTTTGCAGGGATTCATCAAACACTTTTTGATAGAAACATGGAATGAAGGATTTTTTAACCTGCCAAAAGCGCAAGTGGTCGCTGAATACAAACGCCGCATGGATGCCTCACTGGGCGAAGGTGCGGTGCCGACCGATCACATTGAGGCGTTGCACGATTTGGGCTACTTACCATTGCGCATCAAAGCATTACCCGAAGGCGCGCGCGTGAACATCAAAGTCCCTGTTTTGACCGTGGTGAATACGCACCCAGACTTCTTCTGGTTGACCAATTATATTGAAACGGTGATGAGTGCCGATTTATGGAAAGCCTGCACCACCGCCACGATTGCTTATGAGTACAAACGCCTCCTACTTGATTACGCACGACGCACGGGCGGCGACGAGGGGTTTGTTGCGTTGCAAGGTCACGACTTTAGTTGCCGTGGCATGAGTGGCATTTATGATGCGACGCAATCTGGCGTAGGGCATTTGACCTCGTTTGTGGGCACTGACACGGTATCGGCGATTGATTATGCCGAGCAGTACTACAACGCCACGGGTGTGATTGGCTTATCGGTCCCTGCCACCGAACACAGCGTGATGTGTATGGGTACGCAGGACGACGAGTTAGACACATTTCGCCGCCTGATTAATGATGTATACCCGACGGGCATTGTCAGCATCGTGTCGGACACTTGGGACTTTTGGCAAGTGGTGAGCGAGTTTGCTGCTGTGCTCAAAGACGATATTTTAAATCGTCAGCCGAACGCGACTGGGCTGGCCAAAGTGGTATTCCGTCCAGACAGCGGCGATCCTGTGAAAATCATTTGTGGTGATCCCGAAGCACCTGCTGGCTCCCCCGCTCACAAAGGCGCGGTCGAATGCTTGTGGGACATTTTTGGTGGGACAATTACGGACAAAGGCTACAAGCAATTACACGAACGTGTCGGCTTAATCTACGGCGACTCCATCACGCTCAAACGCGCGCAGGCGATTTTAGAAGGCATGACCGCCAAAGGTTTCGCCTCAACCAACATGGTCTTTGGTATCGGCAGCTTCACTTATCAATACAACACCCGCGACAGCTTCGGCTTTGCCATGAAAGCGACGTGGGGACAAGTCAACGGCGAAGGTCGTGCGCTATTCAAAGACCCCATCACCGACAACGGCACCAAAAAATCCGCGAAAGGTCTGCTCCGCATCGAGGCGACCGACAACGGCTATCAATTATTTGATGAGCAAACCGCAGAGCAAGAGCAACAAGGCGCACTTGAAGTGGTGTTTGAAAACGGCAAACTCATCAAAGACATCACGTTGGATGATGTGCGGGTGAGGCTGTCTCAGTAAAGTGAATAAACTACGTGCTGATCGAGACAAAAGTGTCATCCACCCACAACCCCTGCGAAACAATGAATACATCAAATAACCATCACGATACAAGCTCTGAAGAGCTGAAACAACAATATCAAAATCTTTTTGCCAGCAATCCCGCCGCTTACGGAACGGCTGACAACATCAGCAAAGACGGCTGCTTGGCACTGGCAAAACTCGGTCATCGGGTGTGGAATCAATGGCGAAAAGACCACCCCGTGACGCAAATAAAACACGAAAATGGTGAAATTGAGAATCGCAATATTGCTGATTTCAGCAAAACGGTATTCATCGATGGCGAAGCTGAGTTTCAGAACTTTAAGTTTGGAAACAACTGCACTTTTAGCGATGCAGAATTTAAGGGGGCGGCTAATTTTGTAAATTGCACATTTGGTGCTAACAGTTCTTTCAATGCTGCACGATTTGGTACTGAGAGTCAGTTTACGAGAAGATTGTTTAACGCAAACTTTGAAATGAGCACTTTTGATGCCTATTGTCACTTTGTTGGTAGCCAATTTTATGGGCAAGCCATATTTAACAATGCTAAATTTTTGCTTAACACCACATTTTCCAACACCGTTTTTCATAATAAAGCTGAATTTAAAGACGGCGCTACTCTTAACGCGTGTAAATTTTCTAATGTAACCTTCAGCCAAGTTTTTTTTGACCGTTCAAAATGGACTTCGACAAGTTTTTCTGATGCAACATTCAAGGGGGAGGTTTCTTTTTCAGGCGATACTTTCGATACGACTGTTGTTTTTAAAGACTCGATTTTCGAAAAAAAGGTGACATTTCATGCGACAGATTTTCATGGTAGTGATTTTGATTTCATAAATGTAACGTTTCATTCAGAGTTAGAGTTTAATGGCTGTGAGTGGAAAGGCAATGTGAGTTTCCAAAAAATCTTTGGGCATTCTGTTCAGTTTCTAGGCAATGTTTGGCATCGTAAATTCGATGCCAAGCTCTCTAGCTGGAAGCTTGCTGTACTTTTCACAGATGAATATTTTCATTCGACGTTTGATTTAACAGGTGTTCAGACTCAAGTAATTGGATTGACTAACTGTAGTTTTGTTAAGGAAGCATCCTTCGCTGGGATAACAAAAGATCTCATGCGTAGTCTGTGTAGCGAAGACTACAACAAGCGAACCGATGAGTTTTCGAAGGCGAATGATCTGTCACCCAATAAATTCTATGAAGCTCATTTTAATGGCTGTGAGTTTAAAAGCGAGGTTGATTTTAGAAACAGAGAGTTTATCAGTGCAGCGATCTGGACTAAAAGCCATGATTTGATCTACAAGAAAATGGTCAAGCAGGCCAATGGAGAAGTCGTTGCGGAAGAGAAGAAACTTGAGAGTAGAGATACCGTTTTTTTTAAAGTTCCACCAATATTTCACGGCGCAAAGTTGCCGCAAGATTGCAGTTTTGTTCACGCCAACTTCCCAGACCCCTTAGGTAAAGAAGAGTATGAGCGCAGCTACCGCACCTTGAAGCTTGCGCTTGCCCAACACGGTTCGATTCGGGAGGAGCAGCGGTTCTTTCAATTAGAAATGGCAGAAGAGCTGGCTCGAATCGAAAGTAAACCGAAACTTAATTGGTCTAAGTCTTGTCTTCACAACATTGGTGTAACTGCTAAAAAGATGTGGCGATTTGTGTTTTATGAAACGGGACGTTCTCGGTTGATTATTCTTTACCGATTGATGGGCTATGGGGTCAGTGTGAAAAGGCCGTTGCTGGCGTTGCTTGTTGTTTTGATTGCCATGATGGTGAGTCTGGGTTTTAAAAATGGCTTTGCGTTTAATTTAAGCGGGGATGGCGTTTGGAATGGTTTTTCGCGGTTGTCATGTGCTATTTCGACCTTGGTTCCGCTATTGGGTTCACCGAAGAGTTGTGAAGGCTTACAGTCAATTCCCGTCTTAACTGAGATTTTCAAGGTTATCGGTTATACGTTGACGTTCTTGGTGGGTTTGGCTTTGAGAAACCACCTGAAAATGAAATGACCATGAGCAAACTTGAAACGACAAGCGACGTTGAGTTTCTCAAAACGTACAACATCCACGATTATGACGTGCCGCTGACCACGGTGGATATGGCGATTTTTTCGATTGTTGAGCAGCGTTTGCATGTGCTGGTGGTGACGCGTGAGGAGTCGCCTCAGCTTGGGCGCTGGGCGTTGCCGGGTGGGTTTATTGATTTAAAAAAAGACGTGAGTTTAGATGCGGCTGCGCATCGAAAATTATTTGAGAAGACAGCCATTGCATCGCCTTATTTGGAGCAGGTGCAAACTGTGGGGGATGCCACACGGGACCCGCGTGGGTGGTCGGTGACGGCATTGTATTTTGCGTTGATTGATCATGCCACGCCGCTTGCCATGAATGCCCAATGGCTGCCTGTCGATGAGGCGTCGAATTTAGACTGGGCGTTTGATCATCAGATGCTGTTACGGTTGGCGGTTGAGCGGTTACGTAGCAAAACGCTCTATACCGCATTGCCGATTGGGCTGATGCCTGAGTTGTTTACCTTGACGGAGTTGCAGCAGGTGTTTGAGGTGATTTTGGGGCACGGCCTTGAGAAAAAATCATTTCGACGGCGGGTGCTGGATGCGGGAGTGGTGCTGCCAACCGAGTTCAGTAAAAAAAGCGGCAAACGCAGCGCGCAGCTTTACCGCGCAGCAGCGTTGTCATTGGATTTTGTGTTTCCACGTGCGTTGGATGTTTTGCTGTAAAAAGTAGTGAGTAAAAAACCGAGCCAGTGATTGGCTCGGTTTTTTCTGAAGTGCAGCGCAATACTTTAAGAGGCATCGCGATACGCTGCGGCGATTTCTCGCTGGATGCGTTTCTCTCGTTTTTGTAGCCAGATGCTGCCTGCGATGAGCAGCGTGGAGACCACGAGCACGATGACTGTGCCGACGGCGTTGACGACGGGTTTTGCACCAAATTTGGCATTCTCAAAAATCACAGTGGGTAGAGGTTTCACACCTGGACCACTTAAGAATTGTGAAATGACCACATCATCAAATGAGATGGTGAACACCAGCAACCATGCGGATAACAGCGACTGAGCAATCAGGGGCAGTGTGACAAGGAAGAAGGTGTTCAGTGGTTTCGCGCCGAGGTCTAATGCAGCTTCTTCGTATGATTTTGGCACTTCGGTCATGCGTGCTTGAATCACGACAGAGGCATACGCCGCGCCGAGCAGGATGTGGCCGAGGATGATGGTTGTGTAGCCGCCTTGGATACCAACCCAGCTTTTAAATACCAACAAAAGCGACAAACCGAGCACGACCTCAGGCATCACCAGCGGTGTACTGGCCATTCCACTGAACAAGGTTCGTCCAGAAAAACGTGTGTAGCGCACCAGTACAAAGGCGATGAGTGTGCCAATCATGACGGAGAAGGTGGCAGAGGTCAGCGCGATTTTGAGCGAGACCATGAGACCACTCATCATTTGACTGTCTCGCAGGAGGGCTTGGTAGCCTTTGATGGAGAAGCCCTGCCACACGGATGAGCGACCACTATTAAAAGAGAAGAGGATGAGGATGAAAATGGGCAGGTACAAAAAACCATAAACCAGTGTCATCCACGACAGGGAGAACCAACGGTGTTGTGCTTTCATTTCGTTTCTCCTGCGACTTCTTGGTACTTGTTGAGAATCATCATTGGGACGATGACCATGAGGATGATGCTGATTGCCAATGCAGAAGCACGCGGCCAATCGGCATTTTGGAAGTATTCGTCAGCCAATACACGACCAATCATGAGTGTGTCTGCGCCACCGAGTAGCTGTGGAATGACGTATTCGCCAATGCATGGGATGAATACCAACATTAGTCCCGCGATGATGCCTGCTTTAGACAGCGGGACGGTGATGAGAAAAAATGTTTTCAAAGGCGTCGAGCCCAAGTCAGCAGCGGCTTCCCAATAGCGTGAATCCATTTTTGACAATGTCGAGTACAGCGGTAAAATCATGAATGGTAAATACACATAAATCATGCCAAACATCATGGAAAACGATGTGCCGAGTAAGTGCAGCGGTTCATCAATCAACCCCATCGAGGTGAGTGCACCAGTGAGCGTGGTGACCAAAAACCCTGAGTCGTCAAACAAAATTTTAATCGCATACACACGGATGAGCATCGAAATCCAGAAAGGCAGCATGACAAACATGAGCAGTGTCGGCTGCAATTCTTTCGGTGCGCGAGCCATGAAGTAGGCAAACGGGTAGCCAATGATGAGGCAGCCGATGGCGGTTAAACCTGCGTAATAAACCGATGACAGATAAGCGGTGCGATAAGGGCCACCTTCGATGATGTCAGTCAAAATCGGGCTGTAATTGTCTTTAAAGAACCAGCCGCCATCACGATAAACAGGCATGAAACCGCCGCCTGAGACCATTTCGGCGACACTGATCATGGCCAAATAAATAAACGGCACCAGAAGCATGACGAATAGCCAAAAGTATGGAATACCGATGACTGTCCATTTGCCCCATGCGCTTCTGGGCGTGGTTGGGCTTTTGTTGCTTTTTTTCATGTCAGTCCCCTTTTATAGGTACAAAGGTACGATGGCTTCAGATGTCCACGACAGGTGCACTTGCTCACCCCATGTGAATTTGTCTTCATTAGACAGGCGAGAGGTGTTTGCGTTTTGTACTTTAACCACTTTGCCTGTGCCGTTCAGTTTGACGTGATAAATCGTGTCTGAGCCGTAGTATGAGACCTCGGTGACTTCACCTTTGGTTTGGTTGCCGCGATGGCTCGGTGCTTCGCGGGTGATGTCGATTTTTTCTGGGCGGATGGCGATGGTGACTTTCGAGCCGACTTGACCTGTGATGGCATGGTCGATGACGTGCAGCGCATCGGCGGTTTGGACTTCGGCGGTTTCTAAGTTTTCTAAGATAATTTCGCCTTCAAACAAGTTCACGTTACCAATGAAGTCCGCAACGAACTCTGTGCGCGGAGTTTCGTACACTTCTGTGGGCGAGCCGACTTGGAGGAATTCGCCGTTGGACATGATGGCGATGCGGTTGGCCATGGTCATGGCCTCTTCTTGGTCATGTGTCACCATGACGCAGGTCACGCCGACTTTTTCGATGATGTTAACGAGCTCAAACTGTGTGGCTTCGCGTAATTTTTTGTCCAATGCACCGAGTGGTTCATCAAGCAGCAATAGTTTTGGCTCTTTGGCCAAACTGCGGGCGAGTGCGACGCGTTGTTGTTGGCCACCTGATAGTTGGTGTGGTTTGCGTTTAGCAAATTTGGTCAGCTGCGTGAGCTTGAGCATGGACTCTACTTTTTCAGCCACAACGTCCTTAGATAAACCATCACGACGCAGACCAAAGGCGATGTTGTCCCAAACATTTAAGTGTGGGAACAGCGCGTAGGATTGAAACATCATGTTGATGGGGCGTTTGTAGGGTGGGACATTTGAGATGTCTTGGCCACCGAGCAAAATGCGCCCAGAGGTCGGCGACTCAAAGCCAGCCAGCATACGCAGCAGAGTGGATTTACCACAGCCTGAGCTGCCCAGTAGCGCAAAAATCTCGCCTTGGGCAATGTCGATAGACACCTTGTTGACGGCGGTCATGTCGCCGAATTTTTTTTCAAGGTTATCAATGCTTAAAAATGACGCATCGCGTGCAGGGGTGGCCGTCATGTGTGTCTCCTCATGTGGCGGGCGGTTGTGTCCGCCAGTGGGTGTGAAAGAATAAATCCATTGAAAATGACCAAAGCAGTCATGACAGCATCGTGGTTCTTTTCGTGACGCGTTGTGAATGACGAAACAGAGTGCGAAACACGGTGCTGTGATGAGGACTCAAGCAAAGCGAAGAAAAAATAAGCCTCGCAGCGAACAGCACTGCGAGGCTTATGGGCTTACTTGCCTGACTTGAATTGACGGAATACGTCAGTCATGGCTTTGCGAGCGTCTTCAGACTCTGGTAAGCGGCGAGGTGCCATTTCTTTCAGAACCGCCGCGTCTAAGAAAATCGTTTTGTTTGCCGCTTCTTCTGGAGCGACGAACTCCAATGACGCTTTGTTTGCAGTGGCATAACCGAGTTCATTGGTCATGGCTGAACCGACTTTGGCATCTAAATAGTAGTTAATCCATGCATAAGCATTGTCCACGTTTTTAGAGTCAGCTGGAATCGCCATGGTATCGAAGAACACGATACCGCCCTTGCCGAGCAACATGCGCATTTTTGGGTTGTTGGCGCGTTTTGCAGCCATGTTGATGTCACCTGACCATGCCAATGCCACACACAGATTGCCATTTGCAAAGTCATTGACCACACCTGAGTCGCCAAATTTACGAACGTCGGCGCGCACAGGTTTGAGTAAGTTGTTCAGAGCGTCTGTGTAGTCAGCCACATTAGAGCTGTTTGGTTCTTTGCCCATGTATTGCAAGGCAGCTGGCAAAACCTCTGACGGTGAGTCGAGCATGAAAATACCGCAAGATTTGAGTTTGCTGGTGTACTCAGGCTTAAATACCAAGTCAAACGGGTTCTCTGGCAAAGGCATGCCGCCCAGTGCTTTCATAACCTTGTCTTCGTTGATACCTATACCTGTAAAGCCCCATGCCCAAGGAATTAAATGCTCATTGTTTGGATCCATCTTGGCGACTTGTTCCATCAGCGCTGGGTCGAGGTTTTTGTAGTTCGGGATTTTGCTCTTATCGAGCTTGAGGTATTTGCCTTGTTTGATTTGTTGCTCGCCCCAAGCAGAACCTGGTATCACGATGTCGTAGCCTGTGTTGCCCGCGATGATTTTTGCATTGAGCGTTTCGTCGGTGTCAAACGTGTCGTAATTGACTTTAACGGTGGTTTGCTTTTCAAAATCAGCAGCCATGGCTTCAGGGATGTATTCTGCCCAGTTATAGATGCTGACTTGACCTGATAGCTTTACAGGAGCCGCTTCAGTTGATTTGGCATCCGCTGGTGCTGCATCAGCTGGTTTTTCAGCTGGCTTGTCACCGCCACAAGCGGTTAAAACTAAAGCTGCAAACATTGATAGGCCAAAATGGCGGAGGTTTTTTGCATTCATGAGTTTGTCTCCTAAACAAAGCAAAGTGAATCATTGGAAAAAATACCACAACTTATAGTAAAGCGGTTTGAGCTGAGTGTCATGCCTTATGATTGCGCACGGACGTTCATGAGCAGTGATTTTGCACCAAAAGTGGGCAAAATGCACGAAAAACTGTGTCGTTTATTTTGAGACATCCTTGAGCGTTGC
Organism: Formosimonas limnophila; assembly: GCF_014652675.1. Lineage (GTDB taxonomy): Bacteria > Pseudomonadota > Gammaproteobacteria > Burkholderiales > Burkholderiaceae > Hydromonas > Hydromonas limnophila. The sequence continues at coordinate 68,358 of NZ_BMZG01000005.1, read as the reverse complement.
ATCGAGGGCTTTGCGCGCTTTGCTTAACAACTCGTCGATGTTGTCATGTGCCATGGTGAGTGGCGGCGCGATAATCATGCGATCGCCGACGGCGCGCATGACGAGGCCGTTGTCAAAACAGTGGCCTCGGCAAATCATACCGACGTTGTCGTCGTCATCAAAACCGATGTTTTTGTCTTTGTCTTTCACAAGAACCAAGCCGCCAACCATACCGAGTGTCTGAGCATCGGCGACGAGTGGATGGTCATTGAGGGCTTCAAACATTTTTTTCAGATACGGTGCCGTGTCGTTTTTGACCGTGTTGACGATGTCGAGCTTTTGCATCAGTTTGATGTTTGCCAGAGCCACAGCGCAGGCTACAGGATGGCCCGAGTAGGTGTAACCATGGTTGAAGTCGCCGTCTTTGTAAATCACATCGACCACGCGCTGACTGACCATCGCGCCGCCGAGAGGGATGTAACCTGAGGTGACACCTTTGGCGAATGTCATGAAATCAGGCTTTGTGCCCATTGTTTCGCAGCCGAACCATGTGCCGAGGCGACCGAAGCCGCAAATGACTTCATCAGAAATGAGCAGGATGCCGTATTTGTCACAAATGCGTTGGATTTCTGGCCAGTAGGTTTTCGGCGGGATGATGACGCCACCTGCGCCTTGGACAGGTTCGCCGATGAAAGCGGCGACTTTGTCTTTGCCGATTTCAAGGATTTTTTCCTCTAACCAGCCAGCGGCGACGATGCCGAATTCGTCCTCGGATAGATCTTTGAGTTCTGGCTTGTCTTTGACCGCTTCGCGCAAATACGGTTGCTCAATGTGGACAATCCCTGGAATCGGTAAGTCACCCTGCTCATGCATGCCCGTCATGCCGCCAAGAGATGCGCCCGCGACGGTTGAGCCGTGGTACGCGTTTTTACGGCTGATGATGGTTTTGCGTTGCTTCTCGCCCTGCATGTCCCAGTAGCGACGAACCATACGCAAAATCGTGTCGTTTGATTCTGAACCAGACGAGCTATAAAAGACATGATTGAACTGCGGCGGCGTGATTTCAGACAACAACGTCGCCAGTTCAATTGCAGGCTCGACCGAGGTGTTGAAAAAGCTGTTGTAAAACGGCAGTGTTTGCATCTGTTTCGTGGCGGCATCGACCAGCGACTGCTGACCATAGCCCATGTTCACACACCACAGCCCGCTCATGCCGTCGAGAATCTGGTTGTCATTTGAATCCCAAATGTGCACGCCTTGCGCTTTCGTGATGATTCGTGCTCCTTTTTTCGCCAAATCAGTGTGATCGGTGAAGGGATGCAGATAGTGTGCAGAGTCGAGTTTTTGCAGCGCAGCGGTGTTGATTTGGGTCATGTTGTCTCCATGAGTTTAAATATTTGTAAACGCAGTGTAGTGAATGTGTTCTGCGGTGGGTGGAATGGATGGGATGATGGCGTAAAAGTGGATGGTGAAGCTTGAAGTTGTGGTTAAAGCCTTTGTTCGACAGCACAATTATGCGGCTCAAAACAAAGGTGGGCAAAAAGCCCACCTGAATCATTAAACGTTCAGCAGTAAATTCTCCCGCTCCCACGGGCTAATCACTTTCATGAATTCCTCATACTCAGCTTCTTTCACTGCAAGGTAAACCTGAACGAATTTCGGGCCGAGTACTTCGTGGAGTTCTGGGCATTCGCGCAGGGCGTCGAGGGCTTCGCCGAGGCTGCGTGGAAGCTCAAAGTCTAAGTCGTTGACTGCGCCAAAGGTTTCGGCAGATGGCTTGATTTTGTTCTTCATACCAAGGTAGCCGCAGGCCAGAGTGACAGCAAGTGCAACGTAGGGGTTTGCATCCGAGCCGACGACGCGGTTTTCGACACGGCGAGCTTGAGGGCTTGATGCTGGAACGCGCAGGCCGACGGTTCGGTTGTCTTGCGCCCATTGCACGTTAATCGGTGCGGCGGTGTGTTTGGTGATGCGGCGGTATGAATTGACATACGGTGCTACGAGTGCCATGGCGAGTGGCATGTATTTTTGCAACCCACCGATGTAATGCATGAACGTCTCAGAGCGTGTGCCGTCTTCGTTTGAGAAGATGTTTTTACCGGTTTTGGCATCCACGATGGACTGGTGGATATGCATGGCCGAGCCAGGTTCGTTTTGCATTGGCTTGGCCATGAACGTGGCGAACATCTCGTGACGAATGGCTGCCTCGCGTAAGGTGCGTTTGAAGAAAAACACTTTGTCGGCCAAATCGAGTGGTGCCCCGTGGAGGAAGTTAATCTCCATTTGACCGGCACCCCATTCGTGAATCAATGTGTCCACGTCCAAATCCATCGCTTCGCAGTAGTCGTAAATGTCTTCAAACAGAGGGTCAAATTCATTTACCGCGTCAATCGAGTATGATTGGCGACCTGCTTCGCGGCGACCATTTCGGCCAATCGGCGGGATGAGCAATTGATTTGGGTCAGTGTTGCGTGCGACAAGGTAAAACTCCAGTTCGGGCGCGACGACAGGTACCCAACCTTCAGCAGCGAATAATTCTTCAACGCGGCGCAGCACCGAGCGCGGTGCGAACTCCACCAGCGTGCCATCCATATTGAAGCAATCATGCAACACTTGAGCTGTAGCGTCAGACGCCCAAGGCACGAGGCGTACCGTCGATGGGTCGGGACGTAGCTCCATGTCCATGTCGGTTGGGGCGATGATGCCGTCTAGAGCTTTGTCTTCGGGGTATTCGCCCGTCACCGTTGAGCCAAAAATGGCTTCGGGCAGACGCATCCCGCGTTCCTCTGAGAACTTGTTGCGCGGTAAGATTTTTCCTTTTGCGATGCCTGTGAGGTCGGGGACGAGACATTCCACTTCGGTGACGCGATTTTCATCGAGCCAGCGATCCATCTCGTTGAGGGTGGTGAATTTTTGTAGTGCCATTTTGTATCTCCTGTGTAATTCTGTATGCCTGCTTGAGTGATTGGGGCGATGTGTTTCGGTTGCTGTGTGAGGTTATTGGGTGTTGCTATAATCCAGACAGGCTTGTCCAAATGCTTTGAACATGGCGATGGAGTCTGGGTTTTCTGACATCTTCCATTCGGGGTGCCACTGCACAGCAATTCCGAAATTGGGGTGGTCTTTCATTCTAAATGCTTCAATTAAACCATCAGGGGCAAAGGCTTCTGCCACCAAGCTGGGGGCCAAAAACTTGATGCCTTGGCCATGGACAGAATTGACCTGAATGTCGGTTTTTCCCAGCATCTGGTGCAACACGCCGCCTTCAACCAAGCGAGCTGGGTGGCTAAAGCCATAGCGCTCATCAGGTGTGACATCACCTTGTAGAAGATGTGTGTCGTAGTCATCCAAATCATGCACGGCTTGATGCAGTGAGCCACCGAGCGCCACATTGATTTCTTGAAATCCGCGGCACACCCCCAAAATCGGGACGCCACGTGCAATCGCTGCCTTGACCAGCGGAATCGTTACATCATCGCGCAAATGATCTTGTGGCAAATGAGGCTGTGTCACTTCTTCTCCATACAGTGCCGCGCCGACATTTGATGGCGAGCCTGATAAGAAAATCCCGCTTGCCACACCCAGTAGTACCTCAATGTCCAGAGCTGAGCCCATTGCAGGAATGAGTAGTGGTGTCATGTCGCTGCCATAAAACACCGCGTCGGTGTATTTTCTCTGAACCGTGTGTGACGCATGACCACGGATGTCGTTGCTGCATGAGGGAATCAAGATAATGGGAGGACGAGCCATGGTGAGGGTGAAACTCCTGTTCGGCAGACGCTTTTGATGCCTTTTTGTTAGGCATGGTGGGGCGCAATGTGGGTTAATGATGATTGTAGTGTAGCATTGGTTCTATAGGCAGTGCCACTTTTATATGATGGCTTGAACCACTTTTTGTTGAAATGGTTTGATTTAGTGGTTAAAATCTGAGTGAAAATTAAGCCAGTTGGTGGCGGATGCTTTTTGTTCAGAGCTCTTTGAATGAACACTCGTTTGGCAAACATGATAAATAACAGATTGATTTGAGACACATATGAAACGAACGCCACTGGCTGAATTGCTGCAAACCGAATTGGAGCGTCAAGACTTTCATCCGCGCTTACCGGGTTACAAACGTGTTTATGAGGCGATTCGCGGGGCGATTGTCAACCGTCGCTTGCCCGCTGGTGCGAAGTTGCCCAGCTCGCGTGACTTGGCGCGTGAGTTAGACGCCTCTCGCAACATGATTGTCGCGGCGTATGATCAGCTGCAGGCAGAGGGCTATGTGGAGAGTCAGACAGGCAGCGGTACTTATGTGGCTGAAGCCTTGCCTGATGGCTTCTCGAACGATGGCAGTCATGTTCGCTACCAGTTTCTCGGTGATGCCGCAGAAGACGATGAGGCGGTGAGTTTATCCAAGCGCGGCGCACGACTGACGCGTGAAGAAGGTATGGATGCTTACGAAGTTCAGCCTCTGGCACTGTCTGGTAAGATGGATTTGCTCAATTTCCCCATCAAAACATGGCAGCGCGTCCAGAACCAAGTTTGGCGTCGCGATGATGTCAACCTGTATGACTATGACACCACGGGTGGTTATTTGCAGCTCAAACGCGCCGTGGCAGACTATCTGCGTGTATCGCGTGGCGTCGCACTCGATGCTGACCAAGTGCTCATCACGGGCGGCACGCAGCAGTCACTTGACCTCATCAGCCGTATGCTCGCGGATCAAAACGACATCGCTTGGGTTGAGAATCCTTGTTACTGGGGGGCTTGGAGCTCATTTTACGCCAATGATTTAAACATTCGCCCTATTGCGGTTGATCTTGAGGGTATGAATCCATCCGCAGAGGACTTGGCCAGTCCGCCGCCGAAGTTTATTTATGTGACCCCTTCCCATCAATACCCGACTGGCGCGGTTATGTCGCTCGCGCGTCGTAAAAGCCTCATCGAATACGCCCAGCGTGCCAATGCATGGATACTCGAGGACGACTATGACAGTGAGTTCCGCTATGCAGGTCGCCCTGTGGCTTCACTGCAAGGCTTGGCGGCTGAAGCGGGGGTGCCGCGTGTGTTGTACATGGGTACATTCTCTAAAGTTATTTACCCTGGTATCAAACTCGCTTACGTTGTTTTGCCGCATGCTTTGATTCCTTCATTCAAAACAGCTCTTTATGACTTATACCGCCCTGGTCAATTACATTTGCAAGCAGCACTTGCAGAGTTCATTGACCAAGGGCACTTCACCACGCACATCCGCCGCCTGCGCCAAGCCTATGCGCAGCGTCGAACATTGTTGCTCGCTGTGCTTGACCGAGCGCTCAAAGGCAAAGTGCAGCAAGTGGTGGTTGATGCGGGGTTGTTATTGGTGATTAAGTTACCCTCGCACATTGATGACGTGGCTCTGTCCGCTCAGTGTCAGTCGAATGGTTTATCGGTCAGGCCTCTGTCACGGTATTATATTGGTGAGACGGATGTGCGTGGCTTGGTGGTTGGCTTTGCTTATGTTGATACCAATGACTTGGTTGAGTGTGGTAAACGGTTGGGAGACATGATTGGGGCTGTGTTGACGTGATTTAATGCTTGGGGACTAATTCGTTAGAATTAGTCGCAAAATGTATATTACTTGACTCTAAAATCCGCTTTTAAGCTGTTTTTTTGTGATTTTTAGGATATTTGGCCAGTCGCGGAGTGCTGGGGGATTTTTAGAGGTTCCCTCAAATTAAAACTATTTTTGTATCAAACTAAATGCCCCGCGACTGGTGAGTATCCGTGCAGCGATACGAGACATGCTGCTTTTCACAAAAAATCGCACCTTATGGTGCGATTGGGGGGGAGCAATGATTATCTGTACATTCAGTCGAAAAAACCTTTGACCTTGTCGAACCAGCTCTTGCTTTGTGGGCTGTGTTTGTCGCCATTGGATTTGAGAGATTCGTCGAATTGACGCAACAGATCCTTCTGTTCGCCACTTAACTTGACGGGCGTTTCTAATGTGACATGAATGAACAAATCACCAATGGTAGAGGCTGAACGCACATGAGGCATCCCTTTGCCACGTAGGCGGAAGCGCTGGCCTGTTTGAGTGCCCTCGGGAATTGTCATATGTGCGCCACCGTGCAAGGTCGGGACTTCGATGTCGCCACCGAGTGCTGCAGTCGAGAAAGAAATCGGGACGGAGCAATGCAAGTCAGTACCATCTCGCTCAAACACGTTGTGTTTTTTGATGTGGATTTCAACAAATAAATCACCCGCAGGACCGCCATTGACGCCTGGCTCGCCTTTACCTGCATTGCGGATCCGCATGCCGTCTTCAATGCCCGCAGGGATATTGACTTCGAGGGTTTTATTGTTTTTAACTTTACCTTGGCCATGGCATGTTTTGCATGGTTTGGGAATGTGTTTGCCTGTGCCGTGACACTTGGGGCAGGTTTGCTGGACCGAGAAAAAGCCTTGCGACATGCGAACTTGCCCTTGACCTTGGCAGGTCGGGCAGGTTTCGGGTGTGCTGCCCGCTTCGGCACCTGAGCCGTGGCAAGTGTCGCATTCGTCCCAAGTGGGCACACGAATCTGGGTGATTTTGCCGTGGGCGGCGTCTTCTAAGGAAATCTCCATCGTGTAGCGTAGGTCTGAGCCGCGATAAACTTGTGGCCCACGTTGACCACCACGACCACCCATACCGCCAAAGATGTCACCGAAAATGTCGCCAAATGCATCACCAAATGGATGGCCACCGCCGCCGCCACCCATGCCGTTGGGGTCAACGCCCGCGTGGCCGTATTGATCGTATGCCGCACGTTTTTGTGGATCTGACAGCATTTCGTACGCTTCTTTGACTTCCTTAAACTTTTCTTCGGCGTTCGGGTTGTCCTGATTGCGGTCGGGGTGGTATTTCATCGCCAATTTGCGATAGGCCTTTTTGATCTCTTCGTCCGATGCATTGCGTGCGACGTCTAAAATTTCGTAAAAATCTTGTTTTGCCATGATGTGTTCTTGATTAAAGTAGGTTTTGTTGATGGTGAGCACTCGCAAATTCAAATGCTCAAACGACAGAATGAGTCAGACATGGGGGTGTTCGCCGACTTTTCAAGAGTCGTATGGTTGAGTGCTTGAGGCCGTATTATATTTTATAAGCTGTGGTGGTCATGACTTTGGCCATGCCGCGCATGGCCAGCTTGACCAAATTAGGCAGCTCCATTGCACCAGCTTGTCGTGCGTGTTCTGCGTGCGCCAGCTCTTCATCACGCATGGTGCTGACAATGGCACGAGAAGGGCTGTCCTGTAGGGGCAAGCCAGTGTCTTGTAAATGGCTTTCCAAATGAGCACCGACCTGCACTTCCGTTTCGACCACAAAGCCCAAGCTGACGGCCTCTGATATTTTGCCCGCCACAACGCCGAGTGTGAAAGCACCGGCATACCACAAAGGATTGAGCAGACTGGTTCGGCTGCCCAGCTCGTTTAATCGCTGCTCCGTCCATGCCAAGTGGTCAACCTCCTCCTTGGCCGCGGCCAAAAGCATGTCGCGGTTGTGTTGATTTTGACTCACCCACGCTTGCCCTTGGTACAAGGCTTGCGCGCACACTTCACCAACATGGTTCACGCGCATTAGGCCAGCGGCGTGCTTGCGCTCAGCCTCAGAAAGAACGGCTGACTCCGTGTACGCTGCAGGACTTTGTCTGTTTGGTACAGCTTCGCTGGCAATGGTGCGTAAACCATGGTCAATTTGTGCAACAAGGAGGTCGAGTTGGGTTGATTGGCGCATATGAATAACAATAATAAAATGATGATGAATTATAGCTTGTGAGTGGTCAAAGAGAGAGACTTTGTGTTTTTAGGCATTTGGAGCGATTTTGATTCTTTTAGAGTCAAAGAGGTTTTTGTCTGTTTTATTTCATCGACTGAGTGCGGTCATGCTGCAGAAACCTGCTGTAAGCGACGTAGTCTGAACAAAAATAGCAACCCGATGACAAAGAAGCCTGCCATGGCCAATGCGGATGGTTTGACTTGGCCTGTGCGTTCGATGATGAGGCTGTAGGTGAGTGTGCCGACGACGATGGCAAGCTTCTCTAACACATCATAAAAACTAAAAAATGTGGTGTTTTCATCTGTGGCGGGTAGGAGTTTACTGTAGGTGGAGCGTGACATGGATTGCAGACCGCCCATGACCAAACCAACTAAGGCTGCAATGGCATAGAACTGATAACGCACATTGGGGTTATCTTTATCGAGGAAAAATATCGCCACACAGGCGATTATCCAAAAACCAACGGCGATCATCAGTACGCTGCGGTTGCCGATTTTGACGGACAAACGTGACAACAGCTGTGCGCCGATGATGGCTTCGATTTGCAAAAATAAAATAGTGGTAATGAGTTGACCAGAAGTTAAACCGATTTCGTCGCCAATGAACGTCGCCATGAGAAAAATGGTTTGCATGCCAACGCTGTAAAAGAAAAAAGCACCGAGAAAAATATTCAGATTCGGCGTGCCAAATAGTTCATGCGCGGTGTGGCGAATGCCGCCAAAGGCACTGACCAATAGCCCTTTGAATGATCCAACTCCATCAGCTTTGGCTGTGCCGCGTGGTAATTTGGCGAAGCTGTATTGTGCAAAGCCGAGCCACCAAATCCCTGTGAGCAAAAAGCATAAGCGTGTGTAGAACGAGCGGTTCTCATCATTGGCGACGAATTGAATCAAGACCAAACTCAAAATCAGAATCAGCATAGATCCTGCATAACCGAGGGAGAAACCACGGGCTGATAAAGCGTCCTGTTTGTCCTTACTCGCAATTTCGGGCAAGTAAGCGTTGTAAAAAACCAAACTGCCGTAAAACCCAATGCTCGCTATGATATTGAGTAGAAGACACAAGCCAATGTTAGACGCATCGGTAAAAAAGAACAGCCCCATACAAGCGAGAGAGCCGACAGTACAAAAAAACTTCATGAAAGAGCGTTTGTTGCCGCGATTGTCCGCTATGGCAGACAAGACAGGACTCATCAGCACGAGTATCAAAAATGATAAAGTGAGCGAGTAGCCGAAGACAGCCTTGGGCTCTAAGCTCATGCCTGCGATTGTGACTTCTTGTCCTTTGGTCACTGCCGCGTAATAGATGGGGAAAATGGTTGAGTTAATCACCAATGCGTAAGCAGAGTTTGCCCAATCATAAAAAGCCCAAGCGCGCGTTGTGGTGGGGTTGTTCAGTATGGTCATAAGGTGTCGTGGCTGGTTGTTTGATGCAGTCTATCAGAAAACTCAGGGTAACTGCTGTCATCGCCCTGAGTGACTGGTCAAACGCCAATTGAACCCTGCTCATCTTGTTGCGCTGCCCACATCGCAGTGTATTCGCCATTCTTGGCAAGTAATTCAGCATGTGTGCCTCGTTCGACGATGCGGCCATCGTTGAGCACAAGAATCTGGTCTGCGTAGACAATGGTGGATAGGCGATGTGCAACGATGAGCGTGGTGCGGTTTTTAGCCGCGTCATCAAAGGCGGACTGAATGGCTTTTTCGGCGTGTGAGTCCAGCGCTGATGTTGCTTCGTCAAAGATTAAAATCGGTGTGTTTTTAAGTAAGGTTCGGGCGATGGCGACACGTTGCTTCTCGCCGCCAGAAATTTTTAAGCCGCGCTCGCCAACGGGTGTTTCCAGCCCTTCGGGCAAGCGTTTGAGAAAGTCGCCCAAATGTGCGGCTTGGGCAGCAGCCATGATGTCGTCGGGTGTCGCATCAGGACGACCGTAGGCGATGTTGTATCCGAGTGAGTCATTGAACAGCACAGTGTCTTGCGGCACGATGCCTATGGCTTTGCGTAGGGACAGTTGCGTGACGTCTTTGACCGATTGTCCGTCAATCAAAATTTCGCCACTTTGAATGTCGTAAAAACGAAACAACAAGCGAGATAAAGTCGATTTGCCTGCACCGCTTTTGCCGACAATCGCAGTGGTCGTGTTTGGCTCAACGGTGAACGACACATCATGGAGGATTTGTCGGTTTTCCATGTAGCTGAAGTCCACATGTTTGAATTCAATGCGACCATCTTTCACCACAAGCTCACGTGCATCATCGGCATCGGCGATGTCGGGTTCGCTGTGCAGTAAGGTGAACATTTTATCCACGTCCACGAGCGACTGTTTGAGCTCGCGGTACATGACGCCGAGGAAGTTAAGCGGAACATATAACTGCAGCATGAGTGTGTTGATGAGGACGAGATCGCCGACGCTGAGCTTTTTGTTGACCACACCTTGAGTGGTGTACCAAAGAATCACAATCAGCGCGAGGGAAATGATGAGCTGTTGGCCAAAGTTGAGCAAGGAGAGTGAGCTTTGTGAACGAATGGCTGCTTTGCGGAATTGTCCTAAGCCTTGATCATAGCGGTTGGCTTCAAACTGCTCGTTATTAAAGTACTTCACCGTTTCAAAATTGAGCAATGAATCAATCGCTTTTTGATTGGCGCGCGAGTCCAACTCGTTCATGTGTTTGCGGTACTGCGTGCGCCATTCGGTGATACCAACCGTGTAGCCAATATAGCCAACCAGCGCTGCTGCTGTGATGCCCACAAAAACCAAGTCATACTTTGCCCACAAAAAGCCCAACACCATGCCCATCTCAATCAGAGTGGGCACAATGGTCATGAATGAAAAGCCAATCAAGGTGCGCACGCCACGTGTGCCGCGCTCAATGTCGCGAGTTAAACCACCGGTTTGACGTCCGAGGTGAAAGCGCAATGACAAGCTGTGTAGGCGGTTGAAGACTTGCAATGACACCGCCCGTGCGGCATTTTCTGAGACACGGAAAAATACAATCTCGCGCAATTCATTAAACAGTGTCATCGACACACGCAACGCCCCATAAGCCAGCAGCAACATGATGGGCGCAAGCAGTGCCACCTGCAGTGTTGGATTGGGTGTCATGCCATCAACGATTTGTTTGAGCACAACAGGAATGCCTAAGTTGGCGACTTTCGCTAATGTGAGCGCCACGAATGCGAGCATCACGCGGTATTTGCTTTGCCAAATGTAGGGCCAAAGGCTTTTGATGGTTTGCCAGTCTGAGCGGTGGGTGGTGTTGGTCATTTTTATTTTGTGTGGTTAAACAAGAGAGACGCGAATCACCACGTCTCTCAAAATAATGAGTGGTTTAGTGTCCTGCTTGAGCCACGGCACCTTTGACAGGTTTGGCGATGAATACACAGAACATCATGATGATAAATAACCCTGCTGATAAATACAGAACATCCAGAGTGCCTTTGGTTGCTGCTTGTTGACTCACCAGCCCTTCGAGCATTTGATAGCTGGCTTCAAGACTGCTTCCGCTTGCTTTGGCATTGGCCATTAATTGATCGTACATTGGGTTGCCAGGGTGAAGCTCTTCGGTCAGTCGGGCATGGTGAAACGAGGTGCGGCGTGACCACAGTGTGACAAAAATTGCTGTACCCATCGCGCCACCCAATGTGCGAAGGAAGTTTGATAGGCCAGCAGCATTGACCAGATCGTCGCCTTCCATGCCTTGCATCATCAAACTCGATAACGGGATGAAGAAGAATGGAATGCCCAAACCAAACAGGAAGCGTCCCAACATCACGTCAGTGATGGTTGAATCGGGTGTGAGTAAACTACTGTGCCAAGCACCATAGGCAAACAGACCAAAACCGATAAAAATCAACCAACGCAAATCAACGCGGTGCATATTCATCCCAATGACGGGAGAGAAGAAAATCGCAAACAATGCCACAGGTGCTGTCGCCAAGCCAGAGTGGAACGCGTCGTAGCCCATGACGGTTTGTAACCATAGCGGAATCACCACCACATTGCCAAAGAAAATGGTGAAACCGACGGTTTGCAAAATCGTGCCGACCGTGAAATTACGGACTTTAACGAGCTTCAAGTCCACCACAGGGTGCTTGTCATACCACTCCCAAATCGCCAAGAAAGTTAAGCCCACCACTGCCGCAATCGCCAAACGGACGACGGTTGATGACTCAAACCAGCCCCAGTCATTGCCGTGTTCGAGCATGTACTGAAGTGAGCCTACACCAATGACGAGTAGTACCAAGCCGACCACGTCAATCGGCGCTTTGCTTGAAATCGCGCTTTCGCGGCCTTTGAGCAATGAACGCAGTGCCACCACGCAAAATATACCAATGGGAATGTTGATATAAAAAATCCAAGGCCATGAGTAATTCTCAGTGATGTAACCACCCAACACAGGCCCCATCACAGGTGCAATGACCACAGTCATTGCCCAAAATGCCATGGCGACACCTCGTTTCTCTGGTGGGTAATTGTTCATCATGATGGCTTGTCCGAGCGGAACCATTGGCCCTGACACCAAGCCTTGCATCAAGCGAAAAAACACCAAGGTGTTAAAGTCGGTTGCCAAGCCGCACAACACTGAAAAAAGAGTAAACAAAATGACTGAGAATGTCAGCAATCGCACTTCGCCAATGCGTCGAGCCAACCAGCCGGTGAGCGGCACAGCAATCGCCGCCGCCAATGAATAGGAGCTAATGATGGAGGTACCTTCGCGCGCTGACACGCCCATCGTGCCTGAGATCGTTGGTACGGCGACATTGGCAATCGTGGTGTCGAGCACTTCCATAAACGTGGCTAAAGCGGTTGCCACGGTGAGCATGACCAACGCACCGCCTTTGAGTGGTGCGAGTGTAGTCGTTGATTCGGCGGCTGGTTGGCTGGGTAGATCAGCGGTGGTTGCTGTGGTCATATTATTCGTTCATAAATAGCAAAAGGGAGCAGATGGCCAAACTGTCACAGTGACGATACTTAAGAAAATACGGGAAAAGTCGGGTTTACTTTTTAGAGAAACTTCGTTTTATAAAAGCTTTCTTTCCGTATTTCCTTAGGTATTTTGCAGCGCGTCTGATTCAAAGATATGCAAGCCAGATAAACCCGTTTGTGCTTTTGTGTACAGGGCTTGTGCGACTTGGCGTGCGGCGATGGGGCGGTATTTTTTGAGTGGCCCAATGAATAGAGCATTGAATAACGGCGTCAGTCGCACGCCGAGTCGTTCTAATGGGCGATGTTCTGCTCGTTCGCTCAACAGCAACGAAGGCCGGGCAAACACCGTCGTAGCCAAACCCAATGCGGCGATGAGCTGCTCTGCTTCACCTTTGACACGGTTGTAAAACACGCGTGATTCTGCGTTAGCACCCATGGCGCTGACCATCAAAAACTGCTGCGCACCAAGCCGTTGTGCCCACTGTGCGACATTGAGTGGATAAACACAATCCACTTCGCGAAAGGCTGCTTGAGAACCTGCTGCTTTAATCGTTGTGCCCAAAGCACAAAAAACATCATGAACCTGCACGGACACACCGGGTAAATGATTGAAATCGACCAGAAGTTCTGTGAGTTTCTCGTGCGTGTGTCCAGTCGCACGGCGAGTCAACACAATCACCGATGCATAGTGTGCTGATTCAAGAAGTTGGGAGAGCAGCATTTTTCCCACGAGTCCTGTTGCACCAACGAGTACAGCAGTTTTATGTGCCATGATTGATCCTGCTTATTGATTCGCATTGATGATGGCCATAGCGGCTTCTTCGGCAGCGGCGTCGTCTTGTGTGTAGACAGTCGTTTGCAAGTTGGCTGGGGCTGCTGAGCCATTCACTGAGCCAAGTACTGCGCCGTCTCGGTTGTGGGTATCGACCACCGCCTCAATTGACATGCCAACACGCAAAGGAAATTGCTTGAGTTGCTCCGCGTCAATCAAAATGCGTACGGGTACACGTTGGACGATTTTGATCCAGTTGCCCGTTGCGTTTTGGGCCGGCAATACCGAAAACGCCGAGCCAGTACCGATGGCAATGCCTTGAACTTTGCCTTTGTAGGTCACGGCATTGCCATACATATCGGCTTTGAGTTCGACATCTTGGCCGACACGTAGATTGGCTAATTGAGTTTCTTTGAAGTTCGCATCTACCCAAACTTGGTTGGCTGCCACCAAATTCATGAGGGGCAGGTTTGGCGCAACTGATTGACCGACTTGGACAAAACGTTTGGCGACAATGCCGTCCATCGGGGCGACCACGGCCAAACGTTTGTGGTTGATATAAGCTTCACGAAACGCCGCTTTGGCGCGCTCAACCGTGGGATGGTTAGCCACATCCGTACCGCTCACTTGTGCGGCTGCGGTGTTGTTCTGTGATTTGGCCACTTGCAAGGCGGCTTGGGCGCGAGCCAAGTTGTCTTTGGCGGTGGCCAATTCTTCTTTACTCACAGCACCCGTAGCGACCAGTGGTGCGCGGCGGTTAACGGCATCTTGTGCTGTTTTGACGGCGATTTGTGCTTGCTTGAGCTGGGCGCTGGTGATGCTGGTGTTGTTGAATGCCAGTTTGATTTGGCGTGCCGCATCAGCGAGCTGTGCTGAGGCTTGGGCTAATGCCACATCCGCGTCGGTTGGGGTCAGTTTAACGAGTTCTTGACCTGCTTTGACTTCTTGGTTTTCTTCAGCGAGAACGGCTTCGACAGTACCGCTGGTTTGTGCGTTGACGGCCACAATGCTACCGCCGACATAGGCGTTATCGGTTTTTTCTTCGAAACGCGCGATGAAGAAATAGTACAGCACCCAAGCGATGCCTAAAATCAAAAATACACTGGCGGCGATCAGCATTTTTTTGCGTTTGTTGCTTGCATTGGCTGCATCTTTTTCGGTTTCGATCTCGGTGATGACTGAGGTTTCTGTTTGAGCGGTCATGGTAATCTTTATTTCGTCGATGGTCTCATGGGGTGGCTGTGCCACCGTGTGGTATGGTGGAGGCGGTTTACGGCTTATTCCATAATTCGTCAAATCCTGTGCCTAAACTGGTGGCCAATTTAGCCTCTTGAACTCGGCGTGCCGCATAGGCAGCTTCAAGGCTGTCGCGTTCACGCAGTTGTGCACTTTGCATCATTAAATATTCCATTTGCGGTGAAATGCCTTGGCGATAACGTTCATTGGCCAGTTGGCTCAACTTGCTTTGGCTGGCCAGAATACGTTGTTGCTGACTTAACCGTGCACCGCTTTCGCGATGGCTGGCCAACTGTTGATGTGCGTCAGAAATGGCTTGGTAGACCGTTTGGTTGTATTGTGCGATGGTGCTGTCCAATGTGGCCTGCTTCATGAGCAAGTTGCTGTTGAGCGCTGCGCCACTGAAAATCGGTAGGCTGATCGCTGGTTCAACCGCTGCGAATTGGCTGCTTGATTTGAATAGTCTGTCCAAGCCTAAGGCTTGAAAGCCGACATTGACGTTTAAATTGATGTTGGGATAAAACTCAGCTTTGGCCGCTTTGACGTTTTGTACAGATGCTTCTATCAGATGACGTTGGGCGGCGATGTCGGCGCGCTTCCCCAATAAATCCACAGGAATGGTGCTGGGCAATGTCAGCGTGCGCCAGTCACTGCTGGCCGAAATGTTGGGTAACTGCGCAGGTGTGAGGCCAATCAGTGCGGCGAGCTGTGCACGGCCAATCTCGCGTTGGGCGTTGAGTGTTGCTTGCAGTTGCAATAGTTGGCCAATCACGATGTCGATTTGTAGACTGTTTTGTGTTGCTTGTAGTCCTGCTTGTTCGCGTTCAAGCCAGCGTTGTTTGAGCTGGTTCTGCAGAGCGATTTGTTCACTTAATGTGCTACCTCTGGTTTCTAAGCTGGATAACTGCGCATGCAGTGCGACGATGTTTGACGCAATGGCCAAACGCGCCGCCTCGTACTCAAAGCGAGCCGCGGCGGCTTGTCCCAAAGTGGCTTTGTACTGAGCCCGCTTTTTGCCCCATAAGTCCAAATCCCACGAAAAATTCGCGGCCAGTAAACCTAACTCCTGCCATGTGCCACCGAGGGTCGGTGGGTAAATGTAGTTTTCGGTGTATTGTTGACCGTTCAGAGACAGTTTGACACCACCAGTTGGGTATTGAAGTTTTTTGGTGCCGTCCGCAATGGCATCCGCACTGGCGACGCGCGTGCCAAGCACTTGTAAATTGGGAGAGCCAGTGAAGGCTTGCTCAATCAATTGGTTGAGTGTCTCATCGCTGTAATTGCGCCACCAGCCCTCTTGTGGCCAGCGTGCCAATTCAGTTGTTGATAATGTTGGCAATTCAAGCTGCTCTAAAGTCACTTGGGGTAATGGTTGGTGTCGGCTGGTGACGCTCGCGCAGCTCGATAAGGCCATCACGGCAATGGCCGCTGCGGTGAGGCGACGTGCTTTTTGAAAATGGTTGGAACTCATGTGTACTCGCATGGTTTAAAGTTGGGTGACTTTGAATGCTCGCATGGCTGCTTCGCGAGCGTCATGATTAATGGCTGCCGTGATGAATTTGCCATGTTTTTGAACATGAATCAGCCCAGCTTGTTCCAGTACTTTGACGTGGTGCGATACAGTGGGTGCGCCGATTTTGAGTTTTGCAGCGATGTCACTGATGAGGCACAGGCATTTCTGGGGTGGGACGGATAAACGGTCGTGTTCAATAATCTCTAAATACAGAGCCAGTCGATTTTCATTTGACAGAGCCTTGAGTTGGCGAGCCAGTTGCTTGAAATTATGAGGGGTCATGGGTTTTGTTTCTTCTGTGGTTTGCAGAGATTGTATGATCATAATTCGATAGTTGTCAAATTATAAAATTATCGAATTATTTTTCTTGTAGCAAAAACAACAGAAAACCCGACAAAAGTGTCGGGTTTTGCAAAGCTTAATACAAGCCTGAGTTTAGCGATTGGCTTTTAACTCGGCTTTAGACAGTTTGCCATCTTTGTCCGTGTCTAATTGTTTGAAATTATCCGCAATGTCAGACAAGCCAGCCGCTTGGGCTTCGGCAAGTGTCAACGCGCCGTCGCCGTCTTTATCAGCTTCTGTAAACGTGGCTGCGTGCGCCCCAGCACTGGCCAAAGCCAAAACGATGAGGCTGATGCGAATTTTATGTAATGCGTTCATGGTGTGCTCCAAAGTAACTGCCCTGTGTTGTCCTTAACGCGTTGCATCTGCGTTTGGTTGTCTATATTTTAAACTTTTTTGTGACAAGATGGCTGATTTTGTCGAAACTTTGTGTGTTTCTTATCCCTTATGAGTGTCTCGGTGGTTTTGTCGTCCTGATGTGGACAAAAAATACCACTACCCTGTGCTAAAATTCGTTTTTTGTCTGATTGAGTATAAATTATTATGAGTAATCATCATCCCAAACGGACACCCTTGATGGTGCCCATGCAGCCACGCTCACCCGTTGAAGTTCATCGGGCTTCGACGCCGCTGGAGCTTTTATTTGATTTGGTTTTTGTGGTGGCGGTGGCACTGGCCTCTGCGCGATTGCACCATGGTATTGTTGAAAATCATGTCGGTCATGCGATTGTCTCCTTTGTGATGGTGTTTTTCCCCATCTGGTGGGCGTGGATGAATTTTTCGTGGTTTGCATCTGCTTATGACACGGATGATGTACCGTATCGACTTTTAACGATGTTGCAACTAGCAGGGGCTTTGACACTAGCAGCTGGTGTGCCTTCAGCTTTTGAGACCCAAGATTTTCTCGTGTCTACCCTTGGTTATGTACTAATGCGTATTGCGTTGGTGCTACAGTGGTCTCGGGCATGGCGAGCAGACCCCCCTCGTCGCAAAGTTATTGCGCGTTATATCATTGGCTTGATTCTTGCTCAGTCAGGCTGGTTGGCACTGCTGGTTTTGCCGCCCTCAATCAAAATGATTGGCTTCATTACTCTTGCTACGTTGGAGTTGTTCATCCCTTACTGGGCCGAGTCGGCGGGACAATCGACACCATGGCACCCTGAGCACATCGTCGAGCGCTATGGCCTTTTTACGATCATTGTGCTGGGCGAGTCTATTTTATCCGCTTCTATGGCGATTCAGGCTGCAATGAAGGCTGGTGCATTAGATGCCAAAATGCTGTATTTGATTGCTGGTGGTGTGTTGATTGTTTTTAGTATGTGGTGGTCGTATTTTCAGCAAGTTGAACATAAAATCACTGAGTCTATGCGCAACCTGTTCTTTTGGGGGTACGGGCACTTCTTTATTTTTGCTTCGGCGGCGGCTGTTGGTGCTGGTATAGCGGCCTCAGTGGATGCGGCTTTGGGCTTGACTCAGGCTAGCCAACAAGTGACTAATGCAGCAATCGCATTGCCTGCGGCCATTTTTTCTTTGAGCTTGGGTTTGGTTCACGGTCGCTTGCGTCAGGCTGGGCCTGTGAGGAAGGCTTTTTGCTTGATGATGCTCGCTATTGTATCGACGATTTGGCTCGATTCTGCTGTTTTCTGGATTGGTGTTTCGATGGCAACTTATCTAGGATTTAAGCTGGCGGTAAACCGATCAATTACCGTTTAGCGACCAACAACTCAACGCTTGAGGTGCTGCCTTGAGCGTTTTTCTTTTTTTGTGGCTTTTTTGATTTTTTGATTGATATAGCATGAATACTGTTGCTTCTCGCCTGACTCTCGAAGGAATGACGAAGGCTTATGGCACGATGCGTGCAAATGAGGATATTTACTTATCTGTTGCGCCAGGCGAAATTCATGCGGTCCTGGGCGAGAACGGCGCTGGTAAATCGACATTAATGAAAATGATTTATGGTGTCGTGATGCCAGATGCTGGGCAAGTGTCGTGGAATGGTCAGCCTGTGCAGATCAAAAGCCCAGCCGCTGCACGTGCGTTGGGCATCGGGATGGTGTTTCAGCATTTCTCGTTGTTTGAAACACTGACCGTGGCGGAGAACATTGCGCTGTCCATGGACGAGAAATGCGCGATGGATGCGCTGAGTCGGCGCATTGAGGAAGTATCCGAGCACTATGGTTTACCGATTGCACCCCATCGTCTGGTGCATCATTTGTCGGTTGGTGAGCGTCAGCGGGTTGAAATCGTCCGTGCATTATTGCAAAAACCTCAGTTGCTGATTATGGATGAGCCGACCTCAGTTTTGACACCACAAGCGGTTGAGAAGCTGTTTGTGACCTTGCGTCAACTGGCTTCAGAGGGTTGCAGCATTTTATACATCAGCCACAAACTTGATGAGATTCAATCCCTGTGTGACGGCGCGACCGTGCTGCGTCATGGCAAAGTTTCAGGTGAGTGCAATCCGCGTGAACAAACGGTTGAGTCGTTGGCGCAGATGATGATTGGGCGATCTTTGCCGCATTATGAGCATCCCGATGCGGTGTTGGGTGAAACATGCTTGTCTGTCAATCATTTGTCTCTGGCGACCGATGATCCGTTTGGCGTTGATATTAAAGATGTCTCGTTGTCGGTGCGAGCGGGTGAAATTTTGGGCATCGCGGGTGTGTCGGGCAATGGTCAGGCCGAGCTTTTGGCGGCATTGTCTGGTGAAAGAACGGTTCAAGCCAGCATGATCAACATTTCTGGCGTACAAGCGGGACAGTTGCCTGCTGCGGCACGTCGCCAGTTGGGCATGGGTTTGTGCTTTGTGCCAGAGGAGCGCTTGGGCAAGGGTGCTGTACCGTCAATGACTTTGGCGCAAAATGCCTTGCTTACAGCGTATGGCTCGCCTGAGCTTAAATTGGTCAAAAATGGTTTGAAGCAAAAAGACGCGATGCGCGACTTCGCCAATCGCTGCATCACTGAGTTTAATGTGAAATGCGATGGTCCAGACGCGATGGCCAGTAGCTTGTCTGGCGGCAATCTGCAAAAGTTCATCATGGGGCGTGAAATTTTGCTCGCACCCAAGCTGATGGTGGTGGCGCAGCCGACGTGGGGTGTGGATGTGGGTGCGGCGGCGTTTTTGCGGCAGAAGTTATTGGATTTGGCAGGTGCAGGTGTGGCGATTTTGCTGATTTCTGAAGAGTTGGACGAAATTTTTCAGGTGGCTGACAACATTGCGGTGATTGCCGATGGCCGTCTTTCTCCTATTAAGTCTGTTGATGACACCACACCCGAAGAAATTGGTGTGTGGATGTCGGGTTTGTTCACTGAGGCGACTGTTTAATCTGTCTGTGCCATGAGTGATTGTGGCTTTTAAATCAATTTATTGAGAATCTATGCGATTACCTTTTCAATTAATCCCTAGAAGTGAACCTTCTCGCCGTATGCAATTGCTCGCGCCCGTCGTGGTGACGGTATTGACCTTGTTGGCGGGTTTGATGATTTTCATGGTGCTTGGCGTGAATGCGGCTGATGCCTTTAAGGCGTATTTCATTGAGCCTCTGTCGAGTTTAAATGGCATTTCGGAGCTGTTGCTCAAAGCGCTGCCGCTGTGCTTAATCGGGCTGGGTTTGGGGATTGCTTACCGTGCGAATGTTTGGAACATCGGCGCAGAAGGTCAACTCATCATCGGCGGGATTGCCGCGACGTGGGTGATGGCGACTTACCATGACTCAATCACAGACGCCTTAGTCCCGTTAATGCTATTGGCAGGGGTGGTTGGTGGTGCGTTGTGGGCGAGCTTGGCTGCTTGGATGCGCACGCGCTTTAACGCAAACGAGATTTTGACCACGCTGATGTTGGTTTACATTGCTCAGAGTTTATTGCAATACTTACTCGTGGGTACGGTGAATACACCTGCGTTATTGCAAGATCCACAAGGCACAGGCTTTCCTCAGTCACAGCAGTTCCCTGAAAACGCTTTGATGCTGCAAATGAATCAGTTTTTTGATGTGTTTGTCGGCACGCGTTTGCACGTGGGGATTTTTCTGTTGTTGATTGCGGTACCTTTGGCGTGGTTGTTTGTGTCTCGCTCGTTCACGGGCTTTCAGATGAAAGTTGCAGGTTTGGCGCCTTTGGCGGCGAATTATGCGGGCTTTAAAACGAATCGTTTGATTTGGCTGGCTTTGCTGGTCAGTGGTGCGCTGGCTGGACTGGCTGGGGCTCTGGAAGTGGCGGGGCCAGTCGGCCAGTTGCAAGACTCGTGGCGGCCAGGTTATGGCTTCACCGCGATTATTGTCGCGTTTTTGGGGCGTTTGCATCCTGTAGGGATTTTGCTCGGTGCGTTGCTTATGGCGCTGTTGACGCTGGGTGGTGAGGCGTTGCAATTGGCGATGTCTTTGCCGCAGTCAGTGAGTGGTTTGTTTCAGGGGCTGTTGCTGACGTTTTTATTGAGTGCTGACGTGTTGGTGAATTATCGCGTCGTGCTGCGAAAATAACGATGAATTGATTTTTTACAGGATAAAGCATGGATGCGTTTTTAAGCAGTTTGATTGCCAGCGTGATTCTGGCAGCGATTCCGCTGATTTTGGCTGGCTTGGGGGAGTTAATCACAGAGAAAGCGGGTGTGCTCAACCTCGGCGTTGAGGGCATGATGCTGCTCGGTGCGGTGGCGACTTTTATGGTGTCCTTTGAGAGTGGCAATTTATGGCTTGGGTTGTTGGTCGGTGTGCTGGTCGGTGCGGTTGCAGCGAGTGTGTTTGCCTTTTTGGTGGTGCGTTTGTTGACCAATCAGGTGGCAACGGGATTGGCTCTGACGATTTTGGGTATGGGCTTATCGGCGTTGTTGGGTGTTAAATATGTGGGACAGCCTTTGGCGGGTTTTGAGGTGGTGGCGATTCCGCTGCTTTCTGACATGCCTGTGGTCGGGGCTTTGTTTAGCCAAAGTTTGCCTGCGTATTTGAGCATTGTTTTGGCGGTTGTCTTATCTTTGTTGTTGTATCGCAGTAAGCTCGGTCTTGTCGTGCGCTCGGTCGGTGAGTCGCCTTCGGTGGCGCACAGCATTGGTTATGATGTGGTGACGGTGCGTTATGGCGCGACGATTGTCGGTGGGGCGATGTCGGGTTTGGCGGGCGCATTCACGGTGTTGGTGCAATTTAAAGCGTGGCAAGAAGGCATCACGGGCGGTGTGGGCTGGATTGCGGTCGCGCTGGTAGTGTTTGCGACTTGGCGGCCATCGCGTTTGTTTCTTGGGGCATTGTTGTTTGGTTTGATGCGCTCATTGGGGTTCGCGGCGCAAGCGGCGAGTCAGTCGATTCAGGATTGGTTGGTCAACCAAGCCGATTGGGTGAAAAGTGTGGTGCTGGTGCTGACAAATACCCAGCTGCTTAATGCGTTGCCGTATATTGCGACGATTGTGGTGTTGTGCTGGATTTCCCGCGATTGGCGCAAAATCAAGCTCAATGCACCAGCGTCATTGTCACAGCCATTTTTGCCTTAAAATGGTGCAAAAATTCTTTTAAAAAAACGTACAATATTGTTTTTTGTTGCGCCGCACAAGCGGTATTTTTAACCAAGAGGACACATCATGTTTCTGAAAAAATCATTCGGATGGACAGCAGCATTGGCCACTGCTTTGACGCTCGCCGCTTGCGGTGGTGGCGCGAAGAAGGAGGAAGCTAAACCCGCTGACACTCACCCTACTGCGGCGACATCTGCAGCCAAAGAAGTCAAAGTTGGTTTTGTGTACGTTGGCCCTGTTGGTGACGGTGGCTGGACTTTTGCACATGACAATGGCCGTAAAGCCATGATTGCCAATCTCGAAAAAGAAGGCATTAAAGTCACCACAACCCAAGTTGAGTCAGTCAAAGAAGGCGCTGACGCTGAACGTGTGATTCGTGATTTGGCCACCAAAGGCAATCAAATCATTTTCACCACTTCTTTTGGTTACATGGATCCGACCCTCAAAGTGGCGCAAAGCATGCCGAACGTCAAGTTCTACCACGCAACGGGCTATAAAAATGCCCCAAACATGGGTACTTACGAAGCACGCACTTATGAAGGCGCTTATCTCGCAGGTGTTGTCGCGGGCAAAATGACCAAAAGCAATACACTGGGCTTTGTCGGTTCTATTCAAATTCCAGAAGTCATCCGCAACATCAATGCGTTCACACTCGGTGCGAAAAGCGTGAACCCAGCGATCAAAACCAAAGTGGTATTCACTGGTTCATGGTTTGACATGACCAAAGAAAAACAAGCGGCAGAAAGCTTGATTGGCCAAGGCGCAGATGTGCTGATGCAAAACACTGATTCACCAGCGGTATTGAAAACAGCAGAAGAAAAAGGCAAGTTTGCATTTGGTTGGAACTCAGATATGAGCGCTTACGGCCCGAAAGCCCACTTGGGTTCATCCATCATCAACTGGGGTGATTACTACACTTGGGCGGTCAAAAATGCTTTGTCAGACAAATTTGACAATACCAATAAATGGAATGGCGTTGCTGATAAATGGATTGATTTGACAGCCATTGGCGGTATGGTACCTGCAGATGTGAAAACTTTGGTTGAAACCAAAAAAGCAGAATTGACCAAAGGTGGTAAAGTGTTTGTCGGTCCCTTGAAAGACCAAACAGGCAAAGAAATCGTCGCTAAAGACGCGGCCATGACGGATGAAGAGTTGCTCAAAATGTCGTGGTTGGTTGAGGGCGTTGAAGCGAAGTTGAAATAATGAGTTGTTGATTTTCAACAGCACAACAACAAGCGAGGAGTCATCCTCGCTTTTTTTGTTTATGCCAAATCCATGAGCCGCAAATCACTGTGGAAGCAATGCTCTTTTTCATCCACTGGATCAAAAAAGGCTAAAGAGCTTGCCAATAATTGCAAGGGTTGGCTCATGTTTTCTGTGCGGCCCTGAGGCAGAGGCTCTGGGTAAAGCGTATCGTTCAGTATCGGCATACCCAAACTGGCCATGTGAACGCGCAATTGGTGTTTTTGACCTGTCACAGGTTCGAGTCGATAGCGACTGAGTGCTCCTGCTGATTTGATCAACGTGATGGTAGTTTCGCTGTTCGCTTTGCCATCATGCTCATGCGTCATAAAGAAATACTCAGGATGCTCGCTCAGGCGTGAGCGGTGGGTGAGTGGATAGCTTAAATCGAGGCGTGTAGCGGCGATGGCTTCGTAGGTTTTGTGGATGCGTCGCTCGCTGAATAAGCGGTGATAAATGCTTCGGGTTTCAGGCTGTTTGGAAAACAGCACCAAGCCCGCTGTTTCGCGATCGAGTCGATGCAGTGGGGTGATGGATGGATTGTTGAATCGGTGTCGCAAACGCGTGAGCACGGTTTCGTGCAAAAAGCGTCCACTTGGGGTGACAGGCAAAAAATGCGGTTTGTCCACCACCAGTAAGTGCTCGCTTTCATAAATGATTCGCTCATTAAAGGGAATCGCAGGCTCATCATCAATCACTCGGTAATAAAACAGACACACATTGGCTGGATAATCTGCGTGAACGCCATACACTCGGCCAAACTGGTCGCGAACTTCGCCTGCTGTTAGGCGTTGACGCCATTCTTGCTCGCTGACTTGATTGAAACGATGACACAAAAAAGCCAGTAATGATGGCCACGGTTCAGCGGGCAGCCAGATGTGGCTGGCCGAAACGCCATTTTTGAGCGGAAGGGGGGAGATGGGAGGAGGCATACCGTATTTTACGGGATTATTGGCGTGTTTTGCGTTGTGGAGTGCTTTACAGAGTTTTGGGTGGTATTGGGGTGGGCGTGATACGTCATCATCCATATTGGTGCACGCTCTGGCTTAGTGCGTTGGCTTTTGCGCCTATGTGGGGCGTTTTCGGCTAAAATGGTATTTTTTTGGCACGCCTTTGGGGTGACTATGGTTGGTATACTATTGTTGGCGCACACGCCTTTAGCGGGTGCGTTTTTGGAAGCGGTCAAGCACGTCTATAAAAGCACACCACCTGCGGTGGTGTTCATAGATGTTTTGGCTGATGAGGATGTGGATGATTTGTATGGGCGTGCAATGACGGCGGTACGAGATTTAGACTCCGGCGACGGCGTTTTGGTATTGGCTGATGTATGCGGCGCAACCCCTGCAAACTGTGGTCAGCGTGTGGTTCGCGACTATCCAAATGCCCGTTTGCTGTTTGGTCTGAATTTGCCCATGCTGTTGCGTGCGATTAATTATCGAGACATGTCTCTGAGTCAGGTCGCGCAGAAGGCGGCAGACGGTGGTAAGAATTGCATTGAAACCTTTTCTAATTCACCCACAGACAACAGCAGTATCGGGGCGTAGTCACCTCATCGCTATACTCCAAGCACCTCGTTCAATCATTAAAGAAAGTCGCTCATGGTTCAAGCAGAAACCACTATTATTAATAAATTGGGTTTACACGCACGTGCTTCCGGTGTACTCACACAGACGGCGAGCAAGTTCAAATCCGAAATCTGGGTGACCAAAAATGGTCGCCGCGTCAACGCCAAGTCGATTATGGGCGTCATGATGCTGGCTGCGGGCAAAGGTTCTGTTGTCATGGTTGAGGCAGATGGTGAGGATGAACAGGCAGCATTAGATGCTGTGTTGGCACTGATCGCTACTTATTTCGGTGAGGGAGAATAGTCGCGTGACGTTTTCACTGCACGGCATCGGCGTTAGTGACAAAATCGCCATCGGCAAAGCCCACTTGCTCGCGCATGTGAGCTTGGAGGCGCAGCATTACCTCGTCGGTGTCGATGCGATTGTGTCAGAAACCGCTCGATTTGATGCCGCAGTGAAAAAAGTTCAGAATGAGTTCACAGAGCTTCGTGCAGGATTGGACTCCGATGCGCCACACGAGATGAGCGCCATGCTGGATGTGCACAGCATGATTGCTCATGATGAAATGCTCGTTCAAGCATCTCGCGATTTAATCAGTCAATATCGCTACAACGCTGAGTGGGCGTTGTCTGAGCAGGTTAATGAGCTGGTCGAGCAGTTTGAGGCGTTTGAGGACGACTACCTGCGTGAGCGCAAACAAGATGTGATGCAGGTCGGTACGCGAATCATGCGTGCATTGCGCGAAAAGCATACCCGTGTGTCTGATCAAGCCAAGCCACAAGTATTTGAGCATGACACGATTCTGGTTGCTCACGACATCGCGCCCGCTGATATGCTGCAGTTCAAAGACCGCGCATTGGCGGGTTTCATCACCGATTTGGGCGGCACCACAAGCCACACAGCCATTGTGGCGCGTGGTTTGGGCGTGCCCGCCGTGGTGGCGACAGGGCAAGCGCGCGATTTGATTCGCGAGGATGAGTGGCTTATCATTGATGGTGAAAACGGCGTGGTTTTGGTCAATCCTGATGATTTATTGATGAATCATTATCGCTTACTGCAAGTAGAACAACAAACTCAGCAAGCAGGATTGGCCAATCTCGTCGGACAAAACACCTTAACCAAAGATGGCAGAGAGATTAAACTGTATGCCAACATTGAGTTGCCCAGTGATGTAGACAAAGTGCGCGACGTTGATGCAGATGGTATTGGCTTGTTTCGCAGCGAGTTCTTATTTTTGAACCGCACGCATTTACCCGATGAAAACGAGCAGTTTGAAGCTTATAAATCTGTTGCTTTTGCGCTCAAAGGCAAACCTGTGACCATTCGAACACTTGATATTGGCGCAGACAAAAGTTTGTCCACGGATGATTACGTGGTGTCGCCCAATCCTGCGCTCGGTTTGAGAGCTGTTCGCTACAGTTTAGCGCGTCCTGATATGTTCCTCACTCAGTTGCGCGCGATTTTGCGGGCATCTGCGTATGGGCAAATCAAATTATTGCTGCCGATGATCAGTGGTGTCGAGCAATTGCGCGCAGCACTGGTTTTGATTGAGCAAGCGCGCGAGCAACTGCGCGAGGCGAATATCCCGTTTGATACACGCATGGCGATTGGTGTCATGGTTGAGATTCCATCGGCGGTGTTGGTGTTGTCATCATTGTTGCCTCTGATTGATTTCGTCTCAATCGGTACGAATGATTTGACACAGTACACGCTTGCAGTGGACAGGGCTGATGCGGATGTGGCGCATTTGTATAACGAGACGCATCCTGCGGTATTAGAGCTGATTGCCCGCACGATCATCACCGCGCGTAAAGCCAAAAAATCTGTTTCTGTTTGTGGCGAGATGGCCGGTGATACAAAGTTGACGCGTTTGTTGTTGGGCTTTGGTTTGCGTGAATTCTCGATGCAGCCAGCTCAGATTCTCGCTGTTAAATCGCGGGTCATGAATTCTTCTGCGAAAAAGATGCGTAAGCTAGCGGATGCAGTGCTTGAGTGCTCAGAGCAAGCCGAGATCCGAGCGTGCCTGAAACAAATCAATGCGCTAAATATGTGAGCGGTCAATATTGACGAGTCACAAAACGACTATTGTTCGCGATGAGTGCCGTTTTTTACAGTAGCCCCTTTCACTTTATATTTTTTTATAACCATTCCAATATCTAGTTTAAAAATCACGACATGACAGACACACACATCGAACAAGCTTCTAACTTTATCCGCCAAAAAATCGACGCAGACACAGCAGCTGCCAAATTCAAACGAGCTGGTTTGCCCAGCGTCATCACACGTTTTCCACCTGAGCCGAATGGTTACCTACACATTGGTCACGCCAAAAGTATTTGCCTTAATTTTGGCATGGCGCGTGATTACGGTGGTCGTTGCCATCTGCGTTTTGACGACACAAATCCCGAAAAAGAATCTGTCGAATACGTGAACTCAATCAAAGACACTGTCCAATGGCTGGGTTTTGATTGGCACAGCAATGGTGTCGAGCATTTGCACTATGCCTCTGACTATTTTGAGCAACTGTACCAATTCGCTGAGCGATTGATTCAAGCGGGTCACGCCTACATTGACTCCCAGGATGGCGATACGATTCGATTCCAACGTGGTCAGCTCAATAGCCCAGGTATGAATTCGCCATTTCGTGACCGCCCAGTTGATGAGTCGCTGGATATCTTCCATCGCATGCGCGCGGGCGAATTTGCCGAAGGCACGCATGTATTGCGCGCAAAAATTGACATGGCATCGAGCTTCATGGCCATGCGCGACCCTGTGATTTATCGTATTCGTTACGCGCATCACCACCGCACGGGCGACGCGTGGTGTATTTATCCACTCTATGATTTCACGCACTGTATTTCGGATGCCATAGAGCAAGTGACACACTCGCTGTGCACGCTGGAGTTTGAAAACAACCGCCCACTGTACAACTGGGTGCTCGCACGCCTCGTGGAAGTCGGCGCGCTCGCGCAACCGCTGCCTGAGCAAACTGAGTTCGCTCGTTTAAACTTGACCTACGCCATCACCAGCAAGAGAAAACTGCTTAAACTGGTCGAAGAAAACAAAGTTGATGGCTGGGACGATCCGCGCATGATGACCCTTGTCGGCATTCGTCGTCGTGGCTTCACTCCCGAATCTATTCGTTTGTTTTGTGAGCGCATTGGTGTCTCAAAAGCCGACTCATGGATTGACATGAGCACGCTTGAACAAGCTGTTCGCGATGATTTGGATGAAAAAGCGCCGCGCG
Organism: Formosimonas limnophila; assembly: GCF_014652675.1. GTDB lineage: Bacteria > Pseudomonadota > Gammaproteobacteria > Burkholderiales > Burkholderiaceae > Hydromonas > Hydromonas limnophila. Next base: position 40,252 of record NZ_BMZG01000005.1, on the reverse strand, counting down.
CTGTCGCTGTATTAAAACCGCTCAAACTCATCATTGATAATTATCCAGACGGCCAAACCGAACCATGCAAAGCCCCTGTGCATCCGCACCATCCTGAGATGGGCGAGCGTCACTTCGTGTTTTCCAAAGAGTTATGGATTGAGCATGACGACTTTATGGTTGAGCCGATGAAAGGTTTCTTTCGACTGTTCGTCGGCAATAAAGTTCGCCTGCGTCATGGCTTCGTCATCGAATGCACCAGCTATGATAGCGATGAGCATGGTAATGTCACCGCTGTGCACGCCAATTACTACGCAGATTCAAAAAGCGGCACCGAAGGCTCAAATAACTACAAAGTCAAAGGCAACATCCATTGGCTTTCTAACGAATCTGCCGTTTCTGCAGAAATTCGTGTTTATGACCGACTGTTCAGTGACGCTCATCCCGATGCGGGCGATAAAGACTTCCTCGACGCGCTCAACGCAGACTCCAAACACATCTCGCAAGGCTACGTCGAATCAGGCATCGCCAATGTCGCCGCTGAAACGCATTTTCAGTTCGAGCGTCTCGGCTACTTTGTCACCGATCGTGTGGATTCAAAATCGGGTGCGTTGGTGTTTAATCGCATTGTCGGTTTGAAAGACGTTTGGCAGAAAAAGTGATTTAAAAAACTATTGCGGCAATCAAATAATACAATTGGGCTATGTTTATTATTCACGGTACAATCTCTCGTCAAATTTTTTAACCCAACAACAAGGAGCAATACATGAAAACAGTCGGTCAAAAATTAGACGCATTCAGCGTTGATGGCGTCAAGCCAGGCTTTAACCACCACGAAGAAAACGGCGTGTCGGCATTTGAAACCATCACGGAAGCGTCATTCGCAGGCAAATGGAAAATCATTTATTTTTATCCAAAAGACTTCACCTTCGTTTGCCCAACTGAAATCGTTGAGTTCAATAAATTAGCGAAAGACTTCGAAGACCGTGACGCAATTTTGCTCGGTGGTTCGTCTGATAATGAGTTTTGTAAACTCGCATGGCGTCGTGAGCACCCAGACTTGAACAAACTGGGTCACTGGCAGTTCGGTGATGCCAAAGGCTCATTGATTGATATGCTCGGCGTGCGTGATGAGGCTGCTGGCGTGGCTTTGCGTGCGACATTCATCGTTGATCCAGACAACACGATTCAACACGTGTCGGTTAACAACTTAAACGTTGGTCGCAACCCACAAGAAGTTTTGCGTATTTTAGATGGTTTGCAAACCGATGAATTGTGCCCTTGCAACCGAACGGTTGGCGGCGCGACATTATAATTTTTGCGAGCGTAAGCTTAGGCGGCTTGAAATAAAAAGCCCGTGCACTCGCGCGGGTTTTTTATCGCCCAACCAACATAGAGTGTGCAGCACCTGCTCTAAATGCTCGTTATTCACCTATCTGAACAAACATCACCAAAACAGGAGTCACAATTATGGAATGGCTAACAGACATCAAAAATGCAATCCCCGACTATGCCAAAGACATTCGTCTCAATCTTGATGCGACTGTCTCACGCTCCAGCTTAGAAGGCAATGACGCTGTTGGCGTTGCGCTCGCCTCTGCATTCGCCGCGAAAGCGACCAAAATCGTGCATGCCATCAGCCAAGCTCGTGCGCTCACACCGGAGGAAGAAACCGCCGCACTCACCGCCGCTTCACTCATGGGCATGAACAACGCATGGTATCCCTACGTCGAAATGGCCAATGACCCAGACCTCGCCACCCAACGCGCTGAACTGCGTATGAATGCCTACGCGAATCACGGTGGTTTAGACAAACGCCGTTTCGAGATGTACGCACTCGCCGCCTCTGTCGTTGGTAAATGCCATTTTTGCATCAAAAGCCATTATGCACTGCTCAAAGCTGAAGGTATGAGTACCCTGCAACTGCGTGACGTCGGCCGCATTGCCGCGACGATTAACGCGGTCTCGCAAGTGTTGGCGAATGAAGCGTGAGATGGATTTAAATACAAAAAAACGTGGGCAATGCCCACGTTTTTTGTTTGGTGGATTAATTCTGTTTTTTATTTAATTGCTTCATGATGACAAGCACCATGCCCGTGAGCAGCAGCACGCCGCTGATGAGGATGCCCCAGAGTGAGTAGTTCTTGCGGCTGGTGGGTTGGTCTGAGTGCTGTGCTGCGTTGATTAGTTCAGGCTGTGTGTTGAATGTAGTGGTCACGGATTCAGCAGAGATACTGGCCAGTGGGAGTTGGTTGGCGTCGCCTGTTTGGTAGCTCGGCAGTAAGCTGGCGATAGGGCGAGCAGTTGGATTGGTGTCATTTTTATAGCGCAATGTGTAAGGTGTGCTGCCGCTAGCGATGAAGCCGATGCGGTGGATGGGCAGCTCGATGCTGGCTTTGAGGTCAGAGGGAAGTTGTTGGTCTTTGGGGGGGGGAGGATGTTTTTGTTTTTGGGTACAGAGAGGTTGATTCCGCTGTTGGTGAATGTTTGACCGTTCTGTGTTAAACGAAATAAGACGGTTTGTGCGGCGGTTTCGACTGTGACACCATAGGTTTCTTGATATTTGTATCTGAAGCCGATGTTCACAGGCACATTGATGTTGTTGGTTTCGGTGCGTAGTGTGAGTTTGGAGGGGTGATGTTGCAATACAGCAGGCAGGTAGGCCGCGAGTGCACCTGAATCTGCGGAGGTTAGATGTAAATCAATTTTTTGCGTTGTGGCTTGTTGTGTGGTTTGGTTGATGAGCGTGGCATTGGTGAGCGTGACAGCGTTTGACTCAGTCCAACTAATGCGTAGGTATTGTCCGTGTACATCGGTCGCGGGGAGGTCGATACGCGTCGTGGGTGGGGTGTCGGGTAATTGCACAACGGCAGTTTCAGCGAGGGGCTGCCATTGATTTAAATCCGTGCTGCGCTCGATGGTGTGTGGCGTAACGCATCAGCACATCAACGTTTCGGTTTCACGCCACCAATATTGACCACAGGTGATGGTGTGAGTGAGAAAGACGTTTCCGCCAGTGCGGCATTTAATGCCGCTAAATCAACATCATCTCCCTCAACGACCACACGCGGTGGTAACAGTGACACCACAGCAGAAGTGACGCCAGGCACAGAGGATAACGCGGTTTGCACGCGAGCGACGCAGTGCTGGCAGGTCATACCTGCGACGGTGTAGAGTTCAGTCATGTGGGGTTTCCTTTGATGTCTGAGGATGGCTAAGTAGAGGCATTATACCGATAGCGGCACGTGTTCGGTGTCGCAGGCATGGGATAACTTGATACAATGGTGTTTTCAACCTTTTAAGCTGGTTTTTATGATGTCTTCTTTCGCCCCGTTACAAAACGACACTTTTTTACGCGCCTTGCGTCGCCAGAGCACGACGCACACGCCTGTTTGGTTGATGCGCCAAGCAGGACGGTATTTGCCTGAGTATCGCGCGACGCGGGCGCGGGCCGGCAGTTTTATGCAGTTAGCGATGAGTCCTGCGATGGCCACGGAGGTGACGTTGCAGCCGATTGACCGTTATGGGCTGGATGCGGCGATTTTATTCAGCGATATCTTGACCGTGCCTGATGCGATGGGGCTCGGTTTGCGCTTTGTTGAGGGCGAAGGTCCTGTGTTTGACCGTCCATTGCAAGACGAGATGGCGGTACAGCGTCTGGAAGTGCCCGACATGGGCAAGCTCCAGTATGTGTTTGATGCGGTGGCTAAGATTCGTACGTCGTTGCAAGGGCGCGTGCCGTTGATTGGTTTTGCGGGCAGTCCTTACACGATTGCCTGTTATATGGTTGAGGGGGGCTCGTCGAAGGAGTTTCGCACGATTAAGACCATGATGTATCGCCGCCCTGACTTATTGCATCATATTTTGATGGTCAATGCGCGTGCAACCACGGCGTATCTGAATGCCCAAATCGCTGCTGGGGCGCAAGCCGTGATGATTTTTGATACATGGGGTGGTTCGCTGTCTGGCAGCAGTTATGAGGCATTTTCGCTGGCGTATATGCGTCAGGTGATGGCGGGGTTAAACCGCGAGCACAATGGTGAACAGATTCCAGTGATTGTGTTCACCAAAGGTGGCGGTCAGTGGCTCGAGCAGATGGCTGACAGTGGTGCGGATGCTTTGGGGCTGGATTGGGCAACCGATATTGCCCAAGCGAGGGCACGGGTCGGGCACAAAGTGGCTTTACAGGGCAATTTAGACCCATCTGTTTTGTTTGGTTCAGAGAAAAATCTTCGTGCAGAGGTGCAGCGTGTGCTCGATGGTTTCGGACCGCATGTGGGGCATGTGTTTAATTTAGGTCATGGTATTTCCCAATTCACCGATCCTGAGGCAGTGAAAATTTTGGTGGACGAAGTGCACACTTACAGCCGAAGCTCGCGTGTGGCGACTCCCCTATAAGCCATGATGCTTTGCTGTGAGATTTTTTATGATTTTATGAAAAATACATCATAAAATTCATAAAAGAATGCTTGACTTACCCACAGTTTCCCGCAGGCAGCGCAACGGTGGGCTTTGGCGAGTGATGAGCCTCCTTGATGGCCGTTTTAGATTGTAAGTTATTGATAAATAAGCTTTTTCGTAATTGTGTAAAATTTGAGCACTCTAAGAAAATGCCTGATTTGACGCGGTTTACCCCACTTTTTCACGGCTTATGCACACAGTTATCCACAGGTTTTGTGGGTAACGCAAAAAGTCCTTATAAAACGGGTACTTAAGTGAATTAGTTAAATTGAGATTCAACAAGTCAGGCTAACTTGGCTGCGGTTGTCCACCACGAAATGTCACCCATCTTAAAATCCACCTCATCCCAATGGGTGCTGCAAGTCGCCCTTGATGTCCCTGTCTCTGTATCAAATACGGGCGTGTTTGATTACGCCCCTTGCGAAGTCGAGTGGTCATCTCCCGATGATTGGCTTGGCCGTGCCGTTTTGGTTTCTTTTGGCCGTCAACAGGTGGTTGGTTGGGTGGTTGGTCATGCCGCACAGACGGATGTGCCTGCTGACAAACTCAAAGCCATTAGTGCTGTTTTGGCATTCGTGCCACGTGCGGATGGTATGTGGCTGCAGTTGATACGGTTTATGGCGCGGTATTATCAGCGTGGCTTGGGTGAGGTTGCCCTGCCTGCGCTGCCGACAGCACTGCGCACAGCGAGTCAATTTCAGGAGGTTGACGGTAGATTGAGCCTTGGTGTGGGTAAGCAAGCATGGAAAAAATGGCAAGCGATGTCTGTTGCGCCTGCGCCATTGAGTTTGTCCGCAGGGTTGTTGCTCTCTGAGGAGCAAGAGCGTGTTTTGGCGCAATTGACTCAAGCGGCCCAAGCACCACGCCAATCGCCGCAACTTTTATTTGGCATTACGGGCAGTGGTAAAACTGAGATTTATTTGCAATACCTTGCGGGGGTTCTTGCCAATCATCCTGACGCACAAGTCCTTGTGCTCGTCCCTGAGATTAACCTCACGCCACAGTTTTATGCTCGATTGACGGCTCGTTTTGGTGATGATGCGGTGGTGAGTCTACACAGCAAACTCAACGAATCGACGAGGCTGGTTAATTTCTGGCGTGCCAGTAGCGGGCATGCACGGGTGATCTTGGGCACACGACTGTCGATTTTGACCCAATTACCGAATTTGGCGGCCATCGTTGTGGACGAAGAGCACGACAGCTCCTATCGTCAGCAAGAAGGGGTGCGTTATTCTGCGCGTGATGTTGCCATCTATCGTGCGCATCAGCTCAACATCCCCATCATTCTTGGCAGCGCGACGCCCTCTCTTGAAACATGGCATGCCGCACAAACAGGCAAATACGGCTTGCATATCCTACGTCAGCGCGCCATCAGCGGTGCGAAACCACCTGCGGTGCAATTGGTGGATACCAACAAAACCATCATGATGGACGGTTTATCCACAGCGCTGAGAAGCGTGATTGACAAAACCCTTGCCGCAGGAAAAACCTCTCTGTTGTTCCAAAATCGACGTGGTTACGCGCCTGTGCTTTACTGCGGCCATTGCGGTGCGGTCAATGATTGCACCGCCTGCTCCGCGCACATGGTCTATCATCAAACCACGCGTCTCCTGCACTGCCACCACTGTGGCACACAAAAGCGTGTACCGAAAGCCTGCGCCAGTTGCGGCAATGCAGATTTACTTCCCGTAGGTCAAGGCACGCAGCGTCTCGAAGAAACTGTACAAAATCACTGGAAAGCCGCTCGCGTGCGTCGCATCGACGCCGACATCACCCGCAAAAAGGGACAATTAGAAACCCAGCTTGCCGACATCGCAGCAGGTGAAGTGGACATCATCATCGGTACGCAAATGCTTGCCAAGGGGCACGACTGGCCAAACCTCACCACGGTCGGTGTCCTCGACGTCGATGGCGGCCTATTTGCCCAAGACTACCGCGCGCCTGAGCGACTTTTCGCCCAGCTGCAGCAAGTCATCGGTCGTGCAGGCCGTGGCCAACACGCAGGCCACGTCATCATCCAAACCACCTTCCCTGAGCACCCACTTTGGCGACACATTTTGGCCCACGATTATGAATCTTTTGCTGCTGACGAGCTCGCTGTGCGCGCCCAGCTTGGTTTGCCCCCATTCGCGGCCCATGCTCTCTTACAAGTGGCCGCTCCTCGTATCAAGGATGCGTTAGAGTTCGCCAACGCTGCTCGCACCGCTGCTCTTAACATCATCGATGAGCATGGGTTCGACACCCTCACCATCAACGCTGCCGTCCCCATGCAAATGATGCGAAAAAATGCCCAAGAACGCGCCCAACTCCTCATTGAATCCCCGCAACGCAGCAAACTGCAGGCTTTTTTGCCGCATTGGCAGGCTGCGTTGACACAGCTCAAAAGCCGATTAACATGGTTTGTTGAGGTTGACCCCGCTGAAATTTAAAATCCATCCATTCCAATCAAAAGGGAGGCTTTTTCCATATAAGCTAGTGTCCCGTCGTGCGTCAGTGATTGCGGTTACTGAGTTTCAGTCTCTGCATACCCATACAAGGCCAACAAGCTGATGTTTCCCCAACAAAACGCCCACCTCAATTAAGGTGGGCGTTTTATTAAAGAACAATAAGACAATTTGGTTTGATACTGCTTAAAACCCCTCATTATCACCCAAATAGCGCCACTGCCCCGTTGGTAAATCACCGAGCAAGACTTGACCGATGCGGATGCGTTTGAGGCCAACGACGTGTAATCCGACGAGTTCGCACATGCGGCGGATTTGGCGTTTTTTACCTTCGGTGAGAACGAAGCGCAGTTGATCTTCGTTTTGCCAGCTGACTTTGGCTGGGCGCAGTGGCACACCGTCGAGCAAGAGGCCGTGATTGAGTAAGCGCAGCCCTTCGTCTGATAATGAGCCTTCGACGCGCACAAGGTACTCTTTGTCCACATCGCTTTTGTCGCCGATCAGGGTTTTGGCGACGCGACCGTCTTGGGTGAGGACGAGCAGACCAACAGAATCAATATCCAGGCGTCCAGCGGGCGCTAAGCCACGTAGGTGTTTGGGTTCAAACAACAATCCGCTGCTGTCACCTGCCCAATGATTCTCGGGCGTGATGAGTGAAGCGGCAGGTGCGTAGCCGTCTTCAGCTTGGCCTGAGACAAGCCCGACGGGTTTGTTGATGAGAATGGTCACGCGTGATTCTTGGGCGCGTTGTGCTTGTTTGGCAACTTGGATTTTGTCTGTTGGTGTGATGCGCTGGCCGAGAGTGGCGCGTTGACCATTCACTGTAACCCAGCCTTTTTCAATAAACTCGTCAGCTTCTCTGCGTGAGCAAAGGCCTTGGTCTGAGAGGTGTTTGGACAGGCGGATGCCAGCGTCGGCGGGAGCCAAGCGCGGCGCAACTTTCCGAATCGGACGACCTTGTTCATCACGCATTTTGCCGTGTCGACGTGGTTCTTGAAAGCTTTTACTCGGGTTTGGGGTGCTGCTACGGCTGGTGGTAGTGCGTGTCAAAGGTGTGCCCCAAGGGGTAGTGTCGTTGGCATTGCTTTGCTGCGATTTCTCGCCAAAGTCACGTTTTGGTTTGTCATCAAAGCTGCGGCGCGGACGGTCTGAGAAGTCATGCGGTTTGCCACCATCGCGTCGAGGTGGTTTGTCGCTAAAGTTACGTTTTGGTTTGTCATCAAAGCTGCGGCGCGGACGTTCTGAGAAGTCACGCGGCTTGTCACCATCGCGCCGAGGTGGCTTGTCGCCAAAATCTCGCTTTGGCTTGTCGTCGAAGCTGCGGCGTGGACGGTCTGAGAAGTTACGTGGTTTATCACCGTCGCGTCTCGGAGGCTTGTTGCTTGTATGGCGGTTGCTTTTTTTGTGTGGTTCTGTTGGGCTGATGCGTGCGTTGGCGGCAGCTTGGTTGTTTCTGTTTTTGCCGCGCAGGGGTTGGCGAGTGGTTTGGCCGGTGCTCGGGGTGATTTTTAAGGTTTTTCTCATGGCGGCTTTTAGGCTGTTTGGGAATAGCGCCCATTATATAGAAATATAGAAGCTTGGCGTATGGTTCGTGATTGGCGGATGCTTGTGACAAAAAAAAGCCCCAAGTCCAAGGACTTGGGGAATAACGTCATTATGAATGACCACCCTGCTTAGGGAGGAAAAGCAGGGGAGGCGATACGCCTGACTTGTATTATACGCGTTTTGGTTTTAATGTCAACATTTAGTGGTAATTACTTAAGTATTGTCAATTAATCAAGCTTTTTTAGACTTAGCCGAATATGCCTGTGTGCACACCAAGCCCATTGTTCCAAACGATCGTTTACTGTGCGGCGCTGGTGCTGTCTGTGGCCGTTTCATCCTTTGGTTCTTCGAAGCTGCCGCCAGATTTGTTGGCCATGTAAACGATGGCACGTTTGATTTCTAAGTCAGATAGGTTGGGGTTGCCACCGCGAGCGGGCATTTGGTTAAAGCCTTCGGTCGCATGCTTGAATAAGGTATCAAAACCTTTGCCTATGCGTGGTGCCCAGTCGGCAGATCCAACTTTTGGTGCGCCACTGGTTCCTGTTGCGTGGCAGCTGGTGCACAGACTTTCATAGACTTGTTGACCTGTTTGTGGGCCTTTGGGTTTGGGCACGAGTACAAAGCCGCCGACTGCCTGTAAGCGCTGGGCGATGTTTTCGGGATTCATTGGGTCATCGGGGCCTGGGTTGCTGTCTGCCATTGATTTTGCCAGCAAAATTAGCAAAATCAACGGGCCTGCAGCCAAACCCAACGCCACGCCAAGCATGGTTAAGGCACTTTTTTGTGTTAGCTGCTCTGTTTCGTCATTGATAGGGGTGGTGTTTGTGTCGGTCATTTGGATTCCTGTGGTGAGGCTTGCGGACGAGCCGCATCAAAACACGCTATTAATAAATAAATTCAAGTGGTATTGTAAACGCAAAACTCTGATAAATAAAGTCTGTCCTGTAGGCTTGTGTAAATTGTCGGTTGAGGGTTTGATGAGTTCTCGTGTTTTTGTGCTGCACCAGTGGTTGATGATGGTTAGACGTGCAGAGAGGGACGTGGTTGGTTGTAGACTTGGTAAATAATATTCTGTCACCAATTAAATAGCGCCTGTGGTTTATGAGTGGTTTAAATAAAAGCTGACCCCAATTAAAACTTATTGTGCTCCGCAGTAAAAAGCCTTATAGTCGCTGCACAAAACAGCAAGACTTACTAAAAAACTGTTTATTGCGCCTCAGGCGATTAGATACACACCGAAACACCACTGGAATCTCACCATGACCGAGTATTTACAACCCGAAATTGCATTAGACTTGCGCGCTGACGCCACCAAAAACGGTTTATATAGCGCGACCAATGAGCGCGATGCGTGCGGTGTTGGCTTTGTTACTCACATCAAAGGGCAGCGCAGCCACGCGATTGTCCAACAGGGTTTGCTGATTTTGTATAACCTTGACCATCGTGGTGCGGTGGGTGCCGATGCGCTGATGGGCGATGGTGCGGGAATCTTGATTCAGATTCCAGATGCGCTGTATCGCGAAGAAATGGCCAAGCAAGGTGTGATGTTACCGCCAGCGGGTGAGTACGGCGTGGGTATGATATTTTTGCCGAAAGAAGAAGCCTCGCGTCTGGCCTGCCAACAAGAATTAGAGCGCACCGTCAAAGCCGAAGGCCAAGTGGTGCTCGGCTGGCGTGATGTGCCGATTGACAGTCAGATGGAGATGTCGCCTGTGGTGCGTGCGACTGAGCCTGTGATTCGCCAAATTTTCATCGGGCGTGGTCCTGATGTGATGGTGACGGATGCGTTGGAGCGTAAACTGTATGTGATTCGTAAAACCGCATCGCACCGCATTCAGTCGTTAAAATTACAACATGGCAAGGAATACTTTGTGCCCTCGATGAGCGCACGCACAGTGGTCTATAAAGGTTTATTGCTCTGCGACCAAGTGGGTCGTTACTTCAAAGACTTGGCTGACAATCGCACGATTTCAGCGATTGCGCTTGTGCATCAACGCTTTTCGACCAACACATTCCCTGCATGGGAGCTGGCACATCCTTACCGATTCATTGCGCACAATGGCGAAATCAACACCGTCAAAGGCAATGTGAACTGGATTAAAGCCCGTCAAAAAGCCATCTCCAGTGCAGTGCTCGGTGATGATTTACACAAACTTTGGCCGCTGATTTATCCCGGTCAGTCTGATACGGCCTCATTTGACAACTGTCTCGAACTGCTCGTGATGGCTGGTTACCCACTCTCGCATGCCATGATGATGATGGTGCCTGAAGCGTGGGAGCAGCATGAACAAATGGATCAAACGCGCCGTGCGTTTTACGAATACCACGCAGCCTTGATGGAACCATGGGATGGCCCTGCGGCGTTGTGCTTCACCGATGGCCGTCAAATCGGTGCGACACTTGATCGCAATGGTTTGCGTCCAGCGCGCTTTGTCGTCACCGACGATGACCTCGTGGTGCTCGCGTCTGAATCTGGCGTATTGCCGATTCCTGATTCTAAGATTAAGCAAAAATGGCGTTTGCAGCCGGGCAAAATGCTGCTCATCGACACTGAGCAAGGTCGTATCATTTCTGATGAAGAAATCAAAAACAGCCTTGCCAACGCGCGTCCTTACAAAGAATGGAACGCTCGCCTCTCGCTCAAGCTCGAACATGTTTTGACGCCGATTGAAGAGCGTCCTGTGCCAAAATCTGAGCTGCTTGACCGTCAACAAGCCTTCGGCTACACGCAAGAAGACATCAAGTTCATTCTGCAAGCCATGGGGCAAAGCGCCGAAGAAGCCATAGGATCTATGGGCAATGACACGCCGATGGCCGTGTTGTCAAAAAAGAACAAATCGTTTTACCAGTATTTCCGTCAGTTGTTCGCGCAAGTAACCAACCCGCCGATTGACCCGATTCGTGAGCAAATGGTCATGTCGCTCGTCTCATTCATCGGTCCAAAACCAAACTTGCTCGACATCAACAACACCAACCCGCCGATGCGTTTGGAAGTCTCGCAACCTGTATTGAATTACGATGAAATGGCGAAAATTCGCTACATCGAGAAATACACCAATGGCAAGTTCAAGAGCCACATATTGGACATCAAATACCCCGCTGCTTGGGGGCCAGATGGCATCGAGGCGCAACTCGCGTCGTTGTGCGCGCAAGCCGTCGATGCGGTGAAGTCTGGGCACAACATTTTGGTGCTGTCAGACCGAGGCGTGGACAAAAATTTATTACCGATTCCTGCATTGCTCGCGACATCTGCCATTCATCAACATCTGGTGGAAGCGGGTTTGCGCACATCCACAGGTTTGGTGGTCGAGACAGGCAGTGCGCGTGAAGTCCATCATTTTGCTTTGCTTGGCGGTTTTGGAGCTGAAGCGGTACATCCGTATCTTGCTTTTGCGACATTGACGGACATGGTTCAGCATGGTTTGATTCCAAACAAGCGTCCCTCAGAAGCGATTGCGTATTTCATCAAAGCGATTGGTAAAGGCTTAAATAAAGTCATGTCGAAGATGGGCATTTCGACTTATATGTCTTACACGGGCTCTCAGATTTTTGAAGCGGTGGGTCTGAAAAAAGAACTGGTTGATAAATATTTTAGGGGCACGCCGACCGCTATTGAAGGCATGGGTTTATTTGAAGTCGCCCAAGAAGCTTATATGATGCATAAACATGCATTCGGCGCGAAACATGCCTTGCAAGACAAGTTGGCTACAGGTGGTGAATATGCATGGCGTGTCCGTGGTGAAGAGCACATGTGGACACCTGATGCGATTGCGAAATTACAACACTCAACGCGTCAAAACAATTACCAAACCTATAAAGAATACGCCCAGATCATCAATGATCAATCGAAACGTCACATGACGTTCCGTGGTTTGTTTGAGTTCAAAATCGATCCCAAAAAAGCCATTTCGATTGATGAGGTAGAGCCTGCCACAGAAATTGTCAAACGTTTTGCTACGGGTGCCATGAGTCTTGGCTCGATTTCATCCGAAGCACACGCCACACTCGCTGTGGCCATGAACCGCATTGGCGGTAAGTCTAATACGGGTGAGGGTGGAGAGGATCCTCTGCGTTATCGTGCAGAAATGCAAAATGGCGATGCTGGCATCACAGATGGTCAAACCATCGGCGACATCATCGGTCATGACCGAGTCGTTGCGACGATTCCTCTGAAAAAAGGCGATTCGCTGCGCTCAAGAATCAAGCAAGTGGCTTCGGGTCGTTTTGGTGTCAGTGCTGAATATCTGTCATCTGCTGACCAGATTCAAATCAAAATGGCACAGGGCGCAAAACCTGGTGAAGGTGGCCAACTTCCTGGTGGTAAAGTTTCCGAATACATCGGCGCATTGCGTTACTCTGTGCCGGGCGTGGGCTTGATTTCGCCACCGCCACACCATGATATTTATTCGATTGAGGATTTGGCACAGTTGATTCACGATTTGAAAAACGTCAACCCGTCGTCGTCTATTTCGGTGAAACTCGTCGCTGAAAATGGCGTTGGTACAGTCGCCGCAGGCGTGGCGAAAGCCAAAGCTGACCACATCGTCATCGCGGGTCATGACGGCGGCACGGGTGCATCGCCCGTCTCATCGATTAAACACGCAGGTGCGCCGTGGGAGCTAGGCCTTGCTGAAACCCAGCAAACATTGGTATTAAATCGCTTGCGTTCTCGCGTGCGTGTGCAGGTCGATGGCCAGATCAAAACGGGCCGTGATGTCGTCATCGGTGCATTGCTCGGTGCGGAGGAATTTGGTTTTGCCACTGCACCGCTTGTGGTGCAGGGCTGCATCATGATGCGCAAATGTCACTTAAATACTTGCCCCGTCGGTGTGGCGACACAAGACCCAGTGCTGCGCAAAAAATTCACAGGTCAGCCTGAGCACGTTGTGAACTACTTCTTCTTCATCGCAGAGGAAGTGCGCGAACTCATGGCACAGATGGGCGTGCGCACGTTTGAGGAATTAATTGGCCGTGCTGATTTACTCGATATGCGCCAAGGTATTACCCACTGGAAAGCCCAAGGTTTGGATTTTTCTAAAGTTTTCTACCTAGTACCGAATGCAGCAGGTGACACATCATTCCAAACGCTCACGCAAGACCATGGTTTGGATCATGCGCTCGACAAACAACTCATTGCTCAGTGCGAACCTGCACTGACAGAAGGCAAACCCGTTTCATTCATTCAAAACGTGCGCAACTTAAACCGCTCCATTGGCGCCATGCTCTCGGGTCAAGTGGCTCGTCGCTACGGTCACGCAGGTTTGTCCGATGACACGATTCACATTCAGATGAATGGCACGGCGGGACAAAGCTTCGGCGCGTTTCTTGCCCATGGCGTGACATTTGACTTGGTCGGCGAGGCGAATGACTATGTGGGTAAAGGCTTGTCCGGTGGTCGTATTATTGTTCGCCCCAATAATTCATTCCGTGGTGCGTCACATGAGAACATCATTGTGGGCAACACGGTCTTGTACGGCGCGATTGCTGGCTCGGCATTTTTCAGTGGCGTTGCGGGTGAACGCTTCGCGGTGCGCAACTCAGGTGCCGCATGCGTCGTCGAAGGCACCGGTGACCATGGTTGCGAATACATGACTGGCGGCACCGTCGTCGTGCTCGGCGCGACAGGTCGCAACTTCGCGGCGGGCATGAGCGGTGGTGTCGCTTACGTGTACGACCCCGCAGGTCAGTTCGAGCCACGTTGCAACACCAGCATGGTGGCCTTGTCTCATGTGACGAGCGAAAAAGAGCAAACAGACGCTGTCTGGCACGCCGTGAACTTTGATGTCCAGCCTGCTTCGGATGAAGCCAATCTGAAATCATTGATTGAACAGCATTTTAAATTCACAGGTTCAGAGCGTGCCCGTGAAATTTTGGATAACTGGAATGTGTCACTCAAATTGTTTGTTAAAGTCATGCCGACAGATTATCGGAAAGTCTTGGAAGAACGATTGAGCGCGACACAAGCAGCGTAAAAAACTAACTAGTCTGTCGCAATGCTGAAGTTTCAAATAACAATGGAAAACCCAAATACACCACGTCACATTTGGGTTTTTAAGGAGTAAATGATGGGTAAAATCACTGGGTTCTTAGAGCAAGAGCGTTTAACCCCCACCTATGAAGCACCGGAGTCGCGCGTTAAACACTACAAAGAGTTTCTCTACGCGCTGTCGGACAGCGATGCCGCCAAGCAAGGGTCGCGTTGTATGGATTGTGGGATCCCGTTTTGTCATAATGGTTGTCCGATTAACAACATCATCCCTGACTTTAATGACCTCGTGTATCAGCAGGACTGGCAAGCAGCGCTCGCTGTATTGTCACTGACCAACAACTTCCCCGAGTTCACTGGACGTATTTGCCCTGCACCATGTGAGGCCGCCTGCACACTCAATATCAACAACGATCCTGTCGGCATCAAATCCATTGAACACGCCATCATTGATAAGGGCTGGGCGAACGGCTGGATTACCCCGGAAATCCCCGCGAAAAAAACAGGCAAAAAAGTTGCTGTCGTCGGCTCAGGCCCCGCAGGTTTAGCCTGTGCACAGCAGCTTGCACGTGCAGGCCACGACGTCACGGTTTATGAGAAAAATTCGCGCATTGGTGGTTTGCTGCGCTACGGCATCCCTGATTTTAAACTCGAAAAATGGCTCATTGACCGCCGTATGGGGCAAATGCAGGCCGAAGGCGTGACATTCAAAACAGGCGTCGCCATCGCCACAGGTGACTATCCACAAGGCTGCGCCAACGACGCCAAAACCGTTGTCACAGCCGATGAATTGAAAAAAAAATACGATGCAGTGGTGCTCGCTATCGGTTCTGAAACGCCGCGTGACTTGCCCGCACCAGGACGCGATCTCAAAGGCATTCACTTCGCCCTCGAATGGCTCATTCCACAAAACAAAACCAACGCAGGCGACGGAGACAACCCGATTAACGCCGCAGGCAAACACGTTGTCGTCATCGGCGGCGGTGATACAGGCTCAGACTGCGTCGGTACTGCTAATCGTCATGGTGCGAAATCCATCACGCAGTTTGAAGTCATGCCGCGTCCGCGCGATGTGGAGGACAAGTCAGTCACATCGGTTTGGCCATATTGGCCGATGAAAATGCGCACCTCATCGTCACACGACGAAGGCGTAGAACGTGATTGGTCAGTCAACACCAAAGCCTTCATCGGCAAAAATGGCAAAATCGAGAAACTCCAGTGCGTTCGCATTGAGTTTGTCGGTGGAAAGATGGTTGAAGCTGAAGGCTCCGAGTTTGACGTCAAAGCAGACTTGGTTTTGTTGGCGATGGGCTTTGTGCATCCTGCACAAGCTGTGTTAGACGCGTTTGGCGTGGATAAAGACGCGCGTAACAATGCTAACGCACTAACCGTCGGTGACACCGCTTACCACTCTAATGTTGATAAAGTATTTGTTGCGGGTGATGTGCGTCGTGGGCAGTCTTTGGTTGTTTGGGCGATTAAAGAGGGTCGCCAAGCCGCGTATGAAGTGGATAAAACGTTGATGGGTAGCAGCAACTTACCTTGGTAGGCCAAGAAGGTTGGTTTGGAGGGTTTTAAAACAGTTACTTTGTGTGATTCGGGTCGCCTTCGGGTGACCCTTTTTTTGATGTGCTTTAAGCGAAAAGCCACACTTTAGTGCATAAATGATTGCCAAAATCCATCGGGTATCCACAGCAGTGCAGCGGTCATGACCACGAAACGAATGAACTTGCCCACGCTCATCCAAAGCAAAACACCGCGCCAAGGTAGCTTGAGCCAGCCTGCCATGGCGCACAGTGCATCGCCAATCAAAGGCACCCATGACAGCAGCAGAACGGGGGCACCCAATCGTTGCAACCAGCGCAAATGAATCACGGGCTTTTCCTTGGCGAAGGCTTTTTTGGCACCGTAGCCCATGAAATAGGTGACCATGCCACCCATGGTGTTACCCGTCGTAGCCACAAGAATGGCCAGCCAAAATTGATCTGGGTTGAGTTTGACGAAGCCAAACAGCACAGGCTCTGTCACCATGGGTAAAACGGTCGCTGATAAAAATGAAACGGCAAAAATCGCAGGCAAGCCCACTTGTGGTAGAGAAAAATAGGTGAGTGTGGTGGCGAGCCATTCGGGCATGTGAGATCCTTGTATTGTGCGGGCGCTTGAGCGCGTGGCTTGAACCTGTTACTCTACGGGTTCGGTCAAAACGAGTTAAATGTACCCTACTATTTGTAGAGAATGCGAATCATGCCACAAACTGATTATTTAAAAAAAATATTGACTGCCCGTGTCTATGACATCGTACAGGAAACCCCTTTAGAAAAAGCCCCTCAATTGTCGCGTCGCATGGGTAACCACATTTACTTGAAGCGCGAAGATTACCACGAAGTATTTTCATACAAAATCCGTGGCGCGTACAATAAAATGGCACAGTTAACCCATGAGCAAATCAAGCAGGGTGTGATTACAGCTTCAGCGGGCAACCATGCACAAGGTGTGGCGTTTTGCGCCTCTCACCTCAAATGTAAAGCGATTATCGTCGTGCCAGAAACCACACCTGCGGTCAAAATTGACGCCATTAAGCGCTTTGGTGGTGAGTACATTAGCATTGTGCTGCACGGCGGTTCGTACACTGATGCCTATGATCATGCGATGACGTTACAAAAACAAAATAAACTCACCTTTGTGCATCCTTACGATGACCCCGATGTCATTGCAGGACAGGGCACGATGGCGATGGAGATTTTGCGCCAGCACAGCGAGCGGCTTGATGCTGTATTTGTTCCGATTGGCGGCGGTGGTGCGATTGCAGGGATTGCATCGTATATCAAAGCGATTCATCCTGAGATCAAAGTATACGGTGTGCAGTCAGTGGACTCGGACGCGATGGCGCAGTCTGTCAAAGCAGGCAAGCGCGTTACGCTCAAAGATGTCGGGATTTTTGCTGATGGCACAGCAGTCAAACAACCAGGTAAAGAAACATTCAGACTGGTACAGCAGTACGTCGATGGCATCATCCTTGTTGATACCGACGCGATTTGCACCGCGATTCGCGATGTGTTTCAAGACACGCGCGACATTCTCGAGCCGTCGGGTGCGCTCGGTTTGGCAGGTTTGAAAGCCTATATTGAAAAAACAGGTGCGAAAAACGAGCACCTTGTCACCATTGCTTCAGGTGCGAATACCAACTTTAATCGCCTGCGCTTTGTTGCCGATCGTGCGGAAATGGGCGAGGCGCGCGAGGCGTTGTTTGCCATCACCATTCCAGAGGCGCGTGGTTCTTTCAAAAAGCTTTGTGATTTACTGGGTGAGCATCGCAGTATCACTGAGTTCAACTATCGAATGAACAGCACGAATGCTGCTCATATCATGGTGGGGATTGCCATCAGCAATCATGGTGATTCGATTAAGATTTCTGATAAGTTGACCAAAAAAGGTTTTCAGCACGTTGACATGACCCACAATGATTTGGCCAAGCAACACGTGCGCAACATGATTGGTGGCGCAGTTTCTGCGCGGGATGAGTTGCTCTATCGTTTCGAGTTCCCTGAGCGGGCTGGGGTTTTGTTTAGCTTCTTAAATTCTGTTTCGCCACACTGGAATATCTCGCTGTTTCAATACCGCAACCAAGGCGGTGATTTTTCGAGCATATTGGTGGGGATTCAAGTGCCATCTGATGAGCGAGCAAAATTTAAAAAATTCATCCCGACGCTGGGTTATCGGTTTTGGGATGAGACAGACAATGCGGCTTATCGGTTGTTTTTGAATTGAGCCAATCAAGTAGTTTTTTAATGTGCAAAGATGCGTCAGTAATTGCGGACTTGAGCCGCAATCACTTTGGGTGATTTCATGTCCTACTACCTACTATAATGACTGAACCAACCATGCCATAATGGTCTAAATGAAAAAAGGTGAGTGATGCTCACCTTAAAACCCCATCACTTTAGATTAGCACTCCACCATGTTCACCGCCAATCCGCCCTTGGCGGTTTCTTTGTATTTATTTTTCATGTCTGCCCCTGTGTCGCGCATGGTTTTGATGACCATGTCGAGTGAGACGTGGTGTGTGCCGTCGCCGCGCATGGCCATGCGGGTGGCGTTGACGGCTTTGATGGCGCCCATGGCGTTGCGTTCGATACAGGGAATTTGCACGAGGCCGCCGACAGGGTCACACGTCAACCCTAAGTTGTGTTCCATACCGATTTCAGCGGCATTCTCGATTTGGGCATTACTCGCGCCGAGTGCTGCGGCGAGACCGCCTGCAGCCATGGAGCAGGCGACGCCGACTTCGCCTTGGCAGCCAACCTCTGCACCTGAGATCGAGGCGTTTAGCTTATAGAGGATGCCGATGGCGCCTGCGGTCAGGAGGAATGTGATGATGCCCTCATATGAAGCGTTTGGGACGAATCGGTCGTAGTAGTGCATGACGGCGGGGACGACACCCGCTGCGCCGTTGGTTGGGGCAGTGACGACGCGCCCGCCTGCGGCGTTTTCTTCGTTAGTGGCAATTGCGTATAGGCTGACCCAGTCTATGACGGTGAGCGGGTCGGCGAGTGAACGTTCGGCGTTTTGGGTTAACTGGCGGTATAGCTCAGCGGCGCGGCGTTTGACATTCAGCCCGCCTGGTAGATAGCCTGTCGCGTCGGGGTTGTCAATACCGCAACCCCGTGAGACACAACTTTGCATGATTTGCCAAATACTCAGAAGTTGTGTTCTGACTTCTGTCTCCGTGCGCCAAGTGCGTTCGTTGGCCATCATGAGTTGGGCGATGGTTAGGTTGTGGGTTTTGCACAACTCAATGAGTTCTTTGGCACTGTGAAATGGGTATTGGACGTCGTTGAATGCCTCCAACACAGGTGAGGCGTCCATGCCGACTGAGACGACAAAGCCACCGCCGACGGAGAGGTATTTTTTTTCAATCAACAAGTTGCCCACCTCATCGTATGCTGAGAATTTCATGCCGTTTGGGTGTTCGGCCAAGGCTTGACGGCGGTGCATGATGAGGTCATTTTTGATGCGAAATTCGACGGGGTGTTTGTGCAGCAGACTGATTTTTTGGTCAAGGGCGATGGTGTCCAGCTCGTCTTGTACTTGCTCAATCGGCACTGAATCGGGAGCGTAACCCAGTAGGCCAAGCAACACACCTTTGTCTGTGCCGTGGCCCACGCCTGTCAGACCCAGAGAGCCATACATTTGCGCGCAGATGCGGTGTGTTTGTGGCAGCATATCGTCTTTGTCGAGAAGCTCGGCAAACATCTTGGACGCGCGCATGGGGCCAACGGTGTGTGAGCTTGATGGGCCGATGCCGATTTTGAATAAATCAAATACCGATACTGCCATGATTGGTCTCCTGATGGCTGTAGGCCATATTGATTATCTATGGCTCATCATAAAACAAAAGTTGATTGATGAATACACGGTTTTTTGGCTGAAAACAGGATTTTTTGGTGAAAATCGCTGTAGTTTGTTTGGCGACAATCAAAGGTCGCTCGTGTATGATGGCGCATCATTTTTGATTAACTTTTGTTGTTTTGTGATTACCACATGCGCGTCTTACTCATTCATCAAAATTTCCCAGGTCAATTTCGACGAATCGCCAAACAATGGGCGGCTGATTCTAATATGGACGTTTTTGGAGTAGGGCATCGCAATGCATTAGGGCTTGACGGAGTCAAATGGATTCGTTATGACTTGCACCGAGATGCTAAAGTTGAACATACGCACCCTTATTTGGTTCAAATGGAGCGAGCGGTTCTGCGGGGGCAGGCCGTTCCCGTGTATTGTTACAACTCAAGCAAAAAGGTTATGAGCCTGATGTGATTTTTGCACACCCGGGTTGGGGCGAGACGTTGTATGTGAAAAATGTGTTTCCTAAAGCACGCTTGATACACTTTTGTGAGTGGTATTACCGCTCACAGGGCGCTGATATGAACTTTGATGCGGAGTTCCCTGATGACTTTAATGCGGGTGCACGGGTAGAGACATGGAATGCGTTACATGCCCTCAATCTTGTAAACTGCGACGCCGCAGTGACGCCAACGCAATGGCAGTTGAAACAACACCCTGAGATTTTTCATTCAAAAATCAAAGTGATTCACGAGGGAGTCGATATGAGTGTTTTGTATCCTGATGCTCAAGCTGAATTGACTCTGCCAGATGGTTTTCATGCGAGGGCAGGTATGCCCATCATCACTTATGTGGCGCGGCAGTTAGAGCCATACCGTGGTTTTCACAGCTTTATGCGCGCATTGTCGATCATTCAGAAAGTACTGCCTGACTGCCACACCATCATCATTGGTGGCGATGATGTGAGTTATGGAAGTAAACCCCGTGATGCGGCCAACTTTCGAGAGAAGATGCTCAAAGAGGTTCGTATTGATGCATCACGCACGCATTTCTTAGGTCAGGTCCCTTATGACATGTATCGAAAAGTGTTGCAAGTCTCACGAGTTCACACGTATTTGACCTATCCGTTTGTTTTGTCGTGGTCTATGCTCGAAGCGATGGCGATGGGTTGCTTGGTCGTCGGTTCACGCACATCGCCCGTCGAGGAGGTGATTCGAGATGGGGAAAACGGCTTGTTGGCGGATTTTTTTGATCCACAGGATATTGCTGAAAAAGTCGTGTTGTGCTTGCGAGAGCCGATGAGCGAGTTGCGTGCCCAAGCGCGAGCTGATGTTTTGGCGCGATATGACTTCGCACAAGCCGAGCCTGCGTTTCGCGCATTGCTTTCGGGCTGAAAAATAGCGGCTTCTTATCGCGCATTTTACAAACGACTGTGCGCTAAATGGCGCTCACTCAACCCTATAATAGCCTTACGGCTTAAAAATAATTATTGTAAAATCGCCAAATTTTGTAAAATTATCACGCCGTTCTCGCGGTACGTCTCCACAACCATCACAACAATATTTTAAGAGAGCTGGTATGACCCAAGAGCATAAACAAGAACAACATCTTACCGTAGAGCCATGGGGAATTGCCGAGCCGCTGTTTGACTCCGCCATGGGCGCTTTGCATGAAACCTTGTTCACACTGGGCAATGGCAACATTGGCGTGCGCGGCGCACATGACGAGGGTGATGTGTGGGCAGGCACGATGCAAAACGATGTATTTCTGAACGGATTTTATGAATCCGAGCCGATTGTCTACCCTGAGTCGGCCTATGCGTTTGCTAAGACCAATCAGTTCATTGTCCGCGTGCCTAATGTTACGGGCATGAGTTTTTTGGTCGATGGCGTCGCGTTTGATCCAAACTCTGGCCAACTGTCGGATTACCAGCGCCGCTTGGATTTTGTGACAGGCGTGCTCACGCGTGAGTTCACATGGACTTCGCCCACAGGTCAGCAAGTGCGCGTGCGCTCTGAGCGGTTGGTCAGTCAAACCCATCAAGCCGTTTTAGCAGTGCGTTACAGCGTGACGCCGCTGAATTTTTCAGGTGTCATTGCCATCACCTCAACCATCAGCAACAAAGAACGCACGCTCAAAGCGGGGGACGATCCGCGTGTTGGCGCATCGCTCGGTGGGCGGCTGAACTATGTGGTATTTGAGACGACAGAAAACTTCTCTGCTTATACGCACTCTACACACCACAGCGGTTTGTTTGTGGTCAGCAGTGTCGCGCATGAGGCGCCTGTTGCGGCGACGGTGAAACACTGCGAGCAACAGGCGACGCATACTTTCACACAAAACGTTGTACAAGGTGAGGCGTTCACCGTGACCAAATTTGCCGCTTACATCAGCACGCAAACCACGGCGCAAAGCCGGCTCCTCAGCAGTGCAAAAAGTGCGTTGATGACCGCGCAAACATTGGGCTTTGATGGTTTACTTGCCGAACAAACGGATTATCTCGCCGAGTTTTGGCGAAATGCGACGGTTGAAATTGGCGGTGACGAGTCGTTGCAACAAGGTATGCGCTTTTCAGAGTTTCATTTACTGCAATCCGCAGGGCGAGATGGCAAAACCAATATTGCCGCCAAAGGTGTGACGGGTGCTGGCTATGATGGGCATTACTTCTGGGACACCGAAATTTACGTGCTACCATTTTTCTTACACACGCGTCCCGAAATCGCTCGAAAGCTCCTCGAATCGCGAGCCAGCATGCTGCCCGCAGCGCGCACACGTGCGCTGGAGATGGCGCACCCAAAAGGCGCATTGTATCCATGGCGCACCATCACTGGGCCTGAGTGCTCATCGTATTTTCCCGCAGGTACAGCGCAGTATCACATCAATGCGGACATTGCTTACTCAATCGCGCAGTACACGGATGTGACGGGAGACAAGAGCTTTTTATTGGAGCAGGGCGCGGAAGTGGTTTTTGAAACCGCACGCATTTGGCCAGATTTGGGACAGTTTGACGCGAATGGCCGCTTCGGTATTTATACGGTCACGGGGCCTGATGAATACACTGCCATCGTCAACAATAATTTATTCACCAACGTCATGGCGCGCCATCACCTGCGGTTCGCGGCGAAAACAGCTACGTGGTTACAAAGTGAGCACCCCGCTGCTTACGCTGAGCTTGCGACGAAAATCGGCTTAACCACTGATGAAATCGCCACATGGCAGCGCGCTGCAGATCACATGATTTTGCCCTACGATAAGACACGCGGTATTCATGCACAGGATGACACCTTCCTCGATAAGCCCGTTTGGGATTTCGCCAACGCCCCACGTGATAAATACCCGTTGTTGCTGCACTATCACCCACTGGTGATTTACCGTCATCAAGTTTGTAAGCAGCCTGACGTCGTGTTGGCTTTGCTGTTGCTTGGTCATGAGTTTACTGCCGAAGAAAAAAAACGCAATTACGATTACTACGAAGCCATCACTACCCATGACTCATCGTTGTCCTCGTGCATTTTTTCCATCATGGCTGCTGATGTGGGTTACACCGAAAAAGCCTATGATTATTTCATGCAAACAGCGCGTTTGGACATCGACAACTTGCACCACAACACAGAGCATGGCGTACACGCCGCAGCCCTCGCAGGTTCGTGGATGTCGGTGGTTTACGGTCTTGCGGGTTTGCGCAGCTTCGGCGGTGTGATTCAATTTGCCCCGTTTTTACCCAAACAATGGACGCACTATCAATTTGTCGTACGGATTGGACAGGCCTTGCTGCAAGTGCGTGTTGAATCAGAACAAGTACATTACAGTTTGCTCGACGGTACGAGACTTGAGGTGCGTCACCGTGGGCAAAGTTTGACGATTGTGGCAGGCCAAGTTAGCAGCATCACCATTTGATTTTGAGTATCTGCTCAACCAATTCATATTTAAAAGACAGAGAGAAGACTATGAGCCAAATTCAAGCATTTGTTTTTGACCTTGACGGTGTCATCACGGACACTGCGAAGTTTCACTTTATCGCATGGCAAAAGCTTGCCCAGCGTTTGGGCTTCGATATTGATCATGAGTTTAACGAACGACTTAAAGGCGTTGGCCGCATGGATTCACTCAATTTGATTCTTCAGCACGGTGGCGTGATACTGACGGACGAGCAAAAAGACAAAGAAGCCGCGCAAAAAAATGATGAGTACGTTGAGCTCATCGCTGACATGAGTGCTGCTGACTTGCTGCCGGGCGCACGCGAAGCATTAGAATCTGTGCGCGGTGCGGGTTTAAAGACAGCGCTGGCTTCAGCCAGTAAAAATGCCCCTGCTATTTTGGCGCGTTTGGGCATCAGTGATTTATTTGACACCGTCGTTGACGCGAATCTTGTCGTCAATGGCAAGCCAGACCCCGAGATTTTCCTCAAAGCCGCCGCACAACTTGGTGTATCGCCGAATGCGTGCATCGGTGTGGAAGATGCTGTGGCGGGTGTGCAATCAATCAAAAATGCTGGTATGTATGCCATCGGTATCGGTGATGCGCGCGTCCTCACACGCGCAGACGCGGTCATTGATGGTTTGCATCAATTCGATGTGAATCGGTTTATTGTCAAAGATTGATGAAGTATTGCCACAGTCTAACAATGACAATGAACGTGAAACAAAAAACCACAGCCAACAGCCGTTTGGTAGAATGGCGGGCTCAGTGCTAAATTGAACATTTGATTTTCAAATGAAGTTTAATACTAAAATGAAAGTAAGTGCTTCAAAATCCGCCACTTTGACGTCCTCCCGCAAGTGTATTCAGTTTAAGTTAGAAACTTCAAGCGGCATATTCAAGTTTTAGGTTAAACTTGCCATTAATACGTGTTTGTTCGCCATTTTTATGCCTCTGGTGTTCACTCGCTTCATATTTGCCTGCAAGCTTAAAAAACAGACAGCTGAAAAAATGCTGTGAAAAACACCAAAACGACGTGTCGCTGGCACGTCGTTTTGCATTGGCGTACAATGCGCTCGTATTGGTGGATTCATGAAGCCCTGCGTGAATCTGGGTTTTAATCCACATTAATAAAGCATTAGGCGACTGACCATGAATGATTTTCTCACGACTTCTGTTAAAGATTTGCGCCGTGCGCCTATGGATATTCGCACGGTGGCGTTGGCTGGCCGTGTGCAAAATGACACCTCACCTGAGCCACTGTTGCAAATTGTGCAGTCGGTGCTGGGTCTGGGTAAGGCGGTGTTGATTGAGGAAAAAACCTCGGCACATTTTGGATTGACCCAATTCCCAAGTGTTTCTTTGCGTGACATTGGTAACTCTGCCGATGTCATGATTGCTGTGGGTGGCGATGGCACCATGCTGGGTGTGGCTCGCCGTGTGGCGCCGTATCATGTGCCATTGATTGGTGTGAATCAGGGGCATTTGGGTTTTATCACTGACATTGCTTTGGAACATGCGCCATCGGCATTGCGCGAAATTTTGCTCGATCAATCCTATGATGTGGAAGAGCGTGATTTGCTGCATGCACAAGTTTTGCGTCATGGTGAAGTGATTCACGAAGGCACCGCACTCAACGATGTGGTGGTTGGGCGCAGCGGCTTAGATGGCATGTTGGAGTTAAATGTCGCGGTCAATGAACAATTCATGTATGCACAACGCGCCGACGCGCTGATTATTGCCACACCGACTGGCTCGACAGCTTACGCGTTGGCGGCAAATGGGCCGATTTTGCATCCTCAGTTAGCGGGTGTGACACTGGTACCTGTCGCGCCACAGTCATTGTCCAATCGCCCGATTGTCTTGCCGAGCGACTCAGTGATTGATATTGAACTGATTTCTAATCGCGGAGCCGTTGTGCATTTTGATGTTCATTCGTATGCAGAGGTTCGTCAGGGCGACGTGATTCGTATTTCACAAGCACCTTATAAAAGCGTGTTTTGGCACCCCAAGTCTTATAACTACTATGCAACGCTGCGCCAAAAACTCAACTGGAACCTTAACCCAGCGCGCCCCTCAACCGAATCTGTCTGAAGTCACTATGCTGCAACATTTATCTCTACGCCATTTCATTATTGTGCAACGCCTTGACCTTGACATCCGTCAAGGTTTTACCGTTTTGACCGGTGAAACAGGCGCTGGCAAGTCGATTTTGCTTGATGCGCTTGGTCTGTTGCTCGGTGATAGAGCGGATGCGGGCATGGTCGCACAAGGCATGGACAAAGCGGAAATCAGCGGCCAGTTTGGCCTCAATCCTGCGATAAAAGCATGGTTGGCCGAGCAAGCCTTTGAGACAGAAGATGACGTCTTGCTGCTGCGTCGGGTCATCGATAAAGAGGGGAAAAGTCGTGCTTTTATCAATGGCAGCGCCGCCACGCTCACACAATTGCGCGAGTTGAGCGAATACCTGATTCACATTCATGGCCAACACGCGCATCAACAACTCCTCAAAACCAATTTGCAACGCGATTTGCTCGATGAGTACGCGCAGTTATCCAACGAGCGTGCCGCCGTCAAACAGGCCTATCAAACATGGCACACCGCAAAAGCACAACTGGAACTAGCCAAAACCGACAATGCCAAAATGACCGAGCGACTAGAAGAGCTCACATGGCAATTGGATGACATCAACGCATTATCCCCTCGTGAAAACGAGTGGGACGAGTTATCCGCGCAGCACGCGCGACTGGCCAACGCAGCAGAGCTTATCCAAGGTTGTGGTCAGGTTGCCCAGAGGCTTGATGGCGATGACCATGACATTGCCAGCATGTTGCGTGAGCAGATTCAGACGCTCACCAACATTGTTGGTTTTGACGAACGAATCAATGAGTATATTGAGCTGCTTGAGTCAGCGGTCATTCATGTGCAGGAAGCAGGTCATGGCCTGAACAATTACGTGCAACGTGCTTCTGATGATGAGCACGATTTCGCCAGTCTTGATGAGCGTGTCACATTGTGGCACAACCTATCTCGAAAATTGCGAGTCGCCTCAGACGAATTGCCCGCCCATTGGCAAGCCCTACAGGCTGAGTTTGAGCGATTACAAAATGGCATGGATTTAGAGGTACTTGAGGCGCAGTGCAAAATCGCAGAGCAGCAGTACAAAACTGTGGCCAAAAAGCTCACCGACACCAGAACCCGTGCTGCCAAAAAACTCGCTCAGCTTGTCAGCGAGAGTATGCAAACGCTCAATATGACCGGTGGTCAATTCGCGGTGGACATCAAACCAGTCACGCCATCAAGCTCTGGTAATGACGCTGTGGAGTTCATGGTGGCTGCTCATGTGGGTGTGCCGCTGCAGCCGCTTGCTAAAGTTGCTTCAGGTGGTGAGTTGGCGCGTATCTCGCTCGCCATTGCAGTCATTACCAGCCATGCCAATCCTGTGCAAACATTGATTTTTGATGAGGTTGATAGTGGCATTGGTGGGTCGGTTGCGCAGGTGGTCGGTCAGCTCCTGCGCCAACTTGGTCATAATCGCCAAGTTTTGTGTGTGACCCATTTGCCCCAAGTGGCCGCACAGGGTGAGCACCACTGGCGCGTCAAAAAACTCAGTGAAAAAGGCCATACGACCTCTCACATCGATGTGCTTGAATCGGATGAGCGTGTCGACGAAATTGCCCGTATGCTCGGCGGTGTCGAATTGACGGATACCACGCGAGCACATGCACGTGAGATGTTGGCGATTTAGTCCATTCATGGGCTCCGTGCCTAAAAAAGCCGCTCGAGATGAGCGGCTTTTTTTGTGGTGATAACACTCAACGCGTTGTGACAAACAACGTATAGTGAAAGAGCACAGGTGCTGCGTATAAAATAGCATCGAGTCGGTCTAATACACCCTGTTGTCCACCTGTTAAGTCAGCCCAGTCACGCACGCCCAAACTGCGTGTGATGCCCCTCATTACCAAACGACCAAAAACCGATGAAACAGAAATCAAGCTGCCAGCAATCGCTGCTTGCCAAACCGTAAATGGTGTAATCCAGACAAACGCAGCCGCAATGAGGGCGTTGGCGATGGCGCTGATGAGTAGTCCATTCCACGTCATACGGCTGTGGATTTCGTGGGCAATTCGGTTCACGCGGTTGCGCATGAGGTAGTCGGCGATGTGTTGCCAAAGCATGGCACAGCGGACTAAGACGAGGAAAAACAGCAGAAATAGTGTTTTTTCATGAGGCGAATATTTGTCCAGCGCCGCGATTTGCAAAATCGCGACAGTATGGCTCAAACAATACACAGCAATCATTAAGCCCCATTGTAATGATGCTTTGCGCGAAAGAAATTTTTCGGTGTCTTGGCGAACGATTGAAAAAATCGGTAAGAGCAAAAACGCATACACGGGAATCAGCACCGTGAAAAAGCCGAACTCCGAAAAAGCAATCAGCACGTACTGTAACGGCAAAAAGACAAAAAAGGCGAATGACAACGCACGGTGGTCACCGATTTTCACAGGCGAGAGTGTGACGAATTCGCGCAATCCCAGAAACGAAATCACAGCACAGACAATCAGAGCGCCCGTGATGCCAAACACACTGACCAGCGCCGATACCAAAAACACCCACCAAAATGCACTCAGATGACGCTGACAGCGCAACAAAAACGCACGACGCACTTTGAGTGAATTGGCCGTGGCTTTGTTCAGCAATACATAAACCACAATGTGCGCTATACCGACCAGCAGCACCATACCAATGAGTGCAATCCAAAAACGCTCATAATCATCCCAATCCATCCAGTTCATACTGCCGCCTTTGTTTGTGTGGGTTTCGTGTCTTGTTGATAGTTCGCACGGCTGTCAATCACAGCTTGTCGTGCGCGTGCGAGAAAGGCGTCTTTGCCTTCATTCTCAAGTAGCTGTATGGGTTTGCCAAAGCGGGCGGTGCAGACCAATGGCACAGGCCAAAACTCACCTTTTGGCATGATGCGGTTGAGATTTTCGAGGTAAACGGGAATGAGTTCGACATCTGGGTGACGTAGTGCGAGGTGATAAATCCCTGATTTGAAAGGCAACGGCAAGTCTTCTTTATTGCGTGTGCCTTCTGGGAAAATAATTAGAGAGTCGCCTGCCGTCAGTGTGTCGTACAAAGGCTGGAGTGGATCGTCCTCCGTGCGGTCTTCTTTGGCGCGTTTGATAAAAATCGCGTTGAGTCCGCGCGTGACGATGTAGTGCTTCCACTTGGATTTACCCCAATAATCAAACGCTGCCACAGGGTGCGTGGTTTTTTGTAAATCAGGCGGTAGTGCTGCCCAAATCGCCACGGTATCAATGTGACTGGTGTGATTGGCAAAATAAATACGCTGTTTGGTGCTGGGTTTACAACCTATCCAGCGTGGATACGCGCCGATGAGCAGGCGAACGATGAGTTGGAGAAGGTAAGAAATCCACATGGTTTGTCTTGGTTATAAATTAATCAATTTTTCTAAAATTTTATGGGTTGACTGTTTTAGCACAAACTACTTATTGAGTTCAACAACTACCTCATTTTCTCGTCTAATTGGGAATGACGCGGTTTTTATTTTGCGTTGCATGCTATTGTTTTTTCGCTTTCAGCAGTGGCCCCAAATACTGCCCCGTTACACTCGCTTTATTTTTTGCCACGGCTTCGGGCGTGCCTTCGGCGATGATTTGACCGCCGCCTGCGCCGCCTTCGGGGCCCATGTCAATAATCCAGTCAGCAGTTTTGATGACGTCTAAATTGTGTTCGATGATGACGATGGTGTTGCCGTGTTCAGACAGTTTATTAATCACGCCCAACAGTAATTCAATGTCGGCAAAGTGTAAACCCGTGGTCGGCTCGTCGAGGATGTACAGCGTCCGCCCCGTATCGCGTTTGGATAGTTCGAGTGCAAGCTTGACGCGCTGTGCTTCGCCGCCTGATAGTGTGGTGGCTGATTGGCCGAGGGTGATGTAGCCCAATCCGACATCGAGCAGCGTTTTGAGTTTGCGCGCAATCGTTGGTACGGCATTGAAAAATTCGTGGGCGACCTCAACCGTCATAGCGAGGACTTCGTTGATATTTTTGCCTTTGTATTGCACATCAAGGGTTTCGCGGTTGTAGCGTTTGCCGTGGCAGACGTCGCACGGCACATAGACGTCGGGCAAAAAGTGCATTTCAACTTTAATCATGCCGTCGCCTTGGCAGGCTTCGCAGCGACCGCCTTTGACGTTGAATGAGAATCGACCAGGTTGATAGCCGCGTTCTTTGGCCGTTGGCACTTCGGCAAATAACTCACGCACAGGTGTGAATAGACCTGTGTATGTGGCGGGGTTCGAGCGCGGTGTGCGGCCAATCGGTGCTTGGTCCACATTAACGACTTTGTCAAAGTGCTCCAAACCTGTGATTTTTTCGTGGGCAGCAGGCTCTTCGGAGGCGCGGTTGATTTTTTGCGCAGCGGCAAGATAAAGCGTTTCGTTAATCAGGGTTGATTTGCCTGAACCTGATACACCTGTGACGCAAGTCATCAAACCGACGGGTAAATGCAGGTCAACCCCTTTGAGGTTATTTCCTGTTGCACCGTGGATCACGAGTTCTTTGTCGGTTTTTTCGCGGCGTTTGGCAGGGACTTCGATGCGGCGTTTGCCTGATAAGAAGTGACCTGTCGCGGAGGTCTTATGATTTTCAATTTCATAAGGTGTGCCATGGGCGACGATGGTGCCACCGTGTTCGCCCGCACCAGGGCCCATATCCACGACGTAATCAGACGCACGAATCATGTCTTCGTCGTGTTCCACTACGATGACGGAATTGTCCAAGTCGCGTAAGTGTTTGAGTGTGTCGATCAAACGATCATTGTCGCGTTGATGCAAGCCGATGGATGGTTCATCCAATACATACATCACCCCTGTTAAGCCGGAACCAATTTGTGAGGCGAGTCGAATGCGTTGAGACTCGCCACCAGACAGCGTGTCTGCACTGCGCTCCAAAGATAAGTAATCCAGTCCCACATTGTTGAGGAACGACAAACGCGCGACGATTTCCTTAATAACACGGTCGGCGATTTCCTTTTTTGCTCCTTTGAATTTGATGTCGGAGAAATACTGCAACGCGTGACCGAGCGATAGATGAGAGACCTCATGGAGTGTACGTGCACTTTTTCCATCACCAATACGTACGTTGCGAGCAGATTCACGCAGACGTGTACCGTGGCATGAGGGGCAGGATTGCACGTTTTGGAGTTTGGCCAACTCTTCACGCACGGTCATCGAGTCGGTTTCTTTGTAGCGACGTTCAAGGTTCGGGATAACGCCTTCAAAGGTGTGTTCGCGAACAATCGCACGGCCTTTGTCTGACAGGTAGGTAAATGGCAACACTTGGCGGCCTGAGCCGTATAGCACTTTTTGGCGAGCGTCCTCAGATAACTCGTCAAATGGTGTGTCCACGTCGAAGTTGTAAAACGACGCGAGGCTTTGCATCATCGAAAACAGATAGGTGTTGCGTTTATCCCAGCTTTTAATCGCGCCGCTGCTGATGGATAGGTTGGGAAATGCGACCACGCGCTTAGGGTCAAAAAACGTCTCTACACCCAAACCATCACAATTCGGGCATGCGCCCATCGGATTGTTGAACGAAAACAAGCGTGGCTCAAGTTCGGCAATCGCGTAATCGCAACCATTCACTGGGCAAGCGAATTTTGCACTAAACAGTTGTTCTGCATTCGTGTCCATATCCACCGTCAACGCGCGACCATCGGCCAATCGCAGCGCGGTCTCAAAGCTCTCGGCCAAGCGTTGTTTCAGGTCTGCTTTGACCTTGATACGATCCACAACCACCTCAATCGTGTGCTTTTCGGTTTTTTTCAACGTCGGAATGCTGTCGATGTCAAAAATCTGTGCAGCATTTGTATTGGTTGTGCCGCCGCCTGAACGAATGCGAAAACGCACGAAGCCCTGTGCTTGCATCTGTGCGAATAACTCTTCATGCGTGCCTTTGCGATTCGCCACCACAGGCGCGAGTATCATGAGTTTAGTGTCTTCGGGTAATGCTAAAACCGCGTCAACCATCTGTGAGACAGTCTGTGATGCCAATGGGACTTCGTGGTGTGGACAATACGGAGTGCCGACGCGGGCAAACAATAAACGAAGGTAATCGTGAATTTCGGTGACCGTCCCCACGGTTGAGCGCGGGTTGTGGCTAGTGGCTTTTTGCTCAATCGAAATGGCAGGTGACAACCCTTCGATTAAATCGACATCGGGCTTTTCCATGAGTTGTAAGAACTGACGGGCATACGCCGATAAGCTTTCAACATAACGACGCTGACCTTCTGCGTACAGCGTGTCAAATGCCAAACTTGATTTGCCTGAGCCTGACAAACCCGTGATGACCACGAGTTTTTGGCGGGGTAAATCAATTGAGATGTTTTTAAGGTTGTGCGTTCGTGCGCCGCGGATTTTGATTTCGCTGTTGTTCATGGTGTTTTCTGATAAGTGAAGTGCAGGTGCGTCGCTGTGCTACCGCTTTGGATGCACCAAACCTGTTACTATAATGGTTTTCCTTAAACTGTGCCACGCTGATGTGTGCTTGTTTTCGGTGCGCTTGATTGAATGCTTGTTTTTGCCTGTGGGCGCACACTGTCTTGGATTGTATGAGTTCTCAAGTAAATTTTTTCCCCGCCGAGCGTTCGGCCAGCATGCGTCTTGCGCTGATTTTTGCCTTGCGCATGTTTGGTTTGTTTATTGTGTTGCCGATTTTCGTGCCGTTTGCCCACACATTGCCTGACGGAGGTGATGTGACATTGGTTGGGTTGGCGATGGGGGCGTATGGATTGACGCAGGCTTTGCTCTACATTCCTTATGGCTTATTGTCTGATAGACTGGGGCGTAAGCCTCTGATTACCATCGGTTTGCTGATTTTTGCAGCGGGCGCTTTTTGGGCGGCACACGCGACGACAGTACATGAACTGGTTTGGGCGCGTGCGTTGCAGGGCGCAGGTGCTGTGAGTAGCGTGGTGGTCGCGATGGTGTCTGACGTGACGCGTGAGCAAGTCCGAACGCGAGCGATGGCGATGGTCGGGATGAGTATTGCGCTGACATTTGCTGTCTCACTTGTCACTGCGCCGTTGTTGTACGACTATATTGGCATGGGTGGTGTTTTTTATTTGATTACTGCACTGGCTCTTTTGGCCATAGGGATTGTGTGGTCTATTCCATTGGTCCGTTTGCCAAATGTAGTGACTCATAGGCAGACGATGGGTTTGTTGTTGGATGTCTTGCGCGATAAAAAACAATGGCAGTTGAATATCGGTGTGTTCGTCCTGCATGCTGTACAGATGGCGATGTGGGTTGTCGTACCGTCGCGTTTGATTGATAGTGGTTTGAGTCATGGTGACAGCGCATTGGTGTATCTGACGGTCATTGTGTTGTCGATGGCCGCCATGGTGCCGCTCATCATCCGTGCAGAAAAGTGCGGGCGAATGTTTGAAGTGATGCGTGCATCAATTGTGCTGATTGGTGTGGCGCAGCTGGTTCTTGCGGCGCATTTCGGTGGTGTTTGGGTTGTGTGTGTGGCATTGTTACTGTTTTTTGTTGGATTTAATGTACTTGAAGCCACACAGCCATCACTGCTCTCAAAAATCAGCGCGCCACAAGCAAAGGGTGCTGCAGCGGGGGTGTACAATACGGTTCAGGCGCTTGGCTTATTTGTGGGTGCTAT
The DNA here is from genome assembly GCF_014652675.1 of Formosimonas limnophila. Lineage (GTDB taxonomy): Bacteria > Pseudomonadota > Gammaproteobacteria > Burkholderiales > Burkholderiaceae > Hydromonas > Hydromonas limnophila. The sequence continues at coordinate 6,871 of NZ_BMZG01000005.1, read as the reverse complement.
CGTTGGTGCGTGGTTGAATGCTCGCTCTAGTTCTGTTGTGCTATTTGGTGCTTGTGCTGTATTGGTAGGTTTCTGGTTGCTCAATCACCAATTGAATAGAGCCAAAAATGGTCATGTCGTTATTGAAAAAACAGTACAATAACCCCCAATTTGTGTTCAAAAAATATTTAATTAAGAGGATTCATTATGGCATCAGTCAATAAAGTCATTATCGTCGGCAATCTTGGCCGTGACCCTGAAGTGCGTTACATGCCCAGCGGTGACGCTGTGACCAATATCGCTGTGGCGACCACTGAGCGATACAAAGACAAGCAGTCTGGCGAACAAAAAGAAATCACTGAGTGGCATCGCATCGTGTTTTTCAACCGCTTGGCTGAAGTGGCTGGTGAGTACCTCAAAAAAGGCTCAGCAGTGTACGTCGAAGGTCGTTTGGCGACACGTAAATGGACAGACAAAGACGGCATCGAGCGTTACACCACCGAAATCAAAGCCGACAGCATGCAGATGCTCGGTGGTCGTGCTTCAGTGGGTGGCGGTAGTGAGCCTTATGATGCGCCTGCCGCATCACGCCCTGCTTCGGCACCTGCTGCACGCAAACCTGCCCCTGCTGCGATGGATGATTTGGATGATGACATCCCGTTCTAATTGGCTCGTTTCACACACTACGTTATCAAAAATCACATGACAAAATAAGGCACAGCATTTCGCGTGCCTTATTGTTATTTAGAGTCTCACATGAAAATACTCATCATCAAAATGTCGTCGATGGGCGACGTGATTCACGCGTTGCCTGTGTTAAGCGATATTCTGCAGCATTACCCCAATGCGCAAATTGATTGGGTGGTGGAGCAGAGTTTTGCAGACTTGGTGCGGGCGAATGCACCACTGGTGCGCCGTGTCATCCCGATTCGCTTGCGAGCCTGGCGGAAAACATGGCGTGAGGCGCAGACGAGGAAAGAGTGGCGTGCGTTTAAAAGTGCATTGCAGTCAGAGGCTTATGATGTGGTGATTGATTGTCAGGGGTTGTTTAAAAGCGCGGTGGTGGCGCGCCTGGCGCGACTGATGCCCAATGGTCGTCGTGTCGGTTATGACACACGCAGTATTCGCGAGTCGATCGCGAGTTGGTTTTATCAGGACAAATGTGCAGTCTCACTTGAATTGCCCGCTGTGCTGCGTAATCGGACTTTGGTCTCGCGGGCCTTGGGTTATTCGTTGGATGGTTGTGTGCCAAGGGTTGAGTTTCCAACGCTGGCACAATACCTGGCTGCGCGCGATGATTGGCAAAATCCCGATACTCCTTATGCCGTGCTGGTACCCAATGCCTCTCGTGTTGAAAAACGCTGGGCAGATGCTCATTGGCGTGCTGTCGCTGCGCAGTGCCATGCGGTGGGTTTGCACACATTGTGGTTCTGGGGCGGAGCGGACGAATGTGTTTATACAGAGCATTTGTTGGCTGGTTTGCCTGAAGCTGAGCGTGCGTTCGCGCTGCTACCGCCTTTTCTGACGATTCCTCAGGCGGCGCAGTGTATGCAAAGCGCGCGCTGTGTGATTGGTTTGGACAGCGGCTTGACACATTTGTCGGCAGCACTTGGACGACCGACGTTGGGGATTTATTGTGACCACGACGCCGCGCTGGCGCCGATGACGGCGCACACGCAGGGAGCCGATTTTGTCGCTAGTTTGGGTGGCGTGGGGCAGCCGCCGTCGCTTGAGTCTGTGCAAGCCGTTCTCGCACGGTGGTTGTCCGAATGAGCTGGCGCCGTGCACTTTACTCGGTGCTGCTGTACATCGTGTCACCACTTGTGCCGCTGTATCTGCTTTGGCGGGCGCGTCGTCAGCCTGAGTATGCACGTGGTTGGGGCGAACGGTTTGCGTGGCGCTATGGCTGTTCTAAACGGTCAACGGCGACGCGACGTGTTTGGCTGCATGCGGTGTCGCTCGGTGAGACGCGGGCGGCCAAGCCGTTGATTGATGCGTTGTTTGCGTGTGATGAGGTGGTGCATGTGACTTTGACGCATACCACGCCGACGGGGCGTGCTGCAGGTCAAGAGCTATTTGCATCATATCTCGCTAGCGGTCGCATGACGCAGGTCTATGTGCCGTACGACTTGCCCGATGTGGTGGCGCGGTTTTTGCGACGGTTTGCGCCGACGGATTGTTGGTTGATGGAAACAGAGATTTGGCCAAATACGATTGCCGCGTGTGTTAAACGTGGTATTTCAGTTTCTTTGTTGAATGGTCGATTGTCTGATAAAACATTGCAAAAGACGTTAAAAAACGGATTTTTTGCGAAATTGTTCAAGCAGGCTTATGGCCAACTGTCGAACGTGTGTGCTCAGTCGGTGGCTGATGGCGATCGGTACGAGCAGCTGGGCGTGTCACAGGCGCGTTTGACATTGACGGGCAATTTGAAATTTGACATGAGTACGCCGCATGAGCAAGTGGTGGCGGGTCTGCGTTGGCGCGCTTCGCTGTCTGATGCTCGTCGCATCGTGTTATTGGCGAGTACACGCGAGGGCGAGGAGCAGCTGTGGGTTGATGCTTTGCACTCTAAGGCATTTGATGGCGTGTTTGATGATGTGCAGTGGTGGCTTGTGCCTCGTCATCCCCAGAGATTCAGTGAGGTTGAAAACTTGTTGCGCGAATCGGGTTTTGCCCATGAGGCGTTGGTGCGAAAAACGATGCTGGACTCGTTGGCTGAAACGCGGCTCGGCGAATCATTGAGCCAGGTTAAGGTGGTGCTTGGTGACACCATGGGCGAAATGTTTGCCTACTACGCCGCTGCTGATGTGGTGCTGATGGGCGGTGCATGGCAGCCACTCGGCGGGCAAAATTTCTTAGAGCCGCTGTCCATCGGCAAGCCCACCATCATCGGCCCGCATACTTATAATTTCGTGCAAGCAGCTCAGGACGCGGTCGCGGCGAGTGCATTGATTCAGGTGACAGATATTTCTGATGCCTTGCATGAGGCTCAGCGTCTGTTGGCTCAAGATGATGAGCGAGAGCGGTATGGTGCTAATGCACAAGCATTTGTGGTACAACATCAAGGTGCCGTGGCTCGGACATTGAATCGAGTTTTATGCCAGCCAAACACTCGTTAGTAGTTAATTGATTCCTGTATCGCCGAGACCAAGATGGTCGAGGCTGCATCACCGTGCAGATTGGGGGTGAATGTATTGTTAGGGTTGCAGCGGCTTTGAAATGTATGCGATGAGATTATTGTTAAAAATGACACAAAATCAATGGTTTATCACGGGGTTGGCGCACGCGGTCGTTGACCCCTTGTCATATGTGGCGTATGATAGCGAGTTCATCGGAGTGGGTTGTTGCGTTTGTCATTAATACACTTTGCTGAAAAATCGTGTTTAATCAGTAACTTAACGACATGTCTCGTTGGCGTGTTGTGGGTGAAAAGTGTGGTTTTGGTTTCAAAACTGCCGTGATTAAATGAATGAAGTTTATATTTTTGGATAATAACAATGCCAACTATCAATCAATTGGTACGCAAACCACGTACCGTCTTGCGCGAAGCTTCAAAAAGCCCAGCGTTGGAAAACTGCCCACAAAAACGTGGCGTGTGTACTCGTGTTTACACGACAACACCTAAAAAACCTAACTCTGCGATGCGTAAAGTGGCCAAAGTTCGTTTGACGAACGGCTTCGAAGTGATTTCGTACATCGGCGGTGAAGGTCATAACTTGCAGGAGCACAGCGTTGTTTTGATTCGCGGTGGTCGTGTAAAGGATTTACCGGGTGTTCGTTACCATATCGTCCGTGGTTCACTTGACTTGCAAGGTGTTAAAGACCGTAAGCAATCGCGTTCTAAATATGGTGCGAAACGTCCTAAAGCGAAGTAATTCGTTTTTAGCGTTATTCGTTACGGTCATTTGTGACTCGTTACAAAAAAGAATTTATTTTTTAATAGCACGGTCATCTAAGTGTTGTCAAATAGAGACCGAGTAAGTTTGGGCATAGCCCAACTGAAGAAAGGAAGATGAGATGCCTCGTCGTCGTGAAGTCCCCAAGCGTGATATTTTGCCGGATCCAAAATTCGGAAGTGTTGATTTAGCCAAATTCATGAACGTTATCATGTTATCTGGCAAAAAAGCTGTAGCCGAAGGCATTGCCTACGGTGCATTGGAGCAAATTGCTACCAAAACGGGTAAAGACCCATTAGAAGTATTCACCACTGCTTTGAATAATGCAAAGCCATTGGTTGAAGTGAAAAGTCGCCGTGTCGGTGGTGCGAACTATCAAGTTCCTGTCGAAGTGCGCCCATCGCGTCGCATGGCATTGTCAATGCGTTGGTTGCGTGAAGCAGCAAAGAAACGTGGAGAAAAAACCATGGCTTTGCGTTTGGCAGGTGAGTTGATCGATGCGGCTGAAGGCCGTGGCGGTGCGATGAAAAAGCGTGATGAAGTTCACCGCATGGCTGAAGCGAATAAAGCGTTTAGCCACTTCCGTTTCTAAACGCGCTGCTTTTATAGTATTTACTTCAAAATTTTCACGGGTTTCCCGTGAAAATTTTCTAACTTATAACTTGAGAAAAGTAGGTTTTTACTTTTCTTAAAAGGAAATCAAATGGCTCGCAAGACCCCTATTGAGCGCTATCGTAATATTGGTATTTCTGCACACATTGACGCAGGTAAAACCACAACGACTGAGCGCGTATTGTTTTACACCGGTGTGAACCACAAGATTGGTGAAGTTCATGACGGCGCAGCAACGATGGACTGGATGGAGCAAGAGCAAGAGCGTGGTATCACGATTACCTCTGCTGCGACCACCACGTTCTGGAAAGGTATGGCTGGTAACTACCCAGAGCACCGCATCAATATCATTGACACCCCAGGTCACGTTGACTTCACGATTGAAGTGGAACGTTCTATGCGTGTTTTGGATGGCGCGTGCATGGTTTACTGTGCAGTCGGTGGCGTTCAACCACAATCTGAAACGGTTTGGCGTCAAGCCAACAAATACCAAGTACCTCGCTTGGCGTTTGTGAACAAAATGGATCGTACAGGTGCAAACTTCTTCAAAGTCGTTGAAGGCATGAAGTTGCGTTTGCGCGCGAATCCAGTACCGATTCAAATTCCAATTGGTGCGGAAGAAAATTTCCAAGGCGTAGTTGACTTGATCAAAATGAAAGCCATTATTTGGGATGAAAAATCTCAAGGTACTAAGTTTGAATACGGTGACATTCCTGCTGACTTGCAAGCAACTGCGCAAGAATGGCGCGAAAAAATGGTTGAGTCAGCGGCAGAAGCCTCTGAAGATTTGATGAACAAATACCTCGAAGAGGGCGATTTGTCAGAAGACGAAATCAAACAAGCTTTGCGTACACGCACATTGGCTTGTGAAATCCAGCCGATGTTGTGCGGTTCTGCTTTCAAAAACAAAGGCGTACAAGCGATGTTGGACGCGGTTCTCGACTTCATGCCATCACCAACAGACGTTAAAGCGATTACTGGTGAAGACGAAGACGGCAATCCTGTGACACGTAAAGCAGATGACAAAGAGAAGTTCTCTGCGCTGGCGTTCAAATTGATGACGGATCCGTTCGTTGGTCAATTGACGTTCGTGCGCGTTTACTCAGGCGTGTTGAAAGCGGGCGAAACTGTATTGAATGCAGTCAAAGATCGTAAAGAACGTGTGGGTCGTATCGTACAAATGCATGCGAATACTCGTGAGCCAGTTGAGGAAGTTTTGGCAGGCGACATCGCTGCTTGTATCGGCTTGAAAGATGTGACAACTGGTGAAACTTTGTGTGATCCATCTGCGCCAATTATCTTGGAGCGCATGGTATTCCCAGAACCTGTGATTTCACAAGCGGTTGAGCCCAAAACCAAAGCCGACCAAGAAAAAATGGGCTTGGCTTTAAACCGCTTGGCGCAAGAAGATCCATCATTCCGTGTATCGACTGATGAAGAATCAGGTCAAACGATTATCGGCGGTATGGGTGAGTTGCACTTAGAGATTATCGTTGACCGCATGAAACGTGAATTCAACGTCGAAGCGAACGTGGGTAAGCCACAAGTGGCGTACCGTGAAACCATTCGTGAAACGGTTGAAAATGCTGAAGCGAAATTCGTCAAGCAATCAGGTGGTCGCGGTCAATATGGTCACTGCGTATTGAAACTTGAGCCACAAGAAGCGGGTAAAGGTTTTGAATTCGTAGACGAAATCAAAGGTGGTGTGATTCCTCGTGAATTCATCCCTGCGGTTGCTAAAGGTGTTGAAGAAACATTGAAATCAGGCGTCATCGCTGGTTACCCAGTGGTTGACGTGAAAGTCACTGTTCACTTCGGTTCATACCATGATGTTGACTCGAATGAAAATGCGTTCCGCATGGCAGGCTCTATGGCGTTTAAAGAAGGTATGCGTAAAGGTAAACCTGTATTGCTCGAACCAATGATGCACGTGGTTGTTGAGACGCCTGAAGAATACACGGGTACAGTGATGGGCGATTTGTCATCACGCCGTGGTATGGTTCAAGGTATGGACGACATGATCGGCGGCGGTAAAGAAATTAAAGCCGAAGTACCATTGTCAGAAATGTTTGGTTACTCAACCGACTTGCGTTCAGCGACTCAAGGTCGTGCGACTTACTCAATGGAATTCAAACACTACGCAGAAGCACCGCGTAATGTGGTTGAAGCTGTTATGAGCGCACGCGCAAAATAAATTTTTTAAATAAAACGGGCGGTCCAATTGAATCGCCCACAATTACACGATAGGAAATATATCATGGCAAAAGGTAAGTTTGAACGGACCAAACCGCACGTCAACGTCGGCACGATTGGTCACGTTGATCACGGTAAAACGACATTGACAGCAGCGATTACGACTGTATTGACGAAGAAGTTCGGCG